>NZ_JAYMWT010000029.1:0-14226 GCF_048056095.1 Phaeobacter sp. JH20_34 | reverse complement strand
TGATGAATTTCTCAAAAATCTATTATTTTCAGATGCTTACGAAAACTTCTCCATCGAGGATACCACATTTCCCTGGCAGGATCGGGCCATTTTCCCAGCAGGAACAAAGCTGCAACCGGTTTCAGCTCCGAGTCGCTGTCGTCTGCGCTCATGTCCGGGCGAGTCGAGAGGGCTATTCGCTGCGATGTTTCGACTCGCCATACGCACGGGCAGGAGCTTTCTGCGATCGAGATACGCCTCGCACCGCGACTCAGGCGGGCCTCAACCGCTGGACCGCCGGCAGGCGGAGTGCCAGCAGGAGAAGGATCAGCCCCATGTAGATGAGCGGTTCCAGCTGAAAGCCTTTCACCAGCATCACATAGTGCAGGGCTCCGAACAGAGCGGCCGGGTAGGTCAACCGGTGAAGGCTACGCCATTTACCTCTCAAACGCCGGACCGAAGCGTTATTGGAGGTCAGAGCGAGCGGCAGCATCAGAACAAAGGCCGCCATGCCGATGGTGATATATGGGCGCTTAACAATATCGGCAAGAATCTGACCGAGCAGCTGCACATCCAACAGAAGCCAGACCAGCAGGTGACAGCTGACATAGAAGAAACACAGAAGACCGATGGCCCGGCGAAACCGCATCAGGTTCAGCCCGAGCAGCCGACGCAGCGGTGTCACAGCGAGGGTGACGACGAGCAGCTGAAGCGCCAGTTTGCCGTATTCATGCTCAAGCGCCTTGATCGGCTCAGGGCCAAGCGCGCCGGAGAGCCCCTGATAGAACAGCAGGCCTGCGGGCAGTACACCCAGCAGATAGATCAGCCAGATGGGCACGACCCGAATTGTATCGTTGATGCGCTGCATTCAGAAGTTCTTTGCCAGATCCATACCCTCGTAGAGCGCGGCCACCTCTTTTTCATAGCCGTTGAACATCAGGGTCGGCTCGCGGCGAGCAAAGAGCCCCCCGCCAATGCGGCGCTCGGTGGCCTGACTCCAGCGGGGATGGTCCACATTGGGGTTCACATTGCTATAGAAGCCGTACTCCCCCGCATTTGCCATGTTCCAGCTGGTCTGCGGCTCTTGATCGGTGAGAGTCATACGGACAATCGATTTGATCGACTTGAACCCGTATTTCCACGGCACCACCAGTCGCAGCGGGGCCCCGTTCTGATTGGGTAGCGATTTGCCAAAGATGCCAGTGGCCATGATCGTCAACGGGTGCTGCGCCTCATCAAGGCGCAGGCCCTCCCGGTAGGGCCAGTCCAGCACCTTATAGGCTGTGCCGGGCATTTCCGACGGCCGGTAGAGGGTTTCGAAGGCGACATATTTCGCGCCCTCCTGCACCCCGGCCAGATTGAGCAGATCCGCCAGTTCAAACCCCTGCCAGGGCACCACCATCGACCAGGCCTCGACACAGCGGAAGCGATAGATCCGGTCCTCAAGCGTCATAGCCTCCATGATCTGCTTCATGGAGTAGCTGCCCGGGCGCTCGACCAGGCCATCGATTTCGACGCTCCAGGGCTGGGTGGTCATCTGACCGGCATAGGCAGCCGGATCCCCCTTGCCGGTGCCGAACTCATAGAAGTTGCAATAGCTGGTCACGTCTTCCCAGCTGTTGGGTTCCAGCTCCGCCTCCGTTGCGGCCTGTGCGGTGCCGCCAGCCAAACCCGCCAGACCAAGCCCCGCAGCGCCGCCCAGACCGGCCATGATCTGGCGTCGGTTCAGAAAAGCCGAATAAGGCGTGACGTCGCCGTCACTCAGATCGTTCTTCCAGCGGTGGGCCATGCGGCGTCTCCTTAGTATGGGTATCTGCAGGATCTAAGCCAGCGGGCGGCACAGTCCAAAACATATCCTCTCACGTCTCCGCGATGGCACTGTAACCTGGCATAAGCTCATTCATCGGCCGACTGCGCCCATCTTCCTGCATGATCCTGACATGTCGACGACGCAGCTGACGCGGTTCGGTCACGCCAACGGAATGCGCGATGGTTTCCACCTCATGGATGATCTCCTTGGCATAGCGCGCGACGCGGGTGGATTTTTCCTCGACCACCAACCCCTTTTGCAGGCGCTTGTCATGGGTCGTGATACCTGTCGGACAGCTGTTGCGGTTACACTTCAGCGCCTGAATACACCCCAGAGAGAACATGAAGCCCCGCGCCGAGGTCACAAAATCGGCGCCTGCCGCCAGCGCCCAGGCAACATCGCCCGGATTGACGAGCTTGCCAGAGGCGATGAGGCGAATGCGGTCCTTCAGCCCGTATTCATCGCGCAGATTGCACGCCAGCGGCAGTGCCTCCCGGACAGACATCCCAACCAGATCAATCAACGGCATAGGCGCGGCTCCGGTTCCGCCCTCGCCACCGTCCACGGTGATGAAATCCGGCGCGCTGTCGTCCCTGCGGGCGGCAATATTCAGAAACAACTCGCGCAGGGCCGTCTCAGCACCGACCACCAGCTTTATCCCCACCGGCTTGCCTGTGACCTCCCGAAGATGCGCGATCATATCCAGCAGCTGATCGTAATTGGCAATCTCCGGATGCCGGTTGGGGGAGATGCTGTCCTCGCCTTCCGGGATGCCGCGTATCTCGGCAATCTGCCGGGTGACCTTGGCCGCGGGAAGGATCCCACCCTTGCCGGGTTTTGCTCCCTGCGCCAGCTTCAGCTCAAACATCCGCACCGCATCATGGGCGGCAACCTTGCGCAATTGTTCGTCGCTCAGCCCGCCGTTCTCATCGCGCACGCCGTATTTGGCAGTACCAATCTGGAACACCACATCGCAGCCCCCCTCCAGGTGATAGGGGCTCAGACCACCCTCGCCTGTGTTCATCCAGACACCGGCCTCTTTTGCCCCATGGCTGAGGGCACGGACGGCCGGCGCAGAGAGCGCCCCATAACTCATGCCGGAGATATTGAAGAACGAGGGTGCCATATAGGGCTGACGGGCGGTTGGCCCGATCAGGCGCGGCTCGCAACAGGCCTTGCCCTCATCCAAGGCCGGAAATGCCGCATTCACGAAGATTGGCGTCCCCGGCACGTTCAGATTGCGGGTCGAGCCGAAGGCAACGGTATTCCCCTTTCCTTCTGCGGCACGTCCCACCCATTCGCGCTGCGCGCGGTTGAAGGGCATCTCCTCGCGGTCCATGGCAAAGAAATACTGGCGGAAAAACTCTCCCAAGGTGCTGAACAGGCCGCGAAACCTACCGATCACCGGATAATTGCGGCGCACCGCGTCCTCGGTCTGCACCCGATCAACCACGAACAGCCCCGCAGCCACCAATGCCAGTGCCCCCAACGCAAAGACAAAGGCATATGCGAGGAATTCTATGGCATTTGCCGCGAAACCCATGCAAAAACTCCTATATGATAATGGAACGCGCTGCCCATCGGCCCGTTCGCCCTAGACCAAATTGGTGTATTCCACCGGGCGGGCAAGTCACCTTTGATCACATTGGGAGAGGACCATGACAAAATCCACCGCAATAACCGCTGCATTTCGCACGGGACGCCGCTTCGCCAGCCTTCTGTGGCTGGGTTACGGGGCATTCATCGCGTTATCCCTCCCTGTCACGGCCGAGCCGACAATAACGGCGGATATGGTCAGCTATCAGACCGATCTCGCCTTCGATGATGTCACCTTTGGGCTGGAAAGCGCGATCACCAATCGTGGGTTTGTGGTCGATCATATCAGCCATGTGGGAGAGATGCTGGAGCGGACGCGCGAGGATGTCGGCTCTGACGTCGTTCTGTTCCAAAAGGCCGAGGTCTATTCTTTCTGCTCCGCCAGCCTGTCGCGCAAGGTGATGGAAGCCAATCCGATGAATATCACCTTCTGCCCCTACGATATCTTCGTCGCACAGCAGCCCGGCAGCGAGATCACGACAATCGGCTTTCGCGCTTTCCCTGATGGCGACATGCAGCTGATCCAGTCGTTGCTGAATGACATCGTCCTGGAGGCAATCGAGGAGTAAGACCCATCGTTTGAGTTTTTCCGCTGCCTCCTGGCGCCGACTTTGATAGTCTGATCACCACGGAAATTGACAGCGGACAGATCCTGCATGAAGTCCATCCTTGTTTCGCTTCTGCTGCTCGCGGGCACGATGATCGCTGCCTGCGCACCGGGCACGGACACCCAATCGGATGAGGTCGGCCAGCTTCGCCACGCGATTGAAGCACTTGGCCCGCAAGTCGATCCGGAAGAAGCGGCCAGAGCCGCGCTGATTGCCTATCGCCACGCTACCGCGCTTGCGCAGGAGTATCAGGTGACAACCTCACCGATCCTGCACAACACCCTCGTCAATACCGGCGTCAAACAACGCGGCCTTTGTTATCATTACGCCGAGGACATGCAGGCCCGGCTGCAAAGCGAAGGGTTTCAAAGCCTTACGGTTCTACGGGCCATCGCAGAGCCAAGAAACAGCTTTCGGATTGAACACAGCAGCGCAGTGATCGCCCCGAAGGGAGCGGATATCTACGGCGGCATCGTGCTGGACCCATGGCGCTATGGTGGCAGGTTGTATTGGTCCGCAACGGCCAAGGATCCCCGGTATGACTGGGAACCCCGCCTGACCGTCCTGCGGCGCAGAGGGGCCACGGCCGTGATGGCCAGAAATTGAACAGCCGCGCATAGCAATGAGCAGACATTTATAAGAGAGGCCCGCCGGATCGGCGGGCCTTCCTTCTTCGTGTCAGCTTAGTGCACCACCGCATCATCGGGGCGCGGCCGATCGGTGGAGCCGATGCGATCGCCGATGATCAGACCTTCGACACCGGCACTTACAGGCACCGTGTCGCCATCGCGGATATCTCCGGCCAGAAGCATCTCCGCCAATGGGTTCTGCAAGACCCGCTGGATCACCCGTTTCAACGGGCGGGCGCCGAACACCGGATCATATCCTTCATCCGCCAGCCACGTCTTTGCACCCTCATCCAGCTCAAGCACGATCTTGCGACCCACAAGCCGCTTTTCAAGCCGCGCCAGCTGTAGCGTGACGATGCCATCCATGTCCTTGCGTCCCAGGCGATCAAAAATGATCGTCTCATCCAGACGGTTCAGGAATTCAGGACGGAAATGCGCACGCACCGCGTCCATCACATCCCGCTTGGCATCGGCGGCATCCGCCCCATCCGGTAGCTGGCTGAGCGCCTGCGCACCGAGGTTGGAGGTCAGGATAATCAGAGTCTGTTTGAAATCGACGGTCCGCCCCTGTCCATCGGTCAGCATCCCATCGTCCAGCACCTGCAACAGCACGTTAAAGACATCCGGATGGGCCTTCTCCACCTCGTCAAACAGAACAACCTGATAGGGTTTGCGCCGGACGGCCTCGGTCAGCACGCCCCCCTCATCATAGCCGACATATCCCGGAGGCGCGCCGATCAGGCGGGCTACCGAATGTTTCTCCATGAACTCGGACATATCCACGCGCACCATGGCGCTGTCATCATCGAACAGAAACTCAGCCACCGCCTTTGTCAGCTCGGTCTTGCCGACACCGGTCGGACCAAGGAACAGGAACGACCCCAGCGGGCGGTTCTCGTCATTGAGCCCGGCTCGGGCGCGCCGCACCGCATTGGCCACAGCCGTGACCGCAGTGTCCTGACCAATCACACGACCATGCAGATCCGCCTCCATCCGCAACAGCTTCTCGCGCTCGCCCTCGAGCATCTTGGATGTCGGGATCCCGGTCCAGCGCTCGACCACGCCGGCGATTTGCTCCGGACGAACGGCCTCTTCGACCATCAAACCGTTACGGTCAGAGGCTTCAGCCTCGCTCAGCTGCTTTTCCAGGCCTGGAATAACGCCGTAGGACAGCTCCCCTGCGCGGGCGAGGTTGCCTTCACGTTTGGCTGCATCCAGATCCGCTCGCGCACGGTCCAGCCGCTCCTTCAGCTCACGGGCCGAAGCCAGCTTGTCCCGCTCGGACTGCCACTGTGCGGTCATCTCTGCGGATTTCTCCTGCAGGTCCGACAGCTCTTTCTGCAGGGTATCCAGCCGATCCTTGGAGGCCGCGTCATCCTCGAGTTTCAACGCCTCTTCCTCGATCTGCATCTGCAGAATCTGACGGTCGAGCGCATCCAGCTCTTCTGGCTTGCTGTCGACCTGCATCCGCAGACGCGCCGCAGCCTCATCAACAAGGTCAATCGCCTTGTCCGGCAGGAACCGGTCGGTGATGTAGCGATGCGACAGGGTGGCCGCCGCGACCAGCGCCGCATCCGCGATACGGACACCGTGGTGCAGCTCGTATTTCTCTTTGATGCCCCGCAGGATCGAAATAGTGTCTTCCACAGTGGGTTCCGTCACCATGACAGGCTGGAACCGCCGGGCAAGCGCCGCGTCTTTCTCAACGTATTTGCGGTACTCATCCAGAGTGGTTGCGCCGATACAGTGGAGTTCGCCCCGCGCCAGCGCCGGTTTGATCAGGTTGGCCGCATCCATCGCGCCATCGGATTTACCCGCGCCAACCAGCGTGTGCATTTCATCGATGAACAGAATGATTTCGCCTGCGGCGTCGGTCACTTCGGTCAGCACCGCCTTGAGCCGTTCCTCAAACTCGCCCCGGTATTTGGCCCCGGCAATCAATGCGCCCATATCAAGCGAGAGCAACTGTTTGTCACGCAGGGATTCCGGCACATCGCCATTGACGATGCGCAGCGCCATACCTTCGGCAATCGCAGTTTTACCAACCCCCGGCTCACCAATCAGCACCGGGTTGTTCTTGGTCCGGCGGCTCAGCACCTGCATAGCGCGGCGAATTTCCTCGTCGCGGCCGATGATCGGGTCAATCTTGCCCTCGCGCACAGCTTCGGTCAGATCTCGGGCATATTTCTTGAGCGCGTCATAGCCATCTTCGGCACTGGCACTGTCTGCCTTGCGCCCCTTGCGGATGTCATTCACCGCCTCATTCAGCGCCTGGGCGGTCACGTGACCAGCCGCCAGCGCTTCCTTGGCTTTGGATTTCACCATGCACAGCGCCATCAGCACCCGCTCGACAGGGACAAAGCTGTCGCCAGCCTTCTCGGCAATCTTGGCCGCTTCATCCAGCACCTTGGCGGTCTGGCCGTCCAGATAGATGTCTGCGGAATTGCCCTGCACCTTCGGCAGCTTCGAAACCGCAAGTTCCAGCGCCTGGACCACCTGGGTCGGGTTACCACCGGCGCGGGTGATCAGATTGCTTGCCAGCCCCTGGTCATCATCCATCAGCGCCTTCAACAGGTGCTCCGGCATCAGCCGCTGGTGATCTTCACGTCGGGCAATCGTCTGGGCCGCCTGCACAAAACCACGCGCCCGTTCAGTGAACTTGTTCAAGTCCATCTTGCTCTCCTTATATAAGCGCCCCCTTTTCTGGTGACGCCCGCTCTGCGGCACGTCCCGGTCGGGGCCTCCTGTCCAATGTGGGAGGTCTTATCCTCTCTTCAAGGCTACTATGCGGCAAATATGTCACCAAATCCCTGACCCAGATCAACCGCTTGCTCATTCAGCCACTCCCTCGATCGGTTTGTCGCACCCTGCCACCGCCCCGCCGGGCCCGTTTTTCCCTTTCCCAACCGAGGCGGCGGCACTAAAAGCAGTGCGATCCCAAGACCACCCCTACCGTCACACGGCCTGAACCGCCGCACAAAAGACGAGGAACCTTCATGTCCGCTTCTTCCACCAGCCACTCTTCCCCTGACGCCAAAGCCGACGACCGGCTGATCGTTGCACTGGACGTGCCCAATGCGCTTGCCGGGCTTCAGCTGGCCGACACGCTTGGTGACGCGGTCTCCTTCTATAAAATCGGATTGGGGATGCTGACCGGTGGCGGTCTGGCGCTTGCGAATGAGCTGAAACAGGAGCGCGGCAAACGAATTTTCCTCGATATGAAGCTGTTTGATATCAGCGCCACGGTTGAGGCCGCGGTTCGGGGGCTGGCCCAGTTCGACCTCGACTTTCTCACCGTGCATGGCGACCCCCATGTGGTGCGCGCTGCCAAGGAAGGTGCCGCCGGCACAAGTCTCAAGATCCTTGGTGTCACCATTCTGACCTCGCTGGACCGCTCCGATCTGGATGAAGCCCTGATAAAATCAGGCGACATTCCCGATCTGGTACAAGAGCGCGCGGGGCTAGCTCTCGCGGCCGGGGCCGATGGCGTAATCGCCAGCCCGCAGGAAGCGGCGCTGATCCGCGCCCTGCCAGAAGCCACCGGCAAGTTGATCGTCACCCCCGGCGTCCGCCCTGCCGGTGCGGCGCTTGGAGATCAGAAAAGGGTGGCAACCCCAGCAAGTGCGCTGGAGGCCGGCGCCGATCATATTGTGGTCGGTCGCCCGATCTGGGCAGCAGACGCCCCGCGCAGCGCCGCCGAAGATATTCTGGCCAGTTTGCCACGGTAAACCGGCCCCCGCCTGCGGCGCGTCCCACACGGCATCAGTTACACTTATTCAACACGGGCAACCCGTCGGCACAGATCTGCCCGACGGGTTTTCTGGTCAGATTGACCCGAAGGCGGCGGGCAGACCCACTCGCCACTCAAAGATCTGGCCGAAATAAAACTTTTCATCAGATCCATGCCGGACGGGAATTCTGCCACATTTGCGCCAAGATTACCTAACGTCAACCTACAGTATTACAACAGTATTTTGCGTTTCACCGCAGCAAATTGCGCCCTTTTGTCCTGTGCCCGCAAAAGCACACAATCAAAGGCAGAATTACATAATCCTGCCTTACAGCCTTTGCCCAGCGGTCAAAATGACCGACCCTATACGGGAGACACTCCCCTGACGGCCTTGCTCTTCCTGAGGTTCGTCACCTCCCCCGCTACAGCAGCGGGGGTTCTTTCTTTTCAGCCCCGGATATTCAGCCGCTGACAGGCGATCCGCCAAGGGTGATACCGCACATTTTATCCTATGCCACCAGCTTTGGCAGGGCGTGTCAGGTAGCTTTGCAGATATTCCGCAAAATGCGGCACCGCCAGCTCATGCCCGATGTACCACTCAGGACGCACCAGCGCCCAGCTCTGACCTTCATCGCCCAGCCGAATGTCGTGCTCCCGCGCGGCCGACAGATGCGCGACAAAAAACCAGACGACACCATTGCGCCGCTCATAGCTTTGCCGCCACACCAGATCCACCTCCTGCACGACCAGCCCAACCTCTTCTTCCGTTTCGCGCAGCGCACAGGTTTCCGGTGTTTCCTCGCCTTCGCGCCCGCCGCCTGGGAAATCCCAATGGCCGGGGTAGGGAATATGCGGATAGGCATCACGCTCGATCACCAGCAGCCTATCGCCAATGAAAAGCGCCAGCTTGGCGCCGTTGAATGTCATTGCTGCTCTCACCATGTCAGATGATCTAAAGACAATTGCTGTGGCAGAGGCTACTCTGAGCGCCCCCGCAGCACCATCAGATTCCCCGACCCTTTCGGCCTCAACGCCTCCGCCCCATGTCAGACCAATCGCACATACCGCCCGATCACACGGCTCCGTCTGAGCTGGAGACGCCCAGCCATGCGCCCCGGCGCCTGCAGGTGCTGTGCCGGGAGTGCTTGTCCTATGGTGTCCTCAAACCAAAAAACGGCCAGACACCAAATCCAAAGCGCTGCCCAAGCTGCCAGAGCCCACGGATCAAGGCGCACCCGGAGCTGTTCTCGCTGTCGATTGCACATATGGACTGCGACGCCTTCTACGCCAGCGTTGAGAAACGCGACAATCCCGAGCTTGCCGACAAACCGGTGGTGATCGGGGGCGGGCGGCGTGGTGTCGTCTCTACGGCCTGCTATGTGGCGCGCATTCGCGGTGTGCGATCGGCCATGCCGATGTTTCAGGCGCTCAAGCTTTGCCCGGACGCCGTGGTGATAAAGCCGCGGATGAATGTCTATGTCGAGGTCAGCCGCCAGATCCGAGCGATGATGGATGAGCTGACGCCGGATGTGGAACCCCTGTCGCTGGATGAGGCCTTCATGGATCTGTCTGGCACCCAGCGGCTGCATGGTGCGCCACCTGCGGTGATGCTGGCACGGCTGGTCAAACGCATGAAGGACGAGCTGGGCGTGACAGGATCAATCGGGCTGTCACACAACAAATTCCTGGCAAAGGTCGCCTCCGACCTCGACAAACCGCGCGGATTCTCGGTGATTGGCAAAGAGGAGACAGCCGATTTCCTGAAAGACAAACCGGTGCGCCTGATATGGGGTATCGGCCCAGCCGCTCAGGCGTCGCTCGACAAAGCCGGCATCCGCAGTTTTTCGGATTTGCTGCGCTGGGACCGCACTGATCTGAACGCGCGGTTCGGCTCGATGGGGGAACGGCTCTGGCATCTCGCGCGCGGGCAGGACCGGCGGCGGGTGTCGGCCAATGCGCCGGTGAAATCCATCTCGAACGAAACCACCTTCTACGAGGACACCGCAAGTCTGGAGGTGCTGGACGGTCACCTGTGGCGGCTGGCCGAAAAAGTCTCTGACCGCGCCAAAGCCCGACAGCTTGCAGGGCGGGTGGTGACGCTGAAGCTGAAGCGCGCCAATCACAGCAGCCTCACCCGGCGGCAATCTCTGCGAGATGCGACCCAGATTGCCGACATGATCTACCGAACGGCGCGGGCGCTTCTGGATCAGGTCGGCGACGAAGGCCCCTACCGGCTACTTGGCTGCGGCATCTCCGAGCTGGTGCCCGAAACGCAGGCCGATATCACCGGCGACCTTCTGGATCCACAGGCCGGGCAGCGCGCAAAGGCGGAGCGGGCCACGGATGCAATTCGCGAACGCTTCGGCAAATCGGCCATCCAGAAGGGTCGCGCCCTGCGCTGAACAGCCGCCTGTGTTTATTCCGCAGCCAGCGGCATCGGTTCACAGTTCAGCTGCGACAGCTCGGCAATCACATCGGACAGCACCTTTTGCAGCGCTGCAAAATCAGAGGTTTTCTCAATCCGCGCCTCATCCATATAGAGTGAGCGGTCAATCTCGACCTGCACCGCGTGCTGCGCCCGTGACGGGCGCCCGTAGGTCTGTGTGATATAAGCCCCGGCAAAAGGCGTGTTTCGCGCGACCCGCAAACCTGCGCCAACAAACGCCGCTTCGACCCGGTCCATGATCTCGGCCGAGGCCGCCGCGCCGAAACGATCGCCAAGCACAACATCCGGCAGCCCAGCCCCCCGCCGTCCTGCGGCCGAAATCGCTTCGTGCGGCATCGAATGACAGTCAATCAGCACGGCCAGGCCAAAGCCGATGCGGGCCTGGTCCAGTAGCTGCTGCAAAGCCGCGTGGTAGGGGCGCCAATAGGTGGCAATCCGGTGACTTGCTTCAGCCCGGCTCAGCTTGCCATGATAGATCGCCCGCCCATGGGCCACCACGCGCGGCACCACCCCCAGGCCAGAGGCCACGCGCGGGTTCTGCCCCCGTTTGATGACGCCTTCGATCAGCGCCGGATCCAGCTCTTCGGTTGATCGATTGAGATCGACATAGGCCCGTGGCGCCCGCGCGGTCAGCAGGGGCATCCCGAATCGCGGCGCGGCGGCAAACAGCTCATCCACGAAGGCGTCTTCTGAACTGCGCAGCTGCAAAGGATCGAGAATCGTCTGCGCCAGAAAAGCCGCGCTGTAATCCGATCCGCTATGCGGCGAGGCAAAAACCACCCCAGACCGCAATTCCTGTGGCATTTCCACCAAATATACTGTGTCAGACATGCAGGCTCCGGCGGCTCAAATACAAGAAACAGCATAGACCGGAAATTTCTGCGGTCAAAAGCTCTTGCACCCCTCTCCGACTCATTTTATAGACCCCCTCACCGGCGCGGTCATCCGCGCCCCTTTCAATTTGGGGCCGGCCGAAAGCGTGGGTATTCATGGGCGATTAGCTCAGTGGTAGAGCACTTCGTTGACATCGAAGGGGTCACAAGTTCGAACCTTGTATCGCCCACCATGAATTCATTGCTCTGGTCCTACGATCGGAGCCCCGCAACCCAGGCGCTGGTTCGCGCCGCAGAACAGGAGATAGGCCATGAAGGTCAAGAACTCGCTCCGCTCGCTCAAGAACCGGCACCGTGATTGCCGCGTTGTGCGTCGCAAGGGCCGTGTCTATGTGATCAACAAGACCCAGCGCCGCTTTAAAGCACGCCAGGGCTGATCGCCAGACGCAGCATAGCTGATTTGAGAAAACCGCATCTTCGGATGCGGTTTTTTTGTGTTTTCAGGCCTCTCTTGCCGGTGACCTCAAGAGGGTTGTAACGGCCCATCTCTTTTTCTGATCGTTTTTGTCAGTTTTGCTTTGCATTTTTGGTGAAACTCTTTATCTGAGCAAATCAGTCGGGTTCGACGCCAGTGGCCAAGATCCCCCCGAGTGTTTTGAATAGATGGGAAGTACCATGCTGAAATCGACCACCATTCTTGCAGGCGCTTTGGTCGCCGCCGTCGCAACATCTGCCGCTGCCGAGGGTGAGCTGAACCTCTACTCCTCGCGCCACTACGATACCGACGAACGGCTCTATTCCGACTTCGAAGAGGCCACCGGCATCACGATCAACCGGATCGAAGGCAAGGCTGACGAGTTGATCGCCCGGATGAGCGCCGAGGGCGCGAACTCCCCCGCCGATATCCTGCTGACAGTTGATACATCGCGTCTGGCACGTGCCAAGAACGAAGGCCTCCTTCAGGCCATCGACAGCGACATCCTGGAAGCCCGCGTTCCCGGCTATCTGCAGGATGCGGACAACCAGTGGTTCGGCTTCTCCCAGCGTGCGCGCATCATCTTCTTTGACAAGGCAGATGTCGCCAACCCGCCGAAGACATATCTCGACCTCGCGGATCCCGCCTACAAAGGTCAGATCTGCATCCGCTCTTCGACCAATACCTACAACCAGACTCTGCTGGCCTCCATCGTCACGCATCACGGTGAAGAAGCCGCAACCGACTGGGCAAAAGGCGTCGTTGCCAACATGGCCCGCGCGCCCCAGGGCGGCGACACCGATCAGCTGCGCGGCATCGTCTCCGGCGAGTGCGAAATCGCCGTTGGCAACAGCTACTACTTCGCCCGCTCCATCCGCAAAGACGTGAAAGGTCTGTCCGCCGAACGTGACATGATCGGCTGGGTCTTCCCTGCGCAGGACGCAGAAGGCGCCCACATGAACCTGTCCGGTGGCGGTGTTGCAGTGAACGCACCGAACAAGGAGAACGCGATCAAGTTCCTCGAATACCTCGCCTCCGATCAGGCGCAGCAGTATTTCTCCGCAGGCAATGATGAGTACCCGGCGGTTCCGGGTGTTGCGCTTGCGCCCAGCATTGCGGCGCTCGGCCACTTCAAACCCGATGACGTGCAGCTGTCGGACGTAGCGCAGAACATCCCCACCGCACAGAAGATCTTCAACCAGGTGGGTTGGGAGTAACTGACCCGGTCGCTGCAAGGCCGAGCAGCCACCGCAGCCGAATAACGGGAAAGGCGCAGGAGACTCTCCTGCGCCTTTCTTGTTTTCCAACGCGGCAGTCGTCTGTCTATTCTGCCGGTGAAATCTGGTCACTTGATCCATGCTGACCCTTCGGCGCGAGGCGCGACAGGCCATAGGCGACAACATAGAGACCCAACCCGAACGAGAAATGCGACATCAGGCTCTTCAGCCGCGCAATGTCCGGGTTCGGTTTGTTCGAAGCCATGATTCCGGCCCCCAAGGCAGGCTGCAAGATGAAGAATGGCGCAACCACCGTCACCAGACCAAAAAGAATCGGCGCAACCGGCCCCGGCTTCAGCAGCTGGCGCTGCCCGCCTAGCGCGACAAACAGCGCCGCAAAAATCACGCCCACAACATAATGCGCAGTCCAGCCGATTGCGGCCTCATTCGCCACCGGCGGGACCTTGCCGATGCTTTCATGGGTGAAGATCCCATCCGGCATGTACCCCAGCCAGCGCCCCACCACGGCAAAATTACTTTGCGGCACGCCAAATAGCGCATCGGCGACGACGGCCCACAGATCCATGAAGGCGGTTGCCCCCACCCCCAGCAGAACAATGCGGATTATCAAGTCATTGCGGTTCAACACGGCATCCATCCCTCTTGTGTGATTTTGGCTCCCGCAGGGGACATCCACCCTCGGGTCACAGTGATTTTAGGTGCTGAGGACCGCCGGCCGCCAATTGCATTGTCTGAGGTACCCCCCCAGCAAAGCCGATACGAACGCGAAAACCACCGAATGACCGCTATCCATAGTCCTTTACCTCACGTCGCGCCGTGGGTGGACGGGCTGGAAAAGACCACCTATAGCTTCGGGTCGAATTCACAGATGCAGAGCGAGAA
>NZ_JAYMWT010000028.1:0-605 GCF_048056095.1 Phaeobacter sp. JH20_34 | reverse complement strand
TCTTCCTACGACTACCCGGGCGACGATATCCCGATCATCGCAGGGTCCGCTCTGGCGGCGATGGAAGGCCGTGACGACGCGATCGGCGCCGACAAGATCAAGGAACTGATGGCGGCTGTTGACGATTACATCGACACGCCTGAGCGCGCTGTTGACCAGCCGTTCCTGATGCCGATCGAAGACGTGTTCTCGATTTCCGGCCGTGGTACCGTTGTGACCGGTCGTATTGAGCGCGGCGTGATCAACGTTGGCGACTCGATCGAGATCGTTGGTATCCGTGACACCTCCACCACCACCTGTACCGGTGTGGAAATGTTCCGCAAGCTCTTGGACCGTGGTGAAGCAGGCGACAACATCGGCGCGCTGCTGCGTGGTGTTGACCGTGACGGCGTTGAGCGTGGTCAGGTTCTGTGTAAGCCGGGTTCCGTGAAGCCGCACACCAAGTTCGAAGCTGAGGCCTATATCCTCACCAAGGAAGAAGGCGGTCGTCACACCCCGTTCTTCGCGAACTACCGTCCGCAGTTCTACTTCCGGACCACCGACGTGACCGGCACCGTGACCCTGCCCGAGGGTACCGAGATGGTTATGCCCGGCGACAACCTGAA
>NZ_JAYMWT010000027.1:0-1471 GCF_048056095.1 Phaeobacter sp. JH20_34 | reverse complement strand
CGCCGCCGTCGATGCTGTCATTGCCAGCAGGTCCGCCACTTAGAATGTTATCGCCAGCGTCGCCGGTGATCGTGTCATTGCCAAATGTGCCGGTGACATTCTCAAAATTGACCAGGGTGCCTGACCCCCCGTAAGCGGTGGTATATGTCCCGCTTTGAAGGTTGATGTCGGCGCTGTCGTTTGTTCCGAACTTTTCCGCGGAAAATGTATCGTTACCGGTACCGCCATCATATACTTCGCCGATCCCGAAACCAGCAAACACCAGATCGTTCCCGGCACCAGCATCGACAGTGTCGGCGTTGCCGGTGGTATGACCTCCAGATTCAAAACCACTGGAACCGCCCATGGTATTGATCGTGTCATCACCACCGCCACCGAACAGGGAATCAGCCCCATCCCCCGCCAAGATCGAGTCGTTGCCGACGCCGCCATAGATCGTGTCATTGCCAGCGCCCGCAGAGATGGTGTCATTGCCCGCGCCCGCATCAACGGAGTCATCCCCGCCATAGGCGTTCATCTGGGTGCCATCCGCGTCCGTATAGCTGGTGCCCATGTTGTCATCGCCGGCGGTGCCATCAACCGTGCCGTCAATGAACGCATCCTGCTCGGTATCGCTGACCAGGCCATCATAATTGTCAGCTGCGATTGAATTGAGTGTAATGGATTCAATCGGCTTCGCCCCCAAAGCCGTGTTTTTTCCACTTCCATCTGAAAACGGGGCCAGAAAGACCCGTCCAGAAACGTCCTGCAACAGGACAATTTGCCCCGTTGCGGTGGTGCCATCGATGTAGGTGATTGTGACGTTGTATTCGATCACACTGTCAAGCGTGGAGGCAACCCCGCCAAAAACCAGATTCTCGCCAACCTGCCCAAAGTCGTTTTCGCTAACACCGCCATCATTGTTGGTGTCATCTGATGTCAGGCTATCGATGCTGTCATATAGCGGTGCGGTCGACGCGCCGAAGGTCTGGCCGAGTAGAGAACTGGAGTTCTCGGCCTGGAAATTGCCCTCGTTGGGATCGAGATCAGAAAAAACCCCGAGATAAAACGCTTCGAATGTATTTGTTGCCATTGGACTATCATCTCACCTCTGAAGTATTCACCGATTCCCGGACCGTAAGACCGTTTCATAAAGATGCAGAGTGCCCAAATTTTAGCATCAGCGTGTTCAAGTTGAGGATTTAGCATGGCTGCGGTGAAGGAGGCGTTAAAGATAGAATTGTCTTTAACCAGCCACCTATTCCAAATGTCGGGCAGACGCCTGCGCAAGCAAAGCTGTCCGCAACAGCAATGGCCACCAGGCTTTTCCCAGACTCGGTGGCGCAAGATTTCCGGGAACATTGAAAATGAGCAAGCCACCATAGCTGTTTGCGCCGTTTCCCTGTGTTGTGATCTCAGGCATCAGGCTGGGATTTTCTGTCTGCTGATCTTCAACATGAACAAGATCAGAAATGTCGAAACGAAAGCAACA
>NZ_JAYMWT010000026.1:0-7570 GCF_048056095.1 Phaeobacter sp. JH20_34 | reverse complement strand
GGCAAGGTGAAATCCATGAAGCGCTGCTCTTCGGCGATGGTGGCGGCATCGATCACGCCGCCGGTGCCGTCGCCCACGGTCTGCACCGCTTCGAGCTGCCACATGGCGACCAGCGCAATGGCGAGCTCCGCGGTCACGCGCGTGTTGAGATCGATGCTTTCCTTGAGTTCGTCCATGTCGTCGATGAGCCCGACAAGGCGGTCTACCCGCTCGAGCGATTGGCCGGCATCCTCATAGCTGTTCTGGGCCGCCGCCGAGACAAGGGCACCGGTGGTGGCCTGCGTCGCCACGCGGTTGGCCCCGGGATTGCCGCTCGTGGCCATTTCCGAGAGGGTGTCCTCGTCAAAACCGAGGTCGGCCAGCACCCGGTCCATCTGGGTTTCGATCTCGCCTGCGCCAGAACCAGACAGGCCCGAGAAATCCCCAGTCTTGATCGCCTCAATCGTGGCGAGGATGTCCCCGAACTCCTGGTCGAGCAGACCGTTCAACTCGTCTTCCATTTCCGTCCGGATGATTTCGGGAAGCTCGGCAAGTCGGGTGAGCGCTTCATAGGTTCTGTGCAGCTCCGCGAGTTGATCCGTGAGTGTGGCAAGCTGTTCGCGGAGCTGCGTCAGCTGCTCGTTTTGCAGGATCTCGTCTTCGATCATCTGCCGCAGCTGCTGGATGTTTTGCGCGATGTTCTGGGTGTCGACGACCGGTACACCTTGTGCTGCGGCAGGGGGTAGGGCGCTGAACTGCAAGCCAACGCCAAGTGTCGTGGCCAAAGCTGTCCTCAAGAGCAGATGTCGCATCATTCAATCTCCCTGATCGTAAAATCCATGAACGCGCCTTCGGCCATGCGGGCGCTGGCCTGGGCCAGTTCCTCGGCAGAAAGGACGCGGGTGCGTGCCGCCTGAAGCCGAATGCGTGCAGCGACGAGGCGCACGAGTTCGGCGCGGGCATAGGTGTTGAGTGCGATGCTTTCCTGCACGTCTTCAGTCTCGGAAATCCGTTCGACGATGTCGGAAATGCGCAGGGCGGCTTGGCGGATCGCGGCTGGTGAGTTGCTGCCATAAAAGGCCGCCCCATGACCCGTGAGCGAGAGGTTGGCATTGGCAAGAAGCGCCGGATCGATCGTGCCAAGCGCATCGATCCCGCCGATACGGCTTAGATAGAGATTGTAGCGTTCACGGATGACCGACACGTAGTGCTGGGTCTCGCGGAAGGGTGGCACGCCGCCATATTCGAAAACCCGGCCAGGTCCGGCGTTATAGGCCGCGAGGGCGTTGATGATGTTGCCATCGAATGTGTTGAGCTGGGTCGCGAGATAGCGCGCCCCGCCATGCACCTGCAGGTAGGGGCTGTCATAATATTCCGGGTTGATGCCCAGATCGCTGGCCGTCCCAGGCATGATCTGGGTGAGACCATAGGCGCCGACGGGAGACCGTGCCCCAATGGTGAAACGGCTTTCCTGCCAGATCAGCGCTTGCAGCAACGCGCGCCACTGGACGGGTGAGAGCCCTGCGCGGCCAATTCCCGCAAAGCCGCTGGTTTCCTGGGCAACGCGGATGATGAGCTGCTCGATGTTCTCGGCGGCGTCGCCGAACATCTGCGCACCGCCGGGATTGGGGTCGATGGCGGCATTGCCATAGACCGCCTCGACTGACCGGGCCGGATCGCCGCTGCCGCTTTCCAGCCCCGAGACCATAGCCGGCAATCCCTGACCGCCGAAGCTGGTCTGGGCATCGAGGATGCGTCGGAGGGTTTCCAGCTGTTCGCGCTCGATCTCCGCGATGAGTTCGCGCACTGCGAGCTTGTCGGCCTGAACAGCCAAGTCTGCGTCGCGATCGCCGGTCTCGACGATATCACGCGCGGTCAGCCCACTGTCATTGGTCGGCACGCCTTGGGCGATGCCGAGACCGGGCAGCAGGCAAAACGCCAGGATATGAGGCAGGCTAGACTTCAATGTCGCCCTCCGGGGTGCCAAGGGGCGTGAAGTGGCAATCAGGCGCGACGGGTGCCGTCGACGCAAGGAATGTGAAGCAGTTCGCCTGCGGCTCCCGGTACTGCGTGCAGGAGGCCAGCGCGCCGAGCGCGGCGAGAAACAACAGAATACGGATCATGAAAGTCTCCAAAAATCTGGGCGGTCGCGGTAATCGGCGCCGACAAGCGCTTCGCCCTTTTCCATGCCGCCAAGGATGGTGAGATTGGGTCCAAGCGCGCTCAGATCGGCATCGACGACGATCGAGCCCTGATCGTCGCGGATCAGCGCTAAGCGACTATTGCTGCCGGTGTTGAGAAGGACGTCGAGTTCCTTCTCCGTGAGGTTCAGCATGGCGTAGTCCGCAGGCTGCGCGCGGATATTGGGCAGCAGGATCTGCGTCGGAACGGCTTCGACGATGGTCTTGCCGGTCCGGGTGCGCTCTAGCTGGCTTGCGTATTGCGTCATCATCACGGCAACCGTGTTCTGCTTGCGCGCGGTCACCAGCCAGTTCGACAGCCGCTCGGCGAAATACGCATTATCGAGGGCCTTCCAGGCCTCGTCGATCACGATGATGGTGGGGCGGCGATCCTCGATCTCGCGTTCGACCCGGCGGAAAAGATAGGAGAGGACCGCCATCCGCTCCTTGTCGGCCTCGCTGTCGAGAATACCGGTCAAATCGAAGCCCACCACATCGCCTTTGAGCGAGAAGGTGTCCTCAAGGCTCTGTCCGAAGATCCAGCCATAGCGGCCGTCTTCGGTCCATTCGAGCAGGCGCTGGTGCAGATCGCCGCCATCATCGGTGGACACAAAAAGCGATGCGAAATCCCGCCAGTTCCGCAGGGCCGGATTGGAGGCCTGCGCGTTCTGGCGCACAACTTCCTGAATCCGGTTGGTTTGTGCCGGGGTCAGGGGCTTGTCGGCGCGGTAGAGCAGTGTGGCGAGCCAATCCGAGAGCCAGGCGGTGCCCCGCGCATCGGTCTCGGTCCAGAGCGGATTGAGACCCGTGGGCTGGCCGGCGTTCAGGGACGCGTAGCGCCCGCCACCCGCGCGGACCGCCATCTCCATGCCAAGACGGTAATCGAAGACGAAGATCCGCGCCCCTGCGCGACGGGCCTGGGTCATCAGAAAGGCCGAAAGCACCGATTTGCCCGACCCGGGCCGCCCCATGATCAGGGTATGGCCGCTGGTCGGTTCTTTGTCGGGCGATCCCTGCTCGTGATAGGAAAACCGGTAGGCGCTCTGCTCCGGCGTAGGCAGATAGGTGATGACCCGGCCCCAAGGGGTAAGTGCTGCGGGTTTGCCGAGCTGCGTCCGGTGGAAGGCCGCGAAATCCGAGAAGTTGCGATTGGTGACGGCGCTGGCACGCACGCGCTTGGGCTGGTTGCCGGGATGCTGGCTCAAGTAATGTGCCTTGGCCGCGACCCGCTCACCGATCATCTTCACGCCTTCGGCGGCGGCGGCGTTGACGATCTCGGCGCTGAGCGTCTGCAACTCGTCCAGCGTATCACAGAAGATCGTCACGACCATATGATGCTCACCGAAGCTTTGGCGCTTGGCCTCGAGATCATCGGCGGCGATGTCGAGGGCTTCCATCAGCGACAGGGCCGCATCCTGGCTGGCTTGCATCTGACGCTTTTGCCGCTTGATCCGACCCGCCATGAGGTTCGAATTGATCGGCGTGAAGGAATGCGTGACGATCATGTCGACCGGCAGGTTCAGCATGTCGAACATGGTGCAGGAGGTGGCCTCGGAGTATTCCCCGATGGTGAAGCTTTTGCCGTAGCGGTGGCCCACGACACCTTCGGTAAGCTCGAAGTGATCGCCTTGGAACGTCACCCGGGTATTGGCGACGTTGAAAGACAGAAAGCCATAGGTGTTCGCCGGATAGAGCGGCAGTTCCTGGCCAGTGTTCAGCGCGCCCAGAAAGCCGATCAACTCGCCGCTTTTGGCCGTGAGCACCCGTGGGTTCAGTTCGCTCAAGCCTGACACGAACACACTCACGGCCTCGCCCAGGCGACGTAGGCGCTTGTCGGTTACTTCCTTCAGCCGGTCTGGCGCGCTGCGGTTCAGGAAAGGCAGGACACTTTTGGGAGGCGGGCGGTGAATGACCGTAAGCGTCAAGGTTTTGTCGCGCAGGCCACTGGTTTCGAGTTTTGTGCGCCAGAGCTGGTCAACGACTCCTGCAAAACTGTCCTCGCGCACCGGTTCGAGGTCCGGTGTGATCGCCTTTGAGACCTTGTGTACGTAGTAACTGAACTCCGGCCCCAGCTGCGTGATGATCCTGGCGAAGAGTGCTGTCACCTTGTCGAGATAGGCGTCATCCGTCGTGTAGCTGTTGACCCCGTCGAGCCGGATGCACTGAAAAAGCTCGTTAACCCGGGTTCGCACGGTGCGGTCATCGACCAGGCTGACGTAAGGCAGCATATGCGCCAGGCGGGTTTCGCGCGCATACCAGTTCGGCGTCATCGTGCGGAGATCAATTGCTTCATCCAAGGCATTGCTAGGGCGCATAGCTGTCCCCGCCGTGGATGGAGCGGTTGCGCGTGGGCGGCGTCTCCTGCAGCGCCGTCATCATCACGTCGATGAAGCGCGGGTCCCAATCTGCGGCCTTCCACAGTACGGGATAGAGCAGGGCGGCCACGCCCAGCACGGCGATGTGCTGGACCCAGACGAAGAGCAGCACCGAGCCAAAGAGCCAGACCATCGCATACATGATGGGCAGGCCCAGTAGCTTCGGCGGGCGCACGAGGCCGAGGAAAAGTGGCGAGCGCTCAGCCACCGGCGAAAACCGCGGCAACGATGGTGGGAGCAGCGGCAACACCGGCAATGCCGACAAGCACCCAGAGGGCCTGGCGCAGATCGATGATGTTGAAGAACCAACTCAAGAAAACACCGAGCACGGCCAGCGTCGCGATGACGACACCAAGCGGGCCGGTCAGCGCATCGACGATGCCCTGCAACAGGCTCTGGATCGGGGAGAGATCAATGCTCTGGGCGAGGGCCGGCTCGGCAATGAGCAGGAAGAGCGCGAGCGAGGCAATAAAAAGGTTGGATATGTGCTTCATGAATTTGTTCCTTCCAATCGGGCCACGACGGCCATGACACGGGCCACGTGGTTCTGGGTTTCTCTGTAGGGGGAATGCCGCCATACTGGCGCACAGCGTCGGGCCCGGCGTTGTAAGCTGCGAGCGCCAGTCGCGGATCGCCGAACGTCTCCAGCATCATCGCGAGGTAGCGGGCGGAGCCGTCGAGGTTCTGCAGCGGATCACGCGGATCGATACCGAGGTCGCGCGCGGTCGCTGGCATCAATTGACCAAGGCCGATGGCGCCTGCGTTCGAGACCGCATTCTGCCGGTAGGCGCTCTCCACCTCGATATTGGCGCGGTAGAGGGTCAGCCAGTCTCGGACTGAAAGGTCTGCGCGGCGCAGCGCAGGATGCCCGGCATAACGAAGGGCGGTGACCTCGATGGCAGTAAGAACTTCGGCGCGGGGCAGAGGAACGGGCCGCGCAATTGCGGCAACCTGGATCTCGTCTGGCCCAAGGTCAATCTCACGGAGGATCGCCAGCTCATTAGCAGCGGAACCCTGGCCGATGCCGTCATTGTAATTGCGGGCAAAGCTGTCCTGGGAGCGGGACGGGGTCAGAGAGCCATCGCTCTCCATGACCAAAACCATCTGGGCTGTAGCGGGATCCGCGAGATACCAGAAAAAGAGAAAGCTACTTGCTGCCGCCCTTGTCGTTTGCAGCCAGCTTGTGTGTTGTCCGCTGGCCTTCTTCGAGCGGGACATCGGCATGGGAGAAACCGATCCCGATGAGGAAGGAGACCACACCGGTGATGGTTTTGAATTCGCGGATCTTGATGTCGTTATAGGTCGTCCGGGTGCGGGCAGTGACCAGCAGCTTTTCCACGCCCTCGTCTGAGACGACGCGCATGATCCAGACCCCGTAATAGCTGGGTCCCTTCTTGTGTGCCGACTCCTGGCACAGGATTTCAGCGCTGTAGCCACTTTCCACGAGTTCGCGGAAACGTGCTTCCGTAACCACATTTGGTGCTTCGATGTCCCAGTTCATGGCCCGGCTCACGCTTTCTTCAAATGCGCAACGTCCGGGCATTCCCACTTGAAGCCCAGAGTTACGATAGTATATTATTAACCGCTAGATATAATGCGGCAGATACGACTGTATCTCGGTTACTCAAACTCTAGGCACGGCCATTGGCGTCTATCAAGGAAAATAGGGGTTTCAGAAACCTGCGGTTGAGCCGATGGGTGACGATGCAGGCTGTGGACTTGCTGATGCTCGTTCCGGCTGCAAGCCTCGCAGAATCCTGTCTCGCCCCGGTCCGACCCTTCGTGCCAAGCGATTCGCAAGCAGCCCGGGATTATGCCGATATCATCTGGCGGGACTTTGAGGCCTACATCTCGGGCATTCAGGACTACTTCCGCTGCCTCGAGCAGGAGCGTGCGCGGACTTTTGAGGAAGCCCGCGAAGTCAGCCAGGACTACGGTCGGTTTCTGGAGCTGCTGGGGGATTGATGGGCGATTGGGTGTGCATCAGCCTAGCACCCGACGGAAACCAGACGCCGATAACACCCTCAAATATCTACTTTTTAGATAACAGATTTCATCCGCTAGCGACGTCACAAAAGGTATGTGACGCGTGGCGAAAACAATCAGAAGCAAAGGTCAGGAGGCTCTGTGCCAGGCGTTGGTCGACGCCCGGAATAAGGCAGGACTCAGCCAGAAAGAATTGGCGGTCAAACTCAGGCATCACCAGTCATTCGTGGCCCGTGTCGAAAGCGGAGAGCGCCGGATCGACGTCGTCGAGCTCATCGCATTGTCCCGCGCCGTTGGGTTTGACCCTTTCGAGATATTGTCGATTGTCGAAGCCGCCACGGAGCCCGACCACAAGATTTGAAAGCAAAGAAATTTTTGGATGCTCCGCATTGGACGTCCCCATGTGAAGTGATCTCCCTCAAGTAAAAGTATTGAGTCAACATCCACCAATTGCGTCATGCTGTGCAGGCGGGGCCTGAGAACACGATGCCGCGATTGCAGCGCTAGAGTGCAGGAAGTCAGTAAACAGTGGACAATGATAAAGGTGAAGGCGTCGCGATCGCCAATCTGATCGGGACCGACGGGCGCAGAGTTGTTGGTTGGGTGTATCGCTGGAGTACAGGTGCCCACGCGGTAATGTGGGACGTCTGCGGCCCCCAGCCGGTATCGGAAATCCGGCCGGATCTGACTGAGGAACAGAAGCAGGAAATCGATTTCGACGGTTTGAAGCGGATCGGAAGTGGCAACAGCAAATAGGCTTCTCAGGTAGCCGCCAGTTCATATTGATGGATAGGGTCCGCCGGCATAACAGACATTGGGGCCGCACGCGGCGAATGCGGACTCGGAGCCCAATTTGTGCATTCAGTTTTTTCGCTGCGCGCGCTCGCAGCATGAAAATCGCCGCAGTTGCTCGGTCTTCGACGCTGCGCGGCGGCAGGAATAGTTGTCATTCGTTCATGGCGCAGCAGAATATTGGACCGCAATTTACAGGTCGCGGACCAAAGCCGCAATTCACCGCGCTTGCGCCAAACGGCCAGTTTATGCACTTCA
>NZ_JAYMWT010000025.1:0-17424 GCF_048056095.1 Phaeobacter sp. JH20_34 | reverse complement strand
ACGGTTTCGGGCAAGCCAAAACACCGGCAAAGAACTTTTTTCACCGGGTTTCAGACACCAATTCAAAAGCTTACTTTCTCTTTTCACTGCAACCGCACGTCAAGACTGAAGGACACCCCCTGACCGGGCTTCGCTCTTCCGTCCGTAGTCAGCCTCAAAGCCGCCACTCTATGCCTGGTCCAAATCTGGTCCTGGGTGCCCATCTTTCCCGCGTATTCAACGTTTGCCGATAACTTGCGGGCCTCCGGCATCTCCAGGAACCTCGTCCCGGCAGGGGACCTCGTCGTACCTGTCGTCAGGTGCAGTGCGTTCCTCCTTCCGTCCAACCAAGTTCTGGAATTGTTTTACTCAGACCGTCGCCGTGGGGCTCTGCGCATAGCGAAACGGTGTGCCGTCTCGCCACATCCGGTGCAGAACGACGCCAATGCGGCGAGCGAGTGCAATCAAGGCCCGTTTCGATCCACGCCGATGTGCCACTCTGAGTGCCCAGGCCTGGAGCCAGTTTGGTGACCCACGATGCATCAGGATCATCGCAGCCTGATATAAGGCTGTTCGAAGGCCTCGGTCGCCGGCTCGGGTGATCTGCCCGACGATGTCCATCTCTCCGGATTGCGTGCGCCTCGGCGTCAGCCCCGCCCAAGGGCCAACATCCTTCGACCGCGCAAAGCGGGTTGGATCATCAATCGCGGATTTGACTGTCAGGGCGACGATCGGACCGACACCCGGCATCGTCATCATCAGACGGCAAACGTCGTCGTATTTTGCCAGGCCCGCGATTTTCGCATCCAATTCGGCCAACTCGGCGCGCAACTGCGAACGTGCACGCAAAAGAGCCTCCGTCGACGCCGACAGGATTTCATTCTGCTCAACCAGTTCCCTCACCCGAGCTTCGTAGCGGATCCGGGTGACATGCCCGAGCTTCAGGCCAAAGTTCCGCAAAACACCCCGCATCGAGAGCTCAATGTTGATGATCGCCTGTTGAACTGATTTTCTTGCCGTCAGCAGAGCGCGGATTTCCTGAGAGGACACAGATTTGCGGTGTACGGGCCTGTACCATCCCATTTGAAGCAAACGTGCAATGCCCTGAGCATCGCGCCGGTCAGTTTTGATCGGCATGGCTTTCAAGGCGGCTTTTACCAATCGCGTTTCCATCATGACCACGTCAAACCCTGCCTCTTCCATCCCCTTGCTCAGCCATTGGGACAGAGGTCCAGCTTCGAGACCGATCGTGTCGATCGAATATGGCAGGGGGACGATCGCGCGCACCAGAGCTTCAGGCTCGCTCTCCGCCTGCAATTCTTCAACAATCTTCCCCTGCGGCCCCAGCACACAAATCGCCGTGCTTGCCAGAGACACATCCAGTCCGATAAATACTTTCATGTCGTTGCCCTTCTATTCTTAGGAATTGAGGCGCATGGAAACATACGACCTCGTAGACGCGCTGCAGGCGCATCAAGGGCAACGGCACTCCAAACCATGCTGTCAAACAAGCGAAACGTTTTCGATTCGCCGAAAGCCCCATTACGGCATCTCTCCCTTTGAGGGGTCAGTGGGCCTTCATCGCCTGGGGTGTCAGGGGGAGGAGTCCCCTGCCCTTCTACCAGTCGCGCGCAAGCATGATTGTCAGCACACGCATGGTGGTAGCGGGATTGTCCGGGGTCTCAGCCCCGTAGCGAAAATCGGAATCTGCCTCATAGAAGTTTCCATGCAGGAGGTCGCGCTTAGCGGATAGGTTTGGCGCACAATCAAAAGAGAGGAGATTTCCAAGATGATGACGCCATCTATTGCGGCGACCTGCTTTGTCGCCATTGATCTGAGCAAATCGAAATGGCTGGTTGCGCTTGATGCGCCGCATTTGGCCAAGATCAAGTCCGTGCGTTTGGACGGGTTTGACACGGCGGGATTGATCGATCTGGTTCGAACGACTGTTGCGGAGGCAACGGAGCTTTGCGGGACGGATCAGCGCCCTATTGTTTGCTTTGAGACTGGATACGACGGTTTCTGGCTTCAAAGATTGCTGTCGAACGAAGGGATTGAGACCTTGGTTGTGGATCCCACCAGCTTCCTCGTGAACCGCAAAGCGCGGCGGGTCAAAACGGATCGCGTCGACGCCGAAGGCATGGTCGTTCTGCTGAAGAACTATTGCTCCGGTGATCGAAAGGCATTCCGCACGATGCGTGTTCCTACTATTGCCGAAGAAGATGCCAAGCGCTTCCACAGAGAACGCAAACGGTTGATGAGCGAGCGCACTGGCCACATCAATCGCATTCGTGCCCTGCTCGCCCTTCAAGGCGTTCGGCACATCAATCCGGCGATGGTGACATGGCGCAGGAGACTGGAAGGCCTCGAGACTGCTGATGGCCGCCCTTTCCCACCTCAGCTGATGCGCGAGATCGTCCGTTCCTTCGAACGCCTGGAGTTGGCGAACCACATGATCAAGGCTCTGGCAGAGGAACGCGACGAAGCCCTTGCGACTGAATCTGAACAGTTTCCCGAACACGAAAAGGCCGTTCTGCTTGAAGGGCTTCGCGGTGTTGGACGACACAGTGCGATGCTCTTGTCGGCTGAAGTGTTCGGCCGGGAGTTCAAGAACAGGCGACACCTGTCGTCTTATCTGGGTCTGACACCCAGCCCTTATTCCAGTGGCGACGTCGAGCGAAGCCAGGGGATCAGCAAGGCCGGAAACCGACCGGCGCAAACCCTCGGCATCGAACTGGCCTGGTGCTGGCTGCGGTACCAACCACAAAGCGCCCTTGCGCGCTGGTTTCGGAAATACACCGCTGAACGCCCGGGAGTGAGAAAGAAAGTCGCCATCGTGGCTCTTGCCCGCAAGCTAATCGTAGCCTTGTGGCGATACGTGGAAACGGGACTTGTCCCGTCTGGCGCGGTTCTAAAGGCGGAGGTGTAAAATGGGACGCTGAAACTTCAGAATAACGCGCAACGCCGGATGGTTGAGTGACCGAGAAGATTGATGGTCTTCACAAACCCTGTAGAAGTTTGGTCCCAACCAAGGCGGCTCCATTCCGGGAACGTGAACGGAAATTTGGTTCGGGCAGCACGCCCACGGTATGCAAGTCGATGCCACTGGTGTGAGCATAATCGAAGAGCCAAACCAGCGTTGCATAGAAAGAAAAGGGCTTGAAAATGTAAATTCCTCATGCAATCGATCTTCCAGAACACGGTCTCGCCCCGGATCTCGACCGCCCCGAAATCATGCCATCCTTCGGGATCATTCTCCTGCTCGAACGTGGCAAACTCGCCAGTTGCCTTCACCGCCTCGGCCATAAAGCCGTCGCCGGCCTCCATAAGCGAGCGGGTGACATGCATCCGGCCCTGGATGGGCTGCGCGGGCGGCACCCCGAGGCACGCGAGCTTGCGGAACGCGTCGTTCTGCGCGGCGATCACACTCGGATCCGGGCATTCTGTCTGGGGCTGTGATGGTCATGGGGATCTCCTTTGAGATGTTGAAACACCTTCCCGAAGCCTTCTTTCCCTTTTGCCCACTCACCCCCCTCAAGCGGCCTCGGCGTTTTCCCCTGCCCTGCCCGCCTCCGATCTGGCGATCAGGTAATCGCAGGCACGCTGCGCATCCGCGGCGTGCCGAAAGATCGCGCCCTTGTCGGAGCGAAGGACTCGCAACCAGTTGTGCAGGTATGCGGCATTCATCTCGAGCGTATGGGCCGTGAAGCCGAGCGTCTGACCCAGGAACACCGAGGTCAGTTCCGCGACGATCTCCTCGCGCGCGTAGGAGGTGTTGCCAAACTTCGAGAACCCGAAATCGCGGTTCAGTCGATGGGGGGCTTTCGTGGCATGGGCCAGCTCATGCGCCCAGACCCCGTAGAAATTGCGCGGATCGTGGAACCGGGTGATCGACGGCATGTAGACCTTGTCCACGGGCGGCAAATAGTACGCTTCCGTGCCCGTGAAGACCGTCGTTATGTCGATAGCCTCAAAAAACGCCTGCATGTACGGGATGGGTTCGGACGGCGGATGCTCGGGTACTGGCTCCGGATCGGGGAAGAAGCTCTCGGGCAAGCCCTCGATCTGGCAGGCATTGAACACGCGGTAGGATTTCTGAAAGCGGAAGAGGCGGGCCTCCTCGGAGTGATCATCGCCGTCGCTGCGGTCGTCCTCGCCGCCCGCGTCTTTCCGGCTTTGACCGTAATAAACGACGACAGAGGACTTCTCGCCCTTGCGCACCTTCGCGTCCAAGGCATGGGCCTGCGGCAGCGTCATCCAGAAGGGCGAGCTGTGGCCCGCCATCACGGTGCGCATGGTCAGCAGGAAGTTGTTGACCCCTTGGTAGGGCTCACCGCCCACGCGCAAGGGACGAGAGCTGCCGCCTGCGGTCCAGGGCTTGCGCCATGGCAGGACACCACGCTCGATGATGCGGATGATTTCGTTCGTGATGACCTCGGAGGCATCGAATCTGGGCGTGCGGGAACGGGCCATGGCTGGCCTCCTTTCGTGTGTTGATGAGAAGATTGGGGATCAGATTGACCGACAGGGCCGCGGATCGTTGGCGATCCCCGCACCGAGGGCTTCGACCATGTCGATGTAGGTGGTCAGCGAGACAGACTGGCCGGCACCTGAATGGTCAGCGTCGACCGGTCCGCCTCGAGCCACGCGCTGCAGGCTCGTGAAGGCGATAACATCGGTGACAGGTCGAATATCGATGAACGGCGTCCCTCGTGCGACCGCAAGAGCGGCCACGGAAAGCGCTCGATCGGCGCGAAACTCGACATGGTGGTCCAACCGAGATGGATGAACGTCCCACCCTCCCCGCAGATCACATGCGCGTTTGGCAATGACGCCGCCTGCTTCAGATAGCCGAGATCACGCAGGACGGTCTCGCGTTCGAGCCGCCGTGCCTGCTCCATCTCGCCGGTTCGGCGCAGTTCTCTATGCCGCCACCAAGAGGCAGCGGTGGCGCGCAACACGCGCAAGACACCTGTTTGCATGGGAATGCCCTTCATCCGGAACGGCAGACCGAAACCCGGCCCGGACCCATCTGAGGGACCCCAAAGGCGCTCATCCGTCAGTCACAAAACCCGAAGAACACTTTCACTTTCCAACCGCCAACTGGACCGCGGAAACTGACAAGGGTCCGATACCACCGCGGTTCCCAAGGACTTCATGCAGGAAGTGCCGGTTGGGGTCCAAGATCGGCAAGGTATATCGGCAATCCCAGCCCGACTGCAGCAGTCTTTGGCATATTATCAATGACTTATGTGATGTTCTCGATCGGCAACAAACGCGCCTACTGCGACTTTTCAGGCCCAAAAATCAGGATTTCCGGCGTTCAGAGCAATGCAGCGTTACGGATTAGCATGGGAAACGAAGGCACAGCACCTCCTGACAGCTTGAAATTCAGCAATATTGTCGCTATATACCGTCAGTATCACTGTAGGAGCATAGATCATGCACATCACGAACTTTGCTGAAGCTGGGCAATTCGAACCGCGCAAGATCGCCGCGGTGCTACGCACGTCAGCAGAAGAGATCGCATTGACAGTCGGTTTGGGCAAAGACGCGTTGCAGAGGCGAACCCGCATCGGTTCGGACAAGACGCAGCGCCGCCTGCGCGAATTGGTAGAGGTACTGAACAAAGTCGAGCCCCGCTTCGGCTCGGAACTGATGGCCTATGCATGGTACCGGTCAGAGCCCCTGCCCGGCTTTGATGGCCGGACAGCCATGCAGCTGGTGCAGGAAGGCAAAGCTCAGCAAGTTCTCGAATACATCGATGCGGTCGATGCGGGCGTCTTTGCCTGATGCCGCTGAAAGATGGACGCTACACAGGGCCACTCTATCGCGCCTTGAACCCGGTCTATGCCCGCGCGCCTCTTTCCGGACGAGGCGCTGAACTCTATGGAGGGCGCTTCAACGCAAGGGGCACCCCTGCCCTCTACACCTCGCTGGATCCCACGACCGCACTTCGAGAAGCCAACCAGGTCGGCAGCCTGCAACCCACGATCCTGGTGTCCTATACGGCCGACCTTGGGCCTATTTTCGATACCCGCGATCAGGACGGACTTGACCGGTATGGCGCGACCGAGGCGATGCTTGCCGACCCTGCATGGCGCATGAAGATGCTCGATGGCCAACCTGTGCCGACACAGGACCTAACACGCGCCCTCAATGCGGATGGGTTTGCAGGGCTCCTGATCAAGAGTTTTGCGAAGGGTGCGTCGTCATCGGACTTCAACATCGTCCTGTGGGCCTGGACTGACAATAATGGTTCTTTGGAAGTGGTGGATGACGAAGAGCGGCTGTCACGCATGTGAGTTGTGAGACTTGGTGCCAGAACTGTCCACCGCGGTGGACATCGGCCGGTCGGAGGAACACGGAATGACCGCGCAGTATTGCCCTATTGGAATTTGGTTCGGTGGTTTTGATGCGTGTGGAGAGACCGCGCGTCATTGGACTAGTTGCCAGTCAGACGTCCACCGCGGTGGACACTAGGCGGTTTGCATAGCAGTTTTGGATAGACGCTTGATCAAAGCCACTGGATCAAACTGGTCTTGACGTTGACCCAAGGTAATACTGTGAAAATACGCTCCAAAGTCCCTGATGCGTTTTCCAAGTTGTAGCATGATGAAGATCGCGCATGACGCTTTCTGAGCTCCTACTGCATTCTTGGCTTTCTCGAATGTATCTGGGTGAATCCCCATCATGGGTGCAAGTGTTCGAGCATGGTTTTCAATGTCCAACCAGTTTCTAAGTCTCTCTGTGGAGAACGATGTCGCTTGATCGCAAACTGAGGTTAGCAAGTCTGGTTTCAGAGCTTCATTGCCTATGTTGCTATCTAAGTCTTTTTTTTCTTCTTCAGACTTAGATAGGTGCCGGACAGTTTGTCCGTCATTGGCGGGCAATTCCACAGTTTCTGGTGGGTCATCTGGGGTGTGCAAACTCTGGCATTCTCTGTCTGTGTCTGCGAGCAGCGCGTGGTATTCAGGGAGGCTCAGCTTCCTGCGTAGAGCTTTCCGTGCGTGGTTGATGAATGTGCTGCTGGGATCATGCTCTTCCAAATGGGCGAGCTTTGTAAGGATCTGTTTGCGGGCAAATATCCGATCCCGCCGGTTATTTGCCATCTCATGTGCGATGGCGACAAGCTCGTTCGCGCGTTGGAGGAGGGGGGCTAGAGACAGTCCATAGCTGATGCATTGACCGCCGGATGAGCGAACGCGGTAGCGCTTTCGGTTCGAACTGTCATTGCGCTTGATGAAACCGAGTTCAACGAAACGGTTGATGTGTCTGCGGAGGGTCCGTTCGTCGATACCGCCGACGCGCTGGCAAATCGAGTTGTTGGACGCGAAAACCGTTTCGCCATGGCCTGGTTTCAAGAAACTGAGCATTGCTTGAAGTGTTTGGATATGGCCAGGACGTAGACCGAACACGCTGCGTGCATCTCTCAGTGCCCTGAAGATGGTCCAAATGTCGGTTTCAGCCGCAGTAATTGGACCGCGTGATGCATCAGCACCAGCGGTTCCGATCGATAGTTTTGTAAATGCCATGGTTTGTTCACGACGACCGTTTGGCCCACAACTTCCCAGTCTCTTCCCAAGATTTTGCTCAGGAAAAGGCAATAAAAATCCGTCCACCGAATCGGTGACTCTTGACCGGTTTGCTGGAGATTGCTACATCATGAGTGCTAATCGAATGATGAGGGCTCTCCAGGGGAAACTTTGGGGGGCTCTTTTCTTTCTGGTCTTCGCTTTTCTCCTCTGCTCGCGTTACTCTGTGTGGCTTGGGTTAGGACCCAGAGCCGCTCTCATTCCGCCACTGTTCGAAGAGCTGCAAAAGCGTTGCCTCCGCGCGCTCTTCGAGCCATCGGCCGAATTCTGGGTTGTCCTTCTTGGCGATCTTGATGGCGATCGTTTTCTGATCGACTGTCAGCGTTCCCACAGAGCTACCGTCCCCATCTTTGACGACGGACGTTTGGCTGCGGTTGGTTTGCTTCTTGTCGCTACGCGCCTTGTTCGAGCAAGCCGAGTAGACTGCCTGAAACTTTTCCGCGCTTGGAGTGTCGTCGGGCAGGGCGGCAATCGCCTCTTTGGCCGTGTTCACCAGATTTATCTTTTTCGAGAACGCGGCCAGGTCACCCCATTGCCGTCGTCCGATGCCATGTGCCGGCCCGATCAGCTGTACGAGCCCTTCTGGCAGTTGCTCTATGACGACGCGATGGTTGGATACGCCCTGCCGTGTCAAGCCTAGAGCATCCTGAATAACGTTTGGCTTGTAACCTGATTCCTGCATCTCTTTGATAAAAAGAGATTTCTCGATGAAAGACGGGTCTAGTCGGAGGTTGTTCTCTTGGCCCTGTGCGATCAGAGATGCGTCGTCATCCAAGGTTCGTACGATCGCCTTGACCGTTCCGCCGACCATGCGGATCGCTGCAAGTCTGCGTCGGCCGTAGATGATACGGTATCTGTCCGGTTGGGCCGATGGACGGACCATAATTGGCACTTGTTGCCCATGCTTGCGAATGCTTTCGGCCAACTCATCAATACTGGAATCCTCCAGCACCAACCGATCGCGCAGACCATCCATGTCAATCTGATCGGGCTCGATGTCCCGAATGGAATTCGCGGTAATCTCGCGCAAAGAGTCGCGCAATCCGCCAACAGATCCTGGCAGTTTTGCCGCTTTTGGCGGGGTAGGGGAGGGGGCCGCGCTCTCCTTCTCGTCCTTTGGAGGCTGATTGAAGATATTTCGGGCCATCAGCGACGCCCCCATGCCATTTGGATGGTTTGTTCCAACTCATCGCCAACGCCGTTCACGCTGGTCAGAGCGCGATCAATCGTTTTCCTGATGAACTGGCTTGGATCAACTTCGTAGACGGTTTGCTGGGTCATACCAGCGTCCGAGATTGCTGTAGACTTCAGCATTGGCTCAGTCATGACCTGTCCGGCTAAGATCGATCTCAGGTAGCCTGCCATCTGGGTCTGAGGCCCGTCCGACGGCTCGTATCTCGTGATCAAGAACTTTACGAAGTCCCATGTAACGCGCCGGCCAATGGCTTCTTCGACAGCCTTCACCGTTTCCGAAGCAAGTTTCAGGAACTGGCTCATCGAAGCAATGTCGAGCATCCCTGGTACGACCGTTACCAGGAGTCCCGTCGAGGCTGCCAACGCCGTTAGGGTCAGAAAGCCAAGTTGAGGCGGGCAGTCGATCAGAACGATGTCGTAACTCGCCTCAACTTCCTCAAGCGCTAAGGCGAGGCGCTCCGCAAAAATGGGCTGCACCCGACGGGCGAGGGCGTTTGCCGTCTCAGTTTCGTATTCCGAGAGCATTAGGCCCGCCGGAACCATATCGAGCTTATGGAAGTAGGTCTTTTGGATGACGTCGGAGAGTGGAACTTGCTCCTCATATCTCAGAGCATCATAGATTGTGCCGCCTTCAGCGAACTCGAGCTCAGGCCGAAAACCGAAAAAAGTGGTCAAACTTGCCTGCGGATCGAGATCCAAGACCAACACTCGGTAACCTCGCAAAGCATACCGTTGTGCAAGATGGATCGTTGCTGTTGTTTTTGACGATCCGCCTTTGAAGTTGACGACAGATATCACCTGGAGACGATCGCCATCACGTCGACCAGGGCGGTAGCTTTCTGCGTTCTTTCCGGTGCGCCCCAGAATGTCGCGCAGCTTATCGATCTCTTGGGCTGTGTAGAACCGGTGTCCGCGGTTGTCTGTATGAACTTCCGGGAAGCTGCCGTCCTTGTGCCGGTTGCGCAGGTTAGATGTGCTAACGCGCAAAAGGCTGGCAACTTCGGTAGAACTGAAACGGCGCAGGGACTTTCGTTCTTCGGGCTCGAAAGCGATCTTCATCTGGCGATCCAAAGATTCAGCCAGATTGTCGGCAAATGCTCCAATGTCGGAAGAGCCTATGCCTTGCGCGTATCCAACGTTACGATCATCCATGTCCTGTCGCCCACTCTCGGCCTCTGTTGAGGCTCTTGGTCATTCTGACGGTGTACAGCGCGTCTGACGCGTTTTGCCGTCAGAACGGGAATGCCACGATCAAGTGAGTCCGGCAAGAAGAATCTAGATGTAGTGTGAAAGTTATCCACAGCACCAATACGTACAGTCACATCAAGATAACCGCAAGTTGTTGATTTTATGGCAATAAGTCCATAAGACCGTGCTTCAAGTCACTCATGAGGTTTGTTTGGACGGTATTGGCTAAACCCATGCAACCAATGGCACAATTGACCTTCTGACGGTGTTTGGAGCGATAGATTCAGCCGTTTGAGCCTCTGCTAGTTACAGTTGGGAGTGAGCCGATTCTGATGAAATTAGGCCAAGCCTCTCAGCTCGTTCGAGCAACATTTTGACCGAAGACGGCTGCCAGCTGGCACGACCTCGAGGGGTCCGTTCGCGCATCGATTCCAGCCGGTCGCAGATCGCCTGCAGCGTGATTTCGGGGTCCGCGCCTTTGATCGCTGCGACGATGGCCGGCAGGCGGTCATCGGTTTCGCGGCGTCCGGCGCGGCCAAGCACTGCATCTGGTAGAAAGCCGTCGCGGACATAGGCTTTCACAGCACGGAGTAGGCGGCTTTGGGTCCAGTGCCGGTCGTGGGGCAGGGGGCCATTGATGATCCGAAGCACGTCTTCCCAGGCCATGTCGGGGCGCAGGCGGCGCACTTGGGGCACCCAGTCCTGCGCTGTCTCGTTCAGGCGCTCCATGTAGCCGTCCTGTCGCGCCAGCCGCACCTTGCGCAGCGCAGCGGGATCCTTGGCGCGTAGCCCAGGATTGCCACCAACGCGCCCTTTGGCGCGCGCAGAGGCAAGACCCGCCTTTGTGCGCTCGCGGATCAGCGCGCGTTCAAACTCGGCCGCGGCGCCCAGAACCTGCAGCGTGAACTTGCCTTGTGGCGATGCCGTGTCGATCGGGTCCTGGAGCGAGCGGAAGAACGCCCCCTTGCCCTCCAGTCTTTCGATCACCTCAAGCAAGTGCGACAAAGACCGCGCCAGCCGGTCGATCCGAACGATGACCAGCGTGTCGCCCTTTCCAATCCGCTCCAGCACACGTGCAAGCACCGGCCGCGCGCGATTGCCGCCTGAGGCGTGCTCTTCAAAGATCTCGGCGCATCCCGCAGTCTGAAGGGCCTCAGACTGGGGCAGGGGGGTCTGATCCTCTGTGGAAACGCGGGCATAGCCTATCAGGGGCATGAAAACGGGCCGTTTGCAATTTAAGGTATCGCTACTAAACGATCGTTTGAAAACGAATGCAAGTAGTTGCTCTCTCGTCGTGCTCGTCCAAAAACCCTTGTTATCCTTGCGCTGAGCGCGGTCTGAGAAGTTCCACCGGCAGTCGCGCGCACGTACGACATAAAGGGCACAAGCAACGATCACAAAAGCGCTTGGGTAGTGCGCAAAAAAATCTGTATTTTGCACATATGAAATCTCAAACATCTACTTTCACCGATGATTTTGAGGACCCTCTCATCACAATCGAGGGGGAGTAAGAGGCTCACGAAGACGATCTCTGGTTTCTGCCTGGGCCACTCGAGGAAGAACCGGATGATTTGCCTCCCGGGCCAAGGGCGGAACCGCCCGACACCGCTGTCGTCGATGACTGGGCAAAGGCAGAGGGAGTTCACGCTGCGCGACTGGCAAGAGTGGCTGGACGCCTGGGAGCTCTGGATGACCGGTTACTGCGTGGCCCGGAAGGCTGGCGGCATCGGCTCGCTCTTATCGAGGCAGTGGACCTTAGCTGGTTCGCAGGGGATCGGGTGAGTTCTGATCGTCTGGCGCCATGGATATCGATGCGGTTGTCAGGCGCACAGGATGATCCAAATGCCCTGGCAAGAGTTGGATGGGCTGTTCGGCGCTTGACGGGAGGCCCCGGACCGAATGTCGACTTAGCCGCTTTCCTGGATCGCCGCGATCCCGAGAACATTGAAGACAGCGTTGACCGTTTCGAGGATCGCGCGGGTGGATGGCTGGACGTAATGACCGCCGCAGCCGACCTACACCCAATCACCCGGGCTTGCAGGGGCTTTCATCTTTGGAATCTGGCGGGCCTCGAAGGGCACGGAGACCAGATCGAAGCCGCCGTCACCGCGTCCAGGATCGCTGCCAGCGACGGAAGCGGCGCCATCTTCGCACCGCTTGCCATGGGCGGGGCAGGGGGGCTACGTGTTTCGGGCTTGCCACCCGAACGCTTGGCCCGCTGGTTGGATGGCATGGACAGCGCGATTCTAACGGCGATGCGAACACTTGACGATATTGAAGCGTGGACGTGGCGGGCAGAGACCGTCATGGCGCATTTGTCTGGCCGCACGCCGGTCGCCTTGCGAAAGGCTTTCACGGAATGGCCCTTGGTCTCCGCCCCAATGGCTGAAGCCGTTACCGGAGCCAGTCGCGCCGCCGTTCAGCGCAATCTGGCGTGGATGGAGGCAAGCGGTTTGATCCACGAAGTGACGGGGCAGGCACGGTTCCGGATGTGGCGCTGTGCAAGGTAAGGTCATATAGCCTGAGGTGTCCCGAGGGGACGCAATTTCTGGGCTGGCGGATCAGCCTCGAACTGCTCCCGTAGCCAATGTTCAAAAAGCTGTACTTCGGGGCGGGCGGTGCGTTTTGTCGCGCGTCGCATCAGGTAGTGTGCGTCAGGAAATGGAACCGGCGGTCCTGCCGGGACGATCCCCAGCGAAATGCCGCGCGGTGACGTCACAAGCCGATGCAGCACTGCGGCAAAGCCCCCACCGCTGACCACCAACTGAAGCGCAGAAATCGTAGTGTCCATGAAATACTGTGGAACATCCGCGGGCATTGTGCAGTCGTTTGCGTTGAATATCCGTTCCCAATTTCCCTCTTGCCCCAGGATGTGTACCAGCGGCCCCTGCATCAGGTCCTCGACATCGGCGATGCCACGCGTCGTGTCCGAGGAGCGGACAGGAACGATCATTTCGTCTGCCAGCTTTTCGGATTGCGCATCGGTCCAGTTGCCCCGCCCAAGGCGCAGTTCAACATCGACCCCTTCCAAATCGGTCGCCTCGGTCCAGATGTTTGTCAGCAGACGCAGGTCGATCCCCGGAAAGTCCAGTCGGAACAGGGGCAGCCTGGGCGCAAGCCATAGAACCGCAGTCGAGATCGGTGCCTTGATGGTGATGGTCCGCGCGGCTGTCGGTCCGAACAGACTGGCCGAGACCAAATCGATATCAGACAGGGATTGGCGGACAGTGGTCACATAGGCCTGCCCCAGCTCTGTCAGTGACAGGTGGCGGGCGCGGCGGTGAAACAGCTTGGTCTTCAACTGCTGTTCCAATGACCGAATATGCAGGCTAACCGCCGCCTGGGTGAGGCCAAGTTCAACGCTTGCTTCGGTGAAATTCAGATACCGCGCGGCGGTTTCAAAGCTGCGAAGCCAACTCAGGTTGATGGGATTGGATGACATCTAGCACCAAAACATTTTTGTGATAACGGCAGCTTTTTATCATTTTCTGTTTTTGGTCAAGTGAATGATAACGGCAGCAGTCTCTTCACCTTGAAATTGGCTAGGAACCCACAGGATGCCAGCGTTGAACTATGAACCCGTGCCTGAAACTGTCCCTTTCTTTGAGCCCTTGCCTGCCAATGTGGCGGCTGGCTTTGTCGCCTTGCTGGATGATCAGCCGATCGAAGGTGGTTTTGATCCGACCTTCGGCGACGTCACATGGCAAACGCTGATCTGTTCAACCCGGGCCAACTCCAAAGGTCTGGTTGTCGGCGTGGCCAAGTTCCCGGCCCATGGCGTCCTGCATGCCCACCGGCATACGCCGCCGGAGTTTTACTACTGCATCGCCGGGTCCGGTGTTGTGACGATGGATGGGGTTGAGCGCATGATCGAACCCGGTGCCTGCGTGTATATCCCTTCGGACATTGAACACGGCGTTGTTGCAGGGGCCGACGGGCTCGCGTTTGTGTACGGGTTCGGAGAAGATTCATTTGCTGAAATCGAGTACCGGTTTTCGGCCAATCAGGACAAACCGTGCATGTCGCACGACACTCAGGTGGAGATGAAATGATGAAAGTCGGATTTGTTGGTCTTGGTAATGTCGGCGGCAAGCTGTCAGGTAGTCTGCTGCGCAACGGCATTGACCTGACGGTATATGATCTGAACCGAGACCTGATGGACAGGGCCGTGGCAAAAGGCGCAAAGGAAGCCGAGTCGGCAGCCGCGTTGATGCGGTATTGTGAGGTGGTCATCACCTGCCTTCCTTCGCCTGCGGCCTGTAATGCAGTTGTGCAGGAAATGCTGCCTTTCGTTGAGACGGGCAAGGTCTGGCTGGAAATGTCGACCACGGATCAGGCCGAGGTTCAACGGCTTGGTCACGAGGTTATTGTGCGCGGCGGGGCTGCGGTCGATTGCCCGGTTTCGGGCGGGTGCCATCGCGCGGATACCGGCAATATCTCGATCTTCGCCGGTTGTGACCGGGCGACGTTCGACAGGGTGCTGCCGCTGTTGACTGTCATGGGGCGACGGATTCTGCACACTGGGGAATTGGGCAGTGCATCGGTCCTGAAGGTGCTGACCAATTATTTGGCAACCGTTCATCTGGTCGCAAATGCCGAGGCGTTAGTGACGGCAAAGGCCGCTGGCATGGATTTGAACACGGCATTCGAGGCGATCCGTATTTCCTCGGGCAACAGCTTTTCCCATGAGACCGAAAGCCAGGTCATCCTCAACGGGTCGCGCGACATTTCGTTCACCATGGATCTGGTGAAAAAGGATGTGGGCCTGTTCCAGAGCATTGCCGCGCGCCATCAGGTGCCGCTTGAGGTGTCGCCGCTGATCTGCCGGATCTTCGACGATGGCATTGCCCGCTACGGGGACAGGGAGTTGTCGCCAAACATCATTCGCCGTCTTGAGGACGCCACGGGGCTGTCGATCCTCGCGCCCGGCTTTCCGGCCGAGATGACGGATGATGAACCCGAAGAGCCTGGCTATGAAGTCGTCCTCCACCGCGGGTTGGGCCGCGCGATGGCGGCGGAATAGGCAAGGTCGGGTCCAACCAACCCCACACGTAAAGCGCCGCCAGTGAGAGGGCACATGGAAAATCTGACGAAATTCTACATCGGCGGCGCATGGGTGCAGCCAGAGTCGAACTGGACATTCCCGGTGCTCAATCCTGCGACAGAAGGTCGGATAGGCGAGATCATACTTGCCAGCACGACCGATGTTGACCGCGCCGTCGCGGCGGCGCGGGCGGCATTCGAAGGGTATTCGCAGACCGGCAAACAGGAACGGCTGGACCTGCTTGAACGCCTGCTTGTGCAAACCCGGCGGCGGGTCAAAGACTTGGCGCGGGCGATGTCTCAGGAAATGGGCGCGCCGATAACAATGGCGCGTGAGGCACAGGCCGCGTCGGGCATCGGCCATCTGGAAGGTTTCATTGCCGCGCTGAAGGCTCAGGAAGATCGCGAGGATTTGGGAAATGGTGATATCCTCATGCGTGAACCTATCGGAGTATGTGGGCTGATTACACCGTGGAACTGGCCGATCAATCAGATCGCGCTCAAGGTGATCCCGGCGCTGGCCACGGGGTGCACCTGCGTGTTGAAACCGTCAGAGCACACGCCGCTTTCCGCGATGATCTACGCCGAGATCATCCACGAAGCCGGGTACCCCGCCGGGGTTTTCAACCTGATCCACGGCGACGGGCCCGTTGCGGGCAACGCCATGTCAGGCCACGTGGATATCCAGATGATGTCCTTCACCGGTTCTGCCCGCGCAGGTATCGCAATCACAAAAAACGCCGCTGATACCGTCAAACGCGTGACGCTGGAATTGGGCGGCAAATCGCCCAACCTCGTGTTCGCGGACTGTGATCTGAAGGCGCGCGTTTCCGCCTCGGTGCTTGAATGTATGTTCAACACCGGCCAGTCCTGTGACGCGCCAACCCGACTGCTGGTGGAGCGCACTGTCTATGACGAGGCACTCCAGATTGCCCAAACGACTGCAGAGAGTATCACCGTTGGCGACCCGGCAGTTGAAGGCGATCATCTGGGTCCGATGTTCGACAAGATGCAATATGACCGGGTTCAGGCAATGATCGGCATCGGGTTGGAAGAAGGTGCGCGGCTTTTGACGGGCGGGTTGGGCAAACCTGAAGGCTTCGCGACCGGCTGGTATGTGAAACCCACGATCTTTGCCGATGTGCGCAACGATATGCGCGTTGCACAAGAGGAAATCTTTGGCCCGGTGTTGGTGATCATCCCGTTTGACGATGAAGATCATGCAATCAATATCGCCAATACCACGCCCTACGGGTTGGCCGCCTATGTGCAGACAGGAGATGCTGAGCGCGCCGAACGTGTGGCCGCCCGGCTGCGTGCTGGTGCCATCCATATCAATGGCGCTGCCTTAAACTATGGGTCGCCCTTTGGCGGATACAATCAATCCGGCAACGGGAGGGAGGGCGGCAAGTTTGGGCTGGAAGACTATCAAGAAGTCAAAACGCTGCATTTCGGCTAACGTTTGCCGGACGTGATCGCCAGGAAGACGCACCCAAGATCATTGGAGCAAACAGTTTTCGGACAGCTGGTAGATCTGACCAAACCGAACTTACTGAGTGAGGGGGATCTGTTGCGTCGGCCAACTGTCGCGTTTTGTTCCCGATTTCAATTGAAGCGGTAAGCTGGAACCCAAGCGTCCAGATTTCACCTTAGCGTTTCACTAAGGCAGCAAGGATCGAAAGCTTCAAAGCCCAGCAGCCTTGGTGAGGTTGACCCGGAACCTGTCGCGCCTGCGCTGGTACCGGCGCGTCATCTCGGCCGACGTATGGCCGAGCTGTTTCTGGACATAGCGCTCATCGACTTCCGCGGAAGAGGCGAGCCCGGCGCGTAAGGAATGGCCCGAGAACATCGCCAACCGCTTGGCTTTCGGCAGATCCGAACGGACATTGCTCTTGAGGACGGTTGTCTTGATCAGCCGTGCGACGTGTTTGTCGGAAAGCCTGTTTTCCAATGCCCGTTTGCCATCCCGAGAGGTGCGCACAAAGACCGGCTCGAAATTGATCTTCGCGAAGTGCAGCCATTGCTCCAGCGCGCGCACCGGGCAGGTCTGGTCGCTGGATCCGCGCCCGATCTCGACCTCGCGCCATCCGGTCTTGGCATTGAGCGTCAATAGGGCCCCCCCATCCAATACCTCAATCCAGCCGCCAGAATCCGGTGTGTCGTCCTTGTGCGCGTCGAGGCTGACGATCTCTGACCGACGCAGACCGCCGGCATATCCGATGAGCAGGATCGCCCTGTCCCGGAGCCCGCGGAGATCATGAGGAAGGGTGGCCACCATCGAAAGGATGTCCTCTGGCAGGATTGCTTCTTTCTGGACCGCCGGGCGCGCATGCTTGCGCTTGATCCCGGCCAGAACGGTCGCGATGTGCCGATCCTTGCGATCGAGCGTAAACCCGCGCTGTGTGTAGTTCCAGGATAGTCCAGA
>NZ_JAYMWT010000024.1:0-26553 GCF_048056095.1 Phaeobacter sp. JH20_34 | reverse complement strand
CCCGCCCCATTACGGAAGTGGGCCTTTTGTCGTTGTGATCCCCGCCCTTGGGGATTGACCGCGCATCTGAATGCGCGGGCCGCTCCAAATCCACGAGAAGGATATCCCATGACTGTAAGCTTCAAACCCGCCTCCGTCGCCATCGGCGATCTGGTCCCGCATCCCGCCAATGTGCGCAGCAAATCTCCAGAAACCTATGACCCAGAGAACATCGCGCATCTGAAGGCCAGCATTGCCGTCCTGGGCCTGCTCCAACCGCTCCTCGTCCAGAAGATCGACGGCAAATACGCTGTCCTCGCCGGTGGCCGGCGCCATGCCGCGCTGAAGGAGCTGGTTGCCGACAAGGCCGCCAAGGGGTTCACCGCCAAAACCAAGGTGGACTGCCGCCTCGTGCCGGAGGATTGCGACGTCACCACGGCGCTGTCGCTCGCCGAGAACATCACCCAGGCGCCGATGAATGCCATCGACGAGTTCGAGGCTTTCGCCCGGATGATGGAGGTCGACGGCCAGACGCCCGAGACCATCGCAAAGACCTTCGGCACCACGGTCGCTGCCGTGAAGGGGCGTCTGCGCTATGGCCTGATCCACCCCGACATCCGCGCTGCGGCGCGGGCGAAGACGATCACGCTCGATACGATGAAGGCTTTTGCCGAGCACCCGAGCCAGGAGGTGCAGCGCGAGGTTTATGAGGCGCTGACCAAAGAAGACAGCTACCTTCAGGCCTACACTGTCCGTCAGGCGCTCAAATCCCGCGGTGTGCAGGTCAGCGATGATATCGGGGCCTTTGTGCGCGCGGACTACGAAGCGCGGGGTGGGGCCATCGCGGCCGATCTCCTGGAAGAGCATTCCGTGCTCGAGGACGCCGCGCTGGTCGAGACCATCCTGCTCGAGAAGCTCGGGGCCGCTGCCGAGGAGGCACGCGTGAAACTGGGATTTGCCTGGGCTGATGCGATGGTCCGCTATGATTACGCGACTATGGCTGACTACGGCCGCGTCTATCCCGGCCCGATCGATCCGGATGAGGCCGCCCAAAAGCGCATCGATGAGATCACCGCCGAGCTCGAGCAACTCCAGCTCGAGATGGAGGATGAGGGGCTCGAAGACGAAGCCTACAATGCGCTCTACGACCGCGTGGATGCCTTGGAAGAGGAAGCCCGCGACCTGCAGGAGGCCTACAGCGCCGAGGATCTGGCGCGGGCCGGGGTTATCGCCTCATGGTCGAGTGGCCAAGTTACGCTTCATGTGGGCCTTATGCGCCCCGAGGACACCGTGAAAGACGAGGGCGCGTGTGGCTCTTCAAGCAACCCAACGGGGGAGGAGGCCCCGGACGCCGGCGAAATCACCTACCCGGCCTCGCTGGCAGAGGACCTCAAGACCGAGCGGGCCATGGCCCTCGGCGCCGCGATGGCGCTGCATCCGGAAGCCACGCTCGATCTCACGCTCTTCAAGCTGGCCAGTGACGTTCTGGCCAGCGGCATGAGTGTCACGCAGGCGATCAAGATCGATGCCCGCAAGGAATACCGCAGCCATGCCAAGATGGACGAGATTGACGAGACCTCGCTCGAGCAGGTGGCGGCGGCGCATGATGCGCTTGATCTCTCGTGGCTCGATGACACCCGCGCGCCCGCTGATCAGTTCGCGGCGTTTCGCGCGCTGAAGGCCGGCGAGAAGGCCAAGCTCGTCGCCTATGCCACCGCCAGCACCACGCAGTCCTGCTTCGCGCGGGACCGATCGCGCGACAGCCTGATGCATGCATTCGAGATCGAGATCATGCCCGATATCCGCGCGCATTGGACGCCGAACGCGGCGCTCTTCAACCGCTTCAAGAAGGCCTGGCTCCTGAAGATCCTCGGCGAGGATCTGGGTCTGGCCCAGGAGGCGGTGACGCTGGCCTCGTCGAGCAAGAAGGAGATCGTCGCCTTTTGTGACAAGCTCTTCGCAGAGCCCTTCGCCACACTCACGGACGCGCAGCGCGCTGCCGTGGCCGCCTGGTGCCCGCCGATGATGCAGACCGCCGGTGTCGCCTGCGATGAGGCGGAGCCCAGTGAGGCAACCCCGGAGCCTGACAGCGTGGTCGCCCAAGCGGCCTGAGTCCTCACGCGACCCGCGCAAGCCCTTCCGCCCGCGCGGGTCGACCCTCACACTCCCAACGGAAAGACATCCCATGGCTATTCTCAAGTTCTCTGCCTCCGCAGTTGCGGCGCAGATCGCCCATGCGCGCGCCTGCAAAACCTTCCTGCCCAATTGGAACGGGCCCGTGGACGGGCCCGCCCTAATCCTCATCGTCGGCAATGGTGTGCATCTGCGCTCGAACGGCATCGATGGCACGACCACCCGTATCGTCACCACTGAACAGGCCGATCCCTCCTTCGCCTTCGCCGACGGCATGAACCCGTTTCGGGACACCGACTGGATGGCGCAGCGCCGCATGGCGTTTCGCGATCTGACGGGCCAGTTTTACACCGACATTCTCGACGATGTGCAGGTGCTCATCGACCGGGGGCGAGGGGCCATCCGGCTCGCCACCGATGGCCACCGCATCCGCGTCTTCGTGCGCCGTGCCTCCGACTATCTCATCGGCGGAACCTACGAGGTGCCCTCGGGCCTCGGCGGCACGTTTCGGGTCATCCTCAAGGATGCCTGCGATATCTTCGCGATCGTGCAGAACTGCGGCAATTGCGAGGATTTCGACGCCATGCAGCCCTACCGCGTGCCGCTCGATGCGCTGATGGAACTCGATGACCGGAGGGCGGCTTAACGCGCCCTTTCTCAAACAAGCATCGCCAATACCCTGCCGGGCCTGCGGCCCTGTCGGGACATTGGCGACAACAATTTTCCCTACGAGAGAAAGGACTCTGAAATGGGTTGGCTCTTCTACACCGACGGCCGCGTCAAATCCTACGCGGATGAGAAGGCGGAAATCGCCCGGCTCTGCACCTTTGAGAGCGACACGCGCAAGACCGAGCTGGTCAAAGCCTGCAAGGTTGGCTCCACCTGGTATGCGGCGGCAAGGTTCACCAATCTCGACGGCACCCCTGTCGAGGACACGACCTACGTCACCGATGCGGATGGCTCCATCACTTTCGGGGCTGTCTTCCTCACCCGATACGATGATGGCTGCTGGGGCTACAAGGACATGGAAGAAAGCGCAGGACCAGTCGAATCTCGCGCACCACTGATCCTGTTGGCCCTGCTGTCCGAGCTGAAAGACCCAGACAGCTACGCTCAGGACTGGCGTCAGCGTTGCCGGGACTGGGCTGCGATCCCGGACTACGAGGAAGGCGACAAGATCAGGCTCGCCACGCCCGTGACGCTCACCGATGGCAGCACCTGCCAGATCGTCACAGCGACGCACTGCAGACGGGGGCGGCAAAAACGCCGCTGCTACCGCATCGAGGAAACCGGCGGGCTCGTGCGGCTCTCGAAGGCTTCGCTTGCCGGCTCGGAGCTGCTCAGCTCCTCAAAAGGCGAGGCCAGTCCTGTGCTGGCGGAGTATCTCGCGGGGCAGCGTGGCTGAGTTTCCCGCTGAGACAACACCACAGGACCACGCGCTCACATACTGCCGACTTGAAATCGTATCTCAAATGAGATACATCATTCCTATCAACTGGAGGACCATCCATGCCTGCCCAAACATCCATGCTTCATGTCCGTGTTGACGAACAGCTGAAAGCACAGGCTTCGGACGCACTTGCGGGCGTCGGTCTGACGCTCTCCGATGCGGTGCGTATTCTTCTGACCCGCGTGGCCGCAGAAGGCGGCTTGCCTGCCGGATTGACAGCTGATCCGGATGCCTATGACGCCTGGTTCCGGGCGAAGGTACAGGAAGCGCTGGACGATCCAAGGCCCACAACGCCCCATGCCAAGGCGATGCAAGACGCCCAGGCATTGATTGACGGGAAGCGCCTTGCCAAATCTTGAATGGAAAGCCACGGCCATCGCCGACTTGTTGGCAATCATCGACTACATCTCTGACGACAACCCGGATGCCGCCCAAGTTCTCAAAGATGAGATTGAACACAAGACGTCCCTGCTTCCAGAACACCCTCAAATGTATCGTGCGGGCCGTGTCGATGGGACCCGTGAGATGGTTGTTCGGCCAAACTACATCGTGGTTTATGCTGAAAGCCCTGAGAAGGTGACCATTTTGCGCGTACTTCATGCTGCGCAGCAGTGGCCATGATCGGCGTGCAGGCCCTCCGCTAAGAAATTGCCCGCTCTACGCCTTCAAAGTGTAGAGCGGGCTTTTTGTCCTTTGGAACTCAGACCCTGATCCAAAGGAAATCCCCATGACCAAGCCCAAACCGGCAAATCCGGCTCTCTCAATCTCCGACGCTAACCTCGCCTCTGCCCTCGCGCAGATCGGCACGGAGATCGACCACCAACCCCTGCGCAGCTCAGCGCTGGCGCGCATCATGCGCGAGACGTTTCATGGCAGCGATGCCGGCGGTGCCTGGGACTGGCGCATGGCATATGACCTGATGCAGGCCGCGGCTGTTCAGGTGCTGCTGCGTGGGGAAGGTGCTTCAGGTGACATCGCCGCTGCAAGGCTGCTTGCCTCGCGGCTCCTGACGGAAACCCGCCGCTCCGAGCAGCAAATCCGGCTGCAGCAGATGGCATGACCCTTCTTGGCGCCTCGACCGACGCGGGAGATGATCGCCGTTGAGTGATCGCGGTCCGCACTCTTCTTCGGTCCGCTACCGGAGGAGATGGCATGGAGGATTTCAGCGCCTTTGTGGGATTGGACGTTCACAAGGACAGCATAGCGGTTGCGATAGCGGATGCTGGGCGAGACGGTGAGCTTCGGATGTACGGGACAATCGTCAACACGCCGGATGCCGTATCGCGCCTGATGCGCAAGCTGGTCCAACGGCACGGCAAGATCGAAGTGACGTATGAAGCAGGCCCATGTGGATACGGAATCTACCGACAGCTTACAGAGATGGAGATTTGCTGCCGGATCGTCGCGCCGCGCCACACACCGAAGCGTCCTGGCGAGAGAGTGAAGAACGACACGCGCGACGCATTGATGCTTGCCCGACTACTACGTGCGGGCGAGCTGACTTTCGTTTGGGTGCCAGACCCGACGCACGAGGCAATGCGGGATTTGGTGCGCGCCCGGCAGGTCGCCTCGCAGGACGTCCGAGCGGCTCGTGCACTGATCCGGATGTTCCTGTTGAAACACGGCCTGCATTGTAAATCGAAGGCCTGGTGTCTGAGGTACCGCAAATGGCTGACGTCCCTGAAGTTCGAGCATACAGCCCAGAAATACGCCTTGCAAAGCTATATCAACCGGCTTGAACAGGCCGAGGCCCGCAAGGCCGAAATTGAAGGGCAAATCGCAGACCTGATCCCCGAATGGGCATTGGCCCCTGTCGTCCATGCTATTCAGGTCTTCAAGGGGATCGGCATGGTCGTCGCCGCGACGCTGGCTGCCGAGATTGGTGATTTCTCAAGGTTTGCCAGTCCGCGCCAGTTGATGGCCTACCTTGGGCTGGTTCCCAGCGAGCATTCCAGCGGCAGCAAGCAGCGACCGGGTGGTATCACGAAAGCGGGCAACACGATCGCCCGAGTGATGCTGGTCGAGGCGGCCTGGGCTTACAAATGGCCGCCGAAGGTTGGTGTGGACCTCATGCTAAAGCGTCAGGACTACAGCCAGGACCTGAAAGACGTCGGCTGGAAAGCCCAGGTCAGACTGAACAAGCGGTTCAGGCGTCTTGAGGGGCGGGGGAAGAGGAGCACCGTTGCCGCAACGGCAGTAGCCCGTGAATTGGTGGGCTTTATCTGGGCGACAGCGATCAGCGCCATGCCAAAGACCGCCTGACGAATGGCATGTGACGTTGGTTGTGGCCAGGGCATCTGACGCGGGACGAGGCAAACCGTCGGTCGAGAATTGAGATCCGGATCATGCCGGACATCTGACAGCAGAATGAACGAACGCCTCTGACGCTTACCATAATGGGGTTTCGATCCCCGCATCGGAGTTTGAGCAACCGTCGATCAAGTCGGGTGCCCTGACCTCTGCCAACATCGCAAGGGGAAAGAACATGACGAACGGCATTCAAGCCGGGCGGTGGAGCGGCCGTGCAAAATCATTTGACGAATGGTCATCGGAGTTTTCCACGCCGCTGCCATTTGCGGCGCTGGTCTTGCGGGCCGCGGCGATCCGCGAGGGCGAAACCGTGCTGGAGCCCTCGGCTGGCACTGGTGCCCTGGCTGCTTTCGCCGCCCGCGCTGGTGCCACACTTTTGCTCAACGAGATAGACCCCTTTCGCCAGAGCCTCCTGCGCGCGGTCTTCGGCGGCGAGGTGACGGGCCATGACGGGGAGCATATCGACGATCTGCTCCAGACTCTGGTCCTGCCGGACGTCGTGATGATGAACCCACCCTTCGCCTCTTCGGTCGATCGCTCCCGCGACAAGCACATCGCCGCCAAGCACCTCATCGCGGCAGCAAAGCGTCTCGCGCCCGGTGGGCGGCTGGTGGCGATCATGCCGCCGGGGTTCACGCCCGAACGCGATGCCGCGCATTGGTCCCGCGCCTGCGGTCTGCTGACGCCGCGCCTGGCGCTGACGATGCCGGGGCAGGTCTACCGCAAGCTCGGCACCTCTGTCGAAACCCAGCTGATGGTCTTCGACAAGGTGCAGGAGGACAGCGAAATGATCCGCGTCCCTGTGCGGGATCTGGATGAAGCCCTTCCTTTTGTCGACGCCGTGGCCGCAACCCGGCCCGAGATGCGCCCCGCCCAACGGGCTGAAGCGACCCCTCATGCTCGGCCGACCGTTCCATCATCTGCCCCGCGCAAGACCGCGGCTGCGCCTGTTGCCGCCTCCAAACCACGGACCAATGCCGTCCGCCCGCTCAGCTTCACAAGCTTCGATGTCCCGCGCGACAACACGCCCATCTCGGACATTTATGCGCGCTACCGTCCGCAGCGGATCGAGATTGCGGGTGCGCAGGAACATCCCACGCCGCTCGTCGAAAGCATCGCCATGGCTTCTGTCGCGCCGCCGGTGCCCTCAAACACGGGCAGCGATGACTTGCGCCTGCCCGCACGGTTGATCGAGGAGGGACATCTTTCCGAGGCGCAGCTGGAAACCATCATCATGGCGCATGATGCCCATGGACGCGACCTGCCCGGTCGGTTTACCATCGATGACGACCAGACCAAGCTGACGCGCGCCGATGATGACCCGAATGCACAGGCCTATCGCCTCGGCTACTTCCTCGGCGACGGCACCGGTTGCGGCAAGGGTCGCGAATGCGCGGGGCTCATTCTCGTGAACTGGCTGGCCGGGCGCAGAAAGGCGATCTGGGTCTCCAAATCCGCCACGCTTATCGAGGACGCGATCCGCGACTGGACCGATCTCGGCGGCTCGCCTGCCGACATCCAGCCGCTCTCCAAATGGAAACCGGACCAGCCGATCCCGATGGGCGACGGTATCCTCTTTGTAACCTACGCCACGCTGCGGTCCGCGGGCAAATGCGGCACCACGCGACTGAGCCAGATCCTCGACTGGATGGGTGAAGACTTTGAAGGCGTCCTCGCTTTTGATGAGGCCCATGCCATGCAGAACGCGGCAGGGTCCGAGCAGGGCAGGGGGGTCAAACCCTCCCAGCAGGGCCTTGCTGGCCTGCGGTTGCAACTGGCAGCACCCCGCGCTCGCGCCTTCTACATCTCGGCCACGGGCGCCACGAGCGTGCACAACCTGGCCTATGCCGCGCGGCTGGGGCTCTGGGGGCAGGGCCCCGAATACCCCTTCCCAAGCCGTGAGAGCTTCGTCTCGGCGATGGAGGCGGGCGGTGTCGCCGCCATGGAGGTGGTCGCCCGTGATCTCAAGACGCTCGGGCTCTACACGGCCCGCGCCCTCAGTTTTGATGGGGTGGAGTATGACGTGCTCGAACACGCGCTCACTCCGGCCCAGATCGAGATCTACGACGCATACGCGGGTGCGTTTCGGACGATCCACCACAATCTCGAGGCGGCACTGACGGCAACCGGCGTCAATGATGCCTCTGGCGAGACCAATGCCACGGCCGCACGCGCCTCGGCCAAGTCCCGCTTCGAGAGCACGAAGCAGCGCTTCTTCAACCATCTCCTGATGGGCATGAAGGCCCGGACCATCATCCGCGCCATCAAGGAGGATCTGGCGGAGGGCAAGGCTTGCGTCATCCAAGTGGTCTCGACAGGTGAGAGCCTGCTGAAACGCCGACTTGAGACAATGGACCCGGAGGATGAACTCGTTGAGGGGGCCTTGACACCGCGTGACTATGTTCTGGGATACCTCGAACAGGCCTTTCCGATTCATGCGCAAAAGCTCGTTGAGATCGACGGCAATATGGTGGCCGAGCCGCTCCGCGATGAGACCGGGGCCCTGGTCGTCTCGCGCGAGGCGCTCGCTCTGCGCGATGCGGCCATGATGGAGTTGATGACGCTCGCCCCGATTCCCTCGGCGCTCGATCAGATCCTCTGGGCCTTTGGCGACAAGGCCGTGGCAGAAGTCACGGGGCGGTCCATCCGACCTCTGAAGGCGGACGATGGCCACCTCTTCATCGAGAAACGCGCCGCCAGCAGCAATTCCTCCGAAACCCAGGCCTTCATGGACGGCGAGAAGGATATCCTTATCTTCTCCGATGCAGGTGGCACGGGTCGCTCCTATCATGCGGCGCAAACGGCAAAGAACCAGAAACGGCGTCGGCACTATCTGTTGGAGCCAGGCTGGCGCGCGGATGCGGCCATCCAGGGGCTGGGCCGCACGCATCGCTCGGCTCAGGTCAGCGCGCCCTTCTTCCGGGTCTGCACCTCGGATGTGCATGGCGAAAAGCGTTTCACCTCGACGATCGCCAAGCGCCTCGACCAGCTGGGGGCCTTGACCAAGGGTCAGCGCGAGACCGGCTCGCAAGGCATGTTCCGCGAGGAGGACAATCTCGAAAGCCCGATCGCGCGGGCAGCGCTGCGTGGGTATTTCGCCGATCTTGCCGCCGGGCGCGCCGAGGCGATGAGCTACGAGAGCTTCACCGACTGGACAGCCCTGCGACTGATCGACAAGGACGGGGTGCTCCTTGAGGAGCTTCCCCCGATCCAGCGGTTTCTCAACCGGGTGCAGGCCCTGCCCATCCACATGCAGAACGCGCTCTTTGCCGAGTTCATGCGCCGGATTGCCGATCAGACTGAACGGGCGCGGGCGGCGGGCACGCTCGATCTCGGCGTGGAAACCCTACGAGGCGACAAGATAGAACAGGTCTCCACGGAAGATCTCTGGACCTGCCCGAAATCTGGCGCCGTGACGCGGATCATCGGACTTGAGGTGACGGACCCGGTCCACGTGCTGTCGGCGGATGACGCCCTGTCGCGCAACCCCGACAAGCTGCCGATGGTCAATCGCGCCTCGGGTCGCGCGGCGCTCATCTCGGCGCGGCCCATGCAGATGTATGACGAGGATATCTTCACCCTCATGCGCAAGGTGGTGCGGCCAAACGGGTCGAGCTATCTGGAGGATACGCGGTTCGAGTCCTCCGCTTGGGAAGTCATCGGGAGGCCCGAGTTTGCAGGGCTTTGGGATGCCGAGGCTGCGTCCTTGCCAAAAACCACCACGACGAAGCTCTACCTGCTGACCGGGCTCTTGTTGCCGATCTGGAAGGACATTCCGACCACCAATGAGCGCATCTACCGGGTCACGCCCGACGGGGCGACCGCCATGATCGGGCGCACGCTGAGCGAGGAAGGGGCGGCAGCGTTGCGTGCCCGCTTCCTCGTCTCCAATCCGCAAACGCCGCAAGAGATGCTGACCGCCGCCCTTGGTACCACCGCGCCGGTTGATCTGGGCCGGGGTCTGAAGCTGACCCGCCGCCGCGTCGCAGGCGAGATGCGTCTCGAGCTGGGCGGCGCCGACAAGGGCATGATTGATGGCCTCAAGGCCCTCGGCTGCTTCACAGAGATTATCGCCTTCCAGCTGCGGGTGTTCCTGCCGCATGGGGACGGGATTGACACGGGAAGCATTCTGGCACGGATCGTGGGGCAGCGAGCCGCTAGAGCGGCAGAACAAGCCGCCTGAAAAGTCAAAAGCGGGCTTTCGGTCGGGTGTCGCGGATCGGGGTTTGCCCGGGCTGCGCTTTCCGGCCGTGCGCTGACCAATGCCACACCCGGCCCCCCATATTGCAGACAAGAGGACAGACCCATGACCAATCCCCAGATCGACTATGCCGCAATGGCGGCTCAGTGGCGTGCAGAGCGCGAAACCACCTTGAAGGCATCCAGAGTGGAGCTGCTCGCGCAACTACGTGCGCTTGGCATCAGCGAGGTCACTGCCGAATACGAAGGCTATGGCGACTCCGGCAATGTCGAGGATGTGACGGTGCAGCCTGCAGAGGTCAACCTGCCGGAGGCGCTTGTCACAGAGATTGGCGATTTCGCCTGGTCGCTCGCCTATCACCATCACCCGGGGTTCGAAAACAACGAGGGCGGCTACGGCACGCTGATCTGGGACATAGCACTAGACAGCATCATCCTCGATCACGCGGACCGCTATGTCGAATGCTCGCACAGCTATGTCGAGGGTCTTTGAGATGGCTCATCCGCTTCATCATGCTGAAAGCTCTGCCCGGAAATTCGGCGGGGTGCCGTCTGACTACCAGTCCATACATGACTGGTTCGATGCCTCGAAAGAGCACCTCGCGTTCTTTACGCACCGAGCCATGCGCCACCACGCTCAAGGCCTGTTCGAGGCGGAACGGGTTTTCGGCCTGACCCTGACCAATAGCGCGGGTCGGGACATACCCGTGCGCTGGATCGGCGAGCAGCATGTGCGTGAAGACTGCCAGGGCCGCATCCCGAGCATGGCGGACTGGCTGCGACGGATCCAGCCCGAGCCATGGATGGCCAATGGCCATATCAACCGGCATGTCGGCTCCGAGCCCTGCGGCGACCCAAGGGTTGCCTGGGCCTCCGAGGTCGCCGCCGGACGAACGGTTCTTGGCCTGAAGGATTGGATGGCGGCGCGCGCGACCCAAGCCATGCAAGGTGCCTGACAGCTCTCGGTCGTTTGCCAAACGAATGCTGCATGGAAGCCCGGTCGGAAGATCGGGCTTCTTGCGTCGTTTCCCCACCATTCTTCTTGAGGAGGATCACATGACACTCGATGACATCAAGGCGGCCGTCGATGCCGGGCAGACCGTGCATTGGGCCAATACCGGCTACATTGTCCACAAGGACAGGCTCGGTCAGTACCTCATCACCTATGTGCCGAACGGTAGCTGCATCGGTCTGACCGACCGGGGCGGGCACGGGTTGAACGGAAAAGAGGCGGAGTTCTTCATCGCGCGATCGGAGGACGGCGCGGAAAATCCGGGCAGCCAATCAAGACCAAACGGGCAGGGGAGGGGCGTAGCACTAGGAGGCGCGGGGGCATTCCCACTCGGACGGCAGCTCTGACCCGTGGGCGGGGCTGAAAGGAAAGCAAGCTTTCTGGTTTGTGATCCCAGGAGGGGTCGAGAAAGCAATCCCGGATGCGTTGGCAAGAACGTCAGGCACCGGCCAATCCAAAAGGAACCATCCCATGTTCGCAGGAACCCTCACCCGCAATGTCGAGACCGCAGCCGCTCAGTACACCGGCATGATCCACTCGACGCGCTTTGACATCGCCATCCAGTTGGAGGCGCGGGCCAAGATGTCCGCGCGCAGTCCGGATTACGACGTGACGGCGATCAACAAGTCGGGCCGCAAGGTGCGCATCGGTACGGCCTGGAACGAGACCGGCAATACCAGCGGCAACCCCTACATCTCGATGCAGCTCGATGTCGGCTTGGGCCCGTTCCGTGTCAACGCGGTGCAGACGAAAGAGGCGCGCGCGGCCCAAAGCGGGGAGTTCGAGATCATCCCGCTGGTCTCGAACGGCCTGATGAAATCCGGCTCAATCTCGGGCGAGCTCACCGCCATGGACGCTGACAACGCCTTCACGGGCTACATCGCCAACATGATGTTCGATCTGGAGTTCATGCTGATCGAGAACGGCTACAAGACCGAGGAGACCCACCCTGACTACCGCATCGAGGTCAGCTCGCCCCGGGGCACGCCGATCCGCGTCGGCTCGGCCTGGATGGCGAAGAGCAGCCGCACGGGCAATGACTACCTGTCGCTGCTGATCAACACGCCCGATGGCGACCTGCGCGTCAACGCCGTGCAGAACGAAGAGCAGCGCGGCGGGCAGACTTTCTCGATCATCCCGTTCATCGACAGCGGTGAGCAGCCGCAGGATGCAGGCACGGGGCTGGCGTTGGTCGCCTAATCGGCGCGCGAGGGGGAGACGACGTGAACTGAAAGGGGAGCCGTGGGACCACGGTTCCCCTTTTTCTGTACTGGTGGGTTGAAAAACCCGCACGCATTGCAGACGTTCGTGTCGCCCGCCGCGAAAGCCGGGTTTGAGCCCTCTTCGCCGAATGCTGCTCTATGCTCGAACTGACGCAAAGCTCATATAGCTGCCATTTTCGTCAGTCCGATCAGTCAGACCAAGGTATGAGTTACGCCACCCGGTATGTTCGAATGCACTCAAGGTACTCGGTTTGGCAAGCGGATCAATGTGACAAATACCGCCGATGACGCATTTGTGCTAAGCCTGCCAAAGTTGCTGCGGCGATGGTCCACGCCAGCAGCAACAAGAGGTGGCGCCCCTCCCACGTGGTTCCATTGATCGCGGCCCAGCTCAGTTCACCCATTGCCCGGGTTGGCATCCAATTCGAGATCGCATCGATCGTCCTTGGCATCAACATGGGTGGCACCCAAAGCCCGCCCAGATATGCGAGTGGCAGATATATCAGATTGGCGAGAGGCACCGCTGCGCGGGCCGACGATACTGAGCCAAGCGCGATCCCCATAAACGTCGCGGCAACGGTTGACATCAGGCAAACGCATCCCAAACGTAGCCACGCCGATGCGCTCAGATTAATATCGGTCATCGCTTTGGCCACCGCAATGACCAGGAATACAGCCAACGTTACAAAGATCAGCGACGCTAGCACCCGTGCAACCCATTGCTGGACAAAACTGCCAGGCAGGCTTCGTTGCCAGGTTGCGAACGGGCTTTCGCGATCTTGGGCGACACCTACGCCAAACTGGAAGAACCCGACGCCCATTACCGCATAAACAGTGAAGGAGGCCATCGCATTTGCTGCCCAACGACCGCCACCGCTTTGCGCACCAAAGAAGGCATATAGCATCGCCGGGAACAGAACTGTTGGAATCCAGAAACCCGGCTGGCGAAAAAGTACCCGAAGGGCAAGGCTGCATTCAGCACGTAGATGGCGATTCATCGTGCGATCTCCTCTTCGCGAATTCGGTTGATCAGGTCTTTGAGATCCAAGGGTTGCAGAGTGAGTTCATGAAATGGCAATTCTGCCTCGACTATCCGACGTAAAACGACATCGCTTTCAGAGGTCTCAACATGCCAACGATGGCCATCATGTGTGGCCTGCAGCCATTCTGGGGGCAGTGTATTTGTCGGAAGTGCAAAGCTGAGGCGGTTGACTGTGGCGCGCGCGCGCATGTCGCCTATGCGCCCACTCAAAACCGTCTCGCCCTGATCAATGAGCGCAATTGTGTCGCAGATTGCTTCGATTTCATCCCAGTGATGTGATGTCAGAACCAGAGCTCCACCTTTTGCAATATAGTCGCGCGCGATTTCGTGAAAACCATCTTGAGCGGCGCTATCAAGTCCTGTGGTGGGTTCATCAAGAAACACCAGTTTAGGCGACCCAACAAAGGCCAGTGCCAGAGCAACCCTGCGCATCTCTCCGCCCGAGAACCCAGCCACACGGCGATCAATTAGCTTTTCTAAACCAAAACTCGCAACCAGGTCGTCTGTCTTAGGCTGTACGCCATAGCGTGCTGCCGTGTAGGTTAGAATTTCGCGGGGTGATAGTTGATCTGGAAATCCTGTCGATTGTGGAGTGGCGCCGGTCAATGCCCTCGCAGCCGGGCTGCCTGCGGCATGGCCAAACACCAGTGCTTCGCCACCGTCGGGGCGGCGCAACCCCATCAACATGGATAGCGTTGTCGACTTGCCTGCCCCGTTAGGGCCCAGCAGGCCAAGGGCTTCGCCAGGGGCAACATCCAGATCAATGCTTGAAACCGCGTGAACAGCGCCAAAACGTTTGGCCAATCCTCGGACTCTTAGTGGTAGCTCATGTGAAGTTGGGGGCATGTGTGATCCTGAGGCTTGATTGTTTCTGATCACCTCCTATTCATGGGGCCATGACTCGTACCAAGGCAACTTTCGTCTCTGACACGCAAAACCCCGCCAACGGCAGCCCCATGTCGCTGGCGCTTCGTCAACTGCAAGCAACAATGAGCGGTCCCGTATTCTGGATCATCATTGGCGCTGCGGTTTTGCTCTCGGCATTGGCCGGGCCGTATTACACGCTTGAGCGTCTGAGTTTTCCCGAACGCCTGGTTTATTGGGGGACCACGGTCGTGTTGTCGGCGATTGTGATGACCTTCCTTTCTATCTTTGCCCATAGGCTCACCGAGGCACATTCCTGGAACTGGGTCTTCGTGGCTGTGGTGGCGGGGGTGGCGGGCATATTGCCGGTGGTTGGCACGATTTTTCTTGCCGAAGGCATTGCGACCGGATTTGTTCAGGGCTGGTTCGAAACTGCCGGGTTCACCAGACTTGTCGTGTCGGTGACTCCGCCGCTCATCGCGGTGACATTGGTGGTGAACGCTCTGATTGAATTCCAACTGCGTGAACAGGATTCGGACGTATCGAAGCCATCGGCGGACAGCACAGCGGAAATCGCGCCACTGACAATTTTGCAGTCCAAGCTGCCCCAACACCTTGGCCGTGACATCGTTTCGGTGCAGGCACAGGATCATTATGTCGAGGTAACAACACCACTGGGCAGTGCAATGGTGCTCATGCGGCTGGGGGACGCTATTCGAGATCTAGAACCTCTTGACGGACTTCAGGTACATCGCTCTTGGTGGATCAACCTCTCTCACGTCGAGCGCACTGAAAAGGGCACAAGCGGCCCCGAATTGGTGCTGACTTCAAAACAAAGGATTCCGGTAGGGCGCAGTTTCCGGCCTGCGTTTAAGAACGCCATGCAGAGCCAGGGCACATAGTCCAGTAAAGACCTCTTAACTTTCAGATGCAAACTAGAATTCCGACGACCACTTTGGGTCGGGTTCCAAACGGATTTAAGTGTCACGATGCGCTGGCAGCAGCCATTGGTGCGAGCGCCGCGAAAGTCAGAAAAGTCTAAGATTTTTTGATGCGGGCCAGTGCATTAGGTTTGTTTTGGGCGGTGTGGCCCGCGTTGACAAATCTGACAAGGTGGAAGCCGCGGGACGCTTGTGCTGTGCTATGGGGAAAGCGCAGGTCCCAGTCCCTGATATCGGTCAGAGTTTCGCGGATTTTTCCGAGTTTGGAGGCGTAGCGTCGTTGTCTTGGGCGTAGGGCCGGGCCCATTTTTCGGTTTTGCTGCGGTGTCCTGGCACCCGTCGTGACGCATTGATGGCATTGAGCCAAAGCGTCCCTTTGACCGGCACGTTGCATGTCGGATCGAAGGATTCTCAGAGGATCTGCGGTTCATCATGCGGCCTGCTTTCTTGGTGGCGCTCGGGTTCGAGGTAACTGCCCACGCTGGAAGGTCTCAATGATGCGCATCGGCCCACCGCAGTCAGGGCATGACTCGCGCAATGTGAGGGGTGACTGCGCTTCGTCAGGCGGTTGAACTGGTTCAACTGATTTGATTTCCCCGAGCAACGCGCGGATCTGAGCGACTTTCTCTTTGCGCCCGCTGCCTGCGAGGAAACCGTAGTGGCGGATACGGTGGAAGCGATCAGGCAGAACATGCATCAGAAAGCGGCGGATGAACTCGAAGGTCGGGAGCTGCATGGCCTTCATGCGGTCCCCACGTTTGATCCTGTAATCTTTCCATTTGAAAGCAACGGTCCCGGCGTCAGCGCTGACGAGCCGATGGTTTGAGATGGCGATACGGTGGGTGTAGCGGGCCAGATACGCGAGTACTGCCTCGGGCCCACCAAATGGCGGTTTTACGTATACCACCCAGTCGATCTTGCGCAGCGGCGCCAACCATGCGGCGAATGTGGCGGTGTCTGCCAATTCGGTAAGGTCACCGAAGAACTTCAGTTGCTCTGCACGGTGCAGTGCCATCAGCCCTTCGGTAAACAGCCGCCGGAACAGCCGCGACAGCACGCGCACATGCAGAAAGAACCTGGGCTTGCAAGCAATCCAACGGGTGCCATCCGGCGATAGCCCACCCCCTGGCACGATCATGTGGATATGCGGGTGATGGGTCAAAGCCGACCCCCAAGTATGGAGAACGCTGGTCATGCCGACACGCGCGCCCAGACGTTTGGGATCGATGGCAATGGTTGCTACAGTCTGGGCCGATGCTTTGAACAACAGACTGTAGATCGCGCGCTTGTTCCAAAGGGCGATCCGCGCGATCTCTGCGGGCAGCGTGAAGACCACATGGAAGTACTCGACCGGCAACAGGTCCTCGGCGCGGGCCGCCATCCAGTCACGCGCCGCCGGTGCCTGGCATTTGGGGCAATGCCGGTTTTTGCAGCTATTGTACGCAATGTGCTGATGGTTGCACTTGGTGCAGGCTGCCACATGCCCGCCAAGCGCCTCCGTGCGGCAGGTCTCAATCGCTGACATCGCTTTGAGCTGGCTCAGGCTCACCGCATGAGCCAGCCGATAGGCCGTACCGTGCGTTCGAAAGATATCAGCAACCTCCAGCTTCGGGCGCGACAACGCCCGCCCGCGTTACAGCGGCCTTCGGTCCCACAACTGTGCCAGCAACTCGTAGGGGCTATCGGTGTCCCGGATCAGCTTGGTGGCGACATGGGTGTATTGCGCCGTCGTGCTCAGCTTGGCATGGCCGAGCAAAACCTGGATCACGCGCACATCCGTCCCGGCCTCCAGAAGATGCGTCGCGAAGCTGTGCCGCAAACTGTGCAACGTGCTGCGCGGCTTCTTGACCCCCGCCAGATGCTTGGCTGCGCTGAAGGCGCGATGGAGTTGCCGCGGTGACAGCGGGTTGATCCGAGGCTTTCCCGGGAACAGCCAGCCATCCGGCCGCGCCTCGCGCCAATAATCGCGCAGAAGCGCCAATAGGCCAGGCGACAGCATCACTTTGCGATCCTTGCCGCCCTTGCCGCGCTCGACATGGATCAGCATCCGGTCGCTGTCGATATCGGTGACCTTTAGATTGCAGACCTCGGACGCCCTCAACCCCGTACCATAGGAGATACTGAGCGCAGCGCGATACTTCAGCCCCGGACCCGGCGCGACCTTGAGAATCTCGAACACCTCTTCGGCGCTGAAGACGACCGGGAGCTTCCGTGGTTCCGTGCGAAAATGTAGGCAGTCCTTCATCTCAGGGCGCTTGCACGTCGTCTCAAAAAAGAAGCGCAGCCCGACAAGTCGCGCGTTATAAGTCGATGGCGAGACGTTCGTGTCGACCATATGAAGTTGGTAGGCGCGCAAGTCTTCGGGTGTTGCTGTATCCGGCGATCGCCCAAGGAACTCGGCAAGATATCGAACTGCCCTGATATGCGCTTTCTGCGAGCCTTCGCCCAGCCCTTTGATCCGCATATCTTCGATCATCCGCGCACGCAGCGGTGTTGTCTTTTGGTCCACCATGGGATCCTCCTATCCGTTGATTGAGAGGCCCCAATCGTCGGATAAACGCACCCATTTCCAAAATCCCGGTGGTCACATCACCGCGCCGCCCTCACCACAAGCGCCCCCGCCGCGGTAGCGGCTTCGTCCTTGTCCCGATCTCGCCCGTTCCTAGACGAGGCAGCGAAGTTCCGCTTTTGACCTCTACAACTGAAACTCAGATTTTCCCCAGTCTTCTTTTTGGAACGAAGTTCCAACTTGCCTTGCGGCCTCCCCAGCTCGGCTTCGCGTGTCGCAGGGGAGAACGGCCCTTCGGTCCGTCGCGCATTCGGCCATGCGGCCTCACCGCGGCGTTGCGCTTGGCATCCCGGTTTGCCCGCCTCGCGAGCACGTTCCTCCCCGGCCGCTCCGCCGGATTGCGCTCTGGTCTGTTTTGGCCTGAGGCCAAAACGATCCCGCCACTTCATCCGTCTCCCGCGTCCGGTCGGGCCGTTTGCCTGCTCGGGTCGGGCAAACCTACCGTCAAAACACACACACATGAATGCGGAAGCATATCCTCCGGATGGCCCCCAAATCAGCCCGCGTCAAGGATCGCAAAACTTTTCGGCGAGGTTGGTGTCAGTGGCGCGGGTCGGTCCCGTGCGTGAGGGCGCGCATGCGTCGAGTGCTGCGCTCGGAAAACTTTTGCGCCCGGCAAGCCGGCGGCTGCGCCGTCCCTGACCCGGGCAAATTCGGAAACCAGACATTCGGCCATGCCACCACACTCACGTGGTGGTCGAACCCAATATCTGGAGAAAGAACATGGCTTACGACACCGGTAACACCTACGAGACCATCGAGCTTTTCGGGCTGACCGAGAAGGACGCACAGCTGCCGATCCCCGAGGATCACATCCTGACCGACCGCATCATCCGCGAGAGCTTCGAGGCTTTGCTCGGGCAGTTGCGCGGGACCGGGCTTGAAGCCGAAATCGAACCGCTCGCCCATGGGCTCGCGACGATCCTGCAGCGGCGCAAGGTGGCGCTTGGCAAGGAGGTCGACCGCGCCGCCGACAAGATCGGCGCGCTGGCAAAATCCCACGACGGATCGGAGATCGCCGAGACCGCGCTCGAAGAAGCGCAGGCGCGCTTCCTGCAGCTGCGCGAGATTGTCGGCGCCATCGAGGTGATGAGCGAGGCTGCGGCGGAATGCTACGAGATCGAGACCGGCCACGCCTTCATCCCGGCAGCCGGATCGCGCGCAAGCGTCCGGGCGCAAGAGACCGGGGCGGTCTTCGAGGCGCGGCAGCTGCTGGAGCAGCACGACCGGGAAACCGCCGAGAAGTCGAAAGTCGAGGGTGTTCCCCTGATCGTCTCGGGCGCCACCGACTGGACCGATGTCGATGTGATCTTCAACACGCTCGACAAGGTTCGCGAACGGATCAAGCAGAACCGCAACCAGGAGATCTTCCTCTGCCACAAGGGTGGCAAGCACGGGGCGGAGATGATCGCGGCCCGGTGGGCCCGGGCACGCGGGATAGCACAGGCGCGCTTCGATCCGCGCTGGTCCGCGCATGGGCGGGCGGCACCGTTCAAGTGCAACGACGAAATGCTGGACGACAAGTTCGCGGCGACGGGGGTTGTACTCTTCGGCGGCAACGGGGTCGCGCTGAACCTCGGGCAGAAGGCCGAAGCGAAAGGCTTGACGGTCATGCGGGTTGCGGACCCGGCAAAGAAGACCGCGCAGGATTGAAGAGAGCGGGTCGCGCTTGTCGCGGCCCTTTCGTCGTTTCTTATGGGTGTGGACGTTCTCCAAATCACTTTGCCTAGCAATTTCCTGTTTTGATAGGTATATGAATGCCAAGCAAAACTTGGAAATGATAGGCATGACCCCACTCAGCAGCATCGCGATGAGCGCCTATACCGATCTGGTACGTCTTCTGAAGGACGACGCTTTGTCCGGTATCGAAGGCAAGCCCACGCTAAAGGAGCGTGGGGATAAGGCCTATTGGTATGCCGCGCGCCGTGTCGGGACGCAGATGCGGTTCATCTATATCGGCGAAGACAGCGACGAGACGCGCGCGCGCATCGACCGGATCGAAGAGCTGCGCGCAACGGCCAAGGATCGGCAGGCGGAACGGTCGCGGCTTGTACGGCTCTTGCGTGCGGAAGGCATGACGCCCATCGACCGGGCGACCGGTTCCATCCTGTCGGCCATGGCCGCAGCCGGAACCTTCCGTTTGGGTGGCACCATTGTTGGAACCAATGCATTTCGCCTCTATGAAGGCGAGCTTGGTATCCGTCTGCCAATTGGCGGTATGGCCAATACCGGCGACATCGACATCGCGCAGTTCGAGAAGCTCAGCGTTGCGTTGCAGGATCAGGTCGACCCGGGTCTTGCCGAGACGTTCTCGGCGCTCAAATTCGATCCTCTGCCAGCTCTTGACCAAGGTCGGACATGGCGATGGGCCCAGGGTGGCAGCGGCCAGTTGGTCGAGTTTCTCACACCGGCGTTCGGAGATGAGACCATCCGAGAGCTGCCAGCATTGGGCGTGAACGCCCAAGCGTTGAATTATCTCAACTTCCTGATTGCCGAGCCGATCCATGCGGCGGCGATCTATAGATCTGGTATTCTCGTGCAGGTGCCGCGCCCGGAACGCTATGCGATTCACAAGCTGATCATTGCCGATCGGCGGCGGGACGGAGCGGGGAGCCTCAAATCGGTGAAGGACCGGGAGCAGGCGGCTTTCCTGATCGAGGCGATGGCCGAGGACCGGCCCGATGATCTGGCCCGGGCTTATGTCACCGCGCTGGAAGTCGGGCCACGCTGGCGGGAGCGCATTGGGAATTCGTTGAAGCGCATGCCGGAGACGAAGATTATCCTCGAGAGCCTGGGCGCGTGATCGCGGCAACGGGGTCGCGCTTGGCGCGGCCCTTTCGTCGTTTCTCATGGCGCGTGCGATCGGTCATGCGCGATCGGCAGTCTGCGGCGGCCAGCACTGTTATCCCTCTACCCAGTCCGTCAGAGTGCGGCCCATCCGCATCGGTACGGGCTGGGGATGGTGCGCACCTCACGCACATCGTCAGCGGCGCAAGACGCGAGGGGTCGAGACGTCGCACTTGAGGCTGAAGACCTGCAGGTCCCTCGGGGCGTGTTTCGGAACATCGCATCCACGCGGGCGGGCTCCGTCAGCACCCCGGCCAGGCTTGGCGGGACGCGGACGCGGATGGTGGCGGCGGCGTGATGGGAGGGGTCATCCGGATCACTCCTTTTTGCTCATTGATGTGGATCGCACGGGGTCAGCCCAATCGTGCCCTGCGCTTGCGCTTCGGCAAGCACAAATACGGCTTCCACGGCAGGGCCGCGGACCCTCCGCATTTGCGCTTGCGACCGGGCCTCTTGCCCCCATGCCGGGTGATCCCCATCGCAACAAGGAGTAACCCAAATGACCAACCACTACGTCGCCACCGTCCCCGTCAAGTTCATCGACAATGAAGACCAGGAACGCACCCGCTTCCAACGCGTGGGCGCCATGTTCCGCAACACCCGCAACGGGGATGGCTCGGAGTTCTTCAGCCTCACGCTCGACTTCCCCGTCGCAGTCTCGGAGCTGGTGATGTTCCCGCCGAGCTCCAAGGAACCCACGGCGTAAATCCTCTCACGAGGATGGGCCGCCCCGAGACGATCTTGAGGCGGCCCGATCCCTGTTCCAGGGATGCCGGGTCCGGCGGGGGTGATCGCCGCCAGCGACCTCGCTTTGCTTCCGGTCGTTGCGCGATCAAAGGACGATCGCCGACCGTAAGGGTCAGGCCGCGACAGACCGGCCAGTCAGCCTCAAGGGGGCCATCCACAAAAACCTATCGGCCAGGGCCTCCCGGTTTTTGCGGCAGAGATTTGGGGGCCCAAATCTGGCCCTCCTTGACCCTGCCTATCCGCCCTGTCGGTGGGGTTTGCGCCCGCCCGCGTTTCCGTCCGAACACATACGTGTTCGGCCAGAGCCTCGGGCGGGGCTGGCGGACGGGACCCCTAGGACAGGGGGGCGCCCGGTGGTGAGGGCGGTAGAGCCGCGTCCCTGCGGGCCGCGGCGTGAAGTGGACACCAAGGCTGCCTGAGACTGAAGGCAACGTAAGTATATAATTGACAGCTTGATATATTATCGTAAGGTAGGAGCAGCCTTGGTGGAAGGTGGCAGGAAATAGGGGGTCTTTCTTCGCATGTCTCGCTCAAAACGTCTCACAGATGCGGACCGCATGGAGATCGTTCGCGAGGCTGCGGAAGGTGTGTCGACATCCGTGTTGGCGGAGCGGTTTGGCGTGTCGCCCCGGGCGATCCAGTACACGCTCAAAGCCGATGCCGAGCGCCAGGCAGATGCCGCGATCCCGGTCTCCGCTGTCAGCGTGAAGGTGACGGCTGCGGAGCTTGCGGCGCTCGACGCGGTGCTGGCGAAGGCGGGGATCGAGAGCCGGGCCGAGGGGCTGCGGCGGCTCATCCAGGCGGCAGGCGGGGTGTTCGTTCCGGATGCGCAGATGGCGGCAGAGATGGCGCGCTACCGCGCCTCGCTGCACGAGGTCGGCAATGGGGTCGCGCAGATCGCCAAGCAGATGACGCAGGCCAACCGGCGGGGGCAGGGGGCCGTGGGGGGCACGAGTGCCGAGTTCACCGAATTGCGCCTCGCGCAGATGCGCGGGCTGGCGCGCTTCATTCTGGATTCCGCTGACGAGATCGATCTGCTCCTGCGCCGCCGTCGGGACGCGATGCAGCTGGAGGCCACGGCCGCGCTGAGGGAGTTTGCCCATGCGGCTGAATGATGCCGTCCATGCCGTCACGGGCGAGGTCTTCCGGGATGGCTGGAGCCGCGTCCGGGGCTCGATGCAGGGGCTGCACGTGGCCAAGCAGACCCAGCTTGTGCGCGCGGCAGCGGGGCATCGGCCAGCGGTCTTCAAGGCGATCCGGGGCGGGGGCACGCATACCAAATCGCAGCTCGCAAACCAGCTCGATTACCTCACCACCAAGTCTACCCATATCGTGGACAGTAGCGGGTTCCTGGATGGCAAGACGAAGCTCGAGGCGCAAGACATCAAGGACCTGACCGAGCGCTTTGCCAAGCGGTGGGATGCGGGCTTCAAGCCCAAGCTGGGCCAGACGACCCATATGCTCATGTCGTTCCCCATCGGCACGCGCGGGGAGGATGTGCGCGACATCGCAACCGATGTGGCCGAGCGGTTCTTCCAGAGTGACGCGGGGCATTTCGACTACATCATCGCGGTGCATGAGGACCGCGATCACCCCCATGCGCATCTGGTGCTGAACCGCCGCTCGCAAGAAGGCGAGTTCTTCTTTCTGGGGCGCAACCACCGCTTCAACTACGATGATTTCCGCCTCGCCATGGTCGAGGAGGCGGAGAAGTACAGCGTGCGGCTGGAAGCCACGCGGCGGGTGGAGCGCGGCGTCGTGCATTACCCCGCCGCTACCCGCGAGGTTTATGCGGCGAAAGAAGAGGGTCGCGCGCCCCGCGAGCGGGAACGTGTGGGGGCCGACTTGACCCGGACGCTGGCAGAGATCGCCAACACCAGAACCGTCTATCATTCGCTTGCCGCAGAGGCCTCCCGGGAGGCCCGGGAAGACATCGCCGCGGCACTCTTCCGCGCGGGCGAGGTGCTGGCTCGCGGCGGGCAGGTGGACCGAACAGGAGATGTGTATATGGCCGAGGATCAAAGCTTCGAGGATCTGAGAAGTCTCTACGCGGAGAAGCTCGCGCGGGTGCAGGGCATGATTGCCGAAAAGCCTGACGCCGAACGTCCCTTGTTGGAAAAACGCCTCATCGAGATCCAGACGCAGGTCCAGCACATGCAGCCCTTGGGGCTGCGATCATCCACGCTGTCAGAGACCCCCTCGGAGGGCGGGATCTATTCTGAAGCCAATATCGACGCCAGCCAGCGCGAGCGACTGGCCGAGCCCGACCTGAGATCGCGCATTGACGCGGCACTACGGGGCACGGGGATCAGCACATCGGAAGTGGTGGCCCGGATCGAGACGGGCGCTTCAAATGCAGCGCTCGAGCATCAATGGATCGCCAATGATCTCTCCAAGGTGGCCGAGGCGCGCGATCTGAACCTTGAACGCCGCGCCGATCTGGAACAGGCGCGCGACATTCTCAACGATGTGCATGTCGAACTTGGCACGCTCTTGGAGCGGGAGAACGTGCTGCGCCGGGATGGCGTCATGGAAGCGGAATCGGTCAGTGAGCGGTTCCATTATCACGAGGGCGCGGTGCAGGCGATGGAAGGGACAATCCGTCAGGAGATGCGCGCAGACGGCCTGACAGCGCAGCAGATCGAGGACCGGGACTGGGAGGTTGTCTCAAAGGCAGAGCGCCGGATCGAGACGGAGCAGCGCGCGTATCTCGAGGCACATCCGGAGTTGCTCGCACGCCCGGGCGATGTGATCGACCGGTCCGAGCCCTACCGGGAAACCATCACCGATGTGGCCCGCGCCAGCGAGATTACCCGCGAGGTCGACCGGATCATGGAGGGACGCGACCTCCGCGCGCCGGTTGCGGATACTGTCGCAGATGACTTGCACGTGCGCTATCCGGACATGCCGTCCCACCTCGCCCGTGGGCTCGGGGCGACCTACGCGGCCGTCGTCGAGATCCGGGACACGGAGGCCATCAACCAGGTCCGCCGCGAAACCGAATTGCGCGAGGGTCTTGGGTCTGGCACGCGTGACGAACGTCTAGCCACCGGCGATGAAACTGCGCCGCAGTCTGACCGTGCCGACCGCCTTGCAGACGAGATTGCGCGTGTTCTGGACCATGAGCGGGCGGGGGAGTTGTCCGCGCCCTTCGAGACCGAGGCGGAGCGGGACGCCTTCCGCGAGGAGATCGCGCGGGTGCTGGATGAACGCCAACTCGACCGGCTCACATCCGGCGATGCCGATGCGCTGGACAAGGTTCTCGAGGACCGTCTCGACCGGCTCTATGTCGCCAAGGTCTATCTGCAATCCGATGCCGCGACGGCCAACACCGAGGCCCTGCGCCAGGTGGTCGATGAACTCGCCGATGCCGAATACGAAAAACACCGCGCCACAGACGTGGATGGCGAGACCGAGCGGGGCCAGGTCCATTGAGCGGCGCCATGGGAAAGGCGCGGATTGCGACCGGCGTTTTGCTCGTCACGCTGGTGACCGCCGCCATGGGCTACACCATCGCCTCGGCCGTGCTGACGTATCAGGATCTCGGCTTCGGGGCAGAAATCGACTTTGCCTATATCGCGCAGAACTACATGGCGATCCTCAATCGCCGACCGGAGGACGCGCAACTTATTCACCTGATCATCGGCAGCTTTGCCGCCGCCGGCATGATGCTGAGCCTCGCCCTGTCGGGATCGGCCCTGACACGGTTTGGCCAGACCCATTGGCAGAGCGCGCGGGAGATGAAGGCCAACGGGTTTTTTGGTGCACCCGGGACCGGATTTATCCTTGGGAAGCTCGGTACTCCAAAGTCCCGCGCGAAATACATTTGCTCGAAGGTCTTTCCCCATGCGCTGATCGTGGCCCCCACGGGCCGCGGCAAGACCACGGGCTTCGTCATTCCGAACCTGCTCACCTGGCAAGGCTCCGCCGTGACGCTCGATGTGAAGGGCGAGTGTTTCGAGGCCACGGCCCGGCACCGCGCAGCGCAGGGCGACAAGGTCTATCGCTTTGCCCCCACCGATTGGGAGGGCAAGCGGACGCATCGCTACAACCCGCTCCTGCGCATCTTTGAGCTGAAAGATCCTGCGCGCCAGCAGATGGAATTGCAGCTCCTGGCGACGCTGTTCCTGCAGAGTGACAACGACCGGGTGCAGGGCCTCCTCAAGGGCGGGATCGATCTCTTCGTGGCGGCAGGGCTCTTGGCGTTCCAGCGCAAGCGTCCGACCCTGGGCGAGATCTACCGCATCGCGGCGTCGGGTGGGAACAAGCAGAAGGAGTATTTTGCGCGCGGCCACGAGGTCGACAACAGGGCCGCCAAACTGATCTTCACACGGCTGGCCTCGACCAACAACGATACGCTGACCTCTTACGTCTCGCTCCTGATGACCTCGGGGCTCGACCAATGGCAGAACCCGGCGATCGACGAGGCGACGGCGGTGTCGGACTTTGATTTCCGGACGATCCGCAAGAAGCCCTTCTCGGTCTATCTCGTTGTCCAGCCGCTGATGGTCAAGCCGCTCGCGCCGCTGATCCGGCTGTTCTTCTCCGACCTGCTCTCGGCGATGCAGGAGAAGGACCCTGGGCCCGATGAGCCATGGCCCGTGATGATCATGCTCGACGAGTTCAACCGCTTGGGCAAGATGCCCATCGTGGTCGAAAGCATTGAGACCTTGCGCACCTATCGTGGTCACCTTGCCATTGTCACCCAAACCATCCCCGCCCTCGATGAAATCTATGGTGAAAACACCCGCCGCGCCCTGCAGGGCAACGCAGGCGTGAAGCTCTACCTGACACCGTCAGATGAAAAGACCGTCGAGGAGCTGAGCAAGGCGGTCGGCAAGACCACGAAGACCGTCATCACGCGATCCCAGTCCATCGGCAAGAACCCCTTCGAGGGCCGTAGTCAGTCCACCCGGACCGAAGAAAGTTCCTTGCTCCCTGAAGATGAGGCGCGCCGCCTACCGCTCGACGAGATCGTCATGGTCATCGACGCGCAAATGCCGGTCCGTGCGAAGCGGATCCAATATTTTGACGATCGGCTGTTCAAGGCGATCCACGGGGTGCAGACGGGCGAGTTGCCGTTTCCGAAGCCGGGGGGAGGGGGATCGCAAGGCACGCTGCCGCTGAGTCTGCGCGCCATGCCGATGACTCCGCCAGCGAACGGACCAGGTGGTTCTGACGTCGTTGTGGAGACCGCACGCCAAGATGCTGGTAGTCAAACGTCAGGGCAAACCGA
>NZ_JAYMWT010000023.1:0-275594 GCF_048056095.1 Phaeobacter sp. JH20_34 | reverse complement strand
CACAACCTTAAACCTCGCTCCGGCGGGGATCTTCGCGTTCAGGCACAGGCACTGGATGCAATGATGATGGTCGGCCTGGCTGCCGAGCACGGCGAGGAAAAGACCGTGATGATCCCCTCTCATTGATTGCTGCGTAATCAACTGCCGGGCAGTGGACGCGACCTATTTGAAGGTGCATCGCACTGCGACCAGCATGGCCGCGAAAAAGGGAGGCGCGGTAGTCTGATCGGTCGCACCAAGGGCGGCATGAATACCAAACTGCATGCCATTTGCGACAGCTAGGGGCGCCCGCTCAGCCTGTTCGTCACCGCTGGGCAGGTCAGCGACTACATCGGTGCGCGGGCGTTACTGAGTAGCCTGCCCAAGGTCGACTGGCTGCTCGGGGACCGCGGCTATGACGCCGACTGGTTCCGAGAAGCGTTGCAAGACAAAGGGATACGCGCGTGCATCCCTGGCCGAAAGCAACGAAAGATACCGGTTCGATACAACAAGCGCCGATACAAACGACGCAACCGCATCGAGATCATGTTCGGCAGGCTCTAGCACTGGAGGCGCGTCGCAAAACGCTATGACCGCTGTCCCAAGGTATTCCGCTCGGCCATCGCTCTGGCTGCGACCGTCATCTATCGGTTATGAATCCTGACCCTAAACTACGCCAGATCCTGTCCAAACATTGGGGAGTAGCTCAATGTGTCCTGAGCCTAGACGATTTTTTTACGATTTCCTCCTAAGAAGAAGACCTAGATGTAGCCACACGATTTACCCTCAGATCCGCAAGGCCCAGCAGCGCCTTTCAGGCTTGCCGAGCTACCTATACTAAAAATCTATCAAGTTTCAAAATGAGTGGAGGAGACTCCTGTGAAGATCTGTATCGTTATCCCGACATATAGGCGCAATGTTCAACTCGTGCGTTTATTGTCTCAGCTTGCGGAGTTGCGCGAGACATACATGGGACAAGTAGAGTACAGCGTTATCGTTACGGACTCCGACCCGAATAACCCTGCTAGTGACATCATCCAACAGCTTTGCGACCGTTACATCCTGAACAAGGGAACAGGGTTCGACGACAACCTGTTCTACTTCTACAAGGATTATGCGGGGGCTTTTGATTTTGTGTTTAGCTGCAGCGACGACGACTTATTTAACTGCGGGCCGGTCAATGCGCTGGATCTTCTCGAAATCGCGGCGCGGCAAGACAAGGCAGCTGTCCATTTTAATCACTTCGAATATAGTACCGACTGCCCAGATAGTATGGATATGTCATACACGCTTAGCCCGGCGGCCTATCACCTACCCGCCTTAAGCAATGACCCGGAAAAACTTCGGGCAAGGTTCCTGTGGGGGCCGCCCAGACATGTCGGACTCCTCTACAAATCCAGCCACATCGCTGGTCTGCTGAACACAATGACTGCGTTCAGGGGAACATTGCACCTTTATGCTGTGCCCTTCATGTGCGCTCTGGAAAGCGAGGATGCCTCCTTTTTTGACTACCCTCTCAACTATTTTTCGGCTGCAGTAGAAAAAGACGGTGCATGGGAGAACACAGCAAACGTCTTTCACGGCTTATTGCAGTACCTTATCGCATCCAAACAGCTTTTAAATCCGGAGAGCTTCGAGATAGCGCAAAGAGGCTTTGTGAGAACCTATCTCGGAAAATCTGCCTGGTTGAGGAAAATGATTTCTGCCCCCTTGCCGACCGAGGCAGAGGTGCTGGCCAGCATTGAGCAAGCTTAGGGTCAGGCCCCATAGATTTCCGCTTGGCTGGATGATTCACGGTTCGAAAACGAGCGGTGAACATGTCTGATCTTTTCTGGCTGAGGGACGTGCAGGTGGCGCGCCGTGAGCCTTATTTTCCGAAGTCCCACGGCGAACCACGCGTTGATGACGGGCGGGTGCTGGGTGGTATTATCTTAATTAATATCAGTGCCTTACGATGGCGCGATGCGCCTATGGCATATGGCCTGCAGAAGACCCTCTACAACCGTTGGAAGCGGTGGAGCGACAAGGGCATTTGCGCTCGGATGATGGTCGACCTGGCCGCCGAGGATGGCGAACAGAAGACCGTGATGATCCCCTCTCATTGATTGCTGCGTAATCAACTGCCGGGCAGTGGACGCGACGTATCTGAAGGCCCACCGGACAGCGACCAGCATGGGCGTCAAAAAGGGGGGCGTCGACGTCTGATTGGTCGGCCCTGTTCGTCACTGCCGGTCAGGTCAGAGACTACATTGGCGCACGGGCATCGCTGAGCAGCCTGCCTGATGTCGACCGACTGCTTGGGGACCGCGGATATGACGCTGATTGGTTCAGAGATGTGTTGAAAGACTAAGGGATACGCGCATGTATCCCAGGCCGAAAACAGCGCAAAAAGCCCGTCAAGTACGACAAGCGGCGCTACAAACGCCGCAACCGGATCGAGATCATGTTCGGCAGGCTCAAGGGCTGGCGACGTATCGCAACCCGCTATCACCGTTGCCCCAAGGTCTTCCTCTCAGCAATCGCTTTGGCTGCAACTGTCACTTACTGGCTATGAGTCCTGACCCTAGTTAAAATTCACGAATATAGTGTACAATCAGCCTACATTTGGCCTTTCGCGAAAGGGTGTATTAACCAAATTTGGATTACGAATGTTTGAACATAAATGTAGCGGGCTGAAGCCCGTATATTGCAACTAAAACGGCAAGTCTCTCAACCGTTGCAGCTTCAACCAGAAGGTCAGTGAGTGTGAACGTTAGATCCCGCGAACAAATCGTCGCAGATGCCAAGGCCTATTTTGAGGCCCAGCCGCTGCCTGAATTCCAGCCCGGTGAGACTTACATTCCACCGTCAGGGAAAGTACTGGACGGAGAAGATTGTGCCAGCCTGATAGACGCCGGCTTGGACATGTGGCTGACAGCGGGACGTTACGCTGACAGTTTCGAAGATCGTCTGGCAGCCAAATTTGGTACGAAGATTTCTAAACTCACGGTGTCCGGCTCGGCAGCGAACCTGCTGGCATTCTCGACGCTGACATCCTGGAAGCTTGGATCAAAGCGGATCGAGCCAGGATCGGAAGTTATCACTGTTGCAGCCGGCTTTCCGACAACTGTGACTCCGATCATCCAGAACGGCTGCATTCCCGTTTTCGTGGATGTCGATCTTGAGACGCACAATGTGAATGTCGATCTAGTGGAAGCGGCAATTACCTCTAATACACGCGCAATCATGATCGCGCACAGCCTTGGCAACCCATTCGATGTGATCCGGATCTCAGAGCTTTGCAAAGCGCATGACCTGTACCTGATCGAAGATTGCTGCGACGCCTTTGGCGCCAGCATTCTGATGCCCGACGGCTCCGAAAAGGGGGTCGGCACCTTTGGGGACCTAGCGACACTCAGCTTTTATCCCGCACATCACATCACTATGGGTGAAGGCGGAGCCATATTGATGAACAGCATCCGCCTGGCCCGCATTTGCGAAAGCTTCCGCGACTGGGGGCGGGACTGCTATTGTGCGCCCGGGAAGGATAACACCTGTGGCAAACGGTTCGATTGGCAACTCGGAGACCTGCCGGACGGTTACGACCACAAGTATATTTACAGTCACATTGGATACAATTTGAAGGTTTCCGACATGCAGGCGGCAGTCGGGCTAAGCCAGCTTGGGAAATTGGACGATTTCGTTGAAATAAGGCGAAAGAACTTTATTGGTCTAACCGAGCGGATGAAAAGAGCTGGCCTGGATGAATATTACCACCTGCCTCAGTCGACCCCTGGCACAAATCCATCGTGGTTCGGATTCCTGCTGACGATAAGGGATGGGGTGCCGCTGCTACGGCGCGATGTAACCGCCGCACTAGAGGACCAGAAGGTCGGGACACGGATGCTTTTTGCCGGCAATCTGATCCGCCAGCCTGCTTTCGCACGGGCCAACTACCGCGTGAGCGGGCCGTTGGACGTGACGGATAAGGTCATGGCAGACGCGTTCTGGATCGGTGTCTGGCCGGGCCTGTCCGGTGACCATTTAGACTACATGGTGGATACACTCGCAAAGGTCACACAAAACCAACTTCATGCTGCAAAGGTTGCCGTAGAATGAAAGCCGTCATCCTCGCCGGCGGGTTGGGCACCCGTCTCTCAGAAGAAACCAGCCTGAAACCAAAGCCTATGGTCGAAATCGGCGGCCGTCCGATCCTGTGGCATATCATGAAAATTTACACATCCTTTGGTATCACGGATTTTGTGATCTGCCTCGGCTACAAAGGATACGTCATCAAGGAGTTTTTTGCCAATTACGCTCTACAGACCTCCGATGTTACTATTGATATGTCATCCGGCTCTGTCGAAGTACACCGCACAGCGGTAGAGCCTTGGCGCATCAGCCTGATTGACACCGGCGAGCACACAATGACCGGCGGCCGCCTGAAGAGAATTTCCCATTTGATCGATGGCACATTTTGTATGACCTATGGCGACGGGGTCGGGGATATCAACATCAAGGAATTGATTTCCTTCCATCGCTCTCACGGCCTGAAGTCGACAGTTACAGCGGTTGCTCCTCCGGGCAGGTTCGGGCTGCTTGACTTGGACGACATTCGGGTCGCCGGTTTTGTCGAGAAACCGAAAGGGGAAGGCGGACGGATCAATGGTGGATTTTTCGTGCTCGAACCGGAAGCTTTGGATGTGATCGATGGAGACGCTGACATGTGGGAGGATAATCCTATGCGGCGGCTTGTTTCGCAGGGGCAGATGGCGGCATTTCATCATGACGGATTCTGGCAACCCATGGACACCCTAAGAGATAAGAATAACCTAGAACAACTTTGGAACGAAGGCCGGGCCACCTGGAAGACTTGGGATCCGCACCCTGTGAAGCCGGCGACCAATAGTACGTTGATCCGCCCATCGCTCAGCTTGCATTGAAGGAGCCTGCTGTTATGAGCTGGGAGACACAAAGTGCGTTCTGGAAAGGGCGTAGAGTTTTTCTGACCGGGCACACAGGGTTTAAGGGAAGTTGGCTTGCCCATTGGCTTCTTATGCTCGGTGCGGAAGTCCGAGGGTTTTCTTTAGCGCCCGAGATTGGCCAGATCCCCGACGGGTTTAAGCCATTGTTTGAAGAGCTGGACCTAGGCGCCAGGCTTGATCATCTCATCGGAGATGTTCGGGACGAAGAAACCCTCAAGAGATTCCTGCGGGCCTTCAATCCTGAGGTTGTTTTTCACCTTGCTGCGCAACCCCTGGTTCGCGCTTCCTACCAAAACCCGGTTGAAACCTACGCCACGAATGTCATGGGAACGGCGCATCTATTGAATGCTTGCCGTTCTGTAGATGATCTGCGGAGCATTGTGGTTGTTAGCAGCGACAAATGTTATGAAAACCGCGAACAGCTTTGGGCCTACCGCGAAATTGATCCGATGGGTGGACATGATCCATATTCGAGCAGCAAAGGCTGCGCGGAGCTGGTTACTAGCGCGTTTCGAGCTTCCTATTTTCCTACAGAGCGCGCGGACGAGCATGGCGTGTCCATCAGCAGCGCCCGGGCGGGGAATGTGATCGGCGGCGGCGATTGGAGTGAAGACCGGTTGATCCCGGACGCCATGCGGTCAATGCTGGCTGCATCCCCTCTGGAGATCAGGAATCCACGGGCTGTACGCCCTTGGCAGCATGTCCTCGAGCCCCTTCAAGGGTACTTGAAACTGGCGTGCAAAGGCGCAGAGGATCCCGCTCTCTTTTCAAAGGGGTGGAATTTCGGTCCCGTGGATGGGGAGGCCATTCCCGTCGGCGACTTGGCAGACCAACTTGCAGCCAAAATGCATGGGAAGTTTTCCTGGAAAGCAGTTGCAGAGAACGGGCCGCATGAAGCCCAGCTCCTAGCACTGGATAGCACTGCCGCCCGTGTGCTGCTGGGTTGGAAACCGGCACTGTCCTTGCAAGGTATGATGGACTTCACAGCAAGCTGGTACAGTTGCCGCAGCCCGGAACAGCGGGCAGAAATGGTATCTGGGCAGATAACCGAGTATATCAGAAAACTGAAGCTATGAATGCGCTTGAAGGAAAGAGGGTTTTGCTGACAGGGGCAACAGGTTTCCTGGGCGGAAAACTTCTTGAGCGTTTGTGCCGAATAAATGCCGTAACTGGCTGTTTGATGCGAAATAACCGGAACATAGCGCTTTGCGTAGGAGCCGAGCGACTGGAAACAACTGGCTGTGCGGCTGACATTATTGAAACAATCTGTCAATTCCGCCCGGACGTAATGATCCATTGCGCTGGCTTGGTTCAAACAACACACGGTCCGAACGACATAGATACGATGCTGCAAAGCAATGTTCAACTGGCTGCAGCATTGTTTGAGGCTGGAAGGCAGCTTGGAGAGCTTCGCATCGTTAACCTTGGAACTTACTTAGAGCACAGCAGCGACGGAAAGATCGCACCAACCAGTCTTTATGCCGCGAGCAAGCGTGCTGTGACTGAACTGCTGAATTATTACACTCATGCGGTGCCTACCCGTGCAATCTCAATCAAACCGTCCGTAATTTACGGAGCCGGAGATCCGCGTCCCAGATTGCTGCCATCGTTGGCTAAGGCTATTGCCAATGGACAGACGCTTTGCCTTTCAGAAGGGCTGCAGAAACTGGACCTGATTCACATTGATGATGTTGTGGAGGCCTTGATTCAGGCATCGGTTCACCTACTATCGTCTAAATCAAAAACCGGTCATCAAGAGTACTTTGCTGTCTCCGGCAACAGATTGAGTATTCGTGAGCTTGCCCAGAAGCTTGAGCAGATTGCCGGACGGGAAGCCGATTTGCGCTGGGGCGCGCGTTCTTACAGACCTGAAGAGGTAATGGAGCCATTTTCTGGCGGTCCCCCTTTACCGGGATGGTCTCCGGTAGTCCCCTTGGAGCTAGGATTAGCTGACCTAGTTTTTCAGCAAGGCAATTAAGAGGAGTTGCTTAGGGGCATCGGTTCACTGAGAACTGGACGCTTAGGCTCAGGACTCTGAGCTACTCCCCAATGTTTGGACAGGATCTGGCGTAGTTTAAGCTACTTTCTGCTCCTGCTGATTGGTTTGGGGTTCATTTTTTCTCAGCCAATAGACCATGGCGGGAGGCTTGCCGCCAAGGGTGGAACGGGGGCGTTTGCGGTTGTAGAACTCGATCCGCTTTCCGACACCTGCCTTGGTTTCCGATCCGGTCTCCCAGGCGCGCAGGTAGACACACTCGTATTTCTGGCTCCGCCAGAGCCGTTCGAATAGATTTTGTCGAGGAAGCGCCCCGGCCATCCATCGAGATGCGCACGCCGGATCGCCGCAGTCGGCCGGTCCAGGCAAACGGCATGAACTGGCTGCCTTGGCCGGTGTTCATGATCCCGGGCGGGCCGAAGCGGTGGATCGCCTCGTTCAGCGCCTCGACGCAGAAGTCTGCTTTCAGCGTGTTGGACAGTAAGCGGTGCGCCGCCCCCACACTTACGGCATAGCGCCTGATCTGCGATTCAGAGGCTTCTTTGATTTGTGGGGAGTTTCTCGATGGGAGCTACAAGCGAGTTTCTGGCAAGGGTGCCGCGCCGTACCGACGGCAAACGAGATTGGCCTGCCGATTTGAAGGCGCGGATCGTGGCGGAGACGTTGATTGAGGGCGAGACGGTCAAGGCTGTAGCGAAGCGATACGAGTTGATCCCAAGCACAGTGTCGGATTGGCGGCGAATGGCGCGACAGGGCAAGCTGGTTCTGCCAAATTTGGAGGGCATGGACTTTGTGCCGGTTGAGATCGAGACGGCTGTACCTGTAGCTCAGCCTCTGCCCGCCACATCCTCCAACCCGATTGATGTGATCAAGGACGATGTCATCGTTCGTCTTGATGCCGCAACTCCGGCGATACGGATCGCCGAGATCGTAAAGGCGATAGCCACGTGATCACGCCATCCCACAAGGTCCGGATTTTTGTGGCCAGCGAACCGGTAGACTTCCGCAAGGGGCATGACGGGCTGGCTGCATTGGTGCAGAGCCAGTTGCGCCAGAAGCCGTTTGATGGGTCGGTTTATGTCTTCCGCGCCAAGCGGGCAGATCGCCTGAAGTTAATCTACTGGGACGGCAGCGGGCTGGTTATGGCGTATAAGCGGCTTGAGGATAACAGCTTCAAATGGCCTGCGATCAGGAACGGTGTGATGCGTCTGGAACCGGCCCAGTTTGAGGCGCTGTTCGCAGGTCTGGACTGGCGGCGGGTGCAGCCCTTGGAGGTGGCAGCCCCTGCTGCGGCAGAGGGACTCATAGGGGCGTTTGCATGGGTCATTCTGGCCTTGTTTTGTTATGGCATCGGGCATGACCGCGCCTGATGAATTGCCCGATGATATCGCCGAACTGAAGGCAATCATCCGTGCGCAACAGGATCAGAATGCACGGCTTGAGGCCTTGGTTGCCTCGTTCAAACAGGCGCTCTTCGGGACCACATCCGAGAAGATTGACCCGGCCCAATACGAGCTGGAGCTCGAAGATATCGAGACCGCCATCGCGCAGGTGGAAGCTGAGATCGACGCTGACGAACGTACTGCCCCAGTGCGTCCCCCAAAGCCGCGTCAGGCCAATCGCGGGTCACTGCCCAAGCATCTGGAGCGGGTGATTGTCACGCGTCGCCCCAAATATGCCTGCCGGTCTTGTGAAGGCGGGATCGCCCAAGGCGAGCCATTGTCCGCCATTGGTCCGAGGACAATGGGCGAGCGCACCCGCCCACATCATTGCAGGCGGCATGCCAACTGAGGCCACGCTGGCGCATGTGATTGTATCAAAATACGCGGATCACTTGCCGCTTTATCGGCAGGCCCAAATCTACAGCCGTCAGGGGATCGATTTGGATCGCTCGACCCTGGCCGCATGGGTGGGCAAATCGGCGTTCGAGTTGACCCCGGTCTATGAGGCGCTGATGGCCGATCTGAAAGGCTCCACCAAACTCTTCATGGATGAAACGCCCGCGCCGGTTCTCGCGCCGGGGCGCAAACGCACCAAAACCGGGTACTTCTGGGCCCTGGCCCGCGATGACAGGCCTTGGGGCGGCGATGACCCACCGGGCGTTGCCTTCACCTATGCGCCGGGACGATCCGGCCAGCATGCAGACAATATCTTGAAAGGCTTCAGCGGCACCCTGCAGGTGGACGGCTATGCTGGCTACAACCGTCGGCTCAAACGACCGGCGCAAGATGTGACACTGGCATATTGCTGGGCCCACGCCCGTCGCAAACTGCATGATGTCACCCAATCCGGCGCGGCTCCGATTGCGCAGGAAGGCTTGGCTCAGATCCAGGCGCTTTATCGCATCGAAAAAGATCTGCGCGGCATGTCTGCCGACCAACGGCGCGCTGCACGGCAAGGCCACTCAAAACCTCTAATCGACACCTTCGAGCTTTGGCTCGCTCAAAGCCGGGCGCGCATCTCGGCCAAATCGCGGACTGGGGAAACCCTGAAATACATCGCCAAATGCTGTGATGGCCTCTGCCGGTTCCTCAACGATGGTCGCATCGAACTCGACAACAATCCCGTCGAACGCACCATCCGTCCCATCGTACTGAACCGCAAAAATGCACTCTTCGCAGGACACGATGCCGGAGCACAAAACTGGGCCGTCATCGCGTCACTGATCGAGACCTGCAAACTCAACAGGATCGAGCCTCACGGCTATTTATCCGACGTCCTGATAGCCATCGCAGACGGGCACAAACAGACCGATATCAACCAGCTGCTGCCCTGGAAATACGTCAAACCGGTGTGAACGGCGCACCGCTTACGCTAATCCCGTTCTAGGAACTGACCCTTCCGATGGTGCGCTAGTTCGAAGTTCGGTGGACCACATGGCGGTTAGAAACTTAACATTAGGGCCCTTATTGGGTTTTTGCTGCGCTGCTGTGGTGGCCGCGGAGCGCAGATAGTGACCTTTGCAAAGTCTTGGGATCTGCCAGCCGGGCGGCGATCCCATGCTGCATGAGCGATGGCAGGAACAGACCTTCGCCGCACGTACAGCCGCTAACCATCATCGAACGAACGGGATGCGGGACTTTGCTGACTTTCGCTCCAGCTGCGCCAATGGCTGGTCTGGATAAACTTCAGATCAACGGTCAATCAAACTCCCGGCCCGCTAGTGCATTCTCCAAACGCTTTTGTACGTCTGCCTCGGGTTCGTCAGAGATTGCTTTTTTGATGTGCTCATTTGCTTCTTCGGGCCAATTGTCTTGGCCCCATTCCGAGAGCGCGCGAACTGCCATGTTCCTGTTCCGGATCACCGGGCTTCGCAGGCCTGCCTTTACGAAGCCCCAGCCTCTTCCCGGAAAGTTTCCTAAGTCCTGTAGGATAAAGTCGAGGGCGATGTGAGCGGCATATTCAATGCCAAGCCCGAGGTCGTTTCCGGGACCAGTTGCGATTTCATCAAGAGGGATTTTTCGGGCTGCCAACGCCAAGACTTCGTCAATGCGGCTCGCATCGGATGTGCGCATCAGGTCCCACCAATAGTCTTCGCCCGCCTTAGTTCTGTCCAAGAAATATTGCCAAGGGTCGATGCCAAGCTTTTCACACGATCTACTGGCATCCCAGAAGCTCTGCCTATCTCCATTTTGCAAAGCATCAAGAAGCACATCTTTCCATTCGCTTTTCGATAGGAGGGCTTCGATTTTCTCCGCGATAGCTTCTGAATCCTCATCGGTCCAATCTTGTTTCAGTACACGCTCGCCTGACAAATGTTCGGCAACACGCTCTTTGAGCTTCCATAGAAACCAGAAATGCGAAGCTGACGAGAACTTGCTGTCGCCTTTGCTCAAAAGCATTTGGACAGCGGCGCATCCATTTTCGTAATCAGGCAAACCTTCGGCGGGGCCGCCTTCTCCCGAAACCAATGTGTCGATCAATTCGACTGCCGAATTGAATAACTCGGGGTCATCTTCCTCGCGCTTCAACTCAAGGTGAAGATCGCCCGCTCGCGCGCAGGTGCAGGCCAAATACTCGTACATAACGCTGTTTTTGAAGCCCTCTCGAAGCAGCCAGTCTTTGATTTCTGCACTGCTGGTGCCTGCAAGGCGTTCAACAGTGCTAATACGTCCTCAGCCTTCGGCTGCGATGGCCAGTTTCCAAAGGGCGTCTTCACCGTAAACGTCGCTATTCGAGAGCGCTACGGCTGAGAAAAGGGTGAACTCATCGTGCCTGCCCAGTGTTAGGAAAACGTCTGAATTATCACTGCCCTGCAATAGACCAAGCAAAGCCATTGAAAATTTCACTGGCTCTCGGTCTGGGGCCTTTGTTGTAAACCAATAGACGATCTCGCGTAGTCGATCTGCGTCCAAGATTTGCTCTTCAATGATGCGCTCAATCAAAGGGTCGATAACACCAAGTGCTGAACTGTCGAGTATAAGTTTGTACAGAGTCTGGATATTGTGTTCAGACGCGTTTTGGCAGGCAGATACCAGCGCCGAATGAAGACTTCGGACGATTTCATCATCTGACTTAGTAGAACCATGGTGACCGAAGACCCCGTCCATCGCGCCGGGGGCGAACGAGATCGAGTTGGGATCAGTTTCAGACTCATCGGGAAGACTATAGCCTTCCTCAGAAAGGCCTTGAGTCTGCCCCGGTTCAATGTGTGCGGCTATATGATCAAAGATAGACTTCTTATCGCCCCAAGGTGGCTTTTGGAAGTTGGGTGGCCAGACCGATTTCTTGAAGATTTTGAACATAGAAATGCATCCATCTCACCGCCGCCAATTTTATAGTGTATTGCATCGTTGTCATGGGTAATCAACCAGTCGAGCTAGTTGGTTCAAATCCTAGCAAGCGGACGTTGGTGCAGGGTGCAGCATCCGTCAATTTGGGCTCACTACCGACTTGCGGCAATGCGGCGGCAGGGTTGCAGCGAAGCTTCACCAAGATGCTTCTCCCAGACAACGCAAGGCAGCCCAAACAAGACATTCGAGCCAGGCGCAGTGGGCACTCTGCTGCGAGGGCAAAAGATCCCGAGCAATTTCCCGGAAGCGGACATTCCACGCTGACCGATCTGCCATGGCAATGCTGCACCTCGCTCAAACGTCAGCGAAGCGCAGGAAGCGCCCTTTGCAAACTCAGCCGTTTGACGCAACTGGCCGAGGGTTTCTGCTGCGGCGCAGCCCGCCGTTCCGGCCGTTCGCTGCGGCTGCGAGGTTTTGGAACCGGTGAGCTCACACAATGCGGGACAAAGTGTGAATTCGCTGCGGTTGCGCGAATGGCAGCTTTGTAGGAACATGTTCGAATGAAGCGATTTATGAAATCAGCATTTGTTATCGTGGCCGTTTGCTTGGCGATTGCTGGAAATTTGTCAGCGCAGGATCTCAGTAGTTCTTTCGACACGTGCTTGCCGCCAACCTCAGATGGCAACGTTAACGCGGATGACTGCCCTCTGACATATCGCCCACCGCCACCAATTGGACAGAGTATTGATGTGAATGAGTGCCGTTTTCTGCCCGAACGGTCAGAAGCACTCGGCAAAGTCTTTTTGATAATGCAGTGTTCCATTTCGAACCGCTCTGAGGAGCGTGTCGCCTCCTTCAATTATGGTGTTCGTTACTTGGCGGCAGGCAATTCGACAGTTCTCAAGGAGGTTGGCTTCGAAGGCGAACAACGCTTTGGTACGGCACTTTTGGTGCCAATTTTACTACCACAAGAAACGCAGTCGCTCAGACTAGTCGCCTCCGACTTGCCAACTGATGTTGTCACTGCCGATTTGGACATTTCAGTGGAAGTCATAAGCGTACGTACGCCGGACGGTCGCATCCTAAGATAACTACAGGAAGCCGTCATTCGTGCGGTCTGCAGCATTCGGTAAAGTGGGCTCACTACCGACTTGCGGCAATGCGGCGGCAGGGTTGCAGCGAAACTTCACCAGGACGCTTCTACCAGACGACGCCAGGCAGCCCAGAGCAGACGGTCGTGCCAGGCCCGGCGCTGGTATCGCCGCAGGTGCAAAGGTCTTGGGCCAATTTCCCGGAAGCGGACCCTCGGCAGGGCCGAACTGCTTCACGGGATGCTGCGGGTTGCACCGGAGGCAGCGGAGCACAGGAAGCGCCCTTTGCAAACTCAGCCGTTTGACGCAACTGGCCGAGGGTTTCTGCTGCGGCGCAGCCCGTCGTTCCGGTCGTTCGCTGCAGCTGCGAGCTCTTGGAACCGGTGAACTCACTCAGTGCGGGACAAAGTGAGCTTTCGCTGCACGCGCTCCAATGGCCGCTTTGCAACAGCTGTTCGTCAGGCATTCGCAACTCGGGTAGAGACCTTCAACAGCTTTCGGAAACGGGAACACTCAAAATGGTCTACGACGGGACAGTTCGCGACATGACGCAGCATTTTGGCGAGATTGACCAATCGCTCGGCCTGCTCTTCTAGATCGCCTGCTTTGTCGACCAGCGCGTTGCGCGGAATCACTCGTGTCCCGGGTCGGCCCAATACCGACCCTATCTCGTCAAGTGTGAACCCTGCTGACTTGGCGAGACAGATCAGCGCCAGTTCCTCTAGGACTGCCGGCTCGTATTGGCGCCGTAGCCCGTTGCGGGCTACAGCCCCGATCAGCTTCTTTTTTTCGTAGTACCGCAGGCCGGACGCACTGACGCCGGACCGATCCGACACCTCGGCAATGTCCAGAAGTCTTTCCATTCAGACACCTATTGACTTAAACTTGACTTCAAGTTGTAGAGTGCCTGCTCCGCTTTTCAATGGAGTTGCTCGGATGAATGAAGTTTCCATTTCCGATAATAGAAACAAGCCGTTGGTGGTCCTGTCTGGTCCAGGTCTTTCAATTGTTGTGGCATCGCTCGGCACGAGCATGGTTGCCGTGACACTGCCGGAACTGTCGGAATACTTTCAAGGTCAGGACCTTAGCCCGACACTGGTGGTATCGGTCTACATCCTGGCAACCACCGCGCTCATCATCCCGGTGGGGCGGGCAGGCGATCTCTTCGGCAAGCGCACCGTGCTTTTCTGCAGCCTGTGCCTCTACATCCTAGGCGCATTCCTTGCCTTTGAAGCCCCAACATTGCCCATGCTGATAGCCGGCCGCTTCATTCAGGGCACAGGCGCTGCCGGAATGATGGCTATGCCCTTGGCAATGGTCCGCGATCTTGTGCCATCGGGACAGGTCGGAAGATGGATGGGAGCGATAGGAACGATGTCTGCCATCGGTACCGCCGCAGGCCCCGCAGTCGGTGGGGCTATCGTAGCCGCATTCGGCTGGCGCGCCGTTTACCTGATGCAGATACCGTTGGCCTTGGCCGCGCTGGCCCTCTGCCTGCTCTTTATTCAGAACCAGAAACCTGAGACCCGGCGCCAAGGCATCGACTTTCCCGGTGCAGGCGCCCTTGTCCTTTTCCTTATGGCCGTGACCTTTCTAGTATCTCATATGGCCAATGGCCTTGATGGCGCCACCGTACTGCTGGCAGCTATTGCATGTGGCGCTATCGTCGCGTTTTTCCTGATCGAGAAGCGGACCACCTCTCCAATCATCCCACTCGATCTTCTGCGCTCGGGGCACTTGCAGGTCAGCCTCGCCATGAATGGCATCGTCTCCCTCGTCATGATGGGTATACTGGTGGTGGGACCGTTCTTCCTGACCGGAGGGCTAGGGCTGACGACGGCCCAGATGGGTCTGACCATGTCAGTGGGCCCGATCTCATCGGCGCTCAGCGGCATTCCGGCCGGGCGACTGACAGAACGGATCGGAGCAGGTCGCGCGGTGCTTGTCGGCGCGTCGGCGATGGTCGTAGCAACGGCAATGATGGCTGGCCTCCCCTACGTATTCGGGCTTGGCGGATTCATCCTCGCCTTCATGCTGCTTGCTCCAGGCTACCAGGTTTTCCTGGCCGCACTGAATACGTCGGTGATGGAACGGGCTTCGGAGCAGAACCGGGGCGTCACCTCGGGTGTCCTCAGCCTGAGCCGCAACTTTGGTTTCATCCTGGGCGCGGGTGCTGTCAGTGCCATCTTCTGGTCCTTTGTGCGGGCCGACATCGGTACCGTTGAAGGTGGCCAACAGACGGCCCTTGCCATGGCCGGAACATTTGCGTTCTGCTGCGCCCTGACCCTTGGGGTGGCGGTTCTGGCAAGCCGCTTGCACCGAGACCGAAACAACATTCCTCAATATGAAAACGGACATTCGTAGAGGTCGCAGCATCGGTCACAACGGGCTCTTCCGCCTCTTTCGCCGCGTAGGCCACGGAGGGCTGGACCGGGCTAAGCCGACCTTCGGGTGTCTGGGAAACGAGCGTTTTCCAGACCGTAGGCCACGGCCACAGGCGGGACCGCATCCGCTGAAGAATACTGTCTCAAAATCGCGTCCACCTATCTACGTTCAGAATCTCGACAGTCGGGTGAGAAGACAGACACCTGAAAGCACGGCGAAACTTCTATTCGCAGTTAATGTGAGCCGGAGCGGATGATTGCAAGCTGGTCGCAAATAAAGTGGGTTCATTCGCAAATAATCCGGGTTTGGTCCCTTCGATAGATGCAAATAATTTGGGTCGAAAATCAGGATGATTGCAGGTCGAGCCGATTATGTTTGCAAGCCGCTACAGCTACCCTACACCACCTGCTTCCAAATGCCTTGGCTTGCACTTAGCGAGACCGCCCACCGCCGCCCCAGTCCCGGTTATGCTCTGGCAGAAACTTGGCTTTGGTTTGGCCGTCCATCATCACTTCATAGGTCTTGGCTATCTTGGTGAGCTGATCCAAGCCAGCTTGCTTTTCTTGAGGGTTCCGGAGGTTGGACACCGCGGCTTGGACGGTTTCCAGGTATTCCCGAACTGCGGCCTGAGCTTTGTCGCCGGTCTGTGTCTGATCCGGATCTATGGCATAGGTGATAGCGGCCTTGAGCAAATCATTGGTTCCCGAATGAGAGACGTGGGAGGCCGTAATCCAAACATCACGCTGTATCTTCTCCGTGTTCAGCTCATGCCCCGCTTGCTCGCAGAGTTGCTGCAGGAACTCCATCTGTGTGCGGCCATTGCCTTCGCGAAAGGGGTGCACGTAATTTAGGTTGGCAATGACGCCTGCGGCATAATCCCCGAACTGATCAGCATTCATATCCAGGCCGAGCTTTCCCGCTTGTATGCTGCGCTCGACCTCAGTCATCCCCTGCTCAATGAACTGGTAGTTGTGAAACCACCTGCCACCTTTCCCTATCTCGACGGTTCTGTAATCTCCGGCCCAATCGTAAAGGTCTTGGAACAGGTGACGGTGAATCGCTTTGACATGGGCCGCGTCGAACTGACCGCCTGGCGAGCCTTCAAGAATGCGGGACTGGACAAGGCCGCGCTCGGTCTCGTCCAATAAAGTTGCATCCCGAATGTCGAACTTGTTTTTGAGGACCGAGTAATCAGGAGGATAACAATACTTGTGGTCCGCCACAGTCTATCCCACGCCCGCCGCGCGGCGAGCGGCGCGAACCGCCTTACTTATCACTACGCGGCGCATCACCTTGGCTTGCGTTTTTTCGGGCCAGCCCTTGCGCTGCATCCGCCTGTAAAGGCTGATTTCCTCATCCGATGCAGGAGAGCTTTCAATCTCCTGGAGCGCAAAAGCGTGTCGAAGCCGCTTCGAGCTGATGCCGTCGTATCGTGAGCTAAGTGCCATTATGCAATCTCTGCCTTCTTAGCCAGGTTGGAGATCCGTTCCGAAACACTTTGAACGGTCTGCGTCGTCTTCAGTTCCTTGCCGTTCATCATCACTATAACAGCCTTGCCGTTCGAGCCTGCAAAAAAATGGCTGATGTTCGCCGCGTTGACCCGGACCAGGTGGTCGGTTGTTTCAACTTCAATAAAGCTCACTATCCGGTTCTCCATAAAACGATCATTTTGGACACTAGGCTACAGGCTGAGCTGAAGACCAGAAAATTTGATGCCTCAGCACCCAAAAACCCTTCCAAAAACCATGATGCCCAACTAGTATTTTTGTACCCGTTTTTTGGAGGATTTGCAATGCAGGACTGCGCCACTGGCGGCAAGATCGTCGGCTATGCCCGAGTGTCGAAGACTGACCAGTCCTTAACCCAGCAAATCGCTCAGCTTCGGGCGCTTGGATGTGATGAGATCTACACAGATCAGCTGAGCGGTAAGAGTGCCCGTCGGGAGGGACTGCAATCAGCCCTCGATACGCTGACTGCGGGGGACCAGCTGGTAGTTCCTGCCTTTGACCGCCTCGGCCGAAATCAGCGCGATCTATTAAACATCGCGCAAGAGTTGGATGAAAAAGGTGTCGCTCTGCGTTCCTTGCGCGAGGACATTGACACTCGAACCCCTCTTGGCCGCATGTTCTATTCGGTTTGCGCGATGTTCGCGCAATTCGAGCGCGACCTGATTTCAGACCGGACGAAAGCGGGGCTGGCAGCTGCCAAGGCTGCGGGCCGTCGCGGCGGCCGACCGAAAGCGATGGACGCCGATATGCGGAATGCCATCGAACAGAAGCTAGTCGGCACATGCCTGAGCATTGCCAAGATCGCGAAGGAGCATGGGGTGAGTTCCAGCACGATCTACAATACCTTCCCTGGGGGGCGGGCAGCTTTGATAGCGAAGCGCTTCAAGGTCGTGTCTGATTTCTCAGTAGGGTTAGACCGTTTTCAGGTGGTCGAGGATAGGACGTCTGGAGGTTTCTACTGGCGCATGATTGGCGACACCCCGAACCAGGTGCGCGCACCCTATGGGCCGTTCCCTACCGCTGATGAGGCTGCGACTGCGTTGCGGCAGTTGCTCTAGGTGCAACGTGTATGTCAGGCCAACTTTGAGGGAATAAGCGTTGTGCAAGACGCACGCGTTGCAACTCTTCGCGTTGGGCGGCGGCAGCCGGGACCTTCCGGACATTCGCTGCAGGCGCAGCAAGAGCGACCTGGGGCGGTTGCACTGCGCAGGAAGCCGCCGCTGCAAAGTTGCGAACCGTCTTCGCCCTTCGGGGCCTGGTCGGCCCAAACCTGCCGTCCGCCCTATTATCATAATGCCGCAGTGCGGCGCATCAGAACTACCATTCACCAATACACTGGCTGGGAGATTGTTCAGGTAGTGCGGTGAGGAACTCTAGTTTGGAAACTGCGGTCCCTTCGTCCTACCCGGGCAGGTGAGTAACTCCGTCGTGATCCGGGGTGAGGATCAATAATCAAAGAAAACGATCCAGCCAAATTTTCACAAGTAATGGTGCTCAGCCTTGCCCTTAGGTTGTATTCTGCGCATTTTAGGCATCGGCTTATTTTGGACATCGGCTTCAAGAGTGGACCAAGAAACTCCCTTCGCTGCCGTACTTGCCGCAAAGGCACGAATCTGATATATGATCCCCAATAGGGAGCGATGTACATATTGACTGCACGGGAACGTTGGACTAGATAAACGATGAGAATCATTGCTCGACCGAAGTTGATTGCCTTTTCCAAACGCTTCCCAGACTCGAAGTCGCAGCTGGATGTATGGTGGGCAGAAGCGCATCGCGCGAACTGGAAAACACCAGCCGAGGTCAAAGCGCAGTATCGCAACGCAAGCATTTTGAAGGGCGGACGAGTGGTCTTCAATATTTGTGGGAACAAATATCGACTGATTGTCAGGTTCGACTACGAGAAGGGTATTGGCTTTGTTCGATTCCTCGGAACTCACGAGGAATATGATCAAATCGACGCGGAGGAAGTATGACTATGAACGAGCATCATATTCGGCCAATTCATTCCGAGCAGGATTACACCGCCGCACTTGCCCGTGTTGAAGCGCTGATGGACCTTGACCGTTCCGAAGCAGAAGATGATGAGCTTGATGTGCTAGCGACGCTGATCGAGGTCTACGAAGATCGTCACTTTCCAATGGACGCACCAGATCCAATCGAAGCAATCAAGTTTCGCATGCACCAGCTCAACATGAATCAGAGCGACCTAGCCCCAATCTTTGGAAGTCGCGCAAAGGCGTCGGAAGTTCTGAGTGGAAAACGAAGCCTGACTCTCAAGATGATCCGGGCTTTGAATGAACATTTGGGCATTCCGGCCGATGTGCTGATACGAGATGGTGGCGCTCTGCCGACCGCTCCGGCGGGGATCGATTTCGAGCGTTTTCCTGTGACGCAAATGGCCAAACTAGGCTGGATCAAGAAAACAGCAGACCTCAAGGATCGCACCGAAGAAATTGTGCAGAAGATGGTCGCGTGCGTTGGAGGGCAGCAAGCGCTTCCACAGGCCTTGTTTCGCCAAGGTGGAGGTTCACGAGCTAACGCCAAAACAGATGTTCATGCTTTACAAGCTTGGTGCCTGCACATTCTGTGCAAAGCGCGGCAAGCGGGGCTGGAAGGTGTCTATGAACAAGGAACTATCGACCTCGATTTTCTCCGTGACTTGGCCCGCTTAAGTGAATTTGACGAGGGACCAAAGCTTGCCAAGGAAAGACTGGCCAAGCATGGCATCGCGCTTGTTGTCGCCTCCCACCTGCCAAAGACCTATTTGGACGGCGCAGCACTTTGGACAGTGGATAGTGTTCCAGTTGTGGGCATGACGATCCGATATGATCGTCTGGATAATTTTTGGTTCTGCTTACTTCATGAACTGGCCCACTTGGGGCGACACTTCAACAATGGAGACGGGGAGGTCTTCATTGACGATCTGCAACTTCGTGAGCGGAACCATGAACGAGATGATATCCGCGAACAGGAGGCTGACGAGTGGGCGCAAGAAGCACTCATCCCCTCGGAGCTGTGGGACGGCCATCCAGTGCGTTCTAGCCCCAGTGTGCAGAACGTTATTTCCCTTTCGCGGCAAGCAAAGGTTCATCCTGCCATCATCGCAGGCCGCATACGCCACGAGAAGCAGAACTACAGGCTACTTTCGCAGTTCGTTGGCGCGAAACAGGTTCGTCCATTGCTGATGGAGGATTCAATCTGCTGAGTTTAGCGGGGGCGCCCGGCAAGGCGTCCCCGCTTTCACAACACGTCGAAAGGATACAGGCGCACCCTCTTCGTCGTGGCTCCGGAGACCGAAGCGCTCTTGTGGTGGTAAGCAAGGGATAGACGGTTCGGGACTCTAGGGCAAATGTTTTAACAAGCGCCAAGGAGTATGCCGGATGGCTACTATCAAAACTCTGACGCCTAAGCAGGTGTCGATCATCAAGGCTCGCCTTGCGAAGGGCGATTTTCAGCATCGGATCGCTGCCGACTTTGATCTCAATCAGGGGCGCATCAGCGAAATCGCGACCGGAAAGCGCTTTGCAAATGTCCCTCCTGCAGCACAGGAGGCGTCTCATGTCTGACAAGCTTCTCAAGCCAGGTCAAAAAGCGCCGCGTTCTGGACAGTATGAAATCACCGGCCCGCGTGGGGGTGGAACCGGAGTTGAACGCACGGTCACACGCAATGAACCTCTTCCGCCGCCAGAGCAGAAGGGTCAGAAGTATCGTCTGGTGGACCCAACAAAACACCGGCGCAAAAACTAATGTGCTCAATCCAGTACGCGGCTCGGATGAACCGAGCCGCGTTTCCCGCTTTGAGATAGCGCGGGAGAAACCTCCTCAATATCTTTAGAAACAGTCTTGTCGAAGTTCGGCTGAGCGGACCTGTCGCAAAACCTTCTTTAGTCGGCCTTTGAAACTTAATCCCCAAAGGCCATCATAAAATGTCCGCTCCTGCCGAGGCCTACTGTCCGAGTTGCGCATGCAGCGAATGACCGCTCCCGCCCGACCTGCATGTGCTGGCCCACCAGGCTGGTCGCCAGGCCTGGGGCCGCTTTGGGGCTTGAATGACGTGCTGCGCCAGCGAAGGGTCGCTGCCAGGGCAATGACGGCTGAGGGCTCCGAGCTGACCTGCGGCGGTGCGGCAGGCGGTCTGCAGCAAGATCGCCAAGCCGTCCAGGTATCCGAAGACAGCAGGCAGCCCGAAGCGGACTTCAGATCGGCATAACCTGCTAGGCCGTTGCTGTGAATTATCTAGGCGTCGATGAACCCCGTGACGTCAAAACAAAGTCTTAGGATGCAAGGCTCTGTACTCGTCTTGAATGCTCGCCCTAGGGGGAAGATCCCGAGATTTTAGCTTGTGACCGGGCTCTATTCGGTTATCGAAAGAGGCGGTAGCATATCTTGGCTGCTTGGCCTGCTAAGCTGTGCCGTTTACGCTTTATTTATACGCATTACCTTAGGTTGATGTCGTGCGTTATACTTATGCACCCTCAGAGTAGCGCATGAAAGCAGCGGTGTGGTTGAAACACATGATTATCAGACTTGCAATAATCGTGGCCGCAACACTGCCCTCTGCGCTGGTATGGCAGGTTGATGAACTCCGACCGAACATACTGGCGTGGGGGGCCGCACTACTACTGGGATTTGGTATGGTTGTAGCTGGGATCGTTTGGGACGAAACCCCGATTGCGGAGGACGTGGTCTGGTATCGAGCTGCCGGCCTCTCCATCGCTATGAGTATGTTGTTGATTACTGCGATCGGTGTTCTCAAATTTATCGCCTAGCAATGCGGCCACATCTTTTAGTCTCTTTTTTCTGCATTCCAAGCAGTCTGGGGTAGAATGCGCCTCCGTCGGATCTGGTCATTTGATCTGATCGGTAGGCGGTTACGATGCTAGACCAGCGCAGTCGCAGCATGAGAGCCTTTCCGTAGTGAAGGCTCGAAGCGACCCGCGGCGATACGGCAGCAGGGGAGGCAGCAAATCCGCACCAGGTCGAACCGGCCCGATGTCGCCAGCCAGCCCTAAGCGGTCATAGACAAGTGGTGCCGTGCCGAAGATGCTGCGGGTGCGAAATTCCATGGTCATTTTTCCCGAAAGCGGACTCTCGGCAGGACCAAGCAGCTTCTCGGGATGCTGCGGGTTGCACCGGGGGCAGCTCAGCGCAGATAGCACCACCTGCGAACAGTCTGGCATTACTGGACAATGGCATCCTCCATCGGGCGCGGTGATACAAAATGCGGCCATTCGGGAAACCTGAAACGAGATCGACAGGCCGTTGTAAGCTCTATCTTTCGAATATTTTTTTGCTGATGGTGCCACTGTGATCGAGTACCGTACAGGTAGAAGATACTTAATTCATAACAAGGATTGCATTAGTGATGCTATCAACGGCAGAAGACCTAGCTACATTCATGGCGGACATGCAAAAGGAAACTGATCGTGGCTTGCCGCTCGTAGCGGCAGCTCTGATTGATGATCTGTTATTAAGGACACTCTCAAGTTTTTTTGTCGAAAATGGATCATCCGACAAACTTCTGAAAGGAGCCTCTGCACCTGTCGGGACATTGTCTGCTCGTGTCAATCTTTGCCATGCGCTTGGGTTGATTGACGACTACGAAAAGTCCGAGATTGAACTAATCAGGAAAATCCGCAACCGGTTTGCGCATGCGCGTCACGGACTCACGTTTGCTGACAAATCAATGCAAGGCCTTTGTGCGAGCTTCACTAGCCCACTTCCGGAAGGAATAGATTATCCGGTTCACACCTCTCGCTTTCGTTTAGTGAATGCAACGGTATGCATTGTGCTCCGGCTCTACCACAGAGCCGATTGGGTGGAATTAGAACGCCGCGAAGCCAAAGTTTGGGTTGAGCCAGATTTTACCCGTTGGCGGTCAACCGAAAGCGAGCCTCCCGAGCAGGGCCAAGTTGTGCTGGGCGTAGCTCCGAAGAAATCTGGTAAGAAAGACAGCCGATGAAGGGCAGAAATCGAAATAGCTCCTGTTGGTGCGGCTCCGGTAAAAAGTACAAGAAGTGCCACCTAGACCGTGACGCCCAACCTAAAGAAAACCCGTGGGCCGCAGTCGACCAAAACCGAAAGGCCTTCACACAGAAGAAATGCTGTGCGGATGGTGTAGGTCTCGGTCCTTGCGAAGGTGGTGTGATCAAAGCCCATACCGTTTCGCGTGGGCCAAACTTGGCGAGAATAGCTGAAAACGGTCATGTGCTTCACTACACTGCAAGCATTCCGGAAATGAACAAAAACGGTGGCAAACTCTCGATCAAAAAAATTGGCATCAAGGACGCGTCGGTTTTCCACGGCTTCTGCAGAAAACACGACCGAGAGCTTTTCTCTTGTATTGAGAATGAGCCTTTCACTGGTCGACCAGACCAATGTCTTGCTGTCGCTTACCGCACGATGAGCCGAGAGCTATACGGGAAAGATGCTGGGGCTCATTTGCGAGAAACTTTGCGCGGGGCCGACAAAGGTTTGCAGCTTTTTGAGCAATTCATGTTTCAGAAGGTGCTCGACGTCATGAACCTTGGGAATGAGGCTGCGCGGCGTGAGTTGAAGGCTACACATGACACGCTGAGGGCTGCGTTGGTCAGTGACCAGCCTGATGTCATCAGCTCACTTATCTTGGAGTTCGCGGCCCCTCTGCCTTTCATGTTTGCAGGCGCTTGGTCACCTTTTTCTGACTTCTACGGCAGTGAGCTTCAGGTGGGATATGCTGACGAGCTACTTGAGCAGGTTATGGTCTCTTCATTCGCCGGAGACACACACGCGATGATCTGTATTTCTTGGCGGGATATAGATGGCGCGCCTGGAAAGGTCATAGCGGATCAGATCAGAGCATTACCTGCCGATCAACAAGCTTCGGCTTGCCTGCAGCTCGCGGCGAAGCACATGGAAAATGTCTTCTACAATCCAAACTGGTTTGAGGGTCTTGACGATAGCCCAAAAAAGCAATTGCAGCTACTTGCCGCCAGCGGAATGGATTTTGCGGCTAGCGTGCCTTCCGAACCTATCCGATTGGATGTAGATTTTCAGCTGGCTACCGCGTCCAAGTCGTTTCAAATTTGAACATGTGGAGACATAGGGGAGCATCGGTGTCATCCTGTGTCTGCTTTCTGGAAGCTTCAATCTGCGACGGATTGCCACGCAAGCAGGTTAGGGTCAGGACCCATTGATTTCCGGGATGCAGCGTGATTCACGGTTTGAAAAACGAGCGGTGAACATGTCTGATCTCTTCTGGCTGACCGATGCGCAGATGGCGCGTCTTGAGCCCTTCTTCCCCACGTCACACGGCAAACCCCGAGTCGATGATCGGCGTGTGTTGAGTGGGATTATCTTTATCAATCGCAATGGCTTGCGGTGGCGCGACGCACACACGGAATACGGGCCGCACAAGACGCTGTACAACCGTTGGAAGCGGTGGAGCGACAAAGGTATCTTTGCCCGGATGATGGCGGGTCTGGCGGCCGCGCACGGCGAAAAGAATACTGTGATGATCGACGCCACGTACCTGAAGGCACACCGCACAGCGACCAGTCTGGGCGTCAAAAAGGGGGGCGTGGACGCCTGATTGGCCGGACCAAGAGCGGCATGAACACCAAGCTGCACGCCATCTGCGACAGCCAAGGACGCCCGCTGAACTTGTTCGTGACCGCAGGACAGGTCAGCGATTACATCGGTGCCCGTGCATTGATGAGCAGTTTGCCCAAGGTGGACTGGCTACTTGGAGATCGTGGCTATGACGCCGATTGGTTCCGAGAAGCGTTGAAAGACAAAGGGATACGCGCCTGCATCCCTGGCCGGAAACAACGGAAGAAAACCATCAAATACGACAAGCGTCGCTACAAACGGCGCAACCGGATTGAGATCATGTTCGGCAGATTGAAGGATTGGCGGCGGGTGGCAACCCGCTACGATAGATGTCCGAAAGTCTTCCTTTCAGCCATCGCCCTCGCCGCAATCGTCATTTACTGGCTATGAGTCCTGACCCTAAGCGCGCACCCACACTTTCCCCATTCACTTTGGCGAAAGATTGACCCCATCCTAATGTAATATCTGCCATATTACCTCACATATTGAAATATTTCACTATAGTCCGTAGATAGCTGCACTCCAAGTATCTGATGTTCATCATCGACTTTGAGTACTGAAAAGAAAAGGAATACCATTTGGTTGTCACTGCCTAAAAATACTGCAACCAAGGTTTCAAAGTTTTTAGAATATCGTTTTCTAACCATATCCACGCATTTTACGGGCACCCCAATGTATTGAATGAGTTGTACTTTTGTATCGTGCTCTACATTATCGGGTATTGCCTCAGTGGGATCAGATGCAGTGAAAAAGGCATCATATTCTCCTGTGAGAAAACTGGTCTTAAGTTCTCGGAGGGCTTCTACTTTTTCATTGGTGGTACAGTCAGCAAACGCAGGAAAAGTGCTGGAAGCCAATATTACCGCAGCTAGTATGCCTTTACATTTCAATGTAATGCTTCCTTTCGATGATGGTTTTTGACGGTACATGTGCCTAAAATGTACTTCACTGCTTATTTGGGGTTTTCATATACTCAAACGGTCGTTTTTGTCACGCTCAATCTCTGCACGAGTGATCAAGGTGTTAGCCGTTCCAAAAACCTATGACAAAACGTTTGGGGTATAGGAGCGGTTTTTGTCATGATAGGGCATGATCATCGGATATGCTCGCGTTTCAACTACAGACCAAAATCTTGACGCTATGCCCCCGACGCGCTGACGGCGGCGGGGGCATAGCGTCTGTTCTCCGAGAGAATAAGCGGAGCCAAGGCCGAACGTCCACGCTTACTCAACTTTCGGCCTGTGCTTTTTGATGGTGGCTTTCTCAGTCTCGTGCAGGCAGCCTCGCTCAAGATAGTCGCAGGGTCAGATCTCTACCCCTTCCGAGATCGTCAGCGCATCCTCCAGGTCGACCCCAAGGTAGCGCACCGTACTGTCCATCTTTGTGTGGCCAAGCAGCAGCTGAACCGCGCGCAAGTTTCCGGTCTTGCGATAGATTTGCGCCACCTTGGTGCGCCGCATCGAATGGGTGCCATAGGCGCTTGGTTCAAGACCGATTGAAGCAACCCATTCATGGACCAGCCGCGCGTATTGGCGCGTGCCAATGTGAGGCCGGTCATGAAGGCGCCCAGGCCAAAGGAACTCGGCGCGCCATTTGTCCAGCGCATCGAGCCATGCTTTAAGCGAAGCCCGCGTGCCTTCAGTGATCTCAAACCGCACGGGCTGATTGGTTTTGCTTTGCAGGATTGAGGCGCGCTCCTTCACCTGTCCGGCAGAATAGACATCGGCAACGCGCAGGCGCACCAGGTCGCAACCCCTCAGTTTGCTGTCGATGGCTATATTAAAGAGCGCGAGGTCGCGCAGCTTGCCCGCAAGTTCCAGACGCACCCGGATGGCCCAGACATGTTTGGGCAGCAACGGGCGCTTCTGACCGATGATGCGGCCTTTGTTCCAAGGGATGCGTTTCGCACGGATGGCCGGAAGATTGAGATGTGACATGACGTGTCCTCCAAACCGCCACACCCGCCACATCTTCGGCATTCTGCCGATGTAATAACGTACCAGAAGGTGCCATTAGTGCGCCCACTTCTTCTGAAATCCTTGACGAGCTGAATGTCTGCTTTTCGTTTTGGGTGTCTCACGACTGAGCCAATGAGGAGAAATTTAGCAAAGTCGGCTCTCTGCGCTTCGCTGACCTTGGTGCGGGGCAGCATCGTCCTAGTCAGCTGAGCAAGACCTGAAGGTCCGCTGTTGGGAGATCTGACGGGATCCTTCCCACCTGCAGCGGGGGCATCGCTGCGCCTTGATCGAATGTCGAAATTGGGCTGCCTGTTGTCTTCGGATACCTGGACCGCTTGGCGATCTTGCTGCAGACCGCCTGCCGCACCGCCGCAGGTCAGCTCTGAGCCCAAAGTACCGCATGCTGCGAAGTGGAGGAATGCCTGCAAAGCGCATGACCGAGACATCGGTAGTATTTCGTATTGCAAAATTTCAGTGAACAGAAACCGGCCTCCACACAGCTGAAACCGCTCGCGCAGCTTTGGGCGAACCGGCAATGGAAACGACCCAAAACTATCAACAAACTGTACGCTTTTAAGAACCCGTCAAAGCCTTCCCATGCCAATGAACAATTGGCGATCCTGGTCCTTGATGGCGCGGCGCCCGTGCATAACGCGGGTGTTGTCAATGACGGCGACATCTCCGTCCTGCCAATTGATCTCCACCGTGCAAGTCTCGGCAATGTCGCGGAGCGTTTCGACTTCATCAGACGAAACCGTGCTGCCATCTTCGAGGGTGTAGACCGGTGGCTCGTAGTTATGCGACGGCCCAAGAATAGCATTCGCAAAGGCCTGCCCCCCGGAGACCGAGGACGCGCGGACGGGCGATACTTTGATGCGGTATTCAAGCGATCCGTCATCATTCAAGGTGAAGTCCTGATCCGGTATGGCTGCCTTGAATTGCAGGATATGCTCATGTGTGACTTCTTCTGGTTCACTGATGGCCGGGTGTTCATTGGCAAGGTAGCGTTTCCACAAAGCCTCGGGCAACGTACGGGTGACCGTCATGCGCTGAGACCAACGCGTCTTCTGCTCTTCTGAGAAAGCGTCGAACACGCGGCGGCCGTCGCAGATCGTGGTTTGGGATCCTTCAAACGCGGCTTTGGTGCTGTAAAAGGCCACAATATCGGGGCAGACCGGCGTGTTACCGTTTTCGATGTGCAGTCCAATCGGCCCCAGCCCTGCATCAACCTTTTGGGTGTTCTTGTCGGTATTTTCGCGGGCTGGGTCGAAGGTGATTGATTTGCACAGCTTCTGGGTGATCTCGCTGAACGTGGGCATGTTCATCTCAAAGCCGCGCAGCAGCGTCCAGCCATCAGAAGCGAGGTGGCTGTTGATTTCTTCCAGAATTGCCGGAGTGACAGATGTCGTTCCCGCCTCAGTCGCGCGGATAACATTATAGCTCATGGGAAGTGTCCTGTAGATTTTGATAGTTATGAAGAAGCCAGCGGCTTGAGAACCGCGAGCGTTTCGGGATTGCGTGCCTGAGCGCCCACCGATTTATCAACCAGCGACGGAAACAAGCGTTGGACTTTGACAAAGAAGCGTTCAGGGCCTTTGGGGAAACTCTCGCGCTTGCCTTTCAGGATGGCTTTCCACGCCTGCGTTGCGACCGCCTCGGCTGTATCCAGCGTCATGTCCATCGGCCCAACCAAAGCTCCAAAGGTGCTTTCGGCGGGAGTGCGGGTTGCGCGTGGCGCGATATATGTCACGCCAACGCTTGCGCCCGACAATTCGCGTCGCAGCGCATCCGAGAACCCGCGCAACCCGAATTTGGTAGCAGAGTATCCGGCGAAGAAAGGGTAGGCGATATCTCCAAAGACCGACCCGATATTGGCAATGCGCCCTTTTGAGCGGCGCAAAGCTGGCAGCAGATCACGTGTCAGCGCCATGGGAGCAACCAGATTGGTCGTCGTCATCTGCTCAAGATCTGTATCGGACATGTCGCTGATATGCCCCACGCTGATCACGCCCGCGTTGTTGATGAGAATGTCCAGCGTCTCGCCCACGGTTTCCACAATCGCCGCGCGCCCGTCCGCCGTGGTGACGTCTGCCACGATACAGCGCACGTCGGTGCTGTTGCACTCCGATTTGGTCTGCTCAAGCGTGGCCTGCGTGCGCCCTGCAAGGATCAGGGTGAACCCTTTAGATGCAGCCTCCACCGCTAGGGCGCGACCGATGCCGCTCCCGGCGCCCGTGATGAGAACGGTTTTTAAGTGTGTCATGATGCAATCCTTTTTGCAGGAGCTGCCAACGGGACGGCAGGCCGGGAATTGATGATTTCCGCAGCAATGGTGCGGTTGGGGGTTCCGACCGGGAAAAGCAGCCCCGGCTCTGACGGATCGGTTAGGATGACGTCATTGGGGTAAGCATAGGACGGCAGGTCTGTGAGGTGGCTTTCGATCTGGGCGAGCTCAACAGGAGTGGCTGCCACCACGATCAGCACCAACGCGCCATCAGATTGGCGCAACCCAAGCGCGGAGCTTACGATGTACGGGTCCGCGTTGACACGCTGTTCAACCCATTCAGGCGAGATATTGCGCCCTGCACCGGTCACCAACAGCGCATCCTTGCGCCCGTCAATGACCAGCCGGTCATTGTCAAAATGCCCCATATCCCCGGTGCGCCAGACATCCGGCGCGCCCGCGTCATTCAGATAACCGGACATGACCGTGGGGCCAGACACAACAATTTCGCCAGCGTCCAGAGTGACCTGCACCCCTTCCAGCACTGGCCCGACCGTTCCGGGGCAATTGTCGCCCGGCCGGTTCATCGCCACGACAGCGCAACATTCCGATAACCCGTAGCCTTCATAAATCGGGATGCCTGCGGCAATGGCTTTGTAGATCAATGATGGTGCGCTGGACGCCCCTCCGACCGCAACAAAACGCAGGCTGTCCGGGGCGCGTCGCCGGCCTAATGCGGCGACCCACCGGCTTAGAATGGCTGGGGCCAAGAGGCTGGTTGTGGGACGGACATGCTCGAAAGCTTCCACCAAAGGATCAATCGGGGCACCAAAGAGCGCCTTGGTTGCCTCGAACCGGAACACGGTTTTTGCACCGGCCACGATGGGGAGAAAGATACCGCAGATTTGCTCCAGCAGCTGGGCCAGCGGCAGAACAGAGAAATGCGTATCCGCGGCATCCGCTTTGATGACATTGCTCAGCGCCGTTATGGAGGCGTTCAGCTGGCGATCTCCAAGGACGACCCCCTTGGGTGTTCCAGAAGAGCCGGAGGTGTAAATGATCCGCTCAGCGCCACCGACATAAGGGCGCAGAGCGATCCTTTTTGACGGGATCATCGCAGCACTCACCATCTTGAGATGTGGCAGCGCGGCGAACAGTTCGGGGGCGTTTGTGATGACTGCACTAACCTTGGCATCCATCAACACATGTGCATTTTGGGTGGTGCTGAAAAAGAACGGCAAAGGAACCTGTCGCTTGGCACAAAGCGTCAGCGCCAGATCGGCCACGACATAGTCAATACCGCCTGCCAAGCCTACAGCCACGACACCGTCGACACTGTCGAGTTCACGGGCCAGATGTTCGACACGTGCGGCGAGGTCTTGCCAGCTGATATGGCCCGCGTCGTCTTCGAAGGCGATGTCAGTCGGGCGCGTGGTCGCGTGGTGACGCAGTGCATCAAAGACTTGTTTCATTACGAGGCCTCCGCCGCGATCTGCGCGGCACGGGCACGCGGAGACAAGATCACGGGCCGGGCCAACACTTCGCTGAAGGCGCACACCCTTGGGTCCGTTTGGTAATAGCTTCCCCAATCTTGTGGGTTTGCTACCTGGGAGGCCTGTGCGGACGCCAGTTCCGTATATCTAAGCCCGGTTCTGCGCAGCAGTCGGCGCAGCGGGGAGGTTGCCGTAAACACGCCGCAGGTCATGCCATTCTCGCGGCCCCACTCAATCATTCGGTCCAACATCGGCAAAACCGGAAACGGTGTCGTGGAAGCAAGCGAGACGACTTCCATGATCTGCTCTGGGGGTACATCTATACGGGCGATCCCGTGCAAGGCCGTTGAAAAATCGGAATGCAAATAGGCATCTGAGAAGAAGCCGTCACGCGCGGTCCGAATACCGGCCGCACACAGAATTTCACCGTCAAGGCGCTGAGCAACAACCAGGAGGGGGGCAAACTCGGCGATTTTGGCGCGGTAGGTGTTCCAGTAAACATCCTTAATATGGTTTTCAGCCGCTATGCGCCCGGCGCATGCTTCGCTCAAAAAATCGATTCTCATACTCAACCTCAACTTGCTTTCTTCTGGCCTGTTGAGGTGTCATCGCGTGTCTGACTTACATCAGACTTACAGCATCAAAAAAATTAAGCCGTTTTCTAAGAGCCGCCCTTGGCAACGAAGGAGAAAACGCTGCCGCCACCGTTGCGGTCTTCAATTGAGACAGAGGCGTTATGGCAATCGGCTACAGATTTCACGATGGCCAGGCCGATCCCCGATCCGGTGCCATTCGAATGGGCTTGTGTCCCTCGGTTAAACCGTTCGAAGAGGGCTGATTTCAATGTGTCCGGCACCCCCGGCCCACGGTCAAGCACCCGCCAACCGGCCGGGTTGGACAAGACTTCAATCTCGACCTCGCTGTGTTCAGATGTGTAGTGCAAGGCGTTGCGAATAAGGTTGCTGAGCGCGATACTCAGAAGCCCGGCATTGCCGTTCATCTTGGCGGTTGTGTCACCGCTCACCGAGAGGCTGCGACCGCTGCGCACGGCCTCGCTGGCAAATGTGGTTGCGGTTTCAGTGGCCAAGGCGTGCAAATCCACGGGTTCAAAAACCGTTACCGACGCCGCTTCGGACCGCGCCAGATCAATTAGCTGACTGAATATTCTGTCCAGCTGATCTGCGTCTTGTGACAAGGTTTGTTTGAGGTCCGGATTCTCAATTCTTTCAATGCTGGACTTCAGAACAGCAATGGGGGTGCGGATTTCATGCGCCACATTTGATGAGAAATCCCGCTGTGCTTTGTAGCCTTGTTCGAGACGATTAAACGCGTCGTTGACATCCTCGATCAGCGGGACAAATTCGGTTGGCACGGCGTCGGATTCAAGCCTGCGGCTGGCGGCAAGGGGGCCGATTTTGCGGGCTTGCTCGGATAATGCACGCATTGGCGCAAGCGAACGGCGTGTTGCAAACAGCGCTGCGCCAATCACCATCACAATGCCCAGAAGCGCCCACCAGATTTCTTCCTCGACTTCGTGCAGAAGTTTGGACAGCTGTGTCTCGTTATTCCACTTGGGGTATGTCGAAACCAAGACATATATGTCCTGCCCCATGATCATCACCCGCAAGCCAAGGCCAAGCCGGTCACCTGGCAAGGCAATGGCCCCGGGAGAGCCCAGCTCTAACTCCGCAAGCTGCTGCCAGATGCGATCCGATGTTTCACTGCCCGCAACAACGCGGCCATCCTGCGCAAAGACGGTATACCGAAAATTGCCCTCGCTCCCCTTGAATCGCAGCGCGTCACCATCCAGACCAAAACCAGCAAGAGCTGGATCAATCTGCCCGATCACCTCCTTGGCTTCGTCGACCATCGCATCTTCAAGGTTTTCTTCCAGGTGTTCTTTGAACTCGCTGATCAAAACCAAACCGGCAAGCACCATGCAAAGGCTCAACGCCGCGATGATATTGAGCAACAGCCCTCGTTCCAGAGAGCGCTTGGCGCCAAACAAGAATGTCCAAACGCTCAAGATTCACGTTCCTTGAGAATGTAACCGATGCCGCGCAGATTGTGGATTTCGATGGACGCTCCCTTTTCGGCCAGCTTTTTGCGAACCCGGTGAGTCAGAACCTCGATCGCATTCGGTGTCGCCGCATCATCAAAGCCGTAGAGCGCGTTTTCAATTGCGCCTTTTGTGATGACCCTTTCAGACCGGCGCAAGAACAGCTCCAGCAGGGCAAGTTCACGTTTGGAAAAGGCGCACGCCATGCCGTTGATCGCCAGTGACCGATCTGCCGTCTCGAAGGTCACATTTCCATAGGACAGTGTCATTCCCAAGGCCCCACCCGGACGCCGCAAAACGGCATTTGTGCGCGCAACAAGCTCTGCCACTGCGAAAGGTTTGATAAGGTAGTCATCGGAGCCCGTGTTCAGCCCCTTGATCCTATCCTCCAGCGCGTCGCGGGCCGTACAAATAATCACAGGCGTTTGTGGATTGATCTCTTTGATGAGTGGCAGCAGCTCCAAACCATCGCTGTCGGGCAACCCCAGGTCGAGAATGACCGTGTCGTATTGAAAACTCTTGGCTGAATGCAAAGCATCGGCTGCTGTATGAACCACATCCACCACAAAGCCTGCATCACGCAAACTGGCGCTCGTATTGAGCGCCAGCTTCTCGTTGTCTTCTATATAAAGAAGCCGCATTCGGCAAATTACCCTATTTCCGAATATACATCACGGTTGACCCATCATCCGCCTTGAACGCGACCTGTGCAAGGTTACCGTCCGCGTCATACCAAAGGTCACGCGCCAGATCACCTGACATCCGGTAATGATGTACCGCGACCGCGCCACGCTTGGTCATTACAGTTTCATTGCCCAGATCAGCAACGCGCACTTTCATTATCTTGCCATCAATGGTGTTCATCAACTGTTGACTGCGCACAATGTCGTCATTCCAAAGGCTGGCTGGCAAGGTGCCGTTGTTTGCGGATTTAAGCTGGTGCGGTTCACCATCGTCATTCGTTTTCGAGCTGATATTTTGCAGCTTGCCGCCTTTCCACTGCTCCACACTTGCATGTTGGAAGCTGTAGGCGGTGGTGCGGATCAATGGAATTTTTACAGCAATGTCAGTTGCGACCGTGACAGTGAAAGAATTGCCCGCGCCGGAAAAGCTATAGGTGTGATCCCCGATATCCTTACCTTTGCGGACAACGTCGAAACTCAGCTTCCCATCTGACGGGATTGAAAGGGCGTTGACAGGGGCGGCCAAAGCGACAGCAAGTCCGACAACCCAACCAAAAATGCGCATGGTAAACTCCATTCTAATTGCGATTTAGGCTTTCATGACGGGCGACGCTTACAAGACACTTACAACCTGACAGCTTTCTTTCTAGGCGGTCATTTGACTTCGCTGCATTTTTCCAGGGAGTGCACAAAGCGGGCGACAGCCGACATTCGAGCCACCACAGCGAAAGCTCACTTCGTCCCGCACTGTGTGAGTTCACCGGTTCCAAAACCTCGCAGTCGCAGCGGACGGCAGAAACGGCGGGCTGCGCCGCAGCATAAACCCCCGGCCAGTTGCTTCAAACGGCTGAGTTTGCAAAGTCAGCTATCTGCGCTTCGCTGCCCCTGGTTCACCCCGCAGCATCACATGAGGTAGCTGGGCCCTGCCGAAGGTCCGTTTTCGGGAAAATCACCATGGAATTTTGCACCGACAGCATCTTTGGCACTCGCCACCATGTCTATGTCTGCTCCGGGCTGCGAGTGGTCCAGCGCGCTTGCAGCATCCAGGGTGGGTAGAGGTGGCGGCAATGGGCTCAAACCACCTGGCTGTACCCCTTGCTGCGGAAGGCAGGGTCCGAGCCCAACCTTTTCCGCTGGCAATCGGTACTGAAGGGGTTAATTTTCTTGCCCCCAATCATATCTTGACCTGATGAGATCCAGCTTACTTGCAATCATATTGTTTCTTGCTCCGGTGCAAGGTTATGCTCAGAGCGAATGCGTAATGCAGACGTGGGGAACAGGTTTCGCAACCTATCAACATGAAACTAAAACAATAGCTTACAAACTTAGTTCGGAAGGCTCCCACTGGAGCATGCAAGGGTATGGATACCATGCAAACGGAGCCCTGGTCTGTGAATACTGCAGTGGCAGTAATCGTGACGCGTCTTGGGGGCTAGTACATTTCAATGATACCTGGTCCCATCGAGCCGGCACCCCCGGACGCTCAGATTTCCTTCCCCTTAATGAGGAGACTGAGGAGTCCGGCGAAAACGACCAGATAGACGAAGCCTGGATCAAAAATGCGAGTGCCAGAGCGCAGCGCAGATTCGAACGTTTGTACTACCCATGGATTACCCTTCAGGGGGCTGACTTAACGGCAATACACTTGAGTGACAGTGCTCACATCGGTGATTTCAAGGGATACGTTGTCATCTTCGCAATATCTCACCCATCTTCCAAGGGAATACCCGCAGCTGTCGACGGGCTTATCGCATTCGAACTAACTGACGGTTGTGCTTATTTCTCCGGAACAGTTGCTCTGCCGCTTGAAGCCGCAGACCAGCAACTGAAGCAACTTCTGGCCTCAGTACATATTGGTCGCGTTCAGCTGCGTTGATGAGGCAACTGGATTGGCTGTTTTGCCCCGACTGCAGTTATTCGTTAGTAGTATGTGAATGACGGCTTTACGCAGTTCACGGCTCGCTGCACGCGCGAGAAGCCGCAAGCCGACCAATGACTGGTGAGGGCTCGGAGCCGCCTTACGGCGGTGCGGCGACAGGATTGCAGCGAAACTTCACCAGGACGATTCTACCAGACGACGCCAGGCAGCCCAAAGTTCCGAATGCTGCGATCTATTCATAAGGACCGCTTTAGCGGCTTCAGCCTTCGAATACAGCTTTCATCCTTGAAGCGTCATGCTCAAGAAGCCATGATTTATGATCGTCATACAGGTGAGCCAAATTTTCCTTGTCCATCGATACAACGTCCATTCCTCGGTCATCATAGGGATGGAGCGCGATGCTCTTTTCAAAATCAACGATATATGTGTCAGCATGCACCGTTGGTTTTATGCCGAGTTCTGAGCCCAGAGTAAGCCAAAGAACTTCCCGAAGTTGCTCTTTATCAACAAGTTTAGCTACATCCCAATGGCGAAACAGATCTGAACCAGGCGCATCGACGTGATCGCTATCCTTCTGCGGGGTGGCACCAAGATATTCAAATGATGACTTGGTAAGGCCACATAACTTGTAGGGTTTTAGTCTTCTTTTTGCTGGACGTTCAGTTCCATATGTAGACGACAGCAGCCACAGCGACGATGATTTGTTGAACAAGCTTGAGGAAACTGCATCAGCTCGTGAAAATGCTTGTGCGAAGCGCTTCAGAGGTCGGGAAGTAGGACTTCCCTCGCCGCCAAGTTCAAATCGGAGCCCTATGTCGAACTTGTAGAACATCCCATGTGGAAATTCTGCAAGGGTGAAATCACTCTCAAATCGTTGAATAAATTCTTCCATGGGGATCGGTTAAGGTGATCGACAACCATAATCAATAGTTCGCGCACCCATTCCAAAGCAGACTTTGGATTTTTAGGTGCCAAAGGCTGCTTCGTCCGGCATCCCGTCCGTTCGATGATAGTAGGTAGCTGCACCTGCGGCGAAGGTCCGCTCCATTCCATTGCTCGTGCAGCATAGGACCGCCGCCCGGCTGGCAGATCCCAAGACTTTGCAAAGGTCGCTATCTGCGCATCTCTAACCTTCGAGCGGGGTGCAGCATCGTCCTGGCCAGCTGAGCTAGCCTGAAGGTCCGCTCTCGGGAAGTCTGGCGGGATCCTTCGCGTCTGCAGCGAGGGCGTCGCAGGCCTCGTGCGAATGTCCGAATTGGGCTGCCTGGCGTCGTCTGGTAGAAGCGTCCTGGTGAAGTTTCGCTGCAACCCTGCCGCCGCATTGCCGCAAGTCGGTAGTGAGCCCAAACCTACCGGATGCCGCGTTACGCCTGAATGTCCGCATTTCGCGTGGTGTTGCTACTCTATCCTAACCTCATGTGCTTCCCACAGCTGCGGCGGTTCCAGCTTTTTTGACAGGTGCGCAATGACCGCATCGGGCACGGCATCTGGTCGATCCCGGTTCTGACGGCGCAGTTGGTCTGGGCCCGGTTCGAGATAGACGATCTCGATCCGGGCACCATAGTCACGCAAAAGCCGCAGAACACGGGACCGGTTTTGACGCGTCACATTGGTTGCGTTCCACACAAAATCGCGCCCGGCCCGCAGATGCTCTCTTGCCCGCTCATGTGCCGCCTGGATGACCTGGCCCTGATTGTCGGTCGGTGAAACGCTCAGTTCGTCGCGTATCGCATCAAGGCTGACAACGGGATGCTCCGGTCGGTTTTTGCCAATCCAGGTGTCTTTTCCCGCGCCCGGCAGGCCCGACATCACTGTGACGGTGCACGGGAACGCTTCATGCGCCGCGTAATGCGGATCTCGGTCCTCTAGTTCGAAAAAGGCGACCCGACTTTCATCATTCGCAAAGGCGAACGGATGTTCCCAAGAGTTGACCTCACGGAACATTAATTCCGCAAGGCTGACACTCTCCACGATGCCTTGCCGGTCCTCACATATCCGACCCAACGCATCAGCCTTGGCATGAAGGCACAGATGATCTGGCCTGCACCGCCAAGATGTTTCAATGGCCATGCGTCCGGGATCTGCCCGTTCGATCAGCCAGAACGGCAGTTGGTGGTGGGCAATGATCCCGCACAAGGCTTCTCTCCAGGCAAACGGAGACCCAGCGGTCCACAGCAATTCCCGCGCGATGGACGCCCCAATCCGGGAATGCCCCCGGGACGAGATGCGTCCTTGATCCTCATGTTTTGTAACGGCGGGCTTGCCGACATCATGCAAAACCGCAGCCCAGAACAGGTTGGCCCGGTCGACATCTGGAAGACCTTGCCAGTCAAGGTCCACGACCAAGGCTTCGACCACCATACGCGTGTGGGTGCCGACATCACCTTCGGCATGATGGATCGGGTCCTGTGGACAGGTGTCGAGAGTGGCAAGCACTGGCCACAGCGCCCAAATCTCATCCCAGTTCACGGTCCAGGCTGGACCGGTTGGGACCAAGTCCAACAGGTGATTATGTGTGAGGGCGTAGGTATTGGGTTTAGGCATCGTAGGCCCCCTCCACGCCCAGCGTCGGCGCGAAGATATCGACGCCATCAGCCAGACCGTTCGGCAAGATCGGACGGTCGTGCCAATGCCCCTCAGCCGCCGCGATCGCCTGCAAGAAATCCGCACGGACGAACTTGAACCGGCCCTCCACGTGGTCTGCACTTTCTTGTTTCAGGTACAGCCCTTCGGCCAGATCACTGTCCTCCGTCTGCTGGTCCACCATATCGGGACGGCTGCCAGACCGTGCCGCGGCGATCACCAAGGCGTCACGCCACGCGTCTGACTTGTAAGGCGATGGCCGGGTCAGACGGATAAGTTGGTCAACGGACTTGATTTCACCCGTATGCACGACTGGCACCGGCATGATCGGCAATCCCGTCAGCAAAGCCCGACGCGCCGCCGTGCTTAGGAACCGGCCTGTATCCCGGTCCAGCACATCGAACTCCATGAAGTAATGCGGCAACCGATCATAGAACACGGTATGCTTGGCATACATCCACTCGCCATACATGATGAAACGATAGCCCAGCACAGGGTGCAGGACATGGGCGTGGGCCGCAGCCCATGTCTTGAGCAAGGCGAAGTGGCGTTCGCGGCCGCCACCGGTCAGATAATGGCCCCGGCTTTGCAGAAGCAGATTCCCATCCGCATCAAATGACACTGCGGAATTGGCCCCGTCGAGCTTTTCTTCAACGATCAGGGCTTGGCCTGAAAGTTCCTGGATTGGTTTGTCATCCGCCAAATCGCCCACCTGAAGGCGCGAGCCTTCAATGTGCCGCGTTCGCGGGTATTTCTGGATATTCATAACAGTCTCACGATGTATCGATTGGTCGCACAAAAACACCTGGCAGGATGAACCAGGGTGTTATTTTAAGTATGTGCGCTGCGATTACATCGGACTTCCGTGGGGTTCGGGGTTAAGACAGGCTGCTTCGATAACGCTGAATACCACAAATTTCAACTGCGGACATTCAAAGTCGCTAATGAGTTGTCTGCTTTGTCCGCATCCCTTCCGCTCGATGATGGTTGGTGGCTGCACCTGCAGCGAAGGTCTGCTCCTTTCATTGCTCGTGCAGCATGGGATCGCCGTCCGACTGCCAGCCCCCGAGACTTTGCAAAGGTCACTATCTGCGCAAAGGTGCCGTTAGCTGTGTGCTATCATGGGTTTAGATGATTGCGGAGAGGGTAGGTAGGATACGGCGGTTGCCCGCTCCCGCAACCAAAATTACAACACGGATATTAGATGCATGCAGCTGCCTTTAGGGGCAGCTTGTTTGTTTGTGGCGGGGGCCTTGGAAGCGGGGCTTTCTGCGGGTCGGACCGGTAACCTGAGTGAAATCCGCTCTACTGAACGCGTTCAGTGTTATGCTATGTAAAGACCTACCTGAAGGGCGTCTAGCAAACCGCGCACATCGGCCTCACTCAGGATCAGCGGCGGCGAAAGAATGACATTTGCGCCCGAAACCCGAACCAGGGCACCGGCCTCATAGCAGGCCTCCTGGACGGCCAAGGCCCTGCGCCCGTCAAGTGGCGCTCGTGTCTGGCGATCACTCACCAGTTCAATGGCCGTCATCAACCCATGCCCGCCACGCACATCCCCGACAATCTCGTAACGCTCCTTCAGCGCCAGACAGCCCTCGTAGAGCTGGGTGCCGCGGGCAGCGGCGGTCTCCGTCACCTTCAGCCGCTGCATTTCCGCCAGGCAGGCCAGCGCTGCGGCGGCGCCGACCGGATGGCCGGAATAGGTGTAGCCGTGGCCGATCTTGGCGTCCGGGTTATCCTCGAACACCTCGATCATCCGATCCCCCAGCATAACCGCGCCAAAGGGGAAGAACCCGTTGGTGATGGCCTTCGCGGTGCACATCATGTCGGGCTGAATGCCCCAGAGCCGGGCGCCGGACCAGGCGCCGGTGCGGCCATAGGCGGTGATCACCTCATCGGTGATCAGCAGGATACCATGGCGATTGCAGATCTCCTGAACCATCGGGGCAAATGACTTATGGGGCGGGATGACGCCTCCGGCGCCCAGAATGGGCTCCATGATCATCGCAGCGATCGTATTGGCCCCCTGAAACGCGATTTCATCTTCCAAAGCCGCGACGCAGAGCTGGGCAAGACGCTCGGGGTCGCTCTCATTGAATGGGTTGCGATATGTATAGGGCGCGGGGATATGAAAACAGCCCGGCAGCAATGGTTCATAGGCCGTACGGAAATTGGCGTTTCCGTTGACCGAGGCCCCGCCGATATGGGTGCCGTGATAGCCTTTCTTGAGGCTGAGGAACTTGGTGCGGCCCGCATCGCCGCGCAGTTTGTGATATTGCCGTGCCAGCCGCAGCGCGGTCTCGACGGAATCGGAACCGCCGGAGGTGAAAAAGGCCCGGCTCAGCCCGTCAGGGGCAAAGAACCGGCTCAGCTCATAGGACAGCTCGATCGCCGCATCGTTGGAGGTGCCGCGAAAGGTCGAATAATAGGGCAGTTTATCCAGCTGCGCGGCCATGGCGTCCTTTACCGGCTGGCAGGAATAGCCCAGGTTCACATTCCACAGGCCGCCCACCCCATCAATGACCCGATGGCCGTCGATATCCGTGATCGACACGCCTTCGGCCTCGGTGATGATCTTCGGGGGCTGGTTGATGCTATCCTGCGGCGAGGTCATCGGATGCCACATCAGCCGACCGTTCTGTTCCTTGAGAAAGTTAGAATCTTTCATGATGCGATATCCGATACATGTATGTGTGACGGGGACGGCTCTAGCGCGGTTGCCCAGGCAGCCTGCACCGCTGCGGGAACCGCGCCGCCCCAATTGCGGGTGATCTCGCGGCTGGCGGATGTCAGTTCTGTCTTGATTAGCCGCTGCTGTTCCGGTGTGACCCGTGCGGCCACGCTGGCCACCGATACCGCTCCGACAAACAGCCCGGTCTGATCGTAGAGGGGCGCAGACAGGCTATGGATCTCCGCTTCGAAACTCCGGTCTGAGCAGGCAAATCCGCTGGTGCGTGCCGCCGCGACCAATTCGTGCAGCGCCTCAGCTGTTGTTGCGGTATGGGGCGTGAACCGATCCAGCCGGGCGAGGGCAGAGGTCATCAGGGCCTCCGGGCCAAAGGCCAGCGCGCATAGCCCCGACGCCGTCGCATGAAGCGGAAAGGTCGTGATGTCGATAATCGCCCGCGTGCCGTGCCGGGGGGATTCGCAGGACGCCAGCGCGTAGAGCGTCGTTCCCGAGAGCACTGACACATGCGCGGTCTCGCCGGTGACCTCGGCCAGCTGCGACAGCGCCAGCTGAGCGCCCATCTCACGGGGGACGGTGGCCTCCCGCACCTGTGCCAGCTGCAGGATAGCAGGCCCCAGGCGATAGTGTTTCGTCACTGGATTCTGTTCGACAAATCCAGCGGTTTCAAGGGCCTGGAGGTGGCGGTAGGTGGTCGCCTTGTCCCGTCCCGCGATCCGGCACAGCTGTGACAGCCCGATCTCAGGCCGGTCGGTAGAGAAGTGCGACAAGAGCGCCAGCGTTTTGGTTGCAGAGGACATGCCTTCGGTCACCCTTCAAGCGAATTCAGAAAAAATTTGACACATGATGTTTAGCAAGGCAACCTTTTTTACGTAACATCGGTTCGATATATGAACCGATGACAGGGAGGGAAACATGTCAAAGTTCAAGATTTCTGCCACTGCGCTTACCTTGGCCATGATGGCTGCTGCCGGTGCGGCATATGCCGAATACCCGGAGAAACCCGTTGAATTTGTGGTGCCATGGCCGCCCGGCGACCTGGAGGACGTCCTGACCCGTATGATCGCGGAGGATTTCTCGGCCGCCTATGATGTGCCCACTGCGGTTGTGAACAAACCCGGTGGTGGTGGCGGCCCGTTTCCCGGTGCGGTCGAGGTCGCCACTGCGCCTGCTGACGGCTATACCGTCGGATCCTTCATCATCGCCATTCCCGTGGTCGGCCCGCAGATCGGCATCCCGGAGCTGAGCCCGGATCCATTTGTACCGCTGGGCAATTTCCTGACCTACCCGTTCGTAATCGCTGCCGGGGCGAATGCGCCCTATGATGATATGGCCGGGCTGGCGGCCCATGCGGCGGAAAACGATGTGGTGCTTGGCCATTTTGGCGCTCCTCTGGTGCCGACGCAGGTCACATTGGGCCTGGCCAAGGAGATGGGGTTCTCCTACGCCTCCGACGCTGCCTTTGACGCCCTGGACTGCAACACGCTGGCCTCCGGGGATGTGGATGTGATCAACACCACGCTTCAGCTGATCCTGCCATGCCTCGACAGTGTAAAGGTGCTTGCCTCCATCGGCGCCGAGCGGATCCCGCTAACGCCGGATGCGCCCACCGTCGCAGAGCTGGCGCCGGATCTGAATGTCTCGCTGTGGAACGGGCTCTTTGTGCACAAGGACACGCCGCAGGATGTGCGCGATAAGATCATCGCTGTCGCGGAGCAGACGGTGATGTCGGAGCGCGCCCAGGCGCTGGCCGCAGAAACCGGTGCGGCGGTCTATTGGCAGCCCGCCACTGAGGTGGCCGCTCAGATCAAGGCCGATATCGAGACCATGGCCCGGATCGACGGTATGTTGAGCAACTAACGGATCTCGCAGGCTCGGCGGCGTCGATCGCCGGGCCTGCGCAGCTCTAGCAAGGGGGCGACCAATGTCGCGGGTCAAAACGCTTCAAGCCTTGTTCAAACGCTACCGAAGACCGGGGGATATCGTCTTTGCCTGGATTGTGCTGGTCGGCGCTCTCCTGCTCCTGTCGCAAATCTTCGAGCAGACCGTCTGGCGTAAAGGCAGTGCGCTTTTTGCTCAACCTCGGTTCTGGCCAGCGGTGTCTCTTGGTGGCATGGCGGCTTTTGCCGCATTTCACCTGCTTGGCTCGGCGCTGTCCGAACGGATCGAAGGACGCTGGCAGGAGGTCCTGCTCTGGATCGCCTCGCTGGAATATGCAGGGTGGTTCATCGCCTACGCAGCCGCGGTTCCCTATGCGGGCTACCTGCCGGCCACGGTGATATGCGCGGTCGCTCTGGCGCTGAGGGTGGGCTACCGGCGCCCCGCAACACTGGCGGTCGCGGCGCTTTCGGCGCTGCTGATCGTGGTGTTGTTCAAGACCTTGCTGAAGGTGAATCTGCCCGCAGGCCTCGCCTATGACTCCTTGCCCGACGGGCTACGCCAAATCATGCTGACCTATTTCTGATCGGGGCAACCAATGGAAAATCTCCTCGCCGGGGCCGAGATGCTGGCCCGCTGGGATGTGATCGTCGCGCTGTTGATCGGGTCAATCGGCGGCGTGATCATCGGGGCCATTCCGGGCGTCGGACCCGCAGTGGCGATCGCCATCTTGCTGCCGGCGACCTTTGCCTTCGAGCCTATCGTGGGATTGACGATGCTATTGGGGATCTACGGATCCTCGATGTATGGCGGGGCCATCCCTGCGGTCCTGATCAATACGCCGGGCACGGCGGTGAATGCGCTCACATCATATGACGGCTATCCGATGACGAAACAGGGGCAGGCCCATCGGGCGCTGTCGCTGGCCTATAGCGCGTCGTTCTGGGGGGGGATATTCGGCATCCTCTGCCTGATCCTGCTGTCACCGGTCCTGGCTCTCGTGGCTCCGATGTTCGGCTCCAGAGAGATCTTTCTTGCTGCACTTTTGGGGATCATCCTGGTCATCCTTGCCCACCGGGGCCAGATCTTTGCCGCCGGCGTTCTGGCGATGTTCGGCATCTTTCTACAGACCGTCGGCCTCGATGCGGTGACCTACACCCAGCGCTATACCTTCGGCCTCACCTTTCTCAGCTCCGGCGTGAACCTGATTGTTGTCGTGCTCGGCCTCTTTGCGCTGAGCCAGGCGTTTTTCCTGCTGACCGCCCCCGACAGCCAACCGGATGCAAAGCCGGTATCGGGGCGGATGGGGGGCGGCATCAGGGAGCTGATGCAGCACAAGCGGGTAGCAACCGTCGCCTCCGCCTGTGGCGTGATCCTGGGCATGATCCCCGGCACCGGCGAGTTCACCGCCCAATTCATGAGCTACACCTACGCCCAGAAAACCTCCAAGACGCCGGAGCTGTTTGGCAAGGGATCCCCCGAAGGTCTGATCGCCTCGGAGGCTGCCAATAACGCGGTTCCGGCTGCGGCGATGATCCCGCTTCTCGCGCTCGGTATCCCGGGAGAGGCGCTGACGGCCATGATGCTGTCGGTGTTCTATGTTCATAACGTCATCCCCGGCCCACAGCTGTTTCAGAACAATATCGACCTGGTCTATGGTCTCTATCTTGCGCTGATCCTGCTCAATGTGATCGTGCTCGCCTTCCTGATGGTCTCCACCAATCTGCTGACCCGGATCATTCGCATCCCAACCCGGTTCCTGGGGGTGATGATCCTTTTGCTGTCCTTTGTCGGCGTCTATTCGCTGCGAAACTCCCTGACGGATTGCATGATTTCGGCAGGGTTCGGGGTGCTTGGCCTGATCCTGAAACGTCTGAACCTGCCGATTGTCCCGATCATCCTGGGCATGGTTCTGGGCGGCATCATGGAGGTGAAGCTGCGTTCGGCCCTGCCGCGCCTCAAGACGCCGCTGGATATGATCGACCGCCCGATTTCCTTTCTCCTCTTCATTCTGATCCTGATCGTTCTGGCCCTGCACCTGCGCGCGCTGATGCGTGAATGGCAGGCGCATCAGCCCGACGAAGACCACGATCTGCACGACAGCCAAACAAGGTAGCCCCATGGACCAAAGCAAGATCGACGCCCTTCGGTCACAACCGGTGCAGCCGGTTTCACATCTCATTGACGGTCGGCAGGTTGCGGCCTCTGATGGGGCGACGCTGGATGTGCTGTCGCCGATCGACGGGTGTGTGCTGACCCGGATCGCGCGGGGAACTGCGGCGGATATGGAGGCGGCCATCGCTTCCGCCCGCGCCGCCTTCGAGGATCGCCGCTGGGCCGGGCAGCCGCCCGCCGCCCGCAAGAAGGTTCTGACGAAATGGGCCGAACTGATAGAGGCTCACGCGCTTGAGCTCGCCGTGCTGGGCGTGCGTGACAATGGCACCGAAATCAATATGGCGCTGAAGGCCGAACCGGGGTCAGCCGCAGCCACGATCCGCTACTACGCCGAGGCACTGGATAAGCTCTATGGCGAAATCGCGCCCACGGCGGGTGATGTGCTGGGCCTGATCCACAAGGATCCCGTCGGTGTGGTCGGCGCGATAATTCCGTGGAATTTTCCGCTGATGATTGGGGCTTGGAAACTGGGCCCGGCGCTTGCGATGGGAAATTCCGTGGTGCTGAAACCCGCTGAAACCGCCTCTCTCTCGCTGATGCGGGTGGCGGAACTGGCGCTTGAGGCGGGCCTGCCACCCGGCGTCCTGAACGTGATCACCGGCGAAGGCGCGGTGGTCGGCGAAACCCTCGGCCTTTCGATGGACGTCGACGTTCTGGTGTTCACCGGATCGGGGCAGACCGGGCGTCGGTTGCTGGATTATTCCGCCCGTTCAAACATGAAACGTGTCTATCTGGAGCTGGGCGGCAAATCTCCCAATATTGTCTTCGCTGATGCGCCGGATCTGGCAGAGGCCGCAAAAGTGACCGCCGCAGGTATCTTCCGCAACTCGGGTCAGGTCTGCGTCGCAGGCTCTCGCCTGCTGGTCGAGGCCTCGATCCACGACAGATTTGTGCAGGAGGTCGTGCGGGCAGCGGAGGCGATGCAGGTCGGCGACCCGCTTCGGCTGGAGACCCAGATCGGGGCGATCAATTCCGAAGCACAGCTGAAGCAGAACCTGACCTTCGTGGCCACGGCCCAGCAGGAAGGCGGGCAGATCGTCACCGGCGGGCAGCGTATTTTGTCGGAAACCGGCGGCTATTACATGGCGCCAACCATCGTCACTGATGTCACGCCAGCGGCGACATTGGCACAGCAGGAGGTGTTTGGCCCAGTGCTTGCCGTGACCCCCTTCAAGACCGAGGACGACGCCGTGCGGATCGCCAATTCCACGGTCTACGGTCTCGCCGGTGCGGTGTGGACATCCGGGCTCAGCCGCGCCCATCGCATGGTGCAGCGTGTCCGAACCGGGGTGATGCATGTCAACACCTATGGCGGCGCGGATGGCACCGTCCCGCTTGGCGGGGTCGGGCAGTCCGGGAACGGGTCGGACAAATCGCTTCATGCCATCGACAAATACATCAACCTGAAAACCGCATGGATCAAACTCTGAAAGGTGGGGCAATGACCGAGAAAACCATTCTGGTGGTTGGCACCTATGACACCAAGGACGATGAGCTTGGTTTTCTGGCGAGTGTGATCGGCGATCAGGGGGGCAGGGTCCTGACCATGGATGTCTCGGTTCTGGGCGACCCATCGACGCCGACCGACTATTCCAAACACGACGTCGCCGAGGCCGGTGGCAGCTCGATCCGGGCGGCCATCGACAGCGGGGATGAAAACACCGCCATGCAGATCATGGCGCATGGTGCCAGCTTGCTGACGGCGCGGCTGCACCGGATGGCGGCTTTTGACGGGGTGATCGTCCTTGGCGGCACGATGGGCACCGATCTGGCGCTTGATGTCTGTTCGGCCCTGCCGCTTGGAGTGCCGAAATACATTGTCTCAACCGTTTCCTTCTCGCCGCTGATCCCGGCCGAAAGACTGGCGGCCGACATCCAGATGATCCTCTGGGCTGGTGGGCTTTACGGGCTGAATTCCGTCTGCAAGGCCTCGCTCAGCCAGGCCGCAGGCGCCGTTCTGGGCGCCGCGAGGGCAGCGCAGATTCCGGACCCGGATAAACCGCTGATCGGTATCATGTCCCTTGGCACATCGGCGCTGAAATACGTCATTCCGCTGAAACCGGCGCTTGAGGCACGTGGGTTTGAGGTTGCGGTCTTTCACGCCACCGGAATGGGAGGGCGCGCCTTTGAAAGCCTCGCAGAGCAGGGCGCCTTTGCCTGCGTGTTTGACTTCTGCACCCAGGAGCTTGGCAACCATATCCACGGATCGTCGATTTCCGCCGGCGCGGATCGCCTTACCAATGCCGGCGCCAGGGGGACGCCGCAGATTGTCGCCCCCGGCTGCTATGATCTGGTTGATGTGGTCGGCTGGCAGCCAATCGCCGAGAAATGGTCGGACCATCCGAAACACGCGCACAACCGGCTGCTGACCTCGATTGTCCTCAACACCGAGGAACGGCGCCAGGTCGCCCGCGCCCATTCGAAACAGCTGGCTGACGCCGGCGGTCCTGTGGCGATGATCCTGCCGGAGCGTGGACTGGGCGAATGGGACCGCGAAGGCGCCGACCTGCACGACAGCGCGGGGCTGGCGGCGTTTCTGGCGGAGCTTGAGGCGACATTGCCCGCGCATGTCTCCGTGCACCGCCTCGACAGCCATATCAACGACCGTGCCTTCGCCGATAAGGCACTGGAGATTTTCGACCGCTGGTGCGCCGACGGCATTGTTTCGCCGTAACGCCTGCCTCCCGGATCCTGCGCTTGACTCACCGTGTGCTTTTTACTTAACTTGATAAGCAATAAGTCGCCAAGGTGCCCCAATGCCCCATTTCCAGATCGAATATTCCGCCAATCTAGAGGACGTGCTGGACATCTCTGCACTGTGCGAGGCGATCCGCGCAGAGGCGGCCGCGATCGACACCTTTCCCATTGCAGGGATCCGGGTGCGGGCGCTGCGCGTCGATCATGTGGCAATTGCCGATGGCAACCCGGACCATGGTTTCATCGACCTGTCCATCCGCCTGCGGGAGGGGCGCAGCGACACCGTAAAGCAAGACGCAACCGCCCGTATCTTTGCCGTGCTGCGCAACTTCGTGGCCCCGGCGATGGATCGCCATTCCATCGCCCTGTCAGCAGAGATGCGCGACATCAACGCAGCGCTTTCACCGAAATTCGGAAATATCCGTGATCATCTGGAGGACCCGGCATGAGCCAGCTCGACAGCCATATCCGCAAATTGGACAGCTATCTGGAGCGGTTCCGTGCCTCCGGGATCCAGAACCGGATTGCCGGCGCCGATGTGGCCGGCGGAGCAGGGGTGTTTCAGACCATCTCGCCGGTGGACAAAAGCGTGATCTGCGATGTTGCCCAGGGCTCAGCCGCAGATATCGACGCCGCCGCCCGCGCCGCGCAGCAGGCCTTTGCAGATTGGCGCGACCTGTCGGCCTCTGAACGCAGGAAGATCCTCATTCGGATCGCCGAAGGCATCGAAGCCCGCGCCGAAGAAATCGCGCTCTGTGAATGCTGGGATACTGGCCAGGCCTATAAATTCATGTCCAAAGCGGCGCTGCGCGGAGCCGAGAATTTCCGGTATTTTGCCGATCAGGTTGTGCAGGCGCGCGATGGCCAGCATCTCAAATCCCCAACCCTGATGAATGTGACCACCCGTGTGCCCATCGGCCCGGTTGGGGTGATCACGCCGTGGAACACACCCTTCATGCTCTCGACCTGGAAAATTGCGCCGGCGCTGGCGGCGGGATGTACCGTCGTTCACAAACCCGCCGAAGCCTCACCGCTGACCGCGCGGCTGCTGGTCGAGATCGCCGAGGAGGCCGGACTGCCACCGGGTGTGCTGAACACTGTCAACGGGTTCGGCGATGAGGCGGGCAAGGCGCTGTGCGAACACCCGGCGATCCGGGCCATCGCCTTTGTCGGGGAATCGCGCACCGGCAGCCTGATCGTCAAACAGGGCGCCGATACGCTGAAGCGCAACCATCTTGAGCTGGGCGGCAAGAACCCCGTCATCGTGTTTGAGGATGCCGATCTTGAGCGCGCGCTCGATGCGGTGATCTTCATGATCTATTCGATCAATGGCGAACGCTGCACCTCCTCCTCCCGGCTTCTGGTCCAGGACAGCATCCGCGCCGACTTCGAAACCCGGCTGATCGAGCGCATCAACAATATCAGGGTTGGCCACCCCCTGGATCCCGCGACCGAGATCGGCCCGCTTGTCAGCGAGGAGCATTTCAACAAGGTCACTAGCTATTTCGGCATTGCCAAAGACGACGGCGCGACGATTGCCGCCGGCGGCGAGGTGCTGGGCAACGAGGGGTATTTCGTCCGCCCGACGCTGTTCACCGGTGCCCGCAACGATATGCGGATCGCGCAGGAGGAGATCTTTGGCCCGGTGCTGACCTCAATCCCCTTTGCGACCGAGGAGGAGGCGCTGGCGCTGGCCAATGACACCGCCTATGGGCTCACCGGATATCTCTGGACCAACGATCTGACGCGGGCGCTGCGCTTCACCGACAAGCTGGAAGCGGGCATGATCTGGGTGAACTCGGAGAATGTGCGCCATCTGCCCACGCCCTTTGGTGGCGTCAAAGCCTCCGGCATCGGTCGCGACGGCGGCGACTGGTCGTTTGAGTTCTACATGGAGCAAAAACACATCGGCTTTGCCACCGGCTCCCATAAGATCACCAAGCTAGGAGCGCTCTGATGCCTGTTCCCGCCCCAAATCTCTATCCCGATTTCAACACGATCCGGCTCAGCCACGTTTGCCTGAACGTCAAGGATCTGGCCGCCTCCAAGCGTTTCTACACCGAGATCCTCGGTCTTCAGGTCAGCGATGAGGACACACAGCGCGTTTACCTGCGCGCGATGGAGGAGCGCGGTCACCACTGCGTAATCCTGCAACAATCAGATCAGCCGGGCACGGTTGAGGTGATGGGGTTCAAGACCTTTGACGAGGAGGATCTGGACCGCGCCGACGCCTATTTCCGCAAGAAGGGACGGCCAACAGAATGGGTGCAGCGCCCGTATCAGGGGCGTACGCTGCTGACCTCGGACAATATGGGGATCCCGCTGGAGTTCTACCACAAGATGGACCGGCTGGCGCCGATCCACCAGCAATACGCGCTCTATCGCGGTGTGAAACCTTTGCGGATCGACCACTTCAACTGCTTCAGCCATGACGTCGATGCCTCGGTCGCCTTCTATAGCGATTTCGGCTTTCGGGTGACGGAATATACCGAAGACGAAGACAGCAAGAAACTCTGGGCGGCCTGGTTGCATCGCAAAGGTGGCGTGCATGACATGGCCTTCACCAATGGCACCGGCCCGCGTATGCACCATGTGGCCTTCTGGGTGCCGAACCCGCTCAATATCATCGACCTGCTCGATCTGATGGCGACCACCGGCTATGTGACCAATATCGAACGCGGCCCCGGTCGACATGGCATTTCCAACGCCTTCTTCCTCTATATCCTCGATCCCGATGGCCACCGGATCGAAATCTACTGTTCCGATTATCAGACCGTTGATCCCGACCTCGAACCGATCAAATGGGACCTGAAGGATCCGCAGCGCCAGACGCTCTGGGGGGCGCCGGCCCCGGAAAGCTGGTTCAAACATGGCAGCCGTTTCACCGGGGTCACGCCAAAGGACTCCGATCTGCAAGCCAGCCCGATCATCGCGCCATGAAGTTTGCAAGTTACAGCGCAGCCGGGCAGGCTTTCTACGGGGCCGCAACCGATGACGGGATGATCGCGCTTAGCCCGGACTTCCCGCAATGGCCGACCCTGCTGGATGTGGTGCGCGCGGGCGGGCTGGATCAGCTGATGGTCGCGGCCGAGGGCAGATCCGTCACCCACACAGATGTGCAGTACGACATGGTGCTGCCCAATGCGCGGCGGATCCTCTGTGTCGGCGTCAACTTCCCGGATCGCAATGCCGAATACAAAGACGGCAGCGAGCAGCCGAAATACATGTCGCTGTTCCCCCGCTTTGCCAGTGGCTTCACTGGCCACAATCGCCCGCTCATCCGCCCCCCCGAAAGCCACATGCTTGATTATGAGGGCGAGGTGGCGATTGTCATCGGCAAAGGCGGGCGGCGCATCGCACCGGCCGACGCCTATGACCATATCGCCGCGCTCACCATCTGCAACGAAGGCACCATCCGCGACTGGGTGCGCCACGCGAAATTCAACGTCACCCAGGGCAAGAACTGGGACAACTCCGGTGCCATCGGCCCCTGGTTGGTGCCGTTCCGGGACCCGGCGCAGCTGGATGAGGCGCGCATCATCACCCGTGTGAACGGAGAGGTCAGGCAGGATGATGTCCTGTCGCGCATGATGCACCCGATCCGGCGGGAGATCGAATATATCTCCACCTTCATGACGCTTGAGCCGGGCGATATTATCGTGACCGGAACCCCCACCGGGTCCGGCGCACGGCTGGATCCGCCGCAGTTCCTGAAACCCGGCGATGTGGTTGAGATCGAGGTTTCCGGCATCGGCACGCTGCGCAACACGATCGAGGACGAAGCCCCATGACACCGCAGGATCACGCGAGGGCCGCAGAGGATCTCCTGCGGGCGGAGGCAACGGGACAGCAGATCGGCCTGCTCAGCAGACGCTATCCGCAGATGGATATGGACGATGCCTATGCAATCCAGAATGCGATCTGCGAAGCCAAGCTGGCGCAGGGGCACAACGTCGTCGGCTGGAAAATCGGCCTCACCTCCAAGGCGATGCAATACGCGCTGAACATCGATATACCCGACAGCGGTATCCTGTTTGACGACATGGTGTTTTCACATGGCACGACAGTTCCCGCCGGTCGTTTCATCCAGCCGCGGATCGAGGCGGAGATCGCCTTTGTCATGAAACACGCCCTCAGTGGCGGCGATATTACCCGTGCTGCGGTGCTTGCCGCCACCGACTATGTGGCACCCGCGCTGGAGATCCTCGACACGCGCATCGCGCGCAAGGACAGGGAAACCGGCCAAAGCCGCAACGTATTCGACACCATCAGCGACAATGCGGCTAACGCAGGTGTCGTACTGGGACCGCAGCGCCACGCGGTCGACGCCTTTGATCTGCGCTGGGTCGGGGCAATCACATCGCGCAATGGCGAGGTTGAGGAAACGGGGCTTGGTGCAGGCGTGCTTAATGATCCGGTCGAAAGCGTGGTCTGGCTGGCCCGCCGCATGGCGCAATATGGCCAGCGCATCGAACCCGGTCAGATCATCCTTTCCGGCAGCTTTATCCGCCCCGTCGAATGCCCCTCCGGCACTGCGATCAGGGCTGATTTCGGCCCCTTCGGCGCGGTGGAGATCACCTTCGCCTGAGACAACTTCACCTGTGCGATGCTTATGGCACTGCGACGGCGCCGCTTGCGAGAATGGGCTTGTTGTTTTTCAGATGCCGCGCCACCAACCGGCGTTGCTGTCTGCCACTGGGTATATGGCAGGCCGTGCGGCATGCGGCCTGCGGCGCAAGCAGCTCGGGAAACAGCAGGGTGACCTCTTCATAGGCCTCCGGCGTCAGCGCCTTCAGCGCTTCGGCACCGGTAAACAGGCTCTCGGTCGGGGCACCCTCGGCAAAAATCACCTCATGCCTGTCGAACAACAGGTGGAAATACTCCACCGGCTCGCAGGTCTGCTCGATATCAATACCAGGCAGCTCGGTCAGCCGCACGGCGGCGACCAGCACATCGGCGTCGGCAAACATCCGTTCGCTGATCTTTGACGACACCAACATGCGATGCTGCCGCGACACCAGAAGATCGCGCATCGGCAGACCATGCCCCAGCGCACCGGCGGTGATCCTGACCGGGCGCAGCTTGGGGTTGGCGCGCAGCGCATCCGCCCTCAGCGCGCGGCTCATCACCATACGCAGCGGCCGGTAGCTGCCATCAGCGACCAGCACGTGATCACCGGCGGTCAGGGAGTCGACAGCCACCCGACCCCGTTCGGTTTCGATCAGGGTGCCGCGGACAAAACAGGTGATCTCGGAATAATTCCAGCCCGTGGTGTGGCTCTGGTAACTGCCAAGCGTCGCACCAACGGTGAATTCAGAACCCGGGCCGGGGACAAAATACCAGCTGCCGCCGGTGTTGAAGAAATAGAAGGTCTCGACATGGGGGGTGCCGCCGGTGTCGGTAAAGGAGACGTCAATGGCGTAAGGCTCCCCTACAGATCCGCCGAAGGCGCCCCCGTTGATGCTGATGCTCTCGTTGCCGTCGGCACCGCCCTGATAGGCCCCGTCATCGTCATCCAGCGTCGCGGTATAGGATGTATTGTACTGGGCGTTGTAGCCAGCCGCGCTCCAATTGAAGGCTGTGACGGTATACTGTGGCATCTAGCTCTGCCCCTGCGATCCGCCATCGTCTTGCGACAGCGATTTGAACAGATGGCGCAGCCCTGCCGGATTGAGCTTGTACCGTATCGCCCCGGAGCCAAGCTCAGCCTCGGCCAACTGCCGCTCCGCTGCGTCCACCTCTGTGCCGCAGCGTGTTCTTAGATCGGAACAGAAGTCTTGGTTCTTGCGCGTCGCCATCACTCACCCGGCTCACTCTTTAATCATGGTTACCAATTACTTTAGGCGAGTGTGGCGTTTCGCCAAACAGTTTTTGCGCGACTCCACGCAGCGCCGCCGAAAAGGGGCCCGTAAATGCGCAGATCAGTGGCGATGTGATCGGTATCGCGGCGGCCGACGCTGGCCTCAGCGCAGCGGCAGATGGCCCAGGTGGTCGTCGCCGCGTTCCCGCGCCAGTCTCATCTGTTTCTGCCGCTCGCGGAACCGGGCCTTGTCGGCCGCAGAGGTCTCATTGATACAGAGATGGCAGGACACCCCCTGCTCAAAGGCCGGATTGGATTTGTCCTCTGGCAGAATGGGCCTGCGGCAGCCGTTGCACAGCTCATGCGGACCTTCCAGCAACCCATGTCCGACGGACACCCGGCTGTCAAAGACGAAACATTCGCCGGTCCAGCTGCTGTCTTCCTGCGGCATCTCCTCAAGATAGCGCAGGATACCACCTTTCAGGTGATAGACATCCTCCACGCCCTGACCAATCAGGAAGTTGGTGGATTTCTCGCAGCGGATGCCACCGGTGCAGAACATCGCAACACGCTTGTTGTGGAACCGGTCCTTGTTCTGTTCCCACCAGGCCGGAAATTCGCGGAAGCTCTCGGTCTTGGGGTCGATCGCGCCTTCGAAGGTACCGATGGCAACCTCGTAGTCATTGCGGGTGTCGATCACCACGACATCGTCCGAGCGGATCAGATCGTTCCAGTCTTCCGGCTCCACGTAATGGCCGACGCGGGCACGCGGGTCGATGTCCGGCTGGCCCATGGTGACGATCTCTTTCTTCAGCCGCACCTTCATCTTGCCAAAGGGGGGCTTGTCGCTGGTGGCTTCCTTCCATTCAAGATCGCTGCAACCGGGCAGCGCCTTGATATGGGCCAGCACCGCATCAATCCCGGCGCGCGGGCCAGCGATGGTGCCGTTGATGCCTTCCTGCGCCAGCAGCAATGAGCCCCTGACCCCCTGCGCCTCGCAAAGGGCCAGAAGCGCCGGTTTCAGAGCGGCGGGATCGTCGAAACGGGTGAAGTGGTAGAGAGCGGCAATCGTATACATGGCGCCGCTCTACACCAAGCAGGCAAGGCGCTGCAAGGTCGTGGAATGCCGCATCGCCGCAGCTTTGTTGACGGGTGGGCGCAGGGGGCGTACCCCTGTCAGGCAAGACGTGGAGAAACCGATGACCAAAGCCCTGATCGTGATTGATGTTCAGCTGGATTTCTGCCCTGGCGGTGCCCTGGCGGTGCCGGACGGGGATCAGGTCGTGGCGCCGATCAATGCGATGATGCCTGATTACGACGCAGTGCTGATGACACAGGACTGGCACCCGGCCGACCACAGTTCCTTTGCTTCGCAACACCGCGACGCTGCCGCCTATGACAGCATCGACATGCCCTATGGCCCGCAGGTGCTCTGGCCCGATCACTGCGTGATCGACAGCGCCGGGGCGCAGTTCCACCCGGATCTGGACCTGCGTGGCGACCTGATTCTGCGCAAGGGTTACCGCCGTCATATCGACAGCTATTCGGCGTTCTTTGAAAACGACCAGAGCACGCCCACCGGATTGCACGGCTATCTGCAGGACCGCGGCATCCGCGATCTGACGCTGGTCGGGCTTGCCACCGATTTTTGTGTCGCATTTTCGGCACTGGATGCCGCCCGTTTGGGCTACGACGTGACAGTGGATTTGACAGCCTGCCGCGCGATTGATCTGGATGGCTCTCTGACAACCGCAGTGACGCATATGCAATCGGCAGGCGTGCGGCTGGTTGGTGCCTTTGGGTAAGTTATTAACGAATTGACGATATTCAGAGACTCGTCGTCATCAGGGACCTTGCAAAGAGATGCCGCAGGCCGATGCGCTCAACACTGGGCCGCTAGAAACCTATAGCAGGCGATACAGCCAACGCGGGCTGCTCAACCGCTATGCGGATGGGCGGTGCCGGTATTTTGCGTTCCGCCAGCTGATCATGGCAGGGCTGTCGGCGCTGATCGGTCTGCTAATATCGCCAATGGCTGGTCTCTTGGTCTTTGTGGTCGCGTTTCTCGGCGACCTGGTTGATACGCTCTACCTTATGCGGGCAACGCCGATTGCGGATAATGCCCCCTATAAGCGCGTGCTGGCCATCAGCAGCCTCACCGCTGGGGTGCAGGCGGTTTCCCTCTCCTTTCTGGCCTGTTCACCATCGTATTTCATCCACGCGGAAAACCACCTGCATCAGGCCCATGCCACGCCGCTGTTCACCGTCGGTATCCTGGTCGGGGCCGCCATCAATGCCACGGTGATCCTGCCCTATCAGATCTCTGCCGGTATCGTGCGGCTGGTGGTCTATGCGCTGACACCTCTGGTCAGCATCGCGATTGAAACCCTTGCCGATCACAGCACTGCCGTGATCGAGGTGCAGTCCTTTCAATTCGCCGGTCTGGGCGTGCTCTATGTCAGCGTCTTCTTCTTCGTCAGCTTTATCGCGGGTCGCTACCACCGCAGCCGCAAAAACACCCTGGCGATGGCCCTGCAACATAAGCAGCTGGCCAAGATCAACGCCAAGCTACAGGCCCAGCAGCTGCAATCCCAACAGCTTGCTCTGGTGGCCGAGAATGCCAACGACAGCGTCTTCCTCATGGATCAGGAGGGGCGGATCACATGGGTCAATGAGGCGTTCACCCGGATCACCGGCTACCGCTACGATGAGGCGATCGGCAGGATGCCGGGTGAGCTGCTGAACGGTGAAGACACCGATATGGCGGTGGTCAAGGCACTGGAGAAGGGGCGCGCCACCGGCAAACCGTTTCGGCTTGAGATCTGCAATCGTCGCAAGGATGGTCAGCGTCTGTGGCTGGAGACCAATCAGGTGCCGATGCTGCGCGACGACGGGACGGTGGAGACCATCATTGCCGTCGAACGTGATATCACCGCCTCCAAACAATACGAACAGCAGCTGAAGGATGCCCGCATCGCCGCGGAAGAGGGCGCGCGGGTGAAATCCGAATTCCTCGCCACCATGAGCCATGAGATCCGCACCCCGATGAACGGGGTTATCGGGATGGCGCAGATGCTGGAACGGACCAATCTGGATGACGAGCAAAAGCTCTATGCCGATACGATCCTCGGCTCGGCCCGCACTCTTTTGTCGCTGATCAACGATGTGCTTGATCTCTCGAAGATGGACGCGGGCGAGGTCATCCTGAGCGAGGTTGATTTTGATCTGCGCGCCTGTTTCCAGCAGACCTTGAAGCTGTTTGAACCGCAGGCGCAGGAGAAGGGCATCAGCCTTGATCTCGATATCGCGCCGGACGTGCCCCGGCTGATCAATGGCGACGACCGGCGCCTGCGCCAGGTCTTGCTGAATCTGGTCGGCAATGCGGTGAAATTCACCGAGACCGGCGGCGTTCGCGTCGCGGTGACCACCACGCAGGCGGGCGACCGGCTGCGCCTGCGATTCTCGGTCACCGATACAGGCATCGGCATCGCCAAGGACAAGCAGGATCAGATCTTTGAACGCTTCTCTCAGGCCGATGCGGCGATCACGCGGCGGTTTGGCGGCACCGGTCTTGGCCTCACCATATCGCGCCTCCTGTGCGAGGCGATGGGCGGTGAGATCGACGTGACCTCTGACCTTGGCAAAGGGGCCTGTTTTTCCGTCCACCTGCGCATGCAGCCTGCCACTGGCTCCGCCCTGTCCGACACCGACGGCATCATCCCGCAGGAAGAAGGCTGTTTGCAGGGGATGCGTATCCTCGTCGCTGAGGACAACAGGATCAACCGCCTCCTGGTTGAGAAATACCTTCAGGACGAACCGGTTATGCTGGAATTTGCCGTGGATGGCGCCGAGGCGGTCGAGAAAACGCCGGAGTTTGATCCCGATGTCATTCTGATGGATATGTCGATGCCGGTGATGAACGGGCTGGAGGCCACCCGCATGATCCGCGAGATGGAGATCCGCCAGCCTGTCATTGCGGCACTGACGGCCAATGCCTTTGATTCCGATCGCGAGGCCTGCCTGTCCGCCGGCATGGATGATTTCCTCAGCAAGCCGATCAACCGCGATGACCTGCTTGCGGTTCTGTGCAAACACAGCCTTCCTCAGGGTCGTCGCGCAGCAGTCTGATTTCCTTTGCTCCTGGCTGCGGCCTGTTTTATCAACCATTGAAACACGATGGATGAGGCCGCCTGTGGACATTGCAACCCGCGTCTATAACCACAAGTGGAAGATCGATCCGATCGTGCGCTCGCTGATCGACACCGATTTTTACAAACTGCTGATGTGCCAGTCGGTGTATCGCAATCGCCGCGACACCAATGTCCGCTTCTCGCTGATCAACCGATCCAAACATATCCCGCTGGCCGATCTGATCGACGAAGGCGAGCTGCGCGAACAGCTCGACCACATCCGCTCGCTATCGCTGTCGCGTGGCGAAAGCACCTGGCTGCGCGGCAATACGTTCTACGGCAAGCGCCAGATGTTCCGCTCCGATTTCATGGAGTGGTTCGAGGGGTTGCGCCTGCCGCCCTATGAGCTGGAGCGCAAGGGCGACCAATACGAACTGACGTTTGAAGGCAAATGGCCCGAGGTCATGCTCTGGGAAATCCCGGCCCTGTCGGTCCTTATGGAACTGCGCAGCCGCGCGGTGATCAACAGCATGGGCCGGTTTGAACTCCAGGTGCTCTATGCCCGCGCCATGACCCGGGTCTGGGAAAAGATTGAACAGCTGCGTGACATAGACGGCCTCAGCATCGCCGATTTCGGCACCCGCCGCCGTCATGGGTTTCTCTGGCAGGACTGGTGCGTGCAGGCGATGATGGAGGGGCTGGGCGATAAATTCACCGGTACCTCGAACTGCCTGATTGCCATGCGCCGCGAGGTCGAGGCTATTGGCACCAACGCCCATGAGCTGCCGATGGTTTATTCCGCGCTGGCCGAAGATGATGCCGCACTTGCGCAGGCCCCCTATGATGTGCTGTCCGACTGGCATGACGAGCATGAAGGCAATCTGCGCATCATCCTGCCCGATACCTATGGCACCCGGGGTTTCCTGGATCGCGCGCCGGACTGGCTGGCGGGCTGGACCGGCATCCGTATCGACAGCGGCGATCCCGCAAGCGGCGCCGAAACCGCGATCCGCTGGTGGCAGGAGCGGGGCGAGGACCCGCAGGAAAAGCGGGTGATCTTCTCCGACGGGTTGGATGTTGCCAAGATCAAGGAACTGCATGCGCAGTTTTCAGGCCGCACCAAAGTGTCCTTTGGCTGGGGCACGCTGCTGACCAATGACTTCCGCGGGCTGGTGCCGGATGACGGCCTCGCGCCGTTCTCCCTGGTGTGCAAGGCGGTGTCGGCCAATGGCCGCCCCACCGTCAAACTCTCCGACAACCCGGAAAAGGCGATGGGCCCGCAGGCTGAAATCGACCGTTACAAGCGGGTGTTTGGTGTCGGTGAACAGCAAAGCCAGGCGGTAATAGTCTAGAAATACTTCGCCCATCTGGGGGCGTTGGGCGCGGATTTCCCAATAAGTTGCGGCAATAGATCTGCCCCAATGTTTCGCACGCGAAACAATGGGTGAGTCCTGCTGACCTTGATCGCGGGCGTCGGCCTAGCCGTGATAGGCCGCAACCGTTTTCAGCTGCGAAAACCCGTAGAGCGCCTCAAAGCCTTTTTCGCGGCCATGGCCCGATTTGCCCACCCCGCCAAAGGGCAGCTCAACCCCGCCACCGGCGCCATAGTTGTTGAGGAAGACCTGACCCGCGCGCAGGCGCTTGGCCAGCCGCATCTGGCGGGCGCCGTCGCGGGTCCAGATGCCCGCAACCAGCCCGTAGGCGGTGCTGTTGGCAATCCTGACCGCCTCTGCCTCATCCTCAAATGGGATCAGCACCTGCACCGGGCCGAATACCTCGTCCTGCGCCAGCGGATGATCCGCCGCAACATCTGCAAACAGGGTTGGGCGCACATAGGCGCCTTTGTCGCTGGCCGCCTCACTCAGCACACCCTGCGCCGCAATCGTGAGGTCGGCGCCCTGCGCCAGATAACCCTCGACGATCTCTTTCTGCCGGGCGGAAATCAGCGGTCCCAGACGCAGGTCGGACAGGGCCGGCCCCACGGTCAGCCGGCTGTAGGCCTCGGCCATGGCGGCGCGCACCTGATCGTAGACGCCCCGTTGCACCAGAATGCGCGAAGCGGCGGAACAGGTCTGGCCTGCGTTCTGGATCCCTGCGTTCACCAGAAACGGCAGGGCGGCCTCCAGATCGGCATCGTCAAACACCAGCTGCGGAGACTTCCCACCCAGTTCCAGCGTGACCGGCACCACATTGGCCCCTGCCGCCTGTTGCACCAGCGCGCCGGTTCTGACCGACCCGGTGAAGGAGATATGATCAACCCCCGGATGCCGCGCCAGCGCCGCGCCAGCCTCGGCACCGATGCCCGGAACCACGTTCAGCGCGCCTGCGGGCAGCCCGGCCTCCACCGCGATATGGGCAAAGGCGAGCGCGGTCAGGCAGGCTTCCTCGGCGGGTTTCAGGACGCAGGCATTGCCCATTGCCAGCGCGGCACCGACAGAACGGCCGATGATCTGCATCGGGTAGTTCCAGGGTACGATATGACCGGTGACCCCATGGGGTTCGCGCAGGGTGTAGACGGTATAACCGGCCTGATAGGGGATGGTCTCGCCATGCAGTTTGTCCGCCGCGCCGCCGTAGAATTCCAGATACCGCGCCAGCGCCACCGCATCCGCCCGCGCCTGTGTCAGTGGCTTGCCGACGTCCAGTGCCTCCAGCTGGGCGAGGGTCTCGCAGCGCTCCAGCACCATCTGGCCCATCCGGGTCAGAAGCCGCCCGCGTTCGGTGGCGGTCATCTCTCCCCAAACACCATTCAGAGCGGTGCGGGCAGCGGCAACCGCGGCGTCAATGTCGTGGGAGTCACCACGGGCAATCTGGCAGAGGATATTGCCATCAGACGGGTTCGTGAGGGGAAGCGTTCCGCCCCCGGCAGGGGCCTGCCAGCTGCCACCGATCAGGCAGAGTGCGGGATCAAACCAAAGCGGCGCTGCGTCAGTCATTCTGGGCTCCTGCGATGTGGAAACTGTAACTCTTGATCTGATGCTCGGTAAAAGGCGCGCCTTCACGCAGCTGCTCGACCCCCTTCACGGCGCTGAGACAGGTGCCCCAGAACGCCACCGCATTGGGCGAGCCTGCGGAAATGCCCATCCGCCAATACCCCGGGAATTCGGCAAAGATCAGGCTGGCCGCGGCATGGCCGTACCCCTGCCTGCGATAGGCCGGATCAATGGCAAATTCCGACAGTTCACGGCGATCATCGGGCAGGTTAAGTACGATGGCAAACCCGATGCGGTCCTGCTCCTGGCGGATCCAGAACGCCGTCACATCCTTGCGGTGCAGCATCTGGCCTGCGCGCTCACTGGGGTCGATCCGCAGGTCCGGGGCAATTTCGGAGTAGTAGCGGGTCAGCGCCGCTGCCAGCCGCGCCCGTTCGCGCGGCAGGATCAAGGTCAGTCTAAAGCTCATGCAGCCCCCGTTTTCAGATCGGGTAGCACCGGAGCGGCTGCGATCAGAGATGTCGTATATGGATGTTGCGGATTGGCAAACAGATCTTCTGTCCTGCCGTGTTCGACGATCTGACCCTTTTGCATGACCAGACAGCGGTCGGTCATGCTGCGCACCACATGCAGGTCATGGCTGATGAACAGATAGCTGAGCCCATAGGAGGTGCAGAGCTCTGCCAGAAGGTCAAGGATCTGCGCCCGCACGGAGACATCCAGCGCCGAGACCGCTTCGTCAAACAGGATCAGCTCCGGCCGGGTGATGAGCGCGCGCGCAATGGCGATACGCTGACGTTGGCCGCCGGAAAACTGGTGGATATAGCGGCCTGCGTCCTCGGGGTTGAGGCCAACGGCACTTAGTGCCTCAGCCACGCGATCGTCCCGGTCTCGCCCACTGGGGGCGTCTGGAACGCCGTGGAAGGGTTCGGTGATCAGCCGTGCGACGCGGTGGCGGGGGTTGAAACTGCCAAAGGGATCCTGGAACACCACCTGCATCTTGCGCCGCTGCTCGGCGCTCAACCCCCTGGGCGACAGCGGGGTGCCATCCAGCAGGATCTCGCCGCCTTGCAGCGGTTCCAGCCCCAGAATGGCGCGGGTCAGGGTGGATTTCCCGCAGCCGGATTCGCCCACCAGACCCAGCCGTTCGCCACGATGCAGGGCAAAGCTGACGTGATCCACCGCGCGCATATGGTCTGTTGGCGCAAACAGGCGTTTGCGTGGCAGGGGATAGTCGCGCACCGCGTCGCGCACCTCCAGAAGGGGGGTGTCCTGCGGGTCGGTATCCACCACCGGGGGCAGGGCGGCCTGATGGTTCGAGGCGGCAAAGAGTTTCTGCGTATAGGGATGACGGCGATTGGCAAGAAGCTGCGTCGTGCTGCCGGTCTCGACCACTTCGCCTTTTCGCATGACGACGATCTGGTCGGCCATATCAGCCACCACCGCCAGATCATGGGTGATGATGATCATCCCCATACCGTAGTCGCGCACCAGATCGCGCAGCAGGTCGAGGATCTGCGCCTGTGTTGTCACATCCAGCGCGGTTGTCGGCTCATCTGCGATCAGCAGCGTCGGCCGCATGGCGATGGCCATGGCGATAACCACGCGCTGGCGCTGGCCACCGGACAGCTCGTGCGGATAGCGGCTGAGCGGGAAGCGTTCGGCGGGCAGGCCCACCCGGTCCAGCAGGCTGCGCGCCTCTGCTTCGGCTTCGGCTTTGGTCACGCTGCTGTGTAGCAGGAGGGTTTCCATCACCTGATCGCCAATGCTCTGCACCGGGTTGAGCGCGGTCATCGGCTCCTGAAATACCATGCCGATCTTGCGCCCGCGCAGATCGCACATCTGCTCTTCGCTCAGCGCCAGCAGGTCCTGGCCCTCAAGGCTCAGATGCCCGGAGAGGCGGGTGCAATTGGGCAGAAGCCGCAGGATGGTCAGCGCGGTCAGGGATTTGCCGGACCCGCTTTCGCCGGTGATGGCTAGGATCTCGCCCGGATCTACCGACAGGGAGACATCACGCAGGATCGGGAAGGTCCCGATGGAGAGCGAGAGGTTGGTGATCTCAAGCAGGGTCACGCGCGACCTCCCTGCAATTTCGGGTCCAGCCAGTCGCGCAGCCCGTCCCCCATCAGGTTTAGCCCCAGAACGGTGAGGATGATCGCGCAGCCCGGCACCAGCGCCATATGGGGGGCGAGGCTGACCATGGTCTGCGCATCGGCCAGCATCCGGCCCCAGCTGGGCACCGGCGGTTGTGCGCCAAGGCCGACGTAGCTGAGCCCCGCCTCGGCCAGAATGCCAAGCGAGAACTGGATGGTGCCCTGCACGATCAGCAGGTTGGCGACATTGGGCAGGATATGTTCGGCTGAAATTCTGGTCGCGCCCTTGCCTGCGACGCGGGCGGCCAGAATGAACTCCCGCTGCCAGAGCGACAGCGCGGCGCCACGGGTGACGCGGGCAAAGACGGGGATGTTGAAAATACCGATGGCGATGATCGCATTGATCGCACCGGCGCCAAGGATGGCGGTGATCAGGATGGCGATCACCAGCGAGGGGAAGGCAAAGACCAGATCATTGGCCCGCATGATGCCTTCGTCCAGCCAGGAGCCGCGTTTGGCTGCCGCGGCGAGGCCAAGCGGCACGCCAAGCCCCATGCCGATGCCCACCGCCACCAGTGCCACAGCAATCGAGGTGCGTGCGCCAACCATGATCATCGACAGGATATCGCGGCCAAAGTGATCGGTGCCGAGCCAGTGTATGGCGTTTGGGGCTTGCAGCTTGGCGGGGATGTTCATCGCGGTGTGGTCGTAAGGCGTCCAGATGAACGACAGCAGTGCTGCCAGCAGAACCAGTGCGGAGAGGACACCACCAAGGATGAGACTACGGGTCATCGGGGGCCTCGCGTGTCGCGGAGTGGCTTGCGTCCGACCCTGGGTGGGTGCAAAGCGCCCTTCCGGGGGGAGGGTCGGGCGCTGCCCGGCTGTGCCGGGCATGTGCGGGACATGTGGTTTGTCATCCGCGCCCCCGCAGTCTTGGGTCGACCAGCGCATAGGTCAGATCGACAAGGAAATTCACCAGGATCACCGCAAAGACCAGAAGCATCACGACGCTTTCCACCACGATCAGATCGCGGGCAGAGATCGCCTGAAACACCAGCCGCCCCAGACCCGGCAGGTAGAACACCTGTTCAATGATGATCGCGCCGGCAAGGAGGAAGGAAAACTGCAACCCGATGATGGTCAGCACCGGGATCAGCGCATTGCGCAGCCCGTGACGCCACAGAGCCTGCCGCTGGCTCAACCCTTTGGCGCGGGCGGTACGGATGAAATCCTCGCCCAGAATATCCAAGAGAGCCGAGCGCATGACGCGGGCCAGAATAGCCGCCTGCGGCAGGGCCAGCGCAATGGCGGGCAGGGTGAGGGAATGCAGCGCGGCCAGTGGCCCGGCCTCCCAGCCGACAAACCCGCCGGCACTGAACCAGCGCAGATTGATGGCAAACACCAGCACCAGCATCATCGCAAACCAGAAGTTCGGGACAGCGACCCCCAGCTGGGTTGCGCCCATCACGGCAATATCCCCTGATTTGCCCCGGCGCGCGGCGGCATAGATGCCTGCGGGCAAGGCAATCAGTGTCGAGAGTGTCAGCGCATAGACCGCAAGCGGCAGCGAGACCCAGAGCCGATCCGCAACCATCCGGGCCACCGGTGTGCGATAGGTATAGGAGGTGCCGAAATCGCCCTGCAACATGCCGGTGAACCAGCTGATGTAGCGGGCGAATTTCCCCTCGTCCAAGCCCAGTTCGCTGCGCAGGGCAGCGATCGTGTCGGGCTGTGCGTTGATTCCCAGCATGAAGGAGGCCGGATCGCCCGGTGCAATCTCGATGACGAAGAAGATCACCCAAGAGGCGATGACAAGGCTGACGATCAGCGACAGCAGGCGTTTGGCGATATAGCGTCCCATTGGCGGCAGGTTAGGGGGGCGCTGGGCGGGGGTCCAGAGCGGGCGGGCATCGACCTTGATAAATCGTCAAAGGCATTGTTTTCCAGTTGTCTGGCAGGATCGCATTAGGCGAAGGCGTGCGGCTATCGCGCAGCTGTCGCGTCGGTTGCAGATACGGGGTTTGGCGGCGCGCGGTTCCGGGCTATCTCTGGTCGCATGACACCGAGAACCGCCGCCATTTCACTGTCTGATCCTGCTCGGACAAGGTCCGTTCCAAAGGCGCTGGAGGCGCCGGTTTTTATCGGCTCGGAGATTTACCGTGGTTCCAGCTACGGGCGTGCGCATCCGTTGCGGGTGCCGCGGGTCTCAACGGTGATGGATCTGACACGGGCGCTGGGCTGGCTGCCTGCGGCGCAGTATCAGATCTCTCCCCGGGCAAAGCCTGCTGCCCTTCGGCGCTGGCACAGCGCTGAGTATATCGCTGCGCTTCAGGCTGCCGAGCAGGCGCAGGCTGTCAGCGATGAGGTCAAGGCACGCCATCACATCGGCACCATTTCCAACCCGGTGTTCCCCGAGATTTTTCGCAGGCCGGCCACGGCTGCCGGCGGATCTATTCTGGCCGGTGAGCAGCTCGCACATGGTGGGGTGATCTACAATCCGGCCGGTGGCACCCATCACGGGATGCCGGATCGGGCGAATGGGTTCTGTTATCTGAACGACCCGGTGCTGGCGATGCTGTCACTGCGCCATCACGGTGCAGAGCGGATCGCCTATGTCGATATTGATGCCCATCATGCCGATGGGGTCGAGCATGGGTTTGCGGGGGATCCCGATGTGTTGATGATCTCCACCCATGAGGAGAACCTCTGGCCGAAGACTGGTCGGCTGGACGATGACGCAGGCGGAAACGCGCTGAATCTGCCGGTGCCGCGCGGGTTCAATGACAGCGAGATGGGCTATGTGCTGGAAGAGCTGATCCTGCCGGCGGTGGCGGATTTCGCGCCTGATGCGGTGGTCCTGCAATGCGGGGCGGATGCGGTCACCGAGGATCCTTTGGCGCATCTGGATCTGTCCAACAACGCGCATTGGTCGGTGGTGGCGGCGCTGCGCCCGCTTGCGCCGCGCTATCTGGTGCTGGGTGGCGGTGGCTATAATCCATGGTCCGTCGGGCGGCTGTGGACCGGGGTCTGGGCGGTGCTGAACGGGCATCAGATCCCCGAGCGTCTGCCACCGGCGGCCGAGGGGGTGCTGCGTGGGCTGGAGTTCAAGGGGCATCGTCTGGGGCGGAACCCGCCGGAGCATTGGTTCACCACGTTGCGCGATGAACCGCGTCCCGGCCCCGTGTGCGATCAGATCCGCGAGGCTGTGACGCTGCTGCGCAGGCGGCGGGGGCTGCGCTGAGGCCTGAGCAAACGGCAACAGCGCCCCGGTCTGGGGCGCTGTTATTCAGTCTCTAACACTGGGGGAATGGTCTATTTTGCCCAGCTGACCGCCGTCAGGTCGGTGGCCTGTGTGGGGGCATTTGCCCAGAGACCTTGCAGATCCGCCTTGGCCACGCTCAGCGATGCCAGCTGGAACAGGAAGCCATTCACATAGTCGTTTGCGATGATCTCCTGCGCCTGTTGCAGCATCTTTGTCCGGGTGTCGGGATCGGTGGTGCCCGAGAGATCCGTCATCAGCTGCTGGAAGGCGGCATTGTCATACTGGAAGTAGTAATCGGGGCGGGCATAGATGCCGATATCCATCGGCTCCGTGTGGCTGACGATGGAGAGGCCAAAGCTTTTGCCCCGGAACACGGTTTCCAGCCACTGCGCCCATTCCACATTGATGATCTCTGCGGTGATGCCGACCTCAGCCAGCTGGGCGGCGATGATTTCCCCGCCCCGGCGCGCATATGAGGGCGGCGGCAGGTGCAGCGTGGTGGTGAAGCCATCGGCCAGACCCGCCTCGGCCAGGAGGGCGCGGGATTTCTCCGGGTCATAGGCGCTGCTGCCGGTCAGATCGACATAGGCGGGGTGATGTGGTGCGAAATGGCTGCCAATCGGCGTGCCGTAGCCGAACATCGCACCATCAATGATGGCCTGACGGTCGATCGCATGGGCGACGGCGGCGCGGACCTTGGGATTGTCGAAGGGCGCCTGTTTGTTGTTGATCGAAAGGATTGTCTCGCCCTCGGTGGAGCCGACAAGCACCTGAAACCGCGGGTCGGCCTCAAACTGGGGCAGGTTTTCCGGCGCGGGGAAACTGGAGAAGGCATCGACATCTTCGGCCATCATCGCCGCAAAGGCCGCCGTGGGGTCGGAGATGAATTTGAAGGTTGCTCCGTCCAGCATGGCGGGCGTGCCCCAGTAATCCGGGTTGCGCACAAGATCTATCCGGTCGCCCTGAACCCAGCCATCAAAGGCAAAAGCCCCGGTGCCGACGGGCATGGTCTTGATGCTCTCGATGCTTTCGGGGGCCACGATGACGGCATCGCCCCATGCAAGGTTGAACAGCATCATACCGTTGGGCTGCGACAGGGTCAGCCTGACGGTGAGCGGATCGACCACATCAACACTGGCGATATCTGCAAACAGCGCTTTCTGGGCATTTGTGCTATCCTCGGCGCGGGCGCGATCAAGGCTGAATTTCACATCCTCGGCGTCCATCGTGGAGCCATCGTGAAAGCGGACGTCCTTGTGCAGAGAGAAGGTGTAGGTCAGCCCATCCTCGGAGATTTCCCAGCTCTCGGCGAGACCGGGTACAACCGAGCCATCGCCCATGAAGCGGGTGAGCCCTTCAAAGACGTTGGAATAGAGCACCTGATCAATGGCCCCGGCGGCCGCGCTGGTGGGGTCCAGATGCGGTGGTTCCAGTTGTAGGGCCACGGTGACGGTCTCTCGCGCCGCAGCCGCCCCCGCCAGAATGGACAGTGCGGAACTGGCAGCAAACAGGAATGGCAATCGTGTCATTGGTGGTCTCTCCCTCTGGGTGGTGGCCGCATTTTGTGACCTTTCGGAAAACTGTTCCGCGTTTTCCGTCAGGTAATCAAGGTTAGCGGGACATTTCGCCCCCTAGAAGCGCGCAGCGTAAATTGCTAGCGGTGCGCAATGCGAACGGAGAGGACAGCATCATGAGTGCAACGGCCCGCAAAATGGCTCCCAATGCCGAGGATATCCGCGCCCGCAAAGGCGGCACCCCGCTGGTGAGCCTCACGGCCTATACCACGCCGATGGCGCAGCTGATGGACGCGCATTGCGATTTTGTGCTGGTCGGCGACAGCGTTGGCATGGTGCTGCACGGTTTGCCCTCGACGCTTGGCGTCACGATGGAGATGATGATCCTGCACGGGCAGGCGGTGGCGCGCGGATTGAAACAGGCGATGATGGTCATCGACATGCCCTTTGCCAGCTATGAGGAAGGTCCGCAGCAGGCGTTTCGCAATGCCGCAAAGCTGATGGCTGAAACCGGCGCCGGGGCGGTCAAGCTGGAGGGCGGTGTCGAGATGGCCGAGACCATCCGCTTTCTCGTGAAGCGCGGCATCCCGGTGATGGCGCATATCGGCCTCACGCCGCAGTCGATCAACACGCTGGGGGGCTACAAGGTGCAGGGCCGCGACGCGCAGGCCGATGCCGTGCTGGCGGATGCTCATGCGGTGGCGGATGCAGGGGCGTTTTCCGTGGTGCTGGAAAAGGTGCCGCAGGGGCTGGCCGATCGGATCACCGCTGAGGTGGCGATTCCGACCATCGGTATCGGGGCCAGTGCCGACTGTGACGGTCAGATTCTGGTTGTCGATGACATGCTGGGATTCTTTACCGCCTTTAAGCCCAAATTCGTGAAACGTTATGCCGATCTCGGCCCCTTGGCAGAGGCGGCGATTTCCGAGTATGCAGCCGAGGTGCGCGCGCGGAGCTTCCCGGCGGCCGAACATGTATTTGCAGACCAGGCCCCGGCACCGACGACGGCGGCACCGGCCAAGGCCCCGCAAAAGGACTGATCCCATCATGACTGCTCCGATCCTACGCCGCCTGAGCGAATTGCGTGCGCTGCATTCCGACTGGCGCCGTGAGGGCGCGCGTATCGGCCTGGTGCCCACCATGGGGGCGCTGCACGACGGTCATCTGTCACTGGTGGCGGCGGCCAAGGCGGCTTGTGACCGGGTGATCGTCACCATTTTTGTGAACCCCAAACAGTTCAACAATGCCGAGGATCTGGCCAAATATCCGCGCACTGAACTGACCGACGCGGAGAAACTGGCGCCCTACGGGGTAGATGCCATCTATGTGCCCGACCCGGATCAGATCTACCCCGAAGGCTATGCGACCACGGTGTCGGTGGCGGGGCTGACCGATGTGCTGGAGGGCGAGTTTCGTCCGGGTCATTTTGACGGGGTGGCGACGGTGGTGGCGAAGCTGTTTCTGCAAAGCGGCGCCGATCAGGCATTTTTCGGCGAGAAGGATTATCAGCAGCTGATGGTGGTCACCCGTATGGCGCGGGATCTGGATATTCCGATCACCGTGCAGGGCTGTGCCACGGTGCGCGAAGCCTCCGGGCTGGCGATGTCCTCGCGCAATATGCGCCTGTCAGCCGAGGCGCTGGGCAAGGCGGGGCAGCTTTATCCGGTGCTTAGCGAACTGGCCGGGCAGCTGCGCGGTGGGGCCGAGTTTGGCGCGCTTGTCGAGAGCGCGCGTGCGCGACTGGCCGCGGCCGGTTTTGGCGAGATCGAATATCTGGACCTGCGCTGTGCCGAGACGCTGGCCCCGCTTGTCCGCCCCGACCGCCCGGCCCGGCTGCTGGCGGCTGCCTGGCTGGATGGCATCCGGTTGATCGACAATATCGCGGTTGATCAACTAAATGATTAGTAGGGGCTGGTAGCGGTCGCAGTTTTACGTCTAATCTCTGCTCCAAACGACCCAGGGGAGGGGCAAGATGACGTATATTCTGGCGATTGATCAGGGCACGACCTCGACCAGAGCGATCCTGTTCGATGATAAGATGCAGGCGGTGGGATCCGCGCAGCAGGAATTCCCGCAGCATTTTCCGCAGGCCGGCTGGGTCGAGCATGATCCGGAGGATCTGTGGAGCACGACGCTGGATGTCTGTCGGCAGGTGATGCAGGCGCAGGACGTCAAGGCGGCGGATATTGCCGGCATCGGCATCACCAACCAGCGCGAAACCACGGTGGTCTGGGATCGCCACAGCGGCAAGGCGGTCCACAATGCCATTGTCTGGCAGGACCGCCGCACCAGCGCCATCTGCGAAGAGCTGCGCGCCGCGGGCCACGAGGACAGCGTGCGCCAGAAAACCGGGCTGCTGCTGGATCCCTATTTCTCGGGCACCAAGCTGAAGTGGATTCTGGACACTGTTCCAGATGCCCGCGCCCGGGCCGAGGCGGGAGATCTGCTGTTTGGCACTGTCGACAGCTTTCTGATCTGGCGGCTGACCGGTGGCGCCTCCCATGTGACCGATGCGACCAATGCGGCGCGGACGCTGATGTATGATATCCGCAAGGGGCGCTGGAGCAGCGAGATCTGCGGCTTTCTCGGGGTGCCGCGCGGGATGTTGCCGGAGGTCAAGGATTGTGCCGCAGATTTCGGCACCACCAAGGCAGAGTTCCTCGGCGGCGAGATCGCCATTTTGGGGGTTGCCGGCGATCAGCAGGCGGCCACCATCGGGCAGGCCTGTTTCCAGCCGGGGATGATGAAATCGACCTATGGCACGGGCTGTTTTGCGCTGCTGAACACCGGTGATACGCCGGTTGTGTCGCAGAACCGGATGCTGACCACCATTGCCTATCAGCTGGACGGCGCGCCGACCTATGCGCTGGAGGGGTCCATTTTCATCGCCGGTGCGGCGGTGCAATGGCTGCGCGACGGTCTGGGCATTATCGGCTCGGCCCAGGAGAGCGGTGCGTTGGCGCGCAATGCCGATCCCGGTCAGGACGTCATTCTGGTGCCGGCCTTTACCGGGCTTGGTGCGCCTTATTGGAAACCCGATTGCCGGGGTGGGATGTTCGGTCTGACCCGCAGCTCGGGGCCTGCGGAATTTGCCCGCGCGGCGTTGCAGAGCGTGGCCTATCAGACCCGTGACCTCTGGGAGGCGATGCGGGCGGATTGGCAAGGCGAGAGTCTGGTCACCCTGCGGGTGGATGGCGGCATGAGTGCCAGCAACTGGACCATGCAGAGCCTGGCGGATCTGTTGGGGGCGGCTGTGGATCGGCCGGTGATGCAGGAAACCACCGCGCTTGGGGCCGCCTGGCTGGCGGGGATGCGGGCCGGTGTCTATCCCGATCAGGCCGGGTTTGCCGAGACCTGGGCGCTGGATCAGCAATTCACCCCGGCGATGGATGAAGACCGGCGCAGCGCCGCCTATGGGCGCTGGAAACGCGCGGTTGAGGCAGTGATCGGCGTCTGACATTGCCGCAGGCGGGCGCTCCCGCCTGTTCCGTCACAGTCGTGGACTGTGTCTGCCCAGTTGGGGGTGGCGCCGCGCGATGCGCGGCGCCCGGTCGCCTCAGTTGATGCGGGTGCCTGCGGGTATGGTGCGGGGGCGGGCGTTCAGCTCTTCGATCGAAAACCCGGCGATGGATTTGTATTTCGCGGCATGGGCGGCGAGCTGATCCTGCGGGATCACGTCGTTGATGTCGGTGAACTCCCCGCCGCAGAGATCCTCGACCTGTTGCAACACGCCGTCGGGGCCTCCCCCTGCGCGGTTGGCCATGCCAACGGCGGTGGTGACGGGACGCAGGGCGTTTTCGTAGCGGGTGAGGGCCTCAGGTGTTGCGCCATGGGTCAGCATCTGGGCGCCAATCACGCGGGCGTCGACAATGGCCTGGCTGGCGCCGTTAGACCCGACCGGATAGGTCGGATGTGCGGCGTCGCCCATCAGGCTGACCGGACCATCCTGCCAGCATGGTAGCGGGTCGCGGTCCACCATTGGATATTCATAGACGGTTTCAGCTCCGGTGATCAGCGCGGGCACGTCGATCCAGTCAAAGCGCCAATCGGCAAAATCCGGCAGAATGTCATCTATGTCGGCAGCGCGGTTCCAGCTTTCCTTGTTCCGGGGCACACCGGGATCGAATTGTTTCTCTGCGATCCAGTTGATTACCGCCTTGCCGTCGGCGTCGGGCGCGCTGATCGGATAGGCCACCAGCCGCAGGTGGTTATGGCCGATCATTGCCATGGCCGCGCCGCCGTGGAAGGCCGGGGCCTGTGTGGTGGCGCGCCACAGGATGCGACCGTTCCAGATCGGTGCGCCCTCACCCGGATACATCTGCGCGCGGATGGCGGAATGGATGCCGTCGGCGCCGATCAGGAGATTGCCCTGCGCGCCGCGCCCGCCGTCCAGATGCAGGGTGACGCCGAGATCTGTGAGCTCATATCCCGCCGCCCGCGCGCCGGTGGTGAGGACGCTGTCGCCCGCGCGGGCGAGGAGCGCGTGATAGAGCATCATCTGCAAGGCGCCGCGATGGACGGAAAACTGCGGCCAGCTGTAGCCCGCCGCCTGGCCGCGCGGCTCCTCCCAGATGGTGTTGCCCAGTTTGGAATAAAATCCCAGCTGCCGTGTGCGGACGCCGATGGCGGAGAGCTCGGCCTCCAACCCCAGATCGAAGAGCTCGCGCACCGCATTGGGTTGCAGATTGATGCCGACGCCCATCGGTTTCAGCGTTTCGGTGGCCTCGTAGATGTGGAAGGGCACACCCAGCTCGTGCAGGGTGAGGCCAAGTGTGAGCCCCGCGATCCCGGCCCCCGCAATCATCACTGTCATCTGGCCTGTCCTCTTGTGCGCTGTCGAAATGCCGATATTAGAATCACGGCACCCGCATCGGGGCAAGGGGGGCAGATGCCTTGGTTAGAGCCTGATAGCCGCGGATGGTCAGCTGTCCTCGCTGCTGCCGAGGCTGAGGTCGGGGCCGAAGATCACGTCGGAATAGCTGTTGAGGTAGATCTTGAGCCAGGGTGTGAAGCGATCCGGGTGGCGCTTCACCTCGGCCAGAAGGTCGTGGTAATCGACCCAGCGGGTCTCCATCACCTCGTCCGGGTTGGGGGTGAGCTGCGGCGCGCGGTGGGCATGGGCGAGAAAGACATCAACCACCTCATGTTCGATCAGCCCGTTGCCGACATCGGCGCGGTATTCGAGGTGATGGCGAAACTCGGGGTAGAGGCCGGTGATGCCCAACTCCTCCTGCATCCGGCGGACCGCGCAGGCGGAGGAGGATTCATCCCATTGCGGATGGGTGCAGCAGGTGTTCGCCCACAGACCGGGGGTATGGTATTTGCCCAGAGCGCGGCGCTGCATCAGGATTTCGCCGCCCTTGACCACAAAGACCGAAACGGCCTTGTGCTTCAGCCCCTGTTCATGGGCAGCCAGCTTTTCAACCGGCGTCAGGGTGCCATTCACCCAGGCGGGGATCAGGTGGGTCATTGCAGGAGCTCGCAAGGATTGTGCAAGGGGCTGGGCTGTGCGGCCATCGGGCAGATATGGTTGTCATCGGGTGGAGGTCAATCCCGCAACCAAGGCTGGCCAGAGTTGCGGGTGCGTGGTTGCGGGTGCCGACGCGGAACGGTCAATATCCCAGCAGAAAACGAAAGGCAATTGTGCGAAAAGCCGCGGCCAGGGGCGCGCGGCTTTTGCTGTCGTGTCAGGGGACCGGGATCAGTTGGTCGCGGTCTCATCTGTGGTGGCGTCTGCGTCGCCTTCGGCGGCATCAGCGGGGCCATGCATCGCGAGGAAGGCATAGATGTCTTCGGCGCCTTTCTTCAGGCGGAAGGACATTTTGGATTTCGCTTTGGAATCATCCAGATAATCGCGCAGGAAAGCCTTGGGATCGGCGGTATAGGCGGCGAAGCTCTCTTCGTCCCATACCAGCCCCTGTTCGCCTGCGGCCACCATGTCGTCGCCGTATTTGTAGCCGTCCGCGGTGCCGGCGGTGCGGCCGACGACGCCCCAGAGGTTCGGGCCGGTTTTGCCGCCCTTGATGATCACGTCACCGCTGTCCGAGACAACCATGTGGCAGGATTTGCACTTGTTGAAGCCCGTTTCGCCCTTGTCGGCGTCGCCTTCGGCAAAGGCAGGGGCTGCAATCAGGCCAAGGGCCGCTACAGCAGTCAGAAGTTTCATGTCGCTTGCTCCAAAATTGAGTTGGCTCGATCAATACGCGCCGGATCTGCAGGAAAGTCAAACGGGCGTATTGCCGCGTTGGCTCTCGGTCGGGCGCTGCGACCGTTCACCTGTGTCAGATCGCGCCGAGGTCAAGGGGAGGCCGTGGCGTCACATGTCCTGCCAAGAGGGCAGCAGATCGCCGGGTTCGGCATGCGCGAGCGCGGCAGCGCGGGCGATGGCGCGACTGAGGCAGAGGGCGGCGGTATGTCCGATGGCGCCCAGATCAGCGCCCAGATCACCGTCGCTGATGGTCTTTGCCGGATCTGCGGTGCTGACCGCAAAAACCAGATCGCCGTCGCCGGGGGAATGTGCCGGTACGATGGCGCGTCCGATGCCGTCATGGGCGGCAATGGCGAGCCGCTGGCATTGCGATTTGCTCAGCGCCGCGTCGGTCGCGACAATGGCAATGGTGGTATTGCTGCCCTCGGTCGGCAGTTCGGTGCCCTGCGCCAGCGCCTGCATGGCGGCGATCTTGAGGCTCGGGGCGGGGGTGGTGAAGCCGGTGGTGGGATCGACGCCTGCACCGCCGAACTCCCCGTCAATTTCATAGGGAGCGGCCCAGAAATGGCGGTCTCCCGGTGTGGTGACCGAACCGAGCGGATTGGCCGCGACCAGCGCACCGACGGTGGTGCCGTCCGGCAGGACAAAGGAGGCCGATCCGAGCCCACCCTTGAGTCGTGCCGCAAGTGCTCCGGTGCCCGCCCCGACGGTGCCAAGGGCAAAGCCGTGATCAGCCGCTTCATAGGCGGCGCGACCGAGGGCGGCATAGGGGTTTTCCGACCAGTCCTTATCGCCGCCGTTCAGGAGGTCAAAGAGGATCGCACCCGGTACGATCGGCACGCGCGCAGGCCCCACGGCAAAGCCCCGCCCGGCGGCGCGCAGCCCTGCGACCACGCCGGAGCAGGCATCCAGCCCGAAGGCGGAGCCGCCGGAGAGCACCAGCGCATCAATCTGAGCGACGGATTTGTCCGGTGCCAGCAGATCGGTTTCGCGGGTGCCCGGCGCGCCGCCCATCACATGCACCCCGGCCGTAAAGGGCCGATCGGCGGTCAGCACGGTGGTGCCGGATTTCAGCCGCCGGTCTTGGGCATTGCCAACCTTGAGGCCGGGAACGTCGGTGATCAGGTTGCGCGGGCCGGGTTTCATCGGGTGTCTCCTGTTGGGGCGGGCATCTGGGGCAGATTATGGCAGGGGCGCGCTGGCGCGCGCGGCCTCCGGCGGGAGTATTTCTGGAAAGATGACATGCGGGTCGGATATTTGGTCGGGCTTGGGCGGTCAGATACAGCGCCCGCCGTCGACCTCCAGCGCGACGCCGGTCACCATGCTGGCCTCATCCGAGCAGAGGTAGCAGGCGGCATTGCCCATATCCTCCGGGGTGGAAAAGCGGCCGATTGGAATGGTGGAGAGGAATTTGGCGCGGATTTCCGGCGTATCCTCTCCCATGAAGGTTTTCAGCAGCGGAGTTTCGCCCGCGACCGGGTTGATCGCATTGACCCGCACCCCGGCGGCGGCAAGCTCAACCGCCATGGTGCGGGTTGCGGTGATCATCCAGCCCTTGGAGGCGTTGTACCAGTTGAGATTGGGACGGGGTGAGATGCCGGCGGTGGAGGCGACATTCAGGATGGCGCCGGAGTGGCGCGCCTTCATATGCGGCACCAATGCGCGGGCGGTCAGGTAGACGGATTTCATATTGACGGCAAAGACGCGGTCGAAATCCTCTTCGCTGACGTTTTCAAGCGGCGTCGGCAGGTGGCTGACACCAGCGTTGTTGACCAGAATATCGACCTGTCCGAATTGATCCAGCGCCGTGGCCGCCATCTGATCGACCGAGGCGCGGTCGGAGACATCGACGGTCTGGGCAAATGCCCGATCTGTGCCATGGCTGTTGCGGGCCTGTTCTGCGGCCTGTGCGGCGGCGTCGGCGTTGATATCGGCAATCATCACCCGCGCGCCCTCCTGCAGGAATTTGGTGACGATGCCGGCGCCAAAGCCTGACGCCCCGCCGGTTACAATGGCGCATTTCCCTGCCAGCCGCATATGTTCTCTCCCCGAATTGACTCGGCGGCAGCTTGGCGGAGACCGGGGAGCAGCGCAATCGCCTGTCTCAGTCTGGGTCGATCTTACCGCGCGTCGCCTTGATGTCGCCGCGCTGGCGTTTGGCCTCCAGACGGCGGCGTACCGAGCCGCGGGTGGGTTTGGTGGCAATGCGGCGTTTGGGGGCAATCAGGGCCTGGCGGATCAGTTCGGCCAGGCGTTCGCGCACCAGATCACGGTTGCGCTGCTGCGAGCGGGTTTCGTCGCATTGCAGGATGATCGCGCCATCCTTGGTCCAGCGGCGGCCGGCCAGCCGTTTCAGGCGCGATTTCACCGCCGGGCTGAGCGCCGGGGAGCGTGCGGCCTCGAACCGCAGTTCGACGGCGGAGGAGACCTTGTTCACGTTCTGCCCGCCGGGACCTGAGGCGCGCATAAAGCTTTCGGTCAATTCCCAGTCCTGTAGGGCGATGGTGTCGGTAATGTGCAACATGGGCGAACCATAATCTGCCGTATCGCCAAGGTCCAAGCGAAAGCCGTGGCTGGGAGGTCACCGGAGGGCATCGCGTGACGCAAAAAGGGCCGCCCCGACGGAGGCGGCCCTTTCCGAAAGTCTGTAAGAGCAAAGGCAGGTTAGGGTCTGAAACCCAGCCGGATGGCGACTGCCAGAGAGGGCTGCCTCAGAGGGCCGCCGCTCCGGTTGTTGCTACGCCTTGCTCCAATACCTTTCTTGACACTGGATCACCTCCTTTTCTCTCTGTTTCCGCTGTCTTGGATGGTGGCACGGAACCGGAAGATCTCCAAATAAAAAGACGGCTGTCAGTTAACGCTGGCCTGCGACCGTGTAAGACGTGCCACGATCAGGCGGAAGGGGACGAGCGCCAGCAGCGCCAGTGCCACTTTCACGCCCCAGTCGGCAACAGCAAGCGAGACCCAGAGCGGGGCGACGGGGCCAGTGCCGAGGATCGGCAGCATTTCACCGGCCCAGCTGACATCATTGCCGGGTTCCAGCCAGACCAGAGCGCCGGAAAAGGCGATGCTGAAGAACAGCGCGGTGTCGACCGTGGCGCCGATCAAGGTCGAGGCCAGCGGTGCCCGCCACCAGGCGCCATTGCGCAGGGCGGCAAAGATCGAGACGTCCAGCAGCTGTGCTGTGAGGAAGGCAAGGCCGGAGGCGATGGCGATGCGCAGGGTCACGAGGGGGCCGAATTCGCCCATGATCTGGGTGCCGATCAGCGAGCAGATGACGCCAACGACAAAACCGGCCAGCACCACCTTGCGAGCGGGTCTGGTGCCATAGACGCGGTTGGTCACATCGGTCACGAGGAAGGCGATGGGATAGGTGAAGGCGCCCCAGGTCAGCCATTGGCCGAACAGGAATTGCACCAGGATGTTGGAGGCCACAACAACAGCGGCCATGGCAAGAATGCCAGGAAGGTAAGAGCGTGTCATTTTGCAGTCCGTTTTTTAGACAAGGTCGCGGAGACTTGTTTCGCCGATGCGAAAGATCAGGCCCAATAGCGGAAAAGCCCCTGTTTGGGCAAGAGATTTGTCAGGTATTGCCTGCTGTCGCACCGGTGGTGGCCTAATCGGGCAGCCGGTATTCCACCAGTTCGGTGCGTTGCAGCGATTTGAAGTTGTCGTCGGAGACCATGGTGGCGCGCAGCGCGCCGCTGCTGTCGCGCCAGATCGAGACGCCCTCCAGATTGTCGTGCAGACCGAGACCGGTTTGCAGCAATGTGACCTCGCCGCTGATGCCATCGGCGGTGATGTCCCAGCGCCGCAGGCGGCTGCGAAAGCCGATGAAGCCAAAGTCGCGTTCCAGGAGGTAGAAGCGGCCGTCAGGGCCGAAATCGGCGCCCACAGGGAGGAATTTTCCCCGGCTCGGCAGATCAAAGGGACGGTCCCAGCGGCTGCCATTCCACCGCCAGACGGGGATATCTCCCGCCTCGGTCAGGGCGCGTTCCGGCAGCGTGTAGAGATGGCCCTTGCCGTCGATGGCGAGGGCCTCCAGCGCCTTGTTCAGGGGCAGGCGGCGAAAGGCCTTTGGGCGGGGCAGCACCTCGGCGCGACTGTCACCCCGGCGGTGCCGGGCCACGCGCGAGACGCCTTCAAAGGAGATGAAGAGGGTGCCGTCACGCGCGATGGCGAGGCCTTCTGCGTCGACGATCCGCCCGCGCAGGATCGCGCCGTCTGATGCGCGCAGCTTATGGGCCTCGGTCGGTGTGATGGCCTCGATGGGGTGCAGTGCCGCGGTTCCGCGCTGAATGCGGGCGGTGACGATGGTGGCCCGATCGCTGACCACGGTCATCTGCGCCCCGTCCGGCGACAGCGACAGGGCGGAGAACCCGCCGAACCATTTGGCCGGGTGGGTCCAGCGATAGGCCGCGATGAACTGCGCCCCGCCCGGCTGTGCGGCCGAGGCGACGGGCCGATAGGCCAGCAGCGCCGTCAGAGAGATGGTCAGCGCCGCTGCCAGCCCGAGGCTCAGTTTGATTGCAGAACGGCGGCGCATTGCTGAGGCAGGTCCGAAAGAGTGTATTCACGCCGGGGTTTGGGCGGCGGCGCATTGGGGTCGCGCGGTTTTGGCGGCGGCGGATTCAGGATGTCCTTCACCCACTGGCGCGCGTCATCGCAGCCGTCGCCGCGCGGGGGCGGATCCTGATCGACACAGCCGCGCGCGCCGGCCGGGCATTTCAGCCGGACGTGGAAGTGGTAGTGATGGCCATACCAGGGCCGGACCTTGCGCAGCCAGTCGCGGTTGCCCTTCTCGTCGTTGCACATCTGGACCTTGGCGCCGGGGAAAACAAAGATCCGCGCCACGCGGTCATCCTTGGCGGCGGCGCGCAGGATGGCGTGGTGCTGGGGTGACCAGCTGGAATTGGTGTAGGCACCATTGGCCCGGCGCAGGGAGATCGAGGAGATTTTCTCGCGTTCGTCGACGGAGAGGTCGAGGCGCTTGGCCGGCAGCATCCAGATATCGGCGTCCAGACCCACCTGATGACTGCGGTGCCCGGACAGCATCGGGCCGCCGCGCGGCTGGCTGATATCGCCGACATAGAGCCCGTTCCAGCCGCTCTGGCGGGCGGCAACGTGGCTCAGATCCTTGATAAAGTCGATGGTTTCGGGATGGCCCCAGTTGCGGTTGCGCGACAGGCGCATCGCCTGCCAGGTCGGGCCGGTCTGGGGCAGCTGTTCTGCCCCGGCCACGCAGCCCTTGGCGTAGGAGCCATGCGGTGCGGGTTTCTGCGCGGAGCCTGCGCGTTTGGCACCGAACAGCTGCTTTGCGGGTACGTCCGAGTTTGCAGAGCGGCTGACCACCGGATTGGCGGAGGGTGATCGGCTGTCCCCGGCGGGGGCGCAGGCTGTCAACAGGAGGGCGGTGAGGGTGATGTATCGACTGAACTTCAACTCTGGTCTCCTTCTGCATTGACCCAGCGCAGAACGATGAGCCCGATAATGAACAATAGAATAACCGGTGCAATGCCGAGGCGGGCACTGCCGGTGAGCGTGGTGGCTATTCCGATCAGGGCCGGTGCCAGAAAGGCTGTGGCGCGACCCGAAAGGCCATAAAGACCGAAGGCCTCGGTCGCGTTCTCGGGCGTGGTGTGGCGGACCATGAGGCTGCGGCTGGCGGCCTGAAGGATACCACCAAAGCCACCGATCAGCACACCGCAGGCAAAGAAGACGGCGTCAGGCAGGCCGGAGCCTTCGGAGAGAGAGAGGCCAAAGAACTGGTCGCGGGACATGTTGACGACCAGGAAACAGACGGTTGTCAGGATCAGAATTGCGGTGGTGATGACCGGTTTCGGGCCAAAGCGGCGATCTGCCAGCCCGCCGAGCCAGCTGAACAGCGCCGAGGAAATCACGGCGATGATGCCGAAGACGCCGATCAGGGTGATTTCCCAGCCCAGCACCAGCCGCGCGTAAATTCCGCCAAAGGCATAAAGCCCGTTCAGCGCATCCCGGTAGAGCATCGAGGAGATCAGATAGCCGGTCAGGCTGGCGCGATGGCGCAGACTGCGGACGGCGCGACCAACGGAACGGATGGCATCGCCAAACCGCCCGCGCGCGCCGGTGATGGCATCGTCGCGCACCCAGCGGAAATAGGGGATGATAAAGAGCGCAAACCAGATCGCTGTCAGCGGACCTGCGGCGCGGGTGCCTTCGCGGGTCTCCGCATCCAGCCCCAGAATGGGATCAATCCCGATCAGGGTTTTGCCATTCCCCTGTTCGACGAACAATGTGAGCATCAGGAAAAGCGCGATCACCCCGCCAAGGTATCCGATAGCAAAGCCGGTGCCTGAGATGGTGCCGACGTCTTCCTTGTTGCCGAGAGAGGGCAGCTGCGCATTGACAAAGATCAGCGCAAATTCCGCGCCGATAAAGCCGAAGCCAAAGCTGATGAGCATCCACCAGAGGTTTGATCCGTCTGGGTCCATGAACCACAGGCCCCAGGCGCCGGTCACATACATCAGCGAAAACATCATGATCCAGGGCATTTTGCGCCCGGAGATATCCGCAAGCGCGCCCAGAAACGGCCCGCCAAGGCCGATCATCAGGCCGGTGATGGTGAGGCACATCGACCAGACCGTCTGCGCCTGCGCCTTTGCCGCCTCATCCGCGAGACCCTGGGTCAGGTAATACTCGGCGGCAACGGCTGCGAAGAAGGGCGCAAAGACAAAGGTGACCAGCAGCGTGTGATAGGGCTGACTGGCCCAGTCAAAGGCCCACCAGCCCCAGATGCGCTTGCGCATGGATATCTGCGTCATGCCTCGTCGTCCCTCGCCCGATGCCTGTCGTGGTCTTTTGTCGTTACCTTTTGGTATGACAGGCCGGTATGGGGTTAGGCAAGCGTGTCCTGCGTTGAGCTGTGGTAGATCGCGCTGGTCCTTCGTACAGCCGTATGCTGTGCGGCCGGATGCTGCGGCGGGCCGACCCTAGCCGTTTTGGAGGGTTTCGGGCGCCGCAGGGGCTGGATCCGCCATCATCGGTGGCCAGGGGCGGCCTGCGTCCGCCTCGCACCAGGCCTTGATCCAGGCGGGCATCTCCGGGGCGAGGCTGTCGGTGCGACCGATGGTTTTGAGCACCTCCTGCGGTGCGACGATCCCCTTGGCATCGGTGATGGCGGTGCGCAGCATCACGTGGCTGGCGCAGTCGCCGTTGGATTTCCACATGGATTGTTCCAGATAGATGAAGCGATCGTCCCAGGCCACTGCCCGGCTGCGCATCTCGAACCGTTCAAAGCCGCGGATGCGGCGGCGAAACCGCACCGTGGTGCCCGCAACCGTCATGCCCCAGCGACGGCTGCGCAGGGCACCGATCAGGCCGACACGCTGGGCCAGCATGGTACGGCCCAGATCATAGAGCGTCATCGCACGGCCGTTGTTGAGCTCCATCCAGATATCCAGATCCCAGGGCCAGCAGATGTGGCGGGAAACATGGGTGTCGGTCAGATCCAGCGGCGGCATCCGGCGGGCAACCAGCAGATCCTTGATCAGGCGGACGATGGGAAACATGGGCGCGCTCTCCTGTGTGATGTGCCCGTGTTGCCATCTGTTTACAGCGCGTCAACCGCAACCTCGCGGCAGTCTTGCGATTTTGCGCGGGCGCGCTTACCTGTGGACAGGCTCCAAAAAGGGAAATCAAAGAGATGCTGTCGCTGTTTCAAATTCTGATGCTGATCCTGGACATCGTCTGGTTCTTCATCATTGCCCATGTGATCATGAGCTGGCTGATCAATTTTCAGGTTCTGAACCTCAATCAGCAATTTGTGGCGCAGGTCTGGTATGGTCTGAACCGCTTGTTAGAGCCGCTTTATGCGCCAGTGCGCCGCATTTTGCCCAATATGCAGGGCCTTGATCTGGCGCCGCTGGTGGTGCTGATCGCCGTTTATGCGCTGCGGATTATTCTGACCAACAATATCGCCATGTTCTATTGACCCAATGGGCCGAGGCGCGGCGATCGCTCTGATCGCGGCGCGGCGATTGATGCGGATGGACCGCCCAGGCATCGGCCTGCGGCGGTCTTTTCGGTGCCACTTGTCTGACGGTCGGGGGTGCGCACCCTTGTGGGTCGAATCCCGTTGTGGGATTGTAGCTGCCAAGACGAGCAGAACACAAAACGAGGCCCCCAGCCCCCATGTCCGCATTGCAGCCGGAAATGACCGCTCCGACCGGGGCGACCTCCACTGGCACATCCGTCACCGCTGCCTGTGCTACTGGCGCGACGCCGCTGTTGCGGGAAATCTTTGGCTTTGACGGGTTTCGCCCGGGGCAGGAGGAGATCGTCGACGCCGTGACCGCCGGTGAAAATGTGCTGGCGATCATGCCAACCGGCGGCGGCAAATCCCTGTGCTTCCAACTGCCTGCTCTGCTGCGTGAGGGGGTCACGGTGGTGATCTCGCCGCTGATTGCATTGATGCGCGATCAGGTGCGGGCGTTGCAGGAGGTTGGCGTGACCGCCGGGGCGCTCACCTCGGGCAATACCGACGAAGAAACCGAGGCGGTCTGGCAGTCCATCGAGGAGGGGCGGCTAAAGCTTCTGTATATGGCGCCGGAACGGCTGGCCTCCGGGGCGGCGATGGGGATGCTGCGGCGGATCGGTGTCAGCCTCATCGCGGTGGATGAGGCGCATTGCGTCAGCCAGTGGGGCCATGATTTCCGCCCCGATTACCTGCGGATTGGTGAATTGCGGCGGGCGCTGGACGTGCCGCTGGCGGCCTTTACCGCGACCGCAGATCAGGAAACCCGCGAAGAGATTGTCGAGAAGCTGTTTGATGGTGTCGCACCGCGCAGTTTCCTGCGCGGCTTTGACCGGCCCAATATCCATCTTGCCTTTGCCACCAAAGACAGCCCGCGCCGTCAGATACTCGAGTTTGCGGCCGCCCGAAAAGGTCAATCCGGCATCGTCTATTGTGGGACACGTGCCAAGACCGAAGCGCTGGCGGCGGGGCTGCGCGAGGCGGGCCACGCCGCCTGTTATTATCACGGTGGCATGGACGCCGAGGACCGGCGCGGGGTGGAGACGCGCTTTGCCCGCGAGGACGGTCTGATCGTTGTGGCCACGGTGGCCTTCGGCATGGGGATCGACAAGCCCGATATTCGCTGGGTCGCCCATGCGGATCTGCCCAAATCCATCGAGGCCTATTATCAGGAAATCGGACGCGGTGGCCGCGACGGCGCGCCTGCCGAGACGCTGACGCTGTTCGGGCCGGAAGATATTCGACTGCGTCGCAGTCAGATCGACGAGGGTCTGGCGCCGCCGGACCGCCGCAGTGCAGACCATGCCCGGCTGAATGCGCTGCTCGGACTGGCCGAAGCGCTGAAATGCCGCCGCCAGACCCTGCTGGCCTATTTCGGCGAGGCGGCTGAGCCCTGCGGCAACTGTGATCTCTGCGACCAGCCGGTGGATGTGTTCGACGGCACCACGGCGGTGCGCAAGGCGCTGTCGGCGATCCTGCGAACGAACGAGACCTATGGATCGGGACATCTGATCGACATTCTGGTGGGCAATGCGACCGACCGGGTGCGTGACAAGCGGCATGACGATCTGTCGGTCTTTGGCTGTGGCAAGGAATATGGCAAGCGACAGTGGCAGGCGGTGTTCCGGCAGATGATGGGGCATGATCTGGTGCGCCCCGATCCCGAACGCCATGGCGCGCTGCGGATGACCGAGGCGGCGCTGCCGGTTCTGCGCGGTGAACAGGACATTGCGCTGCGCCGCGACACCATCAGCTCTGCCAAGCGCAGCCCTGCGGTAAAGGCGCTGGTGTCGGATGAGGACGCGCCGCTGTTGTCGGCACTGAAAGCCAAGCGGCGCGCGCTGGCCGAGGCGCAGAAAGTGCCGGCTTATGTTATCTTTGCGGATCGCACGCTGATCGAGATGGCCGAAACCCGGCCCGATACGCTGGATAAAATGGCGCGGATCGGCGGTGTCGGGGCGAAGAAACTGGAGCGGTATGGCAGCGATTTCCTGTCGGTGATCACCGGCGAGAGCGCGGCGCTGCACCCGATGCGGCGCAAGCTGGCCGGGCGCGATGCCGGATCGGTTTATGATGCGTTGATGGCTGTGCAGGCGGAGCTGGCGCGGGGCAGCGACGGAACCGAGAAACCGCTGAGCTGTTCTGCGGCGCAGCTGGCGAAGCTGGCGCAGGTCCGTCCGCAGACTGAAATCGCCATCACAAGGCTGTTAGGCGAGCGCCGCGCGGAACGTTTTGCAGCGGCGTTTCTGGACGTCTTGCGCGGCGCGGGCTAGGTCTTGTCCAGAACAGATGGGGGCAGAATATGCTGGTAGTGACTTCTCCGGCCAAAAAGCTGGACTGGAGCGAACGCGACGTTGAGATGACATGGCCCGCCATGCACGACGCGGCGGTGGATTTGGCATCCGTGGCGCGCGATCTGTCGGTCGCCGAGCTGATGAAGCTGATGCATATCAGCGAGGATCTGGGAAAGCTGAACTACGAGAGATTTCAGAGCTTTACCGCCGATCCGGGCAGCGATGCCACGCGCCCGGCCGCGCTGGCCTTTGCGGGTGACACCTATCAGGGGCTGGAGGCGGGATCTCTGGACGCGGAGGAAATGGCCTGGGCGCAGGACCATTTCCGCATTCTGTCGGGCCTTTACGGGCTGCTGCGGCCGCTGGATGCGATGCAGGCCTACCGGCTGGAGATGGGATCGCGGCTGAAGACGGCAAAGGGCAAGAATCTCTATGACTACTGGGGGCGGGACATCTCTGATGCGCTGAATGCCCAAGGTGAGGCCGTGGGCAGCGATGTGCTGGTGAACTGCGCCAGCCAGGAGTATTTCGGCGCGGTTGATCGCGAAGCGCTGGCGCTGCGGGTCGTGACGCCTGTTTTCATGGAAGACAAGAACGGCACGCCCAAGGTGGTGAGCTTTTACGCCAAGCGGGCGCGGGGCGCGATGGCGCGCTACATCATTCAGAACCGGCTAAGCGATCCTGCGGCGTTGCTGGATTTTGACAGCGGCGGCTATCGCTACATGCCGGAGATGTCGGAGCCGGATCAGCCGGTGTTCCTGCGCGCGGGCTGAGCGGGGCCGGTGCAGATCAGGCGGCGCCGGTCTGGGTGAGGTCGTCATCCGCCAGCGGCGCCGCCTCGGCAGGCAGATAGGCGTGAATACGTTCGTGGATCAGCGCCTTGCGCAGGGGTTTGGTCAGGTAGTGATCCAGACCTGCGGCGAGAATCCCGTCTGAATCGCCGGCCATGGCATGGGCCGTGAGGGCGACAACCGGCGTGTAGATGCCGGTGCCGTGTTCCAGCGCGCGGATTTTCTGCGTTGCCTCCTTGCCGTCCATCACCGGCATCGAGATATCCATGAAAATCAGGTCAGGCTGGAAGGACTGATAGGCCTCCACCGCCTCAATCCCGTTGCTGGCAAATTGCAGATCTATGTTCAGATCTTTCACCATTTTGCGGAACACAAGCTGGTTGGTCCGGTTGTCTTCTGCTGCCAGAATCCGCATCAGCCGGGGCGTCGGGGTGGCATCGACCGCCGCGGCGATCGGGGCCGGCGCCAGGGTCGGCGCCACGGTCGGGGAGTGCGCCGGAGCCGTTGGCTGCGCTGACGGCAGCGGTGTGGCCACCGTGTCGAGCACCTGCGGTGTGGCTGCAACCGGCTCAACCATATCTGCGGCACGCGCCGCTGATCCACGCTTGGGCAGGTCGACAAGCCGCTGGAACAGCTCGTCCCGCTGGATCGGTTTCAGCAGCACGCTGTCTGTCACGGATTGGACAACCGCGTTGCTGGCTGCTGTGGGGTCGCTGCTGAGCATGAGGATCGGCACACTGGCAAAGGAGCCGGAGCGCAGTTTGCGGGCCAGTTCGACCCCATCCTGATCGGGCAGTTGCTCATCGCAGATGACCAGATCGACGTCCTCAGGCATCTGGGCAATTGCGGTGGTGCCATTGTCAAAGACCGTCACATCCAGCCCCAGCGTCGCCAGCTGTTTGCTGAGCACGTCGCGCATGACCGATTGGGACTCGATAACCACGACCTGACACAGCCCCTTGGGCAGCGTCGGGATGCTGGTTGAAGCGCCCTCTGCCAGTGGCAGCTCCATGCGGAAACCGAAACAGGACCCCTTGCCCTCCTCGCTTTCGACCCAGATTTCGCCGCCCATCAGTTCAATCAGCCGCTTTGAGATCGCAAGGCCAAGGCCGGTGCCCTCAAACTGGCGATTGCGCTCATCCTCGACCTGATTGAATTCGCCAAAGATGTCCTGCACCTTCTCTGCGGGGATACCGATGCCGGTGTCTTCGATGGTGACATGGATCGAACAGATCTTGTCGTCAGCATTGGAGATGCCGGTGATTTGCAGGGCAACATGACCTTCTGAGGTGAATTTCACCGCGTTGCCGACAAGATTGGTGAGCACCTGGCGAATGCGTCCTGGATCCCCGACGAAGCTGGTCGGAAGGAACAGATCGTAGTCCAGCAGCAGTGTCAGACCCTTGTCCCGTGCCGTGGGCTGAAGCAGCATCAGCACCTCATGCACACTGCGCTCCAGATCAAAGGGTTCAGGGTGCAGCTGCAGTTTCTGCGCCTCGATCTTGGAATAGTCGAGCACGTCATTGATGATGACCAAAAGCGCTTCGCCGGAGTTTTTGATCGTGTTGGCGTAGAGCTGTTGTTCCTCGTTCAGATTGGTGTCGCTGAGCAGCTCGGCCATGCCGACAACACCGTTCATCGGGGTGCGAATCTCATGGGACATATTGGCCAGGAAGGCGGATTTGGCACGATTTGCGGCCTCGGCCCGCTCGCGGGCGGCCTCAAGCTCCTCCTCGTATTGGACGGTGGAGGTGATATCGAGCGCCAGGCTGACCATATCGCCGCCATGGCCGCGCTGATCCAGCAGTCGCAGGTAGCGGTCGTCCCACATCCGTACGACCACAGGTTCGGGGGAGGGCGACAGCCAGCGCTCCGACATCTGGGCGCGCCAGTGATCGGGATCCTGTTCTCCGGTGTTCACCAGCCCCTCATCGGTGAGAATCTGCAGGATCCGTACGTAGGAGACGCCAGGCGCCACTTCCTCCAGCCCGTCGAACAGGTCGAGATAGGCGCCATTGGCGCCGATCAGTTTGCTGTCGGCATCAAAGAAGGCAAAGCCGTCCTGAAAGGCCTGGATGGAATGCCAAAGCCGTCGCTCGGCGCGCTCAACCTTTTCGTTGGCGGTGGACAGGTCCGATTTCACCTTGGCGTTTTCGTCGCGCACCGTCGCGACCTCGGCCTGGGTGACGCCGATCTGGCGGGTCAGTGCCAGCGCATGGCGCCCGAGTTTGCGGTTGGCTGCCGAAAGTTCCGCCTGCTTCAATTCAAGCAGGCGCTCCGCCGCGAGACGCGCGCGTCGTTCTTCCGTCAATCTGTCAGCAAGGTTCATCCCTGCGAACTCCACATAAAACCAACACGACCTGTCTGCCCTACTTTGGCGGGCAGAGATTAAATTGAGATTAGTTCATCTGTTACGTTGCGATATCTTGCTATGGCGTTAACCCCGTGCCAGCCTCTTGGCAGGTCTGGAGGGTTCTATTGTGCGTGTGCCTGTTTCATTTGTTGTACTTTTGTGCGGTTGGCTTGTTCAGCCATTAGTTGTTTTCGCTGATTCAATTTTTCCGGAAACGCGCTATGTCATTCAGCGCGACACCGATCATTTCGGGGCCGATCTTGGGCCGCTTTTTGACACCGATATGCGCAGTTGCGCGCGGGCTTGTTCGGCACAGGCCGATTGTGTCGGGTTTGCCTTCAACAGCCGATCAAACGCCTGTTTCCCAAAATCGGCGATGGATCAGCCGTCGCCCTATGACGGGGCGTTTTCAGCGCATAAGCTTCTCGCCGGTGCGGCAGAGAAGCAGGCGGCCAAACAGCGCGCCGCGGCCTTGCAGGGGCTGGAGGTTGCGGATCTAGCTGCGGTGTCCAAACAGGCAGAAAACCTTGGCCTGCGCTTTCCAACGGGTGGATCCAGCGTTGAGGATCTGATTGCTGCGGCGCAGGGGGCGCCGTCGGCAGCGGCGCTGCGGTGGGTTGCCGAGGCTGTGGTGCTGAGCGATCGCGGCGATCTGTGGCTGGACTATGCCCGCAGGCTGCTGCGTCAGGAACTCAACGGATCCGCTCAACGCCGCGCCCATGAAGAGGCCTTTGCCGCGGCGCTCAATGCCTATCTGCGCAGTTCGCAGCCGGCGGCGCAGGCGGCCGGATTGATCACCGCCGCAGAGGCGTTGGAACAGCTGGGGCGGGGACGTGCCGCGCTGGCGGTTCTGCGGCTGGCGGCAGATCGTGACACCAGCGCGAAACTGTCACTGCGTCTGGATGAGGCAATTGCCAAATATGGATTTCGTGTCACCGGGAGCCGGGTTGAGAGCGACAGCGCATCGCCCCGCATTTGTGTCGAATTTTCTGAAGATTTGGTACGCAGCGGGATCGACTACAGCGACTTTGTAAAACTTGCCGATCCGCGTCTGGTTGCCGAGTCGACCGCGCGCGAGCTGTGTATTGACGGTGTGGAGCATGGCACCCGCTACCGGGTGATGCTGCGGCGCGGGCTGCCGGCGGCAACCGGCGAGACATTGGCCAAGGATGTAACGCTGACCCACTACGTGCGGGATCGCGCCCCCAACGTGCGTTTCTCCGGGCGGTCCTATGTGCTGCCCAAGGGAGATCAGGTGGCGGTGCCGGTTGAGACGGTAAACGCGACCACGCTCGATCTGCGCCTGCGCCGTGTGAGCGATCGCAACCTGCTGCGAACCCTACAGGAGGATTATTTTGCCCGGCCGCTGTCGCAGTGGCAGGATGAACATTTCGCCAGCGATATTGCCGAGGAAATCTGGACCGGCACCGCGGAGGTCCAGCAGGATCTGAACCAATTGGTGACCACACGGCTGCCGCTTGATGAGGCGCTGGCGGATCAGCCGGTAGGTCTTTATGCGCTGAGCGCGCAGGTTCCCGGGGCCGATCCCTATGAGGCGCCTGCGGCAACCCAATGGTTCGTGCTGACCGATCTGGGTTTGAGCACCATGCTGGGCAGTGATGGGCTGCATGTGCAGGTACAGGGACTGGCAGATGCCGCGCCGCGCGCGGGCGTTCGTTTGCAGCTGATCTCCAATGCCAACGCGGTGCTGGGGACGGCAGTCAGCGACGCTGACGGCTATGCCCGTTTCGACGCGGGGTTGACCCGTGGAGAGGGGGCATCGGCTCCGGCTGTCATCATGGCGCTGAGCGGCGAGGAGGACGCGGCGGAGGTCGATTTTGCCTTTCTCTCATTGCGGGACGCCGCCTTTGATCTGTCGGACCGGGGGGTGGAGGGGCGTCTGGCGCCGGGTCCGATTGACGTGTTCCTGACCACTGATCGGGGGGCTTATCGTGCGGGTGAGGTGATTCATGCGACCGCCCTTGCCCGTGATCCGAGGGCCGAGGCGCTTCCGGGCGTGCCCTTGATCGCGGTTCTGAACCGCCCGGACGGGGTCGAATACGCCCGGGTGGTTTCCGATCAGGGGGTGCTGGGCGGCCATGTGTTCCGCCTGCCGATTGGCGATACGGCACCGCGCGGAACCTGGCGGTTGTCGATCCTGTCGGACCCCGAAGCCCCGGCGCTGGCCAGCAGGCAAATTCTGGTCGAGGATTTTCTGCCTGAACGCATTGATTTCACGCAAGAGCTGGCGGCAGGAGCCGACCAAGGTCTGCGTCCGGGCACAAGCGCCCCCTTGCGGATCGAAGCGCGGTATCTGTTTGGTGCCCCGGGCCGCGACCTGACTATCGAGGGCGAGGTGACCCTGCGCCCGGCGGAACAGGTGAGCGGTTGGACGGGCTATCGCTTTGGTCGCCATGACGAGGTCGTCGCGCCGCAGAGCCGCTATTTCGGCGGGATGAGCACCGATGCCTCGGGTCTGGGCGTGGTTACCGTGACACTGCCGGAGATTGACGCGCCGGGTCAGCCTCTGATTGCGGAGGTGACCACCCGGCTGGCCGATGGGGGCGCGCGACCCGTCGAACGGCAGATGACTGTGCCCATGCAGCCTGACGGGCCGGTGATTGGTATCAAGCCGCTTTTTGAAGAGGTCGTCGCAGAGGGCGATGCGGCGCGGTTTTCGCTGATTGCGCTGGCCCCGGACGGTAGCACGCGGGATATGCCGGTCACATGGAGTTTGAACCGGGTGGAAACCCGCTACCAGTGGTATCAGCTCTACGGCAACTGGAACTGGGAGCCGACCACCCGGCGCAGCCGGATCGCGACGGGTGAGGCAACCCTGAGCGCAGCGGCACCTCTGGTGCTGGAGCAGCCGGTAGACTGGGGCCGGTATGAGCTGGTGATCGAACATCGGGGCACGCCCTATGTGGCGGCTTCGACCGATTTCTATGCAGGGTGGTATGTGCCTGACGAGGGGGCGGATACGCCCGACCAGCTGGACGTCTTTCTTGATCGCGACAGTTACCAGCCCGGCGATACAGCGCGGTTGCGGCTGGTCACCCGCGCGGCTGGCACGGCTCTGGTTTCGGTGATGTCGAACCGGTTGATCAGCCGCCAGATGGTCGAGGTTCCCGCCGGGGAGACGGTGATTCCACTGGCAGTTGGTGCCGACTGGGGCAGCGGGGCATATGTCTCGGCGATGGTGGTGCAGCCGCTTGCTGGCAAAGCGGATCAGACCCCGACCCGCGCATTGGGGCTTGCCCATGCTCGCGTCATTCGCCCGGGCCAGGCGCTGGAGGTAACCTTGGACCTCCCCGAGGTGGCCCGCCCCCGCCGGACACAGCTGGCCCGCGTCGAGGTCGCGGGGGCCGCTCCCGGTGAAGAGGTCTGGCTGACGCTGGCGGCGGTTGATCTTGGGATATTGAACCTCACCGGGTTTCAGAGCCCGGACCCCCTGGCGCATTACTATGGCCAGCGGCGGCTCGGGATGGAGCTGCGGGATCTCTACGGTCGCCTGATCGAGAGTGGCAACGGCGCCTTGGGCCGGGTGCGCTCCGGCGGCGATGCTGGGGCGGGGATGCGACTGCAGTCGCCGCCACCGACGCAGGATCTGATGGCGGTGTTTTCCGGTCCGGTGAAGGTCAACGCCGATGGAACGGCCGAGGTGCCGATCGCGCTGCCAGCGTTTAACGGCACGGTTCGGGTGATGGCTGTCGCCTGGTCGCAAGATGCGGTTGGACAGGCGGAGCGGGACATGGTGGTGCGCGATCCGATCGTGGTGAGCGCCAATGCCCCGCGTTTTCTGGCGCCCGGAGACAGCAGCCGGGTTCTTGTGGAGCTCACTCATGCAGATGGGCTCGCAGGCCGACTGAGCCTTGCGGCGCGGGTCCTTGGCGGCGGGCTTGAGATCGGGACATTGCCGAAAGTCCTGGAGCTGGCCGATGGCGCAGATACCACCCTGATGCTGCCGGTCGAAGCGCTGGCTGTCGGAGATCCGGAGATTGAGCTCGCCGTGACGACACCGGAGGGCGAAACGCTGATCCAGACGCTGCGCCTGCCGGTGCGGGCCAATGATCCGATGGTTGCCACGACCAGACGGTTCAGGCTGGCGGCGGGGGATAGTTTTCTGTTCTCATCTGACGTCTTTACCGGGCTGCGACCGGGCGGCGCGCGGGCAGTGATGTCCGCGGGGCCGCTGGCGCGGTTCGACGTGCCGGGTCTGCTGACGGGCCTCGACCTCTACCCCTATGGCTGTACCGAGCAGATCACATCCCGGGCGCTGCCCTTGCTGTATCTGTCGTCGGTGGCACAGGCTGCCGGGTTGGGTGACGGGCCGCAGGTTGCCGCCCGGATTGACAGCGCCATTCAGCAGGTGCTGTCGCGGCAGGCCAGCAATGGCGGTTTTGGTCTGTGGCGCGCCGAAAGCGGTGATTTCTGGCTGGATGCTTATGCCAGCGATTTTCTGAGCCGCGCGCGTGTGCAGGGCTATCAGGTCGCTGACACCCGGTTCCGGCAGGCCTTGGACAACCTGCGCAACCGGGTGAATTATGCCCCCGATTTCGAGAATGGAGGTGAGGACATCGCCTATGCGCTGCTGGTGCTGGCGCGCGAGGGGGAGGCGGCGATGGGCGATCTGCGCTATTACGCCGACGTTAAGGCTGCGGATTTCGCCACACCCCTGGCCGTTGCCCAGATCGGGGCGGCGCTGGCGGCCTATGGCGATCAGCGCCGGGCCGATCAGATGTTTGCCCGGGCGGCCTCTATGTTGCAGGGGGATGATCCCGATCCGACCCTGTGGCGCGCCGACTATGGCAGCCAGCGCCGCGATCAGGCCGGTGTTCTGGCCCTGGCCAGCGAGGCCGGTTCGCAGGCGGTGGACAGCCGTCGTCTGAGCGCGGGCCTGACAGCCGATGGCCGGCTGCTGTCCACGCAGGAAAGCGCCTGGACGCTGATGGCGGCTCATGCGCTGATCGAGGGCGGTGGTGGCTCCGGTCTGTTGGTCAATGGACAGGCGACGGACGGGCCATTTGTTGAGGTCTTGGATGGAGATCAGGATCGCGATCCGATGGCGCTGACGGCGGCCTCGGGCAAGGAGGTCGATATCACCCTCACCACCCTTGGCGTTCCGCTGGTGGCGGCGCCGGCAGGGGGAACTGGTTACAGCATCGAGCGGAGCTATTACACACTGGAGGGCGAGGCACTGGCTCCGGATCAGTTCACGGTTGGCGACCGCTTTGTCACCGTGCTGCGGGTGGTCCCGTTTGAGCCGGGTGGCGCGCGGTTGATGATCAATGATCCGCTGCCTGCGGGGCTGGAGATTGATAATCCCAGCCTGCTGCGATCCGGTGATCTGAGCGGGCTAGACTGGCTGACGCTGAGCGACGCGCGACATGCAGAATTCCGTGCGGACCGGTTTCTGGCGGCTGTCGATCTGCGGAGGGGCCGCGACGACGAGGCCGGGGCGCCGGTGACGCTGGCCTATGTGGCGCGGGCGGTGACGCCCGGTCTGTTCCACCACCCGGCGGCGTCGGTTGAGGATATGTACCGGCCCGCCAGCCGGGCCCGCACCGGCACCGGGCGCGTGCAGGTCCGGTGATCCGCGCGCCAAAGATGCGGTTACGGGCGCGCTCCTCCTGGCGGCTGCTGGGAGGGGCGGCTGCCCTATGCGTGACCATTGCTGCGATGGGATTGGGGGTCGAGACCTGGATCGCCCGAACGCCGATGCCCGCAACACTGGCGGAGACAGCCACCGAGGTGCGCGACCGAAACGGCCAGTTGCTGCGGGCCTATCCGGTTGCCGATGGGATCTGGCGGATGGCGGTGCGGCCGGATCAGGTCGACGCGGGCTATCGCGCGATGTTGCTGCGCTATGAGGACAAGCGGTTCTACGACCATGGCGGCGTTGATGCGCTTGCTCTGCTGCGGGCGGCGGCGCAGGCGGTGTGGCAGCGGCGTGTGGTCTCGGGTGGCTCGACACTGACGATGCAGGTGGCGCGGCTGCTGGAGGATGGCAGCACCGGGCGCTGGGCAGGAAAACTGCGCCAGATTCGGCTGGCGCTGGCGCTGGAGCGGCGCCTGACCAAGGCGCAGATCCTTGAGCTGTATCTGGTTCACGCGCCCTTTGGTGGCAATCTGGAAGGCGTGCGGGCGGCGAGCTATGCCTGGTTCGGCAAGGAGCCGTCGCGGTTGTCTCCGGCGGAGGCGGCGCTGCTGGTCGCCTTGCCGCAGGCACCGGAGGCGCGCCGCCCGGATCGCGCTCCGAAACCTGCAGAGATGGCCCGCAACCGGGTATTGGCGCGGATGGCAGCCGCAGGCGTCTTGCCGGTGGAGGCGGCCGAGGCTGCGCAGCGGGCGCGGATCCCCCGGCAAATGCGCCCCTTCCCTCAGATGGCCGCGCATCTGGCGGATCGCGTGATAGCCGAGACGCCGGAGCTTGCGCGGATTGATCTGACGGTGGAGGCCGGATTACAGCACCGGCTGGCGCGGCTGTTGGCGCAGACCGTCGCGCGGCAGGACGCCCGGCTGTCGGCGGCGGTGCTGGTGGCCGATCACCAGAGCGGCGAGATCCTCGCCTCGGTCGGCTCAGCCGGATATCAGGATGATCTGCGACAGGGGTTTGTGGATATGACGCGCGCGGCGCGTTCGCCGGGGTCCACGCTGAAACCGCTGGTCTATGGTCTTGCCTTTGATCAGGGGCTGGCGCACCCGGAAACCATGATCCACGACGGGCCTATTGATATCGACGGGTATGCGCCACAGAATTTTGACGGAGGTTATCGCGGCGACCTGCGGATGCGGCGTGCGCTGCAGTTATCGCTGAATACGCCGGTAATACGGGTGATGCAGGCGCTGGGTCCGGCGCGGTTGATGTCAGCCCTGCGTCGCGGTGGCGCGCGACCGCAACTGCCCGGCGGCAAGCCGGGACTGGCGGTGGCGCTGGGCGGGGTGGGCCTGTCGCTGCATGATCTGATGCAGGTCTATGCCGGGCTGGCGGCGGGCGGGCAGGGGCCTCGGTTGCGGGTGCGTATGGAGGCGTCGTTTGAACGGATGCCACGCCTGTTGAGCGAGGTCTCAGCCTGGCATCTCACCGATGTTCTGCGCGATGTGCCGCCGCCAGCAGGTGCGCCTGCTGGCGTGCTGGCCTATAAGACAGGGACGTCCTACGGGCACCGCGACACCTGGGCGATTGGCTGGGATGGTCGCCATGTGGTTGGCGTCTGGCTTGGCCGGGCCGATGGCACGCCGGTGCCGGGCGCCTTTGGCGCGGAGCTGGCGGCCCCACTGTTGTTTGAGGCCTTCGGGCGGCTCGGGACCGGTTTTGCACCGCTCCCTCCGGCGCCTCGCTCGGCGTTGCGGGTGGCCACTTCGGAGCTGCCGCTGCCCTTGCAGCGCTTTGACGGCGGTCGGGCGAGTGGCCAGCCCGCTGACGCGGTGCAGCTGGCGTTTCCACCGGACGGTGCGGCGCTGATGCTGGCAGAGGATGGACAGGTCACGCTGCGGATCAAAGGCGGCGAGGCGCCGTTTCTGGTGCTGGCCAATCAAAAGCCGGTGGTGACCGGCGCCCGCCGCCGCAGCATTGATCTGCCGGGGATGGAGCGCGGATTTTCAACACTGGTGGTGGTTGATCGCAATGGTCGCTCCGATCAGGCCCGTGTGCGGATCACCCGCCCAGGTGAGTAGCGCAGATCCGGCACCCCGCAAAGGCTGATGGTCACCGCCGCCCTTCGCGCAGCCAGCCTGCGAGAATCGCCGCGCTGGCCAGCAGCAGCACCAGCCAAGCGGGAAGCAGCGGCGTCTGGTTGACCGAGACGGTGCGATAGGCGTCGCGCGGGGTCAGTCCGATCCAGCCACGTCCAGCGGCAACGCGTCCGTCGCGCACATCGCGCAGGCTCGGGATACCGTCGTGCAGCGCGCGCACGCCGCCACGGGTCTGGGCCACGGCGGCGGCCATGATATCGCCGGTGGCAATGGTCTGTTCAAATTCACGCGGCGCCGCAGGGCCGAGGCCGATGACGGTGGACTGGCTGCCTTCTTCCAGTCGGTAAAGACCGGGTTCCGGCCCCTCGTAGCGGCCTTCCCAGCGGCCGGGCGCGGTTTGGGTCATCGTGACGGTGACTGTGCTGCCATCGGGATTTGTGACCGTGACATCGCCGACATCTTCGCCCAGGCTGCGGCGCTGGATGCGCATACGCTGCCCGGTTGCCTCGGCTGACAGGACGTCCTCTTCCAGCTCGGGCTCTTTCATCATCCAATGGGCAAGGCGCCGCAGCAGCTCAAGCTGCGGGCCGCCGCCTTCGTATCCCCGGCTCCAGAGCCAGGCATGATCGGAGGCCAGCAGCGCCACGCGCCCCTCGCCGACCCGGTTCAGAACCAGCAGCGGGCGGTCATCCAGGCCGCTCATCAGGACATTGCCCTGGGGGACGTCGACTTCGATCTGCCGCAGCCAGCGGCCCCAGTCGGAGGCGCCGGTGAGATCGGCGGTAACCGGGTGGCGCTGGCCCAGATCGGTGATTTCCGGGCGATAGGCGCGCTCCAGCACCCGCGCCGAGGGGCTGGCAGGCAGGATGCTGGCCAGCGGAGAACGATAGATGCTGTCGGCGCTGGCAAAATCCGGCCCCGCCGCCACCAGAACCGCGCCGCCGCGTTCAACATAATCGGCCACATTGTCGAGGTAGATCGCCGGCAGGATGCCGCGCCGCTTGTAGCGATCAAAGATGATCAGATCGAAATCATTGATCTTTTCCAGAAACAGCTCCCGCGTTGGAAAGGCAATCAGCGACAGCTCATCGACCGGTACCCCGTCCTGTTTTTCCGGTGGGCGCAGAATGGTGAAATGCACCAGATCCACCGCGCTGTCGGATTTCAGCAGATTGCGCCAGGTGCGCCCGCCCGGATGCGGCTCGCCCGAGACCAGCAGCACGCGCAACCGATCGCGCACCCCGTTGATCTGGACCAGCGCGGCGTTGTTGCGATCGGTCAGCTCGCCCTCGGCGGTGGGGACGGTGAACTGGATCACGTTGCGCCCCCCATGTGGCAGGGTCAGTGGCAGGTCAAAATCGACACCGACAGGCAGGTTGAAGCGCTGCGGTTCGGCGCCGCCGATGGAAATCGCCAGCTCTGCCAGATTGCCGGTTGCGGGGGCCTCGCCCTGATCCTCGATCCTGAGGGTCAGGGTCACGGGTTCACCGATGATGGCAAAGCTGGGGGCGTTCTTGACGATCAGCCGCCGGTCCCAATCGCTGGGGCGACCGGTCAGCAGCAGATGCAGCGGGGCAGGCAGGGCCGGGGTCTGCGCAATGTCATGGATCTGGCCATCGCTGAGCGCGATCATCCCGGCAACCCGACCGCGCGGCACATTGGCAAGCGCCTCGGCCAGTGCGCCCATCAGCAGGGTGCCACTGTTGTCGCTGCTGCCATCACGCGGCGGGACGCTGTCGACGGCAATCCAGCGAACCTCGGTGTTCGGGCGCTGACTGAGGGCGGTCTCCAATGCGGCACGGGCGGCCCCTGTCTGGTCGGGGCGGTCGGACAGGGCCTGGCTGGCGGTCTTATCCTCAAGCACCAGAACGATGTCACTGAGCGCGGCGCGGTCTTCGATCTGGTACACCGGGCCGCTGAGGGCCGCGATCAGCACCAGAGCGGCGAGCGCACGCATCGGCCATCCCGCAAGGCGTTTCCAGACCGCCAGAGCCAGCACCGCAACCGACAGCGCCGCAAGCAGGCCGATCAGCGGCCAGGGGACCAGTGGGTCAAAGAGGATGGTCTGTGTCATCTGTCCAGCCTCATGTCATTGCCCCAGCCGATCGAGCAGGGCGGGGACATGCACCTGATCGGATTTGTAGTTGCCAGTGAGTACATGCATGACCAGATTGACCCCAAAGCGGTAGGCCAATTCGCGCTGACGCTCGCCGGTATAGCCGCGCCCCACTGGCAGCAGAGGGCGGCCGTTGTCATCCACGGCCCAGGCGGAGGCCCAGTCGTTGCCGCCGATGACAACCGGTGTGACACCATCATTGAGGTTGCGGAAGGGGATGCCTTCCACCTGCTGGGCATCGGCGGGCGCGGCTTCGACCCAGAGCGTGCCGCGGCTGTGGCGTCCGGGGAAATCCTGTAGCAGATAGAAGGCGCGGGTCAGCACATGATCTGCGGGCAGCGGTTCCAGTGGCGGCACGTCCAGCCGCAGGGCCAGTTGTTGCAGGCGCCGCCCTGCCGGGCTGCTGGCACCGGCGCGGGTCAGGTCGGCGTCGCGGGTGTCAAAGAGGATCATCCCGCCGGTGCGCAGATAGGTGTTGAGCCGGTCGTAGGCCGCACCCGAGGGCAGTGGCTGATTGGCGGTCACCGGCCAGTAGAGCAGCGGGTAGAACGCCAGCTCGTCGCGCTCCAGATCAACGCCGGCGGGGGGAGAGGGTTCAACCGATGTGCGGAATCGCAATGTGTTGGACAGCCCTTGCAAGCCGTCGCGCGCCAGCTGGTCAATCTGCGGGTTGCCGGTCAGCACATGGGCCAGCGTCAGCTCGGCCGCGCGGTCTGCGGCGAGGGCGTCTGCTGCGGGATCGGATGCGTCGGACCGGGCCGCGCTGTCGGTTTGCTCGATCACCAAGGCGTTGCCCTGGGCGTGGCTGCGCAGGTCGCTGCCGGAGCCGGTGGCCCAGATACAGGTGGCGAGGACCAGGGCCGATGCGAGGTTTTGCGCCTTGGGTGCGGTCGGTCGTGTCCGACGCGTCAGTAATCCCGACAGCAGCAGCGCGGCGATCACGTCGAGCGCCAGCAGCAGCAGGGAGAGGCTGATCAGGATGCCGCCAAGCGGGCGCTCCGGCGTGCCACCATAGCCAAGGATTGGCAGCCCGACGGGCCAGCCAATTGGCGTCAGCTGATCCTCGGCCCGCATGACATTGCGGGCAATCCGCCGATCTCCGTTCTGGTACAGCCCGGGTTGCAGGCCGGGGCCGGTCAGGGCGGCAACCAGATCAGGCCCTGCGACACCGGGCAGGGCATCGGCATCCGACAGGTCACCAAAGCCATCGAGCACCTGAAGCGGCGCCCATGTGGTGCCCTCCAGATCCTTAGCCTCGGCCGGTTTGGCACCGGAGGAAACCGCCAGCCGCTCCATCATCTGCACAAATAGGCCCGAGAGCGGCAGGGTGCTCCATTCCGCATTGGCGGTGACATGGAAGAGCACGATCTGACCATTGCCGAGCGGTTTGCGTGTCACCAGCGGCGTCCCATCGGAGAGTTCCGCAATCACCCGCTCCGCAAGGCTGGGATCGGGTTGTGCGACCACCTGTGAACTGACGGTGACGTCCTCGGGGATGGTCAGCCCGAAGAAAGGAGAGCCTTCGGCAAAGGTGGCCAGCGTCTTGGGCTCGCCCCAGCTCATGGCGCCGCCAATGCTGCGGCCTCCGATCCGCAGACGCACCGGCAGCAGCGGCTCTTCGTCGGTGCGGGCGGTATCGCTGGCGGCCAGCCGGGGACCGGCAAACCGCAGGAGCAATCCGCCTTCGTTGACCCAGTCCACCACCGCTGCCTCCTGATCGGGGGGCAGACGTGCGGTATCGGCCAGGACGATCACATCCGGGTTGGCAGGCAAGAGATCGTTCAGCCCGCCTTCCAGCAGGTCTGCGTTTGGCGCCAGCGCCTTGCGCAGATAGTGCAGGGGCGACAGCAGGGCGAGGCCTTCGTTGCCGCTCTGGCTGGAGATCAGCGCCACCTCGCGGCGGCGCAGACCGTCATCGGTAAGCGATATAGCCCCTGCGCTGCGGTGACCCTGCAGTTCGAAGAGCCGGATACGTGCGCGCAGCTCAGCGGGCAGGGACAGGCGGGCGGTGGCCTCAAGCCCGTTGGCGGCAGCGGTATCTGTATCGGCAAAATCCACCGTCGCCGCGCCCAGAGTCCGCATGGTGCCGCCCGGATCCGGCCCACGGGCAAGCACGGTGACGGTCTGGTCACTGCCGGGGGTGATCTGGGTGTGGTTGCGAGTGACCGTGATTTCCATCGCGCCGTCGACATAGACCACCGGACGCAGGGCCAGCCTTGGGGTGGGATGTTGATAGACGGTCAACTCGCCGCGCTGGCGCAGCGTCGCCATCAACGCATCGCGACCCGGATAGTCCAAGCCGTCACTGAACCACAGGCTGTCAAAGCCCCCGTCAACTGCTGCTATCTGCGCCTGTGCCGTCGTGAGCTGGTCTTGCGAGGGTTGCCAGGCCTGTGGCGTTTCGCCGATCAGCTGTCGGCGCCAGCTGACTGCGCTTTGGAATTGCGGGGGCTGAGGTGCGGTGAGCCGCAGTACGGCTACGGGTCGATTGGCGCGTCCAGCCTCGGCCAGGAGGCGGTCGATCTCCTCGCGGGTGCGCTCCCATTCCGGGGCGCCGGCCCAGCTGCCATCAAGCACCACCAGCAGCGGGCCGCGGCCCGAGGGTGCGGTGCTTGGGTTGAGCACAGGCCCGGCCAGACCAACGATGGCCGCTGCCACCGCCATCAGCCGCAGTAAGAGCAGCCACCAGGGGGTCCGATCCGAAAGACTGTCATCGTCGCGCAACCCCAGCAGCAGTGTGACCGCCGGAAACAGGCGTTTGCGCGGGGCAGGCGGGACTGCCCGCAGAAGCAGCCAGAGCAACGGCAGTGCCAGGAGTGCCAGAAGCAACCAGGGGGCCGTGAAGCCGATGCCCGCAATCGTTGTCATGTGCCGGATCTTTCCATGGCATGGTACAGCCACATCAGGGCCGCCTGTGCGCTGTCGCCGGTGTGATGGGTGCCGAGGCGCCAGCCTGCCACGCGGCAGAGGTGTTCCAACGCGTCGCGCCGTTCGGCCAGGCGATCAAGGTAGCGTTGCCTAAGCGCGCCTGCCTTCAGGGTTTCGTGCCGCAGACCGCCGCCGATGCTTTCGAATATCGTGCGCCCGTCAAAGGGGAACTCCTCCTCTGCCGGATCAAGCACCTGCATCAGCACGCCGTGCACGCCGCGATCCGCGGCCTTGGCCAGCGCCTGTTCCAGTGGCGCGAAGGGGCCCAGAAAATCCGACAGGAACAGAACCCGCGCGTTGGGTTGCATGGCGCGATCTTCCGGCGGGGCATAATCCGTGGCGTCGTCCCTGCTCAGATACTCGGCCAGTCGCAGGATCTGGGCATTGCCGCGCCGGGGTGGCAGATGCCCACCGGTCAGACCGACCCGTTCGCCGCCACGTAGCATCATCACCGACGTCGCCAGCCCCAATAGCCGCGCCCGGTCAATTTTCTGCGGCAGGGCATTGCCGGAGGCAAAGCGCATCGACGCCCCCTGATCGACCCAGAGATGCACCGTCTGCGCAATCTGCCATTCCCGCTCGCGTACGAATTGCTGATCGCCCTTGGCCGAGCGCCGGTGGTCGATCATGCGGCGGCTGTCACCGGCCTGAACCGGGCGATATTGCCAGAAATCATCGCCCAGCCCGGCACGGCGGCGACCGTGTTCGCCAATCAGCACAGATCCGGCCAGTTGTTGCGCCTGCACCAGGAGCGGCGGAAACCGGCTGGCGGCGCTTTCGGCGCGGTGGCGGAGATCCGCCGCTGCCGGCTGGAGCGCGCTGCCGGTCGGCCGGGCCGGCTGAAGGGCGCGCGGCTGTGTCACGCGGCGACACCGGGCCGGGCCATCGCCTCGGCTGTGCTTGTGATAAGAGCGCTCAGGTTCTCGCCACGGGCACGCGCGGCGAAGTTCAGCGCCATCCGGTGGCTGAGTACGGGCTGGGCCATATCCAGCACGTCGTCGGCATTGGGAGCGAGGCGCCCCTCGAGCAGGGCGCGGGCGCGCACCGCCAGCATCAGCGCCTGAGCAGCCCGTGGTCCGGGCCCCCAGGCAACGGTTTGCTGCACCTGTTCGGAGGCCGCCGGATCATCCGGGCGGAAGGCGCGCACGAGGTCGAGAATCAGTTCGACCACGCCGTCACCGACGGGCATCCTGCGCAGCAGAGTCTGCGCGGCCATCAGTTCATCGGCGGTGAAGACCTGGTAGGCGCTGCCTTCCTCAACCCCAGTTGTGGCCAGCAGGATATCGCGTTCGGTCTGCCGCGTCGGATAGGGGACATCAATCTGGAACAGGAAACGGTCCAGCTGGGCTTCGGGCAGCGGATAGGTGCCCTCCTGTTCGATGGGGTTCTGGGTGGCCAGCACGTGGAAGGGCATCCCCAGCGGTCGGTCGGCGCCCGCCACGGTCACCATACGCTCCTGCATCGCCTGCAGCAGTGCCGATTGTGTTCGTGGGCTGGCGCGGTTGATCTCATCGGCCATCAGCAGCTGGCAGAACACCGGCCCCGGCACAAAGCGAAAGGCGCGGCTGCCATCGCTGGCGGTGTCCAGGACCTCGGAGCCCAGAATATCGGCAGGCATCAGGTCCGGGGTGAACTGCACCCGGTTGCCGGCCAGCCCCATAACGGTGGACAGGGTTTCGACCAGCCGGGTCTTGCCCAGCCCGGGCAGGCCGATTAACAGCCCATGACCACCGCACAGCAGCGTGCTCAGAGTGAGATCAACCACTCTTTCCTGACCGATAAAGCGCCGGGTGATAGAGGATCTGGCCTGTGTCAGCTTGTCTTCAAGCGCTTCAATCTCGGCCAGCAGATCGTCGGGTTCGGACATGACTTTCCCTTCACGGCGAATATATAGTGTTACTGTATCGCGTTGAGAGAAAATGGCAAAAGCAATGAGCGGACAAAATCCCGTGACTTCCGGCAGCAAATCCCCTGAAACAGGATCAGAACCGCCCAGTGCCGAGGGGCTGGCGGCCGCTGCCAAGACGGCGAGCAAAGGCGGGTTGCCGCCGGTACATCTGTGGAATCCGCCGTTTTGCGGCGATCTGGACATGCGGATCGCCCGTGATGGCACCTGGTTCTACCTTGGCACGCCGATTGGCCGGTTTGAACTGGTGAAGCTGTTTTCCTCCATTCTGAAGCTGGAAGACGGCAAATACTTTCTGGTGACCCCGGTCGAGAAAGTGGGCATCACGGTCGAGGATGCGCCTTTCGTTGCGGTGGATTTCGAGGTCGAGGGCGACGGCGCCGCGCAGATTCTGCGGTTCGAGACACATGTCGGCGACAGGGTCGAAGCCGGGCCTGCGCATAAGATTCGTGTGGTAAGAGACGATGCAACCGGCGAGCCCTCGCCCTATGTGATGGTGCGCGCCGGGCTGGAGGCCTTGATTGATCGCAAGAGCTTTTATCGGCTGGTCGAGCTGGGATGCCACCGGGACGGCTGGTTCGGGCTGTGGTCGGGCGGCGAGTTTTTTGGGATGATCCCGTCGGCTGATTTGCCGGAGGGCTGACCACGCCGCATCCGACCCGGCGCTCGTCGGCAGGGGTTTGCCGGTGGCAAAGGGCAGCGGCAGGAAGTCGCTGACCCGCTTGAGTATATTGTTAAATTACCGAAAATTCTTGTGAAAACCCGCTCAAAATCGGCGGAGATATGGGGCAGATTGGGGGCGTGCAAAAACGGGCCGATCAATGGCGCAACCGGCGGGGGCCGGGACGAGCCTTTGGTGACTTTTGCCCGGAGCATGTCTGTTTGGCCGCCAATCGGGGGTGGCTCCAAAGGAGGTTTTCGATGCCGAAGTTTGCGGCCAATATTTCATTGCTGTTTGCCGAATTGCCCTATCTGGATCGTTTTCCGGCGGCGGCGCGGGCCGGATTTGAGGCGGTGGAAATCCTGTTTCCCTATGAGCTGGCTGCGAAGGAAACCCAGCGCGCCCTGCTGGCCAATGGTCTGGAACTGCTGCTGATCAATGCGCCGCCGCCAAATTATACCGGCGGGATGCCGGGCTATGCCGCGCTGCCGATGGGGTCGGATCGCTTTCAGCGCGATATTCGGCGGGTGCTGCGCTATGCGGAGGTGTTGCGGCCCGGAATGATCCACATCATGGCCGGCTACGCAAAAGGGGATGTCGCCAAGGAAACGCTGATCCGCAATCTGCAATGGGCGGCCGACTATGCGCCGGGCCAGCAGTTCACCATCGAGCCGCTGAACAGCGGTGATCAGCCGGGGTATTTTCTGGATGACTACAATCTCGCCGTAGAGGTGCTGGAGGCGGTGGATCGCAAGAACGTGGGACTGCAATACGACGCCTACCATGCGCAGTTGATCCACGGCGATGCGGTGAAGGTCTGGGAGGCCTTTGGTAACCGGGCTGTCCATGTACAGATCGGTGCGGCGCCGGGGCGTTGCGAACCGGGAACCGGGCCAGTCGATTTTGAGCAGCTGTTCGCGGCCATCGACGAGAGCGGCTATGGTGGTTGGGTCAGCGCGGAATACACCCCCAGTACCAAGCGGACAGAGGACAGTCTGGCCTGGATGGGGTGAGAGCGGGCCGAACCCTGTGAGGGGGGCTGGCGGACCCTGAGGCTTGGGGAGGGCTGCGGCCAAACGTCCAGCGGGACAGAAATACATATTCGTGAATTGAAATATGACTGAGCGCTGGGCATAAGGCAGTAAGTCGTGATCTGGAGACCTCCATGCTGCCTGCGCGTTTTGCCCCCATCCTATTTGGTCTGATTCTGTCGGGTATCATGTCGTGTATCGTCACCGGGGTGGCCACGCTGAAGGCGGTGGGCCTGAGTTCCGAAGCGCCGGGACTTTGGATGGCTGCCTGGAGTTTTGGCTGGCCGGTGGCCTTTGGCGTGGTGCTGGTTGTTGCACCCGCCGTGCGCCGCATGGTGGCATGGATGGTGAAGCCGCCGCAGGAAGCCAGCAAGGGTACGGTTTCCTCTCCCCGGCAGGATCGCTGAGCGAAGCCCCTCCGACAATGTCCTGACCGAGCAAGCGCCCCCGCCCGTCATCACAGCATCATGGATGCTATTCTTCCCGTTGGGCCGGGCGCCATGCCTAAGGCATGGCGTGCCGCTGAAATGCGAGGCGGGCGTCCGATCCGATCCGCTTCGGTCAGGTTTTGAAAGCGGCCCGGATCTTTGGCATCAAGCCTCGGCCAAAGCTAGTGAGCTTCGGCCCAGTTCCGCCCTTTGCCTGCGTCGACTACCAGCTTCACGTCGAGATGCACGGCCGGATCTGCGGCGGTTTCCATCACCCTGCGCGCGGTTTCGATGGTGTCGTCGACAGCGGCCTCGGGCACTTCGAACAGCAATTCGTCATGCACCTGTAGCAGCATCCGCGCGGGCAGATGGGCGATTGCGGCGGGCATACGGATCATGGCGCGGCGGATCACATCCGCAGCCGTGCCCTGTATCGGTGCATTGATCGCTGCGCGTTTGGCAAAACCTGCACGTGGTCCCTTGGCGGAGATTTCCGGAGTATGGATCTTGCGCCCGAACAGGGTCTGGACATGGCCGTGTTCCTTGGCAAAGGCGACGGTGTCATCCATGTAGCGGCGAATGCCGGGGAACCGCTCGAAATAGCGATCGATGAAGCCCTGCGCCTCGGCGCGCGGGATGCGCAGGTTGCGGGCCAGACCAAAGCCGGAGATCCCGTAAATCACGCCAAAGTTGATCGCTTTGGCCTGACGGCGGATTTCGGGGGTCATTTCATCCAGCGGCACGTTGAACATCTCGGACGCGGTGAGCGCATGGATGTCCTGACCTTCTGCAAAGGCCTGCTTCAGCGTATCGATCCCGGCGACATGGGCCAGGATGCGCAATTCGATCTGGCTGTAGTCAAGCGACAGCAGGACATTGCCATGCTCGGGCACGAAGGCTTCGCGGATGCGGCGCCCTTCCTCGGACCGGACCGGGATATTCTGGAGGTTGGGATCGGTTGAAGCCAGGCGGCCAGTGTTGGCACCGGTCTGCACATAGGAGGTGTGCACGCGCCCGGTTTCCGCATTTATGTGATCCTGAAGCGCGTCGGTATAGGTCGATTTGAGCTTGCTCAGCTGGCGCCAATCCAGCACCAGACCAGGCAGGGCGTGTTCCGTCGCGAGATCCTCCAGGATATCGGCACCGGTGGCATAGGCGCCGGTCTTGCCCTTTTTACCGCCTTCCAGACCGAGTTTGTCAAACAGGATTTCCCCCAGCTGCTTGGGGGATCCGACGTTGAATTCCTGGCCTGCCAACTGGTGAATTTCCGCCTCCAGCCCGGCCATTTTCTGGGCAAAGGCGTTCGACATGCGGGACAGCGTATCACGATCGACCTTGATGCCTTCGCGCTCCATCCGGGCGAGCACCGGCACCAGCGGGCGTTCCAGCGTTTCATAGACCGTGGTGACCGCTGACCGGTGCAATTGCGGTTTGAACAGCTGCCAGAGGCGCAGGGTGATATCGGCGTCTTCCGCGGCATAGGCGACCGCATCGGCAATGGGCACACGGTCGAAGGTGATCGCGGATTTTCCACTGCCCAGCAGCGGTTTGATCGGGATCGGCGTGTGGTTCAGGTAACGCTCTGACAGCGTGTCCATACCGTGCCCGTGCTGACCTGCGTGCATGGCATAAGACATCAGCATTGTATCGTCGATCGGCGCCACATCAATGCCACGGCGGGCAAAGATCTTGGCGTCATATTTCATGTTCTGGCCGATCTTGAGGATGCTGTCGTCCTCAAGCACCGGTTTCAGCAGATCGAGCGCCTCCTGCAAAGGCATCTGCCCCTCCGCCAGCTCGTCCGAGCCAAACAGATCGTCGCTATTGCCGGATTTATGGGTGAGCGGGATATAGCAGGCGGTCCCCGGCTCCACGCAGAGTGAAATGCCAACCAGATCCACCACCATTTCATCAAAGCCGGTGGTTTCCGTATCAACAGCGACCCAGCCGCGTTCGCGGATCCGGGCAATCCACCTCTTTAACGCCTCGGCATCGCGGATGCATTCATATGACGCGCTGTCAAACGGCAGGTCGGTTACGGTCGGAGCGTCCGTTGCCGCGGTATCTTTGGCCGGGGCGTCCGTGATTGTGGGTGGCTCCTTACCAAGCTGGTCCGCGATGCGTTTGGACAGGGTGCGGAATTCCATTTCGGCGAGGAAGGCCAGCAGGTGATCGGCGTCCGGATCGCGCACCTCTAGGTCATCCAGAGTGAAATCCAGCGTCATGTTGCTGTCCAGCTGAACCAGTCTCTTGGACAGTTCGATCTGCTCGCGATTTTCGATCAGGGTCTGTCGGCGCTTGGGTTGTTTGATCTCTTCGGCGCGGTCCAGCAGCTCTTCCAGGGAGCCGTATTCGTTGATCAGGAGTGCGGCGGTCTTGATCCCGATCCCGGGTGCGCCGGGCACATTGTCGACCGAGTCGCCCGCCAGCGCCTGCACGTCCACTACACGGTCCGGGCCAACCCCGAATTTCTCGACAACGCCATCGCTGTCGATCCGCCTGTTTTTCATCACATCCAGCATTTCAACACCGCCACCGACGAGCTGCATCAGATCCTTGTCGGAGGAGATGATGGTCACGCGGCCACCGGCGTCGCGGGCCTGGCAGGCGAGGGTGGCGATGATGTCATCGGCCTCGAACCCCTCCTGTTCCTTGCAGGCGATGTTGAAGGCTTCGGTCGCGATGCGGGTCAATGGAATCTGCGGCCGCAGATCCTCGGGCATGGCCTCGCGGTTGGCTTTGTATTGATCATAGAGATCGTTGCGGAAGGTATGCGACCCCTTGTCAAAGATCACCGCAACATGGGTTGGTGCATCGGGACCACCATTGCCCTCAACATAGCGCTGAAGCATGTTGCAGAAACCGGCAACCGCCCCGATTGGCAGGCCGTCGGACTTGCGGGTGAGGGGCGGCAGCGCGTGGTATGCGCGGAAAATGAATGCCGATCCGTCGATCAGGTGCAGATGGCAGCCCTTGCCAAAAGATGCGGTGGTCATGGCCGATGCTCCGGGTGTTGCGCGTTGGCCCCCGTTATCGGTGATCAGCGGAGGGAGAGCAATTGCCCATTCTCGGCCTTTGTGATGTCGGCTGGCGTCAGGCTGTTTTTGCCTGTTTGTTCGCCTCGACGATCAGGCGCATTTCGTCCCGTGCCATTGGTCGGCCAAAGTAAAACCCCTGTACGGAGGCGCATTTCTCGGTGCGCAGGAACTGCAATTCATCCTCTACCTCGACACCCTCGGCCAGGACCGGGATATTGAGTGCAGCGCCCAGGAGCAGGGTGGATCGGACAATTGCCGCCCGTTGATCGTTTTTGTGGACGTCCTGTACGAAGCTGCGGTCGATCTTGATCTTGTCAAAGGGGAAGGTTTGCAGCATCGCGAGCGACGAGTAGCCGGTGCCAAAATCATCCATGGCGATCCGCAGGCCCATGTTTTTCAGCTGTTGCATGACCTTCAGGGTATGGACCTGATCGTCGATAATGCTGGCCTCGGTGATTTCCAGTTCCAGACGTTCAGCAGCAAGGCCGGTTTCCAGCAGGATGTCGGAGACATGTTCGACGAAAGAGGGCTGCATCAGCTGCTGTGGCGCCACGTTGACCGCGATGTTGAAATGCTCGGGCCAACCACTTGCCTCACGGCAGGCCGTGCGCAGAACCCAAAGGCCGATTTCGCGGATCAGCCCGGTTTCCTCGGCGATGGGAATGAAGGTGTCGGGGGGAATGCGGCCTTTTTCCGGGTGGTTCCAGCGCAGGAGAACCTCGAACCCGATGGGAGCGAGAGAGCGCAGATCGTTCTGCAGCTGATAGGCCAGTTCGAACTGATTGCCCGCGATGCAGGCCTGCCGCAGATCGTTGACCAGTTCCAGACGGTCGCGGTTGTGTTTTTCCATCTGCGCATTGAACAGGCATATGTGCCGGTCTGCGTCCGATTTGGCACGATACATGGCCACATCCGACTTGTGCAGCAGATCGCGCAGGTCGCGGCCGTCTTCCAGGCTGGTGGCAACACCGATGGCGACACCGACGATCGCCGATGTGTTGTCAAAATCCACCGGCTCGACGGTCAAGGCGTGCAGCCGCTCGGCAAAGGCCATGACCTGATCGACCCGGCGAAACCCTTGCTTTAGAGCGACAAATTCGTCGCCGCCGACGCGCGCGATATATTCATCTTTCTCCAGAACGCTATTCAGCCGGTCGGCCACGGTCATCAGAACAGCATCCCCGGCTGCGTGACCATAAAGATCGTTGATTTCCTTAAACAGATTGAGATCAAGGGTCAGCACGGCAACGCGTTCGGTCTCGTCGCGCGCCAGCAAGTCGGTCAGACTGGCCATCTTGCGCGTCAGGGACATCCGGTTGGGCAGTCCGGTCAGGGGATCGTGCAGGGCGGCGTGCTGCAGCTGGTCGCGGGCCTCGCTTTCGACGTTTGTTTCGATGCTGAGCGCCGCAAAGCCGATCACCAGGATGATCGTCATCGTACCCAGAACAAACAGGCCAAGTGTCGCATCCGAGATCACCTCGGGCGGGACGGAATACAGTGGGCTGAGCTGTACGGTGATGGCCGACATGCCGGTGAAGTGCATCGTACAGATCGTCAGCGTCATCAGGGCGACGGCAACAAGCCAATGCCGTCCGGTGTTGAACCGGGTGAGATACTGGTAGGTCGCCATTCCGAACACCGTGCCCAGCAGAATGGATGATATGAGCGGTGTGGTCTGCCAGACGATCTCTCCTGGCAGCAGATAGCCGCTCATCCCGAGATAATGCATGGTCGAGACGCTGAGGCCAAACATCGCGCCGCTGGCCGCAACGCGGTAATTGGTCGAATGTGCAATGGCGTAGACACCGTTTGACATCAGCATACCGACAACGGCTGCACCCAGGGACAGTGCCGTGATCAGCGGATCATATCCGTGGACATATCCGGGATCAAAAGCAAGCATGGCGATGAAATGGGTGGTCCACACGGTGCCGCCGCTGATCAGGCTGGTCAGCACCAGCTGGACGATTTTGCGATTACCGACGGTCTGACCGAGCCGCTGTGTCATCAGGACGGAAAGACAGGAACCGATGACGCAGACAAGCGCAGCCACGGTCACAAGGCCGAGGCTGTGTTCTTGCGTAATGCATTGAACGACGCTGAACATCACAGTCTCCGGTAGCAGCAGATATACCTTCTATCCTGTGCATCATCATCGTAAAGAATCCGCTACCGCGACCGGATCGACGCCGTCTTGATCACTAAAATTCGCCTCAACCTCGTCGCACTTTTCACGAGCTGGCGCAGGTGTTGGCATAAACGCAAAACGCCGCCCGTTCCGGCGGCGTTTCCAATCTTGTGATTTTTTTCAGGCGGTTACGCCTGGTTCTGTGCTGCATCCTTATGGACAAACTTGCAGTCGCAATAGGGGCATTCGACAAAGCCTTCGGCTTCGGGGATTTGCAGGTAGACCCGCGGATGTCCCAGCGCACCTTCGCTGCCGTCGCAGGCGACGCGGTAGCTGTCCACGATCTTGGTTTCCGGCGCTTCGATGGTCATCTCTGGCGGTCCTCTTGGTTATCGTTTAGGGGCTTTTATGAGCCAAGGGAAAACCGGGGGCAAGAGCCGCGATGACAGAGGACGCAATCCGTATTGAAGGTTTGCAAAAAACCTACAAGGGCCGCAGGGGGCAACCCGCGAAAGCCGCGCTGAAAGGTGTGGATCTGAGCATTCCGCGTGGCTCTGTGTTTGGTCTTCTTGGTCCCAACGGTGCCGGCAAATCCACGATGATCAACATCCTGGCCGGGTTGGTTCTGAAAACCGCAGGCAAGGTCACGATCTGGGGCTTTGACCAGGATGAAAATCCGCGTCAGTCCCGGGCGGCTATCGGGGTGATGCCGCAGGAGCTGAATCTTGATCCGTTTTTCAGTCCACGTGGCGCCTTGGAAGTGCAGGCCGGGCTGTATGGTGTGCCAAAATCCGAGCGGCGCAGCGATGAGATCCTGCGTATGGTCGGGCTTGAGGACAAGGCACATGCCTATGCGCGAACCCTGTCCGGTGGAATGCAGCGGCGGCTGTTGCTGGGCAAGGCGCTGGTGCATCATCCGAATATTCTGGTGCTGGATGAGCCGACAGCAGGCGTGGATATCGAATTGCGCCAGATGCTGTGGGAGAACATCCGCAAGCTGAACGCGCAGGGCATGACAATCATCCTGACGACCCATTACCTCGAAGAGGCCGAGGAAATGTGTGATGAGATCGCAATCATCAACCAGGGCGAGCTGGTTGCCCGCGACACCACCGCAAATCTGCTGGGGCGTCTGGACGCCAAGGCGATGGTGGTGCATCCGGCGGCGGCGGTGACGGAACTGCCAGCCGGTAAGGGGATCACATCGGAGTTGCGCGGCGATGGGGCAGTGATCCTGCGCTATCATGGCAACGCAACCAGCGCCGAGGAGGTGCTCTCAGCGGTGCGCGCCGCAGGGATCTCCATCCGCGATGTGAAGACCGAGGAGGCGGATCTGGAAGACGTGTTCCTGGCGCTGACGACGTCGCGCAGCAGAGACGCGTGTTAAAGCAGTCGCGCTGTTGGCTGCAGGCAACGGGGCTCGTGTTAGAGACGATAAGTTAGCCCAGCCCGGCGTGACGCGGTTATTGCGTTTCGACGCAGTGGCGGCGAAAGGCGCGTTTCAGCATGTCCAGTTCGGCGCGCAAAAGCTCGACCTCGACCCGCAGGTCATCGCCCGTGAGTTCACCGCAGATCAGGGTGAAATCGCCGAGTTTGACATCGCTCTTGAGGTCGTAGATCACAAAACTCTGCACCCCGTCGGCGATCGCTTCGGTTGGGATCGGGATTGTCAGCGACCATTCGCCTGCGGTGTCGCTTTCGGTCAGGGCAACATCGCGAACCGGGCGATCCAGGTGCCGGACCTCAATCAGCGGGGCGGAGGCGCTGTGACCGGACCCCGTGATCCGGCCTTCCCAGAGCCCCTCGCGAAAACGAATTTTGGTCAATGTCAGTTGGCTCATGTCCGGCCTTTCGAATGTGGGTTACAGGCTGGCGCGGCGACTGCGCGACAGAGTGACATCGCGCAGGGTCACCTGGTTCATTTCCGGGGCTTCAAAGATCAGCTCCAGCCAAAGCCGCTCGACCCGTTTTTCGTTCAACTCAGCATAGGCTAGGTCGTATTCCACATGGGTGCGCTTGTCGCCCATCGGCAGTTCCCGCACCATCTGTTCGGTATTCGGGCCATGTTTGATATTGAGCCGGGCAAAGATCTCGATCGGTTTTTCCGTCTCAAGCGTGCAGTCCACCCGCAGCAGATGGTCACGGTTCAGCCCTGCGGTGACGTCTTGCGGCAACTCGATGACCAGTGACAGGAACGAGCCGTCAAACCCGAACACATCCAGACGCACACCATAAGGGGCGAGGTCTTCCTCGCGGTTGTTGCGCAGCTGGCGCAGGGTGAGTTCGGAAACGGTGCAGTCGTGAAACAGCTCCACCTCTCCGCCGAGCCGTGTTTTGCTGGCGACGGCCGAGGCACCGGGAACCGGCAGCGGGCCACGCCACAGTTCGGGCCGCCAGCCCCAGTCGGTGCCGTGAGGGCGGGGAAAAGCGTTCGAGCCCACCTGCGGCAGCGCCAGCCGACCTTCGGCGATGTGAATGAGCCGGTCCAGATGCAGGCGCAGGGTTCGGGCGCGATTGCGTTGTTCCCTCAGACGGCTGAGGGGCATTTTCGACGCCTGCTGTGCAAGCCGACGCCAACGCCTGAGAACGCGCGCGAACAGCAGTTTTTCTATTGTCCTGCCCATTGGCTCAATATCCTGTCCTGCGAGTCATGCTTTTCGGCGATGCGGCAAAGCAGCAGCGTTTCATTGTTTTCTTCGACCCTAGCCAAAGCGGTGACCGCTGACAAACTCGGAAGCGGAAATCCGTTTGGATGGTTGGTGCTTGGCAGCTCCCGTCGCCGTGTCATCGCGCCCGCCGGTCTGGCGTGGATATCACCGGGAGATACCATCGGTAGCGGGATCAAGATCGGCAGTCACCGATGCTTCGAGCGTTTTTGCGGTCAGTTCGTTCAGCAATTGTGCGCCGCGTCGACCAAGGTTGCGGCTGCCGCTGGGCGCGTAGAGCGCAACGGCCACCAGTTGGTCGTTCAGCACGAAGGCGCCGCGCCAGTGCACGGGGCTGGCGCCACGAGCGCGGTGGTCCGGCATGTTCAGCTTGACCAGCGGCAGCATCATGTCGTTGCGCTCAGCCACCAGCCGGGCGCCGGGTGCTGTCTTTAACAGATCAGCGCTGGTCAATGCCGCATCCGCTGGGCCAGCGGGTCCGACAGCGACGGTGATCAAGGCGCGGTTGCGACTGGCGGGGCCTGGACGCAGACTGGAACAGGGAACGACGATGGCAAACCCACCTTCGGCGCGATGGCCCGTCATGCGGGGATCGATGCAGAAGCCGGCTGGTGGCACCAGATGAATGGTGTCACTGGCAAAGCTCATCCGGGTGATATCCCCGGGCTGCGGCTCAGTCGTGGCCCCCACCAGCGAGAGACCTGAATCGGCGGTGCAGGCGGCCAGAGCGGCGGCGGCAAGCAGGGTCAGAGCACGCCGATACAGTCGGTGGCAGCCGGTCACCTGCAACGTCGTGCGTGCGCCATCGCAAAGCCACTGTGCAATCGCGGTAGAAAAGCAACAACCGGATAGCCGGGGTTGAGCGGACCGATACCCGTTTTCCGTTTGTGCCTCTGACTGCGTTCCATCAGAAATAGATACTATTTTTCCGTCGCTTATGATGGTCACGGTGGTCTCTGCCTGTCGTTGTCTTGCTCGATTCCGGAATAGTCCGGGGGCGCCTCTGTCGCAAGCAGCCCACGCAAAAGTCGGCCGGGTGTTGCCTTGTAATGTCAGGGGGCAGTGATTAGGGTCTGACCGCTGCAGAGCCAGCAGGCGATTTCGCGCTGACACCTTCCGACACGTAAGAGGAGCAGGGGATGCAATCCACCCTGTTTTCATTCATCTGGACCTATTCACGGCGCCAGCAGATAGGTCTGTTGGCGCTGACTATGGTCACATTCCCCTTTCTCTACGCTGCGTTGGAACTGCCCAAGCGGATCATCAATGACGCCATCGGCGCACCGATGGATCAGGTTGAGGTACTGGGCCAGGAGATTGGCCAGGTCGATTACCTGCTGCTGCTCTGTTTTGGGTTCCTTGCTGCGGTTCTGATCAGCGGGTTGCTGAAGATGCGTCTCAATACCATGAAGGGGGTTGTGGCGGAGCGACTGCTGCGACGTCTGCGCTATACGCTGATCAACCGGATGATGCGCTTTCCCACGCCCTATTTCCGCACCACGAGCCAGGGTGAACTTGTGTCGATGATCACCTCGGAGTCGGAGCCGATGGGCGGGCTGATGGGGGATGCCGTCGCCCAGCCGGTGTTTCAGGCCGGGCAGATGCTGACGATCGTCGTGTTCCTGTTCATGCAGAGTCTGTGGTTCGGTCTCGCGTCCATCGCATTGATCCCGCTACAGGCCTGGCTCATCCCGATGCTGCAACGGCAGATCAACCTGCTGAACAAGGATCGTATCCAGGAGGTGCGGGCTTTCTCGGCCGAGATCGGTGAAACGGCGGCCGGGATCAGCGATCTGCGGATCAATGGCGGACGACGCTACCGGCTGGCGCAGATTTCGACGCGTTTGGGGCGACTGTTCGATATTCGGCGACGCATCTACAGCAAGAAATACTTCATGAAGTTCCTCAACAACATGATCGGCCATCTGACGCCTTTTGTGTTCTATTCCGCCGGAGGGGTGCTGGCGATCCGCGGCGATATCACAGTGGGCGCTCTGGTGGCGGCGCTGGCAGCTTATAAGGACCTTTCCGCGCCGTGGCGGGAGTTGCTGACCTATTATAATCAGGTGCAGGACATGAGCCTGCGCTGGTCGATCATGACCGATCGTTTCTCGCCCAAGGGGATGATCCCGGAGACGCTGATCGACGGTGTGCCCGCCGATATTCCCCATCTGCGCGGGGAGATTGAGCTGCGCAATGTTTCGGTGAAGGACGCCGATGGCAATATGGTGCTTGAAGATCTGTCGCTGACCATTCCCGCCGGGGGACGTGTCGCGATCCAGAGCGGCAGCGAGGCCGAGCGCGCAGCTTTTGCCGCATTGCTGACGCGTGAGGTGATGCCGTTTCGAGGTACGGTGACCATTGCAGGCCATCGGCTGGATCAGCTGCACCAAGGCGTGATCGCGACGCGCGTCGGCTATGCCTATTCGCGGCCCTACCTATTTGACGGATCGCTCGGGGACAATGTGCTGATGCCGCTGCGTGATCAACCTCACATGCCAGCCCACACCGAGGCGCGCGGCAAAAACCGGGCGCTGACCGAAGCCTGCCGTGCGGGTAACAGCCCCGACCCGCTGACGGCGGATTGGATCAATCCGGCGCTGGCCGGGCTCGGATCGGAAAGCGAGCTGCGCGATTGGTGGTTCCAGCTGGTTGAGGCGATGGGCATTGATGAGCAGCTGTTTCGACGCACCCTGCACACGCGTTTTCAGATCGGACCGCATCTGGGGCTGGTCCAGCAGATCATCGGGTTGCGAGCTCTGGTTGCTGAACGGCTGGAGCGTGCCGGGCTGTCTGACGTCGTGCACCGTTTCGACCCGGACAGTTTCAACCCGGCGGTGCCGCTGGGCGGCAATATCCTGTTTGCCGCGCCCACGCGCGCCATCGCCCCGGAAGAGCTGATTGCCGAAGATGGGCCGATTATCAGTGCGCTGCGTGACAATGGCTTGCAGCAGGATGTGATCGCTTTTGGCCTCGGGGTTATGGAAACACTGCGGCAGACCTTTGGTCTGGCTGATACCGACCATCCGCTGTTCAAGCGGCTGGGGCTGGACGAGGCGCTCTATCAACGTATCGCTGAGGTTGCCGACCGGCAGAAGACACTGGGTGTGCCGGGATTGCGGGAGGATGAGCGGGGTCTGCTTGCATCGGTTCCGTTTCTGATTTCCGAAGAGCAGATCGGCACCGCGTTCCCGGAACGCTTCAAGCAGCAGATCCTGACGATGCGGCGTGATATGGCGCAGACCCTGCAGGCGCAATTGGGCGATCTCTTTATTTCGATCTCGCCCGACGCCTATCTTCCGCGTCTCACCGTGTTGGAGAATCTTCTATACGGGCGGCTGTCGCTGGGCGCGGGAGCAAAGGCGAAACAGGTTGAGGATCTGGTCGCCGACGTGCTGGAGGAACACGGGCTGCGCAAGCGGCTGGCGCTTATTCTCTATGATCTGCCGGCAGGTCTGGGCGGCGCGGCGCTGGAGCCGGTGTTTCAGGAGCGCGCGGCCTTTACCCGTGCAGCGATCAAACGGCCTGATGTCCTGATCCTGGATCGCGCGCTGGCGAGTCATGACAGCGCCAGTCGGCTGAAATCACGCGAGCGCCTTGCTGAGCTGATGCCAAATACCACGATGCTGTTTCTGGAAGATCAATTCAATCACCCCGAACGCTATGATATTTTTGTGAAAATTCAGAACGGGCGCATCGACGGGGTGGAAGGCGGATTGACCGACCCGATGGAGAATGCCGCGCGAAACGACCTTGGCAAACGGCTGGAGCTTATTCAAAGCACAGATCTGTTCTCGAAACTGGATGCGCGGAACCAGCGTCTGTTGGCCTTCTCGGCGCGCTGGCATGATGTGGCCAAGGGCGATTACGTGTTCCGATTTGGAGAGAGCGGCGATGCGGTGTTTCTCTGTCTGACCGGTACAGCGGAACTGTACTGGCCCGATCGAACGCCGGAGACCACGCCGATTTCCCGGGTTGAGCCGGGGCGGTTGATCGGTGATCTGGCTGTTATCCTGCGCGACACACGGCAATTGGACCTGATTGCGGTGGAAGATTGCCGTTTTCTCAGGATTGGCGCCGAAGAGTACCGTGCCGTGATCGAGGCGGATGCGGGCGTGGCCGTGCAGCTGCTCGAAACGGTCTCACGGCATCTGGTGCAGGTTGCGGGTGTTGTCCGCGCGGCGGATCAGAACGTTGCAGGCAGCCAAGCACCAGCGGCGGCTGCGACCAATACACTTGCGGAGGAGCATAGCGGCAATGTCCATTGATCCCACAATGGCGGCCTATGCTGCCCATGCGCAACTGGTCGATCCGGCCCGGCGCAGCCCGCAGATCTGGCGGCTGCTGCTTGGTATGCTGCTCGTGGCAGTACTCAGCTACGCGATGACCAATGTCGCTGTCCAGCTGCTGATTGCTGTCGCGCCGGGTGATTGGGTGAGTGATTTGCCGACGGGGGGCTCGCCTGTAGCCATGCTGGTGCTGCTGGGCAGCTTCTTACCCGTGACCGTGGCTGTTGCCTGCGTGCTGCGCCTGTTGCACCGACGCGGCCTGACCAGCCTGATCGGCCCGATACCGCAGACCTTGCGACAGTTCTGCCGGACCGGCGTTCGACTGATGGTCCTGATGATGGGGCTTGCCGTTCTGTGGTTGGTCCTGCCGGGCGGGCTGGACGGCGGTGTGATGTCGGATCTGGTGCCGAACCTGCCACCAGCGCAATGGCTGCTGTTGCTACCATTCGCGCTGATGGCGATATTCGTGCAGGTCAGCGCCGAGGAAATCCTGTTCCGGGGGTATCTCCAGCAGGCGCTTGCGGCGCGGTTTTCTCATCCGCTGGTCTGGCTTCTGGTGCCGTCGATCCTCTTTGCTGCTGGTCATTATGTGCCGGCCGATGCCGGGGGGAATGCGCCCTTCATTGCGCTCTGGGCGGGGGCGTTTGGACTGCTGATGGCGGATCTGACCGCCCGGGCGGGCACGCTAGGCCCCGCAATCGCAGTACATTTTGCCAATAATATCATTGCTATCCTCTTGTTCGGATCGCCCACCAGCCTGTCGGGATTGGCGCTATATCTGGTCCCGTTTGAGCTGTCGGATCCCGTTGTCATGCGGCAAATGCTCTGGCTGGATCTCGCGGTTGTGGGCTTCTGCTGGTTGGTTGCGCGGCTTGCCATCCGGCGCTGATTGCATTTAGACGCGCGGGGCCTTATTTGAAGGTCCAAACCGCCCCTACAAAGGCATGGCTTATGAACTGGATCACCAACTACGTCCGGCCGCGGATCAATTCGATCTTCTCGCGCCGCGAAGTTCCCGAGAACCTTTGGCGCAAATGCGACGAATGCGGCACCATGCTGTTTCACCGCGAGCTGAGCGACAATCTGAATGTCTGCAACAATTGCGGACACCACATGCACATCACGCCACGCGACCGGTTTCTGGCGCTGTTTGATGGCGGTGTCTTCACCGAAGTCAAAGTGCCTGAACCTCTGGCCGACCCGCTCAAGTTCCGTGATCAGAAACGTTATCCCGACCGGATGAAAGCGGCGCAGAAGAAGACCGCGGAGAAAGAGGCGATGCTGGTGGCTGCCGGTGAAATCGGTCGGACGCCGATCATCGCTGCGGCACAGGATTTCTCCTTCATGGGCGGCTCCATGGGCATGTTCGTAGGCAATGCGATCATCGCGGCCGCTCAGGAAGCCGTGAAGCTGAAACGCCCGCTGGTGCTATTCTCCGCCGCCGGAGGCGCACGCATGCAGGAGGGCATCCTGTCGCTGATGCAGATGCCGCGGACCACCGTTGCGGTGCAGATGCTGAAAGAGGCGGGCCTGCCCTATATCGTCGTGCTGACCCATCCGACGACCGGTGGTGTGACAGCCTCTTACGCGATGCTGGGGGATGTACATATCTCCGAACCCAATGCGCTGATCTGTTTTGCTGGCCCCCGGGTGATCGAACAGACCATTCGCGAGAAACTGCCTGAGGGCTTTCAGCGCGCCGAATACCTTCTGGATCACGGCATGTTGGACCGGGTGACCCCGCGCACAGAGATGCGTGACGAGCTGATCACCATCACCCGCATGCTGCTGGGCCTGCCGCCGCAGATTGTCGGCGACCTGCCCGCCCCGGATGCCAGCGAGCAGGCCGGGAACGACACCAAGGGTGCCGCAGATGCACCGGCCTCAGGCGGCTGATCCTGATAATCTCTGATGTTGCGGCCCGCTCGTTCTTCGGGTGGGCCGTTTGCATATCTTACCGCCTGTACCAACGCCAGTGAGCTGTAGAATGACCCAGACCTCCGACGCGATCCTTGCCCGCATGATGGCGCTGCATCCCAAGATCATCGACCTGACGCTGGACCGGGTCTGGCGGCTGCTGGAAGCGCTGGACAATCCGCAGGACAAGCTGCCGCCGGTGATCCATCTGGCCGGCACCAATGGCAAGGGCTCGACCCAGGCGATGATCCGGGCCGGGCTGGAGGGGATGGGAAAGAGCGTTCATGCCTATACCTCGCCGCATCTGGCGCGCTTTCATGAGCGGATCCGGCTGGCCGGAGAGCTGATCTCCGAGCCGCATCTGAGTGAGGTTCTGGATGAGTGCTACGCCAGGAACGGCGGCGAGAACATTACCTATTTCGAGATAACAACGGTGGCGGGGATTCTCGCCTTTTCCCGCAGGCCTGCCGACTACACGCTGCTGGAAGTGGGTCTTGGCGGGCGTCTGGATGCGACCAATGTGATCACCCCGGCGCTCAGCGTGATCACCCCGGTTTCGATCGACCATGAACAGTTCTTGGGCAACACGCTGGCGAAGATCGCAGGCGAAAAGGCGGGCATCATCAAGCGCGGGGTACCGATTGTGGTTGGCCCGCAGCCCGAGGAGGCCATGGAGGTGATCGAGGCCACCGCCGCCCGTCTTGGCGCGCCGCTGATCGCCTATGGCCAGCACTGGCATGTCTGGGAAGAGCGCGGGCGGCTGGTGTTTCAGGACGAGAACGGCCTGCTGGATTTGCCGCTGCCGGTCCTGCTTGGCGCGCATCAGGTCCAGAACGCCGGCGCCGCACTGGCGGCGCTGCGCCATCTGGGCGCCGATGAGGCGGCTTGCGAGGCGGCGATGGCGAACGCCGAATGGCCCGCCCGGATGCAACGGCTCAAAACCGGCCCGCTGATCGAGGCCGCGCCGGAGGCCGAACTCTGGCTGGACGGCGGTCATAACGCCGCGGCGGGCGTGGCGCTGGCGGATGTGCTGGCCAAGCTGCCGGAGCGCCCCACGCATCTGATCTGCGGTATGCTGAACACCAAGGACGTGCGCGGCTACATGGCACCACTGGCACCGCATGTGGCGAGTCTCACCGCGATTTCGATCCCCGATGAGGTGAACACGCTGAGCGCCGGGGAGACCGAGGTCGCGGCCAAATCCGTGGGTATCGAGGCAGGCACGGCAGACAGCACTATGGCAGCGCTGGAGGCGATTGTCGCCAAGGACCCGCAGGCACGAGTGCTGATCTGCGGCTCGCTCTATCTGGCCGGTCACATTCTGCGCGAAAACGGCTGACGACTTACGGCGCCGGTGATCGGTGCTGCCCGTCATCTTTCCAATAATACTCCGGGGGTGAGAAAGCCGTGCTTTCGAGGGGGCAGCGCCCCCTTGTTGCTCTCAGCCCTCGCGTCCCCAGTCCCGGTCCTGCATCTCACGCAGCCGGGAGGCTGTGCGCTCGAATTCAAATGTGCCTTCCCCCTCGACATAGAGCATCTCCGGCTCCGCAGCGGCTGAGCAGATGAGGCGCACCCCTGCCTCGTAAAGCGCATCAATCAGTGTCACAAAACGCTTGGCTTCATTGAAGTTGTTGCGGCTGAGACGGGGAATATCCTCAAGCACCAGAACCTTGACCACCTCGGCGATGGCCAGGTAGTCGCCGGGACCCAGCATTTTGCCGCAGAGATCATAAAATCCGGCCCGAGCGACACCGTTGCGGAAGGCAGGCAGCGTTACGTCTCGCCCTTTGACCTCTAGCGTCAGGGGAAGGGCCGGGCCGCCGGAGAGATCCTCCCAGATTTCGCGAATCTTGGCGTTTGCCTCGGCATTCACTGGCGAGAAATAGACCTGCGCTCCAGTCAGACGATCCTGACGATAATCGACCGGGCTGACCATTTCATGGACCTGCATCTGCTGCTTGATCAGGTCGATGAAGGGCAGGAACAGCTGCCGGTTCAACCCGTTCTTATAGAGATCATCCGGCACCCGGTTTGACGTTGTGATCACCGTAACACCGGCGGCGAACAGCGCCTCGAACAGGCGGCCGACAATCATTGCATCGGTGATATCGGTGATCTGCATCTCGTCGAAGGCCAGCAGCCGGACCGACCCCGCCACCTCTGCCGCAACGGGTGCCAGCGCGTCTTCGACCCCCTGCTGGCGCGCTTCGTGCATTTTGCCGTGGATTTCCTGCATGAAGGCGTGAAAGTGCACGCGCCGCGATGGAACGTCATCAAGGCTGTCGACAAACAGATCCATGAGCATCGACTTGCCCCGTCCGACCCCACCCCAGAGATAAAGGCCCTTCACCGCCTGATAGCTGGCCTTGCGAAAGAGGCCGCGTTTCACCGGCGGGGCTTTCAGGCCCGCGGCGATGCGGTCGAAATGGGGAAGCACGGCCTCCTGCGCAGGGTCGGGCTTCAACATGCCTGCGTCGATTTTCTGCTGATAAAGCGCGGTCAGATGGGTCATGTCGGAAGGGATAGCCTGAGGGCCTTCGGATGGAAAGATATCTCAGCCTATCGCGGTTTTGCAGCTGCAAGGACAGATGCGGGCGGTCGCGAAGTCTCTGTGGAAAAGGGCAGGCTGTAATACATCAAATATTCTTGCCTATAGGCGCAAAAATCCTGATTTGACCGACCCTGTTTTTTCCGTACCGTCGCCTGACCGGAGCCCCTCCGGCAAGGAGAGTGATCATGACCCGCCCCGCACCGCTGTTTACCCCCGTCCTGATTGTTGGCTGCATCATCATTATGGCAAGCTTTGCGGTGCGTGCGTCTTTTGGCGTCTTTCAGATCCCGATTGCCGAGGAATTCGGCTGGTTGCGGTCCGAATTTTCGCTGGCGATTGCCATCCAGAATCTGGCCTGGGGCATCGGGCAGCCGATTTTCGGCGCCATCGCAGAGAAGATCGGCGACCGCAAGGCGATCATCATCGGCGCGCTGGTCTATGCAGCCGGTCTGGTGCTCAGCGCCTTCGCAACCACGCCGTTTGAGATGCAGGCTTATGAATGGCTGGTGGGTTTCGGCATAGCCGGAACCGGGTTTGGTGTCGTGCTGGCCGTGGTTGGCCGGGCCAGTTCGGATGAGAACCGGTCAATGTCTCTCGCAATTGTCACTGCCGCTGGCTCTGCCGGGCAGATTTTCGGCGCGCCGACTGCCGAATGGATGCTGACGTTTTTGAGCTGGCAGAGCGTTTTTCTGGTGTTTGCGGGCGTTGTTCTGGCGCTGATCGCGACCCTGCCCCTGATGCGCGCACCGGAAGCGGCCTCCAAGGCGGAGCTGGAAGAGAGCATGGGGGCAATCCTGGTAAAGGCGTTCAAGGATCCGTCCTATACGCTGATTTTCCTCGGCTTTTTCAGCTGCGGCTATCAGCTGGCCTTTGTCACGGCGCATTTCCCTGCGTTTGTGACAGAGATGTGCGGCCCGATCCTGCCGGGAGGTGCGCTTTATTCGGTGGGGATTACCTCAACCTCGACATTGGGGGCGGTTGCGATATCGCTGATCGGCGCGGCCAATGTCGGGGGAACCCTGCTCGCCGGTTGGCTTGGCAACCGGTATTCCAAGAAATACCTGCTGGCGGCGATCTATACCGGCCGCACGATTGCGGCGGCGGCCTTTATCCTGGTGCCGATCACGCCGGTTTCGGTCATCATTTTTTCCATCGTGATGGGGTCGCTGTGGCTGGCGACGGTGCCGCTGACCTCCGGTCTTGTCGCGCATCTCTACGGGCTGCGTTACATGGGCACGCTTTATGGGATCGTGTTCTTCAGTCACCAACTGGGTAGTTTTCTGGGCGTGTGGCTGGGGGGGCGGATGTATGACATCTACGGAGATTACACGCTGGTCTGGTGGATCGGTGTCGGGATCGGCGCGTTCAGCGCCATTGTGCACCTGCCCATTCGCGAACACCCGCGGGCCCGGATGGCCGCTGCCTGAGGGCTGCGACCTGGGGGTTAGCTCCCTCCTTGCCAGCGGTCCAGAATGTGGCGGCTGGTGATCAGATCCATATGTGCGCCGCCCCCGTTTTTGAACAGGGTGATCTTGGTAGGGTCGAATTCGGGAAAGCGCTCCAGATCGTAGAAGTCCGCCAGGATTTCGTTGCGGCGGATCACGCCGTCGGCCAGCGGAATCTTGAACTCCCCAATGTGATCGATGGTGGTGTCAAAGCTGTCACAATAGATCTCGGCGCGTTGCAGAGCGGTATCATCCGCCTCGCGCATATCTGGGCGGTAGGCGCCGATCAGATTGAGATGCTGGCCGGGGTGCAACCAGTCCCCATGGATGATAGGCGTCGACGACATGGTGCAGGTCACGATGATATCCGCCGCCCGCACAGCAGTTTCCAGATCGGGTGCTGTTTTCGTATGGGGGTAGCGGTGTGCCAGCGCCTCGGCCTTTGCCAACGTACGATTCCAGATGCGGATCTGAGCTTTGGGGTAGGCGGTGCCAAAGGCCTCTATCAGCGAGGCCCCGACTGTACCGGCCCCAACGATCAGGATCTCCCGGCTGTCTGGATTGGCCAAGCGGAGCGCCCCCAGCAGGCTGTCACCCGCCGTTTTCCATTTGGTCACCAGATGGAAGTCGATCAGCGCCTCCAGCATCCCGTGTTGATCGTCGTAGAGGCACACCGCACCATTGACCATCGGCTGGCCGCAATCCGGGTTGCCGGGAAAGATCGTCGCGCTTTTCACCGCAAGACCAAGCCCATCAATCCACGCAGCGCGGTTCAGCAGCGTGTCCTTGCCCCGGTAGAGGAAACTATCGGTGACCACAGCCTTTGGCAGCCGGTGTCCTGCGGCGAGGGCATCACAGAACGATCGCCAGTCCAGATTGGCTTCGCCCTGGTCGAATGGGATTTGCAGGATCGCGCTCATTGGGCCTCCTCCGGCGACAGCAGTCCCTCTGTCACCAGGCGATCAGCCCAGGTCTGGGGATGGGTAAAGAGATGCGTCTGCCAGCCGCGTTCGGCGGCAGCCTCGATGTTTTCGGGGCGGTCGTCGGTGAACAGGAGACGCTCAGACGGTACGCCGGTATCCTGTTCAAGCTGGGCGTAAATCTCTGGCTCAGGTTTGATCGTGCGTAGATGGCCGGAGACAAATGCTTTGTCGAACTCGTCGAAGAACGGGTAGGTGGTTCTGGCCAGTTCAAAGGTGCCAATCCCAAAATTCGTGAGCGCAAAGACCGGCACAGCGCGTCGGCGCAGAGCGCGCATCAGGCGAACGGAGTGAGGAATCGCAGGGCTGGCCATCTGGAGCCAGCTGTCGTGCCAATGGCGAATCTCCTCGGCCCATTCGGGATGCTGATCGGCCAGCGCATAGACGGCGCCCTTGAAATCGTCGCCCCGGTCTATGCCCAGGTTCATTTCATGCAGGTCGACCTCGCGAAACAGCGCTTCGCGTCGCTCCTTGCCGATCTTGGCATCGTAGAAGCGTTCAGGCTCCCATTCGATCAGCACGCGGCCGATGTCAAAAACGACGGCTTGGATGGTCATCTTCAGGCTCTCCTATCCGGTCGAACGCGGTCGTGGGCGAGGGGCCGGGCGACTGCGGCGGGTTTCGCGCCAGACTGAAACAAGACCGGCGCCAATGATCAAGGTCGATCCGATCCAGACCGGGCCGTCTGGCCATTCGTCAAAGACTAATACGCCCCAAACCACGGCCATCGGCATGGCGATATATTCAAACGGAGCAACCAGACCAGCCTCGCACTGGCGATAGGCCTGGCTGACCAGATAACCGCCGACGGAGCCGGCTAGCCCCACGGTCAGAAACAGGAGCCAATCCTGAGAGGCAGGCCAGATCCAGGCGCGCAGGATGAACTGCAGACCAGCGCTGTCGGAGGTGGCGAAGCGCCCGTCACCGGCTAGCAGCCCGACAAGGGAGCTGACCAGCAGAAACCCAAGCGTCGGGTAGAAGGACAGTGTCGCCGCCTTGTCCGAACCGCCAGCCCGGCGGGTCAGGACATGCAGCGTGGCATAGCCGCAGGCACCGAGAAACGGCAGGATTGCAGCAGGCTGAAAGGTGCCGGGACCCGGGCGCATGATCATCAGAATACCGACAAAACCGATGGCAACCGCCATCCAGCGCCAAGGGCCAACCCGCTCTTTCAGAAACAGGACTGACAGGCTGGTGACAACCAGCGGCGTGGCAAAGGCAATCGCCACCGCTTCGGCGATGGGCATGATCGCGAGACCGGTAAAGAAACAGAGATTGGCAAATAGCACCGCGAGGCTGCGCAGCAGATGCAGACGGGGTTGCCGCGTGCGCAGAATGCCATAGCCGCCTTCCAGAGGGATGATCAGCGCCAGCAAGACGAACATGGCCACGACGGAGCGGAACATCACCACCTGATATAGCGGGTAATCGCCGGACAGGAATTTGAAGATGACGTCTATGATGGAGAAACAGATCGCGGCCCCGACTGCCGCAAGGACGCCAAGAATGGGGAGGCCTGCCTGTTGCTGCGTCACATCTGCTCTCCCCCTCGGTGATTGGTGCAATCAGTGACGCAACGATGGGCAAAGGGCAAGAGCAGGGGGCGACCGGACCGGTTCAGGTGGCGCTTGCGGCGCGGATCTCACGCTCGAGCGCGTCGAGAAAGCGGGATCGGTCGGCTTTGGTAAAGCCTTTGCCGCTGCCCCCGGCACCAAGCGGATTGGCGGCGCGCAGATCTGCCATCAGATCGCGCATCGCCAGTTGTTGGCCGATATTGGCCTCTGTGAAGCGTTCCCCATTGTGCCGCAACACCCGGGCGCCGGCCTCGATACATTTTGCGGCCAGCGGAATATCTCCGGTGACCACGACATCGCCGTTTCCGCAACGCTCGGCGATCCACATGTCGGCTACATCGGCGCCTTCAGATACGATCACGGTCTCTACCAGCGGGTTCTGCGAGGGGCGCAGCCCACCGTTTGAGACAACATACATCGTGACCTTGTGGCGGGTTGCCACGCGCTCTGCCTCGGCTTTGACGGGGCAGGCATCGGCGTCGATATAGAGCGCCATCACTCAGCGGCCTTGGTGGGTTTTACCTTGGCGGCGGGTTTCGCCTTGGCGGCGGTCTTGGAGGTCTCGGGGCCGGTCTTCTTCACCTTGAACTCCTCCGGGATCGGCATTCGGTTGAACGCGTCAAGGCCCGCAATCTTATAGGCCTCGGCCAGGGTCGGATAGTTGAAGGTGTTCTGGACGAAGTAATCCACCGTGCCTTTGAGGTTGAGCACCGCCTGGGCGATATGGATCAGTTCGGTTGCGCCTTCGCCGACAATCTGAACCCCGAGCACTCGGCGCGTCTTGAGAGAGAACAGCATCTTCAGCATGCCGTGTTCCAGCCCCATGATATGACCGCGAGAGGTTTCGCGGAAGCGCGCGATGCCGATTTCGTAGTGGATGCCACGTTCCTGGAGTTCTTCCTCCGACATGCCGCAGGTTGACATCTCAGGCACCGAATAGATGCCATAGGGGAACCACGGGCTTTCGGGCAGGGTCGGTGTTTCCAGCGCGTGACAGGCTGCAACCCGCCCCTGCTGCAATGAGGTCGACGCCAGGGAGGGGTGGCCGATCACATCGCCGGTGGCATAGATATGCGGCACGGCGGTCTGATAGGATTTGCGATCAACACTGAGACGGCCGCGGTGATCCGTTTCCAGACCAACAGCCTCAAGGTTCAGCGCCTCGGTATTGCCCATGCGACCAGCGGCGAACAGCAGCATGTCGCCGCGTACATGACGTCCGTTCTCCAGGCTCACCTCGATATGGCTGCCTTCGTCCTCGATCTTGGTGATGGCAGAGCCGAGACGCAAATCGACGCCGTTCTCGCGGATCTGGTGAGTGAAATCCTGAATCAATGTGCTGTCGATGAAGTCGAGGAAGGTGTCGCGCGGCTCGATCAGGGTCACACGGACATCAAGGGCAGAGAACATGGTGGCATATTCGACGCCGATCACCCCGGCTCCGACCACGACCAGCGAACGCGGGATTTCCTCCATTTCGAGGAACTCATCGCCGTCGACGACGGTTTTGCCGTTGAATGGTACATACTCCGGGCGATAGGTGCGCGTGCCGGTGGCAATCAGGAATTTCTCGCCGGTGACACGGGTGGTATCGCCTGCCTCGGTAGCGACTTCGACCTCGTTCGGGCCGACAAAACGCGCAAGGCCGGCCAGGACCTCGACGTGGTTTCGGTTGAACTGATGTTCCAGCACGTCGACCTCATGGTCGAGGGTCATGTGCAGGCGGGCCTTGAGATCCTCGGCCTGGATCTGATCCTTCACCCGATAGGCGCGGCCATAGAAACTGCGCTCGCGCCAGCCAGAGAGGTTCAGCACGGTCTCTCGCAGGGTTTTGGACGGGACGGTGCCGGTATGCACCGAGACACCGCCCAGACGATCCTTGCGGTCGATGACCAATACGCGGCGGTGCAGTTTGCCTGCCTGAATCGCTGCGGTGCGCCCGGAGGGGCCGGATCCGATAATGATGAGGTCGTAGTTGAAATCTGCCATGTATCAGCCCCGGTAGAGCGCTTCGGCATGGAAGGACACATGGTCCTCCATGAAGGTAGAGACGAAGAAATAGCTGTGGTCATATCCCGGCTGCATCCGCAGGACGGCCTGCTGGCGGCGGGCCGCCGCAGCCTCGGCCAGAGCCTCCGGTTTCAACAGGTCGAGGAATTGATCGGATGTGCCGGTGTCGATCAGGATTGGCCCGTCAAAGCCGCTCTCCTGCATCATCAGGGTGGCGTCGTGGCGCGCCCATGCGGCTTCGTCAGTGCCCAGATAGGCCGTCAGCTGCTTGCGGCCCCAGTCACTGGCCGAGGGGTTGCAGATCGGCGCGAAGGCCGACACCGACCGGAACCGGCCCGGCAGGTTCATCGCCATCGTCAGCGCGCCATGTCCGCCCATGGAATGGCCGGTGATCGACTGGCGGTCCATATCCAGTGCAAACTGCTCAGCCAGCAGGGCAGGCAGCTCCTCGGTGACGTAATCCCACATCCGGAAATGCGGCGCCCAGGGATCCTGGGTGGCGTTCACGTAGAAACCAGCCCCCTGTCCCAGATCATAGGCCTCGTCATCCGCAACCCCGTCGCCGCGCGGGGAGGTGTCCGGAAACACGATGGCGATCCCCTGTTCCGCGCACCAGGCCTGCGCGCCTGCCTTGGTCATGGCGTTTTCGTGGGTGCAGGTCAGCCCGGACAGATACCACAGCAGCGGAACCGGCCCATCGGCGACTTCCTCCGGCAGGAACAGCCCAAAGGTCATGTCGCAATTGGTGCTGCTGCTGGCATGGCGATAGACGCCTTGCACGCCTCCGAAGGCGGCATTTTCCGAGACGGTTTCCATGGGGCGACTCCTTTGTTCTATGTTGCTCTATCGCTACCTGTGGTCAGCCATAGGGTCCAGTGACTGCGCGTCTGTGGTCCCTGTTTTTGCGACATATCATTGCAAAAACCTGAAGACTGCGGACGCCGATGGCCGCGATTGATGCCAATATCGCCAGGTCAGCGGCCGGATCGGCTCAGGGCTGCGTCAATACCGAGACCCCAGCGATCACCAAGGGCAGTGTCAGGATCGAGAGTGTCGTCGATAGCAGGATGGCGGCTGAGGCCCGGTGCGGGGCGACCCCATAGTGTTGCGCCAGCATGTAGACGTTTCCGGCCACCGGCAGCGCTGCGGCGGCGATGGCGACACCGGCGGCATAGGGATCCACAGGCACCAGCACCAGCACGCAGAGCGCCACTGCGGCCGGGTGCAATACCAGCTTGGCGAAGCTGAGCCAGCTGGCAATCTGCACCCGTTCGGCAGATTTCGAGGCCAGAGACGCGCCGATCGCAAAGAGCGCGCCGGGCGTTGCGGCATCGCCCAGCAAGGCAAGAAACGCATTCGCAGGGGTCGGTATCGGCAGCGCGAGCGCCGACCAGATCAGACCTGCGCAGATCGACAGGATCATCGGGTTTCGCAGCAACCCACGACCAACCAGCCCCAGCGTGGCGCCGCTAAGGCCGCTGCCGCGCCCCAGGTTGATCAGGACGACGATCAGAGAGGAAAACACCACCAGATCGACGCTGAGAACCAGCATCATCGGCCCTACCGAGGCCGGGCCGAACAAGATGATCATCATTGGCAGGCCGAGAAATCCAACGTTGCCGATGGCCGCGCATTGCGCCTCTACTGCGGCGGTTTGCATGTCGAGGCGACGCAGCGCAGCCACCAGCGTGGTGACCCCATAAACTACCGATGTGCCCAACAGATACCCGAGCACCAGCCGGGGATCGAAGATCTCCGAAAAAGACAGATTGGCGGCAAATCGGAAGATCATTGCCGAAAGTGGGAAATAGAAGACGAACTTTGTGAGGCTGGCGGTGGCCTCTTCCGAGAAAAAGCGGCTGCGACCGGCCCAATATCCAAGACCGATGATCGCAAAAAACGGGAGTGTTCTCAGAAATATGTCGAGCATTGTGGGAATTGGTAACCTAATTTGACCAACTCGGGAAGAGCGTTTCTCACCCCGCGCGGGGCTCCCGCCCGTCATCGGATCTCGGGTGAGGTCCTCTTCCCGTTGGGCCGGGCATCGCTGACGCGCTGGCACCTATCCGTTGGCCCCCATGGCGCAACCGCAGAGCCGCCGCCATAAGCGGTTCCGGTGTGTTTCCATCCGCGCGTTTGCCTATGTCGACAAACACGTTAAGCTGATGTCATGAGTTGGACAGATCGTCGGCGCAGGCGTTTTTTTGTTCGCCGCGCAGGGCTCTGGCTCATAGACTATCACGACGCCGCAACCGTTTGTGAGGTCACGCTTGACCTTGCCGCAGAATGCCTAGATTGGGCCTGCAACCCGCGATATCCGATCACTGTGTCGCCCCTTGACCGAGAGTATTGATGAACCAGCCAACCGCTATTCCCCGCAAGGGTCGCAAATATGATCAGGTGCTCCTCGGTGCGCGGGATGTGTTTATGGCCCATGGGTTTGAGGGCGCCAGCGTGGATGATATTGCCCGACAAGCCGGGGTCTCGAAGGCAACGCTCTACAGCTACTTTCCGGACAAGCGGCTGTTGTTCATGGAAGTTGCCCGGCACGGTTGCGCGCGTCAGGCTGACACAGCGGTCAGCATTGGCGCGGGTTGCTGTGACCCTGAGATCGCGCTGCGTGAGGCGGGGCACCACGTTCTGTCGGTGATCCTGTCGGAGTTTGGCGTGAAGATGTTTCGCATCTGCGTTGCCGAGGCGGACAGGTTTCCGGATCTGGGACGCCGCTTCTACGAAAGCGGACCGGCAACCATCCGGGCGCAGCTGCGCGAGTATCTGGCAGAAGCGACCGCACGGGGCGAGCTGCGGATCGAGGATCTGGATCTGGCGGCTGATCAGTTTGCGGAACTGTGTCGCGCAGATATGTTCCTTAGGCTGCTTTTCAACATCGACGCCGATATCGGCGATGACGAGCGTGAGCGTGTGGTTGAGGCCGCGATCAAGACGTTTCTTGCCCGCTACGGGGTCGCTGGTACGGCAGGCAACAGTGCTCGCTGATCGGCCATCGGGTCGACCCGGCTAGGGCAGCTCAGTGAGTGGTGAATTCGCGCGGTGTCTCACGGTAGATCTGGTGACAGTTGTGACAGGCGGATAGCAGGCGGGGCAGGCTGCGTTTCAACCCGGCCGCCGAGCGGGTATTCAGTGCGCGTGCCGCGCGTTCGGCAGACTCCGCATGGCGTTTGAAATCAGCCCAGTTTGCCCAGATCCCGCCGCGTGCATGGGATGACAGATCGGTGACATCCTGGCGGAATTCGCGCGGAATGCGGCGCGTCGACCGGATCAGAGCGCGTCGGGCCGCGCGCGCGGCACCGCGATCGAATGCGATGTAGTCGCGGGTCATCGCTGCAAGATCCTGAACGGCCGTTTTTTGACCACCCATCAGAGCGATACGTTGGGCAACGTGTTTGTTGGTCGGTTGAGGATCGGCATCGACCTTGTCGGCCAGCAGCAGAAGTGAGGCGATCAACAGCGCGCTGCCCATGAGAAGGCAGAGGCCCCCCAGACCACGCCAGTGCTCGTCGGCTCGGGTCTGAACCCGGTCAGGTCGATGGCGTCGTTGTTTGGGGTCATGCTGCATGGTCTCTTGGCTCCAGATCCTGATCAGGCGCGATGCAAAAAAACTATGTGGTTGAGGTTAGATCCCGGTTAATGATGGGATAGACAGGCTGGCTAGAACCCTTCGGCGATGGTCGAAGGGTTTGTACTAGGCGTAATCGCGGGCGGCGGGTTATCGTCTGACCATGAGCACTCCTCGATTTGATATTCTGGGCCAGGCGCTTTCCGATGCCAGCCGCACCCGTATGTTATGCGAGCTGCTGGACGGTCGGTCCTACACCAATAAGGAGCTGGCGGCGGCGGCAGGTGTCACCGCGCCGACAGCAACAGCGCATCTGCAGCTGCTGCAATCCGCAGGCCTGGTCGTTGCTGAAAAGCGAGGGCGCTGCGTTTTTCACAGGTTGGCCAGCGCCGAGGTGGCACAGACCCTTGAGCAACTGGCTGCGATTGCGCCGTCGGATCATCTGCATCGTGCGCAGCAGCGAAAGGCGGGTGTCCTGGCACCATTGCGCAGTTGCTACGACCACTTTGCCGGTCCATTGGCGGTGGCGATGACCCGGCGGTTTCTCGATCTTGGAATTCTGGTCGAGCGCAACGGCGGGTTCGAAGTGATTCCGGCAGCAGAATGGGACCGGCTGGGAGTGACCCTGCCGACACGACCTTCACGGCAAGCCTTTGCGAAGCCCTGCATGGACTGGACGGAGCGGCGCCTTCATATCTCGGGCGAATTGGGGCGTCAGCTGTTGTCTCACGCGCTGACTTCGGGCTGGGTCAAGCGTCAGCCGGTCAAACGGGGGCTGCTGCTGACCGCCCCGGGACGTGCGGCTTTTGAGCAGACCATCGGTCTGGACACACGCTCTGTTCTGCCCGAGCTTTCGCCTTCCTGAGGACGCCAGCTGCGCCGCAAGGTGGCAATAATGCTTGATTTGCTGTCTGTTTGGCGCAACGCTGTCATTATGAGCTTTGACCAAGTGCAGCCCTTCTCATCGTTTTCCGGCCCGCAGCAGGTTGCCTTTCACCGGACCGAACTCTCGGTGATCCTGTCGTTGTATGGCCGTATGGTTGCAGCCGGGGAATGGCGGGACTACGGCATTTCGACCCTTCGGGATCTGGCCGTTTTCTCGGTGTTCCGGCGCACCGCTGAGCACCCTCTTTATCGTATCGAGAAACGTCCCAAGCTGCGTAATAGGCAGGGGCAATATGCGGTTGTCGGTATGGATGGGCAGATTCTGAAGCGCGGCCATGATCTCAAATCCGTGCTGCGTGTGCTCGAACGCAAGCTCATCCGATCCGTGACCTGACCGCCGATTGCGGCGCTGCCTGATGATCCGGGCCGCGAAGAAGCGGCTTCAGAGGTCTGGGCGCCGGTGACGAGTGATCGGTCCATCGCCCTGCACCATGATCCGCTCCACCGCATCCGCCACCGGCTCCAGTGCAACCGCCATATGATGGGCGTTTGCATGGATCATGGTTTCGTGGTCCTGCATCAGGGCGACATGGCCCTTCCAGAACAGGAGATCGCCGCGTCTGAGATCACTGGGAACCGCTGTGTTGCCGAGCGATATGTCCTGGCCCATTTCATTTTCCTGCTGGTCGCTGTCACCGGGGCAGGTGACCCCGCAGGCCAGCATCGCCGCCTGGACCAGACCCGAGCAGTCGATCCCCCAGCGGCTGTTTCCGCCCCATAGATAAGGCGTGCCGAGAAAGAGCTGTGCAACCGCGACCGGATCGGTTTCGGGCACTGAAACCGGCCGCAGATGAGACGCGGGGATGAACCCCAGATTGGTTTCCGCAAATCGATCTGTGAAAGCTAGGACGCTCACCCTGCTGCCGTGGCTGAGACTGCAGAGGTCGGCGGATTTCATATCTGCGGCGCTATAGGCATGTGTTGCCGGTGTGCAGACCCGATGGGTTGCGGGGGCGGCATCGGTTGCGAGGGCTGTGGCCGGAATATAGCCGACATAGTCATCAGCCACAGCCTGCACGAACGCCCATCCATCGCGCTCTTCGTAGATCGTGATCTCGGCGCCAAGCAGCAGTTGACGGTCGCGCGGCCCGTCCGGGCGCCGTAACAGGTTTACCACGGGCAAACGAATACAGGCGGGTTGTCCTGTCACTGCCGTGCGGTCGGGCGAGTGCTGCGCCAGATGTGCAGCGATCACGCGGTCATTGGCCGGGGTGCGGCGGGGATCGGTCATCCGGTGCCTCAGAGGTTCAGCATGGTTGGCAACGCATCGAGCAGGGCCCGAGCGCCCTGCAATGCGCCGCCCTTTGGCCGGGCCGGGGCGGCGGTCGGCGTCCAGCCATAGATGTCGAAATGGATATACCGGCTGCCGCCGGCAAAGCGGCGCAGGAACAGAGCCGCGGTGATGGATCCGGCAAAGCCGCCGCTTGGCGCGTTGTCCAGATCAGCGATCAGCGGTTCAATCATGGTCTCATAGGGCGCGTGAAAAGGCATCCTCCAGACCGGATCGGCTGAGGCAGCGGCGGCCGCGCTGAGCGCATCGGCATCGCTATCGCTATCGGTGTAAAACGGCGCCAGATCCGGACCGACCGCCACACGCGCCGCGCCCGTCAGCGTGGCCATGGAGATTAGCAGATCCGGGGCGTCTTCCGCCGCGTAGGACAGGGCATCGGCCAGGACCAGCCGACCTTCGGCATCGGTGTTGTTGATTTCGACGGTCAGACCGTTGCGCGCGGTGAGTACATCACCGGGGCGAAAGGCATTCGCCGAAACGCTGTTCTCAACCGCTGGGATCAGGACGCGGAGCTGCAAAGACAATTGCAGCGCCATGATCATCTCTGCGAGCCCCAGGACATTGGCGGCACCTCCCATATCCTTTTTCATCAGGGCCATGCTGCTGCCGGGTTTGAGATTGAGGCCGCCGGTGTCAAAACAGACGCCCTTGCCTACAAGGGTGAGCTTCGGGCCAGTATTGCCCCAGCGCATATCCAGCAGGCGGGGGCGACGATCCGAAGCGCGGCCAACGGTGTGGATCATGGGAAAGTTCTGCGTCAGAAGATCTTCATCGGCGACAACGTCAAGGGCGGCGCCATATCGATCCGCCAGCGCCTGTGTTGCCTCCTGCAAATCCTGCGGCCCCATGTCAGAGGCGGGCGTATTGATCAAGTCGCGAGTCAGATATTCCCCGGCCGCGCAGGCCTCGATCCGGGCTGCATCGACGCCCTCGGGTGCGATCAGATGGGTTTCGGAGACGCGCCCGGATTTATACCGATCAAACCTATATTGGGCGAGCAGCCAACCTAGGCACTCAGCCGGGCGATCCTCCTCGGCGATCCCTTCGACCAGGCGATAGGTTGCTCCGGGCAGCGCAGAGAGGGCGCCGGCCAGAATGAACCTGCCCCTCGCGCGGTCCTTGGCGGTGCCGTATCCCACCAACACCTGTCTGGGCGCACCGTCGCGATCCGGAATGACGAGCACCTGCCCGATGGCGCCGCGAAACCCATTGGTGCGGGCCCAGTTACTGGTCTCGCTCGGCGCATTGGCAAGCCAGTCTTCGCACTTGTCCTGATCCAGCACATGCAGATCGAGGCTGGCCGTCGCCGGGTCGGCGAAGGCCGGGCGCGCAAGGCGGCTGATGGCGGATGGCTTGGCAGAGGGCATGACAGGATACTCCGGGACCGGGGGGCGATTTCATGGTCAGAGTATCTGTCACAGCGCCGTCTGCAAGCCCTGCTGATTGTCGGTCAACATGTGGTTTCAACAGGTTGCATCCGTCACGGCCGCAGGCGCAACGCCAATAAGGGCCCCGCTAAGAGCCCGGACGCATAACCTGCGTCGCTACGAAATTGCCATTTGGTTGGCATCAAGCCTTGGTCTGACAGTTGGAGACCGGCTCCATCGGCGGCAGATCCGCTGTCAGATATATCCGAGCAAGTGTCCCCCCAGGATCACTTGTCAGACCGAAAGGTCCTGTTGCTCCCATACAGCGGTCAGGGATCGCTCGCCGATCCGCATCAGCCGGAACAGGGTCGCCGAAACTGCTGCAAAATCGTTTATGTCGATCGCGCCGGTCACGTCACGGGCAACCCGTGCCATTGCTGTCATGCCAATCTGATCGGCGATAGCGATCAGGGAACGCGCACTTTTGCGTAGGTTTGGCAAATCGTTCTGGCGCCAGAGACGTTCGCAATGAGACAGCCGCACGGCGAGTTCCTCGATCGCGCGACAAACCACATCTTCTGCCCCGGCTTCGCCGAGTTGCGTATAGAGATCCGACAGTTTGTCGGAGTCTAGGCGCACATTTTCTTTGTGTACTACAGTGAGTATTTGAGCCACCACATTAAACCCCAATTTATTCATGCCCCCACGGCACGGGCCAAACTTGCGCCTTAGAAGTTGTCAAAAGGTTTCCAGCCGGATGACCAAATCTCTCGAATTTGCTAACAATCCTTGGTAACAGACCTGCCAGAGGTCAATCGAGGAACGACACATGCAATTTGCCAAACCCCTGCCGAGCTATCTGGTGACGCGCTATCATGGGTGGAAAGCCACGACCTATAGCGAAAATCAAGGCTGGTACCGGCGGCTCGCCAGCGAAGGGCAGCGCCCGCGCGCGATGGTTATTTCCTGCTGCGACAGTCGGGTTCATGTCACCTCGATTTTCGGTGCCGATCAGGGCGAGTTCTTCATTCACCGCAATATTGCGAATCTGGTGCCGCCTTATCAGCCTGACGGCGATCACCATGGCACCAGCGCGACCGTTGAATACGCTGTTACCGTTCTGAAGGTGGCACATCTGATTGTGTTGGGGCATTCACAATGCGGTGGTGTGCAGGGATGTATCGACATGTGCAAGGGCCATGCACCAGCGCTGGATGCCAAGGAGAGCTTTGTCGGGCGTTGGATGGATATCCTGAAGCCGAAGTTTCCGCTGGTCGAAGATATCGAGGATACCGACGCGCAGGCGCGTCAGTTTGAACGGCAGGCGGTGGTTGCATCGCTCGAAAACCTGATGACCTTCCCCTTCATTGATAGCGCCGTGCGGGATGGAACATTGAGCCTGCATGGCCTTTGGACCGATATCGGCGAGGGTGGTCTGGAGTGTTATGAGCCGCGCAGCGGCAAGTTCCAGCCGGTCTGATCGGGGGCTCTCGCCAACGCAAAACGGTCCCGATCAGACCTCAGGCCGCCGCCGGATTTGAAGCGGCGGCCATTCTCAGCGCTGCCTGCGTATAGCCGCCCGCGGCCCCGTCGATGAAATGGACGTGATCGTCGCGCATCGCCGACGGTACGATGCAGGTTACCAGCGCTTCGTCCTGCTCATGCACGCCATAGCGCACCTGCCCTGCTGCCGCGGCTTTCTCCAGGATATGCGTGATCTCGTCGCGCACCTCTGCCGGACAGTCGAGTGTCAGTTTCAGGCCATCGTCGAATTTTCGAAAATCCGCGTTGGCGACGAGCATTCTGCGGTAATGCTGGGCATCAAAGCCACCAATCGGACGCTTGCGGGTGAGCGCATAGGCCGCAAAGACCGTCTGAACAAACAACTGCAGCTTTCGCAAAATCAACGCGGTTTTCCCGCGTGACATCTTTGCCTCCAGCGTCAGACCCGGCGGGGGGAAGCTGAAGCTTGGCCCGCCCTCCGGCACCGGATGACCATGGCGCTGCAACTTGTCTGCAACTGCGAGAACATCGCTGGCGATTTTGGCAAAATCCCTGGCTGAGGCCCGACTATGGGGCTGCACCACGACCGAGAGGATCATCCCGTTGCGAGCCGGTATCGTATTCCAGCGGCAGGACAGGCCTGTCAGATCCGGCGGATCGGGCAGCGGTGCGGGGTGCACTTCGAAACCTCCCAGCTTCATCTGCCGTTCCGCCCAGTTGAGGCCACCACCGGCAAACATTGCGTAGTCGGCCGCGTCTGAGACGGCATAGCGGGCAACGGCGACATCCAGGCCTTCGGCTCTGATCCAGGACACCGGCAGCAATGCGGCGCGCAGCTCGATGTCGAATTCCGCGCTGGTCCAGCTGCGCAGCCGCGCCAGCGTGTCGCGCGCGATATCGGCGTGTTCAGGGGCCACTGCAAAGGAGGCGCCGTCGCCGCCAAAGACATAGGGAAACGGCGTGCCTCCTAGGGCGTTGATCATCGCGGCAATCGCCGAGGCGCCGATGGTGTTTACCGTCTTGTAGCGCCCGGTCGCGATCAGATCGGTGGAATTGACGATATCGCAGCAGCCGACCATCCAGTCCCTCGGCAGCGGCGTAAAGGCACCAGAACGGGTCAGACCGGCAAAGTCGCGGCTGGGCGCTAGGCTTTGGTAGAAACCATCCTGTGTCATCTGCGATCCGTTCATCCTGTTGACACCATAGCCTAGCGCGACAGCAGCACACGACCAATCACGGCTAAGTGGTTTCGCACTCTTGTGAATTGGTGCGAAATCGCCACTGTGGACGGATTACGATTGCTGGTCTTGGCTGCTTGCCGGGGCAGACATCTCATTCCGGGGGGGACCAACATGCAGGCCGGGCTGGTCATATTATGTCTGGGCTATGTGCTCAGTCAGTTTTTTCGCGCATTCCTGGCGGTGCTCAGCTCCGCCTTGCAAAACGATCTGGGAGCCACGCCCGAGGATCTCGCCTTTGCCTCAGGGCTCTGGTTCCTGACCTTTGCGGCGATGCAACTGCCGGTCGGCTGGGCGCTGGATCGTGTCGGACCAAGCCGGACCGCTGCGGCACTGCTGCTGCTTGGCGGTGGCGGCGGAACGCTGGTCTTTGCGCTGGCGGCTCAGCCCTCACATATCAGCCTTGCGATGGTCCTGATCGGGATCGGCTGTTCTCCAGTGCTCATGGCGTCCTATTACATATTCGCACGCGAATATCCGCCACGCCGTTTTGCGACACTGGCGGCCGTGATGCTCGGGGTGGGCTCGCTGGGTAATCTGGTCGCGTCCTATCCAACGGCGCTGGCGGTTGAGGTCTTGGGATGGCGGGGCACGCTGTTCGGGCTTGCAGGGATCTCTACCGCAGTCGCACTGGGCATCGCGCTGACGGTAAAGGATCCGGCGCGGGTCGAGGCGGGCGAGGGGGCCAAAGGGTCTGTTGTCGATATTCTGCGCCTGCCGGTCCTCTGGCCGATATTCATCATGATGTTCGTGGCCTACGCCCCCTCTGCGGCCTTGCGGGGGCTGTGGATCGGACCCTATCTGAGCGATGTTTTTGGACTGGGGCGGGAGGCGGTCGGGTTGGCCAGCCTGGTGATGGGGGTCGCGATGATCCTTGGCACCTTTGCCTATGGTCCGATGGACCGGCTGCTGGGAACCCGCAAGGGGGTCGTGCTTGGCGGCAATCTGCTTGCCTGTGTCGCGCTGGGGGCCTTGATGCTGTGGGTGGATGGTCCCGTGTCGCTGGTGGTGGCGCTGATGGCGGCCGTTGGCTTCTTTGGCGCTGCGTTTCCGGTGATCCTGGCGCAGGGGCGTGCCTTTGTGCCGCCGCATCTGGTGGGTCGCGGTGTGACCATGCTCAACTTCTTTGGCATCGGCGGGGTGGGAATCATGCAGTTTGCCAGTGGGCGCCTGCATGCGGAAACGTCCGGTGCGGACCTTTCCTTGCCCTATTTGGCTATTTTCGGTTTCCTGCTCGCCTTTTTGCTGGCCGGATGCGCAATATATCTGCTCAGCCCAGACAGCTTGGATTGATCTAGCCTTTCCTAGCGCGGGCTTTCCCGATAAGACACCGCAGCCGGTCACGAGGCCGGACACAATTGGAGACACAAAATGGGTTATCGCGTCGTTATCGCGGGCGCCACGGGCAACGTGGGCCGTGAAATGCTGAACATTCTGGCTGAACGCCAGTTTCCTGTGGATGAGATTGCAGTTCTGGCGAGCCGCAAATCCCTCGGCACCGAAGTCACATTCGGCGACAAAACACTGAAGACCCAAGATCTCGACACCTTTGATTTCAGCGGCTGGGATATGGCGCTGTTTGCCATCGGGTCCGACGCGACCAAGAAATACGCGCCCAAGGCCGCTGGCGCCGGTTGCGTGGTTATCGATAACTCGTCGCTTTATCGTTATGATCACGATGTGCCGCTGATTGTTCCTGAGGTGAACCCGCAGGCGGTGCATGGCTATGCCAAAAAGAACATCATCGCGAACCCCAACTGCTCGACCGCACAGATGGTTGTCGCGCTGAAGCCGCTGCATGATCGCGCCAAGATCAAGCGCGTTGTGGTCTCCACCTATCAGTCGGTTTCCGGCTCCGGCAAGGAAGCGATTGATGAGCTGTGGGATCAGACCAAAGCAGTCTACAATCCGACACAGGATGTTCCGCCCTCTGTCTATACCAAGCAGATCGCTTTCAACGTGATCCCGCATATCGACGTCTTTCTTGATGATGGTTCCACCAAGGAAGAGTGGAAGATGGTTGCGGAGACCAAGAAGATCGTCGATCCGTCGATCAAGGTCACGGCGACATGCGTCCGCGTGCCGGTCTTTGTCGGCCACTCCGAATCCATCAACATCGAGTTCGAAGACTTCCTGGACGAAGATGAAGCCCGCGATATTCTGCGCGAAGCGCCGGGCATTATGGTGATCGATAAGCGCGAAGACGGCGGCTATGTGACGCCGGTCGAATGCGTCGGCGACTTCGCAACCTTTATCAGCCGGATCCGCCAGGACTCGACCATTGATAACGGCATCAACCTGTGGTGCGTCAGCGACAACCTGCGCAAGGGCGCTGCCCTGAACGCTGTCCAGATCGCAGAGCTTCTGGGGCGTGAAGTTCTAAAAAAAGGTTAAAAACCTATCCATTCAGAGAGGGGGCTGTCTCGAAAGAGACGGCCCCTTTACCGTTTGTACAACTGTTCTTGCCAGCCTTTATCCCACTAGTCTGATGGGAGTTGGATGAAGGTAACTTGGGGGTAAGACCATGATGGGAAAAACACCGACGCAGGCGCAGACACATGAGACTGTAATCAGCTCGGGGGAAACGGCTTGGGCCACAGCACGCAACGGTTCGCGCCTAGATGCCGAAATGGCGGCGCAGCTGCGGATGGTTTTGAGCGAGAGCTTTCGCACAGCAAAGAACTGGCTGGATCTGATCCGGGCTCTGCGCAGCAAGGGATTTTATCTGGAGCGCAGTGACGGGCGGACCCGTCTTCGCGATGCGCATAGCCACGTCGAAATCTGTACCTGCCGGTTTCTTGGGTTTCCTGGGAAAGAGCTGGAGGCGCGATTTGGGGCTCCATTGCCGGACAACATAAGCCAAGCCTGAGCAAGCACTGGCAGTTTGCGTCATGATGGGATGCAACGGCTGGTAACATCTCGCAACGATACGTAGATTTGATCACAGGCGGGCCGCTTGTCCGCGATTTGATCAATCGAGAGATATCATGCGACCTGTTCATTCAGTTTTTGCCATTCTTGCGGCTGCCACCGGCACAATCAGCATTGCCACATCCGCAGTTGCGGATGTGTTCCCTGTTTCTAGCCAGGTTTCCGCGGTAACGCTTTATCCGGGGCTTGCCCAAATCACCCGCACCGCGGCGGTGGACCTGCCTGTCGGGCGGCACCAGCTGATCCTGCAAAACGTGCCACAAAGCGCGCAGACCGCCAGCCTGCAGGTGCAGATCGCGGGCGGGCGCCGTATCAGCACCCTAATGCGAGAGGAGTCCGTGCCCCCTCAGGACGTGGCGACACCTGAGATTGACGCTGCTGAGGCACGTATCCGTCAGATCGAAGAACAGATCGCAGCCGTGACGGATGAAGCCGAACGTGCCCGAGCCACGGCCCGAGCCGCGCAGAGTTCAATCCAATTCCTTGAACAACTTGGCGGTAATGATGGTCTGGCGGGGGCGGATGCCTCAGCGCTGGCGGATATCGCGGTGATGATCTCAAACCGGGCTACTGCAAGCCATCGTGAGATTATTGATGCAGAGGCCGAGGCCCGCGCCAAGGAACAAGCTCTGACAGCACTCCAGGACGAATTGAAGGAGGCCCGCGCAGCACTCGCCGCCATCGCGCTGGAGGATGAGGACCGGCTCTTCATTGAGGTGGAAGTCGACGTTGCGGAGGCTGGGGGCGCCGAGGTTACACTCACCTATCTGACAGCTGGAGCGGGACATATAGGGTGGTCTCCCCATTATGAGCTGCATCTTGCGACAGGTGATGTGGCGGAGCTGACTCTGGCGCGCAGCGTGATGCTGGCGCAGGATACGGGCGAGAGCTGGCAGGACATTGCGCTGACGCTGTCGACGGCGGAACCGCTGGGGCAATCAGCGCCATCGCGCCTGTTCCCACAGCTGCGTCGGATCGAGAAACCGATGCCCGTCCCAACGCCTAAGCAGCGGCTGTCATCTGATATGGAATTGCAGCTTGCCAACGAACCGATAATCGAAGCGGCTGTGTTGGTTGATGAGCTACTTCCGCAATGGAGCGTCGACACGGGCGGCGTTGCGGCTGTCTATGGGTTTGGTGAGCCGGTCTCCATTGCCTCGGGTGCGGATGCGTTGCGGCTAGAAATGGACAGTGTCACCGCAAGCGCCGAGTTGAGAGCACAGGCGGTGCCACTGCGCAAAGAGGTCGCTTATCGCGTGGTGCGTTTCGCAAACGAATTTGGCGAGCAGTTGCTGCCTGCGACGGAGGCTGCGCATTTTTTGGACGGGAAGCTGGTCGCCGTTGCAGATTTTCCGGGCCTGGCACCTGGGGCAGAGGCAGACATCGGGTTTGGGCCGATCAAGGGGCTAACCCTGCGCCGCGATGTTCTGGATCAGAGCGAAGGTGAACAGGGGCTGATTTCGCGCAATGCGGAACAGTTTAGCCGGGTTGAGATCGAGATCGAGAACCTGACTGACCAGCCCTGGCCTTTGCGGGTTCTTGACCGTGTTCCATACTCCCAGCAGGACGACCTTAAGATACGCTGGTCTGCGCGCCCTGCGCCGACGGAAGAAAACGTCGAGAAACAGCGCGGGATATTGGCCTGGGACATGGAGATCGCTCAGGGCGCGCGTGAAGTGATCCAGATCGAGACAGAGCTGAGCTGGCCTGAAGATCAAATTCTGCGCTAGCCCTGCCGCCTGCCGGTCTCGGCGCTAGCGTTGCCCGCGCAGGCGGCCCACCACGCCGCTAGGGAAGAAGTAGACGCTAAGAATGAAAAGGACACCCAGCCACAATAGCCACCTGTCCGGGCTCAGGAGTTCGGGCAGCAACGGCAACCCTTCGGTCATGCCGGAAAGCACGCCCATCAGGTTTTGCAGGTAATTCTGCGCAAGTACAAAAACGGTCGCACCAACCGCCGCACCGTAGATCGTGCCCATACCACCGATGACGACCATCAGCAGGATATCAATCATGATGGTCATCGACAGGGTGGTGTCTGGTCCCACGTAACGTAGCCAGATCGCATAGAGAGAGCCGGACAGCGCAGCAATCGCCGCCGAGAGACAGGTGGCCGTGACGCGGTAATAAACAACGCGGTAGCCGATCGCCTCCGCCCGGAAATCATTCTCGCGGACGGCCTGCAAAACGCGACCGAACGGTGAGTTCACGATGCGCAGCAGGGCCAGAAACAGCAGCGCGCTGCCTGCGAAAATCAGGTAGTAGGTGAGCAGTCGTCCGTTGAGTTTGACGCCGAACAGTTCACCGCCAAACAGCTCCGTGCCAAATTTGAACGCAGGTCCCAACTCGCGCGGGGTCTTGAACGTCAGACCGTCTTCGCCGCCGGTCAGACCAGAGAGCTGGCTGACAAGGACGGCAACGGCGGAGGCAACCGCAAGCGTGATCATCGCAAAGAAGATGGCCCGCACCCGCAATGAAAACAGGCCAATCAACAGCGCCAGCCCAGCGGCGAGACCAGCACCGGTGAGAGAGCCGACCAGAAGCGCATCGAATCCGCGCCCCATGTGGGTGGAGGCCAGTGCCACACCATAGGCGCCCATGCCAAAGAACATCGTGTGGGCAAAGCTGACGATGCCGCCGTAGCCCAGCAGCAGATCATAGCTCGCCACCAGCACCACGAATATGCAGATGCGTGCAGCCGTATCCACTGTCCGCACGCCCGGAAACAGGAAGGGTGCGAAGGCAAGGCAAATCAGAATGACAGCCAGCAACAGGGCCAGAATGCGAGAGCGGGGCAGGTCGCCAGACAGAAGGATGTGCATCATTTTGCCTTTACCACCGGGATCATGCCCATCGGGCGCCACATCAGGATTGCGACCATCAGGGCGATATTGGAAACAAGGGCCAGTTTCGGCTCTACGAAGGCGACATAGTTCTGCAACAGCCCGACCAGCAGCGCACCGATGAAGCAGCCTTCAACCGATCCGAGACCGCCGATGATCACCACAATGAAGATCAGGATCATCGCCTGATTGCCCATATGGGCGGTGATAACTTCCTGATAGAGGCCCCACATCACACCTCCCAGGCCCGCAAGGGCTGAACCTGCGATGAACACGCCGACGAAGACGAGGCGCAGGCGATATCCGAGCGCGGCGACCATCTCGCCATTCTGTACGCCTGCGCGCACGATCAACCCGATCTTGGTCCGGCGCAGCACGAAGCGCATGGCAGCAAAGACCGCAAGGCCGACGGCGACGGTAACAAGACGGTACTTCTCGATAGCGGCGTCGCCGAGGGTCAGCGCCCCCTTCAGCGCCTCGGGACGTGTGAAGTAGATTTCTTCCGGCCCCCAAAGGACGATGATCAGCTGTTCGGCAATGATCAGCCCACCCATGGTGACCAGGATCTGGCTCAGATGATTGCCATAGACGGGTTTGACGATCACCCGTTCGAATGCCCAGCCCATGAGGGCGGTCGCCGCCATTGCGGCGAGAACGGCGGCGAGAATGGCCAGCAGGTTCAATGCCAGCGACGGCGCATTGGTCAGCTGGCCCAGTGTCAGCAAAACCGAAATTCCGATGAAGGCTCCAACAGAAACGAAGGCGCCATGGCCGAAGTTGATGACATCCATCAGCCCGAAAACAAGCGTCAGCCCGGAGGCCATGAGGAAGATCATCATTCCCATGGCCAGCCCGGAAACCGTCAGGGTCATCCAGCTTGCAGGGTTCTGCACGGCGATAAAACCGGCGATAGCCAACAGTGGAACCAGCAGCAGCGGTGCGTAGGGGGCCAGTCGGTCGCGGAGCGACGATTGAGCCATCGTTGGCGCGTGTTCGGGGGCGGCGGTCATCTGTTGATCTCCTGCCGGATAAGGCAATGGCGGGGTCTGTCTTGAACATCGGGCATGTTCAATGCGCCTCCATGCTGAGGCCCATCAGCCGCTCCTGCAAAGCGGTGTCGCCTGCCAATTCAGCCATTGCGCCTGACCAGATGACACGGCCGTCGTCCATAACGCTGGCGGTGTCGCCAAGCGCCTTGGCGACTGCAAAATTCTGTTCGACCATCAGGATCGATGCACCCTGATCTTTCAGGTCCTTGATCGCGCGTGCCATGGTGGAGATGATCGCCGGGGCCAGGCCTTTTGTCGGTTCGTCGATCAGGTATAGCTTGCGTTCTTCGATCATGGCGCGGGCAATTGACAGCATCTGTTTTTGCCCGCCGGAGAGATTTCCGGCTTCGGATTTCCAAAAGGTCTTCAGCGGCGGAAAGGCCTGAAAGATCCAGTCGAGCCGCGCCGTATCAATCGGGCCGGAAACCGCGGCGAGGACCATGTTTTCTTCAACAGTCAGATCGGCAAAGATCCCCATATCCTCGGGGACGAAGCCGATGCCCGCGCGGGCAATGCTGGCGGTGGGCGTCTGGGTGATGTCGGCTCCATCGAACAGGATGCGGCCACGATGGGTTCGCCAATGGCCGATAATGCTGCGTAGGGTCGTTGTTTTGCCGACACCGTTGCGCCCCAGCAGCATGGTGACACCGCCGCGCGGAACATCGAGGTCGACCCCCTGAAGAATATGGTACTGGGCGATCTTGGTATGGATCTCCTCAATCCGCAGAAGAGGAGGGGGGGCGGTCCGGTCGAGGTCAGACATGATCAAGGATCCCCTCCAGCCCACGGCCCATATAGGCCTCCTGCACCACGTCGGAGGCCATCACCTCCGTCGGAAGGCCATCGGCAGCCAGCGCGCCATTGTGCAGAACGATAATGCGGTCGGCTAGGGTTCGGATCACATCCATCTTATGCTCGACCAACAAGATGGTGCGGTCGGTCTGGCTTTTCAGATCCGCGATGAGATCGAGCACGACCGGCGCTTCGTCCACGCTCATCCCGGCTGTCGGCTCGTCAAACATATAGACAAGAGGATCGAGCGCGATCAGCAGAGCGACTTCCAGCTTGCGCTGATTGCCATGGGACAGCTCCGAAACCATCTGCTGACGCTCGTCCAGCAGGCGGACCTGGGCGAGAATTCTTTCGGCCTGATCAATCAGATCGGTGTGGCCTGTGACCATCGACCAAAGATTGAAGCCGCGCGCAGCCTTGGCCTGCACCACCAGCCGGACGTTTTCCAGCACAGTAAGGTCGGGAAACAGATTGGTCATCTGGAATGCGCGACCGATGCCTGCTTTGGTGCGGGCTGATACGGACTGCGTGCTGATGTCCCGCCCCATCAGCGTGACGCGACCGGCGCTGGCGGGAATCTGTCCTGAAATCAGGTTGAAATAAGTGGTCTTCCCGGCGCCATTGGGGCCGACAATGGCCGTGAGTTCGCCCGGATGAAAGTCACAAGTCACCGCATCGACGGCCACATGCCCGCCAAAGCGTACGGTGAGATCGCTGGTGGACAGTAGAGGGGCGGGCATGGGTGCATCCATCTGAAACGGGGGAGTGGCCGGGTGATCGCGGCGGGCCGCGAAATCCTATGCGACGTGCCGGGCCCGGTGGCGGTCGCCCCGGACCCGGTCGCGTTGTGTGATCAGTTGCGGATCGGAATCGGCAGATCGTCGATGCTCAGCTCGCGAACCAGTTCCGGGATCGCCCATTCGACATCGTCGTCGACACGTAGTTTGAAGTGATACATGGATTGCAGCGCCTGATGATCCTCGGCCCGGAATTTCATGGTGCCCTTCGGGGTTTGCCATTCCATGCCTTCCATCGCCGCAATCAACGCCTCGGTGTCGGTGGATCCGGCCTTCTTGATCGCTTCCACGGCGGCGATGCCAGCGGCCATTCCGCCCGCGGTGAAGAAATCGGGCGGGCTGTCGAACCGTTCAAAATGGGTCTTCACCAGCCAGTCGTTCACCGGATTGTCAGGCAGTTCGTAGTAGTAATACGTGCCACCTTCCATACCTGCGAAATCCTTGAACCCTTTCAGGGCGGCGAGGATGTTTCCAACGCCGGCAAATTCGATCCCGAAACGACCGGGATCCATTGCATTGATCTTGGCCCATGGATTGCCACCACCGGCCCAGATGATGAAAAGCTTCTTCTCGCCCTCGAGATCTTTCATCGCGTTGAAAATGCGCTCGCCCGCAGCGGTAAAGTCGGTGGTGTCGGTTGGGGCGAATTCCTCATGGACAATTTGGTGGCCCTGAGCGGCCAGGGCTTCGCGGAAGGCTGCGATACCGTCGCGGCCAAAGGCATAGTCCTGTGCCAGCGTCGCGATATGCACATTTTCACCGGCCAGGGCGATGGCGCTGGCCACCGCATCCTGCGAGGAATTGCGCGAGGTGCGGAAAATGTAACGGTTCCAATTCGCGCCCGTGATGGAATCGGCAACCGCCGGCTCCACGATCAGCAGTTTTTCGTATTCTTCGGCAACCGGCAGCATCGCCAGCGCAACGCCGGAGCTGACCGGCCCGATGGCCAAATCGACCTCGTCGTCGCCGTAGGCTTCTTCCAGAAGTGCCTTGCCATTCTCAGGCTTGAGCTGGGTGTCCTTTTCGATCACGACGATCTTTTCGCCGTTGATTTCCATAGTGCCGCCGGTGGCATATTCCAGACCCAGCATCAGCCCGTCATGGGATTGTTTCGCATAGGCCTCGAACGGGCCAGTCTTGCCGTAGACATGGGCGATTTTGATATCTGCAAAGGCGGCGGTGGCCAGCGCAGAGGTCAGCGTCAGTGCGGAGACCATCCCCGCAGCAAATGTGCGTTTCATCCTGTAGCTCCCTCGTGGCGCGCCAAGATGTTTGGCGCGGTCTCGCTCCTGTGGTGGCAGGCTAGCGGCGGGGTGTCAAACCGGTCAATTGCGCGGAAATACGTATTTTTTGGTCTCATTTTGTGAACGTGGCGTTCGGCGTCTATTTCGCAGACCATTCAGTGGCGAGGGCGCGGGCGTTATTGGCCAAGACCATCACGTCAATCCCAACTGCAAGGAACTGCGCGCCCATATCCAGATAGGCCTGTGTCGCCTCGGGGGCAGTGCCCAGAATGCCAGGCGCCCTTCCGGCAGCCTTGATCCGGGTCATGGCATCGGCGATCACTGCTCTGACCTCCGGGTGGGCGGAGTTGCCCTGATGTCCCATGTCAGTGGACAGGTCGGCAGGTCCTATAAAAATCCCGTCGACACCTTCGACCTCCAGAATGTCGTCGAGATTTTCGATGCCTTTACGGTTTTCGACCTGCAACAGGAGGCAGATTTCCTGATCGGCGGTTCGAGTATAGTCGCTGACAGAGCCGAACATCGACGCCCGCGCCGCAGTTGCGCCCACGCCACGGGTGCCGGTGGGCGGATAGTGGCAGGCTCGGACCAGCTCTCTGGCCTGTTCGGCAGTTTCGACGATAGGTATCAGGACCGTTTGCGCACCGGCGTCTAGAACCTGTTTGATAATCCATGTCTCTCCAACCGGAACGCGCACGACGGGATGACTCTTGGAGGCAGCCAGAGCCATCAGCTGATCACGAATGGACCGGATGTCGTTTGGCGCATGTTCACCGTCGATCACCAGCCAATCGAAGCCACAGGTTCCCATTACTTCGGCTACGGCACCCTCACCAAAGCTCATCCAGCACCCAATCTGGCGATCGCCCCGCGATAGAGCCTGTTTGAAGGTGTTTGTGGTGGCGGGCATTGGCAAATCTCCTGTTTGGGTCGGGTGGCGCGGGTTTGTTCTGGTCACCGGGCTTTCAGGGCGCGCGCAATCTCGGTAATAACCTCATGGGCCAGCATAACATCAGCTTCGGTTGTCTCAAACTGGCCAGCCTGGAACCGGATAACCAGCGCGCCGTCGACGCGGGTCTGGGTCAGATAGATACGACCATCGTCATTGATCGCGTTCACCAGTTGTAGATTGAGCTCATCCAGATCTTTAGCGCCCTGCGGGGCATAGCGGAACGACCAAAGCGACCACATTGGTGGTGTCACAATCTCGAAATCAGGCTCTAACTTGAGCTTATCGTGCAGCTGGTTGGACCAGATGATGTGGTTGCGCAGGCGCTGGCGCAGACCCTCCAGCCCGTAGGTGCGGATCAGGAACCAGATTTTCAGGGCCCGGAACCGGCGGCCCAGCGGAACCGACCATTCGGAATAGTTGATGATGCCGTCATGGCCGTGGGTCTTGAGGTATTCCGGACTGATGGCGAGGGTTTGCACCAGATCGTCCGGGTTCCTCACAAAATGGGCGGAGCAGTCGAACTGCACGCCCAGCCATTTGTGCGGGTTGAAGACGATGCTGTCGGCGCGTTCGACGCCGGGCCAGTAGTGGCGGTATTCCGGGCAGATCATGGCAGAGCCGGCCCAAGCGGCGTCCACATGGGTGTAAAGGCCGTATTTTTCGGCGACGTTCAGCACCTGATCCACCGGATCGGTGGCACCAACGCCGGTGCCGCCCACGCAGAGAATGACGCCCGCTGGCTGGTGACCCGCTGCGAGGTCGGATTGGATCGCCGCCTCCAGCGCGTCCGGGTCCATCCCGCGCCAATCGCCCTTGATGGGGATGCGGATCAGGTTCTGCTGGCCGATGCCCGCGACCCAGATAGCGCGGTCGATGGAGGTGTGGACCTCAGATGAACAGTAAATCCGGAGTGGCTTTTGGGCGAACAGGCCCTGCTGGTTGCCCTGCCAGTTCAGCGCCTTTTCCCGCATGATCAGGACGGCGGCAAGGGTGGCCGAGGAAGCGGAGTCCTGGATGACGCCCTGGAACTGGTCGGGCAGGTCCAGCGCCTGGCGCAGCCAGTCCATCATGCGCGTTTCCATCTCAGTTGCTGCCGGCGAGGTCTGCCACAGCATGCATTGCGGAGCGATGGCGGAGGCGAGGAACTCCGCCAGCACCGAGGGCGCGGCGGCGTTGGAGGTGAAATAGGCAAAGAAGCGCGGGTGCTGCCAATGGGTGATGCCGGGCATCACGATGTCTTCAAAATCGCGGAAGATCACCTCCATCCCCTCGCCATCCTCGGGCGGGGTTTGGGGCAGGGCGCTCAGCACCTCGCCGGGAGCCGTCTGCGCTCGCACCGGGCGGTCGCCGACGGTCAGGTGATAGTCCTGTGCCCAGTCCGCAACCTTGCTGCCCCAGTGAGAAAAATCATTCCAGTTCATCGTGTCGTCCTTGGGCTTAGCATCCGGCTACCTTAGATGAGCATATAATTAACATGTGCATTAATACCTGTCCACATGCTCAATCGTATCCGATGTCAGAGATCCGCTCAGCGTCATTCCGCCAATACAGGTATAGACCCGGTCGATTTGGATTGCCCAGCAACGTAAGTGCTAGTCACGCCGGGTACTGAGGATTTGCCTTTGCGCCCCTAGACAGCGATAATCTGGCATGACCAAGCAGTTACCAAGCACAGACCGATCCTTGCCCATTGCCCTGCTGCGCGCGCGTGAGCGCGTGATGGGCCCTATTCGCGCGTTGCTGAGCGACGCGGGGCTGACCGAACAGCAATGGCGCGTGTTGCGGGTCGTTCAGGAAACAGGTGACATTGATCCGACGCAGATTTCCGAGCGCGCGTGCCTGCTGCTTCCAAGCTTGACCCGCATCCTGCAGAAGCTGGAGGATAAGGGGCTGATCCAACGGGCAAAGGATCAGATGGATCGCCGCCGCCAGATTGTCAGTATTACCGAAGCGGGCGAACAGGTGATTGACGACAACTTGCAGGCCAGTCTCGCCGTGATCGAACGGACCCGCGCGCAGATGGGGAATGAGCGTTATGAGGCGCTTCTGGATCTGCTGAACGAACTGCACCAGCTGGAAGAGTAGCCGCAACAGGTGTCCCTAACGGGCGGGCAGAAGCATGATCTGAATATCCGCCACATTGGTGCCGGTTCCGCCGGTTACAAACAGATCATCCGCAAATCTGAGCGCCCGGTTGCTGTCGTTGTTCCTGAGCAAGGCCATCGGGTCGCCCCCCTTGTCCAGAATGCGCTGCCACGTGCCCCCATCGACAATGCCTCCTGCCGCATCCGTCGGACCGTCCCGCCCATCGGTGCCCGCTGACAGGAAAGCCCAGCTTCCGCTCAGCGTTTGTCGGCCTAAGCGCGCCACATGGAGCGCCAGTTCCTGATTGCGTCCACCGCGGCCAGTTCCGGTCAGGTTTACCGTTGTTTCCCCGCCGAAGATCAGCGCGACCAGTTGGTTTGAAACCCGTGCCTGGGCTGCGGAGATAATCCGTGCCGCGGCGGCCTCCACATCTCCGGTCAGGGCATAATCAACGATATCGGCAGACCAGCCCTTGCGTGCGGCCAGTTCCTTCATGGCGATCAGGCTGTGACGGTTAGACCCGATCAGATGTGCAGTGACGGACCCTTTATCAAAGAGGGTTTGTGCAGGGTCATCCTGTGCGGACAAATGGGCCTGAACAGCGCCCGGAAGCGAGGCCCAAAGGTCATGCGCTACAAGACAGTCGCGCGCCATGGTGCGCGATCCCAGCGGTGCCACCGTCGGACCCGAGGCTATCGCGCGCAGATCATCACCGATCACATCCGACAGAATATAGCTGAAGACCGGTGCGGGGTAGGCGGAGCGCAGGAGGCCACCTCCCTTCAGCTCAGAGAGTTGCTGACGGATCAGATTCATCTGCATGATGTCCAGTCCGGCTCCCAAAAGGAGATCGGTGACTGCGGTTTTATGGGCAAGTGTAAGCCCTGCAGCCGGCGCCACGGCGAGGGCAGAACCACCACCGGAAATCAGCGCCACCACACTGTCATTGGCAGTCAGGTCGCCGACGGCCTGACGCAGGACGGCGCCAGCCGCGAGGCTCATGTCATTGGGCACCGGATGGTCACCGGCCAGGACACTGGCTCCGGGGATCTCGGCAAGGTTTTCCGGGTTGGTGACGGCGACCGCCCTGTCGGATGGCGGGAGCATCCGCATGGCCTGTCGCATCATGGGAACGGCGGCCTTCCCCAGTGCGATAAGGATCAGGCGTCCGCCGGGGCGCGGCAGGGGTGGGGGATGCTGTCGCAAGCTTTCCGCCAAGGCCATGGCAGGGTCGGCTCGGGCGATGGCGGCGGCAAACAGATCGCCGAGGGTGCTTCGCAGGTCAGCCATGCTGGACACCGGGAGTATTCGTTGGCCTGTGGCGGGCCTGCCTGCGCGGCCCATGCGGCGTAATGGTGTCGAGAGACAGGGTGTGGTCCATGTTGCGCATCCGGTGCCGCAGCATTTGGCGGGTGAGACGGGCCAGATCGCCCTGGTGTTCGGGGTGTTCCGCGACATTGACCTTTTCGCCCTCGGCGGTGTGGTCAAACAGCAGTGGCGGCAGGTCAGCGGCAAATTCAACCAATGTAAACCGCGCGTCCCGTAGAATAGCGAGGCAGGAATTGCTGGCATCGGTTCCCAGATGGTGTTGCCAGATACTGGGGCGTTCTGGCACGCCAAAGTCCAGTTCCGAATAGCTGTAGCTGCGCCAGTCGTCTGGTGTTTCCCCGGAAACCAGTGGGAGCAAAGACCGCCCATCCATTGAGTTGGGGACCGCCTGACCGACCCAGTCGAGAATAGTCGGGGCCAGGTCGATCGACTCCGTGATGTCTTGCACGACCGCTCCGGCGCGTATGGCGTTGCCCGGTTGGCGAATGATCAACGGGGTATGATAGGCGGCATCATAGACAGAGAATTTGCCCCAGCTGTGCCGGTCACCCAGCATTTCCCCATGATCGGCGCTGAGCACGACAAGTGTATTCTCCAATTGGTCGCTGTCCTGCAGATACTGCATGACCCGGCCAATATGAGCGTCGACTTCGCTGGCGAGGCCTAGGTAGATCGCCCGCAGCGTCTGGATTACTGGGTCGCTGGGGTCCAGATCCGGAAAACCCTCGACAAAGGAGGCGGGAGACGCAGCGCGGGTGGTCGGGTCGAAAAACGGATGGACCGCGCGTTCGTCCTCTACAGTGGCGAGGCGCTGCGGCAGCGGCAGGCTGGCGGGATCGTACATCCGGTTGTAAGGCGCAGGCGCGACCAGCGGCGGATGCGGGCGGATATAGGTGAGATGTGCGAACCAGTTCTGATCGCGGTAGCCAGGCATTGTCGCCAGAAACCGGTCGGTGAGAAAGGCGGTATCGCTATCTTCGGCCCGGTACACAGCGGGGTCGTTCAGTCTAGGAGCGCCCCCGGTTGGCGAAACCGGTTTGTAGATGTCCCAGTAGCGATCGAAGGTATAGCCCTTGTTCAGCAGATGCGCGCGCCATGGATGCGACATCTCCATCCGCATTTCCAGCATCTCGTGGAAACCGGCCATCGGGTATTCGTAGGTCTGCATCGCCGGGTCGCCGGGGTGGTAGATGCGCGGGTCATGCGAGGTGTCGGTATAGCCAAACAGCATCGGCAGATAACCCGCCTTGCGCATCTCAGACGCGAGGTTTGGTGTGTCATGCCGGAGCGGTGTCCCGTTGCGAACGGATCGGTGGTTCATCGCATACTGGCCAGTCAGGATCGAGGCCCGCGACGGTCCGCAGGGATTCACGACCGTATAGTTCCTCTGGAAAGTAACGGCATCCGCCATCAAGGCGCGCAGGTTTGGCAGCGCTACGTGCTCGGCCAGGGCTCCAAACAGGCAATCCGCCCGCATCTGATCGATCAGGATAAACAGGACATTCCTGCGCTGGTCTGAAGCTTGGCTCATGTGGAATTTCCTTGCCGCAATTGCGGCCAGATAAGCCTGAAATCACGAGTATGGCAAAGGGTTTCCCTGCCATCACATTGTTGAATTTGACCGTTTGTGTGGAATTTTGTGTTTTTATGTTTGATTTTTTCGGCATCCCTGTGGTTCACTCTCCAGCGAAATCTCACTCCTTGCCAAGGCTGCCTATTGCCCGAAGACCAGAAAATCTCGCACCGCGAATTGGAGCTGCTGGAGGCCTTGCGCCGTCTGGGCGGATCGGCACGCAGCGGCGAGCTGGCCAAGGTTCTGAAGGTGTCGGAGGAAACCGTGCGTCGGACCATCAAGGCGCTTGCGAAACAGGGACTAGTGCAGCGAGTGCACGGAGGCGCCTACCTGGCGGGACCAGATGCGGCGGATAGTTTCTTCCGACGGATCTCGAAATATACGGCGGAAAAGCAAAGCATCGCTGCCAGGGCACTGGACCACGTTACCGACGGGATGGCGGTTTTTCTCGATGTCGGCTCCACCACCGCTTTTGTCGCCAAGGCGCTGCGTAGCCGCGCCGGTCTGACGGTGGTCACGAATTCCATTGGTGTGGCGCAGACGCTGGCCAATCATAACGGCAACAGGGTGCATTTCCTCGGCGGCGAAATACAGAGCAACGAACGCGGTACATTTGGACATGTCGCTGAACAGCAGGTCCAGGAGTTCGCGCTGGATGTGGCGGTGTTGTCGGCAGATGCGTTTTCTGCCAAACACGGCGCGCTTTACCAAAGTGCGACAGAAGCACAGCTGGCAGCTGTGGTGGCGCAGGTTGCCGAATGGACCATGCTGGTGGTCGCGCACCCGAAATTCGAAGGCACTGCGCCGCATCGCGGTCCGCAACCGGAACTGCTGGACCTGTTGTTGACCGATATCATGCCTGCCCGCAAATACCGCCGTGCATTGGAACTCTGGGAAATTGACCTTGAACTGGCGCCTGGTTCGAACAGCCCGGAAACAGAAGGGGGCGAGAGCAAGATCAGGAAGGGATAACCTGATTGGCGAAAGCGCCCGGAGGGCTGCGCAGCTGGGGTTTCCCATCGCGCCAAGAAAAGAGCGGTAACGTCACGACGCTGCCCAACAAAAGGACAAGACATAACTCTATGGCCATATTGAGCTTTCTGACCAGCCTTGCCGGTGCCGTCATGTTGCTGCTGTTTGCGGTACGGATGGTGCGGACCGGTATTGAACGCAGCTACGGCGCGACGTTCCAGCGGCTATTGACCGGGCAGCGCAGCCTTGTGCAGGCCAGCTTCGTGGGGATTGGCATGGCCATCGTTCTGCAAAGCTCTGCCGCGGTTGCCCTGCTGACCTCGGGATTTGCGGCAAGCGGTTTGCTGTCCTTTGCCTCTGGTCTGGCGATTGTTCTGGGTGGCGACCTTGGATCGGCGCTTATCATTCAGCTCTTGTCGTTCCAGCTCGACTGGCTGGTGCCCGTGCTGCTGGCTGTCGGTGGCTATCTTTTCGTCAAGGTCGAGGCGAAGAAGGCCCGGCAAATGGGGCGCATTCTGATGGGGATCGCCTTTATTCTGATTTCGCTGCGGTTCCTGCGCGAGGCTATGGACCCCATCCGGGAGAGCGCGTTCCTACCGGCAATCGCGGAATATCTCGCCCGGGATTACATCACGGCGTTTCTCGTGGGCGCTGCGCTGGCGTTTGTCATGCACTCTTCGGTGGCGGCCATCCTCATGTGCGTCACCCTCGTTCAGATCGATGCGATCCCTTTCGCGGCCGGGTTGTCCCTGGTCCTGGGGGCCAATTTCGGCTCGGCCTTCATTCCGGTCTGGCTGAGCCGAGGGATGCCTGCGCCAGGGCGGCGTGTGCCGCTTGCGAATTTGGGACTGCGTGGAACCTGGGCAGTGATCTGCGTCTTTGGCGCCAATATCGCTTTGCGGGCGGGTGTTCTGGGCGCACCTGAGGGCGGCCAGATGCTGGTCTATGCGCATCTTCTGTTCAACACATCGCTGTTGATCCTGGCGCTGCCGTTCTGCGGAATGCTGCATAGTGTCATGACCAGCCTGATACCAAACCCGACCCCTCTGCAGGGCAACACGCACGGGCTGCCGGTGAGCGTATTGAACACAGATGATTACCGGCAACCCAATCAGGCGATCAGCAGCCTGAAACGCGAACTGCTGCGGATGTCGGATCTGGTCGGTGCGATGTTCCGACCAATTCCCGATCTTTATCAGCACGGCGACCGTGCCCAGATCAAGGCGGTGCAGGCTCTGGATCGGGAAGTGAACAGCTGCCTGTCGGGTATCCGAAGCTACGTGGCTGGCATGCCAAGCGAAGGGTTCGGCAAAGAAAATGCCAAGGTTGCCCGAGATCTGGTTGAATATGCCATCCGGCTGGAGACGGCCGGCGACGTGGTGGATGAACGGCTCGCCGTCCTAGCTGCGTCCATGCACAAGAAGGGGGTGCGGTTCTCAAAAGAAGGCTGGGCAGAAATCACCCGTATGCACGAGGTGATCGTCGCCAATATGCAGCTTGCATCGAATGTGCTGATCTCGGACGACCTGGAAAGCGCACGCTTGCTGAGCCTTGAGAAAACCGAGGTCAAGCGGATGGAACGTGACAGCCGTAAGCGCCATCTGCGCCGATTGCAGCGCGGCGCCGCGGAAAGTTTCGAGAGCTCGGATATCCATCTCGAGACATTGCGCGCGCTGCGGGAATTCAACAGCCATATCGCCGCCATCGCCTATCCGATCCTATACCGCAACGGGCAGCTGCTGGAGACCCGTTTGATCCAGGATATGCCTGCGGACGAAATGGACTGATGTGTGTTCTGGAGCCCCGCTAGCTGTGAAAGCCTGATATGACGCCATTTGTGATTGCCATCATTCTGTCGGCCGCGTTGCTGCACGCGATCTGGAATGCCATTGTAAAGACGGCGATCGACAGGACCACGACGCTGGGTCTGGTGGCTTTGGGGCACGTCATCCCCGGGGCGGTCATGGTGGCCACGCTACCTTTGCCGGATGTGGCAAGCCTGCCCTACATCGGCGTGTCGACGGTGGTGCATTTTGGGTATTTCTACATGCTCGGTCGCGCGTATCATCACGGCGACCTGAGCGTCGTCTATCCCATTGCACGTGGCATTGTCCCAGCGTTGGTTTCGCTCTGGGCGATGATCTTTGTCGGGGAAATCCTGCCGGTGCAGGCCTGGGTGGGAATCGCGCTCATTGCTGGGGGGATTCAGCTTAGCAGTTGGAAGGCGCTGCGATCAGGGGTCGGGCAGAGCGCTTTGTGGTACGCGCTGGGCACCGGTTTTTTCATCTCACTATATTCGCTGGTTGACGGCATTGGCGTGCGTCTGTCTGGCAACACGGTCAGCTACTGGGCTTGGGGCGCGTTTCTCCATGTCTTTGTCGCGGCGTTTGTTCTTCTGCGGAAACGTGCAACACTGCCCGATGTGCCTGTCGGGGTCTGGGCTTTGGGGATCGCCGGCGGTCTGGTATCTATGTGCGCCTACGGGTTGGTTCTCTTTGCCAAGAACTTTGCGCCGCTGGGGGCTGTATCTGCCCTGCGGGAAACGTCGGTTATCTTTGCCGCGCTGATCGGGTTTCTGATCCTGAAAGAGGGCAACTGGAAACGGCGTCTTGGGGCGGCTGTGCTCATGGCGGCGGGGGTAGCGCTCATCGGCATGGCGGTTTGAGGGTTTCGGCGATTTTGTGAACACTTCCACAGTGTTGCATCGTTGACGTGAGAGGCGCCAAAGGCGCAGACTGACTGCGGTGGAACCATGTGGGAGTCGGCGTCTTCGCTGACAAACGCGCATAAGTTTCGTTCCGAATGTCTAGGGATGGAACTGAAACTGGCACCATAGATACGCCTGTAGGGCCTCTTCTGGCCTTATCGAATTCTGAATCTGTCACTGTAGCAATCGGAGTGTGTTTCGCAGAGTTCCACTACCAAAAAAGAAAAACAAAAGACCAACAGATCCATAGGGAGAAAAAGAATATGACTGCAAAGTCCAATGTAACCCGCCGCTCGATTCTGAAGAGCGCTGGTGCGGCAGCCCTGGCAGCGCCGCTCTATTCCAAGAGCGCACTGGCCTCCTCCGGCGAGATCAACATTCTGATGTGGTCCGACTATCTGCCACCTGAGTTCATCGCCGGGTTCGAGGGTAAGACCGGGATCAAGGTGAACTACACAGGTATCGGGTCGAACGAAGAAATCATCAACAAGATGAAAGCCACGAAGGGGCAAGGCTTCGACATCGTTTCGCCAACCAACAACCGCTCCTTGCAATGGGGGCCACTGGAACTTCTGAAGCCGTTTGATCTCAATAAGGTAAATGTTGACGCGGTGAACCCGGCGATGGCGAAGATTGGTACAGATGCCTGGAACTTTGGCGACAATGGCGCCCATTGGCTGCCGCATATCTGGGGCACTGAGGGAATTGCCTACCGGACTGACAAGTGGCTGCCATCCGGCGATGCGCCGTCTTACGGCGATGTCTGGAGTGAAGAGAACGCAGGCAAGACCATGGGCCGTGCCCATTCCATGATGCTGGGTGCGGGGCTCTACATGGAGGCCGCCGGCGAAATGGAACCTGGCTCGATCTGGGCGGCGTATGAAGATGAAGACACCATGCGCAAGGTCTGGGGCCAGGTCACCGACTGGTGTGTGGCGCGCAAAAACCGGATCAAGCTGATCTGGAACGATGCGGATACCCAGAAAAACGGCCTGCTGAACGAAGGTGTCGTTGTCGGGCAGACCTGGGATGGACCGCCGCTTGCGCTGAAATCCGCAGGTGAGCCTGTTCATTATCAGGCACCGGTCGAGGGGGCGATGGCCTGGGTTGACGGCATGTCGATGCCAGTCGGCGCCCAGAACGAAGAGCAGGTCTATGCCTTTATCGACTATGCTTACCAGCAGGAACCTGCGGGCAAGGCAATCGACAGCCATGGGTACAATTCGCCCGTGCTGAAAGCGGATGATTACTCCGGCGATGTCTATAAGAAGAACTTTGCCGAAGCCTATCCCGGCAACAGCCTTGCCAATCTCAACCCATGGCCAGCTGAAGCCCCCTGGTACGCAGACGTACGGACCGAATTCGTCAACAAGTTCAAGAGCGCCTGATCACCTGATCGGGCAAGTACATCTGGCTCCCGTTTCGGCGGGGGCCAGCCACACGCCTGAGGGCGTAAATTCAACATATCATCAACCGGATGCTATCTGCATCGGCCGGGGGTTCGCCTCCGAACGAACGGTTGCACCGAGGGAGAGGCCACATGAGTGCTGGGGTAGGCGTAGATCTTGAAAACCTCTGGATCCGCTTTGGAGATTTCGTCGCCGTGCGCGACGCAAATGTCAAAATCAACGGAGGCGATTTCTTTTCGTTCCTGGGCCCGTCTGGCTGTGGCAAGACGACAATCTTGCGCGCGGTTTCCGGTTTCCTGGAGCCAAGCGAAGGGAACGTCTTGATTGGCGGCAACAACATGCGCGGGATTGGCCCGAACAAGCGCCCGACCGCGCTGATCTTTCAGAACCTTGCGCTGTTCCCGCTGATGAAGGTTTGGGAAAACATCACCTTCTCCATGGAGATCAACGGCGCGTCGGCAAAGGATCGGCGCAAGCGCGCGGATGAGCTTCTGGACATGATTGCACTGCCGGGGCAGGGGGACAAACTGCCGTCGGAACTGTCTGGCGGTCAGCGTCAGCGGGTTGCCATCGCGCGCGCGCTCTGCGCTGAGCCGGATGTGCTCCTGCTGGATGAACCGCTGTCGGCACTTGATCTGAAGCTGCGTCAGCACATGCGGACCGAACTGCGCGAAATTCAGCAGCGGGTCGGCATTACGTTTATCTATATCACCCACGATCAGGGCGAGGCGCTGACCATGTCCGACAATATCGCCGTCATGCGCGCCGGCGTGATCGACCAGATCGGCAACGGCAAGGCGGTCTATAACGATCCTGCAACGGCCTTTGCCGCATCCTTTGTCGGGGAGAACAACGTGTTCCGCGGCAAGGTGAAGCGGGTAATGGGGAATGAAGCGCTCATAGCGACGAACCGGTCCGGTAATCTTGTCGCGCGGATATCTTCTGCCAATCAGGGGAAGATGAAAGAGGGCGATGATGCGATGATGTTTATTCGCCCCGAAGCTTTTGCCTTGGCGCCGCAAGGGGCCACCGGTGATCATTTTGTGACCGCCAAGGTCAACCACGAGGAATTTGAAGGCAATGCCTTCAACATCTTCATGGAGGGAGACGGCGGTAAGGAGCTGAAGGTTTCCATCCCGAACCTTGGTCAGTCGTTCGACGATCACACAGGTCAAAACATCACCCTGGAATACGAGACGAAGAATGCCGTCGTCGTGCCCGCGGGTGAGCTGGCCGCAGAATAAGGAGGGCCAGATCATGCCAAGATTCCTGAGGGAATTCTTTAATCGCAACGGCTACGGACTGGGTTCGTTGATGCTTGGTCTCGTCCTGTTTTGGACTATCGGCCTCATCATTCTGCCGCAGCTGTCGATGCTCGACTTTTCATTCCGACCGAACCTGCCTCCACCAGAGATCGGCGGGCCAAAGGACGTCTATACGCTGGAGAACTACAAATATCTGGTCTTTGGCCCCGAGGGCGGTAGCCAAGACTACAATGCAGTTGATCTGCGGGTATTCTTCCGCACGCTCGTCGCTGCGGTCTGTGTCACGGTGTTCAACCTGATCCTTTGCTATCCGATCGCCTATTATCTCGCGCAGACCAAGGGCAATCACATCCGTATTTTTGCCCTGATGCTGATCATCCCCTATTGGATCAATGAAATCCTGCGGGCCTTTGCCCTGCGCATCATTTTCGGGGAAAGCGGTGTTCTGAACACGGCCCTCGTCGGGATGGGGTTTTTCGATACGCCGTTTGATTTCATTCGCAATGATATCGCGCTCTATGCAGGGCTTGGCTATGCCTACATCCTGTTGATGATCTTTCCGATCTATAACGTGATTGAAAGCCTGGATCGCAACCAGATCGAGGCCGCTCGAGACATGGGGGCCAGCTGGGCCAAGATCCACCAACGTGTTGTAATCCCCTATGCCAAACCAGGTATCAGCTCGGGGTGCACCATGGTGTTCATGCTCTCGGCGGGCGCTCTGGCGGCGCCGCAGATCCTGGGTGGCCCCTCGTCCTTGTGGTTCACGCAGTTGATCTACCAGCAGTTCAATGACAACTCCGACTGGCCGCAGGGTGCTGCCTATGCGGTGGTACTGCTTGTGACCTGTATCCTGTTGGTTCTGGCCGTCATGCGCCTGTTCAAGGTGAATATGGGAGATATCGGCAAATGAAGAATTTCTCCTTTCTGCGCCTGAGCGTCTGGTTCTATCTGGCGATATTCTTCGCCTATCTTCTGGGGCCGCTGGTGATCATGTCGGTTACCGCCTTCAACTCGCCGGGCTTTCCGCAAGCCACGCCATGGGAGTGCCTGACATTCGAATGGTTCTCTGCCCTGTTCCAGGACGAGCGCATTCTGAATGGCATCTGGAATTCTATTCTGGTGGGCGCGGGCACGGTGGTGTTGTCGGTGGCAATGGGTCTGGCGGGCGCTTTGATGCTAACGCAGATCTGGCCGAAGCTCCGGGCGACCTATTACACCGTCATCATCGCACCGATCCTGATACCGGGCGTGGTGATCGGTATTTCGACTCTGGTGTTCTGGGATCGTATCAACCGTATGGTTGGTCTGGGGGCGGATAGTTTCCTGTCCAATGGGCTGTTCCTGACCATCATCGGCCAATCCACCTTCATCGCCAGCTATTGTATGCTGGTGCTGGTGGCGCGTCTGCAGCGTTACGACATCGCGCTGACTGAGGCGGCGCTTGATCTGGGGGCGACCCATGCGCAGGCGTTCCGCAAGGTTCTGTTGCCATTCATGAAACCGGCAATTGCGTCGGCGGCGGTTCTTGCCTTCCTTGCTAGTTTTGAGAACTACAACACCACTACTTTCACCTTCGGCGAATACCCGACCCTGACAATCGAACTGGCGCAAAAGGTGCGCTACGGTATCACTCCGGCGATCTCTGCTCTGGCATTTATCATCGTTGTGCTGACGGTTTTTGCGGCGCTGTTCAACGAGGCAACAATCCGTCGGCGTGAGTTGGTCGCGGCGGCCCGCAAGGACGCGACGGTGGAAGAGCTGGAAAGTGGCCGACTTCGGCTGCCGGGGTTCCTCAGTTCGAACTGGGCGGCTGTTGGGCTAGTTGGGGTTGCCTGCTTCACCATTGTGATTGTCGGCACGGCGACTGTTTACAGCCCAGCTCAATGTATCGCCGAAGTGAAGGAGCAGAAACGTCTGGAAACCGAGCTGCGTATTCAGGAATTGCGTCAGCGCCGTGCCGAAGACGCTGCTCGCCGAGCAGCTGAAGAAGCCGAAAACGGGAGCTCTGATGCTGGAGGCGCAACATCTGAGCCATCTGGCAGCGGTGGTAATAGCTCTGGGTTTGGGGGGGTATTTGACCCCAATGCTTTGGGTGGCGGAGACAGCGCTGCCCCTGAAGGCGAAGACGAAAGCTCGGCACCGGCAAGCGGCGGAAACTCCGCCTTCGGTGGCGCGTTCGATCCCAATGCGCTCTCGGGTGAAAGCACGTCTGACGGCAACTGAGCAACTCTGCGTGTAATACTACAAAGCCCTGCCCAAGGTTCTCTCTTGGGCAGGGCTTATTTCATGCCAGACCAGTCCAGGCTGGTGACAGATCAATCTGGTTCCTCGAACCCGTGAGAGGGGTAGGCCGCGATTTGCCCGATTCCGCAGGCCGGTTGTCATGCGGTCCGCAGGTCAGCTGAGATGCGCCCGGGCTGCAACTGTTGGCCGGACCGGCGCCTGAACGGATCCAAATCGACGTAGTTTGTGCCACCCCGTCAACCGCCCTGTCAGGATCCGCCACAGCGAGCGATAGACATTGATGATCAGCAATTGGCGATAAATGAAGCGGTTCAACAGCAACAGCAGCACCATGGCACGCGGGGTCGATGGCTCGGACCGTACGGCATAATCAGCCATGATCATTTCCAGCAGCGGTAGCGCAAGGAAAATGGCGAGCACGGCATAATCACGAACGGTGAAGGCGTCAAAGGTGGTGCCGTCAAAGCTGGACACGAACCGCACCAACATGAGCACCAGCAACAGGTCGATAATCGGGCCAAGAAGCGGCATGATCACTCCGAAGACAACCAGATCCGTAAGCCCGACCAAGCCGACAGCATGGCCCTGACGGATGGTGCCGCGATGTTTCCATGCGGATTGCAGGATCCCGATCGACCAGCGCATCCGCTGTTTCATCAGCGTTCCGACGGATGCGGGCGCCTCGGTGTAGGCATATGCACGCTCCGCGGCACGGACCTCATACCCCTTTTCGAGGAGTGAGATGGTCAGATCGGTGTCTTCTGCCAGCGTCTGGCTGCTGTAGTAGCCACATTTGCGCACGGCGTCGGTTCGCCAGGCGCCAAATGCACCGGGTACAACCATGATCGCATTGATCGTTTCATAGGCGCGGCGGTCGATGTTCTGGGCGACCGTATACTCAAGCTTTTCCAGCTTTGTCAGAAGGTTGTTAGAGTTGCCGACCATGATTTTGCCAGCCACTGCACCAACGTTGGGGTTGCGCAAGGGCTGCATCAGACGGCGGATAGCATCCGGCGCGACGATGGTATCGGCATCAATCGCAACGACAAAGTCGGTGGTGACATGCGAGAAGGCGAGATTGGATGCTTTCCACTTGCCGCCATTGGGCTGACGCAGGATCTGTACCTTCGGGTTGCCTTTGTAGGTCTTTGTCACCAGCTCATAGGTGGAGTCCGTTGACCCGTCATCCACCACCAGCACTGATAGGTTGGGGTAGTCTGACTCCAGCACGCTGTAGATCGTCTTCAGGATGCTATTCTCTTCGTTATAGGCTGGGATCACCACCGTCACCGGGGCGGAAAAATCACCTGTCCGGTGGCGTAGATCCATGCGGTCCGCACGGCGGGACCGGATCGCCATTATGAACAGGACAAGAGCGCGGATGACCCCGAGAAGCACGGCAAATGGAACCACAAATGCCACCCACGTGGCGCTGTTGCCCACACCTGTAAAGGCCAGCGCTTCGAAGGGTTCAAGGCTGGCGACCTGCCGCGTCTCGTAGGGGCTTCCAAACCCCGCCATTGCCTGTTCCAGCGTCAGAAACTGATAGCCGCGCGCTTTCAGCTCGGGCAGCAACAGGCGTAGAGCGCTGATGGTACTGCTGCGCGGACCTCCGCCATCGTGCATGAGCAGCACCTGACCGCTGCCGTCCAAGGCTCCCAGAGTGTAGTCTACCAGTTGCTTCGGGCTCAGGCTGCGCCAATCCGGTGGCACGATATCGGCACCCAGGAGGTGATAACGTTGATCGATAATGGTCTTCAGCCGCCGCGCCAGATCGCCCTCCAGCGGTCCGGGACCACGCATATAGGGCGCGCGGAAAACAACTGGTGTGCGGCCGGTCAGCCAGGAAAAGATCCTTGACTGCAAAGCCAGTTCAACCTGCACCCGCGCAGGGGAGGCGCGATTGAGCTGCGGGTGAGAGAAGGTGTGCAGCCCGAAGTCGAATTCGGCTTCGGCGAGTGCGTTGACGACGTTCTTTTGCTCAAACATCTGATTGCCGACCATGAAGAACGTCGCAGGGACGTTGGCGGCATTCAGGATATCGAGGATCTCCTGCGTGTGGTCCTGCGACGGCCCGTCATCAAAGGTCAGGAGAATGGATTTGTCTGGCAAGACCCCGTAGCGGTCCGCGATGACCGGCAAGGGCAGCGGATCGGTGATCGCATCGGTGACCATGAGCGTTTCGGAATCGCGGGTCACGTGGCGACGGCCGACGACTTCGGTTTCGCTGAACCGCAGAAATGGGCCGGTGCCACGATACGAGACAAAGCTGTTCAGATCGATATCACGCAATGTGGCAAAGGCTTCGTCCGACAGGATATCTTCCTGGGCGAGCAGAGGCCAAATGGAGGGATCCTCTTGCCCCAGCCCCCAGATCGCAACACCGTCGATGCCAGCTTCTGCGACACTCAGCAACTGGCTGTAGTGGCTTACGGCATCCAGATACCAGATCATGTTTCGCTCGCCACCAGCGTCCATATAGGAGATCAGCCCGTGACCTTTTTCGGGTGCATAGCCCGCGAAGGCGCCATATTGGTCGGCCTGGGACATTGCATCTGCATAGCTGATAAACTCCGGCGCACTCGTGCCAGTGGTCCAGTGCACACCACCAGCCGCGAGACCAATCACCAGTTTATCCTGTGGGATAGTGGTGCGCGCACGTTCGAGAACGGACTGGAACCAATCAAGCGGAGCTGGCGATTCTTCGTAGATCCCGAGACGGTAGCTGTTCTGAATGGCGGGCAGGATCACCCGCTCGGGCAATGCGCTGCCATAGCCAAGGGTTTCGATCTGGTCTGGCGCGATAACTGCACAGGTTTCCAGGTTTGCTGCCGCGAAGTCCCCTTTCACACCATCGAGATGGAGTAGAGCCTTTTGCAGGTTTTGCACCTCAAGCCGACGCATATCAAAACACAGACCGGACCACCCCTGCCGCGCCGCAAGCGCTGCGGTATTAGACCAGTGACCAGACGCCTCGCTGCTGAGCGCGCTGGCCTGCACATGGATCAGCGGCTGGATCGGACTATCGCCAAAAGGATTGGTCCGCACGACATAGGGCGTACTAAAATCCTGATTGCCGGACTGCAACCAGTCGACACCTTTGTCGCTGATGATCAGCCATTCGGGGACAAACACATTGATCGTGTTGCAGGTCCGTTGAACGGAGTTGGAAACGTCTTCGAGGTCCGCCGTTACAAAAGCGTATACTTTCGAGGGGTTATTGCTCGCACTGCGTGCCGTGCCTGTTTGGGTTTCGCAGGAACTGCCGCCCGCAATATCCGCGCTGGCGTAATCGCGGTCGAGCTGATCATTGCCCCCATCGCCTTCCAGATTGTCACTCTGCGGCAGGAAACGGCGCCAATCTTGGCTGATGTTATCCGCAGGCGCGCTGTTCTGAAACAATGGTCGCGCCAATTTGAACTCGGTGATCACATTCTGTGTCACGGCAATGATCATCGCCGCCGCCAGGGCGAGCGCAATCACAAACAACAGGACCGCCAGAAACGGCCGGGTTGCGTTGCCAGCTTTGAAGATCTGCTTCTCGGCGTCGGTCGAAAGAGCCATCTCGGCCGGCAGAATCTCAGTCGGAAATGTCTTGTGACGACGCGTTGAAGCAGCAGGAGCCTTTGCTCTGCTTTTCTTTGGACCTGGCGTCGGCCGATTATCAGTCGTCGTGTACATCACTTGCCAACCCGTTCAAATAACGTGTTACTTTTTCAATTACTCGTTTGGGGGGCAGGCGATTTTCGCCAGTCGTGCTTTCGCGCGAACCATTTCGATTCCGCGTCCGCTAATTAAGTTTTTAACAAAGTCCTAACGATAATTCAAGATGGGCATCGCGGCTCGTTCAAGTTATGGTAAACAGCGCCGAAACCAGAAAGTTGGACAGGGTAATGCGGTGGAAACGTCGTGAGTTTCTGGGGTTGGCCTCAGGTGGCCTGATAGGTGCAGCATGGCCGGCTGAAGCGCAGACAGATCACGCAGAGGGAATTCGGGCGTTTTCCATACTGCTGACAGGTGTGCATCCATCCCTGCCTGAGAACGCACTTGGCTCGCTGATCTTTGCGTTCCTGTCGCAAGGCGTTGCTTTGGCGGTTGAAGTTGAGTTCGATGACTTCGCCAGACACAGCCCGGATGCCGTTCATCCGGTCTTGTCGATGCTGAGTGACACGGCATCCAAAAACCGGACATTCGTCGAGATTGTCCCTGCCACGCGCGATCTCATGCAGAAGACGGGATATTTCAAGGCACGAGCACTCTGGAGCCTGCGATCACAGATTGATCGGCTTTTGCCGGGGTCGATGGCGGCGGCGGCCCAGCCTGCGCATTTTTCGACCGTATCCACAAATGGCATGGAGGGCGACCTGAGGCAGGATGGCTTGCGGACCGGAGGGTGCACGACCGTGATATACGATGCGGTTGCTGATGCCGAACGCGAGGCGTTGCTTGGGCCGGCCGCAGTTCTGATGTTACCTCTTAAGGCGCGTCTTGATCTGAGATCAGCCCAGCAGAAGATGACATCCGGGCTTTTCTCCCAATTGGGGGACGGGACGGTGCTGGCTATTGATGTGGCGGAACTGCCGATTGATCCGGCACGCGCTTATGAGGTCGGTCAACGTATCGCCGCGAGTGTCAATCGCGCGCGCCTTTCAGGGTATCTTCTGTCGGTCCTGCCGCGAGAACTTTACAAACGGTGTTGTGCTTTCCTGCCAAACCACTCCCGGCACTATGTCATTCTGCCCGAGTTCCCTGAGAGTGGGGAAGGCTATGACGCGTTACTGGGCCAGGCGCGGGCACGTCTCGGCGTCGACTGTGTGACTCTGGTGCGCGGCGGGGAGCGTCGCGCGGATGGTGCTTTGTTGTTGGAGACCCGTGACGGGGAGCAGCGTCGTCTGGGAGCGCCGGGCCTGGGGCCTGACGGCGAACCGGTGGAAGGCCCGCTCTTCCTTGCCGATGAGGTTGCGCCGCAGCGGGGAGACGTGCGGCATCCGGATGCTGTCTTAGTTCATAAGGTTGACGCTGTTGGCAAGCTCGCCGCCAAGATTCCGGCCGCGAATGGGATCTGCCTTAATTATCCTACAGGAATTGTTGACCCGGCGCATGAGTTGCTGCTGGAGGCGCGAGAGGCACTGCGCAGTACTGATTTGGCGCCGGAGTCGCCTGTGTTTAATGAGGCCATGATGGCCGACGCACAACTGGCCTACAGCTATCTGGAACAGGCAGAGATGAGCGCCACCGGGTTGGCGCTGACCGTCAGGAAGCAGATTAACGGTAAGTCTTTCAACAACTATGAAATTACGATGTGGGATGTCGGCAGCCTGATACTGGGGCTGCTCGCCGCAATTGATCTGGATCTGGCGCCCGCTGACAAGATCTATCGCCGCATCAAGAAGATCATGGCATCCCTGCCGGTGATTACTGACGGGGATATGGCCTATCCGCCCACGCTGATCAATGTGCGGGATGCGTCTATCGAACGCCGCGGCTTTGATGCCTGTGATTTTGCACGCCTGAGCAGTGCCGTGACCCGGGCCGCGAAACATGCGGCGCTTGCGGAGGCGTCGTCTCAGCTAATGAAGAAATGGGAAATTGCCGACCTTATGCAGGGTGGTGTGCTGAAGAATATTCTGAAGACACGCATCCAGTCGTCGTATCTGTCGCATTGCGCCCACTATCAGACGCGTATTCTGCCGTTGCTGGGTCAGCCTGATACGCGATCTCCTTATCGGGAGGCCTTCGTCGGGGATACCGTCGCCGACAGAACGGTCAGTCTACTCTATACGGTGGATCAGATTGGTATTCTGCCCACCGAACCGCTGCTGCTGGAATATGTCGAGTTGGGACCCTCGGCGGAATGCGCGGTCCTCACCGATATCTTCCTTGGGGCGATGAAGCATCACTATGATCAGACCGGGCAATTGCTGGCGCCATCAGAGACCCCAATCGATACAGCGCCCTGGTTTGTCTATCAGGGGTTCGATCTTGGCCATGAAACGCGATGGAATGTCAGTTATCGAAAGGGGCGCGATGTGCTCTTTGAGCCTGTGGCGACCAGCCCCTACGGGATCTTTTCAACCAAAGCGGCTTATCTGTGGTATGCGGTGCGGCCATGCGCGTTCAGCCTGAAGATGCTGGAAACCGCACAGAGCCGCGCCCGAATTGATGGTTTTGGCATGAGCAGTGGCCTGTTCCTTGACGGCTATGGGCAAATGGCAAACCATGCTGACCTTAACACCAATGGGATCGTCCTGCAGGCGCTTGCGCATCTGAAGCGCCGCGCCCGCTAGGGTTAGCGAATTGGATCGCGACCAAGTTAACTCACCGGGCGGAAGACCTGACAGCCGCTGGCCGAGATTTCGCCCTGTGCAACAGGATAGCCGCGCCGTGGGTTGAGGCGGATGGGCTGCATCCCCGTCAATCGGTTCATGCAGCGTTCGGTGTCGCGGACAGAGTTTCGCTTGCCCCCGATGTAAATGTCGAGCCAGGGGCGGCCATTCTTGCCGGTATGGCAGGGACCATTTTGTGGCTGGTGCCCGTCGCCACATACATCTTCTACGATTGCGTATTTGCGCAGGCGCTCGATGTAAAACCGTGTGCCTGCCGGGAAGTCCAACGTCTGGCGCCCGCGCCGAATGGCATGTCCCACCGCGATGGTAATTGGGTCATTATAAGTGCCGGTTCCGCCGGCCTGGCGCCGCAGGACCGGGCGCGCAATGGCGGCACTGCCGGGGGGAGTGTTATCCCAATAGCTGTAGCCGGTAAGATACCCTTCGAATCTCACCTCGGTGCCACGTTTGACGAATTCGTCCAGCTGACTCTTGATATTGTTGTTGATGCTTTGCGCCGGGAGCATTCCGGCAGAAACGCTCATCATGGTCAGTGCAGCGGCAGCCACTGCAGTTTTTCGAATAATAGAGTTCCAGATCGTCGACATGACGTGTTCCTTGTCGAGGGCAGCCTCGTGCTATCGCGGCTGATAGGGAGATCAGCACGCTGGTTTTGGTACAGCTCACCCGGCGCACCGACTGCATGTCGATGCGTTCCAGGCGGCCGGGTTCGGTATTGCCCTGTCGGCAGTTATTGGTGTCGTGTGGTGGCCCGCGAACTGGCGTTCCCGGCAGGGGTGCAAAACGATGACGCGTCCATTTCGTTGGTCCCGTTCCGCAGCGCCTCACGACTGAAGCAAAGCGGATACACCAGATACGGTGTCGTACTCAAAGTGAGCCCACCGGTTTTGGCGGGAACCTTCCAATGGATAAGCGGATTTCAGGCAGCATCGATTTTGGCGGCCACTTGATTTTTTTAAGAGTTTGGAGTCGCGGCGCGGCACCATCGTCGTTTCCAGCGCGGCCTGAGGCAGAGCGCCAACGTTGGCTCGGCTAGATGCGATAGATCGCTCAAGCTGTGTCTCAACGAAAACACGCTGTCTCTGCACGCGCTGAATGTGGGGAGGACCCGGGAAAGTTGGACGCTTGCCTGTATGATCTGCCCTGCGAGCTGTCGGTTGAAAAACCGTAGCCTTGGCCCGCATTTTTCACTTTTGTCCAAACAGACTGGATCGGCCCCATACCGCTTGGCACCAGCCGGCACGATGCCCGGCCTTGTCTTGGTCGGCGGGCGGTCGTGTTGCACTTGATTTGTCATTCAACCCTCCTGTTCCGGGTGCTGCTGCGGTGCCGCGCCCCGCTTAGCTCGCGGGATTGCGGTCCTTGGCAATGAGAATGACGGCTGAAAATTAAAATCAGCCTTAACCAGAGTGATTCGCGCATCGCAATCTGTAGACAATTTGATTCAACGGCGGTTAACCGCTGACAGTCTCAAGCAGCGGTCGGCGTTGTTGCTGCAATGGCAACGAATCGGAGTTCGAATGCTCAGGATCGATTCGGTCTCGAGGGTCGTTGTGCTCGACCGGTGGGCTGTCGGCGGACAATCTGTGGGAGAAGCTCTGCAATCGCGAAAGATCCCTGCATACGGAGGGGGTAGCGGCCGAGAATGGCGGCTTCAGATATGCTGTTAAGCATATAAACTTGCGATGTTCTGGAAACTGGTGCTGCTGGAGAGAATTGAACTCTCGACCTCTCCCTTACCAAGGGAGTGCTCTACCTCTGAGCTACAGCAGCGCCGGTGAGGGGGCTTTTAGGCATAAACGAAGTGGGGTGCAAGAGCATTCTGGACGGTTTTTTCACACTCCGGTACAGAAGATCTATGGCAGAGAAGAAAACAGTAAAAAGCGGCGGGTCAGCGCCCACACGCGAAGATCGGTTGAAGGCCGCATTGAAGGCGAATATGGGCCGTCGGAAGGCTCAGGCCAAGGCGCGTGCGGTGAAAGACGACAGTATCGAACGCAGGGCCGACGACCTCTCAACAGGCAGTTCCAAGGAGTAAGGGCAGATGGATTCGATTTTGGTGACCGGGAATGGCCCGCTCAAGGGGCAGATTCCCATCGCGGGTGCAAAAAACGCCTGTCTCACGCTGATGCCGGCAACCATGCTGAGCGAGGAGCCGCTGACGCTGACAAATGCGCCGCGACTTTCGGATATTCGCACCATGACGACCTTGTTGCAGTCGCTGGGAGCCGAGGTGTCGACGCTGCAGGATGGCCAAGTGCTGGCGATGTCCAGCCATGACATCAACAATCATACCGCAGACTACGATATCGTGCGTAAAATGCGGGCGTCGATTCTGGTTCTGGGGCCAATGTTGGCACGCGATGGTCATGCGGTTGTCTCGCTGCCTGGTGGCTGTGCCATTGGGGCGCGTCCGGTAGATCTGCACCTGAAAGCGCTGGAAGCGCTAGGGGCAGAGCTGGAACTGAAAGACGGTTACGTCCATGCCAAGGCGCCGATGGGCGGCTTGAAAGGTGGCACTATCGATTTCCCCTTGGTTTCAGTCGGCGCGACCGAAAATGCCCTGATGGCCGCGACTTTGGCCAAAGGCACCACCGTGATCAACAACGCGGCGCGGGAGCCTGAAATCGTCGACCTGGCGCAGTGCTTGCGCAAGATGGGTGCTCAGATCGAAGGTGAAGGCACCTCGACGATCACAATTCAGGGCGTGGATCGTCTGCACGGCGCCACCCATCCGGTTGTTACCGACCGGATCGAGCTGGGCACCTATATGCTGGCGCCAGCGATCTGCGGTGGTGAGGTTGAGCTGCTCGGCGGAAAACGGTCCTTGATCGAGGCGTTCTGTGATAAGTTGGAGGCCGCCGGCGTCGAGATCACCGAGAATGAGAACAGCCTGACCGTGCGCCGCGGCAGTAACCGCGTTCAGGCCGTGGATGTCGTGACCGAACCGTTCCCCGGTTTTCCGACCGATCTTCAGGCGCAGATGATGGCCCTGATGTGCACGGCCGAGGGAACCAGCGTTCTGGAAGAGAAGATCTTTGAGAACAGGTTTATGCATGCGCCGGAGCTGATGCGCATGGGCGCGAAGATCGACGTGCATGGTGGCCATGCTACCGTGACCGGCGTCGAAAAACTGAAAGGAGCACCGGTGATGGCCACCGATCTGCGTGCCTCGGTTTCCCTGATCCTTGCCGGCCTCGCGGCAGAGGGTGAAACCAAGGTTAGTCGGGTCTATCATCTGGACCGCGGCTACGAGCATGTGGTGCGGAAGTTGTCGTCGGTCGGTGCCAAGATCGAACGGATCCAGGAGCAGTGATGTCAGATGCCAGTTTCGACGATGGGCGCGAAGCGCCGCTGAATCTTGGTGCCCTGGGTCCCGACGATCTGCAGGTCATCGCCTCGCTCGCACAGGATGCGGTGTTCCCGGTGACGGAAATCAGCTGGCGCCCGACCGAACGGCGTTTTGCCCTGCTGCTGAACCGGTTCCGCTGGGAGGACAAGGACGCCGCTGAAAGGCGCGGGCGCCCTTATGAACGGGTGCAGAGTGTACTGGTGGTCGATCAGGTGCTGTCTGTGGCGTCGCAAGGGGTGGATCGCAAAGAGCGCGATCTTATCCTGTCTCTCCTGTCGCTGAGATTTGAGCCTGGTACCGACGGTGACGGGCATATTGTCCTGACGCTTGCCGGTGATGGGGCCATCCGTCTGGCTGTCGAGGCGATCGAGGTGACCTTGCGCGATGTGACGCGTCCCTATCAGGCGCCGTCGGGTCGGGCACCGCAGCACGAGACATGATGTTGCGCCGACTGGCCAAGACTGATCTCGCGGATCTTCGTGCCCTGTGGCGCGAGGGGCTGACAGAGTTTCCTGCGTCATTTCTGATGACCGTGGAAGAAGCCGACAGCATTCCGGATGCGGCTCTGATCAGCGGCTTCGAGAGCGGCGCCTATTGGGGCGCGTTTGCCGAGGAACGGTTGGTGGGTTTTGCCGTGCTACGGCAGGGGGGATTGTCACGCATTTCCCATACCGCCGATCTGGGGCCTTTCTATATCTCACGTGCCTATCAAGGTCAGGGGATGGCCCGAGCCCTATTGACGCAAATTCTGGGTCACGCGCGCGAGATTGGATTGACCCAGGTCGAGCTTTGCGTGGATCAGGAAAACAAGAAAGCGCAAAGGCTCTATCAGCAGGCCGGTTTTCGCCCATTCGGTCTTCGCCCCCGTTCGGTGATGTTGGGAAGTGAGCCCCGACATGATGTGCTGATGCTATGTCCGCTGGATGATGCTCTGCCGTCGGACATGATATCGCAACTGGCGCGGCGGGTGCTGCGCTGACATCAACGCAAGCAATCATCTTGAGACTGAGGGCTGGGGGCTATATTGCAGGCGCAAAGGAGAGCCATGATGCCCGTTTTTCTGAACGCGTCCGACGCTGATTTCGAAAAGGCCTTTACCGCGCTTCTGGGCGCGAAACGTGAAGACAGTCCCGATGTGGATGCTGTGGTTGCCGATATTATCGCAGATGTCCGCGCCCGTGGCGATGCCGCGCTGATTGAGCTGACCGCAAAATTCGACCGGTTGCAGCTGACAGCCGATCAGCTGCGAATCTCTGATGCCGAAATTGACGCGGCTGTGCAGGCGGTCTCTGGCGAGGAACGTGCAGCGCTTGAGCTGGCGGTCGATCGAATTCGCGCCTATCACGCACGGCAGATGCCTGCGGATGATGCGTGGCAGGATGATACTGGCGCGTCATTGGGGTGGCGCTGGTCAGCGGTATCGGCCGCAGGTCTTTATGTGCCGGGGGGGCTGGCGAGTTATCCGTCCTCTGTGCTGATGAATGCGGTTCCGGCGAAGGTTGCCGGTGTTGAACGGCTCGCGGTTGTGGTTCCGACGCCGGATGGGCAGATCAACCCGTTGGTTCTGCTGGCGGCGCGGTTGGCGGGCGTCGATGAAATCTACCGTATCGGTGGTGCGCAGGCGATTGCGGCCCTTGCCTATGGAACCGAGAGCATCGCACCTGTCGACAAAATCACCGGCCCCGGAAACGCATTTGTTGCTGCGGCAAAACGGCGTGTTTTCGGGAAGGTAGGCATCGACATGATTGCAGGGCCGTCCGAGATCCTGGTGATTGCGGACAAGAACAACGACCCAGACTGGATCGCGCTGGATCTGCTGAGTCAGGCTGAGCATGACGAAAGTGCGCAGTCGATCCTGATCACCGATGACGAAGGATTTGGGCGGGCCGTGGCGGAAGCGGTCGAGCAACGATTGAAGACGTTGGAGCGTGCCGCCATCGCTGGCCCCAGCTGGCGCGACTATGGTGCCGTGATTACCGTGCCGGATCTTGCGGAGGCAGCGCGGCTTTCGAACCGCATCGCGCCCGAGCATCTTGAACTCTGTGTTGCTGATCCGCGCGCGCTCAGCGAAAAGACCATTCATGCCGGGGCGATCTTCCTTGGCCAATATACGCCCGAAGCCATCGGTGATTATATCGGCGGACCGAACCACGTGTTGCCAACGGCGCGATCTGCACGGTTCTCATCTGGCCTGTCAGTCATGGATTTCCTGAAGCGCACGACGCTGAGTGAGATCACGCCTGAGGCGCTGCGGGCTATCGGACCTGCGGCCGAGACACTTGCGAAAAGCGAAAGCCTGCAGGCCCATGGTCTGTCTATCCGCGCCCGGCTGGATCGGTTGAATCGGTAATGCAACGGAGAAGGCCGTGACGAATTGCGGGGCGACCTTCAGATGCGAGACTGTCCCAAGAGACACATCCTTGCGGCACATCGTGCCCCGCGGATTGCCGTTGCAGCGGCCATCGGCTAGTCAGTTATCTGTATGACCCGCGCACAGAGATCTGACCCATGAGCCGCATCAGCCAAATTGACCTTGATGACAGTAACTTGCCGCCGCCGACGCCCGAGATTGAGCAGGAGCGCCGGGTCGCCATTTTCGACCTGATCGAGGACAACAGCTTTGCCCTACCTGCGCGCGGCGAGCGCGAGGTGCCAGAAGGTCCCTATCATCTAGGTCTTGCGATCCGGGATAAGCGGTTGGTGTTTGATGTGGCGTCCGAAGCCGGGGAGAAAGCGGCGGAATTCCATCTGTCACTGTCGCCGTTCCGTCAGGTCGTCAAAGATTACTATCAGATCTGCGAGAGCTATTTCACAGCTGTTAAGACCCTGCCGCCCAGTCAGATCGAGACGATCGACATGGCCCGCCGAGGTATCCATAACGAAGGCAGCCGCGTTCTTCAGGAACGTCTGGAAGGGAAGGCCGAGATTGATACGGATACGGCGCGCCGCCTCTTCACGCTGATTTGCGTTCTGCATTTTGGGGGCTGAAGCGTGAGCGAGTTGCCACAGTCGATTTTGTTCTGCTGTGACCACAACGCGGTCCGTTCCCCTATGGCCGAGGGGATCATGAAGCAATTTTATGGCTCTGGCACCTATGTGCAGTCGGTCGGTGTCAAGAATGATATGGAAATCGACGGTTTCTGCATCGCGGTCTGCCAGGAGATCGGCGTTGAATTGTCGCGTCATCGCTCGCGGTCGTTTGACGAAATGGAGCAATGGGGCGACGACCTGTCGTCTTTTGATCTGGTCGTGGCTTTGTCGCCTGCCAGCCAGAGACGGGCCCTGGAGCTCACCCGGTTTTTTCACCTCGATGTCGAATATTGGCCAATTATGGACCCAACTGGACTGGGGGAAACCCGGGATGCCAAGCTAGACAGCTACAGGCAAACCCGATCCCAGATCATCCAGCGCCTGACTGAGCGCTGGGGCAACCCGTTGGAGACAAAATGAACCGCACCGTCACCCGATATTTTGAAGCATTCAACGCCAAAGATACCGAAACCATGCTGTCGTGTCTTTCCGATGACGTGGCCCACCACGTGAACGAAGGCAAAATCCGCACCGGTAAGGCGTTGTTTGCCGAGTTTTGCGCCCATATGAGCCGCTGCTACGACGAAAACCTCACCGATATGGTGATTTTCGATAATGAAGACGGTACCCGGGCGGCTGCCGAATACATCGTGAACGGCGTCTACCTCGAAACCGATGCAGGTCTGCCCGAAGCGCATCGGCAAAGCTACCGCCTTTCCGCCGGGTCGTTCTTCGATCTGAAGGACGGCAAGATCATCCGCGTGACGACATATTACAACCTGGCGGATTGGACGGCGCAGGTCTCTGGCTGATGGACCTGCAATTGGAGGTTTTGCGTGGCGCGGCCTTGGCTGAAGCGATTGATGACATCGCCCGCCTTCGCATAGCTGTCTTTCGCGATTGGCCTTATCTCTATGATGGCGATTTGGCCTACGAACGCAGTTATCTGCAAAGCTATCTGGACAGCGACCGGTCTATCGTAATTGGGGCATGGGATGGCGAGGCGCTTGTTGGTGTTTCGACCGGCGCACCTCTCTCGGATCACGCCGAGGATTTTGCCGCTGCGTTCGACGGAACCGGCTTGGCGCTGACGGATGTTTTCTACTGCGCCGAATCCGTGCTGTTGCCACAGTATCGCGGGCGCGGGCTTGGGCACAGTTTCTTTGATATGCGGGAGGCCCATGCCCGAAATCTCGGCTTTTGCGTATCCGCGTTTTGCAGCGTTCAACGTCCGGGCGACCATCCCGCCAGGCCCGAGGTGTACAATGATCTACACAGTTTCTGGCACAAACGGGGATACTCCCCCATGCCGGGTGTGGTGGCTCGTTTTTCGTGGCGTGACGTGGGAGATGTGGAGGAAACCCGAAAACCGCTTCAATTCTGGTCACGCAGCTTGACCTGAGCGGTCTCGTGCAGCTCAGCTCTTCTCAGCCGTTCGATGTCAAACGACAGGAAAATCTCATGAAAATCGCCACTGCTGCCTATCCGCTCGATTGGTTTGATGACTGGTCCGAATATGATGCCAAAATCACCCATTGGGTAAAAGAAGCGGCTGAACAGGGAGCAGAGCTGCTGGTGTTTCCCGAATATGGCGCGATGGAGCTGTCCACGCTCGACGGCGCCGAGGTTGCCGGAAATCTGGAGCACTCCCTACATGCGGTTTCCAGCCGGATGCCTGAAGTCGATGCCTTGCACCTGCGTCTCGCCGCGCAATTCGGAGTGCATATTCTTGGGGCATCGGCGCCCGTATTTGATGGCCGGGATCGTCCGGTTAATCGTGCGACCCTATATGCCCCGAACGGCAGGAAGGGCGTTCAAGACAAGCAGATCATGACCATGTTTGAGCGTGATCCATGGGAGGTGGTCGGTGGCGGCCCACTCAAAGTGTTTGACACCGAACTGGGCAAGATCGGCATCCTCATCTGCTACGATAGTGAATTTCCGCTTTTGGGACGGGCGCTTGCAGATGTGGATCTATTGTTGGTGCCGTCCTGCACGGAGGCACTGGCGGGCTATTGGCGGGTCCGCATCGGCGCCATGGCCCGCGCGCTCGAAAATCAGTGCGTCTCGGTGATGTCGTCTATCGTAGGCCCTGCGGAATGGTCAGAGGCCGTGGATCAGAATACCGGAACGGGTGGCATATTTGGACCGCCTGATACCGGCTTCCCCGCGACTGGTGTCTTGGCCGAGGGGATATTGAACAAGCCGGGCTGGACCTATGCCGACATTGATCTTGAGGCGATTGCCCATGTGCGCCGCGATGGCGTTGTACGCAACCGCACGCATTGGGACGAAAGGGCCGAACCTGAGAAATCGGTCACAATATGTCAGCTGCGGTGATTGCGCCCTTGAAAATCTGGGAAAAAGCGCTCATTTAAGCGCACGTCCCGCAGACTCGCGGGAAACCGCAATTATGGAGATAACATGGCCAAGGAAGATACGCTCGAATTTCCCGGTGTCGTGAAGGAACTCCTGCCCAATGCGACGTTTCGGGTCGAGCTGGAAAACGGCCATGAGATCATCGCACATACGGCAGGCAAGATGCGCAAGAACCGCATCCGTGTTCTGGCTGGCGACAAGGTACAGGTTGAAATGACCCCATACGACCTGACCAAGGGACGGATCAACTACCGCTTCAAGTAAGCGTGGCGATCCCTCATATGAACAAAGCCCGGCCTTCGAGCCGGGCTTTTGTTTTGGGTGCAGCTCGCAGCGTGCTGGGTTGGGCTTTCCCCGGTCCGGCAGAGCCAGTAAGACAAGTCTGAAGTGCCTGGCGGCTTTCGCCCGCGGGTGACAAACACGAACAAGAGGTCCGGACATGGCATTCATTCTGGGATCAGGCAGCCCGCGTCGATTGGAACTGCTGGCTCAGCTGGGAATCACCCCGGATGCGGTCTGCCCACCCGATATTGATGAGACTCCCAAGAAGGGAGAATTGCCGCGTCTTTATTGCGCGCGTATTGCTAGGCAGAAAGCCGAGGCGATCGTTGCCAACCCAGAGGATGTGGTTCTCTGTGCGGACACCACAGTAGCGTTGGGGCGCAGGATCATGGGGAAACCGTCCGATGCCGGGGAAGCGGCGGAATTTCTTCTGGCGCTTTCTGGACGTCGTCATCAGGTGATTACCTCGGTTGCGGTGCGCCGCGGCGATCGCATTTGGGCGCGTGATGTTGTCAGTGCCGTGAAGATGAAACGCCTCTCGGATGAGGATCTGAATGCCTATCTTGCGACCGGTGATTGGCAGGGCAAGGCGGGCGCCTATGCAATTCAAGGCCCAGCAGGAGCGTTGATCCCTTGGATCAACGGATCCTTCACTGGAATCGTCGGTCTGCCATTGGCCGAAACCGCCGCCCTGTTGCGCGGCGCAGGCTGGACACAGAGTAAGGAGACAGCAGCATGAAGGGACGGACAATTGTGCTCGACCATATCGATGGTCGCGAGGCCGCGGCGCTCATGGTGGATGGCCAGCTTGAGGATCTGCTGATTGACAGCGACGCACCGACACCGGGCACGATTTACCGGGCCCGAGCAGATCGCCCCGTCAAGGGGCAGGGCGGAATGTTCCTTACCACACCGGACGGGCCGGCTTTTTTGCGTCAGGTCAAGGGGTTGGCGCCCGGTCAGGAGTTGCTGGTGCAGCTGACAGGATACGCCGAAGCTGGCAAGGCCTTGCCAGTCTCCCAAAAGCTCCTGTTCAAGAGCCGCTACGCGATCGTCACGCCTGAGGCTCCTGGCCTTAATATTTCCCGCTCGATCCGCGACGAGGATGAGCGGGACCGCCTTTTGGAAATCGCCCACGATGCAATGGGGGATCACGGCTATGGCCTGATCCTGCGCTCCGCCTGTCATGGCGCTGACGGGGAGGAGATTGAAGAAGATATCCTCGCCATGGTGGCGCTGGCCTCTCAGGTCATGGAGGATTCAGGTAGCGGACCAGAAGTATTGGCGGAGGGGGATACCCCGCACCTTCTTGCATGGCGTGACTGGACCGATCCGGCGGATATCGAGCGCGATCCCGGTGGATTTGAACGTCTGGGCGTATTGGATGCACTGGAGACGGTTCAGGGCATTCGCGAACCTCTCAGCGGGGGGGCCTTTCTTTTTATCGAACAGACCCGCGCGCTGATCGCTGTCGACGTAAACACCGGCAGCGACACATCGCTTGCAGCTGGCGTGAAAGCCAATATGGCCTGCGCAAAATCCCTGGCCCGGGCGCTGCGGTTGCGCGGTCTCGGCGGGCAGATCGTGATTGATCCGGCTCCTATGCCCAAGAAAGATCGTCGCGCTTTTGAAACCGCGTTGCGGGCCAGTTTTCGCAATGACAGCGAAGACACCGTTCTGGTGGGCTGGACCACGCTTGGCCACTTTGAACTGCAACGTAAGCGAGGCCGTATTCCGCTGGCGGAGGTGCTTGCATGAGCTGCCCGATCTGTGACGGAGAAACCTCCAGCGATTATCGCCCCTTCTGTTCACGCCGCTGCGCGGATATTGACCTTGCGAAGTGGTTCAACGGCGCCTATGCGACCCCGAGCGCGGACCCGGAAGATATTGAAAACGCTTTGGAAGAAGTCGAAAAACACCGAGAAACCAAACATTAGCGATTTTCTTTGAAAAAGCCTCTGGACACGGTCACGCCCACGTCATAGAAGGCCCACACCCAAGGCGATAAGCCTTCCCGTGCCCGGGTAGCTCAGGGGTAGAGCAGTGGATTGAAAATCCTCGTGTCGGTGGTTCGATTCCGCCCCCGGGCACCACTACAAAATTTTTAGATATTAAATCAGATATTTAGGTGCCGATATTGTCCCACTGGCGGACATATCGGGAAAAAGTGGGACACTTTTGTCTTAGCTTTGTTCTCCTGAAATGCGGCGAAGGGCGCTTTCGGCGCGGGTCTTTTGACTCGCCGCCCTGGTGTAGCGTGTGACTTCTTTGCTGGTCCGGTGGCCCGTGATCGCCATGATTTCCTGTTCCGTGCATCCCAACTCGGCCAGGCGCGCGGCGGCGGCTTTGCGCAGGCCGTGGACGGAGCAGTCCTTAAGCCCAGCCTCGTCGCACCATTTCCGAAAGCGGTTGCCAAACCCGTTTGAGGTGAATGGGCGTTTGAAGGCAGTCACAAGAAACGCAAGATCGCCGGTCGGGGTTTGGTCGATGATCCGCTGCAACTCGGGGATGATCGGAATTTCCATGCGAACCGGGTTACGGTTGCGCCCCTTGTGTTGCGTAAACACCAGCCATCCGTCTCTGACATGCTGACGGCCGAATTGCACCAGGTCCGAGCGGCGTTGCCCTGTGTAGATCGCCAGGGCCAGTGCAAGCCTGGCCTGTGTCCCGACAGGATGGACTTCCTCGAATTTTGCGATTTCTTCCAGGGTCCATGAATGGAAGCCGTCCGGGTTGCCTTTAAGATATTCTACCTTATCGGCCGGATTGTCGTCGTGGAGGTCATAACGTAGCGCAAAGCGGTAAAGCTGGCGTAAGGCCTTCACCATCCCGTTGGCGGCCTCGGGTCGGTCTGACATTTCATCGCGGCGGACCCGTACGTGTCTGGGCAACAGAAGGCCAAAAGGCTTGTCGCCGTCGCCGTTGTGTTGGCAGAACCTTTCCAGGATCGCCCGCCGAACTTTTTGGGTCCTGGGGTCCAATTCCTTGAACATGGCGCTCTTGTAATATTGGACGCAAAGCCACCGGATGCTGCGCGGGATCACCTGTCCGACGCCGCTACCCTGTTTTGCAGGTTCAAGTGTTCCAGCGGCCGCTTTCTTGTAGTCCTCGAGAAACTCCGGCGATCCGGCGGGGCCTCGTAACCTGACCTTGCGGCCATGGCGGCGGAAATAAAGACGTACGTTGCCGTGCCGGTCCGTATCCTCCACCACATATTTTAATCTGAATTTCATGGCTTCCCCGGTCATTTAATCATCCCAGGGATTGTAGTCCGAGTCTGCGCCACCTGGCAAAGCATCAAATGAACGGTCCAAAGATCGCACGTCCCAGACGCGCCGTCCGTCTATTTTCTTGGGCTTGGGCATACGCCCATCGGCCACCATTGCGTCGAATTTTGACGCCCCGATGCCAATGTAACCGGCCGCCTCGACACGCGACAGACCGCGCCGCGTGGGCAACGGCAGGGCGCATGTGTCGTGTCTTGCGGCGGTTTGAAGCATGGTACCTCTGACGCAAAGGGTTGGAGGGATAGCCCGCCCCGATTCAGGCGTTGAAGGGGCGGGCTGCGCCGCTGCGGCGTGGTGCAGTCTTATGGCGACTTAGCTCTTAGGCAGTTTGGGCGTCCTGGATCGCCGCAAAGGACTCAGCGTGACGCGCGGCAATGTCCCATTCGGAATGCGCCACCAGACGGACGTTGCCTTTCGCAGCCTCGGTCACATCGTCCACGATCAGGTCGATACCGCCCCATTGTCCGATCAAGAGGTCGGCCCAGGCCCCGAAGATCACGGCCGATAGGTCGGTCCCGGAACCTTTCGAAAGGTCGGACGGCACATTGCCGGAGAACCTGGCTTTGTAGCCCGCCAGGCGAAGGTCCTCGGCCGTGGCGGCCGCGTCCGGGTCCAGCATCATGGTATCGGTCCCGGCCACGCGCGGCGTGGACATGAGATGGCCCTTGACTTTGAGGTTGGACAGAAAGCCCAGGGACATTGGATCGACGTTGGCGGATTCCACGGTGCTGACCAACTCCATGAGTTTGGCCCAGGTCACGAAATCGCCGTCCGTTCCCATTTCCACGTCGCCGATCCCGGCGAGGTTAAGGATGCCCGTAGGCTGTGGCGCAACGCCAGTCCCGGCAATCGCTGCCTTGTCCAGCGCAACCGCGATCTGGGCGCGTAGGTCATTGGTCAGGATTTGATCCACGGCGGGCAGGCTTTGCTTAAGCTGGCGGCGGGAAATCCGCGTATGCGCCGAAAGCTGGTGCATGGTCAGGGTCACCGCGTCGAATGCCGGAGCCGACTCCGTCGCCTCAGTGTTTTCTGCGATCCATTCGGCGGAACATCCGGCCGTTTGGCGCGGGATCGACACGTTTTCGACCAGACCCGGCAGAATAGTCGCGCCCAACTCCATCACCCGCACCTGTGGTTTCAGGACTTCGACAAAGGCGTCGTGCATCTGCTGGGTGCCGATCAGCGACGGCGCGGTAGCGGTCGTCACCAGGTCGCGTCCCGCCAGGGCGGCGGTGGGAACATAGGTCCCCGAGGCGCTGCGGCCGATCTGGCCTTGCAATTCCTGGGACACTTCCCGCTCGAAACCGGCCTGGTTCCAGTCACCCGTGATCTGGGCCTGGGCGACACGGGACAACGAATAGGACCGTTCGGACGCCGCGATTGCGGGCAGGCCAATACGGCTGCGCGTGATAGGTTGCGGGCTGTTGCTCGAGGACATGCCGTCAAGAATCGAACGCTGGAACGCGTCTACGGACAGGCCGTCCGCAATCGCGCTTTCCACGTCCTCGGCGGGCATGTTGAAGCTGCGACCCAGGGCGGAGATTTCGGACGCGCGGCGGCGTTCTGCGTTGACGGAACTGGCCGCCGGGGCGGGCTGGCGCTGCGTCGTGGTGGTGGGAGTCGTCATGTTTGAACCTTTCGGAATGTGAGGAATGGACGCGGAAGAACCGCCCGACAGCGACCGACCGACCCCGACCGTGGGGTCCGCCGGGACCGCGACGAGTGACACCTCGACCGCTTCCCATTTTGTAGCGCGCAAGACGGGATGGCCGTTTTGTTCGCCTGCTGGTTTCAACTCATGGACAGCGTAACCCACCGATACCGACTGCACTTCACCCGCCTTCACGCGGGTTAGCATTGAGTTGCCTTCTTTCGTGTCCGCAAGCCGCACGACTGCGCGGCCCCGGCGACCTTCGATTCGGGCAGAAACAACCGTCCCGACCATCGAGTCCACATCGCGCCGGTGATCCTTGAGGACCGGGGCCGATCCGCTGTTGAACCGTGACAGGTCAACCTCGCCCGGATCATGTCCCAGAACCTCAAAGGCCGGTCCCATGGGGGTATCCCGAAGGACCGGAATTTCGCTCGAGAAGGACAGGAGGACCGTCCGGTCGCCGTCCTCCACCTTCACCGCTGCCGCGACCGGGGGGCCGAAGGCGGGCGTTTTCAAATCTGCAAATCGCTGGTGTTTCATGGATCAGGCGTCCTTTTTCAGGGACGCCGCGCCCGCGTCGATATGCGCGGCCAATTCGGCAATCGCGCCTGGGCAGAACCCGAACAGAGGCGCGCCCTCTTGTTCGGCGGCGGCCGTGAACTGCCCTAGGCGGGACTCGCTGTCACTGACAACACCCCGCGCCCCGCGACGGTCCAGCCGGTAAACCACCAGCGCCCGAGGACCGCGCGTCAGGGCGGCGTCAATCTTGTCCGGTGCATCCCGCAAAAGGTCCAGGGCGTCGTGTTTCTCGAGGCCAGCGCCGTGAACCTCACGGGTCAGAACGGCCAGGCAGGCGGCCACAACATGTGTTCGGCCCAAATGGGTTGATGCAAGCGGCTGATTGTCGGTGGTCTTGGCGATCATATGAGTGGTTCCTTTGAGTGTCTGGGTTCGGCGACGAAGGGTGAAGCGCAGCCGTCAACTTGCCTCAAGCAAGCCTGTTAGAAACGTTTGGGCGGCCGGTGTTTCACTCCACCGAATGCCCGCGAATGCCATGTTGCCGTTCGATTTGACCTTGCGGACACCACAGGCAGACATGGCCAGTGCCAGGCCCGCCCCGCTGCAATCTGCATCCCCCTGATAATGGGGCCGGGCGGCCACCTGCCAGTCGGAAAACCAGGCTTGGAAAACATGTTGGAATTCGAGAGTAGAAATCCGTTTTGAGGGATCGCGGACTGTGAACTCTGCTAAAAACGCAGGGACAGGATCGGCAGTCTGTGACTCGGTTTCTTTGGTCGGCTGGCAACCCGCGCCTAGGTTCTGAATGGACGCGCCCGAATTGTGATCCAGCCCGTCCCGCATTTTTTGGACCACCTCGGAAAGGTTCACCAGGCAGAGCGGCGCGCTCTTGCTTTCGTGAACGTCCAGCCATTCCATAATCTGGAACGCGGTCAGGTCGCAGCCCGGCACAAACGCGATACCGTCCATAGCATCCAGAGGCAAAACACCTGCAACCGTTACGAGGAATGTGTCCTGCGATCCGGCGAAGACTTGCCCGGCAGGGCGTGGGGTATCGGCGTTGAAGGCGCGAAGGCCGTTGCCGGCTTCACCCATAAACACGAAAGTGCGGGCAATCCGCAAAGCACGGTCAGTCGGAACGCCGCCCGTCAGGAGCCGGAAGAAAATCGCAAGGCAGACCGCGCCGTCCATGGTCACGAGGCGACCGCCGCCGCGCCCAGCCCCCGCGCCCCGCTGGGGATCGGATACTTGCGCCGCAAACTCCCCATCCTGGGCCAGTGCCTTGCCAAGGATGCCGCCATAAAGGTGGCGGTGGAACTTGCCGGGTTTGACGCCTGCGACATCGAGGGCTGCGGACAAGGGAAACATCGTCGTAGTGCTTTGGCTGGTCATGCGGACATCCACTGATTTCGTTGCTGTCCTATTTCAGAGGGCGGGCAGCAGTCAGCGTGTCAATAGATTTTTCGGCGACGCCAAGAAAAGAGCAGGTGTTGCGATACCTCCGCTTGCGATGCATGGTTGAAATCAGACTAACCTTTGGCCGATATTGCGTGACCGATTGCGCAGCTAGCTATATCTTGCGGGTTCCGCGTTAAATTTAGGAGATTTCTATGTCCCGCTGGTCTGACCAATTCGACAACCACCAAATCCATTCGACGGTCCAGACGATGCTGGAATGGTTGGACGTAGAAGTGGAGGAAATCGACGCTGATCACGAGGCGGAACGCCGGAGGTTCAGGAAAGCCCTTGAGTTAATGCAGGCTTCTCTGCACGGCCAAGACCCGGAGCTATTCCCCGAGAACCTCCTTACGAATCTCGATAGCCAGCTTCGCCAAGCGCAAGTCTGGAACCAGATACAGAGTTATTCGTCCAATCAGAACGTCAAACACCTCCGAAATGCCAATGATTACCTGACTGGGCAACTGCCGTTGGTCTATCAGATTGTGGCCGTAGCGGGTCCGCCGGACGCCGCCAAGACCGTTAGCTCAGTCGAGGAAGCCTATGGCCGATTCTGCAAGGCTATCGAGAAGGCGGAAAAGGATTTCGAGTCGCGCTTGTCAAAAAGTGGAGTAAGCCTTGGTGAAATCCAGGATGGACTGGCAGCACAAAAGGCTGCCCTGGAAAATCTGACAGTGCAAACTGATCAGGCGTTCAACGAATGGCAAAACGAATTCGGAGAGGCCCAGAATTCAAGGGCGGAAGAATTCTCATCCGCCCAGATTCAACGGGGTGAAAAATTTGATGAAGCGATGCGCGAAATTCGGACGAAATCAGAAGCAGAAACGAACGACATTAGTGCGAAACACGACGAGCGTCTGAAATCGGCTTTCGACACATACACGAAGGACGTTCAGGAACGCCTGGACGACATGAAGGCGAAACATGCCGCAATCCTCGAGATTCATGGCCTGGTCGGGACCGATGGGGTTGCGGGCGGCTACCAGAAAACCGCGACTGACGAACACAAAGCGGCAAACACTTGGCGTAAAGTGGCGATGGGATCGCTTGGACTCGCAGCCGCTTGGTTACTCTTGAAATTCTATCTGGGGTTTGGCGAGACTTCGGCCGGTGGGGTTAACTGGGCTGAGCTGGTGACGGCGGGATCGCTGACCTTGGTTCTCCTGGCGGCCGCTGGCTATGCGTCCAGGCAATCAAAAACCCACCGGGACCTAGAACAACAGATGCGCTGGTTCTCCCTCGAGGTCAAAGCCATCGACCCCTTCCTTTCATCGCTCAAGGACGCGGACCAAAAGGAACTGAAGAAACAACTTAGCGAACGGCTTTTTGGGAAGGACCGGACGGCCCACCAGACGAAAAAGGGCAGCGTGGACGTGGGGGCTTACAAGGAATTGTCCGAGTCGATCCTGTCACCGGTCCAAGAAATCTTGAAGCTGTCTGGCAAAGGGTAGCGGGCAAGTGCGCCCAGAACGCGCCAGACACGCGCAGACTGCAATGGGGACCCCGGACCCCGCTGGGATCGGCCAAACCGAACCTCCCCACCCACCATCGCGCGCGGGGATCGAAACCCCAGACCGGAAACCAAAAACCCTCAGTGCAACTTGCGGCACCTTGGGGAGGATAGGGGGTTTGGGGAGGATTTCGACAACAACAACCCCAATCGAAAAACCCACCTCACGGGAAACCGATTTCGTCTAAAACAACGCGGCGCGAATATACCCACGTTGCGACCCGTAGGAAGGACCCAAACCCGTCAAGTTGGGCTAGGTCGATACGCGCTCGGGGACGGCAGGGACGCTGGGGAGGGGTTTACGCCCGCCTTTTCAAATTACCTTGTTTCTGCGTTTTTCTCGTATGCGTTATATACCCCTCCCTATCCTCCCTAATGGATAAGATTTACTGATTTCATTCAATAATATGGCTGCTTGTGTCCCCGGAACCCTCCCTATTACCCTCCCCGCTATCCCCAAAGTGGCGTTTTGGTCTTCTCAATTCACCGTCAGGCCGCTTGCGGCCTGGCTGTAAAAACCTTTCTTCCCTCCCCGGAGTCCCCGATATAGGGAGATTGGTGGGGCGCGGGGAAGGTTGGGCGGTGAAGCGCCTCGGCGGTGTGGCGTGCCTAAGTGAGGACAGACCGCACATGGTCGCTCGGTCCCTGACGTTGCCTAAGAATTGCTCACTAGCACGGGGCGGGTTGCCTCGACTTGGCCGCGGCTCGCGCGTAGAGCCTTCCTTCAGAGTTTTAGTCGCGCGCTTCCCGTCGGCTGGCTGGAAGCCGTGTTTCAGCCGTTCGCCATTTCTTGCTTCCACGCTCACCGCGCACGACTTCTGCGCCGGTCTTGTCGAAAGTGCGGATGCTATCTGCAATCACGTTCCGGTATAGTCGGGACTCATCCCAAGACCATTGGAAGGCCACATTGTCGCTGGCGAATATCCAACGTTTAGACCCAAGCCCAAGGAAGGCGTATCGCTCGCCATCCACCTCGAACGAGTGCTGGTGCCAAGCCCACGTATTTCCACCCTTACTTGGCGGGCGATATTTGTCCTTTAGCACGGCCCTGTAGTTTTCGACCTTTGTAGGTCCGACTTCATACGTTTCGGTCATTGATTCACCTGCTTGTTCCACCTGCAACGCTGGGTTGAAGCATCTTAGAGCTTGGGTCAAGCAAACGTGTCCCCCGCGCCCAACAAGCTGGTCTAACGTGCCGGTTTCCCTCACAAGGAAGCAAATCGGTGGGACAGAAACCCCAGAAAACCTTGTGAAAGTGTGGGAGATTTTTGCGTCCCACCTTCACATAAGCGACTGATATATCGAGATTTGTGAAGCCCGCCCCCGGGCACCATTGTATAACTATAAATCAATGATTTAAGTTGAGATGCGCTACGCTCCTACCAATCTGCTGGCTAGCTGGGTGCCAACTGCCGCTCCTGCATCTTCTTGATCGTCGTTAGTCGTGCGCACGCCTCGCGAGCAAACTCAATCCGAGTCACTCTCCTTCTTGAATAGCTTCTCTAGCGCTTGGATGTCATCGTCACTGAACTCCGTGAAAAGCGACAAAGACATCGCGCTCGTTACTTTCGCTTGCACGGCGTCCCAATCGTCAGATGGGTCATGCTCGATGTACTTCGAGATACCTTTTGTAGTTCGATGCGCACTGACGTCGATAGCTCTCGGCTGGTCGCAAAGTGATAGGGTGTTGCAAAGCCGAAACGCATCAGTTGTGGTAGAAAAGGCGATACTGCGGTTCAATGAAAGTCCCGGCTTGGAAAGAGCCTCTTGGCTTGATCCCTTGGATGCATTGCGCGGGCTGGATAGCGGGTGCGTTTCGGGGTGTCGTCCGCACGTGGCCCCTCGGATTGAATTGCACTGTCTAGCGGGTGGCCTAGCTCCGATAGCCTCGCAGATTCGTCCTCGATATTCTGGGCGATGACATGCACCACAGCACCTTCTCGTTGAAGGTAGCCTGTTATGCGCAACAATCTCCCCCCCATGACAGTGCGGCGAAAACGTTCGTATATCCTGTTCCAAACCACCACATTGCAAACGCCGGTCTCATCCTCGAGGGTCAGAAATATCACGCCTGAAGCGGTGCCCGGTCGTTGCCTCGTAATGACCAGGCCGCATACGCAGACTGGCTGTAATGGCGCGGTTATCAGCTGGTCGTGGCAGATCAGGCCGGGTAGAGCCGGACGCAGAAGTTCCATCGGATGCGCGCGTAAGCTCAGGCGCATTGAGACATAGTCTTCGACGACTTCTTCCCCCAGATGCATCCGCGGCAGCATGACGTCCGGCTCGGTGATGGCTTCTCCGTCGAACTGATCGTTGAACAGCGGAAGCTGTGCAGGAGTTCGGATTGATTTTACTTGCCAGAGCGCCTCTCGGCGCGGGACACCCATAGACGAGAAGGCATCCGCCTCAGCCAGACGCTCCAGGGCTGCAGGGGCAAGCCCCGCGCGCAGCCAGAGGTGCTCAGGATCTATATACCCGTTTCCGCGCGCAGCAATGATCCAGCCTGCGTCGTCTTCCTTGAAACCTTTGATCTGACGAAACCCTAGACGCAGGGCCAATGTTCCATCCGGGCGGCGTTCAAGCGTGTTGTCCCATTCGGAGCAGTTTACACAGATCGGCCGGACTTCGATACCATGATCACGTAGATCCCGGATGATCTGTGCTGGAGCATAAAAGCCCATCGGCTGAGAATTGAGCAAGGCACAGGCAAAAATTGCCGGGTGGTGACATTTCAGCCAAGCTGAGACATAGGCCAGCATGGCAAAGGCTGCAGCGTGGCTTTCGGGAAATCCATAGTCCGCAAAGCCTTCTATCTGTCCGAAGCACCTTTCGGCAATGTCTTGACTATAGCCGTTCCTCAGCATTCCAGCGATGAATTTGTCGCGATACTTTCCAATTGTTCCCATGCGCCTAAAGGAGGCAAGAGAACGGCGCAGGTGGTCAGCTTCTTCTGCAGAAAAACCCGCACCGACAACAGCGATCTGCAAAGCCTGCTCCTGAAACAGAGGCACGCCCATTGTGCGCTTGGTTACCTGTTCCAGAGCAGGTCCGAAGGGATCCGGGTTTTCCAAACCGTTTCGCCTGCGAATATAAGGTTTCACCATATCTCCCTGTATCGGACCCGGGCGGACGATCGCGACTTCGATAACCAGATCGTAGAATTTGCGGGGCCGCATCCGGGGCAGGAAATTCATCTGTGCCCGGCTTTCTACCTGAAAGACCCCCACCGCATCTGCGGCACATAGCATATCGTAGGTCGCCTCATCTTTTTGGGGGACGGTTGCGATGCTGTGCGTTATGTTCTCGTGTTGCTGCATCAAGGCAAAGGCTTTTTTAATGCAGGTGAGCATACCCAATCCCAGCACATCTACTTTCAGAATGCGCAGGGCATCAATATCATCCTTGTCCCAGCAGATGACGGTACGATCTTCCATTGCGGCATTCTCAATCGGGGCAAGTTCGTCCAGCCGTCCACTGGTGATGACAAACCCGCCCACATGTTGAGAAAGATGACGTGGAAAGCCGATGATCTCGCCGATCCGTTGTATCGTCTGCATCAGGCGGCGGTCTTCTAGATTGAGCCCAAGTTCACGAATGCGATCCAGATCCACATTGCCATTGCTCATGCCCCAGATCTGTCCGGACAGGCCTGCAGTTACATCCTGGCTAAGGCCCATAACCTTGCCGACCTCACGAATGGCAGCGCGCGTGCGAAAGTGGATGACGGTTGCGCAAAGCCCAGCACGATGGCGACCGTATTTCTGATAAATCCACTGGATGATTTCTTCACGCCGTTCGTGTTCGAAATCAACGTCGATATCCGGTGGCTCTCCCCGATGCTTTGACACGAAACGCTCAAAAACCATCGCAATCATATCGGGGCTGACATCCGTAATGCCCAAGAGATAGCAAAGGATTGAATTGGCAGCAGACCCGCGTCCTTGGCAGAGGATCCCCTTGGATTTGGCAAATTGCACGATGTCATGAACGGTCAGAAAATAGGCTGAAAACTCCAGTTCTTTGACAACAGAAAGCTCTTTCTCCATCAGCTGAATTGCCCTGTCCGGAGGACCATCTGGGTAGCGACGTTTCAAGCCTTCCTGAACCAGGCGTTCCAAACGGGCCTGTGCTGTTTCACCGTCCGCCTCTTCATGTGGGTATTCATAGGAGAGTTCACCCAGATCAAAATTACATCTATTGGCAATCTCCAACGTGCGGCGGAGCGCTGCAGGGTGATCACGAAATATACGTGCCATATCGGCGCCCGCTTTGAGCCGACGTTCTCCATTTGGCAAGGCGCGGGTGCCGATCTCATCGATGGTGATATTCTCGCGCATGCAGGTCAAAACATCAGCAAGCTGCCTGCGATTGGCACGGTGCATCAGGACATCTCCGATCGCCACCATTGGAGCGCATGTTTTTTGCGCTGTCTGGGCGCAGGCCGCGAGATAAGCCTGATCGCTTCCATCATAGCGCGGCGCGGCCCCCAAGAAGACATGATGCGGAAACTGCCGCCCCATTCGTTGAATATCCAGGACAGCATCGTTCAATGATCCCTTTGGCAAGGCGATCAGGATCATGGTCTGGCAGGCATTGATGACGTCTTCAGTGTAGAGAATACATTTACCTTTTTCCGCACGCCGTTTCCCGAGGGTGAGCAATCTTGCCAACTTACTATAGGCGGTTCGGTTGCATGGTAGGGCCAGCCAATCCACTGCGCTGTCCTGCAAGATGAGACGGCATCCGACAATCAACTTGGGAAGGACCGGTGCTATCGGCTTGGGAATGGCAGATGCGTGGCCTATCTCTTGCCGAGAGGAGGAATCGATCCGCTGGTGGGACCGGATTTTCAAGGCATCCTGTGTTTCCCGTGTCAGCTCCTTTAGCGCACTCCAGGCCCGGACAACCCCCGCAAGCGAGTTGTGATCTGTTATTGCCAGCGCTGACAGTCCCAATTCGGCAGCTCGCGCAACCAGTTCTTCGGGATGGGAGGCCCCGGTCAGAAAGGTGAAATTTGTGGTGACACACAGTTCGGCATAATCTTGCTTTTGCAGTCGTCGATCCGGCAGATCTTTCTGATACACCTCAACCTGCCGATGCCTGTGGTTGACCTCAATCATGCGAATTCCCCCTGCACGTACCAGCCGGGGTTCTGAGGCGTATAAAACAGCCAGAGCCGTCGCCCCTGCGTGGTTTCCACCCGCCAATAATCACGCAAGCCAGACCGCCAGTTGTCGTCATCAAACCACCATTCGGGGGTGATGCGCTCCGGTCCGGTGGCCCTGCCTGTGGTCAATGACATGCGTCGCCAGCGGAAATGGGTCGGCGGATAAGATCCGCCCCCTGCAATCGGTTCTGGGTGAAACAGGCAGAGTGGGCGTGGGTTCCTGCAAACCCAACCGCTGGCGGCGGTTGAATAAGCCGCAGGTGATGTAATGAAGCTACGTTCCGGAATATGGCTGTCGGCGGGAAGAAAACGCTGAATGTTTTCAAGACCGATCCGTGTCCCGAGCCGCGTAATCAGATCGTCCAGCCGGTCGTCGCTGTCAGTGGCAACGTGAGTCATCTGCTGCGCGGGCAGAGCCTCGGTCTGTGTCGCTTCGAGACGCAGCTGATCTATGCCAAAGCCAGCGTCAATTTCAGACAGTCCCTTTTCGAACAGGGGGAGAATCCGGAGTGGATCGCGCAAGGGGCGGGCCAGGCGCAATTCCACTTCTTGGTGTCCCTGATCCACTCGCCGCAGTGTTACGACAAACACACGGGCGCCCATCTCATGGGTTTTCAAGGTTGCACAGAGTCGTGTCAGCAGTCTTTTCGTGCCAGCCATGACATCATCTATCAGGCCGATAGGCTCTGGCAATGTCATGCGGACACCGTAATGGGGCGGCGCGGCCAAAGGTGTGATTTCTTCAACTTGCTGCCCTAAGGCCTGATCCAGCCTCATCACTACGTTTGGTCCAAAACGGCGTGTCAGCGGGGCACGGGGCGTTGTCGCAAGATCCCCGATTTTGCGCAGCCCCAATCTGATCAGAGCGGTTGTTGTCTTCACATCCAGCCGCAGAGCGGCAACGGGAAGGTCCTTAAGAGCTGGCAACATAGCCCTTGGTGCAGCCTGTCCCTCGCCGAAATGTGCCAGCGCCCAGGCTGCTCCGCGTGTGTCGGCCAGTCCGATCTGTGCCGATAGGCCCGCCCGTGTCAGACCTGTGCGGATATCACTCAACATATTGTCCTCTCCTCCAAAAAGGTGAGAAGAGCCACTGATATCAAGAACGAGGCCGTCCCGGCCTTCTAACCCTACCCAAGGGCAATACCGGGTGGCCCATCGGCGCAGGGTCAGCAAGAATTGCTGATCCCGGTAGAGATCCGCAGGGGCTGTTTGTAGTTTTGGACAAAATGCGCGGGCGTCTGAGTGGGGCATACCCTGGTGCAAGCCTTGCTGCGCGGCTTCAGTATTGAGGCAATACAGCCGATTTGCATTGCTGTGTTTGATGGTCAGCGCAAAAGGGCCGGACAGCGGGTACTGCCGAAGAAACCGGTCACTCGCTAACCGGTGAAACCATATCGACACGACGCGACGTGCGATTCCATCGAACATGCCAAGATCCAACTGTTCCCGATTTGTTCTTAATAAGGCTCCAGTGAAAATGAGTCGAGTCCTGTGCATGAAATAGAGGTCGACAGCGCCAGCGGCTTTCGGCGGCATTGCTGCCCATACCTTCAGGGATAAGGCAAAGCCCGGTGCTGTTTCCTGTCTTCGCCGCGAGTTGCAGACGCCGCCCGGCAGTAAGGCTGAGAGGTTTGCTGATGTCGATCGCGACCAATGCGACAGCGCGCTCCCGCAACGCCTCCTCGGCACTGGCAAGCCCATCGGTCTGATGCGTCACATTTGCAACCAGCATCTGAGAGGGATCTGCAAATTCACCTAGCCCCATAGGGTTGATATATTCTGGACGGTGGCTTTCACGTATCCAAAGCGTGGGTCCGCAGGTCTGGGCCATCAAAGCTGCAAGAAACCCAAAACTGCCAGGACCGCAGACTTCATGTACGCGTCCGCGCTTGAGTGGAAAATATGGGAGCGTTGAAGTGGTCATGATCGATTTATACCGTGTCACATCGCCCTGCAAAAGTGGCTGCCCTGACAACAGCACAGACCGCACAACAAACCAGTCGAGGGCAAAGTGCCAATTCTGACGGACATGTTTGGTGAAAGGAGCGTGATCCTGAATCGGGTTAATATTCGGCCAAATCCCCGAAAATGCCTATTTAGAGACTGTTCAGAACCTTTCTTGCACTGCTGAGATAGGCCTCCTGTTTGTCTGACGACATTCTGTCCCAGGTCCGATAGGGCTGCATCAAACGCGGGTTTCTTGACAGTTTTTCACGGTTTCGGATCAGAAAATCCCAGTACAGCGGTGTAAACGGGCAAGCCTTGGGCCCTGTTTTTTGTTTCACGTCATAGGCGCAATTCGCGCAGTAATCCGACATCTTGTTGATGTAATTTCCACTGGCGGCATAGGGCTTGGACCCTAGGAAACCGCCATCTGCAAACTGGCTCATGCCGATGACATTTGGCGCTTCAACCCATTCATAGGCATCTGCGTAGACCGCCAGATACCATTCGTGGACCTGGTGCGGGTCCACTCCAGCCAGCATGGCGAAATTGCCGGTGACCATCAGCCGCTGAATATGATGTGCATAGGCCTCGTCACGGGTCTGACTGATGGCTGCGGCCATACAGGCCATGTCGGTTCGGCCACTCCAGTAGAACTCTGGCAGGTCCCGTGTTGCCCCCAGGAAATTCATTGAGGTGTAGCCCGGCATGTTCAGCCAGTAGATACCGCGCATATACTCGCGCCAGCCGATAATCTGACGAATAAACCCTTCGACCGCATTGAGAGGAGCGCGCCCCTCATAATAGGCACGTTCGGCGCGGAGGCAGACTTCTAAAGGGCCAAGCAGGCCAATATTGATGTATTGCGCCAGAACGGAGTGGTAGAGAAACGGCTCTCCTGTCAGCATGGCATCCTGATAATCGCCAAATAGTGGCAGCGCCTCATCTACAAAATGATCTAGCGCCGCCAGGGCTTCCTTGCGGGTGACTGCGAACCAGAAGGGGGTTAGCTGTCCGAAATTGCTGGAAAACCGCTGCTCCACCAGCGCGAGTACGCCTTGCGTGATTTTGTCCGGATCGGTGTGAACAGGCTTGGGCATGAACATGTCGTTCTGGGCCGGTTTGCGGTTCTCAGAATCATAGTTCCATTTGCCACCCTCAGGGTCGTCACCCTGCATCAATAAGCCGGTTTTGCGACGCATTTCGCGATAGAAATACTCCATGCGGAGTTGTTTGCGCCCCTCCGCCCAGTTGCGGAACATCTCATGACTGGCGAGAAAGCGGCTGTCTTCAAGCATGGTCAGCTTTGCCGGTCCAGACCAGTTGGTCAGCGCCTCTTTGAGGCGATATTCTCCCGGCTCGGTGATGAGAACCTCTGTTGCCGGGGTCTGCTCCAATGCACGCTCCAGCTCGCCAATCAAGCTGCCTGAATTGTCGGGATCCTCAAGTCGCATGTACCGCAGGGCCCAACCGTCGGCGGACAGCTCATCCGCGAAGTGCCGCATGGCGGAAAAGACAAAGGCGAGTTTCTTTTTGTGGTGCGGGACATAACTGGCTTCCTCCGTAACTTCAGCCATCAGGAGGCGGTCTTTCTGTCGATCACCCTGCTGCAGAGACGAAAGATCATGCGACAGCTGATCACCCAGGATCAGAATAATCCTGCCGCGGTCATTGCTGTCCTGAGGTGTCACATTATTGGTCATGTCCCGGTACTCCGCTGGTCTGGCAGCAGATAGCGTGACCGTGAAAGCTGGCAACGGGGAAAGCTGGCAACGGCAGGGTGGTCCCGCGCAGAAAGGCGCGACAGATAAGCCAATATTCGAGACTGATCTATGTCATTTTCAAAGCGTCAAGAGGCCTGGCTGTAGCGGACACCCTCCGGTTTATGCGCGTCGAATGCGCTGGCGATGATCCGGGTCAGCGCGCGCCCTTCGGGTTTGACACGGAGGGCGTCGTCCGCCCAGGTCACCAGTTCACCGTAGGTCGCGGTGACCTCCTCCAGATCCGCAGTCAGCTGCTGGCATATGGGCCCGTACCGCTGGCGCAGTTCCGTGAGATCCAGCAGGAAATCACACATCAGCATTTCAATCGCCCGAGCCCGCACCTTGTCGATCTGGGTAAGTTGATGGCCGCGTGCGCCGGCAAGCTCGCCGGCTTCAATCCTCTGAACATAGGCGGCCGTAGCAGCTGCATTCTGCACATAGCCGCCTTCAAAGCGCGAGATCGAAGAAGCGCCAACACCGATCAGCGTCGGGCAGCGGTCATCCGTGTAACCCTGGAAGTTTCGCCGCAAGCCGCCATTTTCGCTGGCCAGGTTCAAGCGGTCCTGAGGGCGCGCAAAATGATCTATGCCGATGTTGGCAAATCCGGCAGATCGAAATGCCTCTGCGGCCAGCTCAGCCAGATGGTAGCGGGCTTCATCGCCTGGCAGCGCGGTATCATCAATCAGCTTCTGCCGTTTTGCCACCCATGGGACATGGGCATAACCAAACAGGGCGACACGATCTGGCGCCAGTGTCAGCACCTTGTCAACCGTATCCGCGATGCGTGTCGCGTCCTGATGGGGCAATCCATAGACGAGATCGGTATTCAGAGATCGAATGCCAGCCGCGCGCAGCTCAGCGACACAGGCGGCAGTGACGTCATAGGGCTGGATACGACCGATTGCTGCCTGCACCTCGGGATCAAAATCCTGAATGCCGATGCTGGCGCGGTTCATGCCTTCCTCTGCCAGAGCCGCAATCTTGTCGCCGTCTACCATTGTCGGGTCGATCTCGACTGAAAACTCGCAATCATCTGTCGGTGGTATGGCAGATTTCACCGCTTGCGCCAGCCGGTGTACCAGCGCTGGCGGCAGAATGGTCGGAGTGCCGCCTCCCCAATGCAGGCGGCCCATCTGCAACCCTTTGGGAAGTCGCTCGGCGAGAAGGGACAGTTCTTTTTCGACGGTGGCGATATAGCTTTCGACCGGGCTGAGTGTCTGAGTGCCCTGGGTTCGGCACGCACAAAACCAGCACAAGCGTTCGCAGAAGGGCACGTGTATATAGACTGACACAGGTTCCGCCGGGTCCAGCGCCGACAGTGCATGGCTCTGGAAAGCGCTATCGACGGCTGCGCTGAATACCGGCGCTGTGGGGTAGGAAGTATAGCGGGGAACGCGGCTGTCAAAAAGTCCCAGCTCGCGAAGGCGATCAATCTGTTTCATATTGCCAGATATGACCGATTTCTGAATGCAGGACTTTGCGCGAAATCAAATTTTAGACTGGCAAGGGTGAAACGCCGATCACGCGCTCATGCAAATGTAACGCGGCCGCCCAGAGCAACAGGCCAAGCGCAGCCCGTATGGCCAGATCCCGCAGGTGCTGTTGCCGCCAGCCTGAGTTGCGGATCGGGCGTAGCGAGAACACGGCGGTAGTTGCGAAATAAGCCGCTGCGTCCGCACCAAGCGTTGCGCGTGCCTTAAGGTCAAAGAGCAGGATTGCAGCACCGGCCAGGAGAAAGGATCCGCCAAACACAATGGCATGAGCCAAATCGCCGTTGGCCAGCAGATGTGACAGCGACCAAAGTGCCAGCGCCAAGAGGATCGGATGGCGGCTGAGCGCGGCGCGCCCGGGATCATCCCGCGTCGGATCGGAACTGCGCCGTCCTCCAAGCGTAAAGGGGGTTTCCACGCCCAAACCGCAGCTTGTCAGCACAAAGACCAAGGGCATTGTCAGCATCGGGGCCCATCGCAACCAATCAGATGGCGGCCAGAGTTCGACATAAGGCGCATCAGCCGCGGCTACGATGACCCAGCCGAACACTCCGAGTGACAAAAGCCCGTAGGCCGAGAAATAGGCGCGGCGACCAAGGGTTGCGATCAGTCGCCCGCGCAGATCTGCGAGGCGTGGCAGGAAATGGCTGACGATAAACACTGTCATGGCAAGGGTGAAACCCGTCCAATCGGTTGACATCAATGATCCCCTCGTCTGGCAGGAGCCGTACCGCTGGATGCGGACTATCCTATCTGTTTGTCCGTTGTAGTGGCGGAATGAACTGCATCCGGATGCGCCATCGCGAAGGCCTGATTGCTTGCACATGTGGCTTCAATCTCACCAAGACGGGGCAGGTCGTTGAAATCCACCCCCCAGCGTCGGGCGTTGTAGAGTTGTGGCATCAGGCAGAGATCTGCGAGCCCCGGACGGTCTCCGGTGCAATATGGCGCAGGGGGATATCTTTCCAGAAGCGCATTAAAAGCAATGAGACCCGGACGAATGAAGTGGCGCATCCAGCCTGCGGGCATGTCGAGAGAGTGTTCAGCATCTTGCGGCTGTGCCTCTGCACAAAGGCTGGTGGCGTAGCGGGCGACCTTCAGATTGCAGACAGGGTGCAGATCAACCGCGATGGAGTGGGCAAGGGCCTGAACCCCCGCACGCTCTGAGGGGGTGCCAGGCAGCAGGCCAAGGTTTCGGGTCTGGTCCAGGTAGTCGAGGATTGCCAGCGATTGCGTCAGGCGCAGCCCGTCGATTTCCAGCACCGGCACGAACCCTTGCGGGTTGCGGGCCAGATGCTCGGGGCCGGTTTGCTCGCCGTTGACCAGATCCACGGTTTGGCTCCGGTAGGCGATACCCGCGAGATTGAGGGCAATGCGAACACGATAGCTGGCCGATGATCGCCAGTAGTCGTAGAGTATGACATCAGACATTCCGGTCTCCCTGCATGGCCTGAGTGATCGATGGAAACACCGCCCCGCGGCCCGATCACTAAAGCTCGCTCAATTCCTTGGCGTGCAGCCATTCGGCATGTTTCGGCGCCTTCTTGGTCTTGGACCATTCTTCCAGCATTTCCCATTTCACGGAGTCCAGCTTTTGCAGCAGTGCCTGTTCCTCCGGGTCGGGGCAGGCCAGCTCCACCCGGTGGCCGTTCGGATCGAAGAAATAGATCGAGTGGAAGATCGAATGATCGGTGACGCCCAGCACCTCAACGCCGTTGGCCTCCAGATGCTCCTTGAACTGGATCAGGGTCGAGCGGTCCTTCACCTTGAAGGCGATGTGCTGCACCCAGACCGGCGTGTTGCGGTCGCGGTCCATCTCCGGCTTGGTCGGCAGCTCAAAAAAGGCCAGGACGTTGCCGTTGCCTGCATCCATGAAGATATGCATGTACGGGTCGGGTTCATGCGTCGACGGCACATGGTCCTCGGCAATGGCCAAAACAAAATCCATGTTCAGCATTTTGTTGTACCACAGGACTGTCTCCTTTGCGTCCTTGCAGCGGTAGGCGACGTGGTGGATTTGTTCGATTTTCAAGCGGAGTCCTCCCCGGTTTTCAGCGCGGCAGCAGCCAGCGCCTGTTTCAGGATCGCGCGTTTCCCGATGTGATTTGCCAGCACCAGCACCAGCCGTGCATTCAGCGCATCGCTTTCGGCCTTGCTCAGGTCCTCATGTGCGGCAAGCAGATCGGCATAGAAATCGTCGGCGCGTTCGAGGTTGGCGGCCAGGATCAGTTGGTCTTCGGTCATGGTGATCACTCCTTGCCGATGGCCCGGCGGATCGCATGCCGGAACAGGTTGTCGTCATAGCTGGGGCGGCGGGCGGCGACATGCTGGTCTGGGCGGATCAGGTAGACACCGCTTTCATGCTTGCCCAGGTAGCGGTCCTTCAGCGCCAGTGTCTTGTCGTCCTTGCTGGAGAGCGCCAATCGGGTGACCGTGATGCCGGATTCCTCAATCTCATCAGGCGCGTCGGCGTCGATGGTCAGCAGGGTGAATTTGTCGCCCAGCTTGCCAAGCAGAAACCCGTCGACCAGCGGCACATCGGGGCAGGGTGAGCCGGGCCGGGTGCGTTCCGGCCCGTTGAGCGCGTCTGCCGAATTCAGCGGTGAGCCCTCATAGGTGCAGGGCACCGACAGCCGGCCGGAGTTCACCAAAGGACGCGCGAATTCATACTGTTCGGACAGGTCCAGAACCGCATCACGCAGGACCCGGCTGACTTCCGACTTGGGGGTGATGAAATCGGTGGAGCGCGAGGAGTTCCGGATATTCTCGTCAGCGCCGTGGACGCGTTCAATGTCATAGCTGTCCAGCAGGCTTTCCGGCGCTTTGCCGTCCATCACCAGCTTGAGTTTCCAGCACAGATTGTCGGTATCTTGCAGGCCGGAGTTGGCACCGCGGGCGCCAAACGGCGAGACCTGATGCGCGGCATCGCCCGCGAACAGAACCCGGCCATGGCGGAACTGCTCCATCCGGCGACACTGGAAGGTGTAGATCGAGACCCACTCAAGTTCGAATTTCACATCTTCGCCCAGCATCGCCTTGAGTCGCGGGATCACGTTTTCGGGGCGCTTCTCACGCTCCTTGTCGATGTCCCAGCCCAGCTGAAGGTCAATGCGCCAGACCCCGTCGGGCTGCTTGTGCAGCAGTGCCGACTGCCCCTTGTTGAAGGGAGGGTCGAACCAGAACCAGCGTTCCGTCGGGAAATCCGCGTCCATGATCACATCAGCAATCAGGAAGTTGTCTTCGAACACCCGTCCGACGAAATCCAGCCCCAGCATCTGCCGGGTGGGGGAGCCGGCACCGTCGCAGGCAATCAGCCAGTCGGCTTCCAGGTTGTAGGAACCTTCTGGCGAGTCAATTTCCAGCACGGCATGGCTGGGGTGAGTGCCGATGGCAGAGACCTTGTTGCGGCCGCGGATTTCGATCGGCGCGCCTTGCTCCTGCAGCTCTCGGACCCGGTTCACCAGGTATTCCTCGAAATAATACTGCTGCAGATTGATAAATGCGGGCCGCTTGTGGCCCTCCTCAGGCAGGAGATTGAAATCGTACACCTTGCGGTCGTCGAAAAAGACTTTGCCGAGGTTCCATTGAACGCCTTTGGCGACCATCGGATCCCCGAGGCCAAGCCGATCGGCGATTTCCAGTGTCCGTTTCGAGAAGCAGATGGCGCGAGAGCCAAAACTGACCTTGTCGTTGTCGTCCAGCACAACCACGCCAATGCCCTGCTGGGCCAGGTCAATTGCGGCAGCAAGACCAACCGGCCCCGCACCGATCACGACGACGGGATGACGCACCGGCGAGGGCGCATCCTGATCGTCACTGCGTTGATAAGAATACAAGGGAACTTCAAAGATCTTGTTCATCTGGCCTCCTCCCAAATCCGGGTGCCGTCAGGCACGGCTCGACTAGCCCCCGGTCGCGGCTACGCCGAGGTTCTGGTCAAACATTTCATAGGTACTGCTGGGGCGATACGATCTGGATCAAACCGCCCCGAGTATAAATTTGCCTGGGCCTCACCCCTGCAGGGCTTCCCACATCTCCAGATCGCGCTGAGCGGTCCAGATCCGGGGGGTGTCGATGCCGCGTGCCTCGTCATAGGCACGGGCCACGTTGAAGGGCAGGCAATGCTCATAGATGGCATAATCTGCAAACTTCGGATCGCATTCTGCGCGCACCGCGTCCCAGGCTTCTTTCAGCGTGCCGTTGCGGGCTGCAACTTTCGCTGCCGGGCGGTAGGTGCTTTCAACGAAATCGCGGGTGCTTTCGACGGCGCGTTCCACCGCGTCCTTGCCCACCAGCGCGTCTCCACGACCGGGGGCAATGGCGTCGACATCATAAGCTTTGATATTGTCCAGCGTCCTGCCCCAGTCACCGAAATGCCCGTCGCCGCAGTAGCAGGCTGAGTGGTCTTCGACGATATCGCCGGTGAACATCACGTTCTGATCCGGCACGTGGATCACCGCGTCACCCGCGGTATGGGCGCGACCCAGATGCTTGATGTCGATCCGGCGATTGCCGAGGTAAACGGTCATCGAATCGCTGAAGGTGGTGGACGGCCAGGTCAGTCCGGGGATGCTCTCATGGCCTTCGAAAAGGCGCGGGAAGCGCTGGAACTCGCTGTCCCAGTCCTCCTGCCCGCGTTCGACCACCATCGAACGGGCCTTGTCCGACATGATGATGTTCTGCGCGCCAAATGCGGAAGCACCCAGTACGCGAACAGCGTGGTAATGTGTCAGCACCACATGGGTGATCGGCTTGTCGGTGACAGAGCGAACGCAGTCGATCACCTTGTTCGCAAGCCGTGGGGTCGCCTGCGCTTCGACGATCATCACAGAGTCATCGCCGATGATCACGCCGGAGTTCGGGTCGCCCTCGGCGGTAAAAGCATAAAGCCCCTCGCCGATCTCATCAAAGGTGATTTTCTTTTCGGTCATGTCCCCTTGGGACGCAAAAGCTTTTGCCATTGTGGTCTTCCTTATCTTGCGTAGGGGTCTTCAAGCGCGGGCAGCACGGTACCGGTGCAGTCGCCGAAACCGATGGTGTAGCCATCGCCTTTGGCCGCGCCTTTCAGGGTCAGCGTGTCACCGTCGGCGATGAAGGAGCGCTCCTCGCCAGTGTCCAGCGTTAGCGGCTCCTTACCGCCCCAGCTGAGTTCCAGGAGCGAGCCGCGGCTTTCCTTGGTGGGGCCGGAGATGGTGCCGGAGCCCAGAAGATCGCCCGCGTTCATCGGGCAGCCCGAGGTGGTGTGATGCGCCAGCTGCTGTGCGGCGGAGTAATACATTTCTTTGTAGTTGGTCCGCGCGATGGTTGTGGCCTCTTTGCCTTCCGGCGCCATGGTGACCTCAAGGTCGATATCATAGAGCATCGGGCCGCAATCCTTCAGGTGGTCCAGCAGTTCCACCTCACGCCCGGGCGTGTCGCAGCGGAACGGCTCCAGCGCCGTTTTGGTCACGATCCAAGGAGAGATCGTGTTGGCAGTGGCCTTGGCCTGGAACGGTCCCAAGGGCTGGTATTCCCAGGCCTGGATATCGCGCGCGGACCAGTCGTTCAGCAGCACGTAGCCAAAGATGTTGTCATCCGCTTCCTGCACGGTGATCGGGCCATCGGAGGGGGTGCCGACAATGGCGCCCATCTCCAGCTCGATATCGAAGCGCGCGCAGGGCGCCCACCGCGGCGTCTCGTCATTTGGACCTTTCAGCTGACCCCAGGGTCGGCGCACATCGGTACCGGACACCACAACGGAGGAGGCCCGCCCGTTATAGCCGATCGGGATATGCAGCCAGTTTGGCGGCAGCGCATTTTCCGGACCGCGGAACATGGTGCCGACGTTAAAGGCGTGGTTCTTGCCCGCATAGAAGTCGGTGTATTCGCTGACGGCAAAGGGCATGTGCAGCTCGGCGTCCGTAGCCGGAACCAGCAAAGGTTCGACCTTACCCTGCTCGGCAGAGCCTTCGGACAGCAGCGCTGTCAAACGGTTGCGAAGCGCAGTCCAGACGGCCGGACCTTCTTCCATAAGGTCGTTCCAATACGGAACGTCGAACAGTGGCGCATCGCTCAACTGGACCAAGCCGGTTTCCTCGGCGGCCTGCATATCGAGGATCATGTCGCCGATGGCCACGCCGCAGCGCGGATCGTCTCCATCAACAGAAAACACGCCATAAGGCAGGTTATTCAGTGGGAACGGATGGGTCGCGCTGTTGGCGGAGGTGACCCAGGATTTTGTCAAAGGCATACGTGGTCCTTTTCGTTTGAGAGCAGCTGCTCTCGTCATCTTTCCCGAAATACTCCGGGGGTGAATGCGGCCTTCAGGCCGCAGAGGGGGCAGCGCCCCCGTTGGATTACTTCTTGCCTGGTGTGCCGTCGAATTTCTTCTCGATATCGGCCCAGCAGTCGATGTAGTCATCCTGCAGCGGTGCTTCGTTCGCGGCAAAGCCTGTCAGATGCTGCGGGAAACGGGTCTCGAACATGAAGGACATTGTGTTCTCGAGCTTCTCGGGGCCGAGGTTGGAGTTCGACGCACCCTCGAACGCATTCTTGTCCGGCCCGTGCGGCAGCATCATGTTGTGCAAGGACATGCCACCCGGCGCGAACCCTTGCGGTTTGGCATCATACTGGCCGTAGATATTGCCCATTAGCTCCGACATGATGTTCTTGTGATACCACGGCGGGCGGAAGGTGTTCTCAGCCACCATCCAGCGCTCGCGGAACAGCACAAAGTCAATGTTGGCAGTGCCCGGCACCCCCGACGGTGCCGTCAGCACGGTAAAGATCGACGGGTCCGGGTGGTCGAACAGGATCGCGCCGACCGGGCAATAGGTGGTCAGGTCGTATTTGTAGGGCGCATAGTTTCCGTGCCAGGCCACCACATCCAACGGCGAGTGGCCGATCCTGGTCTCATGGAATTGACCGCACCATTTGATGGTCACGGTGGACGGCGTCTCGCGATCCTCGAACGCCGCCACCGGCGCCTTGAAGTCGCGCGGGTTGGCCATGCAGTTGGCGCCGATGGGCCCGCGGCCGGGCAACTCGAATTTCTGGCCGTAGTTCTCGCAGACAAAGCCGCGGCAGGGGCCTTCCAGCACCTCCACCCGGTACACCAGACCGCGCGGGATGATGGCGATTTCCTGCGGTGCGAGGTCGATGATACCCAGCTCAGTGGCAAAGCGCAGGCGTCCTTCCTGTGGCACCACCAAGAGTTCAGAATCGGCGGAGAAGAAGTAGCTGTCCACCATCGACTCGGTGACCAAATAGATGTGGCTGGCCATGCCGACCTGGGTGTTCACATCGCCTGCGGTGGTCATCGTGCGCATGCCGGTGAGCCAAGTCAGGCCTTCATCCGAATGCGGCACCGGATCCCAGCGGTACTGGCCCAGCGAGATCACGTCCGGATCGACGCAGGGGGCAGACTTCCAATGCGGCAGGTCGATCTTCTGATAGCGGTGCGAATGCTTGACGGACGGGCGGATGCGGTAGCACCAGGTCCGCTCCGGCACATCGGCGGTAAAAGCGGTGCCGCTCAGCTGTTCGCCGTAAAGACCATAGTTGCACTTTTGCGGGCTGTTCATGCCTTGCGGCAGCGCACCGGGCAGCGCCTCGGTTTCAAAATCATTGGCAAAGCCCGGCATATAGCCCTCGTGTGGCCCGGTAAGGGACGGGGCCTGGATCATTTTGTGGGCATCGACTTTGCGATTCATGGCGCGCTCCTTTTCTTAACTCTCTGTTTCGGTAATAGTTGATTTTGTAACTAACAAGGCATAGGTCACCCTCATGACCGAAAAAGATGACTTCGCGCTGCAGGATTTCTTACCCTATCTCCTCAATCGCGCCGCAGAAGAGAGCTCGCTTGAGTTTCAACAACACTACAAGAATCGCTACGGGATGCTCCGTACCGAATGGCGGGTCCTGTTTCATTTGGGCAGCTACGGGCGCATGACCGCAAAGGAAATTGGCCAGCGCGCCAAAATCCATAAGACCAAGATCAGCCGTGCCGTTGCGAAGCTCGCCGAGCGTCGATTTGTATTGCGTCACCGGGATGAACGAGACCGACGATCGGAGCATCTGGAACTGACCCCGCAGGGGCAGGCCGCCTATCGCGATCTTCGGGAGCAGGCCGCCATCTATGATGGGCAGCTTGCATCCCGACTCAGCGAAGGTGAAAGCGAGGCGCTACGCCACATGCTGCGCAAACTGGCCGGAATTGAACCATAGACATCCGTTGGTTGAGGCTTCAGATTGGGCCGGAACCACAATGTGAGGCCGTGCACAATGACGGATGCTGCTCTGCGCGCCACGCCGATAATCGACTGGCTGACTGCTGAAGGACTAAGAGGGGCAAGCCGTCAGGAGATGCTGCAAGGCTTTTGCCAGAGGCTTGCTGACGACGGCGTGCCGCTCCTGCGGTTTCATCTGGCGCAGCGTGCCTATCACCCAAAATACGGTGGTATCGGCTTTAGCTGGACCCGCGCGGACGGCTTGTCGCATGAATTTTATGAACACAGCGATACACCGCGGGATGAGTGGCTCTACAGCACCTTCTATTATATGTTGGAACGCCAAGTGCCTGAGTTTCGCACCAAACTGACCGGGCATGTGCTGGAGCGGTTTCCTGCGCTAGCGCAGTTCAAACAGCGCGGGGCCACGGATTACTTTGCGCTGGCAATGCGCTTTGGTGATTTTGCCGATGCCCCTTTTGATCCTAAGCGGCCGGGAGAGGGCATCCTGTCATCCTGGTCAACCGATCATCTCGATGGTTTCTCAGAGGCGGATCTCACGTTGATCCGTTTTATCTACCCGCATCTGGCGCTGGCGCTGCGGGCGGCCTCTGCCCAGCAGATGGCCAAGGATCTGCTTCAGGTCTATCTCGGTCGCGATGCTGGTCAGCGGGTTCTGTCAGGAGAAATACAGCGGGGCTCGTCACGCCAGATTGATGCGGTGATCTGCTATTTCGATCTGAAAGGCTTTACCCAACTGGCTGAGCAAATTCCGGGCGCCGAATTGATCGACATGATTAACGACTACTTTGGTCTGGCGGTCGAGACCATTCAGACCCATGGAGGGAATATCCTCAAATTCATGGGTGATGGCATATTGGCGATGTTTGACCTTGGCAGTATCGGCGAAGATGCAACAGCAGCGCTCGCGGCGGCCAGTGGCTTGCAGAGCAAGATACGCAATCGCAATGTTGAGCGTGCGCAGCAGGGTAACCCGGTTGCTGATTTCACGCTGGCCCTGCATGCCGGCGAAATCCTCTATGGTAATATCGGATCTGAGAACCGGTTGGATTTCACGGTGATCGGACCAACCGTCAACCTGACGGCACGGCTGTCAGGTATGCACGCCTCTGTTGGTCGCAGCATCATTGTCTCGGAACAGGTTCAACGGGCAGCCCAGCCGACCAGTCACGATCTGGTGTCGCTGGGTCGCTATATGCTGCGCGGTGTTGCCGAGCCGGTTGAGCTCTTCACGATTTACGAAGGCAGCGCAGCGGGCCTTTCTGATCGGGCGTCAGAACAACGCTCAGCCTGAACAAAGGTAAAAATTGCCATAATTTACGCATTTTTTCCGCGTAGAGCAGAGCTGGGACAGATTATGGCCAACGAGATTCGTGCAAGAAATCTTGAACTGCCATGCCTGACTTTATTGAGAGAGCAGCGAGGAAAGTGTGATGAAACTGGCAGTGCGCATACATGACCTGATAACCGTTGCGGCCGTTTTGTGTGCAACTGCCCCCATGGCATTTGCGGCTGGTGAATGGCCTGAGGCGGGCGGACCGGGCAATGGGAACGGCAATGGCAATGGTTGGGGCAATGGTTGGGGCAACGGCGGGGGCAATGGGAACGGCAACGGCAATGGCCAGACCGTGCCTGAGATCGACGTCAGCGCAGGTATGCTCGCCGTGGCTGCGGTCGCCGCTGCTTTGCTTCTGAGCTGGGAGTTGCGCCGACGCCGGTCTGTCTAGAACCAATGGCTGCCAGGGCGTCGCTTGAGTCAACCATTCTGGACCTAGATAAGTGTCCAGTTCCCGGTCGCAAAGGCAACATACGCGATCAGGGCATTTGCCACCATATGGGCCAATATGGCGGCCGGTAACCCGCCCCCACGCAGATATAGGGCGCCAAAGATTGCGCCAGCGGCCACACCAAGCGCGAAGCGGTCATGCATCAGACCGAACAGAAGGCTGCTGACAATCAAGGCGATAACCGCCCGTAGAACCTGACCCTGCCCGGCCATGCGGCGCAGCAGGTACCCGCGAAAGAAAAGCTCTTCGATGATGGGCACCAGAATTATGGTCCCGAGCAGGCGTGTCGCAATCCATAGGGTATCCCGGTGCTCTGTAATGTTGCCACGGCTGATGTCGGGTGTGGCCATCACGATCCAGACGGCTGCAATTGCGGCCCCGGCGGTGATATCCATAGGGCGTGGCCTGTAGGCCAGCGCCCTAAGGGCAGGCCAGAACAACAGCAATGCGGCTGCCATCATTGCGGTACGCAGCGGATATCCGTCTGCAGGTTCTGCCCAGATTGCAGAAACCAATACGCCGCTCAGCATCATCACGACAAAAGGCACTATGCTCGCGATCAGCATATCGGCGCGCAGCGGTGGCAGGTCGGCGGTTGCGGCGGCCACCCTAGCGGGGTTGCTCTGCAACCAGCGAGAGCGATGGGCAATCGCCAGGATCAGCAGCGCAAGACAGGTGAACATCAGCCAGCCGGCATAGCTGTGAAATCCGTTGACCGCATGCTCCGGTGCAATCCAGGCGCCGATCAGGATCAGTATAGCGATACGCGCGACATTGAAGCCCCAGCTGAGCAGCAGAGCGGCGGGAAACAGGAACAGCCAATATCGTGTCTGCCTGAGGTCGCGGCCCATCAACAGCGCATAAAGCCCCATAAAGGTCGTGACGAGGGCAAACCCTTCGACGCCTGAGCAGGGTTCGCCGATCTCCACCAGAAAACCGTCGACACGGATCAGATGCAACGCCGGATCGGACCAGACAGTGGCACCTGAGCTTTCCAGAACCCATGTCACGAGGAGGAACGTCACCGACGTCAGCGCTTCTATGTTCCAGATCGGTTCCATCATGCGAGTGATATCGGGCATGACCAGTGCCACAAGGAGCGCCAGGATCAGAGGCAGGCCGCCGCCGCGCAGCCAGACAACCCAATCTCGAAGTGGCATCAGGGCCAGCAGACCGCCTAGCCCGGCGATGCCGCCGCCTAGGCAGACCAGAATAAGGGTCGGCGAAATCCATGCGTTGATGCCGCTGGGTCCAAACAGGGCCAGCGGGACCAGCGCGATCAGAAGGCCGACGAGGTTCAGGATAACTGCCGATGGGCGTTGCGAGGCGCTCCCGACAAATGCGGCCAGCGCAGTATAGGCGCTGCGCACCAGCACAAGATAAAGGCTGAGCACGGTCAACAACGCCAGCAAACGCCCGGCGAGTGATCGCACGGTGGTACAGGCCAGATCCGCGCCGGTGAATTTGCAATGCACATTGGCCAGCAGCTGGTAGGCGACCATGACAAGCAACAGCTCGGCAATCGCCAACCCGAGGATCAGGAATAACCATCGGCTGCCCTTGCCCAACACCTGGTCGATAGGGCGCGACGCCTGTGGCTGATCAGATATCGACATCCACGCCTGGCAGATTCAGCGATTTCATCATGTCGCGCAGTTCCTGCCGTGCCGCGATGTTGGAGATATTCAGCTGTTTGACGCCAATATCCTTGAGGTCCAGCAGGGTCAGCCCGCGCGGAAACAACTCCCGGAACACCACCCGTTCCGAAAATCCGGGGGCAACGCGAAATCCGATCCGTTTCGACAGCATGGAAATCGCGCGTTCCATCTTTTCCTTGTTCACCATACGCTGAGTGCCGACCCGATTTCGGATCACAATCCAGTCAATTGGTTTCAGTCCAGCCTGCGCGCGCAACTGTCGCGCGTTCCAGACCATTTCGGAATAAACGGATGGCCCGGTGATCTTTTCACCCTTTTGGTCAGTATGCGCCAGGAGGTCGAAATCGACAAAACTGTCGTTCAGTGGCGTGATCAGCGTGTCGGCCAGGGAATGGGCGACCTGACTGAGCCGGGTGTGCGAACCCGGGCAGTCGATCAGGATAAAGTCGTTGTTGGGTTCCAGCTCGGAGACCGCCGCAGACAGCCGGTGGTCATAGATGTTCTCGCCGGGTTGCAGGCTTTCGGGATCGATTTCGGGCAGCTCATGCAGCTCCACCAGCGGCAGGTCCAGCGCGGCCTTTTCCATGAACGCCTTGCGGTTTTCCAGATAGCGCCCAAGTGAACGTTGACGCAAGTCGAGGTCCAGGGCGGCAATCTTGTATCCCAATCGGGCCAGGGTGGTTGCCACATGCATGGAAACGGTGGATTTGCCCGCGCCCCCTTTTTCGTTGCCGACGACAATAATATGCGCCACGTTCGCTTCCCCCAATCACTGCGCAAAATACCGCGCATTTTGGGATGAGTATACTGCCCGCGCGAATCGATGGAAAGCGGGATATCCGCACGTTAGGCCCTGTTTTAGGGTCTAGGTTCATCCTGCGTTAACCGGAGAGGGCGCTGCGCGGGCAGGCGTGGCACCAATAAAAAACGCCGCCCAAAATGAGCGGCGTTTTCCGAAAGAACAAGACCGGATCGGCTTAGAAGCCCAGGCCTTCGTATTTTTTCTTGAACTTCGATACGCGACCACCGGCGTCCATCAGGCGGGTCGAACCACCGGTCCATGCGGGGTGCACGGTGGGGTCGATGTCCAGCGAGAGAGTGTCACCCTCTTTGCCCCAGGTGGAGCGCATCTTGAGGATGGTGCCATCAGTCATTTTGACGTCGATGAAGTGGTATTCGGGATGGGTGTCGGCTTTCATGATACCACTCCTTACGCTTTGGCTTTGTAGTTTGTATCTTCTGCAATCCGTGCGGATTTACCGCGACGGGCGCGCAGATAGTACAGTTTCGCACGGCGAACACGGCCGCGGCGCACAACAGTGATGCTGTCGATGTTGGTCGAGTGCAGCGGGAAAACACGCTCCACACCTTCGCCAAACGAAATCTTGCGAACGGTGAACGAACCGGCGATGCCGGAGCCATTCTTGCGGCTGATGCAGACACCTTCGTAGTTCTGCACGCGCGAGCGGCTGCCTTCGGTCACTTTGTAGCCAACGCGGATGGTGTCACCGGCTTTGAAATCGGGGATCTCTTTCCCCAGGGCGGCAACTTGTTCCGCCTCCAACTGTGCGATCAGATCCATCGCAGGTCTCCTATGGTTGCTCGTGGTTTTGTCCACGAAGTTTTGCGCGGTTGCGAGAGCTCTTGGTCTTCATCGGGTCCCGCCATTTGCAGCCCGCCAGAGATCGTCCCGTTCTTTCCTGAGAGTGGGCTGACATCCCCCCAGATTGCCGAAGAAGGCGGGTCGGGGGTTTCATGATGCAACAGCACACCGGTCCATAGACGCAAAAGCGAATCCAGACAGGGCCTTCTATGCCTGTTTTGCTGGCGGATCAAGAGCCTAGGTTCAGTCTGGGACCGGCCTGTCCACTTGCGGGCGCTCACTCGGCCTTTTTGCGGTTCAGAAAGGCCTGCCAAAGGTCAGGGCGCCGCGCCTGCGTGATCTCTTCGCTCATTTTCTGGCGCCATTCAGCGATCTTGCCGTGATGGCCGGACATCAGAACATCAGGTATGGGGTGACCCTTCCAGTCTGCCGGACGGGTGTATTGCGGGTGCTCGAGCAAGCCTGAGGAGAAGCTCTCTTCCTCGGCAGAGGCTTGGTTCCCCAAGACGCCTGGGATCAGCCGAACGGTGGCATCAATCATGGCTTGGGCGGCAATCTCGCCGCCGGTCATCACAAAATCTCCCAGGGAGACTTCCTGAATGCCATAGTGCTGCAATACGCGCTCGTCGACACCCTCGAATCTCCCGCAGAGCAAGGTGACCCCGTCGCAGCGTGCGAGGTTCTGCATCAACGCCTGATCCATCCGGCGACCGCGCGGAGACAGATAGATCAGGGGCCAGTTACCGGAGGTGCCTGCCATTGTGTGTTCAATAGCGTTGCCAAGAACGTCGGCCCGCAGGACCATGCCGGCGCCGCCACCTGCCGGAGTGTCATCGACATTGCGATGCTTACCGATGCCGAATTGGCGCAGGTCAATGGTTTCCAGCTGCCATAATCCTTCCTGCAACGCCTTTCCGGTCAGGCTTTCGCCAAGTATGCCGGGGAAGGCATTCGGGAACAGCGTCATGATCTTGGCCTTCCAGACGCCGACCAGATCCGGCGTCGGCGTCATCAGCTCGCGCGGTTTAAATGAGGGGCGAATGGCTTTGCGGCCATGAGATTTGTTTTGTGCACTCATGTGGTGCTGTTTAATCCAGTTAGAACGACACGCAATAAAAAGCTTTGGTGTTTGGATGAATTCGGAAATGGCCTTTATTGTTACCGACCGTGAGTATCAGGCCGCAATCGACGATGTGCAGGCGCGCGCAAAAGCGTTCTGGCCACGTATTGCGTCGGATCTAGGTCTGCCGCCCGATGGGGTCAGTTTTCGCAGACTACAGGTGCATAGTCGGCGCCAACACTGTCGCAGTGTGCTCGAGGTCAAAACGGCCAGTGGGCAAAGCTATGTCTTGAGGGCGGTTTTTGACGAAGCCAACGCCGCGCGGCAGATCAGGTTTCTTGACCGGCATCAGCAAGCGGCGCTTGGCCTGCAATCGGTCTGCGGTGTGTCATCGCCTGACGTGCTGTGGCGAGATCAAGATAGTGCTGTAGTTTTGATGGACTTTGTCCAAGGGGATACCGCCTACCGCGAGCTGGCTATGACCGAATACGGGTTTGGTGACCGGGCAGAGGTTCTTCGACGGATTGGACATGCGGTCGCTGAATTGCACAGGGTTTCGGATGCCGGAGATATGCAATTCTGGCCAAAACCGTTTCTGAAACAGGTCTCAGCGCGGGCGGAGGCGGTACGTGCCGGGGAGTTCCAGGTCTTGAAGCCCAAGAGGTATCTGGGTCTCTGCGCGCTGCTTCACCGGGAGGCACGGCGCGCCCGTGCACAGACATTTCGTGGTGCATTGGAGCATGGAGATCTTCATCTACGCAATATCTTGATGTGCGATGGTGAGGTGTCATTCATTGACTATTCAAACCACGACGGAACATTCCCGCAGCGCGATATTGCCGATATCTGGTTGTCCAACTGCCCCGACCACCTTGCTGCAGAAGGGCGCGCGCCTGGTTTCGGAGGTGTTGCCAAAGCCGATTGGGCAGCATTTGAGGACGGCTATGGTGCAGAACTGACGACGGATCTGATCTTTAGGTTCTTCTTTACTTGGCGCCTGTTCAAGCTGTGGTCAGCGCTGGGCGGCAAACTATCGGAGCCGCGACAGAGAACAAAGGATCTCGGGGTCGCTGTTGAACATGTGCTGGAGCAGCTGTTGGCAGCTGAAGGCTGACGGGCTCAGAACACGCCGTCCGGCGGGTCTGCGATGATGCGTCCGCTGGCAAGATCGACCGTCGGCACCGCAGCCAGTGTAAAGGGCAGCAATACTGTCTTGCTGTCTGCCGGGATGGCGATTTCCAGCAGATCACTGGCGCCGTGGTTCTGCACCGATTTCACGGTCCCCAGCAGGGTCCCGCCGGTGTCGTACACCTCCAGCCCCATCAGATCGGTGTGGTAGTATTCATCATCCGGCAGGCTCGGCAGACGGTTACGCGGCGCAAACAGGCGGACCCCCTTTAGAGCATCGGCCTGCTCCTTGGTCTCGATTCCGCCGATACGGGCGGTAAACCCGTTCTTGATGGCGCGGACCAAGGTGATCGTATAGGTCTGGCTGCCGTCTTCGGTGCTGAGCGGGGAATAGTTTTCGATATCCTCGGGCATCGCACAAAAGCTCTTCAGCCGCACTTCGCCCCGCACTCCGTACGAGCCGGAAATGGCACCAACGCAAATCTGCTCAGTCATTCAGTCCATCCTTTGCAGAACCGCGCAGCAGTCCAAGTGCCGCCCGCGAGTCCGCAGCGTTCTGTTTGGTAATTGCGTTCATATAGAACGCCTGCGGTAAAGGCGATCAGAACAAAAACCGCAAGCCGTATCAATCGCCACATGGGCGGATTACCGAGTTTCGATCGGCAATGCGTTGCGCCGGGTTTCCCAACCCAGTTGTTCCAGTTCGGGCGTCTTGGACATCCGCTCCGGGTGACCAACACAGAAATAGCCGATCAGCTGCCAGTCCGCTGGCACATCCAGATCCCTGTTCAACCGTTGTGGGTCAAGGATGGATACCCAGCCCAGCCCCAGCCCTTCGGCGCGCAAGGCCAGCCAGAACAGAGTCACGGCGGTGACCACCGAATAGCGACGCATCTCCGGCATGGTGCCGGCGCCCAACTTGTGACCTTTTGTGGTGGAATCGTCGCAGTAGATCGCCAACTGAACCGGTGCTTCGCGCATGCCGGAAAGCTTCAGCTTGGCGTAGCGTTCGGCCTTGGCTTCGGAGAAACCCGCTAGCGCTTCGGCGTTTGCGCTTTCAAAATTGGCAAGTGCGGCGGCCCGGGCTGCGTCACTTTCGACGCGAATGACCCGCCATGGTTCGCTGAGACCCACGGAGGGAGCCAGCTGAATGGTGTCGAGACAGCGCGTAAGCACTGTCTCGTCCACCGGATCAGAGCGGAACCGGCGCACATCGCGCCGGACACGCATCAACAGATCAAGTTGCATGCGGAAGTCTTCAGAGAATGAATTGTCCCGCATGTTCATCAACTTACTCCGCTTCTGCAGTCGCTTCAGCAGCTTTGGCTGCTTTCTCTTCAGCACGTTCCTGAGCTTTTTTGCCCGGGGTGCCTTTCTTAGGGTTGTTGCGTTCAACCTTAGCGCGTACGCCAGCGGATTCCAACATGCGAGCGATACGATCTGTGGGCTGGGCGCCCTGGTCCAGCCAGTGCTGCACACGCTCCATGTCCATTTTCACGCGCTCTTCGCTGTCTTTCGGCAGCAGCGGGTTGTAGGTGCCCAGCTTTTCGATGAAGCGACCATCGCGCGGCATGCGGCTGTCGGCAGCCACGATGCGGTAGAAGGGACGCTTTTTCGAGCCGCCGCGGGCCAGACGAATTTTCATTGCCATGGGTTCAGTCTCCTTTAATGGCGTTTGCAGGGAAGTCCCTGTTATTCCTGGTGTTTCTTGTGGTGTCGGATGACTTCCTGAATAATGAAATTCAGGAAAGCCTTGGCGAAATCGGGGTCCAGGTCGGCCTGTTTCGCCAGGTCTTCGAGCCGTGCGATCTGCGCTGTCTCACGCGTCGGATCGGACGGGGGAAGGTCGTGTTCTGCCTTGAGTCGGCCCACCGCCTGGGTGTGCTTGAACCGCTCGCCCAACGTGTAGACGAGGATCGCATCGAGGCGATCAATACTCTCGCGGTGGCCTTTCAGCAACGCCGCTGCGCGGGCGACGGGATCTTGAGTCTCTGTCGTCATTTCTGGCTCCACAAGGCAATGAAGGCATATCGCATCAGGCAGCGTTGGGTGAATAGATCAGTCAAGCGCCCAACCCTCCGGTTTGAACATGGGATCTGCGTAGTGGCTTATCTCCATCTCGATCCCATGGGACAACTGGCTGTTTTTGAGCGCTTCTGGTGCGGGATGCCTGTAGACGGCGTCGTTGCCATCAATGGTTGCAGCGTCCTGGTCCTTCTTGGCACCCAGCCGTTCGGCAAGACGGATCGAATCCAGGTTCTTGGGGTCAATATAGCTGACCGCCCCATCCCAGCCGAGCGTATTGTAATAGTAGTTCCGTGCCGCGTGGGTTGCTTCCAGCGCATAGCCTTTACCTGCGGCATCGGGCCAGATGATCCAGGCGATCTCACGCTCGGGCCAGCCAGCAGGCATCCAGCCACCGGCCATGCCGTAAGTTTCCTCGGTGGTCTTATCGTGGATCATCCACATGCCAAAGCCACGCACCTGCCAGTGGCCGATTTCGGCGGCATAGAGCATCCAGGCCTCATAGGGGTTCAGTGGACCGCCCATGAAACGCGCACGATAGGAACTGAACGTGGCTTTGAAGTCGGGATAATCCACGGCTTCCGGGCCACGTAGAATCAGGCGCTTGGTTTCGATTACGGGGATGGACGATGGCATCAGATGCCCCCCGCGCTGAAGTCGCAGTGGCAATAGATCATTGAAGGCGCCCTGTGATTGCAGGCCGGTCCAGCAGATGTTTGCGGGGCTGATGGCGCCAGGTGCGCATATTGTGTGCAGGTGCGAGGCGGAACGATACCAATTTTTCTGGGCGGGCGCCGATTCGCTGCGCCAGGGCAATGGAGGCTGCGTTGTCCTCGGGAATGAAGGAGGCGATGCTGCTCCAGTTTTTCTCGCGGAACAGCCAGTCGAGAACGACCTCTGCGGCCTCGCTTGCGTAGCCTTTACCACGGGCATCCTCGGTCAGGTGCCACGAAAGCTCCGGCTCTGGCCAGCCCTTCGGGAACCAGGGGCCAATCATGCCGACCGGGCGCCCGGTATTGCGCTCGATGAGGGCGAACAATCCGTAACCACGCAGGTGCCAGTGGCCGATGATCGTCGCTATCGACCACCACAGCGCATCAGGATCGTCGACCGCGTCGATGAAGCGCGGCGCACCAATGCGCAGGAAGGCATCATGCGCGTCAAAACCGGCCTCCGCAGGGGAGACCAACAATAGCCTCTTCGTCATGAGGCTAGGGAAACGATTGTCTGTGTCTGGCATACCCACACTCGTTTCGGCCCCTGCCGCGCGCGCACCAGTGACCTGTTTCGGCATCAATGACGGCTCGATCATGCCAGATGCCGGGAAACAAGGGGTTAAGGCGCTGTTGCGCTGTGGCAAGGCGGCCACAGCGGAGCGGATGTGGGTAAAGACGCGTGTGGGAAGGTGGGTGGCCATCATGCGTAGGCCTCCGGTCCGCGCAGGACCAAGTGTTCGGTTTCAAGCTGAAGGATAGCCGGGATCTGCATCATGCCAGCCCCCGCAGATCATGCACGATCACCACGTCGTCGGCGCATTCGCCCTCTGCGTCGGGGTCGATAACACCGCCGAGACGCTGGCCCAGGGCGATTGATCGGTGGTTGTTCGGGTCGATAATATTGATCAGACTGTCCCAGCCGAAATTCTGTCGCGCCCAGGTCATGACAGCTTGCGCGGCCTCGGCAGCGATTCCCTTGCCTTCAGCTTCGGGGACGACGAACCAGCCCAGTTCCGGGCCGGGATAGCCGTCCGGTTGGTAAATCCCGACCTCGCCCGCATAGGCGCCGGTTTCTCGGATTTCGACACCGAAGGGGCCGTACCCACGAAGTGTCCAAAGTGCCACATCCCCGGCCCAGACTCTCCATGCTTCGCCGCGCGGCAGGATGCCACGCTCGTAGCGGGCGCGTTCGGACGCAAAGAACGCGGCCCAATGCTCAAAATCCTCAAGCTTGGGGGCGCGCAGCGTCAGGCGCTCGGTCTGAAGGGTAGGGATGGAGGCGATCATGCGGCTTATTTCTTCTTGCCGAAACCGGAGAGGCCGCCGGGCAGCCCCATGCCACCCCCAAGACCACCAAGCCCGCCGAGACCGCCGGGCAAACCGCCCTTGCCGCCCATCGCCTTGGCCGCCGCTTCCAGCGCTTTTGGGTCCATCTGGCTCGGATCCATGCCGACCATTTCGGGCATGCCACCTTTGCCGAACATGCCTTTCATAGCCTGCTTCAGCATCTTGCCTTTGCCCATCTTACCCATTTTCTTCATGACGTCGGCCATCTGGCGATGCATTTTCATGAGCTTGTTGAGGTCAGAGACCTGCATGCCGGATCCTGCTGCAATCCGTTTCTTGCGAGACGCCTGGAGCAGGGCAGGATTGGCGCGTTCTTTCTTGGTCATCGACTGGATCATGGCAATCTGCTGACGCAGAACCTTGTCGTCGAACCCCGAATCTTCAACCTGCTTGGCCATCTTCGCCATGCCAGGCATCATCTGCATCATGCCCTGCATGCCGCCCATCTGGATCATCTGCTCAAGCTGCATCTTCAGGTCATTCATATTGAATTGACCCTTCATCATGCGCTTCATCATGCGCTCAGCCTGTTCGGCCTCGATGGTTTCTTGGGCCTTTTCGACCAGTGCAACGATGTCGCCCATGCCGAGGATCCGGCCCGCGATTCGATCCGGCTCGAAGGTTTCGATGGCGTCCATTTTCTCGCCGAGACCGACAAAGCGGATCGGCTTGCCGGTGACTGCGCGCATCGACAGCGCGGCGCCGCCGCGGCCGTCGCCGTCCATCCGGGTCAGCACCACGCCGGAGATGCCGATCTTGGCGTCGAATTCCTCGGCCACTTCAACGGCGACCTGACCTGTCAGCCCGTCAACAACAAGCAGGGTTTCGCGGGGGGAAACGACATCACGGACGTCTTCGACCTCCCGCATCAACACTTCGTCGATCTGCAATCGGCCCGCCGTGTCGAGCATATAGACGTCGTAACCACCAAGCGCCGCCTGCTGTTTGGCGCGTTTGGCGATATCGACGGGTTTCTGGCCCGGAACGATGGGCAGCGTGTCGACACCGATCTGTGTGCCCAACACAGCCAGCTGGTCCATCGCGGCAGGGCGATAGACGTCAAGCGACGCCATCAGGACGCGCTTGCCTTCTTTATCTTTCAGGCGCTTGGCAAGCTTGCCGGTGGTCGTGGTCTTACCTGACCCCTGCAAACCGACCATCAGGATCGGCGCGGGAGGATTGTCGACCTTCAGCTGTCCGGGATCTTCGTCGCCGCGCAGCACGTCAACCAGTGCGTCATGGACGATCTTTACAACCTGCTGGCCGGGGGTGACCGATTTGGTCACGGCTTGGCCCGTTGCCTGCTCCTGTACGCGCTTCACAAAATCGCGGGCGACCGGCAGGGAAACATCTGCCTCGAGCAGCGCGACACGGACTTCGCGCAGGGCGGTTTTCACATCTTCTTCAGAGAGCGCGCCCTGTTTGGTCAACCGGTCGAAGACACCGGATAGGCGTTCGGATAGATTTTCAAACATGCCTGCGGCCTCCTATGCCGGTTTCGAAGTGGACGCCCCACATGTAGGGAGCAAATGATCCATGCACAATCGCCCCCACGGGCGTAACACGCTGGTGGGGGGCGATCCCTGACACGGGCAGGGACCGGAAGACTCATCATGGCTCCCGGATTTGCAGCATGCGTTACGCCTTTGTCCGGAGTGAGTCAACCCGGCGCGCCCAGACAGAGCGAGGGGGAGGCTGCCATGCGCTGGGTGCAACGGTTGACGCGAGCCACCTCCCTGAGGGAATATCGCAGGGAGACGGCACCTCGGCGACCACCTTCACAGGCGCTTATTCGGGTGTTCCCCCATATGACGAAACTACGGTGTCGAATAAGCGGCACCACGCGAGAGGCAGTTATTCTCAAGGCATCTGTTGCGGCAATCTAATGCCGCATTCCTTCATCGGGCGGCTTTGCAGCCATCAGAAGGATCATGACAGATGCGTGTATTTTCGATCATCGGCCCCTCCCAATCCGGTAAAACGGAGTTGGCAACGGCACTGGCGACACTTCAGGAGCCTGGGCAAAAACCACAGCACGCCACGGGCGTTGCAGATCTGAGAGCCTTCCAGTTCATGGAGGAAAACTGGGGGGTGATTGATATCGCCGGCGGGGTTGAAAACCTGGCCATCGCCGGGCCCGCTTTGGCCGCCAGTGATGCAACGGTGGTCTGCGTGCCTGCTGATCCCGCCGCCGGGGTCTTGGCCGCGCCCTATCTGCGTATGGTCGAAGAGGCGGGTGTTCCCGCCTTTCTTTTTATCAACCGTATGGATCAGGCTGCAGGGCGGGTGGCGGATATTGTTGCTGCGCTACAAACCTATTGTCGGCACAATATCGTACTGCGTCAGATCCCTATGCGGGCGGGTGGTGAGGTGATCGGGGCAGTAGACCTGATCTCCGAGCGGGCGTGGAAGTATCAGGAGGGGCAGCCCTCGGCCCTTGTGGCCTTCCCTGACAGTATCCATGCACGCGAGCGTCAGGCGCGCGGAGAGATGCTGGAGGCGCTGGCGGACTACGACGACGATCTGCTGGAGCAATTGATCGAGGATCGCAAGCCGCTGACCGAAGCGGTCTATGATGTCGCCACGCGGGTATTGCAGCACAATGACCTGATCCCTGCGTTGCTGGGGTCGGCGCTGCATCGCAACGGGATTGTCAGGCTTATGAAGTCCCTTCGGCATGAGGCCCCGGCAGTTGATGTTGCTGCGCAGCGGTTGGCGGGGGACGGAACGCCCCTTGCAGTGGGCTGCATCGGTGACCTCGTCAAACATCTTGGCAAGACAGTTGTAGTTCGCGCGCTCAGCGAACCTGTCGGGATCGGCGCACAGGTCGGTGGCGGCAACCTGGGGGCGATGACCCAACTGAACGGTGATGGCGGGCTTGCAAAGAACGGGGCAGGCGTCCAGACGCCTTCACGATCTGCGGGGAATGGCAGCAATGGTGCCTCATCTGATGCCGGTGAGTTGGCGCCAGGCGATATCGCGCAGGTGGTCAAGTCTGATCATCTCAGTCTTGGATATACCTATCTTAAAGACCACGCTGCGGAACTGCCGGACTGGGCGCAGCCACGCCCGGCAAGTTATCAACGGATCCTCACCCCTTTACATGATCGCGATGATGTCCGCCTTACCTCTGCTCTGGAACGAATTGCTGAGGTAGATCCGGGGCTGCGAGTTGATCAGGATGAAATGAGCGGTCATGCGCTGCTCCACCTCCAGGGGCCGTTACACCTGCGCCGGATTCTGTCGCTGCTAAAAGGGTCGTTTGGCATTGAGGTCAGTGACGAACCGGTGCCACCCGCCCTTCGGGAGACGATCACCCGTCCTGCCACAATCCATCATCGCCACCGCAAGCAGTCCGGGGGTGCGGGCCAGTTTGCGGATGTCGTGCTGAGCATCGCCCCCGCAGCGCGCGGATCAGGGTTTCAGTTTACGGATGAGGTCAAGGGTGGTGCCGTACCCAAAGGGTATATTCCCTCAGTCGAAGCCGGCGCGCGAGAGGCTCTGCAAGCCGGTGTCAACGGTCACCCTGTGGTCGACGTGAAGGTAACCCTGCTGGATGGCAAACACCACTCCGTCGACAGTTCCGATTTTGCTTTCCGCACCGCTGGCAAATCTGCGGTGCGTGAGGCATTGGCGCAGGCCGGGTCTGTGGTGCTGCAACCGATTATGCGCGTGGAAATTCACGTACCCTCCGTCTTTACCGGCGGGCTGGTCCCCGTGGTGAGCGGAATGCAGGGGCAGATCCTGGGCTTTGCCGCCCATCCAGATGCCGCCGGGTGGGATGTGTTTGAAACCCTACTGCCTGTCGCCGCGCAGGAGCAGCTGTGCAACAGCCTGGCCAGTGCGACCCGCGGTACGGCGTGGTTCTCAAGCGGTTTCGATCATTATGAGGAGGCACGGCGGGTGTAGCCGGTCTATGGCAGACTGACCAACCAACATTGAAACGCCGGCGAAACTATGATGTTACCCCTTGCGTCCTTGTGGGTTTCTTATTGATCTGCTGACATCACGTGATTTGCAGAACGATAACAGCATGAGGCCGCAATGGATGCATCAACCGAGCTACAGGACAGCCTACCGGTTTCCTGCGATAAACTGCTGGCGCAGCTGGATGTCTGGGGCATCGGCTACCGGTTGCACCGCCATCCACCGCTGCGCACGGTTGAGGAGGCAAAAGCGGTCGAAGCGGAGTTCGTAGAGCCGGGGAAGACCGCATTGCGGTTGAAGAACCTTTATTTGCGGGACAAGAAGAAACGCAACCACCTGATCAGCTTGGAACAGGACCGCGACGTCGATCTGAAGCGTCTCGCCGCTGAGCTGGGGCTGGGGACGCTGTCATTCGGCTCGGCAGAGCGGCTGTTTCAGACCCTCGGTGTGCGCCCAGGAGCGGTGACGCCGCTTGCGATGATCAATGGTGTCGAAAGAGATGTGCATTTCTACATGGACAAGGCTGCCCAGCAGGTCGACCTGATCTACATGCACCCGCTGGTTAATGATCGGACGGTCGCGCTGAGCCGTCCGGCCTTTCTCGATGTGATGCAGCGTTTGGGTGTGGCGATCACCTGGGTCTGAACTGCTCAAACTCTGGCTGACCTTTGCGCAATTGCGAACCTTTCTCTGGCCGTCCTTGGTGGAATGTGCATGTTTGCAGTAAGTGGGGCGCAAGTTGAGAGATAGCCATGGAGAACTGGGACGAGGTACGCACTGCCTATCAGGTCGCGCGCATGGGGACGGTCAGCGGCGCCGCCGAAGTTTTGGGGGTTCACCATGCCACGGTCATTCGCCACGTCGATGCTATTGAGGCGCGGTTGGGCGTGAAGCTGTTCCAACGCCATGCCCGTGGCTACACACCGACAGAGGCCGGGCAGGATCTGCTGCGCGTGGCGCAGGCCACAGATGATCAGTTTGGCCAGCTTGTCGGTCGGCTCAAGGGGCACGGCGATGCTGTCTCGGGCGAACTGGTCGTGACATCGCTGTCGTCGATGTCGGCGCTTCTGGTTCCTGCACTGACCGAGTTTCAGCGTCAGCATCCGGAGCTGGTGATCCGGTTCCTGACCGGCAGCCGCCTGTTTCGCCTGGAATACGGTGAGGCGCATGTGGCGATTCGTGCCGGATCTCCGCCTGAGCAGCCTGACAACGTGGTTCAGCCGTTTATGCGTCAGCAACATGGGCTTTACGCCAGCAGGTCCTATCTGGAGCGGTTCGGCCCCTTGAACGGGCTTGAGGATATGCCCAATCATCGCTTCATTTGTAACGATGATATCGACAGCCGCGCGCCTTACTCCCGCTGGCTGCGAGCGCATGCCCCCGAGAGCGCGCTGTCGTTCCGCTGCGTCAATGGGGCGTCGATACAGGACGCGCTCTTGGCCGGGGCGGGGATCGGTTTTCTGACCAAATGGGAAGCTGCGCGGCATCCCGAGCTGACACAGATCATGGAGCCGCTGCCCGAGTGGAGTGGCGATTTGTGGCTGGTCACCCATGTGGATCTGCACCGCACCACCAAGGTTCAGAGCTTCCTCAGCTTTCTGAAAGCAGAAGCCAAGGCCTGGGCCGAATGACACCGGCCCATCGTGGCCATCTGGCTATGCTGCTCTTCTCGGCGTTGGTGGCCGGATCGTTTTCGCTTGGCTCCATGGTCGCCAACGACATCGCTCCGATGGCCCTGAACGCGGCGAGGTTCATAATTGCTGCGGTTGTGATTGGCATTGCCGCCCAGGTGACTCATGGCTTGCGGCGACGGAATTTTCAGGCGCCCTGGCGCTTCATCCTTCTGGGCGGCTTCTTTGCGGTCTATTTTGTTCTGATGTTCTATGGCCTGCAAACGGCAGCGCCGGTCAGTGCGGCCGCCGTCTTTACGCTGACACCGGTTCTGAGCGGCATTTTCGGCTGGCTGCTGTTGCGCCAGGTTACGAGCTGGCGGATGGCGTTGGCTTTGGCGATCGGCGCGGCGGGCGCGATCTGGGTCATATTTCGTGGTGATCTGGCGGCGATCTGGGCGTTTGAGGTCGGTCGCGGAGAGGTGATCTATTTCTGGGGCTGCGTGGCTCATGCCGTCTATACGCCGATGGTGCGGCTGCTGAATCGCGGGGAACCTGCGGTGGTGTTTACCTTTGGTATGCTGGTTGCCGGGGCCATCATCCTGGTGGTGGTGGGTTGGGCTGATATCCGCGCGACGGATTGGGTCGGGCTGTCACCGCTTGTCTGGCTGGTTCTGCTTTATGTGGCGCTGATTGCCAGTGCCGCGACCTTTGTCTTGCTGCAATACGCGACGCTTCATCTGCCGTCCGCCAAGGTGATGGCCTATACCTATCTGACGCCGAGCTGGGTCATCCTGTGGGAAATCGCATTGGGTCGACCGGCTCCGGGCGGTATCGTGGCGCTGGGCGTGCTCTGCACGATCTGGGCGCTTTGGCTTCTGCTGCGGGAAGGTCGCCCACCGATGGCAGCGGCAGAGGCTGGCGGATCGGCGTCAATCCGATGACAGATCGTTCGCCGGGGTTCCGAGTTCGGTTTCCAGGAACCGCTCGAACGCATCCAGATTGACGGGCTCGTACTGACCAAACCCCTGCATCCAGACACTGGCGGACCGCATGGCATCCGGTTGTAGCTTGCACCATTTGACCCGGCCCCGTTTTTCCTGCGCGATCAAACCGGCGCGGCTCAGGATCGTCAGGTGTTTGGAAATTGCCGCCAGCGACATGTCAAAGGGATCCGCAACGTCTGTAACAGCCATATCATCCTCCAGCAGCATGGTCAGAATGCTGCGTCGTGTTGGATCCGCAAGCGCGGCAAAGACAATATCAAGGGGGTCGCTCATTCTGACACACCTAAACCGCAGAATGCGGGTCGACAATCCCAAGCTGTGAACCCCATAACTCCCGGGTCAGAGATTGCAGCACCGGAGAGACGTGACATGGCACTGAAATATTGGGCGGCGATCTTTGTGCTGGGCATCGGTTGGGGCATGTCCTTCATGTTCAACGCTGTGCTGCTGCGCGAATTGGGGCCGCTGTCGGTTTCGATGGGCCGTGTCGGTTTTGGGGCGCTTGGATGCTGGATCTATGTTTTGGCGGCCCGCAAACGGGTGCCGGAGCAACCGTCGCGCTGGTTGGCTTTGTTTGGCTTCGGCGTATTGAGCTACGCTGCGCCCTTTGCCTTTTACGCACTGGGTCAGCAGCATATTGCCAGCGGCGTGGCCGGGATTCTCAATGCCTTTACCCCGGCGCTAGCAGTTGTTGTGGCGCATTTCTGGCCGGGTGGAGAGCGGGCGACTGTGCTGAAATCTATGGGTGTGATGTTTGGGTTCCTCGGTATTCTGGTGCTGTCGTTGCCGCTTTTGCAAGGGGGGCGGCAGTCCGAGATATGGGCCGTGCTCGTGACGCTTTGTGCGCCGCTGTGCTACGCGTTCTCAGTCAATATTGCCCGGCAGTTTCGCGATATGGATCCGGTGGTCCTGGTTGCCATCGCCCTGACCGGAGCAACAGCCGCGATCGCGCCGCTTGCGATCTGGGCCGAAGGCGTGCCTGTCATCACACGGCTGGAGACCTGGGGTGCGCTGCTGGTGATTGGCTTCATTCTGACCTCCGCCGCCTTTATCCTGTTCTACTGGGTTCTGCCGCGGGTGGGGCCAACCAATATTACCCTGCCCACCTTGATTGCGCCGGTTTCGGCTTTGGTGATGGGGGCCTGGGTGCTTCAGGAACCTCTTAAAGTGGAGCATCTGGCGGGCATGGCTGCGATCTTGCTCGGGCTGGTGATGATCGACGGCCGTTTGGTTGGCAAAATCCGGCGCAAACCCGCGCTCTGAGGAAAATCAACCTTTTGGTTGAATATGAGTTTTCAGGGTGAGTTTCACGGGGCCGCAACGAAAAGTCATCCGCGGCCAAGAGGGGTTGTCTTTAATATTTATTATTTTCAGTATCTTGCGCGTCCTGCCGCAGTGCAATCTGCGTTGTTGACTCTGGACCTAGGACTCCTTAGCACCGCATCAGAATTCACGTGAGGATGGCGCCCGTGTCACAAGAGCCGGAAAAGCAGCGTTTGGCGCAGCTCGAGGCCAGGCTGGCAGAGGCGCGTAAGGCCCATGAGCCCAAGCCGCGTGTGGACGAACATTATTCGACGGCAAGCGATGCCTGGAGAATGGTGATTGAATTGGTGGCCGGTCTGATGATCGGCTTTGGCATCGGGTACGGTTTGGATCTTCTTTTTGGGACCATACCGATCTTTCTGGTGCTGTTCACAATGCTGGGTTTGGCGGCCGGGGTAAAGACAATGCTCCGCAGCGCGCAAGAGATCCAGGAAAAGAAACTGGCCGAAATGGCCGAACAAGATGCGCAAGACCGGGATTGATCCCCCGGCGACAGGAGAAACGGGACAATGGGCAAACTAATCTTTGGTGCAGCTTTTCTGCTGGTACTTGCGTCTGGGCTGTTCTTTGCGCCCGCTATTCCGGGGCTCCAGATTCACCCGACTGACCAGTTCCTGGTAAAGCCGCTGGGTGGCGCAGCGGAGCTGAACTTCTACACCCCGACCAACGTGACCCTGTGGATGGGGCTGGCGATTGTCGCAATCTTCGCTCTGATGGTACTGGGATCGTCCAAGCGCGCGATTGTTCCGTCGCGCATTCAGTCGGTTGCTGAACTTGCCTACGGGTTCATCTACAAGATGGTCGAAGACGTCACCGGTAAAGACGGTCTGAAGTTCTTCCCCTACATCATGACCCTGTTCATGTTCATCCTGACCGCGAACATGCTGGGCCTGATCCCCGGCAGCTTCACCACCACCTCGCATTTTGCCGTAACTGCGGTTCTAGCGATGCTGGTTTTTGTGACCGTGACCGTGACCGGCTTTGTGCTGCACGGCACCAAGTTCCTGGGCCTGTTCTGGGTCAGCTCCGCACCGTTGGCGCTGCGCCCGGTGCTCGCGATCATCGAACTGATTTCCTATTTCGTGCGCCCCGTCAGCCATTGCATTCGTCTTGCAGGTAACGTGATGGCTGGCCACGCGGTTTTGAAGGTATTCGCAGGTTTTGCAGGCGCATTGGGCCTGTTCAGCTTCCTGCCGATCTTTGCCATCACCGCGGTTTACGCACTCGAAGTTCTCGTGGCCTTCATTCAGGCCTACGTGTTCACAATTCTGACCTGCGTGTACCTGAAGGACGCGCTTCATCCGTCGCATTAAGTCGCGGTTAGGTCCGAACAACAAGATCCTCAACTTCCAATCGTAAGGAGATACACAATGGAAGGCGAACTCGCACACATCGGCGCTGGCCTGGCTGGCATGGGTACTGGTATTGCTGCACTGGGTGTTGGCAATGTTGCTGCTAACTTCCTGGCAGGCGCTCTGCGCAACCCCTCCGCGGCTGCTTCCCAGACCGCAACCCTCTTCATCGGCATCGCATTTGCAGAAGCTCTGGGCATCTTCTCGTTCCTGGTCGCTCTGCTGCTGATGTTCGCCGTCTAAGACCCTTCGGAACCATTTTCCTTACGGCCGGGCGGTGTGGACGACTGCGCCGCCCGGTGTAACGGCAAGTTCCCTAGGAGGACGACATGGCAACTCAGACGCAGGACGCAGGTCACGGTGCCGCAGAGGCTGCCCACGGTTCGGGCGGCATGCCGCAGCTGGACTTCTCGACCTATGCGAACCAGATCTTCTGGCTCGTGGTCACGCTCGTCGTGATCTATTTTATCCTGTCGCGCATCGCGCTGCCCCGCATTGCGGCAGTGTTGGCCGAGCGTCAGGGAACCATTACCAACGACCTCGCCGCGGCTGAAGACCTGAAGGCCAAAGCCGTTGAGGCCGAAACCGCTTACAATCAAGCTCTGGCGGATGCCCGTGCCGAGGCTCAGCGCATCGCTGCTGAGACCCGTGCGGAAATCCAGGCAGATCTGGATGAGGCCATTGCCAAGGCAGACGCACAGATATCGGCCAAAGCAACGGAATCAGAAGCCGTCATCGCCGAGATCAAGGCCGGTGCCATCGCCAGCGTCGAAGCCGTCGCTGTAGATACCGCCGCCGAAATCGTCGCCGCATTTGGTGGCAAGGCAGACGAAAAAGCCGTCGCAGCCGCGGTTGCCGACCGGATGAAAGGATAAGAACATGCGCTCAGTATTGGCTCTTGCTCTGACCTTTGGTGCCACCAGCCCCGCGTTTGCGGCGTCTGGCCCGTTCCTGTCGATGAGCAACACCGACTTTGTCGTGACGCTCGCGTTCCTGCTGTTCGTCGGTATTCTGCTCTATGCCAAGGTGCCCGGTCTGCTGGGGGGTCAGCTTGACGCCCGTGCGGAAGGCATCAAGAAGGACCTCGAAGAGGCCCGTGCCCTGCGTGAAGAAGCCCAGACCATTCTGGCGTCTTACGAACGTAAGCAGCAGGAAGTTCAGGCGCAGGCCGACCGGATCGTTGCTTCGGCACGTGAAGATGCTGCCAAGGCGGCTGAGCAGGCCAAGGCGGATCTGGAAGTCTCGATCGCCCGTCGTATGACGGCTGCCGAGGAGCAGATCAAGGCAGCGCAGGATTCTGCGGTGAAAGAAGTACGCGATCAGGCCATCCTCGTTGCTATTGCGGCGGCGGATGCTGTGATTTCGAAGCAGATGACAGCGACAGAAGCCAACAAGCTGATCGACGCTGCTATCGCTGACGTGGACGCCAAGCTGCACTAACCTGCACTTGTTATCGGCGCGTATTAAAAAACCCGGCTCATGTGGCCGGGTTTTTTGTTCGCCCAGCTGTGGGCTCGGCCATTGGAGTGGCGCGATTGCTGACCTAAATGGTGGATCGGACGCGGGCCGAACGATAGAAGTGAGCCAAGATCCCGAGCCGGAGCTCGGGCCTCCAAGTCCCGAAGGAGACTCACATGCGCGCCCACCCGACGGCCATTGTCAGCCCCAATGCCAAGATTCACCCAAGCGTGGAAATCGGTCCGTTCTCGATCATCCATGACAATGTCGAGATCGGTGAGGGCACAAGCATAGGAAGCAATTGCGAACTCGGCGTTGAAACCCGGCTTGGGGATGGGTCGCCGCTGCGGATCTCGGCACGCTCCAACATACGTTCACACAGCGTTTTCTATGAAAGCTCGACTTTTGGAGAGGGGCTGGTGACCGGTCATCGTGTCACCGTCCGTGAACTGACCTCGGCCGGACGCGGTTTCCAGATAGGCACTCTGGGCGATATTCAGGGCCATTGCGCGGTTGGTGATTACGTCCGGCTGCACAGCAATGTCCATATCGGCCAAAAGAGCGTCATCGACGATTATGTCTGGATCTTTCCCTATGTTGTGCTGACCAATGACCCCCATCCGCCCAGCGAGGTATTGCTTGGCGCTCGGATCAAGTCATTTGCTGTGATTGCCACGATGACCACCGTCCTCCCCGGGGTGACTGTCGGCGAGGGTGCCCTGGTTGGAGCCTGTAGCGCAGTCACGAGAGATGTTGCAGATCATCGGATCGCGGTTGGGAACCCGGCGGTCGACAGGGGGGATGCGAATAAGGTCCGGCTGAAAGACGGCACCGATCGGCCAGCCTACCCGTGGAAGTCGCATTTCCACCGAGGATACCCCGAAGAGGTCGTGGCGGAGTGGCTCGCGTCCATGCCCGAAGCCTGATCCCGGCCGTGCTGAATGGGGGCGGCGCCTGGCTCAGGACTTGCTGATTTCGTGCTCAAGCCTCTGCTTGGCGATTTCCGCGTTACGCAGGGTGCGCTGATGGTCGCTGAGCGCCTGTTTCACGTAATCCAGATGGGTTTCGACCGCCGCCCGCGCTGCATCGGGGTCGCGCGCCTGCAAAGCGGCGTTGATGGCGCTGTGCTGCGCGAGCAGGGCCTCGCGCGTGGTGTGCTGTTGGAACATGATCTGGCGGTTGTAGAAGACCCCCTCCCGCAGCAGGTCGAACATCGACCGCATCATATGCAGCATGACGACATTGTGGCTCGCATCCATGATCGCGGAATGGAACTGCGCGTCCAGAGCTGCCGCTTCCTCTGAAGTGGCAGGATCACCGGCCTGTTCCATCTTTTCAAAGATGGTCTGAATGACCTGAAGATCATAGTCGGAACCGTATTTGGCCGCGCGCTCCGCCGCGAGGCCTTCCATGTCCCGGCGAAAGCTGAGGTAGTCGAAAACGGCCTCATCATGGCTGGCAAAGAGCTGCACCAGGGCAGGCGAAAAGGCTGAGCCGAGCACATCGGCAACAAAAACACCGGCACCGGCCCGCGACGTGAGCAGGCCTCGGCTCTGCAATTCTGCCAGCGCGTCCCGTAGGGATGGCCGCGATACGCCCAGACGCTCCGCCAGTTCGCGTTCCGCAGGCAACCGCTCGCCCGGTGTCAGGATGCCTCGCAGAATGAACTGTTCGATCTGGCGCACCACTGAAGCAGAGAGTTTTTCGGGCTGAACTTTTTGAAAGGGCATGATGATTGCCTTCTGAGGTGCGTTATTGGTCAAAACATATGACCACGCGGCAGGTGCGGCTGCAAGAGGGCGGCATCCATTCGGCAGACAACCTGCGCGTTCCATGCTAGCTGTGAGAGCAAGACCGAAGAATTTGTCACAACCGTCACGGTGATACGCATGTTCGACCCGGCCAGATCCACGGTTCTATTCCGCTCGATTTTTACATTCCTCCTTGTCGTATTATTTGCCGCCTGCGATACCGCAAGTCCGCATTTTCGGGGCCAGACCGTGCAGAGGATTGCCGTGGACGGCAGCGTTTTTGATGTCAGGATGCGCGGTCGGTTGGCAGAAGCCGTTCGCGTCAACCCACAGTATGCGCCGCGGCTTGGACCGATCAGAGGTCGGGCGGCCCGTGCAATGGAATTGGCCAGTGGGTGTAGCGTGGGCTATGTGCTGGGCGATCAGGCCGTGCTGGTCGGGCGATTGGACTGCGTAGCCGGTTAAGCGGGAAATAGAAAGTTATCCACAATATATGGTGGCGATATCGCGCTGAGCTAGCGGATTTGGGGGGCGGCCACATTGACAGTGGTGTAACAAACCCATGACACTTGGACCCCAATGAATCACAGGATATCGGCTTGCGCTTCTCGAAACTCAGACTGAATGGCTTCAAGAGCTTTGTGGACCCAACGGATCTGCTGATCGCGGATGGCCTGACTGGGGTTGTCGGACCAAATGGCTGCGGCAAATCGAACCTGCTCGAGGCGCTGCGTTGGGTGATGGGCGAAAACCGCCCGAAGGCCATGCGCGGCGGTGGCATGGAGGACGTGATCTTTGCGGGGACAAGTTCCCGGCCTGCGCGTAACTTTGCTGAGGTCAGCCTGCAAATCGACAATAGCGAGCGGCTTGCGCCGTCCGGGTTCAACGAAAGTGACAATCTGGAAATTCTGCGCCGCATCACCCGTGATGTTGGCAGTGCCTACAAGACCAATGGCAAGGATGTGCGCGCCCGCGACGTGCAGATGCTGTTTGCTGATGCCTCGACCGGCGCACATTCGCCAGCGTTGGTTCGACAGGGACAGATTGCCGAACTGATCAATGCCAAACCGAAGGCCCGGCGGCGTATTCTGGAGGAGGCTGCAGGTATTTCGGGACTCTACCAGAGGCGGCATGAGGCTGAACTGAAGCTCAAGAACACCGAACAGAACCTGCTGCGCGTGGATGACGTGATCGAGCAACTGGCTGCTCAGCTTTCGCAACTGGCCCGTCAGGCCCGACAGGCGCAGCGCTATCGTGATATCGGTGAGCAGCTGCGCCGGGCGGAGGGGATGTTGCTGTATCGCCGCTGGCGCGAGGCCGATGACGCGCGGCTTGAGGCAGAAGATGTCCTACGCGCGCGTGAGACGCAGGCCGCCAAGGCCGAGGCGCTAGCCCGTGTCGCAGATGGGAAGCGACTAGAAGCAGAGGGCGCATTGCCGCCTCTGCGCGAGGAAGAAGCGATCGCAGCGGCGGTCCTGCAACGTCTGTTCGTGCAGCGCGATGCGCTGAGCGATCAAGAGTCACAGGCACGCCAGACAATCGAGACGCTGACCAACCGTGTGGCGCAGTTGGGCCTTGATATCGAACGTGAAAGCGGGCTGAACCGGGATGCCGGCGAGACAATCGAGCGGCTGGACTGGGAACAGCGCGAATTGGCGCGGGCGGCCATTGGCCATGATGACCGCATGGCCGAAGCCGTTGAGCGATCCCGCGAGGCCGGATCTGTTCTTCAGGCGCGCGAAGAGCATCTGACGAGTTTGACCGAAGATGTGGCACGGTTAGCCGCGCGCCACCAGTCCGCGCAGCGCCAGGTTGAGGATTGCCGTCGCGCACTGAGTCGTGCGGAAGAGGAAGGCGGCAGTTCCCGCGAGGCGATGGCGGCCGCCCGCGAAACACTGGCCGAAGCCGAGGCCGCATTTGAAGCGGCAGTCGACGCTGAAGAAGAGGCGCGCGCAGCTGCTGAACTGGCAGATGAAACCCTCGCGGCGGCGGATGAAGCCCGCAATGACACCCAATCGCGAGAAGCAGAGGCCCGTGCTCGCCGCTCCGAAGCCGAAGGAGAGCTGGGTGCGCTGCGTGCTGAGGTGACGGCCCTTGCGAAGCTGGTGGAACGTGACACTGCCGAGGGCGGGCATGTTCTGGATGAAATGCGTGTCGCCGCCGGTTATGAAAAGGCACTCGGGGCGGCGCTGGCAGATGATCTGCGTGCGCCTCTTGCTGAGATCGACGGGCCAAGTGGTTGGGTTACCCTGCCGCCTTATGACGGCGATGCGGCTCTGCCTGCGGGCGCTGTGCCGCTGTCTCTGCATGTCAGCTGCCCGGCAGCGCTGCAGCGCCGGATTTCGCAGGTTGGTCTGGTCGACAGTGATGCCGCAAGAGACCTGCATTCGCGCTTGTTGCCGGGGCAGCGTCTTGTGACATTGGAGGGGGATCTGTGGCGCTGGGACGGATTCCGCGCCTGGGCGGAGGATGCACCCAGTGCTGCAGCGCTGCGTTTGGAGCAGATGAACCGTCTCGAGACGCTGAAACAGGACATGGAGCATGTAGGAGCGCGTGCCGATGGCGCCAGGGCGGCACATGAGGTCCTGATGCGAAAGCTTGAGGAGGTGACCGCCGCTGATCAGGCCGCCCGTCAGGCGCGCCGGGTCGCGGATCAGCGCGTCGCCGATGCTGCGCGTGCGCTGAGCAGGGCCGAAAGCCACCGCAACCTCTCCGAAGGCAAACTTGAAACTCTCAGCATTGCAGTGACCCGCCATGACGAGGATGCAGCGGCGGCAAAGGCGCAGCTGGCTGAGGCTGAGACTGCGGTGGAGGGCCTTGAAGACCTCTCCGAAGCGCGCGCCAAGGTCGAGGATGTAAAGCAAGCGGTCGAAGCCGCGCGGATCACCATGCTGACGCATCGATCAACGCAGGATGAATTGCGTCGCGAAGGCGAGGCTCGGACCGCACGCGGACAGCAGGTGACCAAAGAGCTCTCCGGCTGGCGTCATCGTCTCGACAGCGCCGAGAGGCGCATTGCCGAGCTGACTGAGCGTCGCGCGGCAACAGAAGACGAGCTGGAAGAGGCCCATGCGGTTCCAGCTGAAATTGCGGAGAGACATGACGAACTGAATGCCGCGATTGAAGAGGCAGAGGCGCGCAAGGCTGCCGCGTCGGACGCGCTGATCGGCGCTGAAACCGTGTTGCGCGATGCCGTGCAGGCCGAGCGCGAGTGCGCGCGCCTTGCGTCAGAGGCACGTGAAGCACGAGCCCGCTCCGAAGCGCGTTGCGATGCCGCCCGTGAGGCGGTGGGACATGCGGAGGCGCGGATCCGTGAGGAACAGCAGACCGTGCCGGACGACCTGTTGGCCCGCCTTGATGCCACGCCTGAAGATATGCCCAATGCAGAGGAGCTGGAAGCGGAGGTCAACCGTCACAAGCGCCAGCGCGATGCGCTGGGAGCCGTCAATCTGCGCGCCGAAGAAGACGCCCGTGTGGTGCAGGAAGAGCATGACCAGCTGGTCACCGAGAAAGCCGATCTGGAAGAGGCGGTGAAGACGTTGCGCGCAGGGATCGCCAGCCTCAATCGTGAGGGACGTGAACGGCTTCTGACCGCCTTTGAGGAGGTGAACGCCAGCTTTACCATGCTGTTCACCCATCTGTTCGGCGGCGGCGAGGCCAATCTGGTTATGGTCGAAAGTGACGACCCGCTGGACGCCGGGCTTGAGATCATGTGCCAGCCACCGGGTAAGAAGCTGTCAACGCTCTCACTTTTGTCCGGCGGAGAACAGACTCTGACCGCTATGGCCTTGATTTTTGCGGTGTTTCTGTCGAACCCGGCACCGATCTGTGTGTTGGACGAAGTCGACGCACCTCTGGATGATGCCAATGTCACCCGTTTCTGTGATCTTCTGGATGAGATGTGCCGACAGACCGACACCCGTTTTCTGATCATCACGCACCACGCGGTGACCATGGCGCGGATGGATCGGTTGTTTGGCGTGACCATGCAGGAGAAAGGCGTGAGCCAGCTGGTGTCTGTCGATCTCAAGAAGGCCGAATCTCTGGTCGCCTGAACCCTTGTTCAACAAGGCCGCTGGTTCTATCGTCGCCGCGACAATGACAGGATTTGCAATGAAATTTCTTTCTCTACTGACAGCCGCAGCCCTGGTCGCCATTCCTGGTCTGGGGCACGCCGATAATATCCTTGCAAAGGATGCGACCACGCTTGCGAATTTTTTTGAGACTGAAGGGGTCGATTTTGAGGTCACAACTGACGATGTGGGCGACCCCAAGCTAAAGGTCGACTATTACGGCAATGACTTCTCAATCTATTTCTATGGCTGCGAGAACAATAGGAACTGCGATGCGATACAGTTCTTTTCGGGCTACCAGACGGATGGCGGCGTGCGCGTGGCGAAGATCAACGAATGGAACACGGAGAACCGCTTTGGCCGTGCTTATATCTCGGACGAGGGATCCGCTCGGGTTGAGCTGGACGTCTATCTTGGCAAAAGCGGGATGAACCCGGACGATTTCGCCGAGCTCTTGAGCTACTGGTCCCGGATCATTCAGGAATTCGAAGAATTCATTGATTGGTGACCCAGAAGGTTTCGTCACCGAAACGTGACAGATCAGACTCTGAAATACCGCTAGGCTGGCTGCATGAGATACCCCATGTTGCTGGCCTTTTATGTTTTCCTTGCTGCAGTTGCCGGCTTCGGTACCGTGTCGGCCCAAGACGGTGCGATGCGCAGCGGAGACCGACCTTTTGATGCCGAGGCCTTGGCGGCGCTGCCCGGACGTTCCTTTGTCTTTTACGATGATGGCGAGGCGCTGTTCGGCTCGGATGGGGCCTACGCCTACACATATTCTGCGAAGAATGGCGGAGGTACGGCCTGGGGCAGCTACAGCGTCAAGCCGGACGGCCTCATATGCGTAACCTTTGTCAACGGCGCCTCACGCTGCGATCAATATGTGACAAACCGTGACCGCACGGTGGTAATCACCTCCGACGGTCAGAGGTTCCCGGTGCGCTCGATCCGGTGAATATCAGGGGTGCTGCACCAGCTGATCAGAGACGCGACAGCAGCGTTTCGGTCGGCCAGGCGTCGGCTGGTAAGCCCAGGCGCTCCTGCTCTTTTTGCACCGCGATCCGTGTCTTGGCGCCAAGGATGCCATCCACATTGCCGACGTCATGGCCCCGCGCGATGAGTTTGCGCTGAAGCTGTTCCATCTGCTTGGCCACAAGACCTGTATCAGGTGCGCCCGCATCATAGGGGGCGGCTCCTGACAGGCGGGTGGCGAAATATGCCGCCGTCAGCACATAGGTAAAGCTCTGGTTCCACTCGAAATAGACGTCGAAGTTCGGATAGGCCAAGAAAGCAGGCCCTTTGTGACCCTGTGGCAGAATGAGTGCAGCCTTGGTGCCGGGGGCTGCCAGCCGACCGGACCGGGACCGCACGCCCAAAGCCCGCCAATCGCCGACTGTCTGCTTGTGATGAACACCACTCAGGCGGAGGTCCAGATCTTCGGGGATTGTCACCTGCTGCAACCAGGGTTCGCCGGGCCGCCAGCCCAAATGCGACAACATCTTCGCCCCGGACATCAGCGCATCGGGAGCGGAGGTCTTGAGGCTGACGAGGCCGTCACCATCCGCATCGACCCCGTTTTCGAGGATATCGCCGGGCAGCATCTGCACCATTCCGATTTCGCCCGCCCAGGCGCCGGTGGTGCGGCGTGGATCAAAGTTGCCCTGACGAAACAGTTCCAGCGCCGCAAACACCTGCGGGCGGAACAGCTCCGGTCGGCGGCAGTCATGGGATAGGGTTACAAGGGCGTTCAGCGTGTTGAAATCCCCTTGAACGGCGCCATAGTCGGTTTCGAAGGCCCAGAACGCAAGCAGCACGCTGCGATCTATGCCATAGGTCGTCTCGATCCGGCGGAAGGTCGTATCATATTTGCGCGCCATCGCCAGACCCCGGTCCAGCCGGTTTTTGGAAATCAGGCGCCGCGAAAATTCGATGAACGGTTTTTGGAATACACCCTGCGCGCGGTCCGCTTTCAGGACCGACTGATCCTGCCGAACACCTTCGAAGAACCGGTTCACCGTAGCGCTATCATATCCGCCGGTCAGCGCTTCTTCTTTCATCAACTGGACGAAATTGCGAAATCCGCCGCCACATTGTGCTTGGGCCTGAAGAGGGAGCAGGAATGAGACGAGGGCGAGAAGGCTGGGGCGCAACACGGTTGGCGTGTCCTTTTTGAGAGTGCTGCCCCTTGTTAGCTACAATAGCGCGGCAATGGCAACCGTTAGCGCAAGCCCCAGCGCCCAAGACATCCAAAGCAGGCGAACGCAACGGGTGATACTATGGGCACTGGCGCTTTTCGAGCCGACAGCATTGACCCAAGGAAAATCCTGCATTTTTCCATCGTAGGAGCGGGGCCCGGCCAGCGCGACCTGAAGCGCGCGTGCCATCGCAGCCTCGGGCCAGCCTGCATTCGGGGAGCGATGGCGGCCTGCGTCCTGTGCAATTTCGGGCCAGCTTGGCAGCACGCGGCCAACGGCTGCGATCATCAACGCTGACAGCCGCGCCGGTATCAGGTTCAGCGCGTCATCCAGCCGTGCAGCTGCCCAACCAAAATTTCTGTGGCGCGGCGTTTTATAGCCAATCATGCTGTCGGCTGTATTGGTGATCTTGTAGATCATCAGCCCGGGCAGGCCACCGACAAGAAACCAGAATGCGGGGGCGATCACCCCGTCGGAGAAATTTTCGGCACCGCTTTCGATGGCTGACCGCGCGATCTGCGGGGTTGTCATGCCGGTGGTATCGCGGCTGACGATCATAGAAACCGCCGTACGACCCTCTGCGAGATCGTGGCGCAGGCCGTGGGCAACAGCTTCGACGTGTTCGCAAAGCGATCGTTGTGCCAGCAGAACCGCAGCTACCAGAAACTGCATGACCGGCCCAAACAGCGACAGAACCCAGCCAAGCCAGCCTGCCCCCAGAACCAGAAGGACGATGGCCAGAACACCTTTGGCCTTGCGTTGTTTGCCGGTGTTGAGGGACCGGTCGGTAAGCTCAACCGCACGCCCCATCAAAACCGCAGGGTGCGGCATCCGCGTCCAGAGCCAGCGTGGTTCGCCAAAAACAGCATCCAGCAGCAAGGCCGGTATCAGCAGTTCCGCAGTTGTCACAGAGCCGCCTCAAGCCTCGCCCAGCCATCCCCTGTGGGCAGGCCGAGACGCAGATAGTTTTTTGAATAGGGGAAAATACGCGTCCAGATATGTGCGCGTGCAAGCTGGGTCTGCCAGGCCGCAGCGTCGTCCACATCATATAGGCGGAACAAATCGGTGCCACCGACAATCTGGGCGCCCTTGGCGATGAGCATCTGATCCAGGCGCTCGGCATCCTGCCGCAGCCTCAGCCGTGTGGTGGTGGCCCAGTCCTCGTCCCGCAACGCCTGCGCGCCGATGCGCAAGGCCGGACCGGAGACCGCCCAGGGGCCTTGCCAAGCTGCCAGACCGTCGATCAGGCAGGGGTCGCCGATAGCAAAGCCAAGCCGCAGGCCCGCGAGGCCCCAGAATTTGCCGAAACTCTTGAGGATGATAACGCCCGGGCGATCTGCAAGATGAATAAGGCTGTCCTCAGGGCAGACATCGCAAAAACTCTCATCAATCACGACCAGCGGGGCCTGTGCATCCTCAGCACTCCACCGGCGTCCGTCGGGATTGTTTGGATGGACCAGAACCCGCGCCTCTGCCGGGGCCCCGGTGACGGTCTGCCACCCGTGAGTGGTAAAGGCAGCGGCATGTTCGTTATAGGTCGGTGGCGTGATCTGGACCCACCGTGGGTCAGCCAAGGCCGGAATGGCGGCAATCAGCGCCGAGGCGCCTGGGGCAGCGAGGATTTTTGCATCTTTCGGCACCTTCCAGAAGGTGCGCGCTGCGGCAACCAGATCGGCCTGTGCCGCCTTGTCGGGCAGGGCACCCCAATCCGCAGATGTCAGGCCAGTGACCGGATATGGCACGGGGTTGATCCCGGTCGAAATATCGACCCAATCTCTGGCTTCACCACCATATTCCGAAATAGCGGCACTAAGGTTGCCGCCGTGGTCCCGCTGAGGGACCTCTGTCAGATCCAGCATGCCTGTCATCTTGGGCCTTAACAAATGAACCAGAACCGAGGGCCAAGAAAACCGCTGACCCAATACCGCCGTATGGAGCAGCAATGACGAGAAAGCAACCATAGCCCCATGCAATCAACAATTCGCTAATCTCGGGGAGATTGCGGCGCGGGAAATCTCGCTATGGGTGTGCTTGGCGAAAACCCGACAATAGGGACGTAATATCTCGTTTGCCGGAAACCGGCTGTCCGGGAGCAACTGCCGATTCCCGCATCGACGGTTGTGATCGCCGATCACAGCGGCAAGGAACATCCATGGGCGACAATCCGTGAACCACGTGAGGATTGTAGCCCGCGCATTCGGCGTACCACGAATGCGCGGTTGCAGGCAGGCACGGCAGCAACCATGCGACAGTGGCAGGCTGACAGGTCAGCCGCGGCCGTGAGGCGCCATCCAGTCGATCTGCGGGTTGATCGGGATGATCCGATGCGGGTTGATGGTCTCATGGCTGTAATGATAGTGGCGCACGATGTGATCCATTCCGACGGTGCCAGCCACGCCCGGCCATTGATACAGCGCGCGAGTATAGGCCCAGAGATTCGGATAATCGATCAGCCGTCGCCGATTGCATTTGAAATGCAGGTGATAGACCGGATCAAAACGGACAAGGGTGGTGAACAGCCGCCAGTCTGCCTCGGTCAACGCGTCGCCAAGCAGGAAACGATGTTCGGACAGGATGTCTTCCAGCCAGTCGAGTGTCTCGAACAGCGGCTCAACAGCGGCGTCATAGGCCTCCTGCGTGGTGGCAAACCCGCATTTGTAAACACCATTGTTCAGGGTGGAATAGACCCGATTGTTCACGGCTTCGATCGGTTCGCGCAGTTCTTCGGGCCAGTAGTCATCATCATTGTGGCTGATGCCGTCGAAGGCGCTGTTGAACATGCGGATGATGTCGGCGCTTTCATTGGAAACGATGGTATTTTGCGTTTTGTCCCAGAGGATTGGCACGGTGACCCGACCGGAATACTGTGGGTCGGCGCGGGTGTATATCTGGTGGAGATGATCATTCCCGAACAGCGTGTCACCCGTCGCGCCGTGGTCGTCCTTGGCAAAACTCCACCCTGAGTTCAGCATATCTGGGTGTACGACCGAAACGCTGATATGATCTGCCAGCCCTTTGAGCTGGCGGAAGATGAGCGCACGATGCGCCCATGGGCAGGCCAGCGAGACATAGAGATGATAACGCCCGCTCTCCGCGGCAAAGCCTCCTTTGCCGGTTGGCCCGGCCAGACCATCTTTGGTGATCCAGTTTCGAAATTGCGCCTGCGAGCGTTTGAACGCGCCACCGGTTGATGCTGTGTCGTACCATTGGTCGTGCCAGACGCCATCAATCAAGAGGCCCATCACCGTCTCCTGTATGCTGTGAATACATATGTCGAGAGGTAACCTAGGTTGAGCGGGGGCGCGCGCCCATCGCAGTTTACGCGCATCATCCCTGCGCCAGTGCACAGCTGCGACAAGGGGCGTATCCAGCCTGCAACGCGCAGATCAAAAGTGGTGCTGCGCGAAAGATGTGGAAATGACTCAAAAAGTTCACTTGATTTTATCCTTTCCAAGTTCACACTTGTGGTGAAACGGGCAAAACGCCCGCTCGCGCTGGAAGAATTATCGCCATGCGATGACGCCAGCGTTTGCCAGATCGAAAGGTCACTGCGATGACGACATTTGTTCCGAAGTCTGTGCTGGACGCGCTGGATGCCGCGCGGCTGGATGGAATGAAACGCAAGAGCCGCCTGCGCGTGGCTGTAGACGATCACATGTTTCCGGTCTTGCGCATGTGGAAAGACGGCTTTTCGATCGAGGCAGCAGATGCACCGCAGCTGCGGGGCCTGGTTGATCTGTTTGACGGCAGTCGGCATCTGTCCCAATGCCTGATCGTTGCCTCTGATGAGGAGGGCGGCGAAATGCGGTATGAGTTCAAACGCGCAACACCGGCCTCGGACAAGGCACCATTGGATTTCTACCGTGCTCCGGACGCGCCGGTGGGGCTGATTGCACAGGATGACCTGCGGCTCTAAGCCGGGCGAATTTGCTTGGGTATATTGATATTTGATTGGAAAACGGGGGCCTTAAATAGAGCCCCCGTTTTTTCTCCTCGGTCTCGCGTATCTGAGCGAGACCGATTTTCCACCCGGCATTATTGAAGGTCGGCGAATGCCCCGCGCAGACGCTCGCAGGCCTCTTCGACCCGTGCGCGCTGGGTGCCTAGGTTGAACCGCAGGAAGCTGCCGCCACCAGTTCCAAAACTGGGCCCGTGGTTGGCCGCAATCTTCGCGTCGTTTTCAACCCGTGCGGTGAACTCCTCGCGGCTCATGCCAGTGCCGGAGAAATCGACCCAGGCCAGATAGGTCGCTTCCAGCCGGGTTGAATGTAGACCGGGGATCTCGTTCACGGCGGCATCGAAGATCTGCCGGTTGCGGTCCAGATAGGGCACCAGTTCATCCACCCAGGCGGCGCCTTCCGGAGAGTAGGCGGCAGCCGTTGCCCATTGGCCGGGAGAGTTCGGCGACAACGCCAGCGCCAGCATCCGGCGGGAGAATTTTGCGCGCAGATCGGGATCGGGAATGATGACCTGACCGGTGTGCATACCGGCGAAGTTGAACGTCTTGGACGGCGCGGTCAGCATCAACAGGCGATCGGTGATATCCGGTGCCGCGTTTTGCATCGGGATATGAGTTGCACCGTCGAATACCAGATCGTGATGAATTTCATCGGAGAGCAGGATCAGATCGTGCCGCTTGGCAAAATCGGCAACGCTGCGCAGTTCATCCTGGGTCCAGACACGGCCGACCGGGTTATGGGGAGAGCAGAGGATGACCATCTTTTCCGAACCGGTCATCTGCGCATCATAGGCCGCAAAATCCATTTCGTAGCGCCCATCGTTGACGGCAAGTTCGCATTCGACCACCTCACGTCCGGCGTTGCGAATAACCTTGGCGAAGGCGTGATAGACCGGCGTGAACAGCACAATGCCGTCACCCGTTTGCGTATAGGTATCCAGACACATACCGACGCCGTTCACTAGACCGGTTGTCGTGAAAATCGCGTCGGGGTCGACCGACCAACCGTGACGGTTCTGCATCCACCAGCAGATTGCGGACCGGTAGGGGCTGTCGCAATTCACATAGCCATAGACACCATGGTCGGCCATTTCCCGCATCTTGTCGGTCACGACCGATGGCACTGCGAAATCCATATCGGCCACCCACATCGACAGACCTTTGTCTCGTGGCACGCCATAGAGATCCTCCATCATGTCCCATTTGATGCAATGTGTATTCCGGCGGTCAATGATCTTGTCAAAATCCATGTCTGAACTCCCGTTGTTCAGGGGCGAAGCTAACGGCAATCCAGCGACACGCAAGGGGGCCGTTGCAGGGCGGGCGTCAATGGCCTAAATCAGCGGCATGAAACGACCGATCCTGATCCATCCTGATCCCCGCCTCAAGAAGGTATGCGCAGCTGTTCCCGACCTTTCGGACGCATTGCGCACGCTGGCCGACGACATGCTGGAAACCATGTATGCTGCGCCGGGTATCGGCCTTGCCGCGCCGCAGATCGGCGTGCTGGACCGCCTTATCGTGCTGGATTGTGTCAAGGAAGAGGATGGCCCGGCCCGCCCTCTGGTCATGTTCAACCCAGAAGTGGTTGCAGCATCGGATGACATCAATGTCTATGAGGAAGGCTGCCTGTCCATTCCCGATCAATACGCCGAGGTGACACGCCCCAAGGTGGTTGACGTCGAATGGATGGATCGCAATGGCAATCCCCAGCGGGAAACCTTTGATGGTCTTTGGGCGACCTGCGTCCAGCATGAGATCGACCATTTGAACGGCAAGCTGTTCATTGATTACCTGAAACCGCTTAAACGGCAGATGATCACACGGAAAATGCAGAAACTGAAGCGCGAGCGCGGACGCGGTAGCTGACGATGGGCGGGTGGCTCCGTCTGTGGACAAGATGGCGTACGTTGGCTGCTTTGACCCGGAAAGGTGGACAAGATGACGGTTCTCCAGATCAGGGCTTGGCCCGACCCGGTGCTGAGTAGCCCAGCTACGCCGGTGACTGACCCGTCAGAGGTTGCGGATCTGGTGCGCGATATGCTCGATACCATGTATGCCGCGCCGGGTCGTGGACTGGCCGCGCCCCAGGTCGGTGTTCTGGCACGGGTATTTGTTATGGATACGACCTGGAAGGAAGGCACGCGCGACCCGCTGGTCTGCCTGAACCCAGAGATCATCGCCCTTTCCGATGAGATGGCGACACGCACCGAGGGGTGCCTGTCGATCAGGGGCCTCAGTCTCGATGTGACGCGCCCAGCCTGGGTAGATCTCGGTTGGACCGACATGGAGGGCGTGCGCCATCAGCGCCGGTTTGACGGGTTTGCTGCGGCTTGCGTGCAGCATGAATACGATCATCTTGATGGTCGTGTCACTTTTGACCGGGTGGATCCAGAGGCGCGCGCTGCGGCCCTTGCCACCTATGAAACTAATCTGGAGACACCCCGATGACCGTGCGCCCCTGCCTGCCCTGGCCCGACAAGCATCTGCGCAGCCGCGCCGAGGACGTGAGCGAAATCACCGAGGATACGCTGACCCTCTGGCAGGATATGATCGACACGATGGAGGCAATGCCCGGTGTTGGCTTGGCCGCAAACCAGATCGGCGTCCTGCAACGACTGGCAGTTGTCGACGGCTCCAGCGAACGGGGCCGCGCTGTCCGGCTGGCGAATCCCGAAATCCTGCATGCTTCGGTCGCGCTGCGGGAACATGAGGAGGCCAGTCCCAACCTCCCCGGCGTCTCGGCCAAAATCAAACGACCGCGCGCGGTGACCGTGCGATATATGGATGAAACCGGCGCGGTGGTCGAACGGGATTTCGTCGGGATCGAGGCCACCAGCGTGCAACATCAGATCGATCACCTGAATGGCCGTATGTATTTTGACCGGCTGTCGAAGGTGAAACGCGATATGCTGATCCGCAAGGCGAAGAAGCTGAATGGCTGAGACACGTGCGGGGACAAACCCGCGGTTCGGGGCCTGTTTCAGGCGAATGGATTGAGAGTAAGGGGCAGCGGATGCGTATTGTTTTCATGGGGACGCCGGAGTTTTCGGTTCCGGTTCTGGATGCCCTGGTTGACGCGGGTCATGAGATTGCTGCGGTCTACTGCCAACCGCCCCGTCCGGCCGGGCGCGGCAAGAAGGATCGACCAACGCCCGTTCATGCCCGCGCGATTGAACTGGGTCTTGATGTCCGTCACCCGGTCAGCCTCAAAGGGGCCGAGCAGCAGGCCGAATTCGCGGATCTACGGGCGGATGTCGCGGTGGTCGTGGCCTATGGTTTGATCCTGCCACAGGCGGTGCTGGATGCCCCCAGACACGGCTGCCTCAATATCCATGCGAGCCTGCTGCCGCGTTGGCGCGGAGCGGCACCCATTCACCGTGCCATCATGGCGGGCGACAGTCAAACTGGCGTCTGCATCATGCAGATGGAGGCGGGGCTTGACACCGGCCCGGTCCTGCTGCGCGAAGCGACCGAGATTGGCCCGGAGGAAACCACCGCCCAGCTCCATGATCGGCTGTCGGAAATGGGGGCAGACCTGATCGTCCGTGCCCTGGACGGGCTGTCTGACCTGACACCTGAGGTGCAGCCGGACGCGGGCGTGACCTATGCCCATAAGATCGACAAGGCCGAAGCCCGCATCGACTGGCAACGCTCCGCGGTGGAGGTTGATCGGACGATCCGCGGGTTGTCTCCGTTTCCCGGTGCCTGGTGCGAGATCGAGGGTCAGCGCGTAAAGCTGTTGGCATCCCGCGTTGTCGACGGGGCTGGCGTGGCGGGAATCGTTCTGGACGATGCGCTGCGGGTTGCCTGTGGTGAGGGCGCGGTTGAGCTGTTGCGATTGCAGCGGGCAGGCAAGGGAGCACAGGAACGCGAGATTTTCCTGCGTGGCTTTCCCGTAGCGCGCGGCACACAGCTTTAAGGGAGGCGGAAATGTTTCTGGCCCTGTTCGGCAGCGTCGTTATTGCCGGGATCGTCGGCTACCTGGCGGAGCGCACCGATTTTACCCACAATGGGTATCTCTCGTCGATCATCATCTGCGTTGGCGGCGCGTTCCTGTTCCATTTTGTGGTGATCATGTTTGGCGTCGGCTTTCGCGCACCGGGTTGGAACGCCATCGCCGCATCCGTCGGCGCGTTGGTCATCGTGCCGTTTCACTGGCGCCGCTGAACCTTCCTGCCGACTGTTGCTCAGCTGCGCGGCGGGCGTGAACGATAAACTGGCAGATGCCAGCCAAACGCGATTGAGCCCGCCCGCAAAACCCAGCAGACCACCGCGCAGGCCACAAGCGCCCAGCGGGTCGGCAGGCCAAATGCCATGCTGACCACCGCCGTAATCGCGCCTGCCATGGCGCATGAGATATAGAGCTCGCCCTGTTTCAGCACCAGCGGCACTTCATTGCAGACCACATCACGCATCAACCCGCCCAGGGTGCCTGTTGCCATGCCCATCAGCACAACGATCACCGGCGTCTGGCCGGTTAGCAAGGCAGCGCCGGTACCCGCCGAAACTGCGATTGCCAGTGCAAAACTGTCGAGCCAGACAATCCAGCGCAGCCGACTTTCCACCAAATGGGCGGTGAAGAAGACAATCACCGCAGTCACCGCCGCCAACAGGATTATCGTAGAATCGCCGATCCAGAACACTGGGTTGCGATCCAGTAAAAGATCCCGCACCGTCCCTCCGCCGACGGCGGTCAGGCAGGCCACGAAAGCAAAGCCGACAATATCGAGCTGTGCCCGGCTGGCCACCAGGGCGCCGGAGGCCGCAAAGACCAGAACGGACGCATAGTCCAGAAGGGTAAGGATGGTCATGCCTTGGCTTTGCCAGTCTTGAACGGGGCCATGCCTGCACGCGCAAGTTCATCGGCGCGTTCGTTCTCGGGATGGCCTGCGTGGCCTTTGACCCATTCCCACGTGACCGTGTGACGGCGCTGCGCCTCGTCCAGACGTTGCCACAACTCAACGTTTTTCACGGGTTTCTTTGACGCGGTCTTCCAGCCATTTCGTTTCCAGCTGTGGATCCAGCCGGTGACACCGTTTTTGACGTAGGCTGAATCGGTCACCACGGTGAGGGTAGAGGGGCGCGCCAGGCTTTCCAGGGCATTGATCGCTGCCAGCAGTTCCATCCGGTTGTTGGTGGTCTCGGCTTCGCCGCCCTGCAGTTCCTTTTCCTTGACAACAGTGTCGCCGTCCATTGCGCGCAGCAAAACCCCCCAGCCACCCGGGCCAGGATTGCCGGAGCAGGCGCCATCCGTGTAGGCGAAGAGATCAGCCATGACAGGCCACCGAAATCCAGCGCGCCATAGCGCCGTCCAGCCCTGCGTTTTCGCCGGTGGTGCGATTGTCCGGGGTGAACCCAGCAGTGCGCAATAGCTCGATCAATTCGTCTTCCTCGTAGTAGGTATAATATCGCCCAAGGGCATCGCGGGCCTCGCCCTTACCGAGCTTTAGCGCGATGTAAAAGGGCCGACCTGACCGCAGCGCCAGCCGGATGGCCCTCAGGTGACGCGGAAAATCGGCACGCGGCGCATGTAGCAGACTGAAATTGGCCCAGATGCCATCATAGATGTCACACCCCGACAGCTCATCAAAACTAGCGAGACACGTCTCAACACCCGGCATATGTTCCGCCAGTGCGATCATTTCCACGGAAGCATCCATCGCCACAGGGCGCAACCCGGCTGCGGCCATAACCGCGCTGGAGGTGCCGGGACCGCAGCCCAGATCCAGCACCCGTGCGTTCGGCGGGCAGGCAGCGATGAACTCGTGCAGGCGTGGGTCTTCTCGCAGGTGTGTCTGGTTCCGGTCAGCATAATCCGCTGCCTTGTTGTTGTAGATCTCCAGTGTCTCGCGGTCAGGCCCGCTCACAGGTAGACACCGACGGCGAGGCTGGCGACCACGATGCCGGTCAGCAGCAGGCGCAGCTGCATCCACCATGATGGGGTCAGACGCCAAACGTAAAAGGCATAATCCAGCAGCAACAGGCCGGCAAAGCCGTAGATCAGGTTTATGCCCGCGCTGGTCGGTCCACCGCCGGTCATGAAAAATGCCCAAAGCGCTGGCAGCACCGACAGGGCATAACCAGTTGCCGCCTGCATACCCGATGTCTTGGTCGCAAATCCCCAGAGCACGCCGGACATGAAGCTGAGGATCACAGAGCCATAGAACAGCTGCACATAGGGGCCGACAAACCGCGCCCCAAGATGGCTGGCACCCCAGACCTGCAACGCCGGGATCTGCGTGGTGAGTGCTCCCCAGACGAATGGTATCAGCCCGGCCAGCCCCAAGACCAGCGGTGCCGGTGGTATCCTGCTCATGCCCGTTCCATCGCCAATCGGGCCGCCAGCGCGGCAAACAGCGCAGCAAAGCTGCGGTTCAGCCATTTGACCACTGTGTCCGACCCCAGGATCAAGCTTCGCGCCTGCGCTACAAAGAGCCCGTAGAGCACAAAGACACCAAAAGTCATGGCCATGAAAATCAAGCCGAGCACGACCATCTCCTGTGTCGCTGTTGCGGCCGCGCCTGACAGGAACGGCGGGAGAAGCGCCAGAAAAAACACCGAAAGTTTCGGGTTCAGGATGTTGATCAGGGCGCCGCGCTTGGCGATCCTTAGACCATGATCCGGAGCAGCAGGCGCGCCGGACAATGACAGCGCGCCGTCAGTTTTCAGCATTTGCCAGGCCAGATACAGAAGATACAGAACGCCCGCAATCTTCACCGCCTGAAACAGCACCGCCGAGGTGTGCAGAACCGCAGCCAGCCCCAGTGTCGCAGCCACAAGATGGGGCACGATGCCAAAGGTGCAGCCGACCGCTGCCCAAATCGCGGCACGCCGCCCCTGGCCAAGACCAAGCGCCAGCGTGTAGAGCACACCGGTCCCTGGCGCGAGGACGACGACAAATGCGGTGACCAGAAATTGCAGTGAAATCAATTGACCAGCTCCTTATGATAGACAAGGTGGTTCAGGCCAAGGGTAATCGGCTGCCGGTCAGTTGCAAGACAAAGAAATCCGCAGACCGGCAAAGCGGCTACGTCATTATCGTTTGCAGGGGACAAGCCACCTCAGGCTGTTTCCCGCAGAACCCGGGGAACTTTGAACTCAACCCGTTCAATCGCGGTTTCCACCAGCTCGACTGTTACCTCGAACCGCTCGCGGAAGGCATCGATGACTTCGTTCACCAAGAGCTCGGGCGCAGAGGCACCAGCGGTGATCGCGACCGAGGAAATTCCCTCAAGCGCGCGCCAATCAATGTTTTCGGCCCGTTGTACCAGCTGTGCATATTGGCATCCCGCCTTGGCGCCAACTTCGACCAACCGTCGTGAGTTCGATGAATTAGGAGCGCCGACAACCAATAGGGCATCTGCCTTCGGGGCGACTTCCTTGACAGCCTCCTGGCGGTTGGTGGTGGCATAGCAGATGTCTTCCTTGTGAGGGCCGACAATATTCGGAAACCGAGCCTGAAGTGCTGCAACAATATCCTTGGTGTCATCGACCGACAGGGTCGTCTGGGTGACATATGCGAGATTGTCAGGATCGCGAACCGTCACCGTGGTGACATCATCCGGGGTTTCCACCAGCAGCACTTCTCCCTCGGGCAGCTGTCCCATGGTGCCAATGGTTTCAGGATGCCCCTTGTGACCGATCATGATCATCTGGAGCCCGTTTTCCGCATGGCGCTGCGCCTCGATATGGACCTTCGACACCAACGGGCATGTGGCATCGACATAGATCATCTGGCGTCGGTCTGCCTCGGCCGGGATCGACTTCGGGACGCCATGCGCTGAAAAGATCACCGGCCGATCATCGGGGCATTCATCCAGCTCTTCAACGAAGACGGCCCCTTTGTCGCGCAGCCCGTCGACCACATATTTGTTGTGCACGATCTCATGGCGCACATAGACAGGCGCCCCCCATTTCTCGAGCGCCATTTCGACGATCTTGATCGCCCGGTCGACACCGGCACAAAAGCCGCGCGGCGCGGCGAGATATAGCGTGAGGGGGGGCTTGGTCATCGCGGTCTCCTTATCGCTCAGAGCTAGGGCTTTCTGTCGGCGAGGTCCAGCCCCGTGGCAATTGATTAAGCGGCGGTCCCGGGGACAAGGAAACCAAAAACAGCGCAAGCAAAAGCCCGCAAACAGTGAAGGTACTGCTGCGGGCCATGTCTGGGTAGTGGTGGCCTCCGGCAGGCCAGAGATCTGTATCAGCCGGTGGCGGCTGATACGGAGCGCGGGTCACTTTGTTCGCGGGGAGGGCGGCCGATCACGTCTTTCAACTCTTCCAGCTCGATGAAATTATCGGCCTGTCGGCGCAGCTCGTCCGAGATCATTGGCGGCTGGCTGCGGATGGTGGAGACGACGGAGACGCGCACACCCTGCCGCTGCAGGCTGGCGATCAACGGGCGGAAATCACCATCACCGGAGAACAGCACGATATGGTCCACGCGGGGAGCAAGTTCCATGGCATCGACCGTCAGCTCGATATCCATATTCCCCTTCACCTTACGCCGACCCATGCTGTCGGTATATTCCTTGGCTGGTTTGGTCACCATGGTGAAACCGTTGTAATGCAACCAGTCAACCAATGGCCGGATCGGAGAGTACTCATCATTTTCCAGCAGAGCTGTGTAGTAAAACGCGCGCAACAACTTGCCCCGGCGCATGAATTCCTGCCTGAGCAACTTGTAATCGATGTCAAACCCAAGCGCCTTTGCTGCCGCATATAGGTTCGATCCATCGATGAACAGCGCGAGCCGTTCGTCCTTGTAAAACATCAAATATGTCCTTCCGGTAGGTCCGTCCCAGCAGTGAGGTTCCGTGAGTGAATGCTGAAATACGCTAAAACGGGTGGACTTAATGTAGGTTATTTGACATTTGCCGCAAGTGTATCGGGATTAAGAAACGAGGGCAAAAATGACCGAATTCCGGTCAGAGGCGCTTATCGCCATGGGGGGAAACCTGCCTATCGGCGAACAGTCGGTTGAGCATACCCTCATAGGGGCTGTTCGGCAGTTGTCCGAATCAGACATCAGCCTGAGGGCAATCTCGCGCTTCTATCAAACGCCTTGCTTCCCGGCGGGCTCGGGTCCTGACTATGTGAACGCAGCGATTGCGATCGGCACAAACCTGCCCCCGCGTGAACTGTTGGAACTGTTGCATGAGGTGGAGGCGGATTTTGCCCGCCGACGTGTGCAGCGCTGGGGCATGCGGACACTGGATCTGGATCTGGTCGCTTATGACGATCTGGTCTGTCCGGATGTGGCGACCTTCGAACGGTGGAGGGATCTGCCACTGGATCTGCAGATGAAAGAGGCGCCGGGCCAGTTGCTGTTGCCGCATCCCAGGCTTCAGGATCGTGGCTTTGTGCTGGTGCCGCTGCGCGATGTTGCACCTGATTGGCGCCATCCGATTCTGGGTCAGACCGTGCGTCAACTCTGTGCGGCGCTGCCAATGTCCGATTTGACCGAGATTTCGCCGGTCTGAGCCGCCAATGCGCCCCATTCGGCGCTTGTCAAGAGAAAGCTTTGGTTTTAGAAGTCACCCTTCTGGACTTATTTTTGATTTGGAGAGTCGCCCATGGCCCGCGTGACGGTTGAAGACTGCGTAGACAAGGTTCCCAACCGCTTTGAGCTGGTGATGCTCGCAGCGCATCGCGCTCGTGAGATTGCCGCTGGTGCGCCGCTCACGGTTGAGCGTGACAACGACAAGAACCCCGTCGTGTCCCTGCGTGAGATCGCTGATGAAACGCAGAGCGCCGACTCCCTGCGTGAGCGTCTGATCGAAAGCAACCAGACCCAGATCGAGGTTGATGAGCCGGAGGATGACTCCATGGCCCTGCTGATGGGCGCGGAAAGCGACAAGCCTGCCACGGATGATATGTCGGAAGAGAAACTGCTGCGTGCGCTGATGGAGGCGCAAGGGCAGGGTTAAGACGTCGCAAGACATAATGAGCTGAGGCTGCGGACCGGAAATGATTTCACCAGAAGACCTGATTGCTCTGGTCCGCAACTACAATCCCAGGACCAATGCGGACAGGATCGCTGATGCTTATGCGTTCGGCGAACAGATGCACGACGGGCAGTTCCGCCATTCGGGTGAGGCCTATTTCACCCATCCCGTGGCGGTTGCTGCCATCCTGACAGAGCAGCGGCTGGATGACGCCACGATCATCACGGCGCTGCTGCACGACACCATCGAAGATACCAAGGCGTCTTACGACGAAATCGCCAGCCGCTTTGGCAAAGAGGTGGCGATGCTGGTTGATGGTGTCACCAAGCTGACCAATCTCCAGCTGTCCAGCCGCGAAACCAAACAGGCAGAAAATTTCCGCAAGCTGTTCATGGCAATGTCCAAGGACCTGCGGGTTATCCTCGTGAAGCTTGCCGACCGTCTGCACAACATGCGCACCATCAAAGCTATGCGCCCGGAGAAACAGGCCCAGAAAGCCCGTGAAACCATGGATATCTATGCGCCACTGGCTGGTCGCATGGGGATGCAATGGATGCGCGAGGAGCTGGAGGATCTGGCCTTTCGCGTGCTCAATCCAGAAGGTCGCCAGTCAATTATCCGCCGCTTTGTCACGCTACAGCGGGAAACCGGCGATGTGATCCATCGGATCACCGGCGACATGCGGGCCGAACTGGAAAAGACCGGGATCGAAGCCGAAGTTTTTGGCCGCGCCAAGAAACCCTATTCCATCTGGCGCAAGATGCAGGAAAAGGATCAGGGCTTTTCGCGACTGTCCGATATCTACGGGTTCCGCATTATCACAACGAGCGAGGAAGACTGTTACCGGGCCCTGGGCGCCATACATCAGCGTTGGCGTGCTGTCCCTGGGCGGTTCAAGGATTACATCAGCCAGCCAAAGTCCAACGGCTATCGGTCGATCCATGCAACCGTCTCCGGGCGCGACGGCAAGCGGGTAGAGGTGCAGATCCGCACCCGGCAGATGCACGATGTGGCAGAAACCGGTGTGGCGGCCCATTGGTCCTACCGCGATGGCGTGCGCTCTGAGAACCCCTTTGCGGTTGATCCGGCCAAATGGATTGCGTCCCTGACGGAGCAGTTTGATGCGGAGGAGGATCACGATGAATTCCTCGAAGCCGTCAAACTGGAGATGTATTCCGACCAGGTGTTCTGCTTCACTCCCAAAGGCGATGTGATCAAGCTCCCAAAGGGTGCGACTCCGATCGACTACGCCTACGCCATTCACACTCGCATCGGCCACGCCTGCGTCGGGGCCAAGGTGGATTCGATCCGCGTGCCGCTTTGGACACGCCTGCGCAATGGCCAGTCGGTTGAGATCATCACTGCTGAGGGCCAGACCCCGCAGGTAAGCTGGTTGGATATTGCAACCACCGGCAAGGCGCGTACTGCGATCCGCCGCGCCCTGCGCGAGGCTGACCGCGCCCGGTTCGTGAAACTGGGCCACGAGTTGGCGCGATCCGCGTTTGAACATGTTGGGCGCAAGGCCACTGACAAGGCGTTGGAGACGGCGGCCCGCGCGCTTCGCGTCAGCACGGTCGATGAATTGCTGGCCCGTTTGGGGGCTGCGGTACTCACCGCGCATGATGTGGTTCAGGCGGTCTATCCGGAACTGGCCGCTGACAACAGCGATGAGGTTTCGCCGCGTCGTGCGGTGATTGGTCTTGAGCCGGGGCAGAGCTTCGAGCGGGCCCCCTGCTGCCAGCCACTGCCCGGCGAACGTATCATCGGCATCACCTATCGTGGCCGGGGCGTTGTGGTCCACGCTGCAGATTGCGACGCTTTGGGAGAGGTCGAGGATCAGCCCGAACGCTGGGTCGATCTGCACTGGCATAGTGGGACCCACCCCGCTGTCTACGGCGTGACGCTGGAGCTGACGATTGGCAATGACGCCGGTGTCCTGGGACGTATTTGCACATTGATCGGCGAAAAAAAGGCCAATATCTCCGACCTTGAATTTGTCGATCGGAAACCAGACTTTTACCGGCTGATGATTAATGTCGAACTGCGGGATGTAGAGCAGCTGCATTCGCTGATGTTGATGCTGGAAGCAGAGAGCGATGTCGCCGCCGTTGCACGGTACCGCGATGTGCCGGAAAGCCGCCCAAAGCTCGGGTAGCCGTTCAGTAGGATTTGGGAAGGACGCGAACCTTTGGTATTCAGGCGCCGTGATAGACGTCCGCCTCTGCGCGCGGTTGCCGATTTCCTGTGGCCGCGGGGCGGGTGGGGGCGCGCGTTTCACTATGTGAAGCATCGTGTGCGTCGTCTGCCCGATTCGCCGGAGCGGATCGCCCGCGGTGTCTGGGCGGGGGTATTCACCACCTTTACCCCATTCTACGGGATGCATTTCGTTGTGGCCGCAATTATCGCGCGGCTGATGAACGGCAATATCCTCGCCGCCCTCAGCGGCACGTTTTTTGGCAACCCGCTCACCTATGTGCCGATCGGCGTTGCCTCTCTGCAGACCGGCCACTGGATCCTTGGAACCGAGTTCGACGCCGATGTCGACAAGTCTCTGGTCGGGAAATTTCTGGCCGCCGGGAATGATCTTTTTGACAACCTGATCGCTTTGGTAACTGATCGTCCGGCGGATTGGCAGGGGCTGACCCTGTTCTACCACGATGTGTTCTATCCTTATCTCGTCGGTGGCGTGATCCCCGGCCTCATCACTGCAACCGTCTGCTATGTGCTGAGTGTACCGGTCATCCGCGCCTATCAGCAGCGCCGCCGCACCAAGATCAAGGCTAAGTTCGACGTCATCAAGAAACGCGCCTCGCTGGACGCCGCAGACGACAGCAGCAGCTAAGCCGCTGCCAAACTGCGCGATTTGGCGGTTTCCGGGCTTGCCCTTGCCAGCGCAACCCCTAGTGTCAGGCAAAAGGCACTCAATTGGGAACTGCGATCCATGGCACAGACTTCCTCGCACAACACAGGCCTGCGGCTTGGCGTGAACATTGACCACGTGGCCACCGTTCGCAATGCACGCGGCGGCCAGGTACCTGATCCGGTGCGCGCTGCCAAGCTGGCCGAGGAAGCCGGAGCCGACGGGATCACCGCTCATCTTCGCGAAGACCGCCGTCACATCACTGATCGCGATATCGACGGGCTGATGGAAGCGTTGAGCGTGCCTCTGAACTTTGAGATGGCCGCGACCGAAGAAATGCAGAAGATCGCCCTGCGCCACAAACCCCATGCGGTTTGTATCGTGCCGGAAAAGCGGGAAGAACGCACGACCGAGGGGGGGCTGGAAGTGGCCCGCGAGGAAAACAAACTCGCCCATTACATCGCGCCGTTGCGCGATGCCGGGTGCAGGGTGTCGATCTTCATTGCCGCTGACCAGCGGCAGATCGAGGCGGCACATCGCATCGGTGCTGAGGTGATCGAGCTGCATACGGGTGCCTATTGTGAGGCTCATGCCGAGGGCGATTTTGCCAAGCGCGATGCCGAGCTGGCAGCCCTGCGCGAAATGTCCAGCTTTGCCCATTCCCTGGGGCTGGAGGTTCACGCGGGCCATGGTCTGACCTATGATTGTGTGCAACCGATCGCAGCCTTTCCAGAGGTGCGCGAACTGAACATCGGCCATTTCCTGATCGGCGAGGCCATCTTCAGAGGGTTGACCCCGGCCATCGCCGAAATGCGCCGCCTGATGGATGAGGCGCGCGTCTAGGACAGCCACCGACGCCCACGGGTCTTGCCAGTTCCGGTCAGATCGCCTTTGATCGGGGCATGATATTGGGCGTTGGCACTGACTTGGCAAATATCGAGCGTATTCAGCGCACTTTGGACCGGTTTGGTGACCGGTTCAAAAACCGTGTTTTCACCGAAATCGAACAGCGCAAGGCCGAGCGGCGCATGGATGTCGCCGGAACCTATGCCAAACGCTGGGCTGCCAAGGAGGCCTGCTCCAAGGCACTCGGCACCGGGTTGCGGATGGGAATCGCCTGGAAAGACATGGCCGTTTCCAATCTGCGCAGCGGCCAGCCGGTCATGCATGTCACCGGCTGGGCCGCAGATCGGCTGGCAAAGATGACACCCCCGGGTCACGAGGCCATCATCCATGTCACATTGACTGATGATCATCCCTGGGCGCAGGCTTTTGTCGTCATCGAAGCGCGCCTAATCACCAGTGAACCGCTTGCGACGCCGGGCGATGCTTGACTTACCCGGAGCGGCCCCGCATGTAGCGCCGGACCCTTGTTTACAGTTAGACCGGAGAGCCTGATGACGGCCAAAGCAACAGTCGGAAGTTCGATCCTTGAGACGGTCAAGACCATTGTCTACGCCCTGCTGATCGCAGGTGTATTCCGCACCCTGTTCTTTCAGCCGTTCTGGATCCCTTCGGGCTCGATGAAGGAAACCCTGCTGATCGGTGACTTTCTGTTCGTGAACAAAATGGCTTACGGCTACTCTTCGGCGTCCTGCCCCAGCCTGAAATTCCCCAGCGTCGGCATCGACATCGACAGCAGTGATATCTGTGGCTTCCTTGACGGTGATAACTCGCGCATCTGGGCCGATGAACCCGAACGCGGCGATGTCGTTGTCTTTCGCCACCCGGTAAACCAGAACGATTTCATCAAGCGGCTGGTTGGCTTGCCGGGGGACAAGATCCAGGTCAAAAACGGCATCCTGCATATCAATGGCGCGGCTGTTGCCCTGCAGGATGCAGGCGAGTTCGAGGAGCTGATGGCGCCGCAGGGACCTGCCGGATCTTATCCTCTTTGTGAAAACGCCCCTGTGGGTGAAGGGGCAACCTGCACGAAATCCCGCCAGATCGAAACTCTGCCGGGCGGCAGTCAGCACGTTGTGCTCAACATCGGCAATCAGGGTATGGATCACACAGGCATTTATCAGGTGCCTGCTGGTCACTATTTCTTCATGGGTGACAATCGCGACAATTCCTCCGACAGCCGACTGCCGCAATCGGCCGGTGGTGTCGGCTATGTGCCTTTCGAAAATCTCATTGGTCGCGCAGATCGGATCATGTTCTCCTCGGCTGGCCGGTCGATGCTGTTTTTCTGGACCTGGCGCGCGGATCGCTTCTTCAAGGGGATCGAGTGAAACTCTCTAAAGAAATGCGCGCGTTTGAGACGCGGATCGGCTATCATTTCTCCCAGCCGGCACTCTTGGTGCGCGCCCTCACACATGCCTCGGTCTCGTCTCCGAACCGGCAGGACAACCAGCGGCTTGAATTTCTGGGCGACCGGGTTCTGGGGTTGGTGATGGCGACGGCGTTGTTGGATACGGACAAGACCGCAACCGAGGGCCAGCTGGCGCCACGGTTCAACGCCTTGGTGCGCAAGGAAACCTGTGCCGATGTGGCGCGGGAGATTGATCTGGGGGCCGTGCTGAAACTGGGCCGCTCCGAGACCATGTCAGGCGGTCGACGCAAACTGGCCTTGCTGGGGGATGCAATGGAGGCGGTCATCGCCGCAGTCTACAAGGACGGTGGTTTTGAGGCCGCGCAGCAGTTGATCCTGCGGCTCTGGGGCCATCGAATTGGCCGAGTCGAGGCGGATGCGCGCGATCCCAAGACCACATTGCAGGAATTTGCTCAGGCGCGCGGAGAGCAGCCGCCCACCTATGTACTGGTTGAGCGCAAGGGGCCCGACCACCAGCCGGAATTTACCATCTCCGTGCAGCTGCAGGACGGCACCGAAGGCCGCGCAACCGCCGGATCAAAACGTCAGGCCGAACAGGCCGCAGCCAAATCTCTGTTGGCTCGATTGGAGCAGGAAAAATGACCACACGCGCCGGCTTTGTTGCCCTGATTGGTGAGCCCAACGCGGGCAAATCCACCCTTCTCAACCGTATGGTTGGGGCAAAGGTGTCGATTGTAACCCATAAGGTGCAGACCACTCGCGCCCGCATCCGCGGTGTCGCCATGGAGGGGGAGAGCCAGATCGTCTTTGTCGACACGCCTGGTCTGTTCCAGCCGCGGCGGCGTCTGGACCGCGCGATGGTTGCTGCCGCCTGGGGTGGAGCTGCGGACGCTGATGTGGTTGTTCTGATGGTTGAGGCGCATCGTGGTATCACCGAAGGGGTAGAGCGCATCCTGGAAGGTTTGGAGAACATCGGCGAGGGGCGCAAGATTGCCCTCGCAATCAACAAGATCGACCGTGTTCAATCCGAAGTGCTTCTTGGCCTGACCAAGGAACTCAACGACCGCTACCCCTTTGCCGACACATTTATGATCTCGGCCGAGAAGGGCCACGGTGTCGACCATCTGCGCAGCTGGCTGGCGGAGCAGCTGCCAGAGGGCCCGTGGCTCTACCCTGAGGACCAGATCGCCGATCTGCCAATGCGGATGATCGCCGCAGAGATGACCCGCGAGAAACTGACCCTGCGCCTGCACCAGGAACTGCCGTACCAACTGACGGTGGAAACCGAAAACTGGGAAGAGCGCAAAGATGGCTCCGCCAAGATCGACCAGATCATCTATGTCGTGCGCGATGGTCACAAGGGCATCATTCTGGGCAAGCGTGGCGAGACCATCAAGGCTGTGAGCCAGGCGGCGCGCGCTGAGCTGGAAGAGTTCCTGGACCGCAAGGTGCATCTCTTCCTGCAGGTGAAGGTCCGCCCGAACTGGCTGGAAGAATCCGAGCGCTATTCCGAGATGGGCCTAGATTTCAAGGACGGGAACTGATCCCATATGGCGCGGCTGACCGCCAGTTTCTGGGTGCAGGCCTATCTCACCCGATTGCGGCTCGCCGATATCCCTGCCTTTGTGACCTCTCATGGTGATGACACAGCGGGGGCCGTATTGGTGAAGCTGAACACGCTGGACCGTCGAGCGCAGGCTCTGCACCGCTCCTATGACCTGATGAGCGGCTTGCGCAGCTGGGTCACTCTGGCCGAGGGGGATGAGGCGGATGTCGATGCCGCCATCGCCAAACAGCGCAGTTTCGACCCTGACCTCTGGGTAATCGAGGTCGAAGATCGCGATGGGCGGCATTTGCTGGACGAGCCGGGGCTGGATTGATCATGGAGTGGCGCGACGAAGGCATATTGCTGACGATGCGCCGCCATGGGGAAAGTGCTGCCATCGTGGATGCGTTTACCGTCGAACACGGGCGTCACTCCGGGATCGTCCGCGGTGGCGCGGGGCGCCGGATGGCGCCGGTGTTGCAGCCGGGTGCCCAACTGGACCTGACCTGGCGCGCGCGGCTCGAAGACCATCTTGGCAGCTATCAGGCTGAGCTGATCCGCAGCCGCGCCGCCACGGCAATGTCCGGCCGATTGGCGCTTGCCGGGCTGAACGCGGTGACGGCGCTGCTCGCCTTCTGCCTGCCTGAACGCGAACCGCACCCGGACCTGTATCTGCGCAGCGCGCAGCTTCTGGACCTTCTGGGGCGTGACGATATCTGGCCGCTGGCCTATCTGCGCTGGGAAGTTGCGCTGCTGGAGGAGATGGGCTTCGGCTTGGATCTCGATCACTGCGCCGTCACTGGCAGTCGACATGAGCTGATCTATGTCTCCCCCAAAAGCGGGCGAGCGGTGTCGCGCGCTGGGGCGGGGGAATGGGCCGACCGCATGTTGCCCTTGCCGGACGTGTTACTGGGACGTGGAGGGGCCGAGACGCAGGACATCGTGGCGGCTTTGTCCACCACGGGTTTCTTTCTGGAACACAGGCTTGCACCATCGCTGGGCAACATCCCGCTGCCAGAGGCGCGGGGGCGCTTTTTGGATGTGCTCAGTCGGCAGCCTTGAAAACCATCTCGCGCCCGGTGTCATTTGACAGGATCATGACGTCGCCCTTGATCTCCACGATCTGCATCTGCTGCAAGGCGTCGAGAACCGCCACCTCTTCTCCGAGAGCCGGACAGACACGGCGCGTGGTCGCCATCTGCGCCAGGTCAAACCACGGGTAGGGGACGTCCAGCCGTGCGGTGAAACGATTGCAGGGCAGGGCGCCGGACACGTTCTCCCCGCGATCAAAGGACAGGGTTGTGGCGTCTTTCACAATATGGCCGTCGATCTCCTGCAGCTGCCATAGCACGCCACGGCCGCCGTAGCCGCGGAGGGTTTCATCGCCGAAACAGCCCGTTAGGGGCAAAGCGCAAGTCAGGGTGACGAGAGAGAAAAACTTGGTCCGCATCGCCGCACGCTACTCGATGAGGGGGCGAGGTCAACCAACCAGGGAGGCGCAAAGATAAAAAAGACCCGGCGCGAAACGCACCGGGTCAGAGGAGTGTCCAGGGGAGTTGATGATTGAACTCAGGCCAAGAGGCGTCTCGCGATGACTTGCGCCTGAATTTCTGCAGCGCCTTCAAAGATGTTGAGAATGCGGGCATCGCAGAGCACGCGGCTGATTTTGTATTCCAAGGCAAACCCATTGCCTCCGTGGATCTGCAGGCCGTTGTCGGCAGCCGCCCAGGCAACACGTGCGCCAAGCAGTTTTGCCATGCCCGCCTCTAGGTCACAGCGATGGCCGTTGTCCTTTTCCCAGGCGGAGAAATAGGTTAGCTGACGCGCGATCATGATCTCTACCGCCATCATCGCCAGCTTCGATGCCACACGCGGGAAGGCGATCAGCGGCTTGCCGAACTGCTTGCGGTCCTGGGCATATTGCATAGCGATATCGAGAGCCGATTGCGCAACACCGATGGCGCGGGCGGCGGTCTGGATACGGGCGGATTCAAACGTTTCCATCAGCTGTTTGAAACCTTTGCCCTCTTCACCACCGAGGAGGTTCTCACGCTTCACGTGAAACCCGTCAAAGCCCAGCTCGTATTCCTTCATGCCGCGATAGCCCAGAACCTCGATCTCGCCACCGGTCATACCTTCGGTTGGGAACGGGTTTTCATCGGTGCCCGGTGTTTTTTCCGCAAGGAACATCGACAGGCCACGGTGATCTGTGGTGTCGGGGTCGGTCCGCGCTAGGAGGGTCATCACATGGGTCCGGGCGGCATGGGTGATCCATGTCTTGTTGCCGGTGATCTTGTAGTCGCCATTGTCATCCTTCACCGCGCGGGTGCGAAGAGATCCAAGATCAGAGCCTGTATTCGGCTCGGTGAATACCGCCGTCGGCAGGATTTCCGCGCTGGCAATCTTGGGCAGCCAATTGGCTTTCTGTTCTTCAGTGCCGCCTGCGATGATCAGCTCAGCGGCAATCTCGGAGCGGGTGCCAAGGCTGCCAACACCGATATAGCCGCGCGACAGCTCTTCGGAGACAACACACATCGACGCCTTGGAGAGACCAAAGCCGCCGTATTCTTCGGGGATGGTCAGACCAAAGACGCCCATCTCGGCCAGTTCCTCGATGATCTCCATCGGAATCAGCTCATCCTTCAGATGCCAGTCATGGGCGTTTGGCTCGACCTTTTCGACCGCGTAGCGACGGAACTGGTCGCGGATCATCTCCAGTTCTTCGTCCAGACCCGAAGCGCCGAACATCACCGATCCGGCCTGTTCCTGCATCAGCTCAACCAGCCGGACGCGCGCAGCCTGCGTGTTGCCGCTGTCACAGAGCGTCATGACGGCAGGGGCCATCAGCATCCGCTGGCTCTCTTGCGACAGGCCCAGATCCTGCAAACGCAGGATTTCGCCCTGGTTCATCTGGATGCCGCCGTAGATCTGCCAGAGGTATTCGCCAAAACCGATTTGTAGCAGCAGGTGCTCCATCTCGCCAAACTTGCCATTTGAGTGCAGGTCGCTGGCCCAGCGGTGCATCTGGCGCAGGCTGTAGGCGTAGGTCGCGAGCCAGGCGAGGCCATGGGCGGCGGTCTGGTTGGCCTCGACCAGCGCGCCAGAGACCCGGCCGCCTTCGCTGACCTGATCGCGGACGGTGCTACGGGCCGCCTCCAGCAGCTGGTCAACCGGTTCCAGCGCAGCAGCGGTCAGCGCCAGCAAATCAGGAATAAGCGTTGGTTGCATTTGCGGGTCCTGTCCGTCGTGGGCCATGAATCACATCCTTTTCAGCTGGCTCAGTGGTAAATCATTTTGCAGTTGCAGCGCAACAAAAATACCCTGCGGCATTATGATTGGATCAAAAATTACGTAACGATTTTGTGCGTGCGGCGATGGAAACCTGTGCTAAGGGTTTGATCATGTCCGATAATTCGATCCTTACCGTTTTCCTCTCTGCGGGTCTTACCCCGGAAAACTTGATCTTTGCGTTTGCGATTGCAGCACTTGCCGGCACGGTCAAGGGGATGGTTGGTTTTGCCATGCCGATGATCCTTGTTTCAGGACTTAGCCTGTTCTTACCGCCCGATATCGCACTTGCCGGATTGATCCTGCCCACGCTGGTGACCAATGGGATGCAGGCCCTGCGGCAAGGGGTAATGGCGGCCTGGGAGTCGATTCGGCGGTTCAGAGTCTTTCTGCTTGTGGGTCTGATCTTTCTGCTGGGCAGTGCGCAGCTGGTCCGCGTATTGCCACAGGACGTCATGCTGATCCTGATAGGTGGGCCGGTCACCCTGTTTGCTTTGTTGCAGCTGTTTGGGATTCCAATCCCCATTTCCAGCGCCACACCGCGTATTGAGGCAACGGTCGCTGCTGTCGCCGGCTTCATCGGTGGTTTCTCCGGTATCTGGGGGCCGCCCACGGTGGCCTATCTAACGGCGCTTGGAACCGAAAAGCGCGAGCAGATGCGGGTACAGGGAGTCATCTACGGGCTGGGCGCCGTGGCGCTGCTGGTGGCGCATATCGGGTCCGGCGTCATGAGAGCCGAGACCGCGCCCTTTTCAATGTTGCTGATCCCTCCGGCGATTCTGGGAATGTGGATCGGCGGACGGTTGCAGGATCGGATCAATCAGGTCACCTTTCGGCGGGTAACTTTGGTTGTATTGCTGCTGGCGGGGGCAAATCTGCTGCGGCGGGGCCTCATCTCATAGGCTCTAACACCATCACTAGAGCCTGTATGATCCGAACGGGCAGACGAAGGACGGCATATGGTGAAGGGATTTGGCGCGGAACGGTTGGCCACTGCATCTATTGTCGTTGCGCTGCTGGTGCTGGTGCTGAAGGCGCTGGCCTGGTGGATGACCGGATCAATTGCCCTGTTTTCCGATGCGATGGAGTCTCTGGTCAATATCGGTGGTGCTATCATGGCGTGGTTCGCGGTTCGCTACGCCAATCGCCCGCCTGATGCTGGTCACCCCTTTGGCCATCACAAGGCCGAGTATTTCTCGGCGGTGCTGGAAGGGATCATGATTATCGTCGCGGCCCTGCTGATCCTGCACGAGGCGATAGAGGCGCTGCGCACCCCGGCGCCATTGGTGTGGAGCCCGTTGGGGCTGCTGGTGAATGCCGTGGCGATGCTGGTCAATCTCTGGTGGGCGCGGGTTCTGATCGGGCGTGGTACGGCCTTGGCCTCGCCTGCCTTATCTGCCGGTGGGCGCCACCTGATGAGCGACGTCTGGACCTCTGCCGGGGTTCTTTGCGGCCTTGGTCTTGCGCTTGCGACAGGCTGGCCATGGCTAGATCCGCTTCTGGCGCTGCTTGTGGCAGTCAATATCCTGCGCGAAGGGTACCGCGTCGTAGCCAGTTCTGTTGGTGGGTTGATGGATCAGGCCGCGCCATCCCACGAACGCGAGGAGATTGCCGAGATCATCCACCGGACCGCGCAGGGGGCCTTGCAGGTGCACGGTCTGAAAACCCGGCGCGCCGGGCAGGCGGTTTTTGTCGAGTTCCATATGGTTGTCGCAGGCGAGATGACCGTGCGGGCGTCGCACGCGATCTGTGATCGTATCGAAGAGGCGATCCGCGTCTCCCTGCCTACAGCGCAGGTTACGATCCACGTGGAACCGGAACACAAACTGGAAGATGGCGGGATCAAACCGGGGCAGTAGATCGGTCATTGCTAGACACGAAAAAGCCCCGGCCATGGACCGGGGCTTTTCTGATCTGACTGTGGTCGGCTTAGCTGATCGCGGCTGCCTTCACATCATCGTCGATGTAGGGCAGGTACTGCTCGAAGTTGTCGGAGAACATCTGAACCAGCTTCGCAGCCTGCGCGTCATATGCGGCCTGATCGTCCCAGGTCCGGCGCGGATCCAGCAGAACCTCGGCCACGCCCGGAACGGTCACAGGTACGTCAAAGCCAAAGTTGCCATCCTTGCGGAACTCAGCCTCGGCCAGCGAACCATCCAGGGCGGCGGTCAGCAGAGCGCGGGTTGCGCGGATCGGCATCCGTGAACCGATACCATATGCGCCGCCGGTCCAGCCGGTGTTTACCAGCCAGCAGGTGGCGCCATGCTGGGCGATCTTCTCACGCAGCAGGTTGCCGTAAACCTCCGGGCGGCGCGGCATGAAGGGCGCGCCAAAGCAGGTGGAGAAGGTCGGCTCCGGCTCGGTCACGCCGCGCTCGGTGCCCGCCACCTTGGAGGTGAAGCCGGACAGGAAGTGGTACATCGCCTGCGCTGGGGTCAGCCGCGCGATCGGAGGCAGCACTCCGAAGGCATCACAGGTCAGCATGATGATATTCTTCGGGTGGCCGCCACGGGCGCTTTCCGAGGCGTTGGAGATATAGTGCAGCGGGTAGGCGCAGCGCATATTGGCCGTCAGGCTGTCGTCGTTGAAATCCAGCTTCTTGGTTTCCGGGTCGAACACCATGTTCTCGATCACGGTGCCGAACTTGGAAGTAGTGGCGTAGATTTCCGGCTCTGCCTCGGCATTCAGGTTGATGGTCTTGGCATAGCAGCCGCCTTCAAAGTTGAAGGTGCCGTTGTCGGCCCAGCCATGTTCATCGTCGCCGATCAGCACCCGGTCGGGGTCTGCGGAGAGGGTGGTCTTGCCGGTGCCGGAGAGGCCAAAGAACACGGCGGTGTCCACGGGGTTGCCCTTGGCGTGGTTGGCGGAGCAGTGCATCGGCATGATGCCTTTTTCCGGCAGCAGGTAGTTCAGCAGCGAGAAGACGGATTTCTTGTTCTCACCGGCATATTCCGTACCGCCAATCAGGATCATCTTGCGATCGAAGTTCATCGCAATCACGGTCTCACTGCGACAGTTGTGGCGCTCAGGGTTCGCCTGGAAGCTCGGGCAGTTGATCACGGTGAAGTCGGCGATGAAATCATCCAGATCCTCACGATCCGGGCGGCGCAACATTGTACGGATGAACAGCCCGTGCCAGGCCAGTTCGGTGACCATGCGCACATTGATCGCATGGACAGGGTCGGCCCCGCCGACCAGATCTTGCACGTAATAATCCTTGCCCTGCATATGGACGAGCATGTCCTCGTAGAGCGCATCAAAGCCCTCTGGGCTCATCTCGGCGTTGTTTTCCCACCAGATGGTATCAGCGACGCTGTCGGTTTTCACCACGTGCTTGTCCTTGGGGGAGCGGCCGGTGAACTTGCCGGTGGTCACCAGGAAGGCGCCGCCGTTGCCAAGAGTACCTTCGTCGCGCTTCAGAGCTGCCTCGATCAGAGCTGGCTCCATGAGGTTGTAATAGACGTTCCCCAGTCCTTCGATACCTTGATCTTCGAGGCGGAATTGCGGGTTAACCCGTCCAGATGCCATGTGTTCTTTCTCCTGTGTCGACCATTGAAGGCCGCAAACAATAAAAGCCGCGCCCTGGGGCAGAGATCGGCACAACCGGCCGATGTGGGTGGTCTTAACATGAGGTTTTACTGGCTGAACAGAACGGTTTGACGCAGTTAGCGCCATCAAGGCGATGTTTAGCGCAACCATTTTTTTTAAAGACAATTTGCGAGGGTAGATGCCGGAATGTTCAGCGCCTGCTAAGGTATTTTTGTCTCAATTGAGGCGAAACTGTGTCGAGATTCCTCAATTGGCATTGATTCGCCGAGGTAGAACGGCGATGAACGTCTAAAAAACGCAAAAAAGAGCAGATTAGGGGCCAATCAGATGTCTAAGATTGCTTTAGTCGATGATGATCGGAATATCCTGACTTCGGTCTCGATGACCCTTGAGGCTGAAGGCTTCGAGGTTGAGACCTATAATGACGGGCAGGCTGCGTTGGACGCGTTCAACAAGAAGCTGCCCGATATGGCCGTCCTTGATATCAAGATGCCACGGATGGACGGCATGGACCTGTTGCAGCGACTGCGCCAGAAGACCCAGATGCCGGTGATCTTCCTCACCTCCAAGGATGATGAGATCGACGAGGTTCTGGGCCTGCGCATGGGCGCTGATGACTACGTCAAGAAACCGTTTTCGCAGCGGCTGCTGGTCGAACGCATCCGCGCATTGCTCCGCCGTCAGGAGGCGATCAGCGGCGATGCAGTGGCCACCACCACCGAAAACAAGGTGATGGAGCGTGGCAACCTGCGGATGGATCCCCTACGCCATTCTGTCAGCTGGAAGGGGCAGGATGTATCGCTCACGGTGACTGAATTCCTGCTCCTGCAGGCACTGGCACAGCGACCGGGTTTCGTCAAAAGCCGCGACCAGCTGATGGATGTCGCCTATGACGATCAGGTCTATGTGGACGACCGGACCATCGACAGCCACATCAAACGCTTGCGCAAGAAAATGCGCAATGCAGACCCTGAATTCTCGGCGATTGAGACGCTTTATGGTATCGGGTACCGTTACAATGAAGAGTAAGCCCTGCTCAGGGTCAGGCGGAGTACAACGCCGATGCGCGATTCTGGCATAACCCGCCCACGGCGGGATAGTGATGTTGTTCTGGGCGATGATTGGGTCGCGCCGGAGCAGAACGTCGCGCGTGAACTTCAGGACCGGCGGGCCCGTCGCGGCGTCCTGACGCTGCGGGCGTCGCCGCTCACACGCAGGATCATCACGCTGAACCTTATTGCGCTGATCATTCTGGTGTCGGGTATCCTCTATCTCAATTCCTCGCGTCAGAGCCTTGTGCTTCAGCGCGCAGGTGCCCTGGCGGCCGAAGCGATGCTGATCTCGGATGTGTTTGAGGCACAGCTGCCTGAACTGGGCACCGTGAGCCTTGCGGTCGGCGACGGGATAGATCCGGTAACGACCCTTCAGAACATCAGCCTGCGGGCCGGTGCGGAAGTGTTTGTCTTTGACACCGCAGGGACGCTGATTGCCCAGACCAAGGGGGTCGAACAGGGCGGCGCGCTGGACCTTCTCAATGACGCCAGTCCATCAGCAACCCTGATCAGCGATGCTCTGGCGGCTGTTTGGTCCTTTGTGGGCGGACTGTTGAAGTCGGACACGCCGGAGACCCCGGCCCAGCCTCTTGAGGACCAGCTGCGCGCTATGGTGCAACAGGCGCTGGTCGGCGGGACAGAGGTAAAGGCCGTTGTTGATACCAGCGGCGGCACGGTCTTCTCCGCTGCCACGCCGATCCTGTTTCAGGGAGAAGCGATCGGCGTTGTCACGCTGGCCTCACCAACCGGCGAAATCGACGCATTGGTTCGCGGCGAGCAGGAGCGCGTCCTGCAGATGTTTGTGGTCGCGCTGGTCGTATCCATCGGGTTGAGCCTGGTGCTGGCCTCCACTATCGCAAACCCGCTCGCGGACCTTGCAGAAGCCGCAGAGCTGGGTCGCGATGGCGACTCCCGAAAATCAAAGCCTGGGCGCATTCGCATTCCCGATCTGAGCGCCCGCCCGGATGAAATTGGCCGTCTCAGCCGCGCCCTGCGTGGTATGGTCAAGGCGCTCTATAATCGCATCGACAGCAATGAACAGTTTGCCGCAGACGTGGCTCATGAGATCAAGAACCCGCTGGCCAGCCTGCAATCGGCGGTCGGTACGCTACGGATGGTCAAACGCGAAGATCAGCGTGACAAGCTGCTGGATGTCATCGAACACGACGTGCGGCGTCTGGACCGGCTGGTCAGCGATATCTCCAATGCCTCGAGGCTGGACGCTGAGCTGGTGAAAGAGGAGGAGGAGAGCTTTGATCTCCTCCATATGCTTGGCAACCTCAATCAATTCCTTGGCGAGGATGCGCGCGGCAAGGGGATCGACTATATCACCGACCTGCCGAAGACACCGATAACAATTCAGGGGCTGGAGGCCCGGCTGGCGCAGGTCTTCGTCAACCTGATCACCAACGCGATTTCCTTCTGCGAGGACGGCGATGCCATCCGCGTCTGGGCGCGCCGTCGCGACAACCGCGTTCTGGTCGTGGTTGAAGATACCGGTCCCGGCATCCCCGATCAGGCCCTGAGCAAGGTGTTCAAACGCTTCTATTCACAACGGCCCGTTGAGCATTTTGGCAATAACTCGGGCCTTGGTCTGGCGATTTCCAAACAGATCGTCGAAGCACACGGTGGTGTGATCTGGGCCGAGAATATCCGCCCGACCGAAGCTGACATCACCTCGGAACCTCTGGGGGCTCGGTTTGTCGTCGGCCTCCCGGTCTGACCCATGGCTGCGACGCCGACCTGTCGGCTTCACGCCAGCTGTGTCGCGGTGGCGGGGCAGGGTCTGTTGATCACGGGCGGCTCCGGCAGTGGAAAATCGACACTGGCCTTGCAAATGATGGCGCTCGGGGCGGAACTGATCGCGGATGATCAGGTGATCATAACTGCCAGCGATGACGCTCTGGTGGTCAGCGCGCCGGAACCATTGCGCAATATGATCGAGGCGCGCGGGTTGGGCCTGCTGTTCGCCCGGGCAGCAGACCAGGCGCATTTGGCCGGTGTCGTCGATCTGGATCATGTTGAAACCGAACGCCTGCCGCCCCAGATTGAAACCAGGATCCTCAACCGGCCAATCCGCCAGCTGCGTCGTGTCGACGGCCCGCATTTCGCCCCTGCGCTGCTGCAGTTTCTCAAACACGGAGCCTTGAATCCCGATGCCTGACCCGGATGCTGTCCCTGATCCAACGGCGGTGCCGATCGTTCTGGTGACAGGCCCGTCCGGTGCCGGGCGCACCACGGCCATCAACGTGCTGGAGGACCTCGGTTTTGAGGCGATTGACAATCTGCCTTTGCGCCTGCTGCCCGGTCTGGTGGAGACCAACAGCCTGACCCGACCGATGGCGCTGGGTCTGGACAGTCGCAACCGGGATTTCTCCCCCGCCGCCTTGCTTGATGTTATCGACATGCTGGCTGCGCGCCGGGATCTGCATTTGACCGTGCTCTACCTCGATGCCGACGCCGATGTCCTGCTGCGACGCTACTCGGAGACCCGGCGCCGGCATCCGCTCGCCCCGGCCGAGGATCCTGAGGTCGGGGTGCTTCGCGAGATTGATCTGATGCTGCCGATCCGCGACCGTTCCGACCTGTTGCTTGATACTTCGGAGATGAACATCCATCAGCTGAAGGCGGATATCGAGCGTCGCTTTGCCCCCGAAGGGCGGGCGCTGGCGGTTTCCTTGCAGAGCTTTTCCTACAAACGCGGCGTGCCACGCAGCATTGATATGGTGTTCGACTGCCGGTTCCTGCGCAATCCCTATTGGGAGAAAGACTTGCGAAGCCTAGACGGGAGGGATCCGAAGGTGCAGAGCTATGTCCAGGAGGACAGCCGCTATCAGCCGTTCTTTGACCGGGTGCTTGATCTGATCCGCTTGCTGTTGCCTGCGTATCGAGAAGAGGGTAAATCGCATCTCTCTATAGCATTTGGATGCACCGGAGGGCAGCACCGCTCGGTCACGATGGCAGAAACCCTGGCCAGGGACCTTGCGGAAAACGGGCAGCAGGTGTCAATTAGACACCGCGAGCTGCACGGCCAGCGACAGAAGTGAGGGACCGGCTTGATCGGAATCGTGATCGTTGCACATGGGGGGCTGGCCAGAGAATATCTGGCCGCCGTGGAACATGTTGTGGGTCCTCAGGTCTGCCTGGAGGCGATCAGCATAGGCCCAGAAGACGACCGGGATGAGAAGCAGCGCGAGATCTGCCGTGCTGCCGATGCCGTCGACAGCGGCGGCGGTGTCGTTGTGGTCACGGACCTGTTTGGCGGTTCTCCGTCGAACCTCAGCCTCTTGGCCTGTACGCCACCAGATCGCCGGATCCTCTACGGGGCCAATCTGCCGATGCTCATCAAACTGGCAAAATCCCGCCATCTGCCTGTTGCGGATGCGGTCAGGCATGCCATGGAGGCGGGCCGCAAGTACATTAACGCCCAAAATATCAACCCCGAAGGGGAGCAAGCGCACTAAATGGTTCGTAAAACGCTGAAAATCGTCAATGAAAAAGGACTGCACGCGCGCGCCTCAGCGAAGCTGGTCGAGGTGGTCGAGGGTTTTGATGCCACGGCCGAAGTCTCACGGGACGGGCTGTCGGCCTCCGGGGACAGCATCATGGGGCTTTTGATGTTGGCAGCCTCAAAAGGAACGACTATTGACATCGAGACCTCGGGCCCGGATGCAGAGGCGCTTGCCTCGGCGTTGGACACGCTTGTTGCTGACAAGTTCGGCGAAGGCTACTGAGGCTCATTCAAAGCTACGGAACAGGACAAGGCACTTGGCGGATACTGCGCATGATCGCGACGCTGGCGCGACGCCAGGGACCGAAGAGACCGGCGAGATCTATGACCGCCGGACTCTCACCTATGCCAATTCCTTTGACGACCGCTGGACGTCTTTTGCGATCCGCGCCATCGAATGGTGCACGGGCAAGCTGACGATCCTCAGGATGGTGCGCCGGTTCGAGCGCAGCAACGCCGAATACCGGGGCCAGAAATTCTGGCGCGGTGCCCTCAATGTCATGGGAATCGATCTGGAAACACCGCAGGAGCAAATCCTGCGCATCCCGCGAGAGGGGCCGGTGGTGGTGGTTGCAAATCACCCGCATGGGATGGTCGATGGGATGATTTTTGCGGATCTCATTGGCAGGGTGCGTCAGGATTATCGCATCCTGACCCGCTCCGTGCTGACCGGCCTGGACGAGGCGGCAACCTCTTTTATGATCCCGGTCCCGTTTCCCCATGACCCCGAAGCACAAAGCAAGATGGTCGAAATGCGGGCCAAAACGATGGCACATCTGAAAGAGGGGGGCGTGGTCGCGCTGTTTCCCTCCGGTGTGGTGATGTCCTCGGACAGCTGGTTCGGCCCCGCAATCGAGCGGGAATGGAACGTGTTCACCGCCCAGCTCATTCGCCGCTCCGGCGCGCGTGTGGTGCCCATCTTTTTTCCGGGCAGCAATTCTCGCTGGTACCAGATCGCCAATCAGGTCTCGCCGATCCTGCGTCAGGGGTTGTTGCTGCATGAGATCGTGCGATCCTGCAACAAGCCGCAGAGCCCGGTTGTCGGTGAACCCCTTAGCGATGCGCAGATGGAAAAGCTGCAGAGCGATCCGCGCGGCTTTATGGCCTGGCTGCGCGAACATACGCTGTCGCTCGGTACGCTGGGCTAGAGCCGCCGCGCGTCATCTTCTGGCTGGAAATATCCCCGTGGGATGAGCAGGCTTCCCGGAAACCGTCTGGCAGACGGTTTCGCCTGCGAAGGGGGCAGCGCCCCCTTTCTGAGATATCCGCCTATCGCGTCGGCACTGGGATCTCGCCCCGGTAATCATAGAACCCGCGTTGCGTTTTCCGGCCCAGCCAGCCTGCTTCGACATATTTCGTCAGCAGCGGGCAGGGGCGGTATTTGGTGTCCGCCAGACCATCATGCAGTACATTCATGATGGCAAGACAGGTATCCAGACCGATGAAATCAGCCAGCTCCAATGGTCCCATCGGATGATTGGCGCCCAGCTTCATCGACTCATCAATGGATTTCACGGATCCCACGCCTTCATACAGGGTGTAGACCGCCTCATTGATCATCGGCATCAGGATCCGATTGACGATAAAGGCGGGGAAATCCTCCGCGCTTGCTGCGGTCTTGCCCAGTTTTTCCACCACCGCGTGACAGGCCGAGAAAGTGGCCTCATCTGTGGCGATGCCGCGGATCAGTTCGACCAGCTGCATGACCGGCACCGGGTTCATGAAGTGAAACCCCATGAAACGCTCCGGTCGGTCGGTCCGGCTGGCCAGTCGGGTGATCGAGATCGACGAGGTGTTGGAGGTGAGAATCGTGTGCGGCAGCAGATGCGGCAGCAGATCCTCGAAAATGGCCTGCTTCACCGTTTCGCGTTCTGTCGCCGCTTCGATGACCAGATCAGTCTTGCCGACATCCGCCAGCGTTAACGTTGTCGAAATGCGCCCTAGTGCAGCGTCAACATCCGCCTGCTCAATCTTGCCCTTGCTGGCCTGCCGGGTCAGGTTCTTCTTCACCGCATTCACGGCACTGTCCAAGGCCTGTTGGCTTATGTCATTCAAAACAACATCATAGCCTGCCAGCGCCATCACATGTGCGATGCCATTGCCCATCTGGCCTGCACCAATCACGCCTATTTTCTGGATGTCCATCGCTCATGCCTCTTGGGAGTTTTCCGGCGGATCATACTGGCGGGTCCGTGGGCGGCACAAGGCCGATTGGCCGGGTTTTTAGGCAAAGTTGAGCATTAGCAATTCGTCAACGGATCTCGGATTAAGTGAGTCTCGGGTGAAATTTGGTGGGTATTATGAGCTATGAACTCAAGAGCGCGACAGCGCTTGCGGGCGAGCCTTGCAGCTATGCGGGCTCGAAATTATTGGTCCGCGGGCCGGCGCGTAATCTGACTGAACCATATTTGGCATTTATCGGCGGCACAGAGGTCTTTGGACGCTTTGTCGAACGTCCCTTCGTGGCCGAAGCAGAAACGATTCTACAGCGCCCCTGCGTAAACCTTGGCAGCGTGAATGCCGGGGTCGACAGCTTTTTGAGCGATCCGGATATTCTGGATATTGCCCGCAAGGCCGAAGCATCTCTTGTCCAGGTGCTGGGGGCACAGAATATCTCCAACGGCTATTACAAGGTTCATCCCCGGCGCAATGACAGGTTCTTATGCGCTCATGAGCCGCTGCGGGATCTGTATCCGGAAATGGATTTCACGGAGTATCACTTTAACAAGCACCTGCTGAGCGCGCTCCGATCTTGTTGCAGAACCCGTTACGAAACCGTTCGCGATCATCTGCAAGAGACCTGGGTTGACCGTATGGGAGAGCTGATCGCGGCGCTTAATGGGGAGGTGACTTTGCTCTGGATCCATTACGACGTCGATCATCAGGCCCTGTTTGGACATGAGCCTGCGCTGGTTGACCGGCCGATGGTGGATGCACTGCGTGCGCGTGTGCTCGGGGTTGTTGAGATCCCTGTCCATACCGCGCGGGATGCCGCAGACATTGACGGCATGTTCTACGGACAGCTTGACCTGCCGTCGGCCCAGCGAATGGTCGGCCCGAAGGAGCATGTTAGAATTGCGGCGCAGGTGGCGCAGTATCTGCAACCCCGCCTCAGGAACTGATCGCGACCCGAAAGGTTGTTTGAAACAAAAAAAAGCCCGCGACAGATGTCGCGGGCTTTTCACATGTTTACGCGATGCGCTTACAGTTTTTCGATCAGCTCGGGCACGGCCTGGAACAGGTCGGCCACCAGGCCGTAATCGGCAACCTGGAAGATCGGAGCCTCTTCGTCCTTGTTGATCGCAACGATGATCTTGGAGTCCTTCATGCCTGCCAGGTGCTGAATTGCGCCGGAGATCCCAACCGCAACATAAAGCTCAGGCGCCACGACCTTGCCGGTTTGACCCACCTGCCAGTCGTTCGGTGCATAGCCCGAATCCACGGCCGCGCGGGAGGCGCCAACCGCCGCACCCAGCTTGTCGGCCAGGTTTTCGATCAGTTTGAAGTCCTCTTCGGACCCAACACCACGACCACCGGACACAACAACACCGGCCGAGGTCAGCTCGGGGCGATCGCTGGCGGCGACTTTGTCCTCGACCCATTCGGACAGGCCGGGGTTTTCGGCAGCGGAAATGGTGTCAACGGAGGCGGAGCCGCCGTCACCAGCCGCGTCGAAGGTGGATGTCCGGAACGAGATCACCTTTTTGGCGTCACGCGACTTTACGGTCTGAACCGCGTTGCCTGCGTAGATCGGACGCTCGAATGTGTCGCCATCGACAACACCGGATACGTCCGAAATGACCATCACGTCCAGCAGGGCTGCAACGCGGGGCAGGACGTTTTTGGCGTCAGTGGTCGCAGGCGCCACGATGTGCTCATAGTCGGATGCCAGCGAGGCGATCAGCGCAGCAGTCGGTTCCGCCAGACGGTGGCCGAGCGAGGCGTCTTCAGCAACCAGAACCTTCGACACGCCTGCAATCTTGGCGGCTTCTGCACCGGCTGCTGCCGCAGAGGCGCCAGCGGCCAGAACGGTCACGTCGCCCAGCTTGCTTGCCGCGGTCACGGCTTTTGCGGTTGCGTCCAGCGCCAGGGCGCCATCGGTCACTTCGGCAAGGAGAAGAACAGCCATTACACAGCCCCCGCTTCTTTGAGTTTACCGACCAGCTCATCCACGGAGCCCACGATGATGCCTGCGGCACGGGCTGCGGGTTCAGTGGTGGAGATGATTTCCAGACGCGGGGAGACATCGACGCCGTAGTCGGCGGCGGTTTTCTCGTCCAGCGGCTTTTTCTTGGCCTTCATGATGTTCGGCAGCGAAGCGTAACGCGGCTCGTTCAGGCGCAGGTCAACGGTGACGATGGCGGGCATCTTCACTTTGATGGTCTGCAGGCCGCCGTCCACTTCGCGGGTCACAACGGCGCTATCGCCATCGATGTCCAGCTCAGAGGCAAAGGTGCCCTGCGACCAGCCCAGAAGCGCCGACAGCATTTGACCGGTGGCATTCATGTCGTTGTCGATCGCCTGCTTGCCTGCCAGAACCAGGCCGGGCTGCTCTTCCTCGACCACTTTGGCGAGGATTTTGGCAACGGCCAGCGGCTCGATATCGGTATGCACGTCATCTGCTGCAACAACCAGGATCGCGCGGTCGGCACCCATGGCGAGCGCGGTCCGCAGGGTTTCCTGCGCCTGCTTCACACCGATGGAGACAACGACGATCTCATCAGCTTTGCCGGCTTCCTTGAGGCGGATCGCCTCTTCGACGGCGATTTCGTCAAACGGGTTCATCGACATTTTGACGTTGGCGAGATCGACACCGCTGCCGTCCGCTTTGACGCGGACCTTCACGTTGTAGTCAATCACGCGCTTGACAGGCACAAGTACCTTCATTTTGCGTTCTCTCCTTAACAAACGGTAAGCCGCCGGGGCGACTCTCCTCCATGCTCTCGCGATGTTGATAGCGGCTTAGATTGCGCCGCAACAGGGCAAAATCGTCACGTTACCGCCCTCCGACGTCGCGTCTGACGGTTTGCATCAGCAGTTTTGCAGGAATGTTTCGCCGATAATGCTGCACTGCCGCAGCGGCAGCTATACCGGTGCTTGATCTCGATGGGACAGGTTGCCGCAGCGCTATGCGATCGCCGACCAGCTCTGCCACGCGCCGCTCGGCCGGGCGCATGGGGTATTGTCATTGCGGCGCTTACCGATTGGCGCCGGGCACCCAGAGCACATCGCGCGCGCCGTTGTCATTGGCGGCACGCGACGCAACAAAGAACCAGTCGGACAGCCGGTTGAGATATTTCACCGCTGCCGGATTGATGTCCTCCTGCGTGGCAAGCTCGGTTGCCAGACGTTCGGCGCGGCGCGCCACGGTACGACATACATGGAGATGTGCGGAGAGAGCTGCGCCGCCGGGCAGCACAAAGCTGCGCAGAGGCGCGAGATTGGCGTTCATGACATCAATTTCCGCCTCCAGACGCGCAACCTGTGCATCGGCAACACGCAGTGGCGGGTATTCGGCATTGGCATCTTTGTCCATTTCAGGTCGGCAGAGGTCCGCGCCCAGGTCAAACAGGTCATTCTGAATACGCGCCAGCGCCGCGTCCATCTCACCATCGGCCTCCAGTCGCGCCACCCCGACAAAGGCATTCAGCTCGTCCGAGGTGCCATAGGCATTGACCCGCGCGGAATGTTTGGCAACGCGGTCTCCATTGCCAAGAGCGGTGTCGCCCTTGTCGCCGGTACGGGTGTAGATCTTGTTCAATACGACCATGATTTACTGACCTCCCTGAGCGCGAAGATAGACATATCCGAGGATGAACACCACGGCGAGGAACTGAAACAGGATGCGCAGGCGCATCATCTTGTTGGCATTTCTGGCATTGAAGGCGCCGCCGGCGCCGAAGCCACCAATGCCGATTACCAGCACGATGACGGTTGCGGCGATCGCAGCAATCGCCAGGATGTAGAGCGGATCGCCCATCTTCTCGTATTCCTTGTTTCTTGCCGCGACAGCCGCCGCCTTCATGGCAGGGCCCGCCGCGCATCAGCTATCTAAGCCGCGCGAGGATACGGTCAATCGCGCGTGTGGTCAGGATGCGTTTTAGCACACCTCCGATATGGGTCGGCACGGTGACATAGTAACGCGGACGTGGCCGTCGGCTCTCGCAGGCATGGATCAGTTTGGCCGTGACTGAGGATGCCGGGAGTTCGAACCTGTCTGGTCCATTGCTTTCATAGAGCCGCTTCAGGAGGCTGGCCTCATAGCGGTCGCGCAGGGCGGAGTTCTCCCAATCGACGTATTTCTCGAAATGGGGAATGGCCTTTTCGCGGATCTTCGACGTCACAGGGCCGGGCTCGATCAGAACGACCTTGATGCCGCTGTCGCGCAGCTCAACCCGCATGGTATCGGTCAGCCCTTCGATGGCGTGTTTGGTCGCCACATAGGCGCCGCGCCAGGGGAAGCTCACAAAACCGAGGATCGAGGAATTCTGAACGATCCGCCCGTGCCCCTGTGCGCGCATCACCGGGATGACGTTGCGGGTCAGCTCGTGCCAGCCAAAGACATTGCTTTCAAAGATGCTGCGCAGCCCTTCGGTGGAGACGTCCTCAACAGCGCCGGGCAGCCCGTGCGCACCATTGTTGAACAATACGTCCAGCGTGCCGCCGGTGCGCTCCAGAACTTCTGCCAGACCGCTGCGCAGACTTTCTGCATCTGTGTAATCCATCAGCGGGCTGACAAATCCCTGCGCGCGCAGCCTGTCGCAGTCGACCGGTTTGCGGCAGGAGGCAAACACGGTCCAGCCACGTTCGCGCATACCATGCGCAGCATCCAGGCCGATCCCGGAGGAACAGCCTGTGATCAGGATCGTTTTCTGCATAAAACCCCTCGCGCGGTCACCTGTACCGGCGCTTTATGGGCGTTTCTTGCTCACCAGGGAAGCCGCAATCCAGCCAACCTTGCCGTCTTTTACGGTGCGCAGGTGCAGCCAGCCGGTGCCAATGTCCTCAACAACCGTGACTTTCTCGCCGTTGCTGAGCCGATCCAGGATCGGGTAAACCGTGCCGGGGCCTGTCCGCATGTTGACGCGGGTTGCAGTGATGGTGCGGATGTCTTCTGCGGGTTCGGCCGGGTTCAATTCGGCGGCATCCGCTTCGAGCGCGGCCTGAACCAGGGGTTGCCTCGACAGCCCATCCGACAGCGAGGCCAGCTGCACCGTTGCCGTATCGCCCGAACCCGGTATCCGCGCAGAGGCGGGCGCCGCAGCCTGGGCCACGGAAAATGCAGCGTCACTGTTGGTCAGCCCCTCACCAACGGCGGCGATCTGCGCCATCGCGACACGCGAACGCAGATTGGGGTCTGCGGAGGGGCGCGGCGATTTTGCGTTCATTGAGGTTGTAGCTGCGGTCTGTGGCACGCGCAGGGCCACCTTGCTGACCAGCGATTCTGCGGTCACCGCGGTGCGGCGCGCTGCGGTGTCGCTGGTGTCGACATCACTGCCAAAAGCAGCCTTGGCGATGTCGATGGCAGCAGAGGGGCCTTTGGGCGGCTCAAAATCAGCGCCGCCACTGGCTTCGTAAAAACCCCAGCCCAAAAACAGAAATGATGCGATAACAAAGCGTGACATATACAAATCCCCCCCAGGATCAGCCTGAAAACCTGTGCAAATTCATGATTATCGAGCATTCGCTCGGCTGCAGGTAATACGCACCCGCTGCACAGATTGTTCCGGCTTAACTTAGATCTTACAGGAGTTTTTCGAGTCGTAGTAGGGGAGAGGTGGCGACTTTCTCCCCCAAGCCAGCTTTGTCGGTCGTACGGGCGGTGGTCGGGCGACGGGCAGACCCTGCCGGTTGTGGTCGGGTCGATATATGGGGGTAACTCCGCATTTTCGCACGGCCCCGCTTTACCAAGACCGGAGGGGGCAGTATCACCAGAGCATGACCGACCTGGTAGATGATCAAGACACCCCCGATTCCCCCGCAACCGGAGAAATACTGGAGCCGCTGCGCCGTGCGATTGGCGAGCGGTACCTGACTTATGCTCTCAGCACCATCATGCACCGGGCGCTGCCCGATGCCCGCGATGGTCTGAAACCGGTGCACCGCCGCATTCTCTACGCGATGAGCCGCCTGCGTCTCACCTCGACGGGCGGCTTTTTGAAATCGGCCAAGATCTCCGGCGACACCATGGGTGATTTCCATCCCCACGGCGACGCGGCGATCTACGACGCGATGGCGCGTCTGGCGCAGGATTTCAACGTCCGCTATCCGCTGGTCGACGGGCAGGGCAACTTCGGCAATATCGACGGCGATAACCCGGCGGCCTCTCGTTACACCGAGGCACGGATGACCTTTGTAGCCGAGGCGATGCTGGACGGGCTGAGCGAGAACGCCGTTGATTTCCGTGACAATTACGACGGGCGTTTGACCGAACCGGTTGTTTTGCCCGCAACCTTCCCGAATATCCTGGCCAATGGTGCGGCCGGTATCGCGGTGGGCATGGCGACCAATATCCCGCCGCATAATATCGGCGAACTGATCGATGCCTGCCTGCATCTGATCAAGACCCCGGATGCCCGTGATGATACGCTGTTGAACTACGTGCCGGGACCGGACTTTCCGACCGGCGGCGTGATTGTCGAGCCACGCGAAAATATCGCCAAGGCCTATAACACCGGGCGCGGATCCTTCCGTCTGCGCTGTACCCATGAGGTTGAGGATCTGGGCCGTGGCCAGTGGCAGATCGTCATTACCGAAATCCCCTATCAGGTCCAGAAATCCAAGCTGATCGAAAAGATCGCCGAGCTGATCCAGACCAAGAAGATTCCGATCCTGGCCGATGTTCGGGACGAATCAGCCGAGGATATCCGCATCATTCTTGAGCCGAAGTCCAAGAATGTGGATCCCGAAGTGCTGATGAACATGATGTTCCGCAATTCGGATCTGGAAATCCGCTTCAGCCTGAACATGAACGTGCTGATCGACGGCGTGACCCCCAAGGTCTGTTCGATGAAGGAGGTGCTGCGCGCCTTCCTTGATCATCGTCGCGACGTGTTGCAGCGCCGGTCGCAGCACCGGATGGACAAGATCGACCACCGGCTCGAGGTTCTGGAAGGGTTCATTATCGCCTTCCTCAATCTGGATCGCGTGATTGATATCATCCGTTATGACGATGATCCCAAGGCCGCGTTGATGCGCGAGAACTGGGCGCTGGATCACCCGCGCGCCTATACCGAAGCCGATTATATCTCGCCCGCTGCCGGGCCTGGAGAGCTGAGCGAAGTCCAGGCCGAAGCGATCCTGAACATGCGGTTGCGCAGCCTGCGTCGCCTGGAAGAGATCGAACTAGTGCGCGAACGCGATGCCCTACAGGAAGAACGCGCCGGTCTGGTCGAATTGCTGGCCTCCGAGGAGCTCCAGTGGAGCCGCATCGCCGAACAGCTGAAGGACACCAAGAAGCAGTTTGGCAAATCCTATGAGGGCGGTCCGCGTCGCACCCGCTTTGCCGAGGCGGGCGAAGTCGAAGATGTGCCGCTCGAAGCGATGATCGACCGCGAACCGATCACCGTGGTCTGCTCGCAGATGGGCTGGATCCGCGCTATGACCGGCCACATCGACCTGGGCCGGGAATTGAAGTTCAAGGATGGCGATGGCCCTCGCTTCATCTTCCATGCCGAAACCACGGACCGGCTTCTGGTCTTTGCGTCCAACGGGCGGTTTTATACGATTTCCGCGTCCAACCTGCCCGGCGGGCGCGGCATGGGTGAACCCCTGCGCCTGATGGTGGATCTGCCGAATGAGGTCGAGATTGTCGATATCCTGATCCACAATCCAGACGGGCGCCTGCTGGTCGCCTCGGATGCGGGCAACGGCTTTATCTGCGCCGAGAAAGATATCGTTGCCCAGACACGCGGCGGCAAGCAGGTGCTGAACGTCAAGGATGACGACCGTGCTAAGATCTGCATCCCCGTGATTGGCGATCACGTTGCAGTGGTGTCTGAGAATGGCAAATTCCTGGTCTTCGCGGTTGAGGAGATGCCCGAGCTGTCCCGTGGCAAGGGCGTGCGGTTGCAGAAATACAATATGGCCCGTGGCAAGCAGGGGTCGCTGGAGCTGGATGGCGGTTTGAGCGATGTCACCACGTTCAACTGGGATGACGGTCTCAGCTGGGAAATGGGCGGTGGCAAGACCCGTCATGAAACCGATCTGGGCCAGTGGTTGGGCAAGCGCGCAGGTGTCGGCAAACGGCCGCCCTACGGGTTCCCGCGCAACTACAAGTTCAAATAGGATCAGATGTGGCTGCCCTGCACCTGTGACCTCAGCGCCACCCGGTGGAACCGTAGGGCCATGACGGCTTTACCGGTTCCGTACCGGGCGGCTATCTGGGGATGTCTTCTAACTGAAATGAGACTGCTATGATCCGGATCTTTACCCTCCTGGCCGCCATGGTCGCTGTCGCCGCCTGTACCGCCGCTGCGCCGGACGAACCGCTGGAGGAACTCGGGAACTTCAAGCTGGGCCATAACATCGTCATCGCATCCAAGGTTCAGATGGTGCCGGGGTCGCGGAAAGTCTCAAAAGAGGAATGGGTCGATATCCTCACCAATGAGGTCAATGCCCGCTTCAGCCAGTATCAGGGCGACAAGATCTATCATTTCGGGATCAGCGTTGAAGGGTATTTTGTCGCCCCCGGCGGCGTACCCCTCGTGCTCAGCCCGAAATCGGTTCTGGCGGTCAATGTGACCGTTTGGGACGACGCCGCAGGTGCCAAACTGAACAAGGTCGTCAAGAAATTCACCGTCTTTGAGACAACAACGGCAGACAGTTTCCTGGTGGGATCCGGTCATGCCCGGACCCGCGAAGAACAGATGCGGGGACTGGCGCGCAACGCTGTGGGCCAGATCGAGGATTGGCTGGTCGAGCAGCGCAAGGAAGAGGGCTGGTTCGGGCCCGAACAGACCTCCGGACAGGTCGACCAACCGCGCACCACCGGGGCGACAGAACCACCAGTAGCCGCGGCGGGCTGATTCCGCCTCACGCGCGCGGTGGATCCAGATCCGTTTCCGCCAGGCTCTGACCGGCCGACCCCCTGACACCGACATGGCCGATCATGCCCGATGCAATGAACCCTGTTGCCATTCCCCTGTGGCGGCAACTCTGTGGCCTGTGGTTCATGATCTGGCGGTGATTTGCGACAGGACGCACAGGAACGGGTTGATTTTCACCTATAAACCAAATAAGCCGCGCGCGCAGAGGAAATTCGGGTCGGGTTTCGACCCCCAATTCAAAAGGGCGCCTACAGAATGGCTAAGGAAAAGTTTGAACGTACAAAACCGCACGTCAACATCGGCACCATCGGCCACGTTGACCACGGCAAGACCACGCTGACCGCAGCGATCACCAAGTATTTCGGTGACTTCAAAGCCTACGACCAGATCGACGGCGCACCTGAAGAGAAAGCCCGCGGCATCACCATCTCGACCGCGCACGTGGAATATGAGACCGAAGGCCGTCACTACGCCCACGTCGACTGCCCCGGCCACGCTGACTATGTGAAAAACATGATCACCGGTGCGGCGCAGATGGACGGCGCGATCCTGGTTGTGAACGCTGCTGACGGCCCGATGCCGCAGACCCGCGAGCACATCCTGCTGGGCCGCCAGGTTGGCATCCCGAAGATGGTCGTGTTCATGAACAAAGTGGACCAGGTCGACGACGAAGAGCTCCTGGAGCTGGTCGA
>NZ_JAYMWT010000022.1:0-710 GCF_048056095.1 Phaeobacter sp. JH20_34 | reverse complement strand
TTGTTTGAATGATTGTTGCTGCGATGGAAATGAAAGCCGTGAAGCTCTGATCGGTTTTACATGATCGCATCGCTATGCCTCTGTTTTCCTTGAGCTTGCCAAAGTAATTTTCGATCAGGTGCCGCCATTTGTAGGTTTCCTTGTCGAACTCTGCCGGAAACTTCCGGTTGGATTTCGGCGGTATGATGGGGGTGATGCCCCGATCCGTCAGGTCGTTGCGCAGCCAATCTGCGTCGAAGGCCCTGTCCGCCAGAAGGTGACCGGCTGTCAGATCGCGGATCAGCGTATCGGTCTCGCGCAAGTCGTGGGCTTGCCCGGGCATCAGACAGAAATCAACGAGGTTTCCAAGCGCATCCGTCAGCGCCAGTATCTTCGTTGTTATGCCTCCGCGTGAGCGCCCAATGGCCTGGCAAAGAGTCCCCCTTTTGCGCCCTGACCCGAGCGGTGGACCTTGACGATAGTTCCATCGATCATGGCGTATTCGAGGTCGGCGTTTGAGGCTAATACTTTGAACATATGATGGAAAATGTCCGCTTTGACCCATCTGCGGAACCTTTTGAATACAGAGTTCCACTTGCCAAATTCATCCGGCAATTCACGCCATTGCGCCCCTGTGCGGACGATCCACAGAACAGCTTCCACAAATAGGCGCGGGTCGCGCCCAGTTTGTCCTGGATCAGTAGATTTTCCAAGACAGAACGGTTCGATGA
>NZ_JAYMWT010000021.1:0-717935 GCF_048056095.1 Phaeobacter sp. JH20_34 | reverse complement strand
GATTGTATCGTTCCCGGATCCGCCGGTCACGGTGTCGTTGCCGCCGCCTGCGATAATCTCGATCCCGCCTGCGTCGTTGGTGGCGTCCACCACATCGGCTGAATCGCCCAGGATTACGCGCTCGATTTCGGAGAAGGTGAGCGTACTGGTGCCATCGCTGATCGTGCCCGCGCCGGAGCCGGTGAAGGTCACGGTGACCGGGTTGGTCACGGCGGAGAGGTCGATAGTGTCGTAATCCGTGCCGGTGGTGACCCCTTCGCCGCCGATGATCGTGTCCGCGCCAAAGCCGTCCTCGACCACAAACGTGTCGGCATCGTCCCCGCCCGACAGGCTATCAGCGCCAGTACCGCCCGAAATCGTGTCCGCGCCCGCGCCGCCGTCCAGCAGGTTATTGGCGCCGTCGCCTGTCAGGCTGTCATTGGCTGTGCCGCCGAGAATGTTCTCGATCCCGCTATAGGTGTTGCCGTGCTGGTCCGTACCGGTCGTGAGATCGATGTTGAAGTTGACATACGACGCATCAGAATTGACGATATCGTAGGTGTCAATCCCGGCACCTCCGATAAAGGTGTCGGCGCCGAAATTGGCCAGAAGCGTATCATTGCCGCTGCCGCCATCGATTGTGTCGGCGCCGCCGCCGCCGTCCAGCACGTCGTCGCCTGTACCGCCATCGATTGTGTCGGCCCCGGCACCGCCGCCCAGAACGTCGTTGCCGCTACCGCCATCAATTGTGTCGGCGCCGGTGCCGCCGGTCACGCTGTCATCCCCAGATGAGGCATCAATCCGCATACCGGTGCTGCCACTCGACAGGTCGATGGTGTCGTTTCCAAGGCCTGTGGAGATGAATTCAATCTCAGAGAAATTGATGGTCGAACTGCCACCGGTCACGGAACCGGCCTCGCTACTGGTTAGCGTGACGGTAAGCGGATCGTTTTCCCAGGCGCCGCCGTCCTCAAACGTCAGTCGTAGCCAGTCGCCATTCCCGTCTTCGTCCCCTTCGCCACCGATGATGCTGATCGTGCCGCCTATGCCTTCTGGTGCATAGTTATAGAAGGTATCGTCGCCGGTCCCGCCCTGTGCTGTATCGCCAGCACCTGTGACAAAGACGTCGTCGCCTGCGCCGCCAGTCATCAGGTCGGCCTCGGTTCCGCCGTAGATCGTGTCTTTGCCGTCTCCGCCGATCAGGGTATCGCTGCCGCTTCCGCCGTAGACGATATCGTTGCCCGCGCCCGCGACGATGCTGTCGTTGCCGGCTACGGCATAGATTGTATCGTCGCCCGCTCCAGCATCCACGGTATCGTCGCCGCCATAGGCGTTCATCTGGGTGCCGTCGGCATCGATATAGCTGGCGCCGATGCTGTCATTCCCTGCGGTGCCGTCGACCGTGCCGTCGATAAAGGCATCCTGTTCGAGGTCGGCAAAGGCAAAGGAGTAGTTGTCACCGATGACTGACGTGAGCTGAATGGATTCGATCGGCTTGTCGTCGAGAACGTTGTTGGCAGGGTCACCTTCTCTGTAGGGGTTAAGGAACACCCGACCTGATGTATCCTGCAGGATCAGCATCTGCGTCGTAGCCGTGGTGCCATCGGAATAGGTGACAAGGACATTGTAGTCGATGGCGCTGTCGATATCGGAGGATATTCCGCCATAGATCAGCTGATCGGCGCTTTGTCCGTTGTCGTTCTCAAGGAGCTGCCCGTCACTGTTGAGGTCGTTTACTGTGAGGCTGTCGATGTTGTCATAAAGCGGCGCGCCCGAGCTGCCGAACGTGGCGCCAACCAGGATGGAGGAGTTTTCAGATGCAAAGTTGGCTTCGTTTGGATCCAGATCGGAAAACGTTCCGAGGTAAAACGATTCAATTGTTCTAGTTACCAATTTTCACCTCGGGTTACTGTGCGATACGCAAAACGCGTTGTTTGTACCGGTGCTGGAGCCGTCCAGATCTGAGCGACTAAATTAGAAGATGGTGCTTAAAGTTTAGTTGAAACGGCCAAATCGGGCCCAAACCGCCGCTCCAAGTGGCAGGGAGTACAGCCTCCAGCGTGGATTTGGCCGCTGCCTGACAATGGTTTCCGCGGCTCCGGCAGATGTTCATCGCAAGCGGTTGCGGGCTGGGATCCGCCTTGAATCCTGCCTCTGTGTCGATCGGCGACGGCGTCGCAGGCGATGTTGCGGATGCTCCTGGGCAGGGCTATCAGTTGCCTCGTGGATGCGGGGGCGAGGTGACTGTGAAGAAGAACATTCTGATTGTCGGCGGAAGCTCTGGCGTCGGTCTAGCACTGGCGCGGCACTACGTTGCCGAGGGACACCGGGTCACCATCACCGGACGGGCCGATCCGGGCTGCAGCGGCGCACGGTTTCATGCACTTTCGGTGACTGAGGATTCCAGCGATCTGATCACGGAACTGGATCGGTTGGCGCGGCAGGTCGGAGATGTGCAGACCCTGATCTATTGCGCGGGCTTTTTGCAGCAGGGGACGATTGCCTCGCTAGAGGATGCCGCGCTTGCGCAGATGACCAATGTCGGATTGCTGGGGCCTATGATGCTGATCCAGCGACTGGTCCGGCAGGCATCCGGACCGCTCAAACTGATGCTGATCACCTCAAGCTCACAGTATAAACCGCAGGCGGGAATGCCTGCCTACTGCGCGACCAAGGCCGGTCTTGGCATGTTGGGGGCGGCGCTGGTGCGCGGCGACGGGATCGGCAAGGTGCTGGTCGTCGCTCCGTCAGCGATACGTACGAATTTCTGGGACGGCACCACGGAAGACACATCGACCATGCTTGACCCCGGCTGGGTGGCCGGGCGGATTGTGGAACTGTCCAGCGGTGCCTTCAAATACAAATACGCAAAGCTCCTGCGCAGCCCGGCAAGGGTTGAGGTGGTCGATCATCTCGACAATGCTTTCCAGCCGATAAATCCCTGATGGCACCATGCTCTGACCTGGGCAGGGGGCAGGGGTCAGGCCAGCCGCCTGAGGCAGCTGATCACATGATCGGTCTGCGCGTGGCTTTGATGCGGGCCGATGGGTAGGCTGATCACCTCCCGGGCCAGCTGCGTTGCCAGTGGCAGCATCGAATCCGTCAGACCCAAGGAAGCATAAGCCGCCTGCGCATGTGGCGGGATCGGATAATGCACCAGGGTCTGGACGCCGACATCGGCCAGATCTTTCGCCAGCCGGTCCCGGTCCGGGTGCCGCACCACAAACAGATGCCAGACGGGATCGGCCTTGGCCGCGACATTGGGCAGCGCAATGCCAAGATCGCACAATTCCGACAGGTAGCGCGCGGCGATCTGCGCCCGCCGTGCGTTCCAGTCGTCCAGCACCGCCAGCTTCACGGTCAGGAAGCTGGCCTGAACCGGATCGAGGCGGCTGTTGAACCCTGCAACCTCATTGCGGTATTTTTCGTGAGACCCGTAATTGCGCAGCAGCGATAGCCGGTCGGCCAGTGCATCGTCATCGGTGGTGACCGCGCCGCCGTCTCCCAATGCTCCGAGGTTCTTCCCCGGATAAAAACTCCAGCAGACGATATCACCGGTTCCGCCGATGGAGCGTCCGTTCCAGCGCGCGCCATGCGCCTGCGCGGCGTCCTCGATCACCTTCAGCCCCAATTCACGGGCAACCGCCATGATCGCGGTCATGTCTGCGGGCTGGCCATATAGGTGAACGGGAATAACCGCCTTGGCGCCGGGCACCATGGCGGCGCGTATGCCGTCAGCCGTGATATTATGGGTTGCCGGATCAGGCTCCACCGGTACCGGGATCGCGCCACATTGCGATACTGCCAGCCAGGTGGCGATATAGGTGTTGGAGGGAACCAGCACCCGATCTCCCGGCCCAATTTCCAGCGCCACAAGTGCCAGGCGCAAGGCATCCAGCCCGTTCGCAACACCAAGCGCATGTGAGACGCCGCAGTAGCGGGCAAACGCCTGCTCGAACCCGGCAACATCCGGGCCGAGGATATACCAGCCGGAGCGCAGGCTCTCCAGCATCCGGGGTTCGCTGCGCTCTGCCAGCTCATCATAGGCCGCTTTCAGATCGAGAAACGGAACCTGCATCACGTTGCCCCCACAGCCTGCCGGAAGTCGGTGTAGTCGCGAATATAATCGCTTTCGTCATAAGGCGCGGATGCCATCACCATGCAGACCGCACCGGAGGAGAAGTTATCGAGATATCGCCACATCATCGGGCAGATGTAGATGCCGAAATATGAGCGGTTCAGATGAAAGCGTTTCTTGTCGAACCCGTCATCCAGAACAACGTCAAAGCTGCCGGACATCGCGATCATGAACTGGTGCAGACCCTTGTGCGCATGCGCGCCGCGATCCGATCCGCCCGGTACATCGTAGAGGTAATAGACGCGTTTGATATCAAACGGGATGTGGTTCATCCCTTCGACAAATGTCAGGTTGCCGCGGGCATCTTCGATCTTGGGCAAGTCGATAAATTTGCAGTCGCTGAGTGGCAAATCCGTACTCCGGTCTTGTGGCAACGACCGGCTTTGGCAGCTGATCGGAGCAAACGTCGGATCTATCATCGAAAAAGAGCGATCCAGTCTGGTCTATTGGCACAGCTGTCTACCATATTGTCATCTCCGATCAATCGAATTGGCGCATGCCGCGCCTGTATTGCGGAACTTGGCCTAAGTGACTGTGACCGCCAGAAGACCGCCGGGATCACTCGATTGCGGTGCCAGCGGGCAGGCAGTTTCATTGGCTGCGCACACGGGCAACCGCAGCTGTCGGGCATGGCTCCTTCTTGCAAACTGCAGTATTGGTGGTCTAACGGCGTCGGCGTCCAGGTGGTAAGACAGGCCTGAGACCCGCAGGGGCAACAGCTATGGATTTTCTGCGCGTGCGTGCAGGTTGGATTGGGTTGAAATGAACAGATACAGCTACTCAGTTGTGCTTCTTACCTACAATCAGCGGGACTATGTGAAAGAGGCGGTTGAGGCCGTGCTGGCACAAGACTGCGATCCTATCGAGATTCTGCTGTCGGACGATTGTTCGCAGGATGGCACCTTTGAGGCGATGGAGGCGCTGGTCGCCGATTACTCCGGGCCACATTCCGTTGTGCTCAACAAGAACCCGCAGAACCTGGGCGTCAACAAACATATCGAACGATGCTTCAACCTGAGTACAGGTGACGTCATCATTGCCGCGTCCGGCGATGATATCTCTCTTCCGGGGCGCGTGGCACGGACCATTGAAGTCTTTGAGCGTGACGATCCGCTTCTGGTCTTCTCGCACGGCCAGGTCGAGACATTGGACGGCAAACCGATGCCCAAAACCTATGCCAAGGCAACATTCTACACCCGGACCGATGCCATGTCCGCGGCCTGTTCGATGCAGTTGTTCCTTGGGGCGACCTGTGCCTGGCACAAGGATCTCTTCCGCAAGTATGGTCCGATCCAATATGCAGACTGCTACGAGGACCTTGTGCTTGGGTTCCGTGCTGCACTGGAGGGGCGCGTCGCATTCATCGACGAAGATCTTATCATCTATCGGGTCGGTATGGGGCAGACCAGCACGCAGCAATCCATCACAGATGCCGAGGCTTTTCGCAAAAAACGTCTGGCAGAGGTCGGCCGCGAGGTTTCGCTTTTGCGCCAGCGCCTGTCCGATGCGCAGGTTTTCGGTCTGACCGAAGGTGACCCGATTCTCGAGGCCATCCGCAGCCGACTTGAGGAACGGCAACTGCGCCGCACCTATCTGAAGGGCGGGCTGCGGAAACTGGACAAATCGGCCTTGAAGCATCCCTGGTCGGTGCTGGGCTTCATTTTATCCGAGCGGCGGCGTCGCAAGAAGGCGCTCAAGACGTCTTAAGGGAGATTGCGGCGGCGGCTCCGGGCGCTTAGCCGAAATCCTCCAATCGTTGCAGCAGCGTTTCGCAGGAGCCGGTGATGTGGTCACGTGTGAGCGCCGCTGCAAGGTCAGCGTCGCCTGCAACACAGGCCTCCCAGATAGCGATGTGCTCACGATTGGCCCGTTCGTTACCATTGGTCAGCACCAGCTGCGCCCTCAGGTAGCTGTCAACGCGGTCCATCGCATTGTCGATCACATCCATGTGGTATTGCAACCCGCTCTCTCGATAGAGTGTGGAGTGGAAATCCCGGTTCAACTCGCCCCAGGTCATCGGATCTTCCGACTGCGAGAACGCTTCCAGGCAGGCCTTGGCATTGGCCAGCGCCAAAGGCGACATCCGCGGGACAGCACGGCGGATCACCTCCGATTCCAGAACCGCGCGGAAATCGAAAATCTCCTTGGCTTCCTGCGCCGACAGGCCTGAGACGACAGCGCCCTTGTAGCGCTGGGTTTTGACCAGGCCCTGTTCCTCAAGTCTGGAAATCGCTTCGCGCACGGGGATTCGGCTGGTGTTGAACATCTGGGCAATCTCATCCTGCCGCAGCGGCTCACCTTCCTTCAGGTCTCCTTCGATAATCGCCTTGCGCAGGGCGTCAAAGACGATCGTCGAGGCAGACGCGGTCTTGGATATATCAACGGATTTCAACTTCATATCTTCGCTCCTTGTCCGGTTTATACCCTTGATCATCATTGCGGGGAAAGTGCAGATAAATATCATATTGAATATTGGATCCAATATGTATTATGCAATAAAGCATAGCGCCGAGAGCCAGCACCCTCGGGTTCATATCCATTGAAGAGGATCCAACAATGACACACCCCGTATTCTCCGGCTGTATCCCGGCCCTGATGACCCCCTGCACCGCCGACCGCCGACCGGACTTCGATGCGCTGGTCAAAAAGGGGCAGGAGCTGATTTCGAAGGGCATGTCGGCGGTGGTCTATTGCGGATCGATGGGAGACTGGCCACTGATCAGCGATGCCGAGCGGATGGAAGGCGTTGCCCGATTGGTTGCCGCTGGCGTGCCGACTATCGTCGGTACTGGCGCTGTCAATACGGCGCAGGCCGCTGCCCATGCCGCTCATGCCGCCGAGGTCGGGGCCGCCGGTCTGATGGTGATCCCGCGCGTTCTGTCGCGCGGCAGTTCCGTGGCCGCGCAGCGCGACCATTTCGCGGCCGTGCTCTCTGCCGCACCGACGCTGCCTGCGGTGATCTACAACAGCCCCTATTATGGGTTCGCTACGCGCGCTGATCTGTTCTTTGACCTGCGTCGTGACCATCCGAACCTGATCGGATTCAAGGAATTCGGCGGCGCTGAGGACCTGCGGTATGCAGCCGAGAACATCACCTCGCAGGACAGCAGCGTTACCCTGATGATCGGCGTCGATACCACCGTGTTCCACGGCTATGTGAACTGTGGGGCCGGGGGCGCGATCACCGGGATCGGCAATGCGCTGCCTGCTGAGGTGCTGCATCTTGTTTCGCTTTGCCAGTTGGCGGCCAAGGGCAATGCAACAGCCCGTCGGCAGGCGCTTGAACTGGAAGCTGCACTGGCGGTGCTGTCCTCCTTCGACGAAGGTGCGGATCTGGTTCTCTACTACAAGCACCTGATGGTGCTGAACGGCGACAGCGAATACCAGCTGCACTTCAACGAAAGCGACCGGCTCAGCGCCAGCCAGAAAGCCTATGTCGAAGCGCAATATGACCTCTTCCGCAGCTGGTACGCCGACTGGAGCCAGCAACCCGATGTTGCGGCGCTATGCGGGTAATCGACAGCCATACCGCTGGAGAGCCGACCCGTCTGATCCTCTCGGGCGGGCCGGACCTTGGCAGTGGATCACTGGCGGAGCGGGCCGAGCGCCTGTTCCGCGAGCATCGGAGCTTTTGCACATCGGTACTGTCGGAGCCACGTGGTCACGACGCCATCGTTGGTGCCCTGCTGGTGCCGCCGACAGATCCCGGCTGCGCCGTCGGTGTCATCTATTTCAACCCGGTCGGGCCCTTGGGCATGTGTGGCCATGCCACCATAGGAACCGCAGTTAGCCTGCATCATCTCGGGCGCCTTGATCTGGGCCGACACCATATCGAAACGCCGGTTGGGACCGTCGGCGTCCATTTGCAGTCCGCCAATCGCGCCGCTGTCGAAAATGTTGAGAGCTACCGCTATCGCGCCAACGTCGTGGTCGAGGTGCCAGATCAAGGCCCCGTCACGGGCGATATCGCCTGGGGTGGAAACTGGTTCTTCCTGACCTCCGATGCACCGGCACCGCTCACTTTGGCCCATATCGACCAGCTGACCGCGCGGGCCGTTGACTTGCGGCTTGCCTTGGCCGAGCAGGGGATCACCGGGCGCGACGGCGCCATGATCGACCACGTCGAGTATGTCGCGCCACCGCTGACCTCCGAAGGGCATGCACGCAACTTCGTGCTTTGCCCGGGAACAGCCTATGACCGCTCGCCCTGTGGCACCGGTTCGGCGGCGAAACTGGCCTGCCTTGCTGGTGATGGCGATCTGGCGCCCGGCGTGACCTGGATTCAGGAAAGCGTGATCGGCAGCACCTATTCGCTGCAATACCGCAGAGGCTCCAGCGGCGGAGTGATTGCGACCATAACCGGCACGGCCTTTGTGACCGGAGACACAGTTTTGAACTTTGATCCCGCAGACCCCTATCGGGCGGGGATCACCACCCAAGAGGTATTTTGATGGACTATCGCAACCTGATCGCCGGCGACTGGTCGGAGACCGCCGCCGCCAGCGCCAATATCAACCCGTCCGACACGCAGGACATGTTGGGCTACGCCGCCAACAGCCAGGCCGAAGACATGGATCGCGCCATTGCCGCAGCGAAGGCCGCCGCCCCGAGCTGGGCCGCCAGCACGCCGCAACAGCGATTTGATGTATTGGACGCCATCGGCACCGAAATCCTGGCCCGCAAGGCCGAACTGGGTCGGCTGCTGTCGCGCGAAGAAGGCAAGACGCTGCCCGAAGGCATCGGCGAGGCGGCGCGGGCCGGGCAGATTTTCAAGTTCTTCGCGGGTGAAACCCTGCGCCAGGCGGGTGAGATACTTGCCTCGGTTCGCCCCGGCGTCGGTGTCGAGGTGACCCGCTCTCCGGTCGGCGTTGTCGGCCTCATCACGCCCTGGAACTTCCCCATCGCCATCCCGGCCTGGAAAGTCGCCCCGGCACTGGCCTATGGCAATGCGGTTGTTCTGAAACCGGCCGAACTGACACCGGGTTGCGCCCATGCGCTGGCCGAGATCATCAACCGCTCCGGTCTGCCCGATGGTGTCTTCAACATCGTCTTTGGCACCGGCAGCACCGTTGGTCAGCGGCTTGTGGACAGCCGTGATGTTGATGCTGTCTCCTTTACCGGTTCGGTTGAGACCGGCAGCGCCATTGCGGCTGCCTGCGGCGCGCAGCGCAAGAAGCTGCAGCTGGAAATGGGTGGCAAAAACCCAATGGTGGTGCTGGATGATGCCGATCTGGAGACCGCGGTCGAGGCCAGCCTCAATGGCGCGTTCTTCTCCACCGGTCAGCGCTGCACGGCCTCTTCGCGGCTGATCGTGACCGAAGGCATCCACGACCGTTTTGTCGCGGCTCTGGGCCAGCGGATGACAGATCTTCGGGTCGGCAATGCGCTGGATCAGGAGACCCAGATTGGCCCGGTTGTGGATGAGCGGCAGCTGGAGAAGGATCTCTACTATATAGATGTCGCCGCCAGCGAAGGCGGGCGGGTGCTCGGAGGCCAGACGCTTCAGCGCAGCACCAAGGGATTTTATCTTTCGCCTGCTCTGGTGACCGAGACCTCCAACGAGATGCGCATCAATCAGGAAGAAGTCTTTGGCCCGCTGGCATCGGTTATTCGCGTTGCCGACTATGACGAGGCGCTGATGGTTGCCAATGACACACCGTTTGGTCTCAGCGCAGGGATTTGCACCGGATCGCTTAAATATGCGACGCATTTCAAGGCCAATGTCGAGGCCGGCATGACGATGGTGAATCTTCCGACCGCCGGGGTGGATTATCACGTTCCATTTGGCGGCACCAAAGGGTCCAGTTTTGGCGCCCGCGAGCAGGGCAGCCATGCGAAAGACTTTTATACAAAAGTCAAAACTGCCTATACCTTGGCGTAACGCCGGTTAGCAGGTGGCGGGGCGGGGGCCTCGCCACAGTCACGAATGGGGGGCAGATGACAAAGACGGTTGTGGTTATCGGTGCAGGTGTCGTGGGTGTCAGCACGGCTCTGCGGTTGCAAAGCGAGCTTGCAGCCAGCGGCGGGCAGGTTGTCCTGCTGGATCGCAAGGGCGTGGCCGAGGAAACCTCCGCTGGCAACGCCGGGGCCTTTGCCTTCACCGATGTTGAGCCGCTTGCGACGCCCGGCATCATGAAAAAGGCGCCGGGCTGGCTCCTTGATCCGCTTGGCCCGCTGTCTGTGCCGCCTGCCTACGCGCTGCAGCTGACGCCCTGGTTGATCCGCTTCTGGCGGGCCAGCTGGCGGGATCGTTATCAGGCCGTGGTAAAGGCCCAGGCCGCTCTGATGCACCTTGCCAAGGCCGCGACGGAACGCCAGATCTCCGATACCGGCGGCGAAGCGATGATCCAGCGCGAAGGCGCCCTGCAGCTATATGAATCCGAGGCCGAGTTCGCGGCCAGCCAGTACGGCTGGCAGCTGCGCCGTGATCACGGCATCCGGTTTTCTCTGCTCCACAGCCCGGCTGAAATCGCCGAGATCCAACCCGGTCTCAGCTCCCGGTTTACCCACGCAGGGTTTACGCCCGACTGGATGAACACCTGCGACCCCAAGGCCTGGGTTGAGCATCTGTTTCAGGCCTTCACAGCGCGCGGTGGCCAGTTTCGCAAGGGCGATGTGCGCGATCTGGAGACCGGCGACGATGGCATTCGCATAATGACCGAGGGCGAGCCGCTCTTGGCGGATCATGTCGTGATAGCCGCCGGTGCCTGGTCACATCACCTGGCACGCAGGCTGGGGGACCGGCTGCCGCTGGAAACCGAGCGCGGCTATAATACGACCCTGCCGGCGGGGTGTTTTGATCTGCGCACGCATATTACCTTCAGCCGACATGGCTTTGTGGTGAGCCGGATTCGCGGGGGAGTCCGTGTTGGCGGCGCTGTCGAACTGGGCGGGCTGAAACTGCCTGCGAATTTCAAACGCGCCGACACGCTCCTGGCAAAGGCCGCGCAGTTCATGCCCGAACTGGACACGGCCAATGGCACCCAGTGGATGGGTTATCGCCCCTCATTGCCCGATAGCCTGCCAGTGATCGGTACCGCCACCCGTGACTCGCGCGTGATCTATGCCTTTGGCCATGGCCATGTCGGCCTGACACAATCGGCGGCCACGGCCGAGCTGGTCGCGGATCTGGTCGAGGCGCGTCGGCCCGCCATCGACCTCTCTGCCTTTGCAGCGGATCGCTTCTGACACAACCGTCTGCATCTATTGTCATTTTCGCCGTGCCGAAAGGCGCGGCGTTGTTTTTTCCACAGTTGTTCGCAAACCGAACGTGAACGAAATAGAAGGAATTGTCTGGCTATCTCTTAGGCTATTCGGTCGCCTTGCGACAGAATCGGCACTTTTAAGAGGAGACATGCGCGTCATGCCCAAGGCCCCGAAACTCTCGCTCAAGCTGAAATTGCCCCTGATTATGGTGGCCTTGACGGCAACGTTTCTGGTGACAGTCTCATTCCTCGTCTATTCGATGGCGGAGAAGAGCATTCGCGATTTCGTTTATGCGTCGAAAGCGACCACCGCCCGTTCCGGTGAGCAGGCGTTGAGCTTCATGATGGAGGCCGCGCGCCGCGACTTGTCGATCAACGCGTCGCAGCCAACGGTATTCCGGGCCATCAGCAACTTCGACCGCGTCTACACGATGATCGAAGAAGAGCCGGTTGGGTTCCTGCGGCGTCACTACATCGAGGAAAACCCCAACGCGGCGAACGAGCGTCATCTGCTGAGCGATCCGGGCGATGGCTCCTATTACAGCCAGTCCCATGCGACCTATCACCCGACTTTCCTGCAGTCGCTGGAGGTCAACGGCTATGAGGATCTCTATCTTCTGAACGCATCCGGCCAGCTGATGTATTCGGTAAAGAAACGCGAAGACTTCATTCAGCAATTCGGTTCGGGCGAGAATGCCGAAAGCGGCCTAGGCAAAGTGTTCAGCGCAGCGCTCAACGCCGAGGAAGGTCAGGTTGTGACCGCTGATTTTGCGACCTACGCGCCGGGCGGCGGCGGTGCAGGTGCCTTTATGGCGGTGCCGGTATTCAACAAGAAAAAAGAAGTCATCGGCGTGATGGCGGTTCAGATTTCAAGCGCTGCAGTCGTGGCCGCGCTGACATCCAACATGGACGTCGATGGGCATCAGAACATCTTCCTGGTTGGCAGCGACGGCACCGCACGCAGTACTTCGGTGATCGAAGGGGAGTTTGCCATTGGCGATGCCCTGCCGGAGAACGCCGTAACCAAGGCGGCCGCGGCGGGCGATAGCGGTCTGTTTGAGGGCGCCACATCCATCTCTGGTAAACCCATCATTGCCATGGTGCGGCCATTGGACATTGCGGGCTTTGACTGGTCTTTGGTGCTACAGACCGAAGAACAGGCAGCTTTTGCAAAGGTTCGCGACATCCGGCTTGTGGCGATGCTGATGATCGGGGTTTCGGTCCTGATTGCTATCGTGGTGTCTTTCGTCGCGGCACGCCATGTCACCCGCCCGATTCTGGCGCTGCGCGAGGCTACGAATGCGCTGGCTGCCGAAGATTACGCAAGTGAAATCAGCGGTCGTGGCCGTGGTGATGAACTGGGCGATCTGGCCCGGAGTCTGGATATGTTCCGCGACAAGCTGCTGATCGCGGATGAGGCCGCCGAGCGCGAAGAAGAAGCCGCAAAACAGACCGCTGCGGTTGTCGAGGAGATGAGCGGCGCCCTGGCCGAGTTGCAGCGCGGTAACCTGGCCTGCGACATCCAACAACCTTTTGCGGAGCACTACGAAACGCTGCGCGAGAATTTCAATCGCAGCCTGGTCAACCTGCGCGATTCGCTGTCTGAGGTGGTGGATGCGGCTCATAACGTCGACAAGTTTTCCGAAGAGCAGCGCGCCTCCGCCGAGGAAATGGCGCATCGGACCGAAGCTCAGGCCGGGACTTTGGAGGAAACCGCAGCAGCGCTGCAGGACCTGACCAATAGCATTCGAGAGACCGCCGACCGGGCCGGGCAGGTCGATGAGACCATGCGCGGTACACGCGACGAGGCCGAACACAGCAACCATATCGTGACGTCTGCGGTCCAGGCGATGGACCAGATTCAGGATGCCTCCGAGCAGATTTCGCAGATTATCAACATGATTGACGATATCGCCTTCCAGACCAATCTTCTGGCACTGAACGCAGGCGTCGAGGCGGCACGGGCCGGTGAGGCCGGTGCTGGTTTTGCAGTTGTCGCCTCTGAGGTGCGTGCCCTCGCGATGCGGGCCTCCAAAGCTGCTGGGCAGATCAAGGGGCTGACGTCGGCAAGCGAGGAACATGTGGCAAACGGGGTGGCCATGGTGGGGCGTGCGGGGGATGCGCTCAGCGGGATCATCGAAAAGGTCACGAATGTATCCGACCTCATCACTGAAATCGCAGATGGCGTGCAGAAACAATCCAAAGGGTTGGAGAACATCAACGGCGCTATGGGGCGTCTGGATGGCACCACTCAGCAAAACGCCGCAATGTCAGAGGAAGCCTCTGCCGCCAGCCAGCTGCTGCAACATGAAGCACAGGCGCTGACCGGCGTGGTTTCGCGGTTCCAGCTCGGCAATGGCGCAGCCAGCGCAGGCTCAGGTGACTGGGCGGCGGATGGGGCTGCTGGCGCACACTCAGCCTACGGCTGACCGCATCAAGACATGAGACAGAATCGCCCGGTCTGATTTTCAGATCGGGCGATTTTTTGTGATCGGGTGTTTGTTTTTCCGGGATCGACACCGCGGCTGCGCAAACTCATCGGTACGGCCTAGAGGTTGTCTCGATCAGCAGAAATGGATGCAGTTCTGACAGCCGTCGCAGGTCGTGAACCACCGAACAGGGTTATTTGGTGAGCGTCATGAACCCACCCTGCAAGGCGGTGACAGCCGTCTGATTGGTATCGGTCACAGCGTTGCGGTGGGCCATCCGCTCGAGATTGACGATGGTCGACAACATGATCCGGTCATGGCTCCAGTCGCCGGGCCGCTGCATCAGGAGCGCGGTGGCAATCACCCCGGTCGCCAGCATCGTCGAAACCAGCATCCAGCCAAACATATGGGGATCTTGGGGCTGCTGCGCTGCGGTGACCACATCAATGCGCCGGGCCAGCGTGGCCCCACGGCGCAGTTCGCGCCGATCTACCAATGCGACCGAGGGGCTGCGCTGCACGAAGCGGATCGGATCCCGCGCCGCCAGGGTGCAGGCCCGGATCAGACATTCGCAATAGGCGCGGATATCCCGCTGCCCGCGCGTCATCAGCGCCTGGTCACAGGCAAATTCCCGCAGCATCTGCACTTCACGACGCCAGAGGTGATAGGCGGGGTTCCAGAACAGGAAGGGGCGCAGTGCCTCCAGCAGGAATTCGCATTCCACATCCCACTGGCGGAAATGCTGCAATTCATGGGCAACGCTCAACCGCAGATCCGATGGGTTTGTGACCAGCGCGGAGGGCAGCACAACATAGCGGGTAAACAGGCCGCGCGTGGAGAAGGCGACTGTGCTCCGGTCGCTGATGCGGATTTCGATACGGCCAAGCCGCTTCCAGATATAGGCCTGTCGCAATCCCGACCGCAGCCGCAGCACGGCCAAGCCCAGCTGCGCGAGGGAAAGGAGGGCACCGACAATGAGCGCGGCAATGGCAAGCTGCGCCCAGAGGCTGGTCTGCGCCATCAACGCCCTCACCAGATCTTCGCGCAGGCCAAGGATGCTCTCAAACCGTGTGGCGCTCATGTTGACATTGCCCTGCAGATACTGCGCCACCAGCATGTCCGACAGGGTGGGCGGCTGGGAGACGACATAGGTGGTCAGAGCAACCACCAGTATCGGTGACACCGTCAGCAAAAGCGTCATGCCGTTCAGCAGCCTGAGCTGTGGGCGAAACGCCGGGCCCAGCCGACTGCGTGCCAGGATCGCCCGCAGAGCCAGCCAAAGAACGGTGCCGGCAAGGAGCAGTAAATTCAGGTCAATATAGGCGTTCAGAAAACTCTCAGCGTTCATCGTCCCCCAACCTTTCATTCAGCAAGGCCCGTATCTCCACGAGCATCTCGTCGGTGACATCCTCGTCATCCACCAGGCGGGCGACGAGGGCCGCCGGGGCGCCGTTGAAGAGCTTGCTCGAAAGGTTCTTGAGAGTGGTTTTCTGATAATCCGCCTTGGGCACCGCAGGACGGTAGACCAAGGATCTGTCAGCTCGTTCGCTGCTCAGAAACCCTTTTTGTTCCATAATCTTCAGCACAGTCGCGACCGATGTGTAGGCCCGTTCTTGGCTTTTGTTCAGTTCGGCCAAGATATCGCGCACCGTGCCGCCGCCGGTTTCCCAGACAACAGTCATGAATTCGAGTTCAACCTCTGTCAAAAGCGGGTTGTCCTGTTTCTTTCGCATCATGTCTGTCCGGTTGTCCTGGGCTTTGATCATGCTAGGGGATTGGGGGGAGGTTTGAAAACTACTTTTTTAAGAGAGTGGTCCCGAGACCGCGAAAAACACGGTGATGGTCTTGCGACAAAGGGCCCGCCAAGGGGCCCTTCGCCAATGAACTGCGGTCAGACCTTCCAGAAGGTGAAGACAAACCAGCCGATCGAGAGCCCCAGCGGCCACCACAGCGGCATCCCCACCAGACCCAGCCAGGCCAGGAAGATGTAGGAGGTGCCCAGCAGGCTGATGAACAGCCGGTCGCCACGGGTTGTCACCAGCCCCAGCGCGCCTTTGCGGGTGTCGCCTCCGGGTTGACGGATTTCCAGAACGATCATCAGGCCGATGGCCGAAAAGATCCCGATGAACACAAGGGCGGTGGGCCAGGTCCAGGCCATCCAACTCAGCATTATACCCTCCCCATCGCAAAGCCTTTTGCGATGTAGTTGCGGACGAAATAGATCACGATCGCGCCCGGAATGATTGTCAATGTGCCCGCGGCCGCCAGCAGGCCCAGCTCATACCCGGCACTTGAGGCGGTTTTGGTCATGGTGGCCGCGATGGGTTTTGCGGCAACGGCGGTCAATGTCTTGGCCAGCAGCAGTTCCACCCAAGAGAACATGAAGCAGAAGAAAGCCGCCACGCCGACGCCTGCCTTGATCGACGGGATGAAGATCGTGGCAAAGAAGCGCGGGAAGGAATAGCCGTCCACATAGGCGGTTTCATCCAGCTCTTTGGGGATGCCGCCCATGAACCCTTCAAGGATCCAGACCGCCAGTGGAATGTTGAACAGGCAGTGCGCCAGAGCCACCGCGAGATGGGTGTCGAACAGGCCGACAGCGGAATAAAGCTGGAAGAACGGCAGCGCAAACACCGCGGCCGGCGCCATCCGGTTGGTCAGCAGCCAGAAAAACAGCTGCTTGTCGCCAAGAAAGCGGTAGCGCGAGAACGCATAGGCCGCAGGCAGGGCAACAGCGACGGAGATCACCGTATTGATCGACACATAGATGATCGAGTTGATGTAGCCCCAGTACCAGCTCGGATCGGTAAAGATCGTTGCATAGTTCTCAAGCGTAAAGGTTTGCGGGAACAGCGAGAACCCGGACAGGATTTCATTCGTCGTCTTGAAGCTCATCGCCACCAGCCAGTAAATCGGCAGCATGAGGAACAGGATATAGACGATGGGGACGATGGTACGTTTTTGCATCGTATCAGATCCTCAATTCTGGTCGTCTTTGGTCATCAGCGTGTAAAACAGCCAGCTGACCAGAAGCGTGATTGCGAAATAGATGAGCGACATGGCGGCAGCCGGGCCTAGGTCGAACTGACCAAGGGCGATCTTCACCAGGTCGATCGACAACAGCGTGGTGGAATTGCCGGGTCCGCCGCCGGTCAGAACAAACGGCTCGGTGTAGATGTTGAAGCTGTCCATGAACCGCAACAGGATCGCGATGGTCAGCACCGTCTTCATCTTCGGCAGCTGGATGAACCGGAACACGGCCCAGTTGGAGGCGCCGTCGATCTTGGCCGCCTGATAATAGGCGTCGGGGATCGACACGAGACCGGCATAGCTCAGCAGTACCACCAGCGAGGTCCAGTGCCAGACATCCATGGTCACGATGGTCACCCAAGCCGCAATCGGGTCCTGTGTCATATCATAGTTGATGCCCAGCACGTGGTTCAGGAAATACCCCAGGAGGCCGATATCCGGCAGGGTGAAGATGTTCCACATCGCGCCGACCACATTCCACGGGATCAGCATCGGCAGCGCCATGGTCACCAGACAGACCGGCACCCAGAACCCCTTGCGTGGCATCGACAGCGCAATGGCGATGCCCAGCGGCACCTCGATGATCAGGATCAGGAAGGTGAACAGGAACTGGCGTCCCAGCGCGGCATGGAACCGGTCAGAGCGCAGGATCTGCTGGAACCAGTCGAGCCCCTGCCAGAAGAACACGTTGTCGCCGAATGTCTCCTGAACGGAGTAGTTGACGACGGTCATCATCGGGATCAGCGCGTTGAAGGCAACGAGCAGAAGGACAGGCAGGACAAAGAACCACGCCTTTTGGTTTTCGGTTTTCATTATGCCTGCTCCTCGGTCGCGGTGGCAGATTGGGCAGCTTCTGTCGCGATCCAGCCATCGACATAAAGCCGGGTCTGGTCCTGACGGAAGGACAGGTGGACCGCCTCGCCCTTGGCGGGGCCTGCACCTTCGATCACGGCATTGATCCGCTGGCCTTCAGCTTCACATTCGACAACGGTGTGCCGCCCGACATCCGAAACCTTGGTCACAGTTGCAGGCAGGCCGTTCGCGGCGAGCGTGACAAACTCGGGCCGGATGCCGACCTCGGTCTTGCCTTTGGCGTCACCCAAAATCGGGCCTTCCAGTGCAATCGGCTGGGTGCCGATATAGGGCTGGCCTGCGCGCAGGTCGCAAGGCAGCACGTTCATGCCAGGTGAGCCGATGAAATGGCCAACAAACGTATGTGCGGGGCGTTCGAACAGCTCAACCGGGGTGCCGATCTGTACCACCAGACCATCCTGCATCACCACCACCTGATCGGCAAAGGTCAGCGCCTCTGTCTGGTCGTGGGTCACATAGATCATCGTGGCCTTCACGCGCTGATGCAGTTCTTTCAGCTTCGAACGCAGTTTCCACTTCAGATGCGGGTCGATCACGGTGAGCGGCTCGTCGAACATGACGACGTTCACATCCTCGCGCACCAGACCCCGGCCCATGGAGATCTTCTGCTTGTTGTCCGGGCTCAACCCTGCGGCGCGGGTGTTGAGCAGATCAGTCACTTCCAGCATCTCGGCAATGGCCATCACGCGCTCTTTGACCGTTGCCTCGTCACGGCCGCGGTTGCGCAGCGGAAAGGCGAGGTTGTCGTAAACGGTCATGGTGTCGTAGATCACCGGAAACTGGAACACCTGCGCAATGTTGCGCTGATCTGGGGGCAGTTTGGTGACATCCTTGCCGTCAAAGAGGATCTGCCCTTCGGAGGGCACCAACAGGCCGGATATGATGTTCAGCAGCGTGGATTTGCCGCAACCCGAAGGACCAAGCAGGGCGTAGGCACCGCCATCGGTCCAGTCGAGGTCGATTTCCTTCAGGGCGTAGTCGGATTCGCTTGAGGGGGTCGGCACATAGCTGTGCCGCAGTTTTGAGAGTGTAATTTTTGCCATTTGCGCCTCACGCCACGCGGGAGCCATCAGGGGCAAAGACATATGCCGCCGAGGGATCCATATAAAAATCATGCAGTTCGCCGACCTCATAGGGGTGAACCCCCGCAGCAAGGGAGACCCAGCTGCCGTGATCTGCATCCAAGCCCATGTCGAAATGGGCACTGCTTTCAGAGCCGGACAGCTCCGTCACCTGCACCCGGCCCGACAGCTGCACCGTGGTCGCAGGGCTGGCGATCGGCAGAACGTGGTAGGGGCGGATCGCGATGGTGTAGGGGCCATCTGCCAGATCTGCCGCCGCGCCGGTCAGCGACCAGCTGACGTCATTGCCCAGGCGCGCTGTGCGGCCCTGCTTCACGATTGGGGCGGTGTTGATCGGCGGATCGGAGAATACGCGCGCCGCTGCGACATTATCGGGGTTGCGATAGATATCGGCAGTGGTGCCGAACTGGGTGACGCGGCCATCCTGCATCAGCGCGGTCTTCCCACCCAGCAGCAGCGCCTCTTCCGGTTCGGAGGTTGCATAGACCACAACGGCGCCACGACCAGCAAACAGCTCGGGCAGCTGATCGCGCAGCTCTTCGCGCAGCTTGTAGTCGAGGTTCGCCAGCGGCTCATCCAGGAACACCGCACGGCTTTCCTTGGCAATTGCGCGGGCCAGCGCCGTTCGCTGCTGCTGACCACCGGACAGCTCATGCGGGCGACGGTGCAGCATCGGACGCAGCTGCAGGATGTCTGCGGCTTCTTCGACGCGGCCTTCGATCTCGGACTTCGCCATACCAGCCACCTTCAGCGGCGAGGCGATGTTCTCGTAGACGGTCATATGGGGATAGTTGATGAAAAACTGGTGCACCAGGCTGATATTGCGCTTCTGAGTGCTGAGCGAGGTCACATCCTGACCATCCATCAGCACCTGTCCGCTGGCAATCGGGTCAAGACCCGCCATCATCTTGATAAGAGAGGTCTTGCCTGACCCGGTGGCGCCCAGAAGGACGTTGAAGTGACCTGGCTCCAGCACAAGGGAGGTTTCCTTGATATGCAGCTGGGCGCCGACGCGTTTGGTCACGTTTCTGAGTTCGAGTGCCATCTTGCTTTGACTTTCCGGCGGACGGCCTGTTGCGCGCGGCATGCGCGATCTAATTTTGGGAAAAAATTGCCCCGGAGAGGGCCAGCCACGCTCCGGGGCGAAAGCGGGGAGCGCAGCGGATAGATCCGCGCGCTCCCCACGGGGAGGAGGGGTTACTCAGATGCCCAGCGGGCAACCAGCTCGTCATAGTTGACGGTCTGGCCCTGCGGCTTCTCATTCTCCAGTTTCGGCTTGGCGCCGCCATTGGCATACCACCACTCGGCGTCTTTCTCTTCGTTCAGACGCGGGCCGCAGCCGCCATAGACATTCGCCTGCTCGTCTGCACGCTGCATACGGGCCATGGTGATGTCCATTTCCTCGGCCAGACGGTCCATGGCTTCCTGCGGGGTGAAGGCGCCGGAGTTCACGTCACCGATCTGCTGCCACCAGATCTGGGCCAGCTTCGGATAGTCAGGCACGTTCACGCCGGTCGGGGACCATGCAACGCGGTCGGGCGAACGGTAGAATTCGACCAGACCACCCAGCTTGGGCGCACGCTCGGTGAAGCTCTCGTGGTTCACGGAAGAGTCACGGATGAAGGTCAGACCAACGTGGGATTTTTTCACGTCAACGGTCTTGGACACAACAAACTGAGCATAGAGCCAGGCCGCCTTGGCGCGATCAACCGGGGTGGATTTCAGGAAGGTCCAGGAACCCACGTCCTGATAGCCAACCTTCTGGCCTTCTTCCCAGTAGGGACCATGCGGGCTGGGCGCCATCCGCCACAGCGGGTTGCCCTCGTCGTCAACGGTGTTGTTGCCTTCGGACTTCGGTTTCACCATGTCGGCGGTGAAGGCGGTGTACCAGAAGATCTGCTGGGCTACGTTGCCCTGTGCCAGAGCGGGCAGCGACTGGTAGAAGTCATAGGATGCAGCACCCGGAGGGGCGTATTTGCGCAGCCATTCGTCCCACTTGCGGATCGCATAGACCGCAGCCGGACCATTGGCAGCACCACCGCGGGTCACGCTTGCACCGGCAGGGTTGCAGGAATCCGCTTCCATGCGGATGCCCCATTCGTCGATCGGCACACCGTTCGGCTCACCTTTTGAACCGGCACCGGCCATCGACAGCCAGGCGTCGGTCATCCGCCAGCCAAGGTCAGGCGCGCGCTTGCCGTAGTCCATGTGACCAAAGATTGTGGTCCCGTCGATTTCCTTGACGTCTTCGCTGAAGAATTCGGCGATGTCTTCATATGCGGACCAGTTGACCGGAACGCCCAGATCATAGCCGTATTTTTCTTTGAACGCGGCCTGCAGATCTTCGCGGTCAAACCAGTCCTTGCGGAACCAGTAGAGGTTCGCAAACTGCTGATCGGGCAGCTGGTAGAGATCGCCGTCGGGACCCGTGGTGAACTGGGTGCCCATGAAATCGCCGAGATCCAGACCGGGGTTGGTGACGTCGAAGAAGTCGCCTTCCATCATGTCGGTCAGGTTATAGGCCAGTTGCAGGCGCGAGTGGGTGCCGATCAGGTCGGAATCGTTGACATAGGCGTCATACAGGTTCCGCTTGGTCTGCATTTGCGTCTGCACGGCCTGAACCACTTCACCCTCGCCGAGGATCTGGTGATTCACCTTGATGCCGGTGATTTCCTCGAACGCCTTGGTCAGCACCTCGGATTCGTAGCTATGCGTCGGAATGCCTTCGGACAGGACGTTGATTTCCATGCCCTTGAACGGCTCGGACGCCTTGATGAACCATTGCATCTCCGAGAGCTGTTCATCCTTGGTCAGAACCGAGGGCTGGAACTCTTCGTCGATCCATTTCTTGGCAGCGGCCTCATCGGCATAGGCTGCCTGTCCCGCGACCACGGCAATAACCGCGGCTGCGGACAAAAGATACTTCCGCATCTTTCTCCTCCCTAGTGATTTATTGTGGCCAAAGATGCCCCGTGGCACCCGGCTGACAAACAGGTTCCATACCGCAGTCTATCTTGTCAAACTAATTTTTTAGTTTGTCGTAAGATGCTGAATTTTAAAGATAAATAAATCCACCTTGAGGCGAGTGATCTGACCGTGCGGATGGGCTCTGCGGTGCTGCATCGCGGCAATCGTCGCGGGAATCCCACTGTGCGCGATCCGCACTTGCGTGCACGGCAACGGTAGCGGCCATCGCCGCCGCGCCGAATGGCGAAATTTGCCGTCGCTGACAGGGGGTTTTGCCGCTAAGGAGAGGTCATGGATACATGTGATACATTCGAGATCTTCCTGACCGCCCCTCCGGGGATGGAGCAGACCCTGCAGCGCGAAGCGACGGAGGCTGGCTTTGCCGGTGCCAAAACGGTACCCGGTGGCGTCACCTTTGAAGGCGGCTGGCCCGATGTCTGGCGCGCCAATCTGCAATTGCGCGGCGCCGCGCGCGTGCTGGCCCGTATCGGTTCTTTCCGTGCGTTTCACCTCGCGCAGCTCGACAAGCGCGCCCGCAAATTTCCCTGGTCGGATGTGCTGCGCGCGGATGTCCCGGTCCGCGTGGAGACCACAACCAACAAGAAATCCAAGATCTACCACGCAGGTGCGGCCACCCAGCGTATCGAACGTGCGATCACAGAGGAGCTTGGCGCCGAGATCAGCGCCGATGCCCCCATCACGGTGAAACTGCGGATCGAGGATAATCTCTGCACCTTCAGCGTCGATACCTCCGGCGAGGGGCTGCACAAGCGCGGTCACAAGACAGCCGTGGGCAAGGCGCCGATGCGCGAGAACCTCGCCGCTCTGTTCCTGCGGGACTGCGGGTATGACGGGCAGGAGCCCGTGGTGGATCCGATGTGCGGCTCCGGCACCTTTGTGATCGAGGCGGCCGAGATCGCCAGAGGGCTGTTTCCCGGCCGCAGCCGCAGTTTTGCGTTTGAACAGATGGCCAGCTTTGATCCCGATGCCTGGCAGGCCCTGCGTGCTGAGCAGAACCCGCGCCAGACCAGCGCACGCTGCTACGGATCCGACCGCAATGATGGCGCGGTTGACATGGCCGCCGCCAATGCCGAACGGGCAGGGGTCGGCGATCTGGTGACCATTGTTCAGCAGGCGGTCAGCGACCTGACGCCACCGGATCTGGGTCCGGAGGGCAAACCGGGTCTGGTGATCGTGAACCCGCCTTATGGCGCGCGGATCGGCAACAAGAAGCTGCTTTACGCGCTTTATGCGGCGCTTGGGGAAACGCTGATGGCCCGTTTCAGTGGTTGGCGCGTCGGCATCGTCACCAGCGAGACCTCCTTGGCCAAGGCGACGAATTTGCCCTTCAAACCCTTTGGTCCGCCGGTGGCCCATGGCGGTTTGAAGATCCGGCTGTTCCAGACCAATCCGCTGCCATAGGCGCTCTGGCAGATCCTAGGATGTGATGCCCCGCCAGGCCCGGACCAGACCGGCCAGAGCCATGCGATCGGCGTCGGTACGGGTAACCGGCACGCCCTGGTGATTGAGCGCAAGACAATAGGGCACATCCAGCGGCGCAGCTGCGATCAGGGCAACATTCTGCCCTAACCAATAGGGGCGCGCCGCCGACAGCTCTGCACCAAGGAGCAGCCCCCAAAGACGCGCAGAGGTTTCGCTGTCTGATCCGTCCCGCAGAACCTGAAGCTCGGCCAAACGCGCGGCCAGGGCTTCAGGTTTGGACTGGATGGTTTCCATCGCCGCTGTCAGAGCGGTGCGCTCGGCACTCTGAAATTCTGCGCCCCCTTCAATGCCCAATCCCGGCGCCAGGCTGCGCCACAGTCCGGGTGTCAGAAAGCCCTGAAAACTGACCACTTCCTCTGCGCTGATCAGTGCCCAATGGGTCGTCATCCCGGCAATGCAGATCACGCCGTCCCAGTCGGGGTTGAGGCTGAGGAACCCCGCAATGCGATTGACGGCACCGCGCATCACTCCAACCGGAGCGCTTTGTGACAGCCCGCCAAGCAACCGCAGCGGATGCGTCCCCAGCATCGCCTCTCCCATCGGCAGCTCCGTGACCTTGGCAGGCACCGCGATCGTGCCCGTCGTGCCGCCCCGCAGGCTGTCATCATTGAGCAGGATCGGCGTCTCCGGGGCGCAGCCATGCAGCGTGCCAACCAGCCAGGCCAGATCCGCCATCAAATCGGCGCCTGTGCTGGCGGAGACATGTTGCACGGCGTCCCCTTCGTTCATCAGCCAGACCATCAAGCGACCGTCTGCGTGATCCGCAGCCACCCAGTTGGCAGATTTCATCGGGGCGGCCCCGGCGGTTGATGCAGAGGATGGCTCAGAAGATGCAGCGCACATGTCGATGTCCTTTTGCCCGGATCCCGAAACGGGAATGCGGTGACGGCGGTTTCCGGCACCAGGCCCCTCCTTGCCAAGTTCCGGGTCAATGATCAACGTCAGCCCCGGATTTGGCGCCATTTGGCTTCAGGCGACAATCGGGCCCGGATTGGCGCTATTTTTGTTTCGGCAATGGCGGGGAAATGGTTAACGGATCCAGCCGCCCGATGAAGAAGGTTAACATTCCTTATTGGATAAGCCCGGCGTGGACTCGAATTTAGCCATGAGTCTTGGTTGATTCCTTATACTTTTGGGTAGGCTGTGGAGATAGTTCCTATCCTTTAGAGGAATTGTTTCTCAGTTGGCGCCCTGATTTACTGAAAATTGAGCGAATACTGCCGTATCTCCGATTTTACTGAGATTTGCGTAAAATTGCTTTATTAAGAAATGGCCGCAATTGCGGTTCGGAGGGCGACCTGAACGGGCCGCCTGATTGGGACGAAGGTGCCAGCCTCATGGGGGTGCGGCTGGAGAAGAACCATCGATCTTATTGGACTTGGGACCCGGGGCGCTGTCGTGCCGGGATACTCAGATTGGTGCGAGTACGCCCGCTTTGGCGGGGCAATGTCGCTGTTGTTTCAGCGCACGGGTGAGGATCGCGGGGGCGGTCCTAGATTGGGGTTGGAAATGAAGGATTTCGTGCAAGAGGGGGCTGCTCGCCCGCCTGGTGTTGCGGTCGGTCGGGCGACATGGTCGCGCTGGCCGTTGGTCGGAAACGGCTATCCTGTGGCATTGGTCAGGGAAGCGCGTTTTGTGTCTGTCGCCAAGTCCGTTGCCAATATGAATGCAGAGCTTTCGGCGCGATCATCTTCGCCGCGCCGGGCGCTCGACAGTCACCTGACCGGACTGCGCGACGACGTTCAGGCCCAGTCCTCGAAAATGTCTCGTCAGGGTTATGCCGTTTTCGGCAAACGTATGCTCGATATCACGCTGGTTCTGCTCACACTGCCGATCAGCCTGCCCTTGATCCTGATGGCCGCGCTTGCGCTTTGGCTGGAAGGGGGCAATCCCTTCTACACGCAGGATCGCCTTGGCCAGCGCGGGCGGGTATTCTCGATCCTGAAGCTGCGCACCATGGTGCGCGATGCCGACAAGCTGCTGGAGCGTTATCTCGCCAGCAATCCGGCCATGCGGCGCGAATGGGACGAGACGCAGAAGCTGAAGGCAGATCCGCGCATCACGCCGGTCGGCCGCTTCCTGCGCACCACGTCACTGGATGAGCTGCCACAGCTGTGGAATGTTCTGATCGGTGAGATGAGCCTGGTTGGCCCGCGTCCGATGATGCCCGATCAACTGTCGCTCTACGGCGATGCCACCGCCTATTTCGATCTCAAACCCGGGATTACCGGTCTCTGGCAGGTCTCGGTGCGCAATGAGAGTGGATTTGCCACCCGCGCCCGCGCCGATACCAGCTATCACGGCGACCTGAGCCTGCGCACGGATGTCGATCTTTTGCTGCGGACGGTGGGTGTCGTTCTGCGAGGCACGGGATATTAACCGATCGCATCTAACTGTGATGGGCCGGACTATAGGCGCATCTTGCCTAACGTGGTAGAACTGCGAGGGGGTTTCATGAAAGATGCGATCAACGACGCGGAGGCCCCTGGCACCTGTGGACAGAAACTGGAGTGGGACGACCCCATTGCAATGACGCAACAAGGCTTTAAGAGATTTCGCCGCCGCAAGGGGCGCAACTCCTCGGACCCAGAGCATGACACGGCTCTGACCGGGCAGCCTCAGTCTGCGCCGAACGCGCCACAACAGGGCGGTGAAAGTGCCCGAGAAATGGCGGCTGCCGCGCGCAGCGCGCAGGCCGATGAAGGCAGACGTTTTGCCCGGCGCCCTGAGAGCAGCAGAAACAGGCCGCTCGAAGGGATCTCAGATACGGATCCAAAGCCGCAGCGCCTGCCCGCGACCCTGCCCGAGATGTGGGAGCGTCTCCACCGCGTCCCACTGGACATTCGCGGCCATCAGGTGGCGCGCTCGCCGCTGGTGAATTTCTTTCGCAACTCCCCCACCGCCAACGCCTTTGACCTGCTGCGCACCCGCCTGCTTCACAGTCTGAAGGCACAGGGCTGGAAGCGGGTTGCCATCGCGGCGCCGACAGCCGGGTGCGGGGCCACGTTCTCTGCCGTCAACCTCGCGCTCAGCATGGCGCGGGTTCCGGGGACACGCACGGTGCTGATGGATCTGAATTTTCGCAGACCCGGTGTCGCCTCCGCGCTGAAACTGCCACCGGCCGGCGATATGCCGGGCTTTCTATCAGGGGAGCTGACGCTGGCAGAGCATCTGATCCGCCCCGCCGCCTCCCTGGCCGTCGGGCTGACCGCAGCCCCGGACCGCAACGCCGCCGAAATCCTGCATGACGGGCGGTGCGCCAGCGTGATCGACGACATGGTGCTAAGCACGGGCGCGGATGTGACATTGTTCGATCTGCCGCCGGTTCTGGAACATGACGATACCGCCGCCTTTCTGCCGCAGGTCGATGGCGTTCTGCTGATTGCCGACGGCACCCGTACCACGGCGGCACATCTCGCGGCCTGTGAAAAACTCTTTGATGGTCAAACCCAGTTGCTGGGCGTCAGCCTGAACCGCGCGCGGGGCGCCGGTTTGCTGCAATTTGGCCAATAGATCCGACCGGGGACCTCGCCGAGGTCCCTGATCCCGCCTCCCGGCGCGCGCGCCGTTTCTGAACCGACGACCAACCGCAACCAACCATCAAACGAGCCGACACATGGGACCGATCCGCACTCTGGATGACATTTTGGATATGCTGCGACGGCGCGCGTCGGTGATCCTTTGGGTTGTCCTGCTGGGTGCCATGGTGTCGCTATGGGTCGCGGCAAAGCAGCAGCATTTCTACGAAAGCTCGGCGGTCCTGCAGATCACCCGGCCGAAGATCGCCGACGAACTTGCCAAATCCACCGTTGACGGATCTTCGGCGCGGCGGCTGCAACTGATCGAGCAGCGTCTGATGGCGCGTGGCTCGGTCCTGGAAATCATCGAGAAATACGGTCTCTACAAGGAACTGCCAGGCCTTGTCCCCTCTGAAAAGGTGGCGCTGCTGCGCGACTCCGTCTCGCTGACCGGGGTTGCTGCCGCGCGGGAGGGGTTTGCCGATGACGGCACGATTTCGGTGCTGACCATCTCGGCGCTGATGCCGACGCCGGAACAGGCGCAGGCCGTTGCCAGTGAATTCGCCACCCGCACGATTGAACTGAGCCAGAGCTCGCGCATCGAACAGGCCCGGGAAACCCTGACCTTTTTTGCCGACAAGGAAGCCGCGCTCATCGGCGAGGTGGCCGAGCTCGAGAATGAGATCACCGCCTATCGCAACGCCAATAACGTTGCACTTCCCGGCGGGATCGAGATGCGCCGCGAGGAGATTTCATCGCTCAATACCGGCTTGCTGGAAATCGAGCGCGAGCAAATCGAGCTGCGCAGACAGGCGGATCAGACCACATCGAACCAGCGTCAGGCCACGGCCCGTCGCATGCTGGAAGTCTTTGAGGAGAAACTGGCCACGCTGGACGCGCAGCGCGAACTGCTGCTGAACCGCAGGTCGACGCTTGAGCGATCGCTGGAAACCACACCGGAGGTGGAGCGCCAGCTTGGCGTCTATGAGCGCAGGATGAGCCAGCTGCAAAGCGAGCTGGATGCGATTTCTCAGCGCCGGACCGAGGCGGAAGTGGGCTTTCGTCTGGAGGCCTCGCGCCAGTCGGAGCGCTTGAATATCATCGAATCCGCGCCGCTTCCGGACTATCCGGCAACAGGCGGGCGCAAGAAAAAGGCACTGATGGGCGGTGTTGCCAGTATCGGACTGGCCCTTGGCATCGCCTTCTTGCTTGAGCTGCGGCACCCGGTGCTGCGCAGCGTGGCGCAGATGGAGCGGGAGACCGGCCTGACACCGGTTGTTGCGATCCCCTATCTGGACACGGCACCCCGGCGGCGCGGCTTCCTCGCGCGGCTGCGCAGAGGCTTCAACAGGCGGCGCCCGCCGGGGGCCGAAGCAAGCGGCTGAAAGAGGCGTTCGGTCTTGGTTCTTAGCCAACTGCGGCGATCATCGCCGTCAGCCTGTCCCAGTGCCACCAGATCGCGGACAGGCCAACCATCAGAGCCAGAACCATAAACAGCAGGTCATGCAGCGGATCCCAGACATGGTGTTTGCAGGCCAGCCAGATCATCACCGGATAGGCCATTACCATCGCCAGCCCCAGCGCGGCGATCCCGCCTGTCAGGCCAAACAGCATCACCCCGGCCAGAAACAGCACCGTCTGCGCAATCCCTCGCGCCGCCGTAAAAACAAAGAATGACCGGCTGTCCCCGGCGGCCAACGCGGCCTGATCATAGGTCATGGTGATCACAGCCGGAGCCATGGCAAGCGCGATCAGAACCACCATCGGACCGGCATCGCCATATCGCGCATCATAGAGCAGATCGACAAGCCAGGGGCCAAGCCAGGCCATCGTCAGCAGGATCGACAGGATCATCATGCTCAGCCCGGCGCGCAGCTGGCGCTGTTTGCGCCGGTACTCCGGTGCGGCATGGGCAGGCTTGTCGCGGTAAACCGGGATCATCAGCCGCTGGTTCACCGCATGGCCGAGTGCCATCGGGAAGCTCGCCAGGAAAAATCCGATATTGTAGATACCAAGCACGTCCAGCGGGACGAACTTGCCCAGAATGGCCCGATCGCCCTGCGAGGTCAGAAACCAGAAGGCGGTCGACAGAAAAATCCATTTGCCGAAATGCAGCAATTCACGCAGCGCCGTCGGCTCCCATCGAAACCGGCTGGGCCGTCCCGGCAGTCCCAGATGCACGCTCAGCAGGAATACGCCTGCCTGCAGGACACTGCCCAGGACCAGTGCCAGAACCGATTGCGTCCACCAGGCCAGCAGAACCATGGCGCCAATGCCAATGGCCTGGCTGATCAGCTCCAGTGCCGTTAGTCGACCGACCAGCAAATGGCGATGCGCCGTCTCAACGCGGATCGGGTCAAATCCGTTGAGCACCAGCGCGATACCGGCAATCGGCAGGTACCACAGCAATTCCGCTGCGCCATAGAATTGCGAAACAGGCCAGGCCAACAGCAGGGTCAACCCCCACAGGACAAAGCCACGCACCACCTGCACGCTCCAGGCCGTGTCGAGGAAATCCGGATCGTCGCCGCGCTTGCTCTGGGCAATGGACGGACCGATCCCCATATCGGAAAACAGCGCCAGCCCGGTGACCACAACGCTGACCAGCGCCATCAGGCCAAAGGCTTCGGGGAACAGCAGCCGCGTCATCACCAGATTCGCCGCCAGCCGCAGCGCCTGACTGCCGCCATAGCCGATCATCAGCCAGGAGGCCGAGCGCAACACGCGGGCGGCGAGGCGTTCTCCTTGGAAAAGCGACAGGACCTGCGGCATCAATATCCTCGAGGTTTTGCGATACACTTGCGATACTGATCCCAAAAGGCGTCAATTCCGCGGCATGATCGCGGCAATGCTGGGCAAGTGTGACAACTGACGATAGCCTGCGACAAGTCTTGCATAAAATGGGCCATCGTCCTCGTGAAAATAGCGTATATTCTCAATACCTATCCGCAGCCGTCGCATAGTTTCATCCGGCGCGAGGTACAGGCGCTGGAGCGCCAGGGTCACGTGATCCATCGGATCGCCATGCGGCGCAGCAGTGCCCCTCTGGTGGATCCCGGCGATCAGGCCGAGCAGGCGCGCACCCTCTACGTCCTCGACCGGGGTGCAATCGGTCTGCTCCGGGCGCTGATGCGGTCTGCTCGCAGGACGCCGCGACGTCTGATCGGCGCGCTCCGCACGGCCTGGCGCCTGGGGGCGGCGTCGCAGGCGGGGCGTCTGCGTCATCTGATCTATCTGGCCGAGGCTGCCTACGTCGCCGATTATGCCGCGCAGCAGGAGATCGCCCACCTGCACGCGCATTTCGGCACCAATGCGACCACCGTTGCACTTCTGGCCTCTGAACTGGGCGGGCCGGGCTATAGTTTCACCACCCACGGGCCAGAGGAATTCGACGCGCCGCAACCCTTGTCCCTGGGGGAGAAACTGAACCGCGCCAGATTTGCGGTAGCCATCAGCAGTTTTGGCCGCAGTCAACTGAGCCGCTGGGCGGCCTTTGGCAGCTGGGAGCGGTTGAAGGTGGTGCATTGCGGGATTGAGCCTGCACGTTTTGCGGATCCCGCGCCTTTGCCGGAAGGCGCATTGCGGATTGCCGCCATCGGTCGCTTTGTGGAGCAGAAAGGCCAGATGATGCTGATCGAGGCCATGGCGCGTCTGGTCGCGGATTATCCCGATCTGCATCTTGCGCTGATCGGCGATGGTGAGATGCGCCCCGATCTGGAGGCCGCCATAGCGAAGCACCGGCTTGGCGATCATGTCACGCTGACCGGCTGGCTCTCCGAGGCTGATGTCAGGGCTGAACTGGCCCGCGCGCAGGCGCTGGTGATGCCCTCCTTTGCCGAAGGTCTGCCCATGGTGGTGATGGAGGCCATGGCAGCCGCACGTCCGGTTATTGCCACCTATATCGCGGGTACGCCTGAACTGGTGCTGCCGGGAGAGACCGGCTGGCTGGTGCCTGCGGGTGATCCTGCTGCTCTGGCGCAGGCCATCCGGGATCTGGCAGCGACGCCCCATGCCAAACGGGTTGCCATGGGGCAGGCCGGGCGCGCCCGGGTTCTGGAGCGGCACGACAGCGACACAGAGGCCGCAAAGATGGCGGCGCATTTCCGATCGGCGATTGCTGGGCAGTCCAGCTAGGCCAGCGCAATGGCCCGCCTAGCGGCCCCGCGTCCAGCGGGTTTCCTGTCGGCCGCGAAACATCGGCGACTTCACCGCGATGGCAACAGTCGCATAGGACATAAATCCCGCCGGGTCGCGCAGCGCCCGCGCGACAATTGCTGCGGGGCCAGGGCGGGTGACGTCCTCATTGGCCAGCAGTGCGGGGAACCGCGCGGCAATCTCTGCAACCCCGGCATTCTGGCGTCTGCGCACGCGCACCAGATTGCGAAACCCCTCGATCAGCGGCCATTGGTAGCTTGCCTCTAGCCGGAGACGCTCGTGGGGCGCAAAGCTGAGGCGCGCGTAGATATCGTCGGCGATTATGTCCGGCCAGTCTTCCCAGCGCCCGCGCCCGGCCCGGTTCATCGCAAAGAGGCCAAACCCCGGCACCCCCTGCTGGACAAAGGGCAGTGTTTCCCAGAACCGCCCGTAAAGGCGGCTGATCAGGCTCTTGGCCGGTGCCAGCCGGGGCGACCCGCTGGCATAGCGCGGCGCGGTGCAATCCAGCGCGTGGCATATCTGCGCCATCAGCGGTGGGGCGACACACACATCGGCGTCAAGATACACCAAGATGCCACCGGTGGCCTGCGCTTCTCCCTGTTGAAGAGCCCCGATCTTGCCGCCCTCGCGCCGATCAATCACCCTGCAATCCCAGCCGGGCGGCACCGTCACCGCCTGCGCCGCCGCGACCGTGGTGTCAGTGCAACCGTTGGCGATCACCAAGACCTCGGCGGTGGCGCCATCCGGCAGCGGATCACTGGCAAACAGCGCCGACAGACAGGACCCGATATAGCCCGCCTCATTATGTGCGGGGATCAGCACGCTCAACAGCGGTTTCATTTCGCCGCCTCCACAGCGCGCCAGCGCGGGTTGTCGTCGGTCAGATAGCGCAGGCTGCCCCAGCTGCCCCATTTTCCGGGTGCCGAAACATCCGAATAGGCGGTGAACAGACTTCCGCCCAAGGCGGGCCAGCCCTGCAACAGGCTGCGATACAGGCCGCCCATCTCCTCGGTGTAATTGAAATGGCTGAAAAAACCGGTCAGCATGTCGTCATCGACCATCGGACCCAGGCCAACCACATGGCTGCCGCCCTCATACATGATCAGGTCGAGTCCGTGGGCCTCTGCAACTTTGGCATGATAGGGCAGAACCCGGCCCAGAAGATCGCTGATCGTGTCGTCTGAACTACCGGAAACCAGCCCGTCCTGCAATTCTGCCGCAGCCAATGCGCTGGCGGCATCATATTGATGCGCCTCGACAAAATCGGCTGCGGCGGTTCCGCTGAGACCCTTGGCCCTGGCGGCGGCCTCAGCCTGCTCGCGGCTCTGGGCAATCCAGGCGCGCAGAATTGGCGCGCGTTCCGGCAGGCCGAGAACGCCGCCGAAATAGCCGGTCACCGCATAGGCGTCAAAAGCGCGGGCCGGCGGTCGGCGCGTGGCATCTTCGGCAACCCAGAGCGGCGCGGTCAGCACCTGTTCCTCCAGCCCCAGCCACCCGGTCTGGGTAGAGATAACGCGCACCAGCCGGTCATCGGCCGCCGCGCCAAAAACCTCCGTCCAGATCGCGGCAACCTCGGCAGCGCGGCCACCGTAGAACTGCATCCACAGATCCTGGCCACCCCAGCGGGCGCGGGCCTGATCATCAGCCCAGACCGCCTGTTCGAATTGCCAGTTCCAGACCTCGTTGGAATATTCCACATAGGCGGTCAGCGCGGGGTCCAGCTGCTCCCGCACCAGCCGCGCGTAGTTACGGACATAGGTGTCGTCGGCCATATGGGGCAGGGTGAACCAGGGTGCGGTGCCAAGCTGATTGGCCAGCGCCACCAGCACCTCCGCTGGCGCACCTTTGGCCGCCCAGCTGTAGTCCTGCACCCTTGGGCGATCCTCCCAGCCAACCTGCGTGCTGTCGTTGGTGGACATCCAGTCCATGAATCGCAGCGCTGCAAACCCACGCATCCGCGCCATGAAATCCGGATTGAAGATGGCGCCGGCCTGCCAGTCCGGCAGGTGTTTTTCCATCACCACCGCGATGTTGCGGATATAGTCACCGGTTCCCTGCCGGTCGCTGCGCTGAATGCGGATTTCGACCGCGCCGGGACCGGGCGTATAGTCAAAGCGGATTTCGCTCTTGCCGTAGCGGATGTTCTTGGCCCGCCCCGTCACCTCGACAATCCCGTCGCCGTCAAACAGCAGGACATAGCGCCCAGAGAGGCTGGCGGCCTCCGCAGGCAAATCGGTGAGGATCAGCGTCCCGACCGAGCCAAGCTCCGGTGGAATTGCGGTCGGCCAGCCATCAGGGTCCAGATATCCCGCTGCTGCAAGATCGGCATAATCCGCGCCCCCCCATTGCCCGGCCAGATGACCAATCCACGGACGGGCAGTTTTGAAATGGTCGAGAAACGGAGCCTGCGGGCTCCAATCGGCAATCGAGGCCAGGTTCATCGCAATCGGCTGAGGCGGCACCTCGGCGCCCTGGGGCAGCCCCTGCGCTGCGGCGATGTCGCGCGGCGTGCTGGTCTGGCTGGCCGGAACCACTCGGTTCAGCGCAGGCAGCATCGGGTCGTCGGGCAGCGGCGGCGGATCGGCAGGCAGGGCTGCCCGCTGTGTTCGGTCCTGAGCGGCATCCCAGGCAATCTCCTGCAGTCGTCGCGCCAGGTCCGGCGCGGGCGCCTCATAGCGACCGCCCCATTTGGAGCGCAGCTGGTGCGGCAGCCCCACCGGAGACTGACCGGTCAGCACCGCGTATTGCAGCGCGGACAGAAAATAAAACCCAAGATCATTGGGGTGGATATCATCGGCAAAGACATCTTCGATCCGCGCAAGGCCCGGCACCGTACCTGCCTGTATGGCGTCATCCAGTCGCGCCATCGCCTGACCGGCCTTGAGCAGCCTGATCTCTCCGCCGGTCTTTTTGTTGACCGTGTCGACGACCTTTTGCCAGCGCGGCAGATCCGCGGCCAGCCGGTCGCGCCATTGCATTGTCGCCCCCGGATCAAAAGGCACCTCAACCCCGGTTCCGCTGTTCAGGCTGTGCCAGGTTTCCTGCAGATAGACCTCAACCTCAGGGTTGGCGGTGTGGGCAAGGTTGTAGAACTGCGTCAGCGCCCCCTCGGTATCGCTCCACTTCAGGTGGTTGGCGAGGGGGATCGCCTCGGTCACGATCAGCGCATCCACGCCTTCGGCCAGACGGGTGCGGGCATTGATCCCCTCGGCCTGATCGGCATGTGTCCAATTGTAGCTGAGCGGCGCGCCGTTGATGATCTGCGCCTCGACCCTGACCTCTCCGGCGATCTGTCCGGCAGTCGCGGCCGGTTGCCGGGCCAGGAGCTGGTCCAGCATCACCGGATTGTCGGGTCCGAACAGGGAATGCCCGACCATGACGACACTGGCCACCAGGTCTGCCAGCGTCATGGGGAAACACCAGTGCGGGGGTGGCGCGTGATCACCTGCCAGACCATCTCCTGCACCTGCCGCGCGGCTTTGGCGCTGAAAGCATCCGCAGGCGAGCCATCGGCGCGTTGCAGCTGATGCGGCAGGCCAACCGGGTTTTTGTGATAAAGCACGCTGACATGGGTCAGCGCCACAACATAGGCGCCCAGATCGTTGATATGGATCGGGTCGAGCGCCCCCTCGGATGTGCGGGCAAAAAGCGCCTCGCGATGAGTCATCCCGTCGATCTGGCCGTCCTCGGCGGCGCGCACGACGGCGGCCATCACCTGTCCTGCGGGGATCAGATAGGCGGGACGTCTCGGATTGCGGCGGCTGTCAGATCCGGCCAGCCCGCCCAGCCAGAGCTGTTCCAGATCACCGTCGATCCGCTTCAGCCAGCCATCCGGCGTATCCAGCGGGTGCCAGGTTTCATAGAGGTATATCCGCGTCCGATCCGACCCCGCCCGGGCCAGATCAGCCCAGCGGCGAAAGTATCGCGCGCCTTTGAAATAGCGCAGCGCGTCGCGCAGTTCGACCATCTCCGTCAGGATCACGGCGTCATACTCACCGGAGCCAACCGCCTCGCGTGCATCTCGCCAGACCGGAGGGTGATTGACCTGATCGAAATGCAGGATGTCCAGATCCGGCTCCCAGTGATCCTGCAAGGGCGTGCCGGAGCCAAGCTGGCTGTTATAACGATGCCCCTCTGGCGCCAACTGTTGCACCATATGCGGCATATCCGGGCCCACCAGTGAGTGGCCGAGGTGAAACACCTGCATCGACCCTGCCGGGGGGCTTAGTTGTGGCAGCGCAAAGGGTGTCGCCTGCGCGCCGATCGGCAGCAGAGACAGGAGTGCAAGAAAACCGCGCCGTCCGATCATCGCACCTGTGGCAGCTGTGCGGCGGTTGCGATCAGCCCCTCCCCGATAACAAAACGCCCGTCAATGGCGTCGCCTTTTCGAAACGGCAGCTGATCCGCCGTGAACCGCGCGCAAAACGTCCCGCTGATCTGATCGGTGCCCTGCGCCAAATCCATCTCAAGTTCCATCCCATCAAAGCCAAAGAACCGCTCGCTCAGGCGGTACTGACATTTATAAGCCGCTTCCTTGGCCGAGAATATCACTTTGGCGAGTTGGCCGGGGCTGTTTTGTTGTGCGAGCCAGTCACGCTCGGCCGGGCGGCAGATCTGCGGGATCAGGTCATCCGCCAGCGGCGTGTCCTCCTCCACGTCGACCCCGAGCCCGCGCATCTGTTGGGGCAGGGCCATAACGGCGACGGCGGCGCTGTGACAATGGCTGATCGAGCCGACAACCTCAGGCGGCCAGACCGGCGCCCGTTTGGGGCCGACCGGAATGGCGCTGGGCGTCATGCCGAGGGACGACATCGCGCGATGCGCGGCAGCGCGGCCCGCCGCAAACTCGCGCCGCCGCTTCTCGACGGCATTTGGCGACAGGCAGGCGGCCTCCTCAGGGAAGGGCGGAGGCGGATCGTCCTGCGGATCGCAGGTTTCCACCACGACACAGGCGTCAAACAACCGGCGGATCAGCGCCTTGTGCCGGGCGCTGCGTGAGAGCGGATCGGCAAGGCTCATCCGCTGCGGGCCTTGCGGTTGGCCCGCATCGCGCGGCGTTTCGACATCATATCGGATTTTGCCGCCGCATCGACCGCTGGGGCGGCGGTGTCCTCTGCCGGGGCCGCTCCGGTCAGCGTGTCGATATGGCTGGCCAGCCCCGACAGCGTCGGAAACCGGAAGATATCCGTGATCGAGAGCTTCGGCACATCCAGAGCGCCGCGAATGTCGCGGTGGGCCTGCACGGCCAGCAAGGAATGACCGCCGAGGGTGAAGAAATTGTCCTCTGCCCCGATACCGCTGACCCCAAGGATCCCGGCCCAGATCTCGGCAATCTTGCTCTGCGCTCCGGCGCTGAGCGGGGTGTCGGAGGTGGGAGCAGTGATCCGCACCGGTTTCGGGTCCGGCAGGGCCTTGCGGTCGATCTTCTTGTTCGGCGTCAGCGGGAAGGCGGCGAGATGTTCGATATGGCTTGGCACCATGACGGCAGCGAGCTGCTGCGCCAGCGCGGCCTTGAGCGCTGCCTGATCCGGCGGCAGCGCGCCGGTGACATAGGCAACCAGCCGGGTGTCTGCCCCGCTGTCGCGCGCCACCACAACCGCGCCGGTTATCCCGTCCATGGCAGCAAGCGCGGCCTCGATCTCGCCCAGCTCGATCCGCTGGCCTCGGATCTTGACCTGATGGTCACTACGGCCGAGGAATTCCAGCTTGCCATCGCCGCGCCAGCGGACCAGATCGCCGGTGCGATAAAGATGGGTCGAGGTCACCGCGGCGCCCGCATCACCAAAGGGATCGGGAATAAACCGTTCCGCAGTCAGCTCGGGGCGCTGCCAATACCCGGCGGTGACGCCTGCGCCGCCGATCAGCAGTTCCCCCGGCACTCCGACCGGCTGCGGAGACAGATCGTCCTTGACGACATAAACAGTGGTATTGGCAATCGGCGCCCCGATTTGGGCGGTCCCGGCGGGCACGCCGCATAGGGTCTGCATGGTTGACCAGATGGTGGTCTCCGTCGGTCCGTACATATTGTGGATCTCTGCGCTGGTCGCCCCGCGCAGATCCGCGACAAGATCTCCCGGCAGCGCCTCCCCGCCGATCAGCAGGTGCGACAGCCGCCCCAGCACCGGGCGCGCATCGGCATCCGCGGTGATCATCCGCGCCATCGACGGGGTGCATTGCATATGGGTGACGCCATGGCGCAGGATCTGCGCCGCCAGCGAGACATCCTCCGCCGCCAGTTCCTGCGGGGCATTGGCAAGACGCAGCACCTCCGCAAGGGGTTTCAGCCCCTCCAGCACCACCTCGGGCGCGATGCCATAGTCGATCAGACAGGCGATTTCATCAACGCCAATCCGCTTCAGCTGTTCGACCCGCTGCATGGCATCGGCAATGGTTCCAAACAGGCCGGAGTCTTCGAAATACCGTTCAAAGGCGAAGTCCAGAATGGCCTCCAGCTCCTCTGTCGAGAGCATCCCGAGATCCATTTCAAACGGGTTTTTCACCCCCTCGGGTTTCTTGAACGCGGGGAAGGCCCAGGCGTATTGCTTGATCAGACCGGCCGCTGCGCGCAGGTAATCCTTCATCGGTTCACGGGCCGTGGCGCGGGCTTCCTCGCGGGTATCGGCAAGATAGCTGTGTAGCATCAACGTGACCTTGTGATCGCGCGGATCGTGACCAGCCGCGCGCAGGGCGTCGTGGTATATGGCGATCTTGCCCGCGACTTCGTCGATGCTCTGGCCCAGCAGATGGGTCAGCACATTGGCCCCGATGCTGCCAGCTTCGCGCCAGGTCTCGGGGTTGCCGGCCGTTGTCACCCAGACCGGCAGTTCCTTTGACACCGGGCGCGGCTGGGTCAGCACCGCGTGGTCGCCGCCATCCTTGCGCGGGAAGGCAACCTCCTCGCCGCGCCAGAGCTTGCGCACGGTCTCGATCGCCTCAAACAGCGCAGGCTTGTTGGCGGGGGGGGTGTTTTCGGGGCGCAGGACGAAATCATCCGGCTGCCAGCCCGAGGCAAAGCCAATACCGGCGCGGCCGCCGGTCAGATTGTCGATCACCGACCATTCCTCGGCAATCCGGGCCGGGTGGTGCAGCGGCGCCACGCAGGAGCCCGCGCGCACCCCGATATTCTTCGTCACCGCAGCCACCGCCGCGCCGGTTACCGCCGGGTTCGGATAGGGGCCGCCAAAGGCGTGAAAATGCCGCTCCGGTGTCCAGACCGCGTTGAACCCGTGCTGATCGGCGAATTTCGCGCCCTCCAGCAGCAGTTCATATTTGCGCGGACCGGGGCCGTCGTCATTGCCCCAATAGAACAGGTTGAAGTCCATCCCCCGGTCGCTGGTTGCGATGGGGCCATTGGACAGCTGCAACCGTGCCTCATCACTGGACAGCACCAGCTTGAAGCCGCGCGACAGGGTCCAGAACAGCTCAAGCACGGAGATATCAAACGACAGGCTGGTCACTGCCAGCCAGCAATCGCCCGGCTGATGCGGAACCCGCTGGTCCATTGCAGCAAAGAAATTTGCCACATTGCCATGGCGCACCATCACCCCCTTTGGGGTGCCGGTAGAGCCGGAGGTATAGATCAGATAAGCCAGATCCTGCGGTCCCGGCTGGGTGGTCGGCCCACCGCTGCCTGCGAGTGTCTCCGGCAGATCATCCAGACAGAGAACATCGGCAGATGCGGTGCCGGGCAGCTGGTCGCGCAGACGGCTGTCGGTCAGGATCACACTGGCCGCGCTGTCGGTGATGAAATGCGCGATCCGATCCGCCGGATAGGCCGGATCAAGCGGCACATAGGCCCCGCCCGCGGCCATGGTCGCCAGCGCCGCGATGACCAGCGCAGGGCTCCGCCCCAGATAGATGCCGACATGGCTGCCCGGCGCAACACCCCGGTGGCGCAGCAGCGCCGCCAGTTGTTCGACCTCCTCAGATAGCTCCGCGTAGGTCAGGCTTTGATTTTCGTAGACCAGCGCTGTGGCCTCCGGGGTCCGCGCCACCTGGGCTGCAAATTCTGCCGGGATGGTGGTGTCCTGCGTCCCGGTCAGAGCGGTTTCATTCCAGGCCACCAGCATCTGTTGCCGTTCGGTCTCTGGCAGAACGGGCAGATCGGCAAAAGTCCCCTCGGCCGCTGCGTCGCGCGCTGCGACCAGCATGTTGATCCGAGCGATCAGCAGGTCGACGGCCTGCGCATCAAGGCGTGTGCTATCGGCCTCCAGAGTCAACCTGCCATCCGTCAGGCAAAGCGTCGCCGCACATCCCGCAATGGGCCGGTCGCTCCCCAGATTGCAGCCGATGTCGGGGCAAAGGCCGCTGCCTGCGGTCTGCCGCAGCTCTGGCGCGCGGGCGATCAGATCGGATGCGAATCCGCCGCTGTTGCGGATGCTGTCGAGATCCTCGCGTAGGCGGGTTTGCAGGTCTGCCAGGTAGCTGTCGCGGCTGGATTGCACCGGCACCCAGTCACAGATCATCCCTGTGACCGCCGCCTGTTGCAGCGCATCATTGCTAAGCGCGATCCCCGCAGCCTCGGACCCTGAACTGCACAGCGCCAGGGCAAGCGCCGTGGTCACCGCATCGGCCTCCGTCATGGCATGGCCGTCGGGCAGGTTCAGCGCGTGGCTGGTGATATCGGCACCGGCATCGCCCGCGGGTCTGGCAAGCGGCAGATCCGTGGCAGGCAGCGCGGCGAGGGCCGCGCGCCATCTGGCTTCGCTTGCCTGTGTTGCGGCCAGCCGCCCTGTCAGATCGCGGCGCGTCTCCGCATTCAGCTGCCGCAGCACATCCCCGGTTTGGACATGGGTGCCGGCGCGGATCAGGCGACCATCGCTATGGTGCAACCCCAGCAGCCGCAGCGCGCCGTCGTCGCAGGCCAGCGTGACGCTGGTGTCGTCGACGGCTAGCACCGTGCCCGGTGCCGCCGATCCCGGCACCACCTCGGCAGAGCCGATCAGCACCACCGGCGCGCTGTCCTCCGTGCCCAGATGTAGCTTGCCCGCGCAGAGCGGGTTCCAATAGCCGTTGAAATCAAGCGCGCGGATCAGCCGGTGCACATCAGCCGCAGGCTGCGACAGGTCCAGCAGGGCGCCGGCTTCGGGCCGATCAGCGCGGGTATAGAGCTTGCGGGTGCTGAAATCCTGCGCCTGCCGCGCCAGCGTGTCGGTTTCCAGCTGGCTCAGCACATCGCCGAAGCTGTCCATCGCCGCGGCGTAGCATTTGGCGTTGAGACTATAGGCCGTCTCATCCCCGGCAATCTCAAACAGGCGCTGGGCGAGGATGTCGCCCTCATCCACACCGCCTTCGATCATATGCCAGGTGATACCGTATTCCGTCGCCCCTTCGATCAGGGCCCAGTTCGGCGTATTGAGACCGGCATAGCGCGGCAAAGGTCCATCATGGAAATTGACGCCGCCCTTGGTCGCGCGGGTCAGCACGCTGTCGGGGATGATTTCGAGATTGGCGATCGACATCAGCCAGTCCACCGATCCGCCAAAGTCGCGCGCATCCTCCAGCACGCTCAGCCCCTTGTCAGCGGCCCACTGGCGGATTTCGGCGTCTTTGGTCACTACGGCGGCGATGCTGTGGCCACGGGCCATCAAGGTGTCGGCACAGGCGACAAGCAGCGATTCATTGCCAAGCACGATACAGGAGAATGGGGTCATTTCTGCTCCTCCGGTTGAGACGGGGTCTGGCGCGTTTCCATAGGCTGGGTTTGGCGGCGGCGAAAGATCGCGCGGCTATGATGAACGATCAGGTCCCGCAGAAAATAGGGCGGATCCGAGGCGGGTTTGTCCGACACCAGCCGCCGCAGCCCATAGAGCAGGCTGCCCGTGATCAGCGCCAATGTGGCTCCGACCGTATAGGCGCGCCCATGGGTGCTGAGAAAGTAGTGCAGCCTGCTGTCGAACCAGTATTGCGGTGTGCGCTGCCAATCCTTCATCCCGGTTGAGGCGGATCCCACATGGGCCACCTCGCTTTCCGGCAGATAATGCGTGCTCCATCCGGCGCGGGCGGCACGGTGGCACAATTCGGTTTCCTCGAAATAGAGAAAGAAGGTCTCGTCAAAACCTCCAACCGCCTCGATCACCTCGCGTCGGATCATCAGGCTGGCACCAGCGGTCCAATCCAGCTGGGTTGGCTCGGTCGGGATCTCCATGGGCACCACGGCATCTTTCAGCAGGCGGGTCACGATGCCGGTCCGCACCGAGGATTCGAATTCCCCCGCAATGGTCGGGAACCGGAAGGCGGTGCAATGGGGCGTCCCATCGGTGCCCCGCACATAAGAGCCGACCAGCCCGGCGGTTGGTGTGGCCTGCAAGAAATCCCGCAATGCGCGGATCGCTCCCGGCTGCACAAAGGCATCCGAGTTCAGCAGATAATAAAACTCAGGCGCGCTGCCATCGGCGAGGCCGAGGCGAAAGCCGATGTTCATGCCCGCCCCAAACCCGCCGTTGCGGTCGCTGGCGATCAGGCGCAGGCGGCCGCTGTCCAGCCAGCCACGCTCCTGCACCGCCGTCAGCAATTTGTCATAGGACCCATCGCCAGAGCCATTGTCTATGATCACCACCTCACCTTGCAGCGCGTTCATCTGCTCCAGCGCGGCGGCGGCACAGTCCAGCGTCATTTCGGGCGTCTTGTAGTTCAGGATGATGGTCAGAATACGCGCCGGTTCGGCCCCGGCTGCCGGGCGCGCGCAGGTCTCCGTCTGCTGTGGGGCGGGGCTGTCGGTCATGGTCATTCTGCCGCCTTTGGCGCGCTTTGGCGCAGCGCGGCGGCGTCGGCTGCATCAAGCCGCGCCTTGACCTCGCCTGCCAGCACGCTGACGTTGGGCACCAGCACCATGCTGTCGTGATCACCCGGCACCTCGACGACCTCGATCGCTGGCGCCCAGCGGGTCCAGTCGTTGTCGTCATAGACATATTCGCGCTCGCGGCTGACCCAGTTCCCTGCCGAGACCTGCCAATGGCGATCAAGCGGCGGGCGGAACAATGTGAGAGGTCCGCTCCACGGGCGCAGCTCATAAGCGGGCAAGGCGGCGCGGAAGGCCAGTTCGACTTTGCGGTTGTTGAACACGGGTGCGCTGCTGTCTTCGCTGGCGGCATACCGGCGTTTTTCGATCTCCCAGGCGATGCGATTGCCGATCCATTCGCCCAGATACCCGATGCCCTTGCGGCGCAGCTCGGCCCATTTGATCAGCGCCTTGTCGCGGTGGTTCAGCTCAGGTCGCATCGGCAACGGTGTGTCCAGCAGGATCAGCGCGGCGGTGTCTTCGCCGCTGGCGCGCAATTGCTGGGCCATTTCATAGGCGGTCAGCCCGCCGCCGGAAAACCCGCCCAATAGATAAGGCCCCTCCGGCTGGATGCTGCGGATTTCGGCGAGATAGTCGCGCGCTGCCGCATCAAGCCGGTCATGCGGGGCGTCGTCGCCGATCAGGCCACGGGCCTGCAGCCCGTAGACCGGGCGGTCCTTGCCAACCATCAGCGCCAGATGGCGCAGGTTCAGAACGTTGCCGAACATGCCGGCCACCAGAAAGAAAGGCCGTCGCCCGGTGCCATCGCCGGGGTGGAGCTGCACCAGATGGGTATATGTCGGCGTCTCGGCCTGGGGCGTGCCTGTGTGGTCGGCAGAGGTTTCGGTGGTGAGGCCGCCGCCGGTGCGGGCGATCACCAGTTCGGCGAGCCTCGCGACGGAGGGGGCCTCAAACAGGGTGGAAATCGCCAGATCGACTCCAAAGCTGCGCTTGATCTGTGCAAAGAGCCGGACCGCGACAAGGGAATGGCCGCCAAGGTCGAAGAAGCTGTCGTCGACCCCGACCTGCGCCACCCCAAGCAGCCGGGCAAACTGCGCCGCGATCTCCTCCTCAACCGCGTTGCGCGGGGCGAGGTAGTCGGTGTCGAGCTGTGGCCGTTCAAAGCTCTGGCTGTCCTCGCGCGCCTGCTGCGGAGGCTGATCGGCCTGTGCCATCAGATCCGGCAGCGCGAGGGAGGATACCACCACCTGCGACAGGCCAGTCGCCAGCGCCCGGCGCAGCGCGTCCGGGCCTTCTTCGGCGCGGATGCCCTGGCTGATATTGCGATGCAGTCGGCGTTCCTCGGGCGACAGCGGCTGTGCGCCCGGCGATGCGGCCAGCCCCAGATCCGCGCCGCTGGCGTCTGCTCCCTCTGCCGGGGCCAGTTTGGTTGCACCGGGCAGCTGCTGCATCTGAAAGCCCCGGACCTCAACCAGCACGGTGCCATCTTCGGTGGTCAGGGTGATGTCGAACCGGGCACTGGTCGCATCGCTGTCCATCAGCCGCATATGGCTGAGCACGTCGCAGGGCAGCGGAGCAAAGACCTCGATACCGTCATAGGACACCGGCACCCAGAGCGCGGCACCGCGATAGGCGGGAATCAGGTCAATCGCCCATCCGGTGGCAAGATCCATCAGGCCGGGTGGCAGCAGCGTGCCGTCCTTGGCGGCGATGGCCGGCAGTTGCAGCCGGGCAATGCCTTCGCCCGTCCCCTGTCGCATCTGTTGCAGGACATGCCAGCGCGGGCCGAACTTCAGATGCGCCTCCTGTGGTGTCCGTAGCCGTTCGCGCTTGGTACAGGGTGACGTTTCGGTGGCCACCGGTAGCAGATCGGGCAGGGGGTGCCGACCGGGCTGCCGCGCCGCGATATCCGTCTCCAGCAGCGCCTGAACATGCAGGGCGTATCCCTCCGCCGTGCGGCTATAGACGGCAAACTCATAACCGCGCTCTACCGGCAGCAGCCGCACGACCATATCGCAGGCGGCTGTCTCCGAGACCACGAGCGGGCGCAGAAAATAGAGATCACGCAGGGCAAAAGGCGCCTCATGCCCCAGTTCGGCAAGTGCCTCGGCGGCATATTCGATATAGCCGGTGCCGGGGATCAATGCAGTGCCATCCTTGGTGCGGTGTTCATCAAGGATCCACTGGTCGCTGCTCAGCCGACGATGAAACAGCACCCCGCCATCCGGGGCAAACTGGCGGCTGTCAAACAACGGCTGATCACAGGGGATCGGATCATCACCGGCCTCCTGCTGGCGGGCGCCAATGGCATCTGCCGCCATGCCGACATCTGCCCAGACCCCCCAATCGACGGCAACGACACGGGTTGTGTTGCCCGCAGCCCCGGCACCGCTGCGGTGCTTGGCAAAGGCGTTGAGATATTCATTCGCGGCGACGTAATCGACCTGGCCGATCGGGCGCGTCACCGTCGAGGAGGAGGAGAACAGCACCATCAGCTCCAGCGTGTCGGTGCCGAAAATGGCGTCCAGTACCCGCAACCCGCTGACTTTCGGGGCGAGCACCTGGGAAATGTCGTCCTCGGTCTTGGCCAGAACCGGCGCGTCATTGATCTGGCCTGCGCCATGGATGACACCGGTGATGGGGCCAAAGGCGGTCTCGGCCTTGGCGACGGCTGCGCGCATCTGTTCGCTGTTGCAGACATCGGCTGCCAGCGGCAAGACCCGGCCCCTGCCAATGGCGTCCAATGCCATCACGGCGCGGATGCGCTGGGCGGTTGTATTGGCCGGGCTGTGGCGGTTCAGATAGCTGTCCCATTGGTCACGCGGGGGCAGGCCACCGCGCGAGATCAGCACCACATTGGCGCCATAGCTCTGCATCAGATCCGCGGCGATGGTGCGTCCGATGCCGCCGTAGCCGCCGGTGATCAGATAGGTGCCACCCTCGCGGAAGCCGGGGAGTGACGATGTGATCTGCTCCTCCTCCGACAGCTCCACAGGGCGCCACCGCAGGGTGTAGCGCTTGTCACCACGCCAGAGTGCGGTGTCATTTGCAGGCTCCGCCAGCAGCTCCTCCAGCAGGCGATCCGCAATCGACGCGGGCTGGTCCTCCGCCAGCCAGCGCCGCAGCCCACCGGGGCGGCGCGGCAGTTCGATATCGACCGTGGCGCAGGTAAGGTCGGGAATTTCGCGCGGCAGCACACCGGCAGGGCCCGCGATCATCGCCTTTTCGGGGTAGGGCAGCGGTTCGTCGCGCAGCTGGGCCGCGCCGGTGGTGAACACTGTCATATGCAGTGGCTGCGGTAGGTCGATCTGGGCCAGAGCCTGCCCCAGCGCGGTCAGCGCATAAAATCCCATCTCCAGATTGCGATCAAAGAAGGAGGCGCCGGGCCTGAAGGTCTCGCCCTCGGTTACCAGCCAGAAATGACCGATACGGCTGGGCAGAAGATCGGCCAGCGCCAGATCGGCAAGCAGCGCATCGTAGCCCGCGCGCCCCTGTTCGGGCGCCAGCATATAGCGGGTTTCGCTCAGTTGCGCATAGGTGTCGCCGGGGCGCACCCGCACCACCCGGTGGCCTGCCTGATCCAGCCTTGCGGCCAGTTCGGAGCAGAGCCCGGCGTCGTCTTCAAACAGCAGCCAGGTTTCGGGCTGCTGATCCAGTTCGCCGGTGACGTCCAGATCGCAGCTTGCCAATGCGGGCCGCCAGCTGGGGCGCGATCCCCAGTGCGACAGCTGGTCGTGGCGGGCCGGGGTGATGATGGCAGCCTCGGCGCGGGCCGGGGCCGCGGGCTCGATGAAATAGCGGCTGCGCTGAAACGCATAGGTTGGCAGCGGCAGGCGCTGACGCCGTGCATCGCCCCAGATCTGATCCCAATCGGCGTCCAGCCCGCAGGCCCAGAGTCGTCCGATCACCCCAAAGAAATAGGCATCATCCGCCATCATCTGCTCGGGATGGCGCAATGAGCTGAGCACCTGACCGGGTTTGATCTTCGGCGCCATCTGCGCCAGCGAGGACAGCGCCTTACCGGGGCCGACCTCCAGGTAGATGCGGTTCGGCACGTCAGCCAGCGTATCAAGACAGGCGGCAAACATGACCGTATTGCGCAGCTGGGCAACCCAGTATTCGGGGTCGGTGGCCTCGGCGTCGGTCAGGATCTGGCCGCTGCGGTTCGACAGGATCGGGCGTCCCGGTGCTGTCAGGGTCAACCCGCGCAGGAACTGGCGGTATTCATCCAGAATGCCCTCCAGCATCCGGCTATGGGCGGCAATATCAATCTGGATCCGCTGGTGATCCACCTCATCGGCGGTGAGCTGAGCCGCAAGCGCATCCAGCGCCTCCTGCGGGCCGGACACGGCAGTGAGGCGTGGGGCATTGACGCTGGCGATGTCCAGATCCGGCGAAAGCCGGGCCTCAACCTCATCCAGTGGAAGGGAAATCGACAGCATCCCGCCGGCAGGCACCTTGTCGAACAGCCGTCCGCGCAGCAGCACCAGATCGATGCAATCCTCAAACGACAGCACACCGGCCAGACAGGCGGCGGTGTTTTCACCCATCGAATGTCCCACCAGCGCGGCAGGGCGGATGCCCCAGCTGATCCAGAGCTGCGCCAGCGCAAATTCCACGATCATGATCAGCGGCAATTGCACCGACGGCTGTTGCAGCCGGGCATTGGCGGCGTCTTCTTCCCCCGGTTCCGGCAGCCACAGCGCGCGGATGTCATAGTCCAGCTGCGCCTGAAGGTGGTCGAGGCCCCGGTCCATCCAATCGGCAAAGACAGGCTCGGTTTCGTAGAGATCCCGCGCCATACCCGCATATTGCGCGCCGCCGCCGGGGAACATGAAAACCACCTCCGGCGGACGGTCGGCGCTGTCGTGGTCAAACACGCGTCTGGGGTCGCCCGCCTCAAGCAGCGCTGCGGCCTCCTCGGCGGTTTCGGCCACCAGGGTGCGACGCTTGGCAAAGCTTCGGCGGCCCTCCTTCAGCGTATAGGCCACATCGGCCAGAGGCAGATCCGGGTTCGCGCGCAGATGCGCGGCCAGGGCACTGGCATTGGCATTCAGCGCGGCCTTCGAATGGCCCGATAGGCAGAGCACCTGAAACGGAAAATCGCTGTCCTCCGGTGCGGGGCGGGGTGCAGCCTGTTCCAGCACGACATGGGCATTGGTGCCGCCCACCCCGAGGGCGTTGACCGCAGCGCGGCGCGGTCCCTTGGCCGAGGTCCAGTCTCGCAACCGGTCATTGACCACAAAAGGCGCGGTTTCAAAATCAATCGCCGGATTGGGTGCCTCATAGCCGAGGCTGGGCGGGATCTGACCATGATGCAGCGACAAGGCGGTCTTGATCAGCCCGGCGACGCCGGCGGCGGTATCCAGATGGCCGATATTGGTCTTGACCGATCCGATACGGCAGTAACCCACGGCGGCGGTGGTTTCGCGGTAGGCTTCGGTCAGCGCGGTGACCTCGATCGGGTCACCAAGATAGGTGCCAGTGCCGTGGCATTCGACATAGTCGATGGTGTCCGGCGGGGTCTTGGCGGCGCGCAGCGCCTGTCGCACGGCGCTGGCCTGCCCCTCGACCGAGGGGGCCAGATAGCCGGCCTTGTCGGCGCCATCATTGTTGATCGCAGAGCCTTTGATCACCGCCCAGATATGATCGCCATCGGCCAGCGCATCTTCCAGCCTGCGAAGGGCAACCGCCCCGGCACCGGAGCCAAAGACCGTGCCCTGTGCACGGTGGTCAAAGGCGTGGCAGTGGCCGTCGGGCGACAGGATCTCGTTTTCCTTGAACAGGTAGCCGCGGCCCTGTGGCAGTTCGATGGTGACGCCGCCGGCAAGAGCCATGTCGCAGTCGCCCTCGCGCAAGGCCTTGCTGGCATAATGCACCGCCACCAGCGAGGTGGAGCAGGCCGTCTGAATGTTGACCGATGGTCCCTTCAGATCAAAGACATGGCTGACGCGGGTCGACAGGAAATCCTTGTCGTTGCCGGTATGGCGCAGCAGGAACATGCCCACGTCATCCACCAGCGGTTTATTGGAGCAGATGTTGAAGTAGAAATAGCTGCCCATGCCGCAGCCCGCATAAACCCCGATGGGGCCGTTCAGGCTTTCGGGCGGGTGACCTGCATCCTCCATCGCGCCCCAGGCGACTTCGAGGAATTTGCGGTGCTGAGGGTCGAGAATGGCCGCCTCTTTTGGGCTGAAGCCAAAGAACTCGGCGTCAAATTCGGCGTAGCCGTCCAGCGCAGCGGTAGCGGCGACGTAATTGGGGTCGGACAGCGTCTCGGGGTCTTCGCCTGCGGCCAGCAGATCCTGCTCGCTGACGGGTTTGATCGATTCCACACCGTCACGCAGGTTTTGCCAGAACGCCTGCGGCGACTGCGCTCCCGGCACGCAGAGCGACATGCCGACAATGGCGATATCGCCGCTGTAGCGTGACGCGTCAAACGGAGTGCGATCTGTGGTTTTCGCGGATGTTTTCAATTGCCCCAATCGTCCTCAACCCATGTGTCCGAAACAAGAGCCTTGCCCGAACGTAACCCTAACCAATCAACAACACTGACCCTGCGAGCGCAAAGGTCTTGCAACAGTGGCACGAATTGGTCCCCAATCTGTGAACAGGGCGTGCGCCCGCTGGCCCCCAAGCCGACGGATTACCCTGTGCGCAGTGTGAACCCTGCAAAATATATACGGTATCGATAGGGACAGATTGTGTCCAATTCGGCCTGAATTGCGAAGAGAATGCGGCATCACAGCACACTGCGCCGTGCCTTGGCCAGCGGCGCGGTGGCGAGCGCCTGATGGCCGTCGAACAGCTGCCGTTTTGGCGTGAACAGGCCGGGGTATCGCAGGCGCTCAGCATAGCCAAGCACCGACCCGGCGCAGAGCCATGTCACCGGGGTCAGCGTCGCGTTCAGCAGCATATCGACCAGCGTCGCCGCCAGCATCAGTGCCAGAGGCGCGGCAAAGGGCGACAGCGTTGCAGCCGCATGGCGGCGCATCTGTTGCCACAGCAGCACCAAGGGCCCGGCCAGAAGGCCCATCTCGGCGATATAGCCAACCCAGCCAAAGGTACCAAAGACAAGGATCCAGCGACCGTCCGGGATCGATTCGATCTCTCCGCTTTCGAGGTTGCGTACCAGATTACGCCCCCAGCCGCCCCAGCCGAACCAGGGTTTGTCGGCGGCGCGATCCAGCATAAGCGCCTCATTGGTGAACCGAAAGCCCAGCGATTGCGCCCGTTCGGGACTGAAGGCCTGGGCCTGCGCAAGGATGGCATCCACGGGCACCAGCCCAAGGTTGCGCAGCATCGGATAGACAATCGCCACCACCCCCAATGCCAGCGCCAGCCGCATCTGCATCCGGTAGGAAGCCATCGCCACAAAGGGTGTGAAAATCAGGCCATAGACCAGCGAGGCGATGCTCTTGCACAGGATCAGCACCGCAAAAAGGTAAATCGCCGCCATGGTATAGCGTCGCTTGTCCGGGCCTTCGGCACTGCGGGCCAGCGATGTTGCGGCCAGCACTGACATCAGCACGAACAGCGCCAGCCACAGGCTATGGGGCAGGAATACAATCGGTCGGAACCCGCCCTGACGCATGGTCTGGCTGAAATCATGCTGAAAGAATCCATAAACCCAGGTGTTGATCTGCGGGCTGAACCGGACTTCGAACAGCGAAGGTATCGAATAGATCAGCCCGGCCACCATCAGCACCATCACCAGCTGCCGCTGCTGGTCGGGATGTGAGAGGTAGCGGCGCGCCAGAAAGAATGGCAGCAAGACGATCAACTGGTTGATCATCACCGATCCGAGGTCGCGCCAGCGCAGCCCGGGCAGGGCATAGGTCGGAAAGACGATGGGTTCGGCGTTTTCAAGAACGCGGAACACGATCGGGTCACCATTGGTCAGGACGGTTGCAATGACCGAACCGAGGAAGAGCGCCACAAGCGCCCGCATCACCGGATGGCGGGGCCAGATCTCCACCCGCTTACGCAGGATATAGACACAGATCACAAAAGCGACGACGGCTGGAATGGAATCCTTGTCCATATCCGGGACCAATGGCAGGTCGAACACCGCAAGCGGTGGCAGGAACAGATAGCCGCCGATGACGCACCAAAGAATAGCCTGCTGCAACGGCAGACGCCGAAACAGTTTGTATGCGATCACCGGCCAGGCGATCAGCATAAGATAGGCCAAAGCATTTGGCATCGCGTGCGGCCCTGCGCTCCTGTATTTGCCCCCGTGACCATAAGTTTAGCCCCAGATGTCTGCGCTGTCGCCCGCATTCGTATTCTGAGGTAAACTCTTGAAACAGATGCAAGGCCATGTGATCGAAGAGGGGCGTCGCTTCTGGCGCATGAGGGGGGATGCGGGTGTATTTTGATATTCAGGACACACGGATTGATGTGAACATTGCCGATCCGGCGCGGCTGGAACAGGCGGTGATGGGGCATTTCCAGACCCGTCGTGGCTTTGCGCTGGCGACGGTGAATTTGGATCACCTGGTGAAAATGCACAGCTCGCCTGCCTTTCTGAAAGCCTATGCCGCACAGGATTTCGTGGTGGCTGATGGGCGGCCCATTGTCTGGCTGTCGCGGCTGGCACAACGACCGGTGGCGCTGATGCCGGGCTCCGACATGGTGCTGCCGCTTTGTCGTTGGGCCGCGCGCGCCGGGGTGCCTGTTGCTCTTGTAGGCAGCACCGAAGCCGCGCTTCAGGATGCCTCCGCGGCATTGAAAGCTGAGGTGCCGGGGCTTGAAATCGCCTGGTGCCACGCGCCGCCGACGGGCTTTGACCCCGGCAGCGAGGCTGCGGAGCAGATCCTGCGCGAGCTTGCGCGCAAGCAGATTGGCCTGTGTTTTCTGGCGCTTGGCGCCCCCAAACAGGAGATCATGGCCGCCCGTGGTCGCGCTCTTGCGCCCGAGGTCGGCTTTGCCTCAGTTGGCGCGGGGCTTGATTTTCTGGGCGGCCATCAGAAAAGAGCGCCCGCCTGGGTGCGCCGATTGGCCCTGGAATGGCTGTGGCGGGCGCTGAGCAGCCCGCGCCGCCTGGGTCCGCGCTATCTGCGCTGTCTGGCAATCCTGCCGGGTCAGCTGCTTCACGCGCTCAGGCTGCGCCACCCCTGACGGAAACTGGCCTGACCTGGCCGGTATAGCGGCAGTTATTTGTACTCCATCAATCCGCGTTTGCGCCCCCGCAGTCGCAGCCAGTGATATTCCATCGCGCCCTGTGCCTCGGCAAATTTGCCGAGAATGGAATAGAATGCGCGACGACGGCCCATCCGGGTAGCCAGCCGCAGGAACTGCACCGGGTAGACCAGCAACAATAGCAGCGCCCAACCGGAAAACGGCAGCAGCATCAGGATGAGGGCCGGGATCCCGGCGCCCCAGATCAGCGCCCGCCGGGTTTCCGCAACCCAATGGCGTTCGGGACCGGCGCCATGCAGCGCCGCCCCCTCGGCAAAGGCGAAACCCGCACGGCGGCTGCGCTGCCACCACTGCGAAAACCGGAGCATCTGGGCATCGTGCAATGTCATCTCGGCATCCAGCCGCCAGATTGACCACCCCGCGCGTGCCAGACGCAGGCACAGCTCAGGCTCTTCGCCCGCGATCAGGTCGTTGCGATAGCCGCCAACCTCCTGCAGGGCGCGAAGCCGCATCAGGGCGTCGCCGCCACAGGCCTTCGCCGGGCCGACCGGAGTGTCCCATTCGTGATCGCAGAGCTGGTTGTAGATCGAGCTGTCGGGGTGACGTTCGCGCCGCCGCCCACAGACCACCGCCAGCCGGGGATCAGCCTCCAGCCGCGCGGTTGCGCTGGCGATCCAGTCCGGCACCACCTCGCAATCGCCATCCACCAGCTGCACATAGGTACAGTCGCCGTCGAGATGGGCCAGACCTGCATTGCGGGCGCGGGCAGCGGTGAACCGCTCGCTCATATCGAGGCTGACAACCTTTACCCCCAGCGCCTCGGCCGCGGCGACCGACCCATCCGTCGACCCGCTGTCGACATAGATCACCCGACGCAGCTGACCTTGCAGGCTGCGCAGGCAAGCCAGCAGCCGCGCCCCTTCGTTGCGGCCGATGACGACGGCATCGACAATCGGCGGCGTCTGGGCGGCGACCGGCGAATCCTGCACATCTCGGGTCATGCTGCGCTCTCGGCCAGATAACGCGGGGAAACCTGCAGGAAACCGGCCTCGCGCAGCTGTTGCGGCCCGGTTTCCGGCCCGTCATAGCGCTGAGCCTTTTCGGACCATAGCCTGAGATCCGGCGTCGTGGCAAAGCCCGCAACACGCAGCGCATCCTCGCCATGGGAGATGGCCGCGCGGGACAGGGAGGCCTGATCCCGCGCCATCGGATCATTGGCAAATTTATAGTGCTTCAGAACTGCCATCGTGTCGGCGACCTGCACACCGGTCGACAGATGCGGATGCACCGCCGGGCCGACGTCTGCACCGACAAAAACCAACGGGTGTTTGCTGAGGCAACAGTTCTCTCCGAAGACGGCGCCGCGAATGCCACCGAACTGCATTCTGGGTGCAGGCGCGGGCGCATCTGGCAGCTGGTTCTGGGACAGGAAGAACCCCAGCCCGGTAGCCGGATCATGATAGGGTAGCGCGCGCACCGCGCTTATGTCGTAGTGGCAGAAGCTCTGCTGCACCTCCGGGTAGGCGTGCTGCGCGACCGATTGCAGCGGCGCCTTGGGAAACATTTCCAGCATCTGCGCCATCATCGCGCTATACCCATGCCGATCCAGATAGCGCACCAGCCCGGTCAGGCCGAGCTGCGCCTGCCCCTCGAATTCAAGGATTTCGTCCATATCGGCGAAAAGACACCAGCGACCGGCGCAAAACTTCCGCGCCGCATAACCGCGAAAGATATTTTCAAAGCGGCCCCAGGGCAGGCGGGATTGCAGCACCGTGACATCCGGTTCTGCCGCTAGCCGGGCCAGCGTGTCGTCGCTGGAGCCGGTGTCGCAGAAGACGAAATGCGCCGCCCCAAGCGCGCGGTAATGGGCGAGAAAAACATCAAGGTAATAGGCTCCGTCCCGCACCAGCGCGACCACGGTAACCGCTTCGCGCGGTTGATGAATTTGGCGCGGCCCCGACAGGTGCCGGAGCGTTGCACGAAACCGCAGGCGATCAAATGGCATGACGATCCTGCTGTCGAACCGATCCGCAAGACGGGCACGAAACCGGCGGGTCAACCCATCGGGCGCTTTCGGCGCGGCGGGGCTGGGAGGATCATCTGTGCCGGTCATCGTGGCTCCTGGTCGGACAGTTCCAACTGTGCAAAAACATCGATCCGTGGCAAGTATATTGCATTATGTTAGCGCTAAAACTATGACCGTCGCAGAATTGCATTTCGACGCTGAATACGGCAGTGTCTCGCAAAAATCGGACATGCAGAGGGACAGAGCACATGGGCTCGGACATGACAGTGCTGGTTGGCGACGTGGGCGGCAGCAATACGCGGCTGGCCCTTGCCGGTCCTGAAATCGGCGTCACGGCGCTGCAAAGCTTTGCTAATGATAGCTTTTCCAGTCTCGATGACGTGCTTGCGGCCTATTGCTCGCAGCCCGATCTGCCGCCTTTGGCCGGTGCCTGCATCGCGGTGGCGGGGCCTGTCTATGGCAATGAATATCAGCTGACCAACCGCAACTGGCAGGGGACGGCAGCGGACCTGGGTCAGCAGTTGCAGCTAGGCGAGGGCGCGCGGGTTGACGTGATCAACGATCTGGCCGCGCTCGGGCATTCGCTGCCCGCACTGATCCCCGGCCAGCTGTCGTCGCTGCGGGCGGGACACCAGCGCGGACAGCAGGCGCTGGTGGCTGGCATCGGCACCGGCTTCAACGTGTCCTTGTCGGTGGATGGCCACACTGCCGAAGCCGAGATGGGCCATACCAGCCTGTCGGCGCCTGTCGCGCGTGGTCTGGTCGAACGGCTTGGAGAGCGAGCTGCCGGTTTTGCAACCAATGAGGATCTATTCTCGGGGCGCGGGCTGGTGCGCTATCATCAGGCGCTGCATGGCGTCGCGGCAGAGGGCGGCGCGCAGATCGTCGCGGATTATCTTGCCGATGCCGACAGCCCTGCCGCCGAGACGGTGACCAGCTGGGCGCGGCTGCTGGGGGATTTTGCCCGCGAATTGGTGCCGACCTATATGCCGGGACAGGGGATCTTTTTTGCCGGCAGCGTGGCACGGGGCGTGCTCGGCACCCCGGCCTGCGAGATTTTCCTCAAAAGCTTCCTGCAACCTGCGACCGGCGTGCAGAGCCGGTGTGAAACCACGCCGCTGTGGTTGATCACCGACGATGCCGCAGGCGTCAGCGGGGCGGCGCGTTTTGCAATCGAAATGGCCGGCCGCAGCCGCTGAACCGCGCCCATGGCTGGGGCGCAGATCAATAGTCGCGTTTGAAGAAGAGGCCGATCCCGGTCTCGCCTTCGCCATCCACCTTGCCGGTGACGGTGAGGCTCTTGCTCACATCCAGATTGATGCTCAGCTCACTGTCGCCGCGGGTGTTGACATTGAAATCGGTATAGACGTTCTCCGACACATAGCCGCCGATATCCAGAAGGCCCGCGCCGATATTGTCGAGACCCAGCTCAACATTGCTGGCGCCGGTTTCATCGCGCAGTTTGCTCTCGGCCCGATTGCTGCCGCCGCGCCCGCTGAGCGTAGCGACGGAGCTCGCCAGCCGTGCCAGCGCCAGCGGGGAGAGGTCCTGAATATTGTCGCCAAACAGCAATAGCGCCAATGCCTCCTCGCTTGGGCGTTCCGGCTCGGAGGTCACCTTGATCGAGGGGCTGTCGATCAGCCCGGAGAGTTCGAGCGTCGCGGTGCCTTCGGAGGTCGCTGCCGAGGAGCGCAAGAGCAGATAGGGGCGCAGGTCGCCTTGCAGGGTGATCTGCCCCTCATCAAGCGCCAGCCGTCGTCCAAGAATATCAAAGGTGCCACGGATCAGGCTGATCTGGCCTGATGGCGCCAGGTTCGCGGTGCTGCCGCGCAGCTGGATCTGGCCGCCCAGCTCGGCACGAACGCCACGCCCACGGGCGTTGATGCGATTGGGCGCGCTGATCAGCACGTCAAGCAGGGTTCGGCCAGCGCCGCCACCGCCGCCGCCGGTGTTGATCAGCCCGGCACGGGCGCGCGTGCGGCGCACCTCGGCAGGCTCACCCTGATGGCGGATATCCGGGATCGGCGCTGCGGTAACGGAGCCGCCTGCGGTCGCAAGGTTGATATTGGTCTCGCCCACATCAATCCGCCCTGACAGGCTTTTGGTTCCGATCAGCCCCCCGGTCAGAGACAGCGCACCAGAGAGTTGCGTGTCATAGGACAGCTGATCGCTGAGACCGACATTGGTGAGCGCAATCTGCAACTGCGCATCAAAGGGCGCGATCAGCCCGATGGGTCCGCTGACCCGCAGCTGGCCGCCATCGCGGGGCTGCGCCGTCAGCTGAAGATCGGCTCTGGACCGCGCAATAGAGACGGTGGCGGTGATGTCATCTATCCGCTGGGCGGCAGCCGGAATTGCCAGCGACGTCCCACTGGTACGGATCTGCCCGCTGAGGTTGGCCAGCGATGGCTCCCCTTCCAGCGAGAGATCGAACTGGGCGGGGCCACGGATCAGATTGGGTGACATGAAGGGGTTCAGCCCCTCCAGACGCAGCTGTCCCCTGGCATCAATATCGGCACGGCCCTGCACCTCGTCCCAGCTGCCCGCTACGGTGCTGGTGACGCCAGCCGGGCCAATCGCGCGGCTATCGATCTGCCAGACCCCATCGCGGCGACGGGCGGTGCCTTCGGCGGTCAGCCGCCCCGGCAGCCCGGGAACGAAGCGCTGTACCTCGGCCACCAGCGCGTCAAAGGTAATATCAGCGTCCCCTTTGTTTTCGGAGACCGTACCATCGAGATCAGCCGATAGCCCCGCCGGTCCTTCGGCCGCGCCGTCAAAGGTCCAGACCCCGGCGCGGCGGCTGGCAGTGCCCTTGGCGCTCAATGATCCGGCGAGGGTCGGTACAAAACGTTCAAGCGCGTTGATCGCGGCGTCGAACTCCAGATCGCCATCGCCGTTGATATTGATCTGGCCGGTCAGTTCCGCGCGGGAGGATTTCGGGCCTTGCAGCTCGGCAATGCCCGAAAACGTCTGGTTCTCGCGGGTGATATCCGCGCTGAATTGCAGCGCTCCGGGGGCCTGCGGCAGGACCTTCTCCAGCTGCTTCAGCGTGGCGCCGAGGGACAGGTTGCCGCTGGTGCTGCCCAGTTGCCCATTGGCCCGCGCGGTCAGCCCTTTGGCCTCCAGCGCGAAGCGGTCGATGCTGAGCCCGGCCTCGTCCCGACCGGCCTTGAGCGCAATGGTGGTGGTGCCGCCGATCAGGTCATCGACAGGCCTCAATCCCGCCGAGAGGTCCTGACCCCGAACTGCGAGGTCAATGTCAAAGGCCCCAGACAGCGGGGTGGTGGAGCCGACGGCCTTTGCCGTCATCCGCCCGTCCAGAGATTGTCCCGCAAGGCTGGAGAAACGCGCAAGATTCTGGGCGTTGGCGTCAATATCGGCGGAGATGCGCAGCCCGCTTTCCAGACCGTCGATGGTGACCGCGCCGGTCGCACCGTAATCCGCGCCCAACAGCAGCATATTGGTGATACGCAGCGCGCCGGGTCCATCTGTGGTGACCTGCCCGTCAAAGGTGATTGCCGCCCCCAGGGCCTCGGCCAATGCAGGGTCGGTGGGGCGCAGCCCGGTCAGCGCGGCGGCGATCTGCCCATCCAGCGCCAGACCGCTGCTCTGGTCCAGGGTGCCGGTCATCTCCAACTCGGCACGGGCAATGCGCAGCGCGGGGTTGGCCAGCCGTTTCATCCGTGCGGTCACGGTCCAGTCGCGGCCAGCGGGTTTCCGTGCATGGAGCGCAAGGTCGGTGACCGTGGTCGAACCGCCTGCCACCGGCAGGACCACCGCTTCCTGTCCCGGCGGAGGGGTGACCGCAGCGCTCAGATCGGCGCTTTCAAGTTCGCCACCGGCGGCCATTTCAACAAAACCGGAAACCTCCAGCGCCTGTGTCGAAAGCGCCAGATCGTCGATCATCACCCCGCCCATGGCGCGGGTCTGGCCGCGCAGCCGGGCGCGCATGTCTGGGCCGAAGAACGGCTGATAGACCGGATCGACCAGCGCGGTGATATCGCCGTTCAGATCCGCACGAAAGCCAATGGGGCGGCTGCCCGCGCTGGGATCCGCCGGGGCGTCGCCGGCAGGCGACAGAACAACAGTACCGCCGAGGCGTCGGGTGCCGTCGGTATCCAGTGCCAGTTCGGCGCTGAAATCCTCAACCGGTCCGCGTCCTTGCAGGGCGAGACGGATATCGGGGCCGCCTGGCAGGCCAAGCGCGGTGGACACAAGCCCGCCGTCTTCCTCCTGCAACACCATATCAACCGTGATGTTGCCGGTGTCATTGGCAAAACCCGCCTCCAGGGTGAGCTGATCACTGTCGCGGTCCAACCGGGTGATCTGCAAGGCGCTATCGAGCGCGCCATTGGCAAGGCTCATCGAACCATCAAGGGTCAGCACCGCCGCCACCCCGACCAGATCCTGCCCAAGTGTCAGCCGCCCAACCTTGATTTCACCGATATTGATCGACACCGGCAGCTCCGGCAGCTGGAACGGCGCCGCCTCGGGGGTTGGCAGGTTGGGGTCGTCCAGCGGCGCAGCGGGTGCGCGTTCGATATGAATGCGATCCGCCTTTAGCGTGTTGATGGAGAAATCACCGCGCAGCAGGCCTAGGCGGTTCCAGTCCAGTTCTGCGCCCTCAATGGTCAGCCAGATGCCTTCGCTATCTGCCACGGTCAGCTTTTGCAGCGTAGCCTGAGAGGACAGCGCTCCCTCCAGCCCGGTAACGCGGATCGCGCGGCTCTCGCCCGAGAGCGTGTCTTCGAGAAAATCAACCAGCAGGCCACCGCTCTCTTGGCGCTCCTGCGCGGGTGTTTCCAGAGGGGCCATTGTCAGCGCCACAGCAACGAGCAGCGGCGAGAACAGGGTGGCAGGGCGGAGGGCTGCGAGAAGATGTTTCAAAATGCCTGTCCTATCCCGATGTAGAATTGCAAGCCGTCGTCGCTGCCACCGTCTACCGGATAGGCCAGATCCAGACGGATAGCGCCGATCCCGGCCACGTCGTAGCGCAGCCCGAACCCGGCGCCGGCATGGCGGGCCGAGTCCGAGGAGACAAAACTCTCCGCATCCACCAGCCCGACATCGTAAAAGCCGACCAGGGTGAATTTCTCGCCGATCCGCCCGCGTACCTCGCCCGATAGGGCCAGATAGCCGCGCCCGCCGGAGATCCCGCCCGCCGCAGGCACGCCCAGCGACTGGAACTCCTGACCGCGCACCGATCCTGCGCCGCCGGAGTAAAACAGCAGGGTGGGCGAAACCTCAGACAGCGACGGGCCGATCACCGATCCCATCTGCAACCGCCCGGCCAGCACGATGCGGTCACTGCTGCCAAGCGCCTTATAGGCGCGCCCGTCGAATTTCAGCTGAAGCCCGGATTTGCTGCCATCCACGCCGATAAAGGGCAGGGCGCGGGCATCCAGATAATATCCGCTGGTGGCGCTCAGGCTGCTGTCGCGCCCGTCGTATTCCGCCCGCAGCTGCCCGACCAGATATTTGAAACGTCGCTTGCCGAAGACGTCTTCGGCGAGCACGCTCTCAAAGCCAACGGAGGCCTCGGCAAAAAGCTGGTCGGAATAGACCCGGCGCAGACCGACCGCGCCCAGTCCACGGGTGGCGGTGTAATGTTCTTCGTCCAGCCTCTCGGCCTCAAGCAGGTAGAACTGGCTGTCATCGGGACCAAAAGCGGCAGGCCGGTCCAGCCGCAGCGCCACGCGCCCGTCCAGATCATTTGCACTGCCAATGCCCGACAACCGGGCCTCAAATCGCAGGCGCTCCGCACCGCCAAAGAGATTGCGGTGCATCCAGGAACCACTCACCTCCAGCCCGTCAGAGGAGCTGAGCTCAGCCCCAAAGGTAAATCGCCGGGGCGGCTGATCCTCGATCCTGGCGACATAATCCAGCGTACCGTCGGGATTGGCGCGTTCGGCAGGGCGAATGGTGACAGCGGCAAAAGCCCCGGTGCGGCGCAACCGTGTCGCGGACCGCGACAGAAGATCGGGGTGAAACACCTCGCCTGTCGGGAAGCCTGCGATCCGCTGTATCGCCTCTGCCCGCACGTTCGAGGGGGTGGCCAGTTTCAAACGACCAAAACGCAGCTGCGGTCCCGGTGCCAGGCGCAGACTCGCATTCAGTCTGGCGGCCACATGGTTGGCGGTGATCGACTGCGCGCCGACCTTGGCCTGCGGGTGACCGGCATAGCGCCAGTTTTCCACACCCGCGTTTGCGGCATCGCGCAGGACTGCGGTGGTGGCGGTGCGACCGGTGGCAAATTCTTCGGGGATCTCAACCGCTCGTCGCTGTGGGAGGGGGGCAATCTCAGCGGTGCCAAAGGTGAATTTCGGACCTGCCTTGACGGTGATATCTATCTTCTTGATCTCACGCGGAAGGTTCAGGGGCTGGATCCGGGCCGCCTCGCGCCCATCGACGCTTATCTGCACCACCGGTGAGAAATATCCCTGATCGTAAAGCACCTGCACCAGCGTGCGATAATCCGAGAGCGCCGCCGCCATCAGCGGCTGCACGCCGGTCTCGCCGCGTGCGCTGGTCGCCAGCGTGGCAGAAGCATCCTGCAGGAGGTCGCGCAAATCGCCGTCCGACCCCGGCGCGACCAGCCGGGCGTCCGCCGCAGACAGCGCCAATGTGCCGCCAAAGAACAAGGCCGTTGCCAGGGCGACCTTGCGGCCCAGCTGAGCAAAACCCCGAGGTTGAGTGACATGGCAAAGGGAGCGGCGGAAGGATCGGCGATAGAACATGGGACGCTCCGGACAGGCTACAAGATCGGTCCCCGGTCTCGGGCGGATCGGCGCTGACGCCACCGAGACATGTGGACCGGGATCAGACCTAACATAGGGCAAACCCGGTGTGTAACGTCAATGTCGCGTGATAGGTTCCCGCGCCAATTCGTGATCAAGCCTCTGACAGATCGGCGACAGATCGGCGCTGATGCGCGCCCCCGGTCGGAGCTGACGGGCTGACGACCGGCTACATCTGCGCGGCGCGGAACCAGGCCCGGATCGCAGCGCGATCCTCGGGCGCCATATAGGTGATATTGGCAGGTGGCATCGCATGGGTCACACCCGCCTGCAGATAAATCTCACCGGCGCGGCGGGCCACATCCGCTTCGGTCTCCAGCAAGACACCCTTGGGGGCGGTGCGGATCCCGTCCCAGAAGGGTTCGCGGGCATGGCACATGCTGCATCGGCCCAGAACGATTTCATGCACCTCGGCAAAGCCTTCGGTCTGGGCCATGGTCAGCGCGGTGCCGCTCAGCGCGGTGCCGCTCAGCGCGGCCTCCTCCGGGGCATCGTCGCCCTCATGCTCAAGCCCCAGCGACGACAGGATGATCACGCCCAGGAACAACAGCGCCGTCGCCAGCCAGGTCCAGGTCGGATCACCGGCACGGGCGTGGCGTGTGTTGAAATAATGCCGGATGGTCACCCCCATCAGGAACACGAGCGCCGCGATCAGCCAGTTGTATTCGCTGGCAAATGCCAGCGGGTAGTGGTTCGACAGCATCAGAAACACCACCGGCAGCGTCAGATAGTTGTTATGGGTCGAGCGCAGCTTGGCGATCTTGCCATATTTGGCGTCCGGCGCGCGGCCTTCCTGCAGATCCTTCACCACGATGCGCTGGTTGGGCATGATGATGAAAAACACATTCGCCGTCATGATGGTGGCGGTAAAGGCACCGAGATGCAGCATCATGGCGCGACCGGTGAACACCTGATTGAGACCCCAGCCCATGGCCACCAGCATCACGAACAACAGCACCATTAGCAGGGTCGGGCGCTCAGCCAGACCGGATTTGCACAGACGGTCATAGACCAGCCAGCCCACCGAGAGCGTCGCGACTGAAATCAGGATCCCCTGCCACAGCGCCAGATCCGCCTTCGACTGGTCGATGAGATACAGCTCGCCACCGACCCAATAGACCACCATCAACAGCGCAAAACCCGAAAGCCATGTCATATAGCTTTCCCATTTGAACCAGGTCAGATGGTCAGGCATCTCGGCGGGGGCGACCAGATATTTGCGGATGTGATAAAAACCGCCACCATGGACCTGCCATTCCTCGCCATGGGCGCCCACCGGCAGATCCGGTGCCTTGCGCAGCCCCAGATCCAGCGCGATGAAATAGAAGGAGGAGCCGATCCAGGCGATGGCGGTGATCACATGCAGCCAGCGGATGGCAAAGCCCAGCCAATCCCACATCATCAACAGCTCAAACATTCAGATCCGGTCCTTTGTCGCCCAATGCGCATTGCTGCGGCCGGGGCTGGGTTAACAGTCAGTCGCTGCGCGTCCTGCGGGCGCCGATGCCGCCCGGTGGTTCGGGCCGGGCGGGGCGCAATCTGGCCTAGCGCAGCCCTGCCACACTAGGCAAAGCGGGGTTTCTTCGGTATTCCCATATACTGCCAAACTGTATCAAAAAATCTGGAACAATCGCAGGCCTCTGTCATGTCTTACCTCGACAATATCCGCACCTTCGTTCGGGTCTATGAACTGGGCTCGATGTCTGCCGCAGGGCGCGACCTCAGGGTGTCGCCTGCAGTCACCTCGGCGCGGATCTCGCAGCTGGAGGAATACCTCGGCGTGCGGCTGTTCCAGCGCACCACCCGCAATCTGACCGCAACCGAGCAGGGGCGTGCCTTTTATGACGGGGCGGTTGCGGTTTTGGATGCGGTGGATCTGGCGGAGGCCAGGGTGATGCATCTGACCGATACCCCGCGCGGCACCCTGTTTGTGGCGGCACCTCTGGGGCTGGGTCGGCGGCTGCTGGCGCCGCAGACGCCGGAATTCCTGGCCACCTACCCGGAGATCAACCTGCGTCTGCGGCTGTCGGACCGTGCGGTGGATCTCACCAGCGAGGGGCTGGATCTGGCATTCTTCCTGGGCCAGCCAGAGGACAGCAACCTGCGCATTCGCAAGATTGCGGATTGCCAGCGGGTGCTCTGCGCCGCGCCCGCCTATGTCGCGCGGCGCGGGTTGCCCGCAGATGGTGACGCGCTGCTGCGGGATGGGCATAATTGTCTGAACCTGCGCTACCCCGGCGCCAGCGAGTTTCAGTGGCTGTTGCAGACCGGCGATGGCCCGCGCCGTTTTGCGGTGAGCGGGCGCTACGAATGCGATGATGGCGATGTGCTGACCGATTGGGCGCTGGCAGGGGAGGGCGTGATCCTGAAACCCCTCTTCGAGGTTGCCGAGCATCTGGCGGCAGGACGTCTGGTGCCGGTCGCCGAGGCCACGCCACCGGTGCCCGTCCAGCTGGCCTGTCTTTATACCCATCGCCGCCATCAGGATCCGAAGACCAGATTGTTCATGGAATATATGACCGCGCGGCTCGCCTCAGTGCTGCGTGTCGATGGGCTGCGTGTCGATGGGCTGCGTGTCGATGGCGCGCAACCGGGGCGTGCTGCCGACCCCGCGCAGGCAGGAACGCCCGAGACCTGAGCGACCCGCAGCAGCTCCCGCCCGCCCCGGCGCTCCTGTCGGAGCGCCGTGTCCGTTGGGCATGGCCGCGCCAGGGCGCGGTGGCGCTCAGCTGCCGCGATAGGTGGAATAGCCGAAAGGCGACAGCAGCAAGGGCACGTGGTAATGCGCGCTCTCATCGGTGATGCCAAAGCGGATCGGAATTTCGTCCAGAAACAGCATCTCGCCGGAGGCCTGGCCGTTGGTGCGCAGGTATTCCCCGGCCTCGAACACCAGCTCGTAGAGACCGGTCACAAAATCCTTCTTCGGCAGGATCGGACTGTCGGTCCGCCCATCGGCATTTGTCAGCATCTGCGCGATCTCGGTGCGCCCGCCTGCATCCAGCCGATACAGCCGGATCGGCAGTCCGGCGGCGGGGCAGCCGCGCGCGGTGTCCAGCACATGTGTGGTGAGATACCCGGGCTCTGTCCTTGTGCTCATTCTTAAGTCCTCCTGCTATGGGGCTACCTCTGCCTGATGGCGGCGGGGCCTGCAAACCTGTGCAATCTGATAGTGTATTCGGGAAAATTTGAAAGATAGCCGTGATCTTCTGCCATAGTAATGACCTGGAGTTGTTTGAAAAGAGGCCCCCGGCAATGAACAGATACCCCCGCAACATGATCGGATATGGCGCGACGCCGCCCGATGCAGCCTGGCCCGGCAATGCCAAGGTCGCGGTGCAGTTCGTGTTGAACTATGAAGAGGGCGGGGAGAACAATATCCTGCATGGCGATGCGGGATCGGAGGCGTTTCTGTCTGACATCGCCGGGGCGGCGCCCTGGCCAGGACAGCGGCACTGGAACATGGAATCGATCTACGATTACGGCGCCCGCGCCGGGTTCTGGCGGCTGCATCGCATGTTCACCGCTGCGGATATCCCGGTCACCATCTATGGTGTTGCCAGCGCATTGGCGCGCTCTCCCGAACAGGTCACGGCGATGAAGGCTGCGCAGTGGGAGATCGCGTCGCACGGGCTGAAATGGGTCGAACACAAGGATATGGCAGAGGCCGACGAACGCGCCGCCATTGCCGAGGCGATCCGCCTGCATACCGAGGTGGTCGGAGAGCGCCCGCGTGGCTGGTACACTGGCCGGTGCAGTGAGAACACCGTGCGTCTGGTGGCTGAGGAGGGCGGCTTTGACTATATCTCGGACACCTACGACGATGATCTGCCCTATTGGCTGGAGGTCGGCGAACGCGATCAGCTGATCATCCCCTATACGCTGGAAGCCAACGACATGCGCTTTGCCACCGCACCCGGCTACATCACTGGCGAACAGTTTTATCAGTATCTCAAGGACGCCTTTGACCTGCTCTATGCTGAGGGTGAAGAAGGTGCGCCGAAAATGATGTCGATCGGGCTGCATTGCCGCCTGATCGGCCGCCCCGGCAAGGCGGCGGGGCTGAAACGGTTTATCGACTATATCCGGGGGGTCGACGGGGTCTGGTGCCCGCGCCGCATTGATATCGCCGATCATTGGGCGAAAACCCATCCACATCAGCGCCGTGAACGCCCCAGCCAGATGAGCCGCGCGCGATTTGTCGAGGCCTATGGCGGGATCTTTGAACACTCCCCCTGGATTGCCGAACGGGCCCATGATCTGGAACTGGGACCAGCCCATGACCGCGCGGCGGGGCTGCATAATGCGCTGTGCCGGATGTTCCGCTCTGCCAGCGAGGCGGAGCGGTTGGGCGTGCTGACAGCGCACCCGGATCTGGCAGGCAAGCTGGCCGCCGCCAAACGTCTCACGGCGGAGAGCACCAGCGAGCAGGCCTCCGCCGGGCTGGATGCGCTGACTGATGCGGAACGCACACGGTTTACGCAATTGAACAGCGCCTATGTGGAAAAACACGGCTTTCCCTTCATCATTGCGGTGCGCGACCACGATAAGACGTCGATTCTTGCAGCATTTGAACGGCGTATCTCCAATGATCGCGACAGCGAATTTGCCGAAGCCTGTCGGCAGGTCGAACGTATCGCCGAGTTCCGCCTGCGGGATGTGCTGCCGTGAGGGACTGCCAGCTATGCCGGAGACCGCGATGAAGATGCTTGAGATCCAGCCGATCACAGCCGAGGGCTTTGCCCCCTTTGGCGATCTGATCGACTGCACCGGAGCGCCGGACAAGATCATCAACCAGGGGCTCTGCGGACGGTATCACGATCGGGCCACCATGGAGTTCAGCGCCGGTCGTGCGGGTCTCAGCCTGTTCAACGCCGAGCCGCGTGAACTGCCGATGCCTCTGCGGATGGTCGAGCGCCACCCGGACGGCAGTCAGGCCTTCATCCCGATGAGTGAAACCGGATTTCTGGTGATCGTCGCCCCGGATCGCGGTGGTGTGCCGGGACTGCCGCTTGCCTTTGAAACGCAACCCGGACAGGCGATCAACTTCCACCGGGGCACTTGGCACGGGGTGCTGACGCCCCTGACGGCGCCGGGCCTGTTTGCCGTGGTGGATCGGATCGGAGAGGGCGCCAATCTGGAAGAACACTGGTTTGAAAGCCCCTATCAGGTGATCCGACCCTGATCTGACAATCAAAGGCGCAGCGACCCAGCGGGTCTTGCGCCTTTTTCTTTCGCAACAGGCACTCCGCCAAATGAGAGTGTCATCACAACACCGACCAAGACCAACAGAATAAGCAACAACAGAGAGGACCAGATCCATGGCCGATGGCTCAATCGGAACGCCGGCGCAGCTGCGCGATCCCAATTACACTCCACCGCTGGCAAAGGCTGTGCCACTGGGCATCCAGCATGTGCTGGCCATGTTTGTCTCAAATGTCACCCCGGCGATCATCGTGGCCGGGGCGGCGGGATTTGGCTTTGGCTCTAATTCCCCCGATTTTCCCGAACTGCTCTATCTGATCCAGATGTCGATGCTGTTTGCCGGGGCGGCGACGCTGCTGCAGACACTGACCATCGGGCCGATTGGTGCGGCGCTGCCGATTGTGCAGGGCACCAGTTTTGCCTTCTTGCCGATCATGATCCCGCTGGTCGCGGGCAAGGGGGTTGATGCGCTGGCGGCGCTGTTCGGCGGGGTGCTGATCGGCGGGCTGTTTCATGCCGCATTGGGGCTGGTGATCGGGCGTATCCGCTTTGCCCTGCCGCCGCTGGTCACCGGGCTGGTGGTCACCATGATCGGTCTGGCGCTGGTCAAGGTCGGCATTCAATATGCCGCCGGAGGCGTGCCAGCGATCGGGACACCGGAATATGGCTCGCTGCTGAACTGGTCGGCAGCGCTGGTGGTGATCATCGTCACCCTGGGTCTGAAGTTCTTTGCCCGCGGGATGCTGTCGATCTCGGCGGTGCTGCTCGGGCTGATTGTCGGCTATCTCTATGCGATGATGATGGGTATGGTGACGGTCGAGGCCATTGGCACCAGCTGGTCGCGCGCCAGCGCCTTTGCGCTGCCGATGCCGTTCAAATACGGGATCGAGTTTTCCTTTGCCGCGATTGTCGGTTTTTGCCTGATGGGGCTGGTATCGGCGGTTGAAACCGTGGGCGATGTCAGCGGTATCGCCCGTGGCGGTGCAGGCCGGGAAGCCACCGACAAGGAGATCTCCGGTGCCACCTATGCGGACGGTTTCGGCTCGGCGCTGGCGGGCGTGTTTGGCGGGTTGCCCAATACTTCCTTCAGCCAGAACGTGGGCCTGATCGCCATGACCGGCGTCATGAGCCGTCATGTGGTCACCATCGGCGCGCTGTTCCTGATCCTCTGCGGGCTGGTTCCGAAGGTTGGTGCGATCATCCGCACCATTCCGATTGAGGTGCTGGGAGGCGGTGTCATCGTCATGTTCGGCATGGTGGTGGCTGCTGGTATTTCGATGCTGTCGGATGTCGACTGGAACCGCCGCAATATGGTGATCTTTGCCATTTCCCTCTCCATCGGATTGGGGCTGCAGCTGGAACCGGGTGCGGTGCAGCACCTGCCGGATACGCTGCGGGTCCTGATGACCTCGGGCTTGCTGCCGGCGGCGCTCATTGCTGTTGTGCTCAATCTGGTGCTGCCGCAGGAGCTTGCCAGCGAGGCCACGGAAGAGGTCTCTGGCGGCCTGTCAGGACAGGGGCGCGGCAGCCTGCCGGGCGAGTAACCGCAGCTCTTGAGTGTGCAACGAACAGGGGCCGCAGCAGATATGCGCGGCCCCTTTGTTCATGGTCGCAGACAGTCGCCTCTTTTCAGCTCTGCCCTGCCATCAGCGCGGCCATATCCAGCATTCGCGCGGAAAATCCCCATTCATTGTCATACCAGCCAAACACCCGCAGCTGGTGATTGCCGATCCGACGGGTTTCCGGTCCGGCAAGGACCAGCGATTCAGCTCGGGCACGCAGATCGGATGAGACCAGCGGCTGCTCGGTCCATCCCAGAACCTGCGAAGCCTCGATCGCAGTGCGCAGGGTGGTATCGGCGAAGTCTGCCGCCATCGGGTGGCTGGTCCTGACCACCAGATCCACCGCAGACACGCTGGCGGTTGGCACTCGCACCGCAGCACCACTGATGCGACCAGCCAGATGCGGCAGTACCTCGTCGATCAGATGGGTGGCAGAAGTCGTGGTTGGCACCATCGACAGCGCCCCGGCACGGGAGCGGGCAAAATCGCCGCGCGGTGCGTCCACCATCGGCTGCGAATTGGTGTAGCAGTGGATCGTGGTCATATGGGCGCTGTCGATGCCCAGCAGCATGTCCAGCAGCTTGACCAGCGGGGCCAGCCCGTTGGTGGTGCAGGAGGCATTGGAGATGATCGCGCCATCGCCCAGATCGGCCTCGTTTGCGCCCAGCACAATCGTGCGTTCGGCGGCGGGCGAGGGGCCGGAGATCAGCACCTTGCGCGCCCCGGCCGTCAGCCCCCGTCCCGCCACATCCGATGTGCGCGCGATGCCGGTGCATTCCAGCACCACATCGACGCCTGTCAGATCCAGCGTGCTGAGGTCGGCTGTCTGGTGGAACCGGATCACCCGGTCGGCAATCCGCAGGTTGTTGCCCTCGATCGCAACCGCGTCGGGATAGGGGCCAAAGGTGCTATCGTATTGAAACAGATAGGCGCACATGTCCAAGGGTGCGATATCGTTGATGCAGACCAGCTCAATCCCGGCACCGCGCGGCGTCGTCAGGATCTGGCGCAGAATAGCGCGGCCGATGCGGCCGAATCCGTTGATTGCAAGTTTCATGGCCAAGCTATGACAGGGCGCGGCGCGCGGCTCAATCCGCTAGAGCGGCAATCCTGCTCCGGTTTCGGTCACAATTTCCCGCGCGGTGTTTCAAATCGACGCCTGTGCCGCGGGGCGGGGCCACGCGAACCACGGCGGAGTGCGCCTAGGGGCAGGCCAACTGTGCGAAATACGTCCCATTGATGGAGCGCACCATCGTCTCGACCCGGGCCCGGCACCCGGTTGCAGCGTGAAAGGCGTGCACGGCCTGCCGCGCTGTCAGTACCGCAGGCGGGCGAAACGGCTGTAGCTCCGCGTTCTGGCGCTGCGCCATGTAGCGTCCCGTCGCGCTGCCAGTGTTGCGACCTGTGTCTGTCACCTCCGGGGCCACATGCCAGCTGCGCCCCAGCACATTGACCACGGTCACCTGTGCCTCCGATTCGGTGCCAGCATCAGCCGGACCCGGCAGGGTGAGCAGCAACGGTCCCGTCACCACGGCAAAGGCGATGCCAGCCATCTTGCGGCCAGCGGCCCTGCGCGGGGCGGCGGCAGCGGCAGCGGCGGCGATGGTTGCCGGACGACCCGCACGGGTGCTCAGCACCGCCAGCAGGCTCATCAGACCCAGCGCAAGACCTGTGAACACGATAGATATGATCGACATTGGCGCAGGCTCCATGGCTGACCTCGCGGGGCGAGATCGACCCGCGAGACTGTCTTTCAACATGTCACTTACCTTAGCGCAGCTGTGCGTTCTGGCAATGGCGATGCGCCGCCTTGGTTAGCGCGGTGGGCTTAGTGGCATGTGCCGGTTGACGTCCTTGTATAGCAGGTAACGGAAGCGTCCCGGTCCCCCGGCATAGCAGGCCTGCGGGCAGAAGGCGCGCAGCCACATGAAATCACCGGCCTCAACTTCGACCCAATCCTGGTTAAGGCGGTAGACGGCCTTGCCCTCCAGAACATAGAGCCCGTGTTCCATCACATGGGTCTCGGGGAAAGGGATGACGCCGCCCGGTTCAAAGGTCACGATAGTGACATGCATGTCATGCGACAGATCTGCCGGATCGACAAAACGGGTGGTGGCCCAGCGACCCTCGGTGTCGGGCATGACGCTGGGGGCGATGTCGCGCTCGTTGGTGACCAGAACTGCGGGTTTCTCGACGCCGGGCGCCGGTTCCCAGCGTTTGCGGATCCAGTGAAACCCTGCTGTGCTGTCGCTGCTGTTGTGCAGGGTCCAGGCCGCCCCGGCCGGGATATAGGCATAGCCGCCCGGTTCCAGGTGATGCGCGACGCCATCGACGGTCAGATCCAGCTTGCCCTCCGTCACGAACAGCACGGATTGCGCGGCGCTGTCATGTTCGGGACTGTCGGAGCCGCCATCCGGTTGCAGCTCAACGATATATTGCGAGAACGTCTCGGCAAAGCCACTCAGGGGGCGGGCGATGACCCACATCCGCATCCCCTGCCAACCCGGCAGATATGAGGTGGTGATATCGCGCATTGTGCCTTTGGGGATGACGGCATAGGCATCGGTGAACATGGCGCGGTCGGTCAGCAGCTGCTCCTGACCGGGGTGGCCTCCCTTGGGGGTGAAATAACGCGGCGCGGTCATCGGCGATCCTTTCGTGATGGGTGCCGTATTTATGCGGGCTTGCCGATGGGGGTCCAAGAGGGGCGCTGCGGATAACATCCTTCGCGAAATTTTGAATATCGGATGCGGGCAGCGTTACAGATCTGCCAGCGCCTGGCTCTGGCGCAGCTCCGCCGCGCAGAGCTGCAACGCGCGCAGCGAGATTTCGGTGTCCTGTGCCGGGTTCATCCCCCGCGGGGACGAACTGCCAACCACGATAGGCCGTTGATCGGGGCGCGAGACCGGCACGGCGTAACCGATGATCCCGGTTTCGAACTCACTGTCGGTCACCGCATAGCCCCGCTGCCGCGCGGTGCGCACCCGGTCGAGGATTTGATCCACCTCGGTCAGGGATTGCTCGGTGTGGCGGGGGATATCCGCCGTCGCCAACGTTTCGGCAGCCGCGTCGTCCGACAGGCAGCCCATCAGCATCCGCCCCAGGCTGGTATGGACCAGCGGGATATGAGCGCCGGCGGTAAACCCATAGGTGACCGGTGCATGTTCGACCGTGGATTGCGCCAGCAGCAACACCCGCCCCTGATCCAGCGTCGCAAGCGTAATCTCAGCGCCAAGGCTGCGGGCATGACGGTTCAGCACCGGCTGCACCTTGCGGCCAAACTGATTGGCCTGAAGAAACCCGCCGGACAGTGCCAGCACCTGCGGCGTCAGCGACAGGACCCGGCCCTGCTGGCGCAGATACCCGGCCTGTACAAGCGTCAGCGCCCCGCGTCGCGCCGTGGCACGATCCTGACCGGTGCGCCGTGCGATATCTGCCAGCGTCAGCGTCGGAGTAGCCGCGTCAAACGCCGCCAGAACAGCCAGCCCCTTGGCAAAGCTTGAGGAAATATTACGGTCTTGTTCACTCATCTTCTCATCCAAAAAATACTTGTCAGCGCGCCTGCTTGCACCGGGGGAGGGGATCAAATGGATCGTATCCCGGTAGCACCGACCGCAGATCGAACAAGGTACGGCCCGTGTCCGCATCGGTCTGAGACATCATCGGTGTTCTGTCGGTGCCCCTGCCTCCGTCACCCTGGGTTGTCTGTCAGTTCCAGTCTTCGGCCCTGCGCTGTGCCCTGCGTTCAATTCGCAGCTTTATGTGCCTCGCCTCTGATAAGAGACTGGACCTGAACTAGTTTTTTAGTTCAAGCTTAAATTATCCAGTTGCATAACAAAAACATTGCAAAGGGTGTGATATGGGGAAGACCGACGCAACGTCATGAGCGGCGGAGCACATATCGAAGGCGTGGACAGAAGAAGGTCAGATCACAAGATGACGACGTCACTCATCAAGGGGGCGCTTGCGCGCAAGGGGTTGCTGACAGAGCAGGCCTGTCACGCGGGCGAGGCGGTGCTGGCGCAATGCGAAGCGGCGCGCGTGGAAACTGTGCGCGTCCTCTTTGCCGATCAACACGGCATTCTGCGGGGCAAGACGCTGGTCGCCGCCGGTCTGAGGTCGCTGTTTGAGCAGGGAATCGCGGTGCCGTCGACACTGTTGCTGAAGGATACCGCCCATCGCACCGCCTTCCCGGTGTGGAGCGAAAACCCCGAGGAGGTTGTGACGCCGATGCAGGGCGCCAGCGATGTGCTGCTGGTGCCGCGCCCGGAGACCTTTCGCGTGCTGCCATGGTCCCCACATTCGGCCTGGATCTTCTGTCATGTCGCGTTCCACGATGGCGACGTCGTCCCCTTCGGATCGGCCTATGTGCTGGAACGGGCGGTGGAGACATTGGCAGAACAGGGGCTGAAGACCGTGGTCGGGCTGGAGGTCGAATTCCAGATCTTCGAACGTGTGGACCCGGCGCTGGGCCATGCGCAGCAGGGGATGCCCGGGGCTCCGATCGAGACCCGGAACCTCATTCAGGGCTACCAGTATCTCACCGAAACCCGCTACGGCGAGGCCGAGGCGATTCTGGACAGGTTACGACGCAATGCGCAGGCGCTTGGCCTGCCGGTGCGCACTGTCGAGATCGAGATGGGTCCGAGCCAGTTCGAGTTCACCTTCGATCCGGCCGATCCGATGACGCAGGCGGACGCGATGGTGATGTTCCGCACCATGGTCAAGGAAGTCTGTGCCGCTCAGGGATTACACGCCAGTTTTATGGCCAAGCCGCGGCAGGATCACGCGATGGCCAATGGCTGGCACATCCATCAGTCGCTGATAGATCCCACTACCGGGCGCAATCTGTTCATGCCCGAGGTTGAGGGCGAGCTGACGGAAGAGGCCAGTGGCTGGATCGCCGGGCTGCTCGCCCATGCCGAGGCGGCCTCGCTGCTGGTTGCCCCTACGGTCAATAGCTACAAAAGGTATCTGCCATACCAGCTGGCGCCCAACCGGATACAATGGGGAGAGGACAATCGCGGCGCCATGCTGCGCGGCCTGATGCGCCCTGGCGACCTCTCCAGCCGGATCGAGAATCGCGCGCCCGACAGCAGTGCCAATCCTTATTTCGCGCTGGCCGCGCAGATCATCGCGGGCAGCGAGGGGCTGGCCTCCGGGCGACGCGCGCCGCCGCCCACGGCATCGCCCTATTCCGACGACGCGCAAAAGCTGCCGCGCTCGCTTGGACAGGCGTTGCAGGCCTTCAGCGGATCCGACCTGTTTCGCATCGCTCTGGGGGGCGATGTGGTCGACTATCTCGCCCATCTGAAAGAGGTCGAATGGTCCCGCTACCTCGATACCGTCAGCGAATGGGAGCAGGCTGAATACTTTAACCTTTACTGATGTTTGACCGGTTCCGGCAGGGCCGTTGCGCGGTCGGCCGGCGGTGCCTGATTGCGGCGGTTCAAATGCGTTCGAGACCGCGATTGCAGCTTGAACGAGACATCCGTTATTGGTACCGTATACAGGCGTATGCGGGAGAACCATTGCAGCAGGAATTGCCTGCCGACACTGGTGCCGAAGGAGCAACCGCCCCGGAAACTCTCAGGCCAAAGGGACCGTAAACGTGACGTACTCTGGAGAGACCCTGATCACACCAGGGCGCCGAAGGGATAACGATCTCAGGCAAAGGGACAGAGGGGGCATCACATTGCGCAGGTTCTGCCTGCGTGACGATTGGATGCCGGGACCATGCCATCATTCCTGATCGGACCGGCCCTGAACTCATGGGATGGATCGGCATGACTGCTGAGACCAGGCAAATAGGAACGATACCGGCGCCAGTCGGGCTGGCCGGGGCAGTTCCCTGCGGGCGGTGCTTGGCTCCGGCGGCTCGTGCCATGCCCGTGATGCCGCAGATTTTGACACCCAAACCGCAGCCGTCCACCAGGGCGCGCTGCCATAAGCGCTGAGATCGGCGCGATCTCCAAAGGAAGAGACTGATGAAATACACCGAAGAACACGAATGGCTGCTGGCCGAGAGCGATGATCTGATCACGGTGGGCATCACAACCCACGCGGCAGAGCAGCTGGGCGATGTGGTCTTTGTGGAACTGCCCGAGGTCGGCACCGAAGTCTCCAAGGATGATGAAATCGTGGTCATCGAATCCGTAAAGGCAGCCTCCGATATCCTGGCGCCGCTGGACGGCGAGATCGTCGAGGTGAACGACGCCCTGATCGACAACCCCGGCAAGATCAACGAAGACCCTCAGGGCGACGCCTGGTTCTTTAAGATCAAGCCGTCCGATCTGTCCCCGATGGACGATTACATGGATGAAGCCGGCTACAAGGACTTCATCGGCTGATCCTTTCACCCCGCCTGCGCCCTTCCGCGCGGCGGGGTTTTTTGATCGCTGTTCCCGCACCTATCGCGGTGCCAATCCGCACCACCGGGCCAGCCCGCAGCATTCCGCTGCCTTAACCTCCTGTTGCTGAAGAGGGCGACACATGTCTTTTGAACCCACGGACTATCTGCCGTATGACTTTGCCAACCGCCGCCATATCGGCCCGTCTCCCGAAGAGATGGACGACATGCTTGCCGTGGTTGGCGCCGAGAGCCTGGATGCGCTGATTGACGAAACGGTGCCTGCCACCATCCGTCAGGCCGCCGCGCTGGAGTTTGGCCGTCCTCTGTCGGAACGCGAGCTGCTGCATCACATGCGTGAGGTCGCAGGCAAGAACGTTCTGAAAACCTCGCTGATCGGGCAGGGCTACCACGGCACCGTGACCCCACCCGCCATTCAGCGCAATATTCTGGAAAACCCGGCCTGGTACACCGCCTACACGCCCTATCAGCCCGAAATCTCCCAGGGACGTCTTGAGGCGCTGTTGAACTTCCAGACCATGATCTCGGATCTCACCGGTCTGGAAATCGCCAATGCCTCGCTTCTGGACGAGGCCACAGCCTGCGCTGAGGCAATGACCGTCGCGCAGCGGGTCGCCAAATCGAAGGCCAAGGCGTTTTTTGTCGACCGCGATTGTCACCCGCAGAACATCGCCGTGATCCAGACCCGCGCCGAGCCGCTGGGGATCGAGGTCATCGTCGGCAACCCTGACAAGCTGGAGGCGGATAAGGTCTTTGGCGCTATCTTCCAATACCCCGGCACCTACGGTCATGTGCGCGATTTCACCGACCACATCGCGCAGCTGCACGCGCATAAGGCCATCGGCATCGTTGCAGCCGACCCGCTGTCGCTGACCCTGCTGAAAGAGCCGGGCGCCATGGGTGCCGATATCGCTGTCGGCTCGACCCAGCGCTTTGGCGTGCCGGTGGGCGCAGGCGGTCCGCATGCGGCCTATATGGCGACCAAGGATGCTTACAAACGCTCGATCCCCGGCCGGATTGTCGGCGTCTCGGTCGATGCGCATGGCAACCGCGCCTATCGCCTGTCGCTACAGACCCGTGAACAGCACATCCGCCGCGAAAAGGCGACCTCCAACGTCTGTACTGCACAGGCTCTGCTGGCGGTGATGGCGTCGATGTACGCGGTCTTCCACGGCCCCAAGGGGCTGAAAGCCATCGCGCAGCGCATCCATCGTAAGACCGTGCGTCTGGCCCGTGGGCTGGAAGGGGCAGGGTTCAGCGTTGATCCCCGATCCTTCTTCGACACGATCACCGTTGATGTGGGGCCGCTGCAATCGGCGGTGCTGAAATCGGCGGTGGACGAGGGGCTGAACCTGCGCCGCGTTGGCGAAACCCGCGTTGGTATCACATTGGATGAGGTCACCCGTTCTGAGACCATCGAAGCGGTCTGGCGCGCCTTTGGCATTCGCCGCAAGGACGAAGACTTCACCCATGAATACCGCGTGCCGGAAAACATGCACCGCACGTCTGACTATCTGACGCATCCGATCTTCCACATGAACCGGGCCGAAACCGAGATGATGCGCTACATGCGCCGCCTCGCGGATCGTGATCTGGCGCTGGACCGGGCGATGATCCCGCTTGGCTCCTGCACGATGAAGCTCAATGCCGCCGCCGAGATGATGCCGCTCAGCTGGCCGGAGTTCGCCAATATCCACCCCTTTGCCCCTGCCGATCAGATGCAGGGCTATGCAGAGATGGTCAGCGATCTGTCCGAGAAACTGTGCCAGATCACCGGCTATGATGCGATCTCCATGCAGCCCAACTCTGGCGCGCAGGGGGAATACGCGGGCCTTCTGTCCATTGCGGCCTATCACCGTGCCAACGGTCAGGGCCACCGCAACATCTGTCTGATCCCGATGTCGGCCCATGGCACCAACCCGGCCTCTGCCCAGATGGTGGGGTGGAAGGTTGTTGTGGTGAAATCCGCAGGAAATGGCGATATCGACCTCGAGGATTTCCGCGAAAAGGCAGAGAAACACGCTGAAAATCTTGCAGGCTGCATGATCACCTACCCCTCGACCCACGGCGTGTTCGAGGAAACCGTGCATGAGGTCTGCAAAATTACCCATGATCACGGAGGTCAGGTTTATATCGACGGTGCCAATATGAACGCCATGGTGGGCCTGTCCCGTCCCGGCGATCTGGGCGGCGATGTGAGCCACCTGAACCTGCACAAGACCTTTGCCATTCCCCACGGTGGTGGTGGCCCCGGCATGGGACCGATTGGCGTGAAGGCGCATCTGCAACCGCATCTGCCCGGCCACCCGGAAACCGGCGGTCAGGAAGGGCCGGTTTCTGCGGCTCCCTTCGGCTCTGCCTCGATCCTGACCATCAGCTGGGCCTATTGTCTGATGATGGGTGGTGCGGGCCTGACGCAGGCGACAAAGGTGGCGATCCTCAACGCCAACTACATCGCCAAGCGCCTCGAAGGCGCCTATGACGTACTCTACAAGGGGCCGACAGGCCGCGTTGCGCATGAGTGTATTCTGGACACCCGCCCGTTTGAGGCCAGCGCGAACGTGACCGTGGACGATGTGGCCAAGCGACTGATCGACAGCGGTTTCCACGCACCCACCATGTCCTGGCCCGTCGCGGGCACCCTGATGGTGGAACCCACCGAGTCCGAGACCAAGGCCGAGCTGGACCGCTTCTGCGAGGCCATGCTGTCGATCCGCGAGGAAATCCGCGCAGTTGAGGCAGGCGAAATGGATGCGGAGAATAACGCATTGAAAAACGCGCCTCACACGATGGAAGATCTCGTTAAGGACTGGGATCGCCCCTATTCCCGCGAACAGGGCTGCTTCCCTCCGGGCGCGTTCCGGGTCGACAAATACTGGCCGCCGGTCAACCGCGTCGACAATGCTTACGGTGACCGCCATCTGGTCTGCACCTGCCCACCGATGGAAGACTACGCCGAGGCGGCAGAGTAACCACTAGCGAAACGGGCCCTTCGGGGCCCGTTTTTCTGTCCTGCGATGCCTATCCATCTGTGACGTCCCGTCACGCGGCTGGACAGCGGCACAACCCCCGCGCCATGCTGCCGCCAAGGGAAACAACACAAAGAGGCGCCGGGATGGACATGAACTTGGGTATGCGCAGCGAAAACCGCGCGCTTCTGGATCGGGTGGCGGCGATGATCCGCGACGAGATCATGCCGATGGAGGCCGAGTATCATGCCGAGATCGGCAAGGGGGATCGCTGGCAATACACCGATCGGCAGGCCGAAATCCTCGAAGGCCTGAAAGCCAAGGCCAAGGCCGACGGCCTGTGGAATTTCTGGCTCACCGACAGTGACAAGGGCTTTGGCCTTTCGACCGTCGAATATGCTTACTTTGCTGAGGAAATGGGAAAAACCCCGCTGGGGGCAGAGGTGTTCAACTGCTCCGCGCCCGACACCGGCAATATGGAAGTGTTTGAGCGCTACGGCACCGAGGCGATGAAACAGCAATGGCTGGCGCCGCTCCTTCAGGGCGAGATCCGCTCGGCCTATCTGATGACGGAGCCGGATGTCGCCAGCTCGGACGCCACCAATATTGCCATGTCCTGCCTGCGCGACGGCGATGACTATGTGCTGAACGGCGAAAAATGGTGGGCCTCAGGGGCAGGGGATCCGCGCTGCAAGGTCTATATCGTCATGGTGCGCACCGGCGGCGACGAGCTGCCCAAACACAAGCGCCAGTCGATGATCGTGGTGCCTGCGGATGCACCGGGGATCGAGGTGTTGCGCCCGATGGAGGTCTACGGTCACGATGACGCCCCCCACGGCCATATGCACATCCGCTTCTCAGACGTGCGTGTGCCTGCTGAAAACATGCTGCTGGGCGAGGGGCGCGGATTTGAAATCGCGCAGGGCCGTCTTGGGCCGGGGCGCATTCACCATTGTATGCGCGCCATCGGCCAGGCCGAAAGCGCGCTGGAACAGCTCTGCCGCCGCTCGCTGCGCCGCGAGGCTTTTGGCAAGCCGCTGGCCCAGCTTGGCGCCAACTACGATATCATCGCCGAATGCCGGATGGAGATCGAAATGGCCCGGCTCCTCTGTCTCAAGGCGGCATGGTACATGGATCAGGGCGATGCACGCGCCGCAGCACCCTGGATCAGCCAGATCAAGGTGGTTGCCCCCCGTGTCGCGTTGAAGGTGATCGACGAGGCGGTGCAGATGCACGGAGGGCAGGGCATCAGCCAGGACACGCCGCTGGCGCAGGCCTGGACCCATGTGCGCACCCTGCGCCTTGCCGATGGGCCGGATGCGGTGCACCGCAGGCAGGTCGCCCGCGCCGAGCTGAAAGCCTACAGTCAGGAGAATCTGGGTTAACGCTTGTCCCCCAATCCGGGCTGAGCGGCGAGGCTCCGACCAAAAAAATAGGCCTCCAGAAATAGTCAGGCGCGCTCCCGGTGGAGGGCGCCTTTCTCATGTTAAGCCCAATGCGTTGAAAGAATGAGATTTCACCGCGTGAACTGGTCAGATCATCGGCTGATCTGACGTCGCGGAAAAATACTGTGGATATCTTGCCGTAGTTAACGGCAGTCGCTATACGCACGCCTTTCCGGTCGCAGCCTACCCGGATATCAAAACAAGGACTGAAAACTTGAAAACACTTGTCATCTGCTCGGGCGGATTGGATTCGGTATCCCTCGCCCATGTGCTCGCTGCCAAAGGGCAGCTGTCGCGCCTTGTCTCGTTCGACTACGGACAGCGCCATCGCAAGGAACTCGACTATGCTGCCGCCTGCGCAGAGCGGCTCGGGGTTCCCCACGAGATCATTGATATGCGTTCGATCGGCGCGGCACTCAGCGGCTCTGCCCTGACGGACGATATTGATGTGCCGGACGGCCACTACGCCGAAGAGACCATGAAGGTTACGGTGGTGCCCAACCGCAATGCCATCATGCTAACCATTGCCTACGGGATTGCCGCCGCCAAGGGCGACACGGCTGTGGCAACGGCGGTGCATGGCGGCGATCACTTCATTTACCCGGACTGCCGCCCGGCCTTCACCGATGCTTTTGACGCGATGCAGCGCATGGCGCTGGACGGCTATGCAGATGTGGCGCTGGTGACACCGTTCGTGCATCGCTCCAAAGGCGACATCGTCACCGCAGGTGCGGCGGTGAACACGCCCTTTGCCGAGACCTGGTCCTGCTACAAGGGTGGCGAACATCATTGCGGGCGCTGCGGCACCTGCGTTGAACGCCGTGAGGCCTTCGATCTGGCAGGCGTTGAGGATCCGACAGTCTACGCGGACCCCGATTTCTGGCGCACAGCCATCAAGGAAGGGGCCGCCTGATGTTCCGCATTACCAAGGAGTTCCACTTCTCCGCTTCACATCAGCTGACCCATCTGCCAGCCGATCACCAATGCGCGCGGCTGCATGGGCATAATTACATCGTCGTGGTCGAACTGGCCGGCGCCAAGCTGAACAGCGACGGTTTTGTCCGCGATTATCACGAGCTGGCACCGCTGAAGAATTACATCGACGGCAGCTTTGATCATCGCCATCTGAACGATGTGATGGACGGCCCCTCGACCGCCGAGAACATGGCCCGTCATTTCTACGAATGGTGTGTCGCGCGCTGGCCCGAAACCGCTGCGGTGCGGGTATCGGAGACGCCGAAAACATGGGCCGAGTACCGACCATGAGCCTGCGCATTGCCGAAATCTTCGGACCTACGATCCAGGGAGAAGGCGCCCTGATCGGGGAGCCAACCGTCTTTGTCCGCACTGGCGGCTGCGATTACCGATGCAGCTGGTGCGACAGTCTCCACGCGGTTGACAGCAAATACCGCGAGACCTGGATCCCGATGACCACAAGCGATGTCTGGGCAGAGGTCACGCAGCTCAGCGGCGGCCAGCCGCTGACCGTCTCGCTCTCGGGTGGCAACCCGGCCATTCAGGACTTTGCCGAGCTGATCGCACGCGGAAAGGCCGAGGGCTATCGCTTTGCCTGCGAGACGCAGGGCTCGATCAACCAGCCCTGGTTTGCCCAGCTGGACACGCTGGTGCTCAGCCCGAAACCACCCTCCAGCGGCCATAAGGTGGATTGGCAGAAATTTGACCACTGCCTTCAGGCTGCAAAGGGGTGCGGGCAAACCGTGGTGAAGATCGTGATCTTCGACGACCGGGATTATGACTGGGCGCGGGCCGTTGCAAAACGCCTGCCGGACCTGCCGCTCTACCTGCAACCCGGCAACCCGGAGGTGGACCCGGATAAACCGGTGGACCTGACCGCCGCCACAGAACGTCTGCAATGGCTGATTGAAAAGGTAACCGGAGACCGCTGGTTTACCCCCCGTGTGCTGCCACAGCTTCATGTGCTGGTCTGGGGCAACAAACGCGGTGTCTAGGCCGAGAGACCTGAGGAGAAAAGAAGATGAGTGACGATATCTACAAGGATCTGAAACAGCTGGGCGGCGCGACCGTAATGCCCAGCAACCCCGACGAAGCAGAGCTGGAGCGGGTGCAGAACCCGCAGGCCGACGTCGCCTACAACGTGCGCTTCACCGCGCCGGAGTTCACATCACTCTGCCCGATGACCGGCCAGCCCGATTTTGCCCATCTGGTCATCGACTACGTGCCGGGCAAATGGCTGGTCGAGAGCAAATCGCTCAAGCTGTTTCTGGGGTCCTTCCGCAACCACGGCGCCTTCCACGAAGATTGCACCGTGTCCATTGCGCGTCGGCTGGCCGATTACCTTGAGCCGCAGTGGCTGCGGATCGGCGGCTATTGGTACCCGCGTGGCGGCATTCCGATTGATGTCTTCTGGCAGACCGGACCGCTGCCGGAGGGAGTCTGGATCCCGGATCAGGGCGTGCCGCCCTATCGCGGTCGCGGCTGAAAACGTCGCTCTGGCCGTCAGCCGACGGCCTGATCACTGAATGCGGGCCGGGTCGTCAGGCCTGGCTCGCCCGTGGTCCCAGCAACGGATCGCGGGCCATGGCGGCGGCATCGACATCCTGCGGTTCCGCTCCCAGAAGATTGCCGCGACGGCGATTGAAGTAGAGATCAATCCGGCTGTAGAGCGTGTTGCGGCGCATCTCCAGACAGCGCATCAGCGCCTTGCGGGCATAGTCCAGCAGCTCATCTTTCTGATCCTGAAGGCCAATCACTTCCTCGGCCCGGTTCGAACCACCATCGGCGGCTCTCTCTGCCTCAGCTTGCGGCGCGCCAGCATCCTCGCGGTTGGCCGTCGGCGGCGGTGATGATGACAGCTGCGGCGACAGCGGAAAGTGACAGCCCAGCAGGACCACATTGCCCGGTGAAACGGTGATCGGGTCGATATAGGTCAGACATTCAAAGGGCTCGCCCTCGGCATTGTAGTTCCACAGCGTTTGCGACCCGCGTCTGCACATATCGCGGGCGTGTTTCAGCAGGCTCACCGAACTTTCCTGAACCGCAGGGCCCTGGAACAGCGGGCACGGCCGGTCGATCACATCCTGCGCCCGGTAGCCCGTTGCCTGTTCAAAGGCCCGGTTGACAAAAACCAGCTCCAGCTCCTCGGCTTCGGGATTGATCAGCGACAGCGGCAACGTGGAATGCCGCAGCAAAGTACCAAGAAGTTCCATCTCTTTTTCCACGTCATCACCCACCGATTAAGCATATGATCTGTGACGAAACGCGTAACCGAACGGTTGGTTCCCGTAGGGCGCCAAAAAAACTGAAAAAATATGCCGCCCTCCGCAACAGCGGATCGCCGCTGCCGTGAAAGGTGATTTCTGAAACTATTACAGCAGTTTGTCAGGTTGCGGAGAAGGGGTCGTCAGGATATCCGACCCGCGCAAGATAGAGCCCATGCCCCGGGCAGACCGGTCCACAGGCGGCCCTGTCCGTCGCCTCAAGCGCAGATTTCACATCCTCAGGCGACCAGGCTCCGGCGCCGACCCGCTCCAGCGTGCCGACAAAACTGCGCACCTGATTGTGCAGGAACGACCGCGCCCGCACATGGAAATGGATCTCCGGCCCCGAAAAGCCCTGAACCCGTTCGACGCGCAGCTCGTCCAGCGTCTTGAGCGGGCTGGCCGCCTGGCAGATTGAGGAGCGAAACGTGGTGAAATCATGCTGGCCGATCAGATGGTGCGCGGCCTCCTGCATGGCGTCTGCATCCAGATCATGGCTCAGCTGCCAGACCTGTCCGGCGTCATGGGTGGCAGGCGCGCGGCGGATCAGGATGCGGAACAGATACTGCCGCTCAATGGCCGAGAACCGCGCGTGCCAATCGTCGTCCACACGGGCGCAATCCACAATCGCCACGGGGGCAGGCTTCAGATGGTAATTCAGCGCCTCGGACAGGCGGAAGGGATCCCAGTCCTTTTCCATGTCGCAATGGGCCACCTGACCCAGACCATGCACCCCGGTATCGGTGCGGCCTGCTGCGGCAATGGTATGGGGGCCGGGTTCGAGCCGCGCAAGCGCATCCTCGATCGCCCCCTGAACCGAGGGCTGATCCTTCTGGCGCTGCCACCCGGCAAAGGGTGCGCCGTGATATTCGACTTTCAAAGCAAAACGCGGCATGAGCGGGCAAGTAACGCGGCAATCGCGGCGGCACAAGTCCCGGATGGCGGCCTGCCGGGGTGGTATCATACCCGGTCAGCCCTTATCTTGATCAAATCGAACAAGGATCTGACCCCGCAAAGGGTCGGCAAGACGGGGCAAACCTTTGGGATTATCATCACTGGCAGACGGGGTCTTGCGCAGCGTCGAAGGGGCGGGCGCCGCCCTTTCGGAGAGCCTGTTTGAACCGTCGATCCGCCTTGGCGTCACGGGTCTTGCCCGCGCCGGCAAGACCGTGTTCATCACCTCACTGGTGGCCAACCTGATGAACCGGGGGCGGATGGTGCAGCTCTCGGCGGTACGCGAAGGGCGGGTCGAGACGGCGTTTCTGCAACCCCAGCCCGATGATACCGTGCCCCGATTTGACTACGAAAACCATCTTGGCGCCCTGACCGGGCCGCGCCCCTTCTGGCCCGACAGCACGCGGGCCGTCTCTGAACTGCGCCTTAGTCTGAAGGTGCAGCCAAACGGTCTTCTGTCGGGCTTTCAGGGACCACGCACCCTGCATCTGGACATTGTCGATTATCCCGGTGAATGGCTCCTGGATCTGGCGCTGCTGGACAAGACATACGCCCAGTGGTGCGATGAGGTGCTGACCCGCATCCGCAGTCGGTCGCAGGCGGCGGCGTTTCTGGATCTGGCGCAGAAGGTTGACGCCACAGCCCCCCATGACGAACCGCTGGCGCAGGATCTGGCCGCGGCCTTTGCCGCCTATCTGCAGGCCGCCCGTGCCGCCGGCTACTATGACTGCACACCGGGGCGCTTCCTGTTGCCGGGGGATCTGGCCGGGTCGCCGGTGCTGACCTTCGCGCCGGTCCCGCTTTGCGATAGCGCCCCGCGCCGGTCGCTTCACCGCGAGATGGAACGCCGGTTTGAGGCCTATAAGTCAAAGGTCGTGAAACCCTTCTTTCGCGATCATTTCGCCCGCATCGACCGGCAGGTGGTGCTGGTCGATGCCCTCAGCGCCATCCATTCCGGCCCCCGCGCGGTCGAGGATCTGCGCCACGCGATGACTGATATCCTTGCCGCCTTCCGTCCCGGTCGCAACGGGTTTCTGCGCCAGATCCTGCGCGGCAAGCGGGTGGAAAAGATCCTGTTCGCGGCGACCAAGGCCGATCACCTGCATCACCAGCAGCACCCGCAGCTGACCGCCATCATCGAGGCGCTGACCCGCGATGCCCGCGACCGGGCCCGCTTCGCCGGGGCCGAGACGGCGGCGCTGTCGCTTGCCGCCCTGCGCGCCACGACGGAGGAACTGCGCCATCACAACGGGATCGAGCTGCCCTGCGTGCGTGGCACGCTTCTGGACAGCGGCAAGCCTGCGGCCTTTTATCCCGGCGCATTGCCGCAGGATCCCTCGCATCTGCTGACCCCGGCCCGGCAGGGTGCCGAGACCTGGCTCGACGGCGATTATCAGGCCATGGCCTTCGCCCCGGCTCCGCTCACCCTGCGTCCGGGCGACGGCCCACCTCACATCCGCCTCGACCGGGCGGCAGAATTCCTGATCGGAGACCGCCTTTGACCTGTGTCGCACAGTCTGATCCACCGCCCGCGCTGCGCCCGGCCCGCAGCACTGACGCAGGCAAGATTGCCGAAATCCTGCACGGGTTCGAAGTCGACACGCCATGGATGCCCAAACGCCATACCGGTGCCGAGGCGATTGGCTTCTGCGGGATCATGATTGATCGCGGCTGGGTCACCGTGGTGCAGATCGGCGGCCGGATCGAAGGCTTTCTGGCGCGGGACGGCGCCACGATCTGTGCGCTCTACATCCGGCAGCGCGCACGCGGGCAGGGGCTGGGACGCCTGCTGCTGGACTATGCCAAATCGGTGCAGTCGCCGCTGCAGCTCTGGACCCATCAGGCCAATGAGGGGGCGCAGCGGTTCTACCGGCGCGAAGGCTTCGGGGAGCAGTCGCGCAGCGATGGGGCCACCAATGATGAGCGCCTGCCGGATATCCAGTATCTCTGGCCGACGCCGCAGCCCGCCGCCGGTCCCCGACCCGCGGCGCAGGCCCGGCCGTCCGCCACATCACCGTCCGCCACGTCAAAGGACAGAGCATGACCCGCAAGGACGCCGTTCTTTTTGACCTCTCCGACAGCGCCACGGCAGATGCCGCACCGGATGTGGCCGCCGCACCACCGGTGCCTGATCTGGATGGCGCCAGCAGCAACCTGCCACAGCCCGCGCTGGCACAGGCGGCGGAGCTGGCCAGCCGTCGCCCCTCCCGGCTGGCGCGCTGGTTCTGGGCCTGTCTGACGGCCCTCATCGGTGCCGTCATCTCCGTCGCGGCCTGGGATTTCACCACCGGGCTGATCGACCGCCTGCCGCTTCTGGGATGGGCCATCAGCGCAGGCTTTGCCATCGCCCTGCTGCTGGCGCTACTGATGGGTCTGCGCGAACTGGCCGCGCTGTCGCGCCTGCGCCGGGTCGAAAGCCTGCGCGCTGCGCAGCCCCTGCTGGCGGCGGATGCCCGGACCGCCGATGCCACCGCCGATCTCAAGGCCGCGCGCAGCTATGTCTCCGGACTGGAACGGTTTTATCGCGGCCGCAAGGATCTCGCCTGGGGGCTGGCCCGGCTTAGCGAGCGCAAGGCCGATATCATGGATGCCGACGCGCTGCTGCAACTGGCCGAGGCGGAGCTGCTGGCGCCGCTGGATGCCCGCGCCCTGCGCGTAGTCGAAGGTGGCGCACGTCAGGTCGCCACGGTCACCGCACTGGTGCCGCTGGCGCTGGCCGATGTGGTGACCGCGCTTGTGACCTCATTGCGGATGATCCGCCGCATTGCCGATATCTACGGCGGGCGGTCCGGTTTTCTCGGCTCCTGGCGGCTCACCCGCGCTGTGCTGTCCCATCTGGTCGCCACCGGCGCCGTGGCCGTTGGCGATGACCTGCTGGAGCCGGTGCTGGGCGGATCGTTGTTGTCGAAACTCTCGCGCCGCTTTGGCGAAGGGCTGGTGAACGGCGCGCTCTCCGCCCGCGTTGGCATCGCCGCGATGGAGGTCTGCCGCCCGATGGCCTTCTCAAAGGCGCAGAAGCCAAGCACCCGCAAGGTCATCCAGCGCGCCCTGACCGGCCTGTTCTCCAAGGATCAATAGGCAGGCCTGAGGCTCATGCGCAGCATGAGCCACGCCCAAGGCTGCCAGGTGGCTCTGGCCCCGCCAGAGCGCCGCCGCAGAGGCGGGAGAGCCACCGTCCTCCGGGATCAGAACAGCTTCGGTGGCGCATCCTTAGGCTGGCGCATGGCGACGATCCCGGTGCGAAACCCCTCGCCAATCCGATCCGCCAGCGCGCCCCATTGCAGCGCTGTCCGTTCCGGCAGCTCCGCCTGCAACACCTCGTGAAACAGCCCCAGCCAGAGCGGGAAATGCTCCGCCTTCACATCCGGCCTGCTGACATGCACCCGCATCGGATTGCCGCTATAGCATTTCTCCCGCAGTATCGCATTGCGCCAGAAGCCCGCGATCTTCTCTTCATGTTCCGGCCAGTCGGAGACATGGGCGGCAAACACCGGGCCGAGCACAGCATGGGTCCGCACGCGGGAATAAAACACATCCACCACATGAGCGATCTGCTCTGCGGTGATGTCAAAACGTGCGAGCGCGGTCTGGGTCATGTCAAAAGCCACCTTTCCATCCCGTCGCTACACCAGAGCACGCCGCCGGTACAGCCGCCCGGACACAGGCTGCGACCAATTGTGCGGCGAGTCGGTGTGGCGTATCTCGGTTAAGAGCCGTCGGGCACGTCGTCGTAGGTTTCGCCCCATGCCTCCACCGCATCTCTGCACCGTTCATAGTCGGATCAAATCTGCCCGACAGCTGCAAAAGCGCGACCAGAGTTTCTAGGAGAAGCAATGCCCAGACGGGCGATAGGGCGAAAGCATAGCCCACAAGAGGGGTGCGGTTCGTCCACGGGCGATGTCGTGAGCGATTGCCCTGCACAGGGATGGCAAGCCATGCCAGCAAAACAAGCGCGGTAAACCCCGCAACAGCCAGAAATGCAGACAACTGATACTGCGTGAAGAGAAGCGAAACCGTGATGGGATCAGTTGCTGACATCTGTTCACTGTTCAATGATATTTTGTAGATGCCGCTACCATCGCGCACGGTTATCCGCGTGCCAACCTCGATCTGCCGCTTTACCCGCCTGCCGCTCCTGCCTATAAGGCCCTCATGTCCCATGTTGCGGCCATCATTATTCGAATTATATCCCCGGCGCTCTGACCACGTGAGCCGCCGGGCAAAGGTGCTTGAGCCATCGCACCGAACCGAATATCCCAAAATACGACCAGATCATCCAAAGGACGCTGCACATGTGTGCCGACACGCCTCAGACGCCTGAGTACAAAGACACCCTCAATCTGCCCAAAACCGATTTCCCGATGCGCGCGGGCCTGCCCAAGCGTGAGCCGGGCTGGCTGGAGCGTTGGGCGCTGATTGGCGTCTATGACAAACTTCGCGAAAAGGCCGCCGCGGCCAAGGGCACCGATGCCGAGCGCAAGCCCTTCACCCTCCATGACGGCCCCCCTTACGCCAACGGTCACTTGCATATCGGCCACGCGCTGAACAAGACGATCAAGGACATGATCGTCCGCTCGCACCAGATGATGGGCTTTGACGCGCGTTATGTGCCGGGCTGGGATTGCCACGGCCTGCCGATCGAATGGAAGATCGAAGAGCAGTACCGCAAGAAGGGCAAGAACAAGGATGAGGTGAACATCGTCGATTTCCGTCAGGAGTGCCGCAAGTTCGCCGAAGGCTGGATCGATATCCAGCGCGAGGAATTCAAACGCCTTGGCATCACCGGCAACTGGGCTGATCCCTATATCACCATGGATTTCCACGCCGAAGCGGTGATCGCGGATGAATTCATGAAGTTCCTGATGAACGGCACGCTCTATCAGGGCTCCAAACCCGTGATGTGGTCGCCGGTTGAGAAAACCGCGCTGGCTGAGGCCGAGATCGAGTATCACGACCATAAATCGCACACCATCTGGGTGCCCTTCGGCTTTGCCAATGCGACCGGCGATCTGGCCGATGCCCGCGTGGTGATCTGGACCACCACCCCCTGGACGATCCCGTCGAACAAGGCCGTCGCCTTCAATCCGAAGGTCGCTTACGGCCTCTATCGTGTGGACGCCACCGAAGAGGAAAGCTGGACCAACCCCGGTGATCTCTATCTCTTTGCAAACGCGCTGGCCGAGGATGCGCTTGGCAAATCCCGCATCACCGAATTCACCAAGGTCCGCGATGTCGAGGCCTCCGAATTTGCAGGGCTGATCTGTAAACACCCCTTCAATGGTATCGAGGGCGCGAACGGCTTCTGGGATTATGACGTGCCGATGATCGACGGCGACCATGTCACCGATGATGCAGGCACCGGCTTTGTCCACACCGCGCCCAGCCATGGTGCGGATGACTATGAGTGTTTCGTCGCGCGCAACTGGATCGACCGGATGACCCACAACGTGGGCGAGGAATCCGAATTCCTGTCGCATGTGCCGTTCTTTGCCGGGCTTCAGATCTTTGACAAGAAGGGCAAGGAAGGCAAGGCCAACACCGCCGTGATCGCCAAGCTGGTCGAGGCCGGCGGCATCATCGCCCGTGGTCGCATCACCCACAGCTACCCGCATTCCTGGCGCTCCAAGGCACCGATCGTGTTCCGCAACACCCCGCAGTGGTTTGCCTCCGTGGACCGCGAGCTGGACGACGGCATGGGCGAGATGGGCGATACCATCCGCACCCGCGCGCTGAATTCCATCGACCAGCTGGTGCACTGGACCCCGCAGACCGGCCGGAACCGCCTCTATTCGATGATCGAAAGCCGCCCGGACTGGGTGCTGTCGCGCCAGCGCGCCTGGGGCGTGCCGCTCACCTGCTTCGTGAAGAAGGACGTGCTGCCGACAGATCCCGACTTCCTCCTGCGCAATGACCAGCTGAACACCCGCATCGTGGCCGCGTTTGAGGAACATGGCGCCGATATCTGGTACACGGATGGCTTCAAGGAGAAGATGCTCGACGGCATCGCGAACCCTGAGGATTACGATCAGGTCTTTGACGTGCTCGACGTCTGGTTCGACAGTGGCTCCACCCACGCCTTTGTGCTGCGCGACCGCGAGGACGGCACCGAGGACGGTATCGCGGACGTCTATATGGAAGGCACCGACCAGCATCGCGGCTGGTTCCACTCTTCCCTCTTGCAGGCCTGCGGTACCAAGGGCCGCGCGCCCTATCGCAACGTGGTCACCCATGGATTCACGCTGGACGAGAAGGGCAACAAGATGTCCAAATCGCTCGGCAACACCATTGTGCCCGAGAAAATCGTCCAGCAGTATGGCGCCGATATCCTGCGTCTCTGGGTCGCACAGACCGACTACACCGCCGACCAGCGGATCGGGGCGGAAATCCTCAAAGGTGTCGCCGACAGCTATCGCCGCCTGCGCAATACCATGCGCTACATGCTCGGCAGCCTTGCGGATTTCTCCGAAGATCAGCGCGTGGATCCGGCCGATATGCCCGAGCTGGAACAATGGGTTCTGCACCGTCTGGCGGAGCTGGATCACAAGGTCCGCACCGGCTATCAGGCCTTTGATTTCCAGGGTGTGTTCTCGGCGGTGTTCAACTTTGCCACCGTGGATCTGTCGGCCTTCTATTTCGATATCCGCAAGGACGCGCTCTACTGCGACGGCGACACGCTGAACGCCCGTGCGGCCCGCACGGTGCTGGATATCCTGTTCCACCGGCTGACCACATGGCTGGCCCCGATCCTGGTCTTCACCATGGAAGAGGTCTGGCTGGAGCGGTTCCCCGGCGATGACAGCTCGCTGCATCTTCAGGATATCCCGGCAACCCCGGCCGATTGGCTGAATGAGCCGCTGGCTGCGAAATGGGCCAAGGTCCGTCAGGCCCGCCGCGTCGTTACCGCCGCTCTTGAGGTGCAGCGCGTCGACAAGGTGATCGGCGCCTCACTGGAGGCCGCGCCGGTGGTGCATGTGCGCGACGCCGAGGTTCTGGCAGCGCTGAAATCGGTGAATTTCGCCGATGTCTGCATCACCTCCGATATCGTGCTCAGCGGTGATCCGGCCCCGGCCGAAGCCTTCCGCATGCCCGAGGTGGACGGCGTGTCGGTGGTGTTCGAGAAGGCCGATGGTGATAAGTGCCAGCGCTGCTGGAAAATCCTGCCGGATGTGGGCAGCCACAGCCATGCGGGCGTCTGCGGCCGCTGTGATGCAGCGCTTGGCTGAGCCGCGCTAAGACTGGGCGCGGGCGGGTTTGATGTCCGCCCGTCTCGCCTGTGGTGATCACAGATCCCGTCAGGGATCTGCGCGCCGCCCGCTCCTAGATGGGGCGGGCGGCGCGCTTCTTTTGGACGTCCGCGACAGGGGCCCCTGTCAACAAACGCCGGGGGTTTCTATGAAATCTCTTTGTGCTGCTGTTCCGCAGTCGGCGCGGCGGGGCGTGGCTTGCCGGGGTGAACCTCCCGGATGCCTCAGCCGATCACCCGCTGGGCGGCACGATACTGGTTCTGGGCGATCACCTCGCTGACCGGAAGCGGCCCGGCGTGGTAGCCCGACTGCAGATCCTGCAGTTTCTGTTGAACCACTGAACGCAGATACTGAGTGCCTGCCATCATGCTTGCTCCTTCGCTCGGTCCGGTCAAAGCTGCCTGTGTCGATGTGGCTGCCGCTTTCTTGGCGACCGATGCGACACTCTCCAGCCCACCCGTCTGCTCACCGGGCTGGCCCGCCTGCGCGGCCTGCTGCCCATTCATATGTCCGCTCAGCATACGGTACACGCTGACATTTGATTGACCGGTGATCTGCATGGTGACTGACCTTCTTAACAACTTGAGACCCATCTTTACTAAAATTTGGCGAAATTGCATGCGCTCCTGTGGGTAGCCGACAGCGCCGAAGGCATAGGTTCCTATCCAAAAGGTTAGGATCCTGACGGCCCCGGATCGGGCATTGCCTTGACGGCGGGGGCCATCGCGCAGAGAGTCGGCGGATGGGATCAGCAGCCCCTGGTGCTGCGATCCGGGCGGCCAGCGACGTTGAGGCATGCCGCCGCAGCAAAAAGGGATCATCGTGACCGGGCAGCTCACTGCAACCGCGACACAGCATATCGCTCAGGCCGGTCTCGACACGCCGGTCGGCTGGCTTTGTGTGACCGAGCGGGACGGGGCCATTGTCCGGCTGGACTGGTCAACGGCGCCCGCCGGAGCGTCGGCTTCGGCGCTGACGGAGCGGGCGCTTGCCCAGCTGCGCGCCTATTTTGCCCATGAGCTGACGGAGTTCGACCTGCCGCTGGCGGTGGCGGGCAGCGATTTTCAGCGCCGGGTCTGTGCTGCCATGTCGGCGATTCCGCTGGGGGAGACCCGCACCTATGGTGAAATCGCGCGGGAGCTTGGCGCCGCCGCGCAGCCGGTGGGCAATGCCTGCGGAGCCAATCCGATCCCGGTGATCATCCCCTGCCACCGGGTTCTGGGCGCGGGCGGACTGGGCGGGTTCTCCGGTGCAGGCGGTGTGGAAACAAAGGTGGCCCTGCTGCGCCACGAAGGCGCGGCCGGCCTGCTGATCTGACCACAGCGGTCATTTTTTGCAAATATCGCGGGGCGGCATGCCCCCGTCAGCGGCTGAGGCTCAGGCCTCGCGCTCCGGCACGATCTGCTGCGCGATACCGACAAAGATCAGATAGATCGAAGTCAGCACCAGCCCCCAATGTGCCCAGCTCTGCGGGTGGAAATCCACCCAGGCGGCCCAACCGGCAAAGAAGGTCCAGGCCAGCGCCACCGGCAGCGACACCTTGCGCCAGCGTTCGGTGCGGACCGGGTGAATGAACTTCAGCGGCAGGAACATGGCAATCGCCAGGAGGGTGACCAGAACCAGGCTGGTCCAATGGCTCGGCTCCAGCGCAAAGATGACCAGCACCAGCATGTTCCAGCATCCCGGAAAACCGGAAAAGGAGTTGTCCTTGGTCTTCATCCGGGTGTCGGCAAAATACAAGGCACTGGCAAAGGTGATCACGATCAGCGCCATCCAGCCGGTCCAGCCTGCCATCAGGCCGGATTTGAACAGGGCAAAGGCCGGAATGAACACATAGGTGAGATAGTCGATGATCAGATCGAGCAGCACGCCGTCAAACTCCGGCGCATAGCGTTTCACCTCATAGTGGCGGGCCAGCGGCCCATCAATACCATCCACGGCAAAGGCCACGACGAGCCAGACAAACATCAGGCTCCACTTGGCATCTGCCGCAGCCAGCATGGCGAGGATTGCAAACACCGCACCGGTGGCGGTGAGCAGGTGAACGGAGAGGGCGCGAAACTGAGGTGTCATCTGCCCCTGATGGCGAATTTCCCGTTATCTCGCAAGTGGTCAATGGGAAAACGCTGCATCCATAGGCGGAAATTCAGGCCTTTGGTGTCCTCGGTGCCACCTGCTGCCACGGATCGGTTCGGCGTCCATCGCTGGCTGGCGTCCTGCTGTCGCGGCACCGCAATTGGCGTCACTCGTGGTCCGGGTTTTCCATCAGCGCCTTGCGAAACAGCGTCTCGGTCAGATTGCGGCTGTCCACCAGCTGCGGGTAGGCACTGGCCTCCGATGGTCCGGGGCTGGCGACATATTCGCCACGGGCGGCTTTCCCGGCGCGGTAGGCGGCCCATTCCTGATCGGAGATCTGGCGGTCGCCATCGCTGTCCAGATCCGCCAGCAGCTGTTCATAGAACTGGCTGAAATCCACATCACCGATATCGGAGGTCGTGGCATGGGCGGCACTGCGGTTTGCGGGACTATACGGCGCGCCAAGCGGTGCGCTTTCGGAGGTATGGCTTTGGGATACGATACTCATCACTGGGGATCCTTCTGGATTTGACGCCAGTAATTTCTCCCATGGCCGTTACCGCGGGGTTAAGGTCGCTTACGCAGATGCACCTTTTGCGCAGGTCTTACGCTTTGGGGTGGGCGCGGTTGTAGACATCCATCAGATGTGCCGTATCCACGGCCGTATAGGCCTGCGTTGTCGACAGCGAGGCATGGCCCAGCAGTTCCTGAATCGCACGCAGATCGCCGCCGGCCTCAAGCAGATGGGTGGCAAAGCTGTGACGCAGCGCATGTGGCGTGGCACTGGCAGGCAGACCCAGCTGCGCGCGGGCCTGTGCCATGGCGCTGCGGATGATACGTGCGTTCAGCGCGCCGCCGCGTACCCCGCGAAACAGCGGTGCCGCGCGCTCCTGCGGATGCGGGCAAAGCCGCAGATAGCGATCCACCGCATCCCGCGCCACGGGCAATACCGGCACGATCCGCTCCTTGCCGCCCTTGCCGGTGATCCGCAGCACCGCAGGCAGCGGCGCGTCTGCACCTGTCAGACCCAGCGCCTCCGAAATCCGCAGCCCGCAACCATAAAGCAGCGTCACCACCGCCACATCGCGGGCGGCGACCCAATCGGTGGTGGATTGATGTTCCACGGTCTCGATCACCGCGCGGGCGGCCTCCTGCGCCAGTGGGCGGGGCAGTTTCTTCTGGAATTTCGGACTGCGGGCGGACAGCACGGCGGTGGGTTCAAACCCCTGCCGTTCAGCCAGCCAGGTGTAGAAACTCTTGACCGCCGAGAGCTTGCGCGCCAGTGACCGTGCCCCGGTCCCGGTGGCGCGGGTGGCCGCCATCCAGGCGCGCATGTCGCCGGTGGAAATCTCCGCCAGCGCCCCCAGTCCCTGCGGGCCACCAAAATGCTGTGTCATGAAGGCGAGGAATTCGACCACATCGCCGCGATAGGCGGTGATGGTATTCGCCGCCGCCCCCTGTAGCGCCGCCAGACCGGCCAGCCAGTGTTCCAGCGCATCGCGGCAGGCCGGAGAGATCAGCACTGTGGCCGCTGGCGTCACGACAGCCAGTGGCGCATCGAGCGCTCAAAAACGCCGGCAAAAAACGCCAGCAGGTCAGTACCATGCTGCGGGGTGAACTGGTGCGGATCCTCGGCTCCCAGCACCAGCAGGCCGGGCAGGCGGCCTGCGCCCAGTTCCAGTTTCAGACAGGCCTCCGAGCGGATGAACTCGGCCTTTGCCCCATGGGTGCGGGGATTGCCGGATTGCATCTGGCGCAGCGTGACCTGACGGTCCGGCCCGCTCCGCTGCGGGTTGATATACTGTTCGACAAACCCCGGCTCGACCACTTTCAGCACCTGATCCATGCGCTGCACGGCGGCATCCTGTTCCGGCTGCGGCGATTCCAGCACCAGGGTGATCGAATCCACCCGCAGGATTTCCGCCAGCTCACCGCCAAGATTGCCGAGGTAGCTTTCAAAATCCGTCGGATCCAGCAGGCGCAGGACGGCACGGTGGATCTGATTGGTCCCGGCAAGGTTCTCATAAGCCGCCGCAATCACCGACCGATGGGTGTCCTCCAGCCGGTCCAGCCGGGCCTCCATCCGCTCCATCGCAATGCCGCGCAGGTCCACGATATTGGACCCCATCGCGCGCTCATTGGCGCTGACCAGCGCGCTCATCACGCTTTGGTCCTCCAACAGGGCGTCGGGTTTGGCCAGGATCGCCTGGCGCAGGGTATCTTCCAGTTCTGCCGTCGTGCTCATGCTCTGCTCTTTTTGACCTCTGATGGGTTTTGCCGGTGTTATAACACGGGTTTCACGCAGGGGTGGCAAAATTTTGGACACCCTTTGCAAAACCCTGCCGATGGAACGCCTCAGATACAGGTCGCCCTGCGATCGCCCGCACGGGCCAGCGGCACAAAGAAAAAGGGGCCGCCCGTCAGGCCGCCCCTTGCTGTCTCTAACGTGTCGTGGCCGTCTATCGACGGTCCCCGGCCTTACAGGATCTTGATGTTCGCAGCCTTGATATCGGCGAGGAAGGCATCCAGACCCTTGTCGGTCAGCGGATGGTTGATCATGCCCTTGATCACGGCGGGCGGTGCGGTGATCACATCGGCGCCGATGCGCGCGCTTTCCAGCACGTGGTTGGCGCTGCGGATGGAGGCCGCAAGGATCTCGGTCTCAAAGCCGTAGTTGTCATAGATGGTGCGGATATCCGCGATCAGATCCATGCCATCGAGGTTGATATCGTCCAGACGGCCGATGAAGGGCGAGATGAAGGTCGCGCCAGCCTTGGCCGCCAGCAGCGCCTGATTGGCCGAGAAGCACAGGGTCACATTCACCATATGGCCATCGTCGGTCAGGGTTTTGCAGGCCTTCAGACCGTCCCAGGTCAGCGGCACTTTCACAGCGATGTTTTCGGCGATCTCAACCAGCTTGCGGCCTTCGGCGATCATGGTCTCGGCATCTGTTGCGGTCACCTCGGCAGAGACCGGACCATCGACCAGATCACAGATTTCCTTGGTCACTTCGATGATGTCACGACCGGATTTCTTGATCAGCGAGGGGTTGGTGGTCACACCATCCACCATGCCCAGATCATTCAGCTCGGCAATGGCGTCGATTTCAGCGGTGTCTACGAAGAATTTCATCGGCTAGGGTCCTCTGGATGGGTTGGCCTTGATTGCGCTAGCCTTTACCTGATGGGGCGGGCTTTAAAAACCCCCCGTAACGCCCGGATCGAGCTGAGCAGCAGGCCCGGGCTCAGGCACCAAGGCCGGGGCAGAACCAGCAGGGCGGGGAAACACCCGGCCCCGGCGGATGGGCAGAAGAGGCAGAAACGCGTGCAGGAGCAGGCATTTTTTCACCAAGGCGACCGGGTTGGCGTCCTGACGACACAGCCGCTGGACCGCGTCCTTGACTATCGCGCGCCCGAGGGCGGCTGCCATCTCGGCGCCTATGTCGAGGTGCCGCTCGGCCCGCGCCGTGTGCTCGGGGTGATCTGGGGGCCGGGGGCGGGCGATTTCGATTCGGCCAAGCTGCGCCCGGTGAACAGGGTGCTGGATGTGGCCCCGATGCGCGATGAAATGCGCCAGTTCCTCGCCAAATCCGCCGATTACACGCTGACGCCGCTGCCCGCGATGCTGCGGCTCGCGACCCGCGCACCGGGCCTCTCGGATCCCGTTTCCATGCGCAAGGTGCTGCGCCCCACCGGCCAGATGCCCGACCGCATGACCGATGCCCGCGAACGGGTACTCTCGGCGGTGGCGGAATACGGCGGCCTGGCCTTCACGGCGAAGGAACTCGCGGATCTTGCCGGGGTCACAACCTCGGTGGTCAAGGGGCTGGTGAAACAGGGCGCCCTGCGCGAAGAGGACGCGCCGCGTGATCTGCCCTATCCGCGCCTCGACCCGGACCTGCCCGGCAAGACCCTGACCGACGATCAGGCCGCCGCCGCCGCCACACTTGGCGAGGGGGTCGCCAGTGGCCGCTACGGCACCACACTGCTGAAGGGCGTCACCGGCTCCGGCAAGACCGAGGTTTATCTGGAGGCGGTCGCCGCAACCTTGCGCGCAGGGCGCCAGGCGCTGGTGCTCTTGCCGGAAATCGCCCTGACGGCAGAATTTCTGAAACGGGTCGAGCAGCGCTTTGGTGCGACGCCCGCCGAATGGCACTCGGGCGCGACGATGACCGAACGTCGCCGGGTCTGGCGCATGGTCGGGCAGGGCAAGGCGCAGCTGGTGATCGGCGCGCGCTCGGCGCTGTTTCTGCCCTATCAGAACCTCGGCCTCATCATTGTGGATGAGGAACATGACACCTCTTACAAACAGGACGAAGGTGTCTGTTATAATGCCCGCGACATGGCGGTGCTGCGCGCGGCCATGTGTTCGGCGCAGGTGGTGCTCGCGTCGGCCACGCCCTCGCTGGAGACCTGGGCCAATGCCGAGGCAGGCAAATACAGCCGTCTGGATCTCACCTCTCGTTTTGGCGCCTCGGTGCTGCCAGAGATGCGCGCGATCGACATGAGGGCGGAAAAACTGCCCGCCTCGACCTGGATCTCACCAACACTGAAACAGGCAATGACAGCCCGCATGGAACGCGGCGAACAATCGCTCCTGTTCCTCAACCGCCGTGGCTTTGCACCGGTCACCATCTGCCGCGCCTGCGGCGGCCATGTGACCTGCGACCACTGCGATTCCCGCATGGTTGAACACCGTTTCATGAAGCGGCTGATGTGCCACCAATGCGGCGAGACCAAACCCGTACCGGACGCCTGCCCGACCTGTCAGGTCGAGGGCAAGATGGCCCCCGTCGGCCCCGGTATCGAGCGGCTGGGCGAAGAAACCGCCGCGCTGTTCCCCGAAGCGAGGATCGCGGTCCTGTCCTCCGATCTCTTCGCCTCGGCCCGCGCCCTGAAGCAACGGATCGAGGAGATCGCCGCAGGGGAGGCCGATATCATCCTCGGCACCCAACTGGTGGCCAAGGGGCATAACTTCCCGCTGCTCACACTGGTCGGCGTGATTGACGCGGATCTTGGCCTGCAAGGGTCGGATCTGCGCGCGGCGGAGCGAACGTTCCAGCTGATGCGGCAGGTCGCGGGGCGGGCCGGGCGCGCCGACAGGCCGGGCGAGGCGCTGATGCAGACCTTCCAGCCCGAACACCCGGTCATCCGCGCGATCCTCTCCGGCGATGAGGAAGCCTTCTGGAAGGCCGAAGCGGCCGAACGTCACGCCGCAGGCGTACCGCCTTATGGGCGGATGGCGGGCATCATCCTGTCGGGGCCGGATCTGCCTGCGGTGATGGATCTTGGCCTGACACTGGCGCGCAATGACATGCCACTGCGCCAGATCGGCGCGCAGGTTTTTGGTCCGGCACCGGCGCCCATAGCGCGGATCCGCGGCCGCCACCGGGTGCGCCTGCTTGTGAAGGCCGACAAGGGGACGCCGCTACAGGATGCAATCGCCCGCTGGATTGGTCCGATACGTCTCAAGGCGGATCTGCGTCTCTCCGTCGATATCGACCCGCAGAATTTCTTCTGAGGAATCCGATGGGGGCGCTGCCCCCGGCCTGCGGCCTCCCCCGGGATATTTCCGGCCAGAAGATATCTGCGGCTTGTCATCTTCTGGCGTCAAATATCCCGGAGCGCGAGGCAGCGCCTCGCATGTGGTCAGGCCAGCGCCGATATCCGCCGCTGATCGGTCAGCACATCGGTCAGCACCGCCCCGACCCACATGGAAAACAGCGCAAGCCAGGCGGTGCCCGCAAAGATCGATCCGCCGGTGACACCCGCACCGATGGCGCAGCCACCTGCCAACATGCCGCCAAAGCCCATCAGGGCCGCGCCAATCATCGCCCGGCGCATCGTGGCAGCGTCGTCAAACGCCTGCAGGCGCATCTCTCCACCAACGGCAGCCGCCAGCATCGCGCCGCCAAAGACCCCTGCAACCAGCCCGATATCGAACTCCAGAACCGAGGCGCGATCGAGGAAAAACATCAGCATCCGTGCCGAGGGGCCGGTGAAGGTCGCGCTTTCGATCTGCACCGGATCAAAGGCCACCTGTGCAAGCGCCGAGGTCAGCGCCCAGCCAAGCGCCACCGCAAAGCCGACCCCGGAGGCAAAGATCAGCCGACCCGCGCCGATGCGGTTCTGTGCGGATAAACCCAGCGCAAGGAGTGCCGTTAGCAGGCCGATGACCAGCCCGGACCACTCCGGCAGACCGGCTGCGGTCAGCAGATCCAGATTGCGCCCGCCGGAGGTGATCCACAGCCCGGCCAGATAATCCCTCAGGGGTGCCAGATGCCCGGAAAGGCTCATCTGGGCGGTCACGGCAAAGATCAGCCCCGACACCACCGAGCGCAGGTTTCCGCTCGCGGCCAGCACCAGCAGCCGACCCGAACAGCCCCGCGCCAGCACCATGCCGATGCCAAAGATCAGCCCGCCGATGATGGCGCCGGACCAGCTGCCCGGCACCGCCATCATCCGCGCCTCATCGGTATTGATCCAGCCCAGCAGCCGACCAGCCTGCACCCAGACCAGCGCGGTCGAAAACGTCAGCAGCCAGACCGAGACCCGGTCCCCCATCCGGCCCCGGGCAAATTCCACCGTGGCGGCCCGCAGGCAGAACCGTGAGCGCTGCGCGGCCACGCCAAAGATGCCACCGGTCAAAGCCCCGAGCAGGGCCGCCGCGCCGGGTTCGCCAACCCATTCGACAAATCCGATAAATCCGTCCACCCGCAGCCACCTTTCATGAAATTCCGCTTTGTGAATATGATTTCCGATACACTCGTGCATTGATGCAGATCAGATGTGCGGGCGGCTTTTTTTCTCGCCAGCGGCAGCCGATCGGCGTAGAGCCGTGGGCATGTTCAAACCTGTCCCCACCGAAGCTGCGGCGTCCCTGCCGCTCTGGCGCCGCCCCACGACCTTGCTGTTTGTGATGGCGCTGACCATGCCGATTGCCTTCAACACCTGGAGCGCGCTGCTCAACAACTTTGTGATCGAGGCCGCGAATTTCGACGGGGCTGACATCGGCCTGCTGCATACGGTGCGCGAGATTCCGGGGTTTCTCGCCATCGGGGTGATCGCGGTGATCTTGTTTGTGCGCGAACAGGTGCTGGGGCTGGTCTCGTTGATGATGCTGGGGCTGGCGACCGCCGTCACGGCGTGGTTTCCCAGCCTTGGCGGGCTGCTGACCATCACGCTGCTCAGCTCGATCGGGTTTCATTACTATGAGACGGTGAATCAGTCGCTACAGTTGCAATGGCTGCCCAAGCTGCGGGCGCCACAGATCCTGGGCTGGCTGGTGGCGGCGGGATCCGCGGCAACGCTGGTGGTCTACAGCCTGATTGCCCTGCTGTGGGAGCCGCTGGGCCTGACCTATAATATCGTCTTCCTGCTGGCGGGGGGCACCACCACTGCGATGGCGCTGTTCTGCCTGCTGGCCTATCCGCAATTCGACGCGCCGCATCCGCAGACCAAACGCCTGATCCTGCGCCGCCGCTACTGGCTCTACTATGCGTTGCAGTTCATGGCCGGGGCGCGGCGGCAGATCTTTGTGGTTTTTGCCGGCTTCATGATGGTGGAGAAATTCGGCTTTGCCGTGCATGAGCTGACCAGCCTCTATCTGATCAACCTGGTGGTCAATATGATTGCGGCACCGCTGCTGGGGCGCGCTGTCGCCCGCTTCGGCGAGCGCCGCACGCTGATTTTTGAATACACCGGGCTGGCGCTGGTCTTTGCCGCCTATGGCGGGCTCTACTGGTTCAGCTGGGGCGTGGTTCTGGCGGGGGTGCTTTACGTTGTAGACCATATCCTGTTTGGGCTGGCGCTGGCGCTGAAGACCTATTTCCAGAAGATCGCCGACCCGTCAGATATTGCGCCGACCGCTGCGGTGGCCTTTACCATCAACCATATCGCCGCGGTGGTGCTGCCAGTGACGCTGGGGTTGCTCTGGGTGGTGTCTCCTGCTGCGGTCTTTGCGCTGGCGGCTGGGATGGCGATGATCTCGCTGATGCTGTCGCTGCTGATCCCGCGCCATCCCGAACCCGGCAATGAGACGATCTTTGCCAAGTGGCAGGGCACCGCCCCGGCAGAATGACACGCGCGGCCCGCGCCCCAGTCCCAAAGCGGGGCGGGCAGGGTCACGGCTCTTGACCTGCGCCGCCGACGGGCCTAGGCGCTGTGCAACCATTGCCCGGAGACCGCCATGCCCACCTTTACCGCCCTCACCACCCTGACTGGAAAAGCCCCCGCCGAAGCGCTTGGCGAGGCGATGGAGCGCCTGATCCCGGAACCCACCGGTCTGGGCGTGTTCGAGGTCGAGGACGGCTCCGGCCTGTGGGAGGTCGGCGGCTATTTCACCGAGACCCCGGATGAGGCCGGTCTGGCGCTGCTGGCGACCATGTTCGATGCCCAGCCTTTTGTGATCTCTGAACTGCCCGAGACCGATTGGGTCGCCCATGTGCGGCGCGAACTGGCGCCGGTGGAAGCGGGCCGTTTCTTCGTCTACGGCAGCCATGATGCCGACAAGCTGCCCGCTGATCGCATTCCGCTTCTGATTGAGGCGGCGATGGCCTTCGGCACTGGCCATCACGGCACCACCCTTGGCTGCCTGAAGGCGCTGGACAAGCTGATCGACGACGGCTTCGTCGCCGGGAAAGTCGCCGATATCGGCTGTGGCACGGCGGTGCTGGCGATGGCTGCGGCGCGCGTCTGGGATGGGCAGATCCTGGCCAGCGACATTGATCAGGTCGCCGTGGACGTTGCCGAGGCCAATCTGAAGGCCAATGACATGGAAGGCCGTGTGCAATGTCTGGAAGCCGCCGGTTTCGACGCCCCGGCACTGGCCGAGGCGGCCCCTTACGATCTCATCTTCGCCAATATCCTGAAAGGCCCTCTGGTTGCATTGGCCCCGGATGTGGCCGGCCATCTGCGCGGCGGTGGCTATGCGATTCTCTCCGGTTTGCTGAACGAACAGGCCGATGAGGTGCAGGGCGTTTATGCACAGAACGGCATCAATCTTGTGGAACGCACCGAGATTGGTGACTGGACGACGCTGCTTTTGCAGAAAAAGGGCTGAATCGTTCAAGTTTGTTGAGCATTTTAATGACCCGCCCCAAAATGGTCCCATTCCCTACCTAAACATTAATATGTGGATGGTGGGAGCCATTGCAGGGTTTTGGTTATGGGTGAACACAGTAACAATTTCTATGCTCGGCTTGACCGGCTGGAACGCAAACACGGGGCCATGGCGCGCGGCTATACTGCCAAAGTGCGCGCGGATGGGTTGATCGTGGTGGCGCCGCGACGGGTGCAGTCGCGGATCTCCGGCCGATCATTGATCCTGTTTGTCGCGGCGTTTCTGCTGTTCAAGGGCTTCTTGATGGCAGCGCTGGGATTTGGCAGCTACGACTATCGTGTCGACCAGCTGCGGGCGGGAACGGGGCTGGAAAAAGCCGGTGCATTTGTCATGCAGCGGGATCCAGTGTCACAGTTCCTGGCCGAGAAGATCGGACCTGTGCTGCGGTAGAGGGACAGGCTGGCGGGCCATGTGTCGGGCGCTGGGGGGCATCCGACACAATCCGGCCGCGCGGTCATGTCCGACGCAGCAGGGTTACGCCTCGGCATCGACGTGCAGACCAAAGCAACCAGAAAACGCCGCACTCCATCAGGAGGCGGCGTTTTTCATGTCTCTCGGATGATAGGCTCTGGATGATCCAGACCGAGGTGCCAACCTCAGAAGACCGGCTTGCCCTCGGCAACGCGATCGATATCCGCGCGGGACAGGCCGATATCGGCCAGTTCGCGGTCGCTCAGCTGACCCAGGGTCTGGCGGGTGGCGCGCGCGTCGTTCCAGTCGATAGCCGCGCCCAGAAGGCCGGTGATCATGGCGCTGAAGCGGCCAAACAGGCTGCTGGTGCCATAGGTGGTGCGGGTGGTGTCAAATGCAGCCATGTCCTCGTCCTTTCGGAGGTTGAATTGAACTCTTCGCCCTGTGGCGATGGACGGCACTTAGTCATCTGCATGACGGCTGACAATCGCTGAAATTGCATGTGTCATATGCGCTTTTTGCATGGCTTATGATCCATAAAAACAAGGGAAAAGGCCGAGTTTTTACCTCTTGGACAGGAATGTCGGTTTCCCCGCCGGAGAGGGTCGTTTTCGGAACAGGATTCACGTGTTTTTGCGCCACAGGTGCCGCGCGGCATCCCCGCAGGGCACATCGCACAGGCCTGTAAAGCAATTGGACATGTTCGCCTTTTGTGCTAATCCTGAGCAAAATCAGACCTCCACACCGGGCAGGGATAGGGCAGACATGCGAATATTGGGCATTGATCCGGGGTTGCGAAACCTCGGTTGGGGGGTGATCGAATCACGCGGCACCCGTCTCAGCCATATCGCCAACGGCGTCTGCACCTCCGATGGCGATGATCTGGGCGAACGGCTGCTGTCGCTCCACAATCAGGTCATCGAGGTGATCGCGGCCTACCGCCCCGATCAGGCCGCCATCGAACAGACCTTCGTGAACAAGGATGGTGCCGGCACGCTGAAACTGGGCCAGGCGCGGGGCGTCGCCCTGATGACATTGGCGCAGGCCGGTCTTCCGGTGGGTGAATATGCCCCCAACCGGGTGAAGAAAACCGTGGTCGGGGTCGGTCATGCGGCTAAGGAACAGATCCTGCATATGGTCAAACTGCAACTGCCCGGCTGCCTGCCCAAGAACGCCGATGCAGCGGATGCTCTGGCCATTGCCATCTGTCATGCGTTTTATGGGGGCACGCAACAACGCCAGCTGAAGGAGAAGCGCGCGTGATCGGAAAACTCACCGGGCGTCTGGAGTACCGCAGCAGCGATCACGTGCTGATTGATGTGCGCGGCGTCGGCTATATCGTCTATTGCTCCGACCGCACCATGGCCGCACTGCCGGGCGTCGGCGAGGCGGTCGCGCTCTATACCGATATGGTGGTGCGTGAGGACCTGATGCAGCTCTATGGCTTCCCTTCGCTGGTTGAAAAGGAATGGCATCGCCTGCTGACCTCAGTGCAGGGGGTGGGGGCGAAAGTCTCGCTTGCCATTCTCGGCGCGCTTGGCCCCGATGGGGTCAGCCGCGCGATCGCGCTGGGGGATTGGGCGGCGGTGAAGGCCGCCAAAGGGGTCGGCCCCAAGACCGCGCAGCGCATTGTGCTGGATCTCAAAGACAAGGCGCCGGGTGTCATGGCGATGGGTGGCACCGTCGTCGACGCCATGGATGGGCCGGGGCTGGATGTGGTCGAACCCGCCGAGCCGGTGAGCACGGCCAGGAAACCCCGCAAAGCGCCACCCAAGGCCCCCTCCGGTGCCGCAGCTGCTTCTGCGGGGGCGCTCTCTGCGCTTGGCAATCTGGGCTATGGTCCCTCCGATGCCGCCGCCGCCGTGGCCGAGGCGGCCGCCACCTATCCAGACGCCAATGAGGCCGAGCTGATCCGCGCCGCCCTGCGGCTGCTGGCACCGAAAGGCTGATGGTGTGAGAGTATTGAAAAAAATAGGACAGTGCCCGTCTGCGGGCGGACGGGCACTGCCCGGCCTGCCGATCGGAGTAGGGTTTAAAGAAACCAGATTGGAGTCATCAGAATGATTGACGCCGATCCCACCCTGCGTCCCGCGCCTCTGCCCGAAGACAGCGCCGCCGAAAACGACCGCGCCCTGCGCCCGCAGGGGCTGGGCGAATTCATCGGTCAGGCCGAAGCCCGCGCCAATCTGCGTGTGTTTATCGAAAGTGCGCGCCGCCGCGGCGAGGCGATGGACCACACGCTGTTTCATGGCCCCCCCGGTTTGGGCAAGACCACCCTGGCGCAGATCGTCGCCCGCGAACTGGGCGTCAACTTCCGCATGACCTCCGGGCCGGTTCTGGCCAAGGCGGGCGATCTGGCAGCGATCCTGACCAATCTGGAATCCCGCGACGTGCTGTTCATCGACGAGATCCACCGGCTGAACCCGGCGGTGGAAGAGGTGCTCTACCCCGCGATGGAGGATTTCGAGCTGGATCTGGTGATCGGCGAAGGCCCGGCGGCGCGCACCGTGCGGATCGAGCTGCAGCCCTTTACCCTGGTTGGGGCCACCACCCGCATGGGCCTGTTGACCACGCCACTCAGGGACCGGTTTGGCATTCCAACCCGGTTGCAATTCTACACCATCGACGAGCTCTTTGAGATCGTCAGTCGCAACGCCCGCAAGCTGGGCGCCCCCGCAGATGACGACGGCGCCCGTGAGATCGCGCGGCGCGCCCGCGGCACCCCCAGGATCGCCGGCCGGCTCCTGCGCCGCGTCGTGGACTTCGCGGTTGTCGAGGGCGATGGCACCATCACCCGGGAACTGGCCGATGGTGCGCTGACGCGGCTGGGGGTGGATCAGCTGGGTCTGGATGGCGCGGATCGCCGCTATCTGCGGATGATTGCCGAGAATTATGGCGGTGGTCCGGTCGGGATCGAGACCATGTCGGCGGCCCTGAGCGAAAGCCGTGATGCGCTGGAGGAGGTGATCGAGCCCTATCTGTTGCAGCAGGGTCTGATCCAGCGCACGCCGCGCGGGCGGATGCTGGCGCATAAGGCCTGGACCCACCTTGGGCTGACGCCGCCACGGGGGCAGGGCGACCTGTTGCTATAGCGGCTCATCTGCCGCGCAGGCGCGTCAGTGCTGTCGCGGATTGGCGTCAAAACAGTCTGAAAGTGTTAAAATGGGTTTGAAGAATTGGACTCAATTTTAGCGTATGTTTCGCGTGCGAAACATTTGGTCACGCCTGCTGACCTAAGTGCCAAGGCCTGAATGAAGCGCCGCGCCAGACGCGGCGCTGCCTCCGGCGGGGATATTTTGGGCCAGAAGATGCACAGTGATACCCGGTTGCAACCCTTGCCGTTGATCCCGTGAGCGGGCATTAAGCCCATTCAAGACCGCAGTCCGACTAGAGAGCCGCATGATGACCCCAGCCGAGATCGAAGCCCTGTTTACCCGTGCCGATGGCTCTTATGCCTTTGCCCGTTGGGGGCGGCCGATTGCGCCGATCGTCTTTGGCGTGGAGGACAGCACGCTGGCGACCGTCAAGGGGGCGATCGAGGCGGTGGTGACCCTTGCAGGGCATCAGATGGCGGAGACCGATCCCGAGCTGGGCTCCAACCTCATGGTGTTTTTCTTTCGCGACTGGGACGAGCTGATGGGGGTGCCGGATCTGGACCGGCTGATCCCGGGGCTTGATCCGCTGCTTGAGCGGCTGAAGGCGGCGGATGCCAGCCAGTACCGCGCCTTCCGCTTTGACGATCAGGGGGCCATTCAGGCCTGTTTCGTTTTTCTGCGCATGGGCGGCGCGATGGCAAAGCTGCCTGCCGAAACGCTCGCCCTGACGCAGGCGGTGCAGGCGATCCTGATGTGGGGCGACAGCGCTTTTGCCAAGACCTCGCCGCTGGCGGTGCTGCCGGAGACGGGCGCCACCATTCTGCGCCCGGATATCGCCGGGGTGATTGCGGCGGCCTATGATCGGATGATGCCGCTTGCGGCATCCGACAGCGCCCATGCGCTGCGGCTCTTTGCCCGGCTGCAGGCACCGATTGAACCCTCGGCCGACGCCTCTGGTCAGGCCAGCCACTGAGCCGCGCGCCAGCGCAAAACGGGGCAGGAGGCCCGGCAGAATGATCCATCGCTTTCCGGTTCGGGTATATTACGAAGACACCGACATGGGCGGGATTGTCTATCACGCCAATTACCTGCGGTTTATCGAGCGGGCGCGCAGTGACTGGGTGCGCAACCTCGGCAATGATCAGAACGCCATGCGCGAGGCAGGGCTGATCTGGGTGGTGCGGCGGATCGAGGCGGATTACCTCGCCCCTGCCAAATTCGACGAAGAGCTGCGGATCGAGACCGAGGTGCAGAAGGTCACCCCTGCGCGGCTCACCATGTCGCAGCGGGTGTTTCGCGGCGAGACGGAGCTGTTTCGCGCCATCGTTACGGTGGTTTGCGTCAATGCCGGGACCGGCGCGCCGATCCGCCTGCCGGCAGAGATTCGCGCATTGCTGTAACAATTCCTGCTGTCACGGCTGTTTCATTGGCTTTTGACCTTGAACTGCGATAGCCTTTTGCCAAATGAAAGCCGGAAAACGGCTGGAAAACGGCCAAAAACATAGAGCAGGTCCATGGAAGCAGAAACTCTGGCGTTGGCGCAGGAGATTGATTTCTCCATGTGGGGGCTATTCGCGCGGGCGACCCTGACGGTCAAATTGGTGATGCTGATGCTGGTTGTCGCCTCCGTTTGGTCCTGGGCGATCATCCTGCAGAAACTCATCAACTATCGTCTGGCCCGTCGGGAGGCGGCGGAGTTCGACCGTGCCTTCTGGTCCGGTGAGCCGCTGGATGGTCTGTTTGACCAGATCGGCCCGCAGCCCAAGGGGCAGTCGCAGCGGATCTTTGCCGCCGGGATGACCGAATGGCGGCGCAGTCATCGCACCGACGGGGCGCTGATTGCGGGTGCGCAGGCACGGATCGAGCGGTCGATGGATGTGGCGATCGCCAAGGAAAGCGAACATGTGCAGAGTGGTCTGTCGATCCTGGCCACTGTTGGGTCCACCGCACCGTTTGTCGGGCTGTTCGGCACCGTCTGGGGCATCATGACCGCCTTTATCGAGATCGCAGAGCAGCAGAATACCAACCTCGCCGTTGTGGCGCCGGGCATTGCCGAGGCGCTGATGGCGACGGGTCTGGGGCTGCTGGCTGCGATTCCTGCGGTGATTTTCTACAACAAGCTGAGCGCGGACAGCGACCGGATCATCGGCAGCTACGAAGCCTTTGCCGATGAGTTTTCCACCATCCTCAGCCGCCAGCTGGATTCCTGATCCATGGGCGCCTCGGTTCAACCCAATGCCGCCAACGGGCGCCGCCGGGGACGGCGGCGCAGCCGTGCGCGGCCGATGGCGGAAATCAACGTCACGCCCTTTGTCGATGTGATGCTGGTGCTGCTGATCATCTTTATGGTGGCGGCCCCGCTGATGACGGTGGGCGTGCCGGTGGAGCTGCCAAAGACCGCCGCAGGCGCGCTGCCCGGCGATGAGGAAGAGCCGCTGACCGTGACCATGACCGCCAGCGGCGAGATCCAGATCCAGACCACTGCCGTGGCCCCGGATGAGCTGATCGCCAAACTGCGCGCTATCGCGGCGGAGCGGACCTCCGATCAGGTGTTCCTGCGTGCGGATGGGGCTATCCCCTATGAGGCGGTGATGCAGGTGATGGGGGCGCTGAATGCCGGTGGGTTTTCCAGCGTTGGTCTGGTGACCGATGTGGGTGGTCCAACCCTTGATGGGCGGTCTGTCGAAGACAGCGGGCAATAGGCGGGGCACGGGTGTGCAGACCGGAACCAAGATCTCTGTTGCAGGCCATGCGCTGCTGGCGGGCTGGGTCGTTTTCGGCGCCTGGTTCCCGTCCGAGCCGCTGCCGATGGCGGTGCAGGATGTGTCGATCATCTCGACCGAGGAATTCGCCCGGCTGAGCCAGCAGCGCGCCGCGCCAGTGGTGGCCGATACCGCCGGCGATCTGACCCAGCCTGAGCCTGAGCCTGCACCGCAGGTCACGCCACCGCCGGAGCCGGAGCCCGAACCGCAGATCAGCCAGCCTGAGCCGGTGACCCCGCCCGAGCCTGACACCGAACTGGCCGAGCGCCCGGAGCCGCAGCCGGTTGAGCCGACACCGCCGGTGGCCGCGCCCGCGCCGCCCGACGTGCCGGACACGACGACGGTGACACCGCAGCTGGCCGAGCGCCCGCAGCTGCGCCCGCTGGATCGCGTCGCCCCGACCCCGGTGGCACCACCGGAGCCGGACACCCGGATTGATGATGTGGCCCAGCCAGAGGTCTCCGATGAGGTTGGTTCCGAGCCTGCCCAGGAGTCCCAGCAGGCCACGGCAGAGGCGGCGGCCAACGACCGGATCGTGACCGAGGAGGTCGAGGCGCAGACCGAACAGGTGGCCAGCGCTGCACCTGCGCAGTCACTGCGGCCCCGGACCCGGCCAGCGCGGCCGACGCGGCCGGAGCCTGTCGCACAGCCCGAACCGGAACCTGCCACGACTGAGCCGGCCGAGCCTGACCCCATGCCGGATCGCTCTGATGCGGTGGAGGATGCGCTGGCCGCAGCCCTTGCCGGTGGTGGTGAGGTGGCAGCGCCGGAACCCTCGGGCCCGCCGCTGACCAGTGGCGAAAAGGATGCGCTGCGGGTGGCCGTGCAGCAATGCTGGAACGTCGGCTCGCTGTCATCGGAGGCGCTGCGCACCACCGTGGTGGTCTCGGTCGCGCTGACACCGGACGGCCGGCCCGAGGAGGGCAGTATTCGGATGCTTTCCAGCACCGGCGGATCGGGGGCTGCGGCCAATCAGGCCTTTGGCGCGGCGCGGCGGGCGATTCTGCGCTGCGGTGCGCGTGGTTTCCAACTTCCGTCTGACAAATATGCGCAATGGCGTAATATCGAAATGACCTTCAATCCCGAAAGGATGCGGATCAAATGAGGACATATCTGGCAACGCTCGTGATGAGCGCGACCCTGCTGGGGGCGGCGGTGATGGCACCGGTTTTGCCTGCGCAGGCACAGGATGGCCCGCTGAGGATCGAAATCACCGACGGGGTGATCGAACCCTTGCCCTATGCGGTGCCCGGCTTTGTGCCGGAAACCCCTGCCGCCGCCGAACTGGCGCGTGAGATTTCGCGGGTGATTGCCGCGGATCTGAGCGGCACCGGCCTGTTTCGTGAAGTCCCGGCCTCGGCCCATATTGCCAAGGTCACCGATTTCGATGCGGCGATCGGCTATGCCGACTGGAAAGCGGTGAATGCACAGGCGCTGATCACCGGCGCTCTCAGCGTGAATGGCAACCGGCTGACGGTTCGGTTCCGGGGCTATGACGTCTTTGCCGAAAAGGAGCTGGGCACCGGTCTGCAGTTTTCCGGCACCACCGACGGCTGGCGGCGCATGGCCCATAAGGTGGCGGATGTGATCTACAGCCGCATCACCGGCGAAAGCGGGTATTTCGACAGCCGGGTGGTGTTTGTTTCCGAAAGCGGGCCAAAGGACGACCGGCGCAAGCGGCTGGCGGTGATGGATTACGATGGCGCCAATGTGCAATATCTGACCAACAGCGCCTCCATCGTGCTGGCGCCGCGGTTCTCACCCACCGGCGACCGGGTGCTCTACACCAGCTACGAGAGCGGCTTTCCGCAGATCCATGTGCTGGATGTGGGCAGCGTGCAGCGTCGGGTGCTGTCGGCGGACAATGGCATCATGAGCTTTGCGCCGCGCTTTGCGCCGGATGGGCGCACCGTGGTCTACTCGCAGTCGCAGGGCGGCAATACCGATATCTTCACCATGGATATCGACACCGGCACCCGGACCCGGCTGACCAGTGCGCCGTCGATCGAAACCGCCCCGTCGTTTTCCCCCGATGGCAGCCAGATCGTCTTTGAAAGCGACCGTTCCGGCGCGCCGCAGCTCTATGTGATGGCGGCAACCGGCGGCGAGGCCCGGCGGATCAGTTTTGGCGCGGGGCGCTACGGCACTCCGGTGTGGTCGCCGCGCGGTGACATGATCGCCTTTACCAAGCAGAACAAGGGCCGGTTCCATATCGGCGTGATGCGGACCGATGGCAGCGAGGAACGCCTGCTGACGGCCTCCTTCCTAGATGAGGGGCCGACCTGGTCCCCGAATGGCCGGGTGATCATGTTTACCCGTGAAACCCAAGGGGCCAGCGGCCGGGCGCTGCTCTATTCGGTGGATGTATCGGGGCGCAACCTGAAACCGGTCCGCACCCCCGATGGCGCGTCGGATCCGGCGTGGTCGCCCTTGCAGAACTGAAGTGTCGCGCGCCTGCCATAATGGTCCGGCGCGCGCCCTGTTAACAAAGACCAAAGTGGCAGCGGCATCGGGCCTGTGGTAAATCTGGTGCAACAATTGGAAATGGGACGAGGCGGATATCATGAGCGGTTTGACAAAAGCAGTGCTGGTGGCAGCGGCGTTGGGGCTGAGCGCCTGTACGGGCAACCCCTGGGATGATGCAGCCGGGGCCGGTGGGCCTGGTGCAGGGGCCGGGGCGGGCGCTGCGGGGCAGCTGGATCCCAGCAGCCCGGCCTACTTCCAGCAGACGGTCGGCGACCGGGTGCTGTTTGCGGTCGATCAATCGACCCTGTCACCTGCCGCTCAGAGCGTTCTGCAGGGGCAGGCGCGCTGGCTGACGGCCAACCCGGATTATGTGGTCACAATCGAAGGCCACGCCGATGAGCAGGGCACCCGCGAATATAACCTTGCACTGGGTGCGCGCCGGGCCAATGCTGCCCGCGAATACCTGATTTCCCAAGGGGTTGCGGGCGGTCGTCTGCAGGTTGTCAGCTTTGGCAAGGAGCGCCCGCTGGAGATCTGCTCGAACGAGGCCTGCTACACCAAGAACCGTCGCGCGGTCACCGTGCTGGCGGGTGGCCTGACGGGGTAAGTGACCATGCGACTGCGTCCTCTTGCGATTGCCGCCCTTGCGCTGACCCTGGCTGTGCCGCCGCTTGCCGTCCGGGCGCAGGACCAACAGACCCTTGCCGATATCCGGCAGGAACTCACCGTGCTGCACGTCGAAATCCAGCGGTTGAAGCGGGAAATGTCGACCACCGGCAGCCCGCAGACCAATGTCGCGGGCGACAGTGTGCTGGACCGCGTCAGCGCCATCGAGGCGGAGCTGCAGCGGCTGACCGCGCAGACCGAACAGCTCTCCTACCGGATCGATCAGGTGGTGCAGGATGGCACCAACCGGATTGGTGACCTGGAGTTCCGTCTGGTGGAACTGGAAGGCGGCGATGTCTCGAAACTGGGGCAAACCAGCACGCTGGGCGGCGGTGAGCTGCCCGCCGCCGGGGCACCTGCGCTGCCCGCCACGCCGCCGGGCACTTCGGTCGATACGACGTCGGAGCTGGCGGTGGGCGAGCAGACGGATTTCGACGCCGCCAAGGCCGCGCTGGACAGCGGCGCCTATCAGGAGGCTGCGGAGAAATTCGCGGCGTTCACACTGGCTTATCCCGGCAGCCCGCTGGCCGCAGCGGTGGAATACAATCGCGGCAAGGCGCTGGACGGGCTGGGTGACACCCGCGAGGCCGCGCGGGCCTATCTGGCGTCATTCTCCGGCAACTCCTCAGGAGAGACCGCGCCGAAGGCATTGTACGAACTGGGCGCGGCACTGGGGCGGCTGGGTCAGACCAGCCAGGCCTGCGTGACCCTGGCAGAGGTCGGCAGCCGCTTTCCCGGTGCAGCCGAAACCGCCGCAGCGGAGGCGGAACGCGCAAAACTGGCCTGCAATTGACGCGCAGGGACCGGGATATCCTTGCCATTGTGCAGGAGCAGTTCCGGTCTGCCTTGCCCGAACGGCTGGGCGTTGCGGTGTCAGGCGGCGGCGACTCGATGGCGCTGATGTATGCGCTGCATGAGTGTTTTGCCGATCTGGGCGTGGAAATCTGTGTCGCAACTGTTGATCACGGGCTGCGCGCGAGCTCGGGCGAGGAGGCGCAGATGGTGGCGGATGTGGCTGCCAAACTGGGTCTGGCGCATGATATCCTGCAATGGGTTGACCGGCCTTCTGCGCAGCAGGCGGGCAATCTTCAGGAGCAGGCCCGCAACGCGCGCTATACGCTGCTGACCGCATGGGCGCAGTTGAATGACATCCCGGTGGTTGCATTGGGGCATACGGCCGATGATCAGGCCGAAACGCTGCTGATGCGGCTGGGGCGGTCGTCGGGGGTGTCCGGTCTGGCTGCGATGCCGCGCAGCCGCGCGATCGAGGGGATCACCCTGCTGCGGCCGCTTCTGGAGGTGACGCGCGAAGAGCTGCGTGGCTACCTGCGGGAGCGGGGAGGGCAGTGGGTTGAGGACCCCAGCAACGAGGATCTGCGTTTCGAGCGGGTGCGGGTGCGTCAGGCGATGGATGCGCTGGCGCCGCTGGGGCTGACCGTGCAGCGGCTGGCCGCCGTTGCCCGCAATATGGGCGCCGCCCGCGAAGCGCTGGACTGGTATACGTTCCTGGCCGCCCGCGACATGGCCGAGGTGCGCGATGGCGCGATTGTCATCGACCAGCGCCAGTTTCGTACGCTGCCGGACGAAATTGCCCACCGGCTGCTGGTGCGATCCGTGCAATGGGTCAGCGGGGCGGTGCATCCGCCACGGCGTGAGCCGATGGTGCAGGCCCGCGAGGCGGTGCGTCGTGGCGGATCCTTCACATTGGGGGGCTGCCGGATGATCACCCGCAAACAGCGCACATGGGTCTGCCGCGAATATAACCCGGTGGCCGATGAGATGACCCGGCCCGGTCGGCTCTGGGACGGGCGCTGGCGGGTTTTTGGCGGCGAGGTGAAGGACCATGAGGTGCGCGCCCTGGGCTCTGACGGCCTGCAGCACTGTCCCGACTGGCGCAGTGCCGAGGTTCCGGGCGAGGTGCTTCATGCCACGCCGGCCGTGTGGCGGGGGGGGGAGCTGGTTGCCGCCCCATTGGCAGGATTTGGCAACGGATGGTCCGCAGAACTGGTTCAGAACAGCGAAGAGTTCTTCACAGCTCTTTTATCGCATTGAACCTCACTGAAGTATCCCTATTTTAGAGGCAACGAAGGCGGCCTGCCAGGTGCGCCTCGCATTTTGGGAGACTTTCCTTGGGCAACGTACGCAATATCGCCTTTTGGGTTGTTCTGTTTGTGCTCGTCTTGGCGCTGTTCAACTTGTTCAGTGGTTCGGGCAGCACGATGCAGAGCCGAGAGAAGACTTTTTCTGATTTTGTCAGCGCGGTTGAAAATGGCAATGTCAGCACCGTGACGCTGGATGGTGAACAGGTTCGCTATACCACGTCGGACGGGCAGAATTTCATGACCATCAAACCCGGCGACGCCGAGGTGACCGCCCTGTTGATCGACAACAACATTCCGGTCCGCGCCGAGAAGCAGCAGCAGTCCGGGTTCCAGTCGTTCCTGCTGACCCTGCTGCCCTTCCTGCTGCTGATCGGTGTCTGGATCTATTTCATGAACCGGATGCAGGGCGGCGGCAAAGGCGGCGCCATGGGCTTTGGTAAGTCGAAGGCGAAGATGCTGACCGAGAAGCATGGCCGCGTCACCTTTGACGACGTCGCTGGCATCGACGAGGCCAAGGAAGAGCTGGAAGAGATCGTCGAATTCCTGCGCAACCCGCAGAAATTCTCGCGCCTCGGCGGCAAGATCCCCAAAGGCGCCCTGCTGGTGGGCCCTCCGGGTACCGGTAAGACGCTGCTGGCGCGTGCGATTGCAGGCGAGGCGGGCGTGCCGTTCTTCACCATCTCCGGTTCCGATTTTGTCGAGATGTTTGTCGGCGTCGGTGCCTCCCGCGTGCGCGACATGTTCGAACAGGCCAAGAAAAACGCGCCCTGTATCGTGTTCATCGACGAAATCGACGCCGTCGGTCGCCATCGTGGCGCCGGCTATGGCGGCGGCAATGATGAGCGTGAACAGACGCTGAACCAGCTCTTGGTGGAGATGGACGGTTTTGAGGCCAATGAAGGCGTCATCATTCTGGCCGCCACCAACCGCAAGGACGTGCTGGACCCGGCGCTGCTGCGTCCGGGCCGTTTTGACCGGAACGTGACCGTCGGCAACCCCGACATCAAGGGCCGCGAAAAGATCCTGGGCGTTCATGCCCGCAAGACGCCGCTTGGCCCTGACGTTGATCTGCGCATCATCGCGCGTGGTACGCCGGGGTTCTCCGGTGCGGATCTGGCCAACCTCGTCAATGAGGCCGCATTGATGGCCGCCCGTGTTGGCCGCCGTTTTGTCACCATGGAAGATTTCGAATCGGCCAAGGACAAGGTGATGATGGGGGCTGAGCGCCGCTCGATGGTGCTGACCCAGGACCAGAAGGAAAAGACCGCCTACCACGAGGCCGGTCACGCGGTTGTCGGCATGGCGCTGCCGCTGTGCGATCCGGTCTATAAGGCGACGATCATTCCGCGCGGTGGTGCGCTGGGTATGGTTGTGTCGCTGCCGGAAATGGACCGTCTGAATTATCACCGTGACGAATGCCAGCAGAAGCTGGCGATGACCATGGCGGGCAAGGCGGCGGAAGTCATCAAATACGGCGAAGATCATGTCTCCAACGGTCCGGCCGGCGACATCCAGCAGGCCAGCCAGCTGGCGCGTGCCATGGTGCTGCGCTGGGGCATGTCGGACAAGGTCGGCAACATCGACTATGCCGAAGCGCACGAAGGCTATTCCGGCAATACGGCGGGCTTCTCGGTCTCTGCCAACACCAAGGAGCTGATCGAGGATGAGGTGAAGCGCTTTATCCAGCAGGGCTATGAACAGGCGTTGCAGATCCTCAAGGACAAGAACGAGGAATGGGAACGTCTGGCGCAGGGGCTGCTGGAATTTGAAACCCTCACCGGTGACGAGATCAAACGCGTTATGAATGGCGAGCCGCCGCAGGCAGGCGAGGACGAGGATGATGACACCGATACCGGTAGCGCCTCGGTCACCGCGATCCCCAAGGCCAAGCCGAAGAAGCCTGCGTCGGATGATGGCATGGCACCGGAACCGTCGTCCTGACGGCGCGGCGCTGAACACCGTGTAATATCAGACCCGGTCACCCTGAGGGTGGCCGGGTTTTTTGATGACTGAACTGCGCGCGAAAAGCCGAGCGGCGGGGCTGGCCAGAACCGGATGCCGCCCCTATGGTGGCGGAAATTCCTGAATGAAATGAGCCTGATGGAGATGCCCCATGCCAGTGATGCGCGAAACGGAGTTTCAGGGACAAGTGACCTGGATCGGCTATGTTCCGGCTGCCACCGGTGGGCTGCGGTCCGAGCCGCGGGACGCGCTGACGCTGGGGTTTGACGGCATCGAAGGCGAGCGCCACGCGGGCGCGTTGCGCGCCTCCTGTGTGCGGGTGCGCAATCTGCATCCCGAGGGCACGGAAATCCGCAACCTGCGCCAGATCAGCATCCTGTCGGAGGAAGAGCTGGCGCTGATCGCCGCAGATATGGGGATGGAGCGGATTGATCCCGTCCACCTTGGGGCGACGCTGGTGGTGCGCGGGATTCCCGACCTTAGCCATCTGCCACCCTCCAGTCGCTTGCAGGGGCCGGATGGGGTGACGCTGACGGTCGATCTTGAGAACCGGCCCTGCATTTTCCCGGCCAAGGAGATCGAGAAGGACCACGCGGGCTTTGGTCCGAAGTTCAAGCCAGCAGCCACCGGCAGACGCGGTGTGGTGGCCTGGGTCGAGCGGCCTGGCGTGCTGAGGCAGGGCGAAAGCCTGCGCCTGTTTGTGCCGGACCAGCCTGCCTGGGCACCCTGAGTCGGGGCATGTCTGCGCCGCTGGTTGCCGATAGGCGTTGACGCGGCACGATTGGCAATCTTTGGATGCCCTAGGGGGAGCGAACGCCGTTTCAATGCCTGATCATGTCGGAAATCACGCGCATGGAATGTCGCAGAAGGGCTAAGTCTTGCGGGAAACCGGCACGGCTGTGCCCATGTAACTCGCGACATCACAATTCAGGAAACCGGCCATGAGCTACAAGAGTGACATCGAAATCGCCCGCGAGGCGCAGAAGCGTCCGATCCAGGAAATTGGCGCCAAGATCGGCATCTCCAGCGATGATCTGCTGCCCTACGGCCACGACAAGGCCAAGGTGAGCCAGGACTTCATCAACTCGGTTCAGGGCAAGGAAGACGGCAAGCTGATCCTGGTGACCGCGATCAACCCGACGCCTGCGGGCGAAGGCAAGACCACCACTACCGTTGGTCTGGGTGACGGTCTGAACCGCATCGGCAAGAACGCGATGATCTGTATCCGCGAGGCCTCGCTGGGCCCGAACTTCGGTATGAAGGGCGGCGCCGCAGGTGGCGGTTACGCGCAGGTTGTTCCGATGGAGGAGATGAACCTCCACTTCACCGGTGACTTCCACGCCATCACCTCGGCCCACTCGCTGCTGTCGGCGATGATCGACAATCACATCTACTGGGGCAATGAGTGCGATATCGACATCCGCCGTGTTGCATGGCGTCGTGTGGTCGACATGAACGACCGCGCCCTGCGCCAGATCACCGCCTCCCTTGGTGGCGTCTCCAACGGCTTCCCGCGCGAAACCGGTTTTGACATCACTGTGGCCTCCGAAGTCATGGCGATCCTCTGCCTCGCCAACGACCTGAAGGACCTGGAAAAGCGCCTGGGCGACATCATCGTGGCCTACCGCCGCGACAAGACCCCGGTTTACTGCCGCGACATCAAGGCAGAAGGCGCGATGACCGTTCTGCTGAAAGACGCGATGCAGCCGAACCTGGTGCAGACCCTGGAAAACAACCCGGCGTTTGTCCACGGTGGTCCCTTCGCGAATATCGCCCACGGCTGTAACTCCGTGATCGCAACCAAGACCGCGCTGAAAGTGGCTGACTATGTTGTCACCGAAGCAGGCTTTGGTGCGGATCTTGGCGCTGAGAAGTTCATGAACATCAAATGCCGCAAGGCAGGCATCGCACCCTCGGCTGTGGTGCTGGTTGCGACCGTGCGCGCGATGAAGATGAACGGTGGCGTGGCCAAGGCCGACCTCGGCGCGGAAAACGTCGAAGCGGTCAACAAGGGCTGTGCCAACCTCGGCCGTCATATCGAGAACGTCAAATCCTTTGGCGTGCCGGTGGTGGTTGCGATCAACCACTTTGTCACCGACACCGAGACCGAAGTGCAGGCAGTCAAGGATTACTGCGCCACCCATGGCGTCGAAGCGGTGCTGTCGCGCCACTGGGAGCTGGGCTCCGAAGGCTCCGCCGATCTGGCCCATAAGGTGGTTGAGCTGGCCGACTCCGGCAAGGCCAACTTCTCGCCGATCTACCCCGACGAGATGCCGCTGTTCGAGAAGATCGAAACCATCGCCAAGCGCATCTACCGCGCCGACGAGGTGCTGGCCGATCAGAAGATCCGCAACCAGCTGAAGGAATGGGAAGCGGCTGGCTATGGCAACCTGCCGGTCTGCATGGCGAAAACGCAGTATTCCTTCTCCACCGATCCGAACCTGCGCGGCGCGCCGACCGGCCATTCGGTTCCCGTGCGCGAAGTTCGCCTGTCGGCGGGGGCCGGTTTCATCGTCGTGGTCTGCGGCGAGATCATGACCATGCCGGGTCTGCCCCGCAAACCGGCATCGGAAACGATCCGCCTGAATGACGCAGGCCAGATCGAAGGCTTGTTCTAAGGCCTGAAATAGGCAATCTGCGGCCCGAGGATCCCCTCGGGCCGCAGGAGTTTAAAGATGAGCGAACGACACCCGCCGCAGGACTGTGCCGATATGCCGGCGCTGCGGCAGCAGATCGACAGGCTGGACCGGGAGCTGATTGCCCTGTTGGCCGAGCGGGCGGGCTATATCGACCGTGCGATCGAGCTGAAGGCGGCCAATAACTGGCCCGCGCGCATACCGGCCCGTGTCGAAGAAGTGGTCGGGAATGCCCGGATGACGGCCAGCACGGCAGGGCTTGATCCCGATCTGGTCGAGCGCCTGTGGCGCCAGCTTGTGGAATGGTCGATAGCCCGCGAGGCACAGATCATTCGCGAGGAGTAACGCGGCCCGGAGCGGCGCGCAGCAAGAGGACAGAAGCAATGGCAGCGAATATCATCGACGGCAAGGCCTTTGCCGCCACCGTACGCGAGAAGGTGGCAGGCCACGTGGCCCGGTTGAAGGAAGAGCATGACATCACCCCCGGTCTGGCGGTGGTTCTGGTGGGTGAAGATCCGGCAAGCCAGGTCTATGTGCGCTCCAAGGGCAAGCAGACCGTTGAAGCGGGCATGAACTCCTTTGAGCACAAGCTGGAGGCCGACACCTCCGAAGAGGACCTGCTGGCGGTGGTCGATCAGCTGAACAAGGATCCCTCGGTGCATGGCATCCTCGTGCAGCTGCCGCTGCCGGGTCATTTGAACGAAGACCTGATCATCAACTCCATCGCGCCAGAAAAGGACGTGGACGGGTTCCACATTTCCAACGTGGGCCTGCTGGGCACCGGTCAGAAAAGCATGGTGCCCTGCACGCCGCTTGGCTGTCTGATGATGCTGCGCGACTATCATGGCTCGCTGTCGGGCATGGACGCTGTTGTCATTGGCCGCTCCAATATCGTTGGCAAGCCGATGGCGCAGCTGTTGCTGGGCGACAGCTGCACCGTGACCATCGCACATAGCCGCACCAAGGATCTGCCGGAAGTTGTCCGCCGCGCCGATATTGTTGTCGCTGCTGTGGGCCGTCCTGAAATGGTGCCTGGCGACTGGATCAAGGAAGGCGCCACCGTCATCGACGTGGGCATCAACCGGATCGACGCACCGGAAAAAGGCGAGGGCAAGACCCGTCTGGTGGGCGATGTGCATTTTGAGAGTGCGGCCGCGCGCGCCGGCGCAATCACCCCGGTGCCCGGTGGCGTCGGCCCGATGACCATCGCCTGCCTGCTGGCCAATACCGTGACGGCCTGCTGCCGCGCCAATGGTCTGGCGGAGCCGGAAGGGCTGACCGCCTGATCAGAACCGACCTGCCATCTGCGGATGGCTGAGATCTGCTGCTCCCGTCGGATGCCTCCGGCGGGAGTATTTTTTGGAAAAGTGACAGGTGGGAAAAACCCGCGGATCAGGGCGCGCGGATCAGGCCGCGACTGGCACCATGGTGCCCTGCAACAGGGCGATCAGTTTTTCCTCCTCTCCGGTGATGGCGTGGACCTCGGCGGTGACAATGATCAGACGGCGGCCGGGTTTGATGACCTGGCCCGTGGCGCGCAGCATATCGCCTGCACCCGGTGCGAGAAGGTTGATCTTCATCTCGGCGGTCATCACCTCGCTGTCCTCGGGCATCAGGGTCAGAGCGGCATAGCCTGCGGCACTGTCTCCGATGGCAAAGCTGAGCGCCGCATGGGCGACGCCGTGCTGCTGGCGGCTGCCCGGCAGGATGGGCGCGGAGATGGTGACGGTGCCGGTGCCGACGCTGGCAACCTCGGCACCCAATGTTTGCATCATGCTCTGTCTGGCAAAGCTGTCGCGGATGCGCTGTTCGATCATGGCTGTCCCTTTCGCATGTGCAGCCAGCATAGACCGCGCGTGCTGCGATGGGGAGGTGACGCTGCGCGCAGATCCGCCGCGGCGGGTCAGCGTGGCATCGGGCAGGGCAGCGGACGCGGGCCGGTGAGGATGGCGAGCGCCCGCGGCGCCATGAGATCCGAGAGCGCCGGGTTGGTGGTGCAGAGACCGCCGGTATAGGTGCCAAAGGCGGGCAGGATCAGGCGCTGGTGATCGGCCAGGAACGCAGGCCGGGCGCTGCCGCGCAGACGCGCCTTTGGATGGTAGTGGCCGGATATCTCGGCGGCAGTTTCGCCCGGGGTCTCAGCGCCGGTGTGGCTCTTGAAGGTGGGGTCGGCGATGTGACGAAACAGCAGCGGGCCGAGGGTCAGGCTGTCACAGGCGTCGCCCGCCAGCCCGCTGGGGGCAGGGTCGTGATTGCCGGTGATCCAGATCCAGCGATGAGCCGCGATCAGCTGGTCGAGACGGGTTTGGTCGGCATCTGACAAGGCGGCTGCCGCCGCGTCATCGTCGAAGCTGTCGCCGAGGCAGATGACCGTTTCGGGACGGGTCTGGTCAAGCACCGCTGCAAGACGCTGAAGGGTATCGCGGGTTTCATAGGGGGGCAGGGCCGGGCCGCCGCGCCGGAGCTGGCGTTCGGATTTGCCCAGATGCAGGTCGGAGACACAGAGCAGCCCCTGCGCCTGCCACCAGAGCGCACCAGCACCAAGCGCGGTGAGGCGCTGGCCTGCGAGGGAGAGATCATAGCCGGTCATGGCTGCTCTGATCGCCGGTTTTGCGGGACGGTGCAAGATGGCAGGTTCAGCCGTCAGGGTGACGGCGCGCCGGGCGGAGCCAGCTCTGCCAGCCCGGCGCTGCGCATCAGCTCTTCGGTTTCGCGTTGCAGCAGCTTTTCCTGGGCGGCACCTTTCACCGGGACCTTGCCTGCCTCCAGCAGCAGCGGCGCGGCCAGCGGTGAGATCTGCGACAGCCGGTTGAGGGTGATGTTTCCCTTGATGCGGCTGAGCAGTTCCTCGATGCGGCCGAAATCCACCAGCCCGCCAAGCGCCTCCTGCCGGGTGATGTCCAAGAGCAGGTGATCGGGATCATATTTACGGAGCGTGTCGTAGAGGATGTCGGAGGAGAATGTCGCCTGTCGTCCGTTCTTGCGCTGGCCGGGGGTGTTGCGTTCGATCAGCCCCGCGATGGTGGCCACCGCGCGGAAGCTGCGTTTCATCACCGCATTGCCCGCGAGCCAGCCGTCCAGACCCGCGCGCAGCTCGGCAGGATCGAACAGCGGGGCGGGGTCGTCAACCGGGCTGAGTCCCCAGATCAGCGTGGCATAATCGGTGGCGACAAAGCCAAGCGGATCGAGCGACAGCTCTTCCATCCGTTTGGTCAGCAACAGACCGAGGGTCTGCATCGCATTGCGCCCGGCAAACCCGTAGATGCAGAGGTGTTCGCGGCCCCGGAAGGGAAAGCTTTCGAGCAGCAGCTGGCCCCGGCGGGGCATCTGTGAGACCTCGCGCTGTAGCGCCAGCCAGTCGGCGGTGTGCGGTGGCAGATCGGGCCAGCTGTCGCGTTGCAGGATATCGAGTATGCGGGTGCTGAGCTGGGTCGAGGTGGCAAATTTGGTGCCGGAGAAGACCGCGACCTTCGGTTTCCGGCTGGCATTGCGGCTGACCTCGACCGTCATTTCGCGCAGCGATTCATACCGCACGATCTGGCCGCCGATGAGGAAGGTGTCGCCCGGGGTGAGGGTGGCGGCAAAGCTCTCTTCGACCTCGCCAAGCGGTTTGCCGCCGCGGCTGCGTTTGAGTCGGACCTTCAGGAGGTCGGCGTCCTGAATGGTGCCAATGTTCATGCGGATGCGGCGGGCGGCGCGGGGGTCGCGCAGCTGCCACATCCCGTCGGGACGTTGCAGCAGCCGTTGCCACTGGTCATAGACCCGGAGGGCGTAACCGCCGGTGGCACAGAAATCGAGGCAGGCGTCGAACTCAGCCCGGCTGAGGCTGGCATAGGCGCCGGCTCCCGTGACCTCGGCATAAAGGTCATCGGCGGCGAAGGGACCGGCGCAGGCGCGGATCAGGATGTGCTGACAGAGCACGTCGCGGGGGCCGGGTGTGCGCGGGCTGCCATCAAGCGTGCCTGCCTCCACCGCCTCAAGGGCGGCACGGCATTCCACCACCTCAAACCGGTTGGCCGGCACCAGAAGCGCCTTGGAGGGGGCATTGTAGCGGTGGTTGGCGCGGCCGATGCGCTGGACCAGCCGTTTCACGTTCTTCGGCGCGCCGATCTGGATCACCAGATCGACGTCCCCCCAGTCGATGCCCAGATCAAGCGAGCCGGTACAGACCACTGCGCGCAGCTCTCCGCGCACCATCGCTGCCTCGACCCGGTCCCGCTGCATCCGGTCGAGTGAGCCATGGTGAATGCCGATCGGCAGCGCGTCATCATTGGCAAGCCAGAGGTTGTGAAAGAAGATCTCTGCCTGGGCGCGGGTGTTGTGGAAGATCAGCGTGGTGTTATGCGCCTTGATCTGCTCAAGCACGGCGGGGATGGCATGGGCAGCGCCGCCCCCGGACCAGGGCGGGGCTGCATCCGTGTGCAGCATCTGGATATCGGCGGCGGGGCCGGGGTCGGCCAGAACGATATCGCAGGGATCCGGGTGGCGGGCCAGATACTGCGCGATGGCGGCGGGATCATCGACGGTGGCCGAAAGGCCGACGCGGCGCATGTCCGGACAGATCGCCTGAAGCCGGGTCAGGGCGAGCATCAGCTGGTCGCCGCGCTTGCTCTCGGCGAGGGCGTGGATCTCGTCCAGTACCACCCGTTTCAGTCCCGCAAACATCCGCGGCGCGTCCTCATAGGAGGTGAGCAGCGCGAGGCTTTCAGGTGTGGTGAGCAGGATATGCGGCGGGTCGGCGCGCTGGCTGCGCTTGCGGGAGGCGGGCGTGTCACCGGTGCGGTCATCAATGCGGATGGGCAGGCCCATCTCCTCGACCGGGGTGCGCAGGTTGCGTTTGATATCCGCCGCCAGCGCCTTCAGCGGCGAGACGTAGAGTGTGTGCAGCCCGCGGTGTTCGCCGGTTGCAAGATCGGCAAGAGTGGGCAGGAAACCCGCCATCGTCTTGCCGCCGCCGGTCGGGGCGATCAGCAGCGTTGTCGGATCATCCGCGCGCGCCAGCATCTCCTGCTGGTGCGGGTGAATGGTCCAGCCACGGTCGTGGAACCAGGCGGTGATGACATCGGGAAGACTGCTCATCCGACTTATCTAGGCGCGGTGGCAGAACTTTTCTAAACGTTCTGGCCAAAGTTTATCAAAAAACTTTGAGGTGGCTCATTTGACGATGTGTTCGTCCTTGACGAACATATTGGCCCAGGCGCGGTCGATGAGGTCGGGAGACATCTGATAGGGGATGCCTTCGAAATCGCAGATCGCCTTCATCTGGTCGATCAGGAACACCGGCTGATAGTTGGCGTAGATATTGTCGATGGTCGGATATTTGCGTTTCAGAAGATGCACCAGCGCCGCCTCGTCCAGGGGCACGCCTTTCTTCTGGGCAACCATGGCAAAGATCTTGAGGAAGTTTTCCTGATTCGGCCCGTCGATCTTGATCTTGAAAAAGATCCGCCGCAGCGCCGCCTGATCGAAGATCTCATTGGGGTGGAAGTTGGTGGAGAAGATCACCAGCGTGTCAAAGGGCACCTCGAATTTCTCGCCCGATTGCAGGGAGAGGATATCGCGGCCCTCTTCCAGCGGCACGATCCAGCGGTTGACCAGCGCCTGCGGTGATTCCGCCTGGCGGCCCAGGTCATCGACGATGAAGATGCCGCCGGTGGATTTCAGTTGCAGCGGCGCCTGATAGGTGCGCGCGGTTGGGTTGTAGACCAGATCCAGCATCGACAGGGACAGCTCGCCCCCGGTCACCACCGTGGGCCGTTCGCAGCAGACATAGCGGCTGTCAAAGCGGCGGGCGCGGCGCAGGCTGTTGGGGTCGTCCTCGGGCAGCGGCACGGCAGTGTGCACGATGGGATCATAGACCGTGATCACCTGACCGGCATATTCAATCGCGCGCGGCACGTAGACGTGATCCCCCAGCGCGTCGCGGATGCCGTTGGAGATGGAGGATTTCCCGTTGCCGGGCGGGCCATACATCAGGATCGAGCGGCCGGCGCTGACAGCGGGGCCGAGGTGATCGAGCAGGCTGTCGGGCAGGACCAGATGGCCCATCGCACCGAGCAGTTGCTGGCGGGTGACCAGAATATTGCGGATTGACTGGCGTTTGACCTGTTCACGGTAGATGTGCAGCGGCACCGGCATGGCGCCGTAATATTCGGACTGGCTGAGCGCATCCAGCGCGCGGGCTTTGCCCGCCTCGGTCAGCTGATAGCCCATTTCATTGCCGCTGTTGGCGTTGAGCGTACCGGTTGCCTCCAGCAGCTTTTGTTCGCGGGCGATATCGACCAGTTCCTGCGTCACCGGGATCGGCAGGCAGATGGCGGCGGCGATTTCGCTGACGTTTTCGCAGGTCTTGCGGAAAATGGTCTTGAGCAGGATATCCCGCATCATCACCATCGGGAGCTGCATCTGCTCCAGCCCGCGCGGGGTAGGGGGTGCCACTACGGCGGATGTCTGCATGTTCATGCTGCGGCCTGCCTGTCTCGATTGTTCAATGTTGCGCCCGGTGGCGCCCGACTGTTCAGACAAGAGTTTATTCAGCACTGTGGCACAAGCGGGGCAAAGCTGGTGCATTTCCGCGAAGGGGCCGACCACATGCGGGGCATTTTAGGAAATTGTCAGTCGGGGGCGATCTGGACCGGGATGCCTCAGACCGGGGCGCTCTGACCCAGCTGGCTGCCGAGCAGCAGATAGGCGACCAGCGTGCCGCCAAGGCAGAGGCCCATTGGAAACTTGCTGCCGACCTCCCAGCTCTTCCAATGCGGGGCAAGACGGCGCAGGGGGGTGTATTTCGCGATGCGATGGGTGAGGAACCCGGCCAGCAGCATGGCGGAGAAGATCATCACCACCACCGAGAGATCGCCAAACACCACAAAGGGGGCTGCGGCACCGGCGAATTTGGCGTCCCCTGCGCCGACCATGCCCGCGCTGTAGCACAGGAAGCCAAGGCCGATGCCGATGGGCAGATGCAGCAACTGCCAGCCATAGTCCGTCCAGCTCATCAGGAAGGGGCCGACAAGGACAAAGATCACGGCCAGAAGATCCACGGTCCAGTTCGGGATCCGCATATGGCGCAGGTCATTCAGCGCGACCACACAGCAGAGCGGCACCACAAAGGGCAGGAACCACAGGGCGACATGGGCCGAGATCAGCATAGGGTGGGGGCTCCGGTCTTAGCCGTTTTCCAGCGCAGCAAGTGCGCGCGCCGCCGCGTCGAAATGCTGCGGATGGGTCGAGATCGCCTGCCGCAGCAGGCTTTCGCCGGTCTGCACGTCGCCCTGTTTTACAGCCGATAGCGCCAGCGTGTGCAGCAGCTGGGCGCGTTCGACCTGATCCATCGGGATCACCGGCAGCGTGTAGTTGCGCTGCGCGCCACGGGCCAGCACCAGATTGTTCTTGGCGGTGAACAGCGACTGATCCTGACGGATGGCATCGCCGAACAGGCGCTCGGCTTCGGCGTAATCGCCACGGGTCAGTTTCGAATAGCCCCAGTTGTTCATCACGCGGGCGGGCTGTGTCGTGAGGCCGACGGCGGTCTGGTAAAAGCTGTCGGAGCGTTTCCAGTCCTGTTCCGAGTCGGCGACCATCGCCTCCAGCCGGTAGCGTTTGTAGGTCTCATGGGTGGGCGGCACCTTGTCGAGGGTGGCCTTGGCCTCGTCCCAGTTGCTGGTGCGGATCAGCGCGTCGGCCAGTTCGATACGGTCCTCATCGGTGGCCTCGGGCAGCGAGACGACTTTTTTCCAGGCGGCAACCGCTTCGGTGTTGCGCTTGGCGCGGATCAGCGAGATAGCCAGCCCGCGGTTGAGGTCGATCCGGTCGGGTGCGGATTTGACGGTGCGCTGAAAATAGGTGACGGCTTCGTTTGGATCGGCAACCGTCAGCATCACATCGTTGAGATTGCTCTCGTCAACCACATTCACCTCCTGAAAGGCGCGGTCCACGGCTTCGGTGTCGTCCTTGGCGCAGGCCGACAGGACAAGCCCACCGACCAGACATGCGGATACGAAAATCTGCTGGCGCATTTTTTGCGTCCTCTGTGCTGCTCTGCCTCTAGGCCTTGCGTCACTGGGACGTGCGAATCAGGTAGCTGCCCCCTCCGCGTTGCACCAGTGCATAGCCTTTTTGTTGCGGATCACTATGCGTGTTCTGATCAAGTTTTGCGAGGGCAAGGCGGAAATTTTCACGGATTGCGTCACTTTCGCCATTATCGAGGGCAAAGGCGCGGCGCAGGGTCTGCTCGGCCTCCGGGTATTTCTGCCGCTCCATCAGCACGACGCCGAGATTGTTCATCGCCGCAGGCCAGTCGGGATCCTTTGCGACCGCGCGGCGCAGCTGGGTTTCGGCCTGACCTAGACGGCCCAGCCCCAGATTCGCGGTCCCGAGGCCAGAGAGCACCTCGGCGCTGAGACCCTCTTCCAATGCGGCGCGGGTAAAGGCATCCAGCGCCAGCTCATACTCGGCGGCGGCCATCAGACGGTGCCCGACAATAAGCCCGCTTTCGGCGGTGCCACGGGGATCAACGCCGGGCAGGGCGGGCGCGCCAAGGGGATCCTTTGGATCCGGTTTTCCGCCCGGCGACATGCAAGCCGCCACCAACGCAAGCGCGAGGGTGGCGGGGATCAGTCGATAGAGACGGGAGGGGATGGCCCAACCCAATGTCATCATGTGTTATTTGCTCATATTGCCCAGATTGGCGATGCCCTGTGCCGAGGGTCCGACCAGAATGATCAGCAGCGGCGGCACCGTCAGGGTCATTGTGGCAAGGGTCATTTTGGTTGGCAACTTGTTTGCGGCCTCTTCGGCGCGCATGACGCGCTTGTCCCGCATTTCGCTGGCATAGACCCGCAGTGCCTCCGCAATCGAGGTGCCGAAGGTGGCGGATTGGATCATCACGGTCACAAAGGAGGACACATCCTGCACGCCGCAGCGGGTGCCCATGTCGCGCATGACCTTATCCTTGTCCTTGCCGGCCTTCATCTCCTGGGCGACCACCTCGAATTCCTCGGCCAGCGCCGGGTAGGAGGCATGCAGTTCCTTGGCCACGCGCACAATCGCCTGATCCAGCGACTGACCTGCCTCGACGCAGACCAGCATCATGTCCAGCGCGTCAGGAAAGCCCGAGGTGATCTCCTGTTTGCGCTCCTCGATGCGGCGGGTGATCCAGTATTTCGGCAGCATATAGGCGGCGGCACCGGGGCCGATGATGCGGATCACCATCTGCTGGCTGTCATATTCCATGTCCGCATTCAGCACGTAGACATAGAACAGACCCGCGGCGAGACCGATGAGGCCAAGGGCAAACTGTGCAAAGTGGAAAAAGCGGACCGAGTCCTTGGACTGATAGCCGGCCTGACGCAGCTTCAGCTCCATCTTGGAGAGTTCGGCGGCGTCCTGCGGCTCCAGAAAGGAGGCGAATTTCTGCAGCTGCTCGTTGCGATCTGCCTGCCGCAGACGTTCCTTTTTCGGTTTGGTCTGGGTGCTGGCCGACATGCTTTTTTGCAGCTTCTTCAGCGGATCCTCGGGCTGGTTCAGCAGCAGCGGAATCGCCAGCAGAATCATGAAGAGGCCGATCAGCCCGACCACCAGAAGCGGGCCGAAGGGGCCAAGATGGGAGGTCAGCAGGTCGTTGATATCGCTCAGGGATGTCATGATTATTGCCTCACACCTTGATGTTCGTCAGCATCCGCATGACGAAGAGGTTGACGGTCAGCATGGCGCCCACAACAAAGCAGGCGGGAATGAACCAGGGATGGTCGATCACGCTGTCGTAATAGCCCGGATCCTTAGCCAGGATGCCGCCCAGACAGAACAGCGGAAAGCCGGAGAGGAATTTGCCGGACCACTGCGCCTCGGCGGTGATGGCCTTCACGCGGCGGAACAGGCGGAAGCGGGCGCGGATCACCTTGGCCAGACCGGCCAGCACCTCGGCGAGGTTGCCACCGGATTGCTGCTGGATGGTGACGGCCACGGCAAGGAAGCGCATGTCCTGCATGTCCAGACGTTCGGCCATTTCCTTCAGCGCCTCGCCGACATCGCGGCCATAGGCGCTTTCGTCGGCGATCACGCCAAATTCCGTGGCCAGCGGGTCTTCGACCTCATTGGCGACGATCTGCACGGCAGAGGAAAACGGATGGCCGACGCGCAGGGAGCGCACCATCAGTTCGACCGCATCGGGCAGCTGTTCTTCGATCATCGCCATGCGTTTGGCGGCTTTTTTGTTGACCCAGAAGAACACGGCGCCGACGCCGATGATCACCGAGGCCAGCAGGCGCAGCGGCAGTTCGGCGCTGGTGCCGACGCTGAGACCGACAAAGGCGATGGCCGCGACGCCGCCCATGATCATGATCAGCTGGCGCGGTGAGAAGGCGATGGCCGCCTTCTGAGCGCGTTCAGCCAGCAGCGAATAGAGCGGGATCGACTTGGCGCTCATATGCTGGCGCATTTCCTTGCGCAGCTGTTCCAGCACCTGTTCGCGGTTGCCGCCCTTGTCCATCATTTCCAGACGGCGGTTCACGCGGCTGTTGAGGCTGATGGATTTGCCGAATGTCACCAGGTAGAGACCTTCGACCAGCACCAAGACGCCGATGAAGATCAGGCCGTAGATGATCGGTTCTGCACTCAGTTGCATCAGCGGGCCTCCATCACGGTGGGTTCATAGATCGACGCGGGCAGGTCATAGCCCCAGAGGCGGAAGCGCTCGGAGTAGTGGCTGCGCACGCCGGTGGCGGTGAAATGGCCGATGATCTTGTTGTCCGGGGTCAGGCCGACGCGTTGGAAGCGGAAGATTTCCTGCATCGAGATCACATCGCCCTCCATGCCGGTGATTTCGGTGATCGAGGTCATGCGGCGCGACCCGTCCTGAAGGCGCGAGGCCTGCACGATGATGTTGACCGCCGATGCGATCTGGCTGCGTACCGCCTTGATCGGCATTTCGATGCCGGCCATGGCGATCATGTTTTCCAGGCGCGAGATACCGTCGCGGGCGGAGTTGGCGTGGATCGTGGTCATGGACCCGTCGTGGCCGGTGTTCATCGCCTGCAGCATGTCGATGACCTCCTCGCCGCGGGTCTCGCCCACGATGATCCGGTCCGGGCGCATCCGCAGGGCGTTCTTGAGACAGTCGCGGGGGGAAACCTCGCCGCGACCCTCGACGTTGGGCGGGCGGCTTTCCATCCGGCCCACATGGGTCTGTTGCAGCTGAAGTTCCGCCGTATCCTCGATGGTCAGGATGCGTTCGGCATTGTCGATGAAGGACGACAGCGCATTGAGCGTGGTGGTCTTACCAGAGCCGGTCCCGCCCGAAACGATGACATTCAGGCGCGTGGAGACAGCGGCCTGAAGATAGGCGGCCATCTCTTCGGTGAAGGCGCCGAAGCTGACCAGATCGTCAATGCCCAGCTTGTCCTTTTTGAATTTACGGATCGACACCAGCGAACCATCGACCGCGACCGGCGGCACCATGGCGTTAAAGCGCGAGCCGTCGGCAAGACGGGCGTCCACGTAAGGGTTGCTTTCATCGACACGGCGACCCACGGCGGAGACGATCTTGTCGATGATCCGCATCAGGTGCTTTTCATCCTTGAATGTGACATCCGACATCTGCAGCTTGCCGTCGCGTTCGACAAAAACCTGATGCGGGCCGTTCACAAGGATATCGTTGACCGTATCGTCCTGAAGCAGGGTTTCCAGCGGGCCAAGGCCGGTGACCTCGTCATAGAGCTCCTTGGTCAGGGTCTGGCGGTCCTCACGGTTGAGAACGATGCCTTTTTCCTCAAGGATTTCGGTGGCGATGGAGGAAATCTCGGCGCGCAGTTCCGCCTCGCTGGCGCGTTCCAGTGCTGCGAGGTTCAGGTTGTCCAGCAGCTCGCGGTGGAGCTGGATCTTGATCTCACCCATCCGCTCCTTGCGCTTGCGTTCCTTGTCCGCCGGGGCGGCCTCGGCGGGAGTGCCGACCATTGGTCGGCGCATGGAGACGGCCGCGGCGGCTTTTTGCGGGGCGGGCGTGGCCACGGGCGCCGGCTGCGCCGCAGCGCGGGGGGTGGCGGATTGTTTTTTATACTTCGAGAACATGAAAGGAACGCCCCTGGTTAAATCTGGGTTCAGGCCGCCGCAGCGTCGCTTTGACCGAGGTCATGCAGCGATTGGGCAAGTTTCAGAACTTCCTTGCGTAGTGGGTTCTTGGCGGCCGAGCTGGCCAGCGGGGTGCCGTGGTCGCAGGCCTGCGCAACCTGTTTGCCGCCGTCGGGCAGCTGCAGGTCGATGGAAATACCCAAGGATTCCGCCATACGCTTGACGCGGCTCTTGCCGCTGAGGTCGGTGAACTTCGGTGCGCGGTTCAATGCGAAGCGCAGCTTTTCAAACGGCAGCTCCTCCGATTGCAGAGCGCGTTTCAGGCGCAGCGCATTCTGCGCCGACCGCATGTCCAGCTCGACCATGGAGAAGTAGACATGCGCCATATTGAGAACGGTTTCAGACCATTGCACCAGTGTGCGGGGCATGTCGATGACGACAAAATCAAAATGGCTGCGCGCCAGCGTTACCACCCGCTCGATATCTTCGGGGGTGATGAATTCCAGCGGGATCATATCCACCGGCGCCGTCAGCACCTGTAGTTTGTCCTCATAGGTGACCAGCGCCTGGCCAAAGATGTCTTCGTCGAGATTCTCGGTATCGCTCAGCATCTCCATCACCACCTCGCGGCGCGGCAGGTCGAGATAGGTTGCGACGGACCCGTATTGCAGGTCAAAATCCAGAAGGCAGACGCGCGGGGTCTCCGATGTGGAAAGCTGCGCCAGCTCCCAGGCGAGATTTACCGCCAGCGTGGTTGAACCGCTGCCGCCGGCCAGACCGTGGCAAACGATGACCGCGCCGTCGCGCTGGCTGCCGGTTTTCAGAGCGTGCTGCGGTTGGGCGGTGCGTTCGGCCTCGGCCAGGCGCAGCCGTTCGATGGCGGCCTGCAGCTCCCCCTCGGGCAGCGGGTAGGGGATGAATTCATCAGCCCCCTGGCGCAGCAGGCTGTGCAGTGCGGCGGGGGTCACGTCCTCGGCAATCAGGATCACCTTGATATTGCGGGACTTTGCCTCGGTGATGATGGTGCCCATCAATTGCAGATTGTCTTCGTCGGCGCTGTCCAGCGCCAGCGCCACAAATTCCAGCGCTTCGGCTTCGCTCTGGTTGAAGAAGGCCAGCGCCTCGGTAAAGCCGAGATCGCCCCAGGCTTCGCCCATGGTGGCTTCCATGTCTTCGATCAGCAGGTCAAAGTTCTGCACGTCGCGGCTGATCGTGCAGGCAACAATCGCGTTCGCTTCTGTCTGCGGCATACCACTGCTCATCACCGTAATCCTTCTCTCGGGGCGTGTCGCACCATGTTGGCCAGAGCACGCTAGCACGCACGTCCGGCATTTGGACGCACATTACCTCTTGAGAACAATGTCGGTGAAGATCTGGGCGAGATTGGGGCCAAGGCGGCCCATTTGTGGGGAATTCCTAATGAAGCCTGAACAGGGTTAACCGCGGTCAACCCTGTCGTCCTGCGCTTATTCCAGGGTGGTCCTGATCGACCGTTCGCTGGTCAGAGAGGTGCGTGGCACCGCGCTTTCGACATATTCGCGGTAGATGATCTGCGCATATTTTCCATCCAGAACAGTGGGATGGCGCTTCAGGAAACCGCTGACCTCAGTCACGGTGCGACGGTTGCGGCGTTCGCGGTCGGAGGTGGGGATCAGAGGCTGCGTTTCGCCAAAGGACACGACTGCCTCCAAGCGACTGCGGCTGATGCCCCGCGAGACGAGATAGGCGACGGCGGCACGGGCGCGGCGCAGGCCCAGGGCCTTGTTGTAGCTGGCAGAGCCGACGGCGTCGGTATGGCCGAAGACACGGAATCGCACCTCCGGGAACTGTCTGATCCAATGGGCCTGCTGATCCAGCACGGCGCGGGCGTTGCCATCCAGCTGCGCGCTGTCAAAGGCAAAGGTGATCGTATTTGGCACTTCCTCGGCAAACCGGGTGGCGAGCTGGATCGCAAAGTCCCGCTCTCCGGCCATCACGGCGGCGTTGGAATTGGTCGCATTGCCAAAGACCGAGCGGTCCAGCGGTTCGCCCGCTTCATATCCGCAGGCGGCCACTGTCAGGGACAGGCCAAGGAGTGCTGCATATCTGATCATCTGCCCCATGTTCCTCTGCTCAATCCATCACATAGCCGTAAGAGCCGTTGAAGTCCTGCTTGGCGACCTCGCTGGCGGGGCCTTTTTGTCCCTTGGCCACGCGGCCCATCAGGAACAGCTCGCTTTCGCTGGGTGGGCGGATCCGATCGGTGGGCAGGCTCAGCGCCTCGCCCCGTGTCGGCGTAACCAGATGGGCGCTGACAATGATCACCAGTTCAGTCTGCGCGCGCTGGTAGTTGGCGCTGCGGAACAGCGAGCCGAGGACCGGCACGTCGCCAATCCATGGCAGCTGCGAAGAGTTGTCGCGGAACTCATCACGGATCAGGCCGGCAATCGCAAAGCTCTCGCCGTCGCGCAGCTCCACCGTGGTGGAGGTTTCGCGCCGCGAGAAGGCGGCGATATTCAGCCCGTTCAGCTCAATCGAGTTGGTGGGATCAATAGCGGAGACGGCGGCCTTCATTTCAAGGTTGATGACATCGGCGTCCACCACCCGCGGAACGAAGTTCAGCTCGATCCCGAAGGGTTTGAATTCAATCGTAATAATGCCGTCTTCCTGTGCGACGGGAATGGGGTATTCCCCCCCGGCGAGGAACTTGGCTTCCTGCCCGGACAGGGCCGACAGGTTCGGCTCAGCCAGGGTGCGCACGACACCTTTCTGTTCCAGCGCCTCCAGCAGCAGGTTCACCTGAAAGGCCCCGGCGTTGAAGCCAAAGACAAAGGCACCGGTGTTGTCGTTGCCCGCAGGGATATTGCCGGACAGGCTGTTGGTCAGCGCGCCCTGGGTGTTGAGTGTGCTGGTGCCGCCATTGACGCCGACGCTGTTGCCGCCCTTCACGCCAAGCGAGGCGCTGAGCGACTTCGAGACGGTGCGCTGCATCTCGGCAAAACGGACCTTCAGCATGACCTGCTGGACACCGCCCACCGACATCAGGTTGCTGACCCGTTCCGGGGCGTAGCGTTCGGCCAGATCAAGCGCCCGCTGCAATCGCGACGAGCTGGAGACAACGCCGGACAGGACAATACCGTCATTGGCGGTACGGACCTCGATCCGCTCGCCGGGCAGGATCTGCCGCAGCCGCTCCTTGAATTCGCTGACATCCGCGGCAACGCGCACGTCGACATTGGTGATCAGACGACCGGAGGCATCGAGCAGGGTCAGCGTGGTTAGACCCGGCGCCTTGCCCAGCACGTAGATTGTGCGATCCGAAAGCGAGGAGATATCGGCGATGCTGGGATTGGCGATGCTGAGCTCGGAGAAGGGCACATCGCTTTCGACCACGACCGCCCGGTTCATCGGCACCTCAAGATTGGCCGCCGTACCCTTTTTGACCACGCGCAGGCCATTGCCCCAGGCCGCATCCGCAACCGGGAAACACACCAGCGCGAGCCCGGTGAGGGCCGCCGCTACATACCGTCTAAAAGCCATGTGACCTGCCTTTCCGATCACGCCTCAATACAGGGTCTTATTGCCCATTGTTTGGGACACTCTGCGCGTATCGGCGAATTTTTGCAAGAATCAAAGGCTTCCGGGATGCAGCGACCGTGGCTGACCTGTGGGGTGACAGCAACAATCACATAAAAACGCCGCCCCGAAGGGGGCGACGTTCGATCTGTTATCTATCTGAAACCTTTGCAGGAAAGGCGCGGTGCTGATCAGTTGGTGCAGGGAATCGGGATCTCTACCACCTCGGCGCCGCGACGGGTGCGGATGGTGCAGACTTTTTCCTGCTCGGCCTGCTGCGGCGCTTCGATGGCGCTGAGCCCCAGCAGGCTGCGCTGATCAACCTCGATCACCGATGCAACCGTGTCGTCACCAGCCCCCACAAGGGAGAGCGACAGACGGCCGGTGGACTGGGCCTGGGCGAGGGCCGCAACCTGCTCGGGGCGGACAGCGGCTGTGACGGTGCGGGCAATCACGGCACCATCCAGATCGCCACCTGCAGTCTGATCCACGGCAATCAGTTCGATATTGGTCTGGATCAGACGGGTGAATTCACCATTGCGGCCACCGGCCTGATCATTGAGCGATCCGGTCCAGTAGACATCGACACGGTCACCGGGACGCAGGAAGCCGGACACGCCGGAGGAGACATCGACGCGGATGGCAAAGGCGCGCATCCCCTTGGACAGGCGCGAGGTGATGCCTGCGTCCTCACCGGGTTTGGTGACTTTGACGGCCAGAATCGCCTCATCCTTTTCCATGCGGCGCAGCACCACGCGATGATCATCGGGGTATTGCGGCGGGAACAGCGCATCCATGGTCAGGAAGGCGCCTTCGGGAATCGCGTTTTCGGGCCAGCGAACGGAGCGGATATGTTCCTTGGTCAGTCGCTCGCCGTACTTCAGCTGGTCATTGGCGACAAAGATATCGACCAATGGGATGTTTTCCCCCCGCGAGGCGCGCTCACGGGCGAGTTCGTTCTGGTAAGCGCTGATATAGTTCTTGGCCATCATCACAGCCCCCCCGGCGAGGGCGACTCCGACAATGAGGACAAGTCCGAATACTGCACGCATGGTGGTACCTCTCATCAGTTGCGGCCGGCATTGCAGACGCAATACCGGCGCCTGGGTCGGTCAAACCGTTGCCTAAGGCGGACGTTCTGTCCTGTTGCGCGCCTGGCGCACCTTAAATCTCTGTCTGGCTGCCGAGTTGCCTCGGCCACTACCGGATCAGCTGAACGACCAGTTGGTCATATAGGCGGCCAGCAGATCGGCCAGCCCCAATGCGCCATCCTCCATGGAGGCGGCGATCAGAACGACCAATCCGACAATCGCAGCGGTCAGAACCACCCAGTCAACGGTGACTGCGCCGTCGTCTTTGGCAATGAAATGCTTGAACCTGTTCATAATGGACCTCGTAAGCCGAAGGTTCCTTGGGCAAAGGGCCGCGCCTTAGGCAAAAGGCGCGGCCCTCAAACTCGTCAGGTCATAAGCGACTTAGGAGTCGGACGGACCTTTGGTGCCCAGGTAGGAGCCGGTTGCCGAGGTCAGGTTCGACGCGCCGTTTTCGATCGAGGTGTAAACAACACCTGCCAGAGCGGCCACAGCGGCGGTCAGAACAACCCAGTCAACGGTCACGGCGCCAGAGTCGTCTTTACGGAAGTTTTTGATGAATTTGATCATGGTACGTCCCTCCAAAGGATCTAAAAGTGTGTTTCGACCTTGCCGTCCGTTGTGAGCCTGCTCTCTCCTGCTCGGCTCTGTTCGACTTGGTGTGAAGCTATATAGCCAGCGGAGCGTGGCAGGATTTGGGCTGAAACGCGGACTCATTTGCCCTACTTTAACTTTTTGCCGAGTATTCTGGTAAGACATTGAATTTTCACGCTTATTAATTTTACCTCTTGTCAATACCCGTGGCTTCGAGGCGGCAGATCTTGGTAAATATGGCAAATCTGCCAGAATCTGAGGCGCAAAACTGGATTTTTGCCGGGGCTTCGGCGAGTCTCATCTGCGAAAAAGGAGAGGCAGAGCAGCCCCATGAGTCTTCTTCAGTCCATTCGCCGCCGTCTGGTCCGTCTTATTGCGGCTCAGCGGCAGGGCATGAGCCAGTTGTCGGGCCTGCCAGTCGCGGGCAGCGCAGTCATCTGTGGCAATGTGGCGACGCTGGTGATTCTGGCGGTGCTCTGGGCTGGCAGCGCGACGCCTGCCCGGTCGCAGGAGCCGGGCAAGGTGACCCCGGCGCCCTTTCCTGAGTTTGAGGCCAAACGCGTGCGCCCGCCGAAACCGGGAACCAAGCAGCGGATTACCATCCAGATTGATCCGCCTGCCGCACCGGTTGCGGCGCCTGCCAGTGGCGGCGCGGTTCCGGCTGCTGCTGCGGACAGCGGGCGCTACACCGGTTTCTGGCAGGACATCTCAGACAGGCTGGAGGACAGCGGGCCGGGGCGGCTGGCCAAGGCGCTGCGGGCGCTGGATGGCGACACCCCGGTTGCCGCCCCCCGGTTGCAGTTGATGCAGGACATTGCCAGCGCGCGGGGAGTGCAGATCCTGACGGCCAGTGTCGGCACGGATGTGTCGCCCGCGCTGGTCCTGGCGGTGATCGCGGTGGAATCGGCAGGCCGGTCCGACGCGGTCAGCCGCGTCGGCGCGCAGGGGCTGATGCAGCTGATGCCGGACACCGCCGCACGTTTCGGCGTTGGCGACGCGCTGGACAGCGCAGAGAATATCGCGGGCGGAGTGAAATACCTGAACTGGCTGATGGGCGAATTCAACCGCGATCCGATTCTGGTTCTGGCGGGATATAACGCGGGCGAGGGCGCTGTGCGCAGCCATGCCGGGGTGCCGCCCTATGCCGAGACGCGCGATTACGTGCCCAAGGTGCTGGCGGCCTTTCAGGTGGCGCGGGGGCTTTGCATGACGCCGCCGGAGCTGATCACCGACGGCTGTGTCTTTCGCCGGATGAACTAGCCGGATCCGATTCCGCCAAACTCTGCGCAGGTCAGGATCAATTTATCGAAAAATATTCGCGCTCTGCCGATGGGATCATTTTTTCGCCCGAATTGGCTGATTTATCGCGCCTGTATTCTACCTTGAGTTATTTCGGAGACAGGCATTGGATTTAGGGATTGATCCGACGGCTTTGGCCGCGGGCTCGCATGTTGTGACGGGTAATATCATGATGTTCGGCACCATCGCATTTGTCGGTTTTTTCGGGCGGCTGGTCTTTGTCGCCTTTGGTCCGGGGTTGGCGCAGGCCAATCCGCTCGGACATCTGTCCGGCTTTGGGCATATTCTGGTGGCAGTGGCGCTACTTGCCGGGGCGCTGCATCTGTCGGGCAAGACCGTCAAGGCGCAAGTCCTGTTCAAACGTCATCTGGTCGACCCGGTCATCGTCACCCTGCTGGGGCGGGACAGCTGCGATCCGCAGGGGGAGGCCTATTGTGTCATGGTGTTTGAAGATGGCCGCGAGATGAGCGTCAACTGGCATGACACGCGAGTTCATATGTATGAGCTGCTGAACCCTGTGGAGCTGCCGCTGTGGTCGTCGCTGCGGCCGCGCGAAGGCCCGGAGGCGGGCACCACAGAAGCGCCAGCCGGCGTCTGAAACCAGACGGCCCGCCAGCGGAACTGGCGGGCCGTCTCATTCTATATGCTTTGGAACCAGCTTTGCGGCGATCAGTTGACGATGGTCGCCTCGGTGGCGGCGCGCAGCTCTTCCTCGCTAACGCCCTCGGCGGTCTCGACGATCTTCAGGCCACCCTCGACCACATCCAGCACGCCGAGATTGGTGATGATGCGGTCGACCACGCTCTTGCCGGTCAGCGGCAGGGTACATGCTTTCAGAACCTTGCTGTCGCCATGTTTGTTGGTGTGGTCCATCACCACCACCACACGGCCGACGCCTGCGACCAGATCCATCGCGCCGCCCATGCCCTTCACCAGCTTGCCGGGGATCATCCAGTTCGCCAGATCGCCGTTTTCGGCCACTTCCATCGCACCAAGGATCGCCATGGCGATTTTGCCGCCACGGATCATCGCAAAGCTCTGTGCCGAGTCGAAATAGGCGGTCTGCGGCAGTTCGGTGATGGTCTGCTTGCCGGCGTTGATCAGGTCGGCGTCCTCCTCGCCCTCAACCGGGAAGGGGCCCATGCCCAACATGCCGTTTTCCGATTGCAGCGTCACGTTGACGCCTTCGGGGATGTGGTTGCTGACCAGCGTCGGAATGCCGATGCCGAGGTTCACATACCAGCCGTCCTGCAGCTCCTGTGCCGCGCGGGCGGCCATTTGATTGCGGTCCCATGCCATGTCGCGGTCTCCTTACTTTGCTGCCGGGCGCGTGGTGCGCTGTTCGATGCGTTTCTCGTGATCGCCCTGAATGATGCGGTGCACATAGATGCCGGGCAGGTGGATCGAATCCGGGTCAAGGCTGCCGGTGGGGACGATTTCCTCAACCTCGGCCACGCAGATCTTGCCGCAGGTGGCGGCGGGCGCGTTGAAGTTGCGCGCGGTCTTGCGGAACACCAGGTTGCCGGTCTCATCCGCCTTCCAGGCCTTGACGATGGCGAGGTCGGCAAAGATGCCTTCCTCCATGATGTAATCCTCCATCGCGCCATCGGGGCCGGTGGGGAACTGCTTCTCCAGCTTGCCCTCGGCAATCACGGTGCCGACGCCGGTCTTGGTGAAGAAACCGGGGATGCCCGCGCCGCCGGCGCGCATACGTTCGGCCAGCGTGCCTTGCGGGTTGAACTCCAGCTCCAGCTCGCCGCTGAGATACTGGCGCATGAATTCGGCGTTTTCCCCGACGTAGGAGGAGATCATCTTTTTCACCTGTCGGGTCTGCAACAGGATGCCAATGCCGAAATCATCGACGCCGGCGTTGTTGGAGGCAAAGGTCAGATCCTTGGTGCCCGCATCCTTGATCGCCTGCAACAGCAGTTCCGGAATACCGCAGAGCCCGAACCCGCCTGCGGCGATGAACATGCCATCGTGCAGAACACCGTCCAGCGCTTCGGCAGCGTTGGAATAAACCTTCTTCATATCCATCTCCCTTGATCATCAGCCAGGTTGGCAAAGTTCTGACCTCCGCCGCAGGCAGAGTCAACGATACGGAGAAAGACAGGTATTTCTACGGAGCGGCCCGCGCCACGGGCCGCCCGGCGCTGCCGACGCCTGCGGCTGCATGCCCCCGGGCGCCGCGCCAGCGGCGCTATGCCCAACGGGTCGAGGTCCGTCGTCAGACGGGGCTGACCGGGCGGGAGCAGCTGCGATCGGGCCTCGGCACCAGACCGGGCCGACCGGGGGCGCTGATGGCCGCCGCAACAATGGTCGGGCGGCTGCCACAGGATCCCGATCCCGGCACCGGCGGAAAGGATCAGCCTTCGTCGCTGCTGGCTTCGGCGGCTTTCTTCTTGGTGGTCTTTTTGGTCGTGGTTTTCTTCGCGGGGGTCTTCTTTGCCGCCGCTTTCTTGGCCGGAGCCTTTTTCTTGGCACCGGATTTGCCGGCCTTCTCGCTGATCAGCTGCAGCGCCATCTCGACCGTCACATCCTTGGGCTCGACATCCTTCGGGAGGGTCGCATTGACCTTCTCCCATTTGACATATGGCCCGTAGCGCCCGTCCATGATGCTGATGGCACCGCCGCTTTCCGGGTGCTCGCCAAGCTCCTTCAGCGCCTTGGCTGCGGCGCGACGGCCGCGACCGGGGTTGGCGCGCTTTTCCGCCAGCATTTCAACCGCGCGGTTCATGCCGATCTCAAACACATCGAGTGTCTCCTTGAGATTGACATAGACCGGCTTGTCCTCATCCGGTTTCTGATGCGCGATATAGGGGCCAAAGCGGCCCAGATTGGCCTGAATCACGCCGCCTTCGGGATGTTGACCAACCTCGCGGGGCAGGGTCAGCAGGGTCACCGCCTGTTCCAGCCCGATCTCATTCGGGCCCCAGCCCGGCAGGAAGTCGCGCCCCTGTTTGGGCAGCGACGAACGCGGCGGCTTCTTGTTCTCGGGCGTCGCCTCGCCGCGCTGCACATAAGGCCCGAAGCGGCCGGATTTCAGGTGGATCTCATCACCGTCGTCTTCGCCCAGGATCCGCTCATAGCCTTCTGCACCCTCGCCGGAGATCGGGCGGGTGTAGTTGCATTCGGGATAATTGCCGCAGCCGACAAAACCGCCGGTGCGCGAGGTCTTGAGGTGCAGCTGGCCCGCGCCGCATTTGGGGCAGATACGCGGATCGCCGCCATCCTCGCGCGGGGGATAAAGCTGCGGCGCAAGTGCTGCGTCCAGCACATCCAGCACCTCGGTGATGCGCAGATCTGAGGTTTCGGCAATGGCTGCCGAGAAATCGCGCCAGAATTTGCCCAGAATATCCTTGTAATCGCGCTGGCCGGCGCTGACGTCATCCAGCTCGCCTTCCAGATTGGCGGTGAATTCATAGCCGACATAGGTGCGGAAGAAATTCAGCAGGAAGATGGTGACAATCCGGCCCTTGTCTTCGGGGAACAGGCGGTTCTTGTCCTTGCGGACATATTCGCGGTCCTGAATCGTGGTGATGACAGAGGCATAGGTGGAGGGGCGCCCGATCCCCAGCTCTTCCATGCGTTTGACCAATGTTGCCTCGGTGAAGCGCGGCGGTGGCTGGGTGTGGTGTTGCAGGCCCAGCACGGATTTGCTGTCGGAGAGGATGGCGGCACCGGTATCGGCCTTTTCCGCCTGTGGCCCCAGCGTGGGCGCGAACTTCAGCGCCTCGCCCTGCATGATCTGGGGCAGGCGCTTGTCGTCTTCGTCCACGACATCGTCGCGGCCCTCTTCATAGACCCGCAGGAACCCGTCAAACAGCATCACCTGACCGGTGGCACGCAGCACCACCTGCGCGTCCTTGGAGCCGATATCAACCGTGGTCCGTTCGAGACGTGCGCCTTCCATCTGGCAGGCGAGGGTCCGCTTCCAGATCAGGTCATAAAGCTTGCGCTGATCATCTTCGGAGACCTTCAGGCTCTTGGCATCGCGGCCCATCTCGGTGGGGCGGATACATTCATGCGCTTCCTGCGCGTTCTTGGCCTTGTTCTTGTAGATGCGCGGCGATGACGGCACATATTCGGCGCCGTAGCGTTTGGCGATTTCGGCGCGGGCCTCCTGCACGGCCTCGGGCGCCATGTCGATGCCGTCGGTTCGCATATATGTAATGTAGCCTGCCTCATAGAGACGCTGTGCTGCATTCATGCACTGCTTGGCGCCCATGCCGAATTTGCGGCTGGCTTCCTGTTGCAGGGTCGAGGTCATGAAAGGCGCGGAGGGGTTGCGGGAGGCGGGTTTAGCCTCGACCGACTGCACCACCATCTCGCGGCTGGCAACTGCCTGAACGGCGAGTTCGGCGGCGGTGGAATTGGCCAGGCTGTATTTGTCCAGCTTGTCGCCGCCCAGAACCGTCAGACGGGCTTCGAATTCCTGGCCGCGCGGCGTTGAAAGGCTCGCCTTTACCGACCAGTATTCCTGCGGGTTGAAGGCTTCGATTTCCAGCTCGCGCTCAACGATCAGGCGCAGGCAGACCGACTGCACGCGCCCGGCAGAGCGGGCACCGGGCAGCTTGCGCCATAGCACCGGCGACAGGTTGAAGCCGACAAGATAGTCCAGCGCGCGCCGCGCCAGATAGGCCTCGACCAGCGGCATATCCACCTGACGGGGGTTCTTCATCGCCTCGGCGACGGCTTCCTTGGTGATCGCATTGAAGGTGACGCGGCTGACGGCGGTGTCCTTCTTGATCGAGCGGCGCTTGGTCAGCGCTTCCTGCAGGTGCCAGCTGATCGCCTCGCCTTCGCGATCGGGGTCGGTCGCGAGGATCAGGGCGTTGTCGTCTTTCAGCGCGTCGGCGATGGCCTTGATGTGTTTGCGGCTGTCGGCGCCAACCTCCCAGGTCATCGCAAAATCATCGTCCGGTTCGACCGATCCATTCTTTGCAGGCAGGTCGCGCACATGTCCGTATGAGGCCAGAACCGTGTAGTCTGAGCCAAGATACTTGTTGATTGTCTTGGCTTTAGCTGGGGATTCTACAACAACAACGGGCATAAATTCGAAAACCTCTATGGGACGGGCTGCGGGCGCTCTATGGCGGGGCAACATGTGGGGTGCAAGGGGAGATTGTCAATCCGGCATCGAATGACCGGGGGCTGATGCGTCAATCAGCGCTGGGGCTTGGGCGTGGCCGTGCTGTCTGACGTCGCATCGAAATCACTGCGAACCAGCATTCCGCCCGCCGCGCGGGCCACGGCGCCGGACAGCTCCAGATCGGTGAGCGCCGGTGCCAAATCACGCGAGGGGATCGCCAGATCGCGGACCAGTTGATCCTCCGCCGTCGGGGCGGGGCCGAGCCGGTCGAGGATCTGTTGGTGCAGCGCTGCGGTGTCGCGCAGATTGCGCCGCTCCTTCGGTGGTGGCGGCAGTTCGGCGAGGCGGGCGCTGGCGGCGGCCTCCGGCGGTGGCACCGGGCGATCCGACAGTTCCGCCACCACACGGTGCGACAGATCCATTGGCGGCAGCGCCTCGATCACGTCCTGCGCGTTGCGCACCAGCTGGGCGCCGTCGCGGATCAGCATGTTGCAGCCAGCCGCGCGGGCATCAAACGGATGGCCGGGCACGGCCAGCACATCACGGCCCAGATCCAGCGCATCGCGCGCGGTGATCAAAGAGCCGGATTTGGCGGCCCCCTCGACCACCACCACGGCCTGCGCCGCCCCTGCGATAATGCGGTTGCGGGCCGGAAAATGCCGGGCTTTCGGTGACATGCCCGGCGGGTGTTCGGAGATCATCAGCCCCTGTTCGGCAATATCCCCGGCGAGGCGGGTGTTTTCGGTCGGGTAGATGACATCAACACCACCTGCCATCACCGCGCAGGTGCCGGTGCGCAGGGCCGCCATATGCGCGGCGGTGTCGATCCCGCGGGCCAGCCCGGAGATGATGCAATAGCCCGCTTCGCCCAGGTCCCGTGCCAGCGCGCGGGCCATGCGTACCCCCAGGGAGGAGGCATTGCGGGCGCCGACGATGGCGATGGTGGGCTGGTGCAGCAGGGCCGGATCGCCAACAGCCCAGAGCAGCGGCGGGGCGTCGCGCAGCGCGGCCAGATGTGAGGGATAATTGGCCTCACCAAAGCACAAAAGCCGCGCATTGGCGGCTTCTGCGGCCTTGATTTCGGCGAGTGCCGCATCGACAGAGCATGTTTCATACCCTTTAATGCCAGCGGCGCGTGCCATTTCAGGCAACGCGGATAGCGCGTTCTGCGCTGACCCATATTTCGCGAGGAGACGGTGAAACGTCACCGCGCCAACACGTCTTGAGCGCAACAGGCGGAGCCAGGAAATCCGAATATCTTCCGTGGTGGGTGGGAGTGGGGGGTGAGTGGAAGAATGTGCTTCTTCGGTCATCCTGCGCTCCGCCTTGTTGCAAGACTATGATTAGCTCTTGAGTGGTTAACAGGTGATGAACATAGAGAATTAAAGGCAATATTTTTAAAAAACTCAATTCTAACACGTTCTACTGCAAGTAAAATTTCGCAACCTTTGGGCGTTTGACCGTGCTGCGGGGGGCCTTGCAGGGCCGCTGTGAGGCCGCTGCAAATCGTAAAATCAACGAAAAATGCCGCCGAGTCGGCTGGTTAGCGACACGGCGGCGATTCTGATCTTAGGTCTGATGCGTATGGGGGGATGAGGTCAGGTGGCGGAACCGCCAACGGTCAGCCCGCCCATCAGGACCGTGGGTTGCCCCACGCCGACCGGCACCCATTGCCCCTGCTTGCCGCAATTGCCCATGCCGGGGTCCAGCGCCATGTCATTGCCAAGCGCGCGGATCTTGTTCAGGGCCGTGGCGCCATCGCCGATCAGGGTTGCCCCCTTCACCGGTGCGCCGACCTTGCCGTCCTTCACCCGGTAGGCCTCGGTGCAGGAGAAGACAAATTTGCCATTGGTGATGTCCACCTGACCGCCGCCAAAGCCGACTGCCCAGATGCCATCCTTGATGGAGGCCACCAGATCGTCCGGGTTGGCATCGCCGCCCAGCATATAGGTGTTGGTCATCCGTGGCATCGGCGCATGGGCATAGCTCTGACGGCGCCCGTTGCCGGTGCTCTCCACCCCCATCAGCCGGGCGTTCTGTCGGTCCTGCATAAAGCCGACCAGCTTGCCGTCCTCGATCAGGGTGGTTTTCTGGCTGGGGGTGCCTTCGTCATCAATGGTGATGGAGCCGCGTCGGTCCGGGATGGTGCCGTCATCCAACACGGTCACGCCCTTTGCCGCGATCTGCTGGCCCATCAGACCTGCGAAGGCCGAAGAACCCTTGCGGTTGAAATCGCCTTCCAGCCCATGGCCGATGGCCTCATGCAGGAGAATACCGGGCCAGCCGGGGCCAAGCACCACATCCATTTCCCCGGCCGGGGCGGGCACCGCCTCAAGGTTCACGCAGGCAATACGCAGCGCCTCGCGGACCTTGGCCTGCCAGTCTGCGGGCGCGACCAGACCATCCAGCCCGACGCGGCCACCGCCACCGGCAGAGCCGCTTTCGCGTCGACCGTCCTGTTCCACGATCACCGAGACATTGAGCCGGGTCATTGGGCGGACGTCCCGCACCCGGGTGCCATCGGCGCGCAGGATCTCCACCTCCTGAAGCGAAGCCGCCAGCGCGGCAGAGACCTGCACCACGCGCGAGTCCTGATCGCGGGCAAAGGCGTCGATCTCGCGCAGCGTCTCTACCTTTACGGCAAAGGGCATGGCGCCAATCGGATCATCCTCAGTATAAAGTCTGGTGTTGGTGCGCACCGGCGGCGGGGCCATGGTGCCGCCGCCATCGCCCACGGCGAGCCGTGCGGTCTCGGCCGCGCGCTTCAGACCGGAGATCGAGACATCGGTGGAATGGGCATAACCGGCCACCTCGCCATTGACGGCGCGCAGTCCGAACCCCTCGGCAGCGTCATAGCTGGCGTTGCGCAGCCGCCCATCGTCGAACACCAGCGCCTCCGACTTGCGCCGTTCGACGAAAATCTCGCCATCATCGGCCCCCGCGAGTGCCTGACGCAGCACCCCCAGGGCCTCGTCCTCGGGCAGGGTGGTTTCAAACGGGCGGAAGGCTGCGGTATCCATGGTTTGACCTCGGTTTTTTTGATCTAAATCAAGAAAGCGACGCTTTGACGCGAGCATTCCTCTTTAACTGCACGATGGAATATGATTTTTAGCAGCGTCAAAGACAACGGGTCCGGCGCGTTTTGTGGAATCAAACTTCCGACATAGGACGTCGGCGCAGGAATAACTCGATCAACCGATCAACTGATCAGGACATGACATGAAGAACGCTTTGATGCTTTCAGGCCTTTTTTCGGGCCTCTCGAGCCTTCCAGCTATCGCGCAAGACGGTCTGGAAACCATTGGCAAGCCGGTTGACGGCGGCCTCGGCTTCCAGCCCGCGGCGACCGAGCTTGCCGAAGGCATCCATTCTCTGGATTACATGATTCTGGTGATCATCACCGCTGTTTGTGTGTTCGTTGGCGGGCTGCTGCTCTATGCGATCTTGCGCTTTAACCGTCGCGCCAACCCGAATGCGGCGCAGTTCACCCACAACACGCCGATTGAAATCGCCTGGACCGTTGTGCCGATCCTGATCCTGGTCTTCATCGGGTCCTTCTCGCTGCCGGAACTGTTCCGCCAGCAGGAAATCCCCGAGGGTGACATCACCATCAAGGTGACCGGCTACCAGTGGTACTGGGGTTATGAATATGTCGACCACGAGTTCGGCTTTGAAAGCTTCATGCTCGCCAAGGAAGATCTGGCTGCCAACGGCTATGCCGAAGACGAGTATCTGCTGGCCACCGACACCGCCGTTGTTGTTCCAGTTGGCAAGACCGTCGTGATGCAGGTGACCGGCGCGGACGTGATCCACTCCTGGACCATCCCGGCCTTTGGTGTGAAGCAGGATGCGGTTCCGGGTCGTCTGGCCGAACTGTGGTTCAAGGCTGACAAGGAAGGCATCTACTTTGGTCAGTGCTCCGAACTCTGCGGCAAGGACCACGCCTATATGCCGATCACCGTGAAAGTGGTGAGCCAGGAGGCCTATGACGCCTGGCTGGAAGGCGCGATCGAAGAATACGCCGGTCTGCCCCAGTCCTATCAGGTCGCCTCCAACTGAGCGACACGACAGGCGCTTGCCTTCGGGCGGGCGCCGCCTAGCTATCACGTGAAATCGGATCGGGCCGCGCCACGTCGCGCGCCCGCTTTGGCAAAGATTGTTCACGATCAAAAGAGAGCACCATGACTGACGCAAGCATCAACGCCAGCACCGTCCAGCAGGGGGACGCGGAGTTCGGGGATTATTTTGCCCTGCTCAAACCGCGTGTCATGTCTCTGGTGGTGTTCACGGCGCTGGTGGGTCTGCTGGCCGCGCCGGTCGGGGTGCACCCTGTTATCGGTTTCAGCGCCATCCTGTTCATCGCCATCGGCGGCGGTGCCTCCGGCGCGCTGAACATGTGGTGGGACGCTGATATCGACCAGGTGATGAAACGCACCAAGAGCCGCCCGATCCCTGCGGGCAAGGTCGAACCGGGCGAGGCACTGGCGTTGGGGCTGGCGCTGTCGGGCCTGTCGGTGATCATGCTGGCGCTGGCGACCAACGTGTTTGCCGGGGCGTTCCTCGCCTTCACCATCTTCTTCTATGTGGTGATCTACACCATGTGGCTGAAACGGGCGACGCCGCAGAATATCGTCATCGGCGGTGCCGCGGGGGCCTTCCCGCCGGTGATCGGCTGGATTGCGGCGACCGGCAGCATGGCCGTTGAACCCTGGCTGATGTTTGCTCTGACCTTCATGTGGACACCGCCGCATTTCTGGGCGCTGGCGCTGTTCATGCGCTCGGATTATGACGATGCGGGCGTGCCGATGCTGACCGTGACCCATGGCCGCCGGTCGACCCGCAAACATATTCTGATCTACACCGCCCTGCTGGCCCTGCTGGCTGTTGGCACCGCCTTCTCCGGCGTTGGTGGCCCGATCTATCTGGTGGTGGCGCTGGTGCTGAACGCGCTGTTCCTGCATGGCGCCTGGAAGATCTCGCGCCGCGATGAAGACGACAGCGAGGCCGACAACTTCAAGGTGGAGCGCAGTTTCTTCAAGCTGTCGCTGCTCTACCTGTTCCTGCATTTTGGCGCGATCCTGGCCGAGGCGGTTCTGAAACCCTACGGATTGGGAGGCTGGTAATATGAGCCTGCGCAAAGAACATGAGCTGCACCAGAGACGTAAGGGACGCAATATCGGCGTCGGCGTTCTGCTGGGGTCTTTTGTGGTGCTGGTGCTGGCGCTGACCATCGTCAAGGTCACATCGGCGGGGTTCAAATTCCCGAACACCTCCGCCGCAGAGCAGAGTGAGGGGCAGGGCTGATGGCATTGCAGGGACCACAGAAAACCGTCGTACAGCTGGTTGGTGTTGTTGTCCTGATGGGCGGCCTCGCCTGGGCATCGGTGCCGTTCTATGACTGGTTTTGCCGGGTGACCGGCTTTGGCGGTGTGACGGGCGTTGCCGAGAAGGGGTCGGATACCGTTCTGGATCAGACCATCACCGTACGCTTTGACGCCTCCAAGGAACGCAACATGCCGTGGGAATTCACCCCGGTTGAGCGTGAGATGAAGATCAAGATCGGCGAGACAGGGCTGGCTTTCTACGAGGCCTACAACCCCACCGACCGCCCGGTCGCGGGTCAGGCATCCTATAATGTGACGCCTTATTCGGCTGGTGCCTTCTTTGAGAAAATTGCCTGCTTCTGCTTTGAGGAGCAGGTGTTGCAACCGGGGGAGCGGGTCGAAATGCCCGTGACCTTCTTTGTCGATCCCGAAATTGTCGAGGATCGTGACGGAAAATACGTGCATACGATCACGCTGTCGTACACATTCTATGAAATCGATCTGCCAGAAGGGTATGCCGCCCTTGAAACCGGTGATACAGCCGGGGCAGGCACAAACACGAACTAGGCCGCTTTGGTGAGGGACACTTAAATGGCGCACGCTAAAAATCACGACTATCATATTCTTCCGCCGTCGATCTGGCCTCTGCTCAGCTCGCTTGGCACGTTCATCATGCTGTTCGGTGCGGTTCTGTGGATGCACGGGATCACCGCCTATGCGTTCTGGGGCGGCTTTGTCATGGTGGTCTACAGCGCCTATGCCTGGTGGGCAGAGGTTGTCGCCGAGGCACGCCAGGGGGATCACACCCCGGTGGTGCGGATCGGCCTGCGCTATGGCTTCATCCTCTTTGTGATGTCCGAAGTGATGTTTTTCTTCGCCTGGTTCTGGTCGTTCTTCAAACATGCGATCTACCCGATGGAGACCTATGTCGGCACCGCCTATGCAGCGCCCGAGATCTACCCGGTCGATGCTTTCCACCTGCCGCTGATCAACACGCTGGTGCTGCTGCTGTCGGGCTGTGCGGTGACCTGGGCGCACCACGCGCTGGTTCACAACAACGACCGCAAGGCGCTGATCCAGGGTCTGGCCATCGGCATCGTTCTGGGCATCTTCTTCACCTTCCTGCAGGGCTATGAATATGCCCACCTGCTGCACGAAGGCTGGCAGTTCGGCGGCGATGAGTTCTACTCGAACTTCTTCATGGCGACCGGTTTCCACGGTTTCCACGTGATCATCGGCACCATCTTCCTGACCGTCTGCCTCATCCGCGCGATGAAGGGGGATTTCACCCCCGAGCAGCACGTGGGTTTTGAAGCCGCCGCCTGGTACTGGCACTTCGTTGACGTGGTCTGGCTGTTCCTCTTCGTGGCGGTCTACGTCTGGGGCACCGCCGGTCTCGCCCACTAAGGGCATCGCCCGAATTGTAACGGGTACAGGTTTAAGGTTTCGAATCCCGACCTGACCCCGTAAGACATGCAGCGCGCGGAGCCATGCTCCGCGCGCTTTCTCATTCGCAAGGACGGCGCGATGCGACGGTTGATCTTTCTCTCCCTTGTTGGCGGTCTGGGCCTCATGGCGCTGCTGTCGCTGGGGATCTGGCAGATCCAGAGACTGGAGTGGAAAGAAGACCTGCTTCAGACCATCGAGGCGCGCATCGCCGCTGCGCCGACGGCGCTGCCGCTGACCCCGACCGAGGAAGACGACCGTTACCGTGCCGTCACCGTCGGCGGTCGGATCGAGCCGGGCGAACTTCATGTCTTCTGGGTGACCAAGGCGGCAGAGACCGGCTATCGCATCATCGCCCCTCTGGTGACGGAGGAGGGCCGCCGCCTGCTTCTGGACCGCGGGTTCATTGCCTCCGCCGCCAAGGAGCGCGCGCGCGCGTTTGGTCCGGTCACGGTTACCGGCAACCTGCTGTGGCCGGATGAAGGCGACTGGACCACACCGGCCCCCGAAGTTGACACCAATATCCTCTATGCCCGCGATCTGGCCTATATGGCAGAGCGGCTCGACACTGAACCGGTGCTGATTGTGGCCCGCAGCGTCGCCCCAGATGCAGCGGTGACACCACAGCCGGTGACCACGGCGGGCATTCAGAACAATCACTTGCAATACGCGATCACCTGGTTTTCGCTGGCCCTTATCTGGGCCGCGATGACCACTTATTTCCTGTGGCGCTCGCGCCCCAAATCCGAAGGCTGAAGCGATGAAATATATCTCGACCCGGGGCCAGGCGCCCGAGCTGACCTTTGAAGACGCCATGCTGACCGGGCTTGCCCGTGACGGCGGTCTTTACGTGCCCGCGGAAATCCCGACCATGTCGAAGGATGAGATCGCGGCCCTTGCCGGTCTCTCCTACGAGGAGGTCGCCTTTCGCGTGATGCGCCCCTTCCTTGGGGATTGCTTCACGGATGAGGAATTCCGCGGCATCATCGCCCGCGCCTATGACGGCTTTGGCCACGCCGCCCGCGCGCCGCTGGTGCAGCTGGCGCCGAACCATTTCCTGCTGGAGCTGTTTCACGGTCCGACGCTGGCGTTCAAGGATTTCGCGATGCAGCTGATCGGCCAGCTGTTTGAAACCGCCCTGAAACGGCGCGGCGACAGCGTGACCATCGTCGGCGCCACCTCCGGCGATACCGGGTCGGCGGCGATCCAGGCCTTTGGTGGCTTGGATGCGGTCAATGTCTTTATCCTCTATCCGCATGGCCGGGTGTCCGAGGTGCAGCGCCGCCAGATGACCACGCCCACCGATGCCAATGTGCATGCGCTTGCCGTGGATGGTGACTTCGACGATTGCCAGGCCGCGCTGAAGGATATGTTCAACGACTTCGACTTCCGCGATGAGGTGAAACTGGCCGGCGTGAACTCGATCAACTTTGCCCGCGTGCTGGCACAGGTGGTCTATTACTTCACCTCCGCCGTGTCGCTGGGCGCGCCGGAGCGCAAGATCAGCTTCACCGTGCCGACCGGCAATTTCGGCGACATCTTTGCAGGTTTCATCGCCAAGCAGATGGGCCTGCCCATCGACAAGCTGGTGGTCGCCACCAACCAGAACGATATCCTGCATCGCTGCCTGAGCGGGCAGGGCTACCACAAGGGCGAAACCATTCCGTCGATCTCCCCGTCGATGGATATCCAGGTCTCGTCTAACTTTGAACGCGCGCTGTTCTATGCCTACGGGCAAGATGGCGCGGCAGTGGCTCAGCTGATGGAGGAGCTGAAGGCAGGCGGTTTCGAGGTGAGCCAGGGCGCCATGCAGGCCCTGCAGGAGCATTACGTGTCCGGTCGCTGCTCGGAGGAGGAAACCTCCGCCACCATCAAATCCGAACGCGCCGCCTCGGGCGAGCTGCTCTGCCCGCATAGCGCCATCGGCGTGAAAGTCGCCAATGAACAGCGTGACACATCGGTCCCGATGGTGACTCTGGCCACCGCCCATCCGGCGAAATTCCCGGCTGCGGTCGAGGCTGCCAGCGGCGTTCATCCGCCTCTTCCCCCGCGCATGGCAGATCTGTATGACAGATCGGAGCGGGTGACGCGGATCGCCAATGATCTGACCACTCTTGAGACACATATCAGAAAGCACATCGCGAATTGACAGTTCAACAGCACCAACTCGCCAACGGGTTCAGGATCGTCACCGAAACCATGCCGGGGCTGCAATCTGCCGCCATCGGCATCTGGGTGACCGCAGGCGGGCGGAACGAGCGGATCGAGCAGAACGGCATCGCTCATTTTCTTGAGCATATGGCGTTCAAAGGCACCAAGCGGCGCAGCGCGCTGGAGATTGCCGAGGCGATCGAGGATGTTGGCGGCTATATCAACGCCTACACCAGCCGCGAAGTGACCGCCTATTACGCCCGCGTGTTGCAGGAGGATGTACCGCTGGCGCTGGATGTCGTGGCCGACATCGTTCTGAACCCGGTGTTCGACCCGCGCGAGATCGAGATTGAGCGTGGCGTGATCCTACAGGAAATCGGTCAGGCGCTGGATACGCCCGATGATGTGATTTTCGACTGGCTTCAGGAAGAAAGCTATCACGATCAGCCCATTGGCCGCACCATCCTTGGTCCCGCCGAGCGGGTGCGGGCCTTTGGCCGCGAAGATCTGGAACGTTTTGTCTCGGAACATTATGGCCCCGGCCAGATGATCCTTGCAGCCTCCGGTGCGGTGGATCACGACGCCATTGTCAAACTGGCCGAAGAGCTGTTTGGCAAAATGCCCCCCAAGACGTTGATTATGCCCGCAGCGGCCAGCTTCACGGGCGGTGAGGCGCGCCATGAAAAGGCGCTGGAACAGGCCCATATCGCACTGGCGTTTGAGGGGCCGGGCTACCGCGACGATGCGATCTATACCGCGCAGATCTACTCCAGCGCACTGGGGGGCGGCATGTCGAGCCGCCTGTTCCAGGAGGTGCGTGAAAAACGCGGGCTGTGCTACACCATCTTTGCCCAGACCGGCGCCTATGCCGATACCGGCACGCTGACGCTTTATGCAGGCACCTCCGGCGATCAGCTGGACGAACTGGCCCAGATCACCATCGACGAGATGAAGCGCGCCGCCAGCGATATGAGCGACGCCGAGGTGGACCGGGCGCGGGCGCAGATGAAGGCGGGGATGCTGATGGGGCTGGAAAGCCCCACCAACCGCGCCGAACGGCTGGCCCGTCTGGTGCAGATCTGGGACAAGGTGCCGCCGCTTGAGGAGACCGTGGCGCGGATCGACGCGGTGACCACTGCCGATGTGCGCGCCATGGCCGAAGAGATGGCCCACCGCGCCTCGATGGCTTTGGCGCTCTATGGTCCGGTGGGCGACGCCGCCCCGCTGGCCGCTCTGCAGGAGAGGCGCGCGGCCTGATGTTGCTGACCGGACGCAAGGTGCGTATCGAGACCGAACGCCTGACCCTCAGGCCGCCGGTTCATGCGGATTTTCGCGACTGGGCGGCGCTGCGCCAGCACAGCCAGGGCTATCTCACCCCGTGGGAACCGAGCTGGGCGGCGGATCACCTGAGCCGCAAGAGCTTCACCAATCGGGTCTATTGGGCGCGCCGGGCGGTCAGCTCCGGTTCGGCGCTGCCGCTGTTCCTGATCCGGCGCAGCGATCAGCTGCTGATCGGGGCAATCACCCTCGACAATATCCGTCGTGGGCCTGCGCAGGCGGGCACATTGGGGTATTGGACCGGTCAGCCCTTTGCCCGCCACGGCTATATGCGTGAGGCGATCGGGGCCGTGGTGCATCACGCCTTTACCAAGCTGGACCTCAGCCGGATCGAGGCGGCCTGTCTGCCGGAAAACGCCGCCTCGCGCGGGCTGTTGGAGAGTGCGGGCTTCAAATATGAAGGTGTGGCGCAATCCTATCTGCAAATCAACGGGCGCTGGCGTACCCACGTTCTATATGCTTCCCTGCGCCATGACCGGCGCGGACGCACGCAGGTCGGCCAGGCCTGAGGCCGCGGCGCGCGCGGTCAACGCGAGGGCCGACCCCACAGCACGGCATTAGGAGAGATGCGTATGACCCTGAACCCTGCGGACACCGGTTTTGTCGACCATCTGCGCGCGGTGCTGCCTGCCGATACCCTGCGCCCGGCTGAACCGCGTTATCTGGAAGAGCCGCGTGGCCGCTATCACGGGCAGGCGGGGGTCATCGCCCTGCCGCGCAGCACCGACGAGGTCGCAACGCTGCTGCGGGCAGCCCATGCAGCCCATGTGCCGGTGGTGCCCTATGGCGGCGGCACCGGGCTTGTTGGCGGGCAGATCATGGGGGCCGGGGGGCCGGCGCCGTTGGTGATTTCGCTGGAGCGCATGACCGCCCTGCGCGGAGTTTACCCGCAGGAGAACGTTATCGCGGTTGAGGCGGGCATGATCTTGGCCGACGTGCAGCGCGCCGCCACCGAAGCGGGCCGACTGTTCCCACTGTCACTCGCCGCCGAGGGCACCGCCCGCATCGGCGGCACCCTGTCGACCAATGCGGGCGGCGTCAATGTGCTGCGCTACGGCAATGCCCGCGATCTCTGTCTGGGGCTGGAGGCCGTGCTGCCAACCGGCGAGATCTGGCAGGGCCTCAGCCGCCTGCGCAAGGACAACACCGGTTATGATCTGCGCAACCTGCTGATCGGGGCCGAGGGCACGCTGGGCATTATCACGGCCGCGTCGCTGAAACTCTCCGCGATTCCGGCCGAACAGGGCACCGCGATGCTGACAGTGGCCTCGCCCGCGGCGGCGATTGATCTGCTGGCGATGGCGCGGGACCAGCTGGGCGAGACGATCAGCGCCTTCGAACTGATCCACCGGCAGGGGCTTGAGTTCCTGCGCGAAACCCTGCCAGATCTGCGGCTGCCCTTCGGCGACCTGCCGGACTGGTGCGTGCTGATTGATCTTGGACTGCCGCAGGGCAGCGCCCCGCAGGATGCCTTGGCGCAGCTGTTTGAGACGGCGCTGGCAGCGGGGCTGAGCAGCGATGGCGTCATCGCCCAGTCTGAGGCGCAGCGGCAGGCGCTATGGTCGGTGCGCGAACATATCCCGGAAGGCAACCGCCGCATCGGCTCGGTCTCCAGCCATGATATCTCGATCCCGATTTCGCGCATCCCCGATTTCATTGTCGAAGGTGGCAAGCGTCTGGCGGCCCTGGGAGATATGCGGATCAATTGCTTTGGCCATCTGGGCGACGGCAATCTGCATTACAATGTCTTTCCGGCGCAGGGGCGGGACCGCAGCGCCTATGAGCATCTGCGCGACGAGGTGAAACGCTGCGTCCATGATCTGACCCATGATTACGGCGGCTCGGTCAGCGCCGAACATGGTATCGGGCGGCTGAAGGTCGCCGATCTGGCGCGATATGGCGATCCGGTCAAACTGGCGGCAATGCGGGCGATCAAACAGGCGCTTGATCCGCATGGCATCATGAACCCCGGCGCGGTGGTGCCACTGGCAGATTAGGCAGTGGTGGTACCGTCGTTAGGCCAGTTGCATCCGGGGCCGCGCCGGTCGGCTGCGCATCAGCAGCAGCACCATGATCGCGATGTTGAGCCCGTTCCACAGGATCCCGTTCACAAAGGCCAGCTGATAGGACCCGCTGACGTCGTAGATCCAGCCGGACATCCAGCCTCCCAGCGCCATGCCGAGGATGGTCATCATCATTACGAAACCAACTCGCGTTCCGGCTTCTTCCGGGGGCATGTATTCCCGCACCACCAGCGCATAGCTGGGGACGATCCCGCCCTGCGCCAGGCCAAAGATGGCGCTGACCAGATAAAGCGAGACCATGCCGTCATAGGGCAGGTATAGAAACAGCGCGATACATTGCAGGATGGAGCCCACCAGCAGCGTGCGTACGCCGCCGAACCGATCCGCGACCAGCCCCGAAATCACCCGGCTGACCACGCCGCCGAGCAGCATCAGCGACAGCATCTCGGCGCCCACCGTGGGGCCGTAGCCCAGCCCGACGCAATAGGCCACGATATGGACCTGCGGCATCGACATGGCGACGCAGCAGCCAATACCGGCCAGCCCCAAAACCCACTGGAGCTGGCGCGGAGAGAGCCCGGCCCGGGCCGCGTTGCTGGCGGATGCGGCTGCGCTGTGGCCCAGGGCGTCCACCGGGATGCGCCGCCGCAGCACCACAGACAAAGGCACGACCACCAGCAGCGTGACCATTGCCAATGTGGCGTAAACGCTGCGCCAGCCGCTTTCGGCCAGCATATCGGCAAGGGCGGTCGGCCAGATCGCCCCGGAGAGGTAGTTGCCACTGGCCACCAGCGCCACCGCGATGCCGCGCCGCCGCTGGAACCAATGCGAAATATCGGCGATCAGCGGACCAAACCCCGCTGCCGTGCCAAGCCCCAAAAACAGATGCGCCGCCGACAGCCAGAGCATATCCGGCGCCAGCATCGCCAGCCCGTAGCTCACCGCACTGAGCGCCGCCGCCGCGCAGAGCGCCAGCGTGATGCCAAACCGGTCTACCAGACGGCCAATCACCAGATTGCCAACGGCAAAGCCGATCATCGTCAATGTATAGGGAAGCGACGCCGCCGCACGGCCTGCGCCAAACTCGGCTTCGACCGCAGGCATCACCACAATCACCGCCCACATGCCGACATTGGCGACGGTGGCAATGGCCAGCGTCACCAGAAGTCTGGTCCAGGAGTAGCGGCTGTCGAGGATTGCGGATGTAGACATGTCGGCACGCTAGGAGACGCGCCGACATGCTGCAACGATAATAACGCCTGTTACCGGGGGAGAGAGGCCTAAAGGCTGCTGTTGTTGCAAAGGGTCTCGGCAGCGACGTCTCGGGCCGCCGCTGCCGATGGTGGCGCTGAGGCATCCCGCGATCCGAAAGGAAAAAGATCGCCGGGCTGCGTTCACGCCACCTGTGGGTGGTGGCCGCGCGAACCGCTTCGCTGGCCGACCCACCCGTAGGCTCAGGGCATGATCACGGTATCAATGACGTGAATGACGCCGTTTTCAGCCTCAATATCGGCGGTCACCACCTTGGCCTCATCGACCATCACGCCGCTGTCCAGATCAATGGTGATTTCGCTGCCCTGAACGGTGGCGGCCTTCATGTCATCGACCAGATCACCGGACATCACCTTGCCCGGCACCACGTGGTAGGTCAGGATCTCGATCAGCTTGTCCTTGTTTTCAGGCTTCAGCAGTTCTTCGACGGTGCCCTCGGGCAGGGCGGCAAAGGCGGCATCGGTCGGGGCAAACACGGTGAAGGGACCGTCGCCTTTCAGGGTGTCGACCAGGCCAGCAGCTTCAACTGCGGCGATCAGGGTCGAGAAATCACCGGCACCCGCAGCCGTGTCGACGATGTCCTTTGCGTGACCACCGGCAAAAGCCGAGGTGGTCATGGCGAGCGTGGCGGCGGCGGTCAGAAGTGTCTTGCGGATCATGAGTACAGTCCTCTGTCTGGGTTACCTGCCTGTGTCGGCATTGTCGGTATTACGGCGAGGTCTGCGGTTTGGATCTGGCGGGTTTCCGCCACCTGCATGTTGACAAGAAAAGCGCGCCGCCTAAGCCGCGCGCTTTTAGAATTTCCACTCACAATTATGTGATTGAACGCTGGATGCTCTTTGCAATCAAGGGGTGATCCAACCCTATTTGCAGAGGCTCAGGCGCCTTCGAATTCGCAGAGCACGGTGACATCCATGCCCAGATCTTCGAGCACCTTGCGGCCGCCAAGCTCCGGCAGGTCGATGATGAAGGCACAGGAGACGATCTCACCGCCAAGCCGCTCGATCAGCTTGATGCCCGCCGCCGCGGTGCCGCCGGTGGCCAGAAGGTCATCGACCACCAGAACCTTCTCTCCGGGCTGGATCGCGTCGTCATGGATCTCCATGATCGCCTCGCCATATTCCAGCTTGTACTCCTGGCTGATGGTGGTGCCGGGCAGTTTGCCCTTTTTGCGGATCGGCACAAAACCGACGCTTAGCTGGTGGGCGATGGCGCCACCAAGGATGAAACCGCGCGCCTCAAGCCCGACAACCTTGTCGATCTGCTCGCCCGCATAGGGGTGCAGCATCTGGTCGATTGCCATGCGAAACCCGCGCGGATCGGCAAACAGCGTGGTGACATCGCGGAACATGATGCCCTCATGGGGGAAATCCACGATGGTGCGGATGTAGTCTTTGACAGCAGTCTTGCGGGCCATGGGGTGTCCCCTTTTTGGTCGTCTGGAATGGGTCGTCTGATCTCTGGCGCCTGCGGCCCCTAGCGGGCGACGCGACCAATGATATGTCGCTGATGCTCTTGGCGCAGGCAAGGGGGCGGATGGGGTGGCTGCTCTCAAGCGGCGCGGCTGTGGCCTTTCGGAACCAGCGGCGGAGGCGATAATCAACCGTTACCAGACCGGGCGGTCGGTATGCCGAGGCCGCCTCGGCGGCCCCGGCAGCCGGTCAGCCCAGAACCCGTGCGGCAACCGCATCCAGTTTGGCCAGAAGCGCGGCATCGCGTTTTTCCGGCGCCGTCATGATGGCATGTTCCAGCGCGCGGTCGCAGCCATGCGGGCAGGCCTCGCGGGTCGCCCCCAGCAGCGCAGGCAGCCGCTGCACCAGCGCACGGCCCTTGGCGGAATTGCCGGTCAGGGTGGCGATGATGTCGGTGATCTCCACCGCGCCATGATCCGGGTGCCAGCTGTCGAAATCCGTCACCATGGCGATGGAAGCGTAGCAAAGCTCAGCCTCGCGGGCGAGCTTGGCCTCCGGCATATTGGTCATGCCGATCACGTCGCAGCCCCAGCTGCGGTACATCTTGCTTTCGGCCATGGAGGAGAACTGCGGCCCTTCCATACAGAGATAGGTGCCGCCGCGATGCACATTGATGCCCGCGTCCCGCGCCGCGGTCTCTGCCGCATCGGACAGCCGCTCGCAGGTCGGATGGGCCACGCTGACATGCGCCACGCAGCCGGTGCCGAAAAAGCTCTTGTCGCGCGCGAAGGTGCGGTCGATGAACTGATCGACAATGACAAAATCCCCCGGCGCCATCTCCTCGCGGAAGGAGCCGCAGGCGGAGATCGAAAACACATCCGTGACGCCGAGCCGTTTCAGCGCGTCGATATTGGCCCGATAGGGCACTTCGGTTGGCGAATGCACATGGCCGCGCCCGTGGCGGGGCAGGAAGGCGATTTTCACACCATCGAGGTCGCCGGTCAGGATCTGATCCGAGGGCGCCCCCCAGGGCGTCTCAACCGAGACCCATTCTGCGTTTTGCAGCCCGTCGATGTCGTAGAGGCCCGAGCCGCCGATGACGGCAATCATTGTTTCCTGTGTCACGTGTTCTGTCCCCTGAAACTGGTCCTTGTCGTTCTGCCCGAGGAGGCCCCGGTTTGACAAGCGCGACGGGGCATTTGATTGCTGCCGCCCTGTGGGCGGTAGCAAGGCCTTCGGCGAGAGTATTTGGAGAAAGATGACAGGCGGGCGCTATTCGCGCCGGATGATCCCGGTCAAAGCCGCCGCGCCAAGGGCGGTGACGATCCAGCCTGCAAAGGTGAAGATCCAGCGTGCCCACCACAGGATCACACCCGCCGGGCCACGGGTGGTGGAGGGTGCCCAGGCCTCGGTCTGGCCGAAGTCGATGATCGGAACCACGACGTCGGCGGCATAGGCGATCGCTGAGAAGCTTTCCCAGTCGCGGCCGGGAATTTTGTGATCACTTCAATGACCGGCGGGCTTCGCAGATCGCTCACCGCGGATGTGAGGGTTCAGATCGCACATAACACGATCTGGTGAAGCTCGAGAGCTGGCGGCGATGCGCTTTTCATCTGCTGGGGAAAGCTCGCCTTCCTGCATCGTCCTTAAATCCGTTATCTTGTTGGCGCCTTGCATCACATATTCCCCAATTCCAATGAGAGGACCGTCCGATGGATTGTGGGCCAATCAAAGCGAGGCGAGTGGTTGAGTGCTGCTAAACGCTTAAGTTTAATGTCAGCAGCGCTGCCGCAATGTTTCGCGTGCGAAACATTTGGACAGGAGGGCTGACCTGTTGGGCGCTGAGCGGGCGGTAACGGGGGCTGCCCTTGCCCCACTGGCGGAATTCCGCTAGGGGCGGGCGCTAACGATACCCTTTCCCGATCACAGGTGACCCCATGACCCGCGGCATTATGGCGACGCTCGCCAAACAGATTTCACCGCCCAATCTCTCCATCATGCAGGACGAGGGCTTTACCGTGGGCCGTGTGCGCACCGAATTGCTGTCGGGCCTGACCGTGGCGCTGGCGCTGGTGCCGGAGGCGGTCGCCTTTGCCTTTGTGGCGGGCGTGCACCCGCTGGTGGGGCTTTATGCGGCCTTTATGGTCGGGTTGATCACCGCGGTGTTCGGCGGGCGGCCCGGGATGATCTCGGGTGCGACCGGCGCGCTGGCGGTGGTGATGGTGGCGCTGGTGGCGCAGCACGGGGTGGAATACCTGTTTGCCACCGTGGTGCTGATGGGGATCTTGCAGATCTTTGCCGGTGTCATGCACTGGGGGAAATTCATCCGGCTGGTGCCGCATCCGGTGATGCTCGGCTTTGTGAACGGGCTGGCGATTGTGATTTTCCTGGCGCAGCTGACGCAGTTCAAGGACCCGGACAATACCGAGGCCTGGCTGGCAGGGTCGCAGCTGATCATGATGCTGGGGCTGGTGGGGCTGACCATGCTGATCATCTGGGGCACACCCAAGATCACCGCCATCGTTCCGGCGCCGCTGGCCGGGATCGGCATCGTGGCGGCGCTGGTGATTGCGCTGGGCATTGACGTGCCGACGGTGGGCGATATGGCCTCGATCAAGGGCAGTTTCCCCTCCTTCCACAATCCGTTTGGCACGGGTGAAGGCCTTTACGGCACCGCGCTGGCCCCCTTCACGCTGGAGACGCTGTGGATCATTCTGCCCTATGCGGTGATCCTCGCGGCGATCGGCCTGATCGAGAGCCTGCTGACGCTGAACCTGGTTGGTGAAATCACCGGCAAGCGGGGCGGGGCAAGCCAGGAATGTATCGCGCAGGGGGCCTCCAACGTGGTCACAGGCTTCTTTGGCGGCATGGGCGGCTGTGCGATGATCGGCCAGTCGATGATCAATGTGAAATCCGGCGGTCGGACGCGGATTGCTGGCATTGCTGCGGCGCTGTTCCTGCTGGCGTTTATCGTGGTGGCCTCGCCGCTGATCGAGCAGATCCCGCTGGCGGCGCTGGTGGGCGTGATGTTCATGGTGGTGATCGGCACCTTTGCCTGGAACAGCTTCAAGGTGATGACCAAAGTGCCCATGATGGACGCCTTTGTCATTGTGCTGGTGACCGTGGTGACGGTGATGACCGACCTTGCGATTGCGGTGGTTGTGGGCGTGATCGTCTCGGCGCTGGCCTATGCCTGGAACAACGCCCGCCGCATCCACGCCTATACCCGCGAATCCGCCACCGACAAGGGCGCCAAGGTCTATGAGATCGAGGGGCCGCTGTTCTTTGGCTCGACCGACGGGTTCATCGAGCTGTTCGATGTAGCGAATGACCCGGATCATGTGATCGTGGACTTTGCCCGCAGCCGGGTGGTGGATCAGTCGGCGCTACAGGCGATCGAGGCGCTGGCGGGCAAGTATGAGGCCGAGGGCAAGGCGCTGGTGCTGCGGCATCTGAGCCGTGATTGCCATCAGCTTCTGACCAAGGCCGGGCATCTGATGGTCGATAGTGACGATGACCCTGACTATGCGCTGGCGGTGGACTACTCGGTCAAGACCGGGATCCTGGGGGGCCACTAAGCTGTCCCGTGGCATCTGAAAGAAGAAACCCGCGACACCATCGGCGTCGCGGGTTTTCTCGTTTTACGGTGATTGAACGGCGCTCTTGGGCAAAGCTTGGTCAGTCAGGTGCCAGGGTCTCCAGCATGTCGAGGTCACCGGACAAGAGCGCAGGTTCAGCGCGCGAGATCAGGTCGGCGGGCCAGTCCCACCATTTCAGACCAAGCAGGCGCGCGATCTGCGGTTTGGTGAAGCGGTAGCTGTGGACGGTGCCGGGGTTGCCGGTCACGATGGCGTAGGGCGGGATCGACCCGCGCACCACCGCACCGGCACCGATGATGGCGCCATCCCCGATCCGCGCCCCCGGCAGGATCATCGCGCCATAGCCGATCCAGACATCATTGCCGATCACCGTGTCGCGGGTATCGGGCTGAAATCCGGTCATCTGCGTCTGATCGAACACCGGGAAAGGATAGCAGCTGAGCCCGTCCTGCGCGTGATTGGCAGAGGCGGTGATGATGCGCACGCCCTCGGCGATCTGGCAGAATCTGCCGATCACCACCCGCTCGCGCGATCCGGCAAAGAGATAGGGCGCCAGACGGCTGGCCCAGTCCGACGGCGGTTCAAAGGCGGAGGCATAGGTGAAGACGCCGATGGAGAAATTCGGGTGATCAATCGCCTCCGACAGCATCACCGTGCCGGCATGGGCGCTGCCATCGGGCAGGGTGATCGGATGGCGTTTCTTTGGGTCGGGTAACGGCATTTCTGGGCCTCATTCATCCGGGCGGGTGAGGGAAAACAGATCCCGCACCACAGAGTAGTCACGGTAGCCAAGGCGCGCCAGCGGCTGGAAGCGGGTCACATCGAAAGTTCCGTCGATCAGGCAGCTGTCGTCGAGATGGACGCCGACCACCTCACCAAAGACCACCTTGTTGGCGGTGCCGGGAAGGGTCACGATCTGCGTCAGGCGGCATTCCAGCGCAGCCGGGGCGGCGGCGACACGACCGCAGGGAATGGTTTCGCAGGCGGCCATCTCCAGACCCGCGTGGGCAAATTCATCCACCCCTTTGGGCAGGGCTGCGGAACTGGCGTTCATTGCATCCCGCAGCGCGTAGGAGACAACATTGACGCAGAACACGCCGGTTTCGGCGATATTGGCCACGCTGTCCTTGGTGCCGTCCTGATCGTCCTTGGCCGAGGTGGAGGCAAACATCACCTGCGGCGGTTCATAGGCGACGGCATTGAAGAAGGAATAGGGCGCCAGATTGTTGGTGCCATCGGCCGCACGGGTGGAAATCCAGCCAATGGGGCGCGGGGTGACAATGGCGTTGAACGGGTTGTGCGGCAGCCCGTGGCCGCTCTCGGGTCGGTAGAACATATGCTGGTCTCCAAGTCTGAGCCGGGCCGGTAGCCTGCTGGTATTGCTTGCGGATCCGGCTGCCGGGGTTTGCCCAAGGCTTACGCCCGTGTTAGGGCGATGACCAGCCTGCGTGAAGAGTTTGCAGCGCGCTGTGGGGCAAATCCCTCGGTGGTGCTGGGTTGGTCAGCGGGCGGTGACGGCGACGGGCGTGGAGGCGGGCGCGTGATTGAGTTGAAGGCAGAGCAGCCCGAGGACCGCTGGGAGGTCGAGGCGCTATATGACCTGTGCTTTGCGCCCGGTCGCGAGGCGCTGTCGTCCTATCGTTTGCGCGACGACGTGCCGCCGGTCAGCGGGCTGAGCCAGGTGGCGCGCGATCAGGGCGGTATTCTGGCCGGGGCGATCCGCTTCTGGCCGGTGCGGATTGGTGAGGCGGGCCTGCCGGCGCTGCTGCTGGGGCCGGTGGCGGTTCACCCGACCCATCAGGGCGAGGGGCTGGGCGGCGCCCTGATCCGCGACAGTCTGGCCAAGGCGGAGGAGCGCGGCTGGAGCAGGGTGCTGCTGGTGGGCGATGCGCCGTATTACCGGCGCTTTGGGTTTTCGCTGCTGCCCGCGGTCGAGATGCCGCCGCCGACCAACCCGGAGCGGGTTCTGGGTCTGGATCTGGCGGCTGGCGGCTGGGCCGATGTGCGCGGCAGGGTTCTGCGCTGGAGCGGGCCGCAGATCCCCGGCTGATCGGGGTGGATCGCAGGCGCAGGTCACCGAGATCTTGAAATACGGGCCGGGAAGACAAACATTTTTTTGGCAACATGAGGTATGCCATGACCGAGATCCTGACCCCTGACACTGCCCTGACCACGCCGCTGGACGCTGCTGCCGTGGAGGCGGAGCTGGAGGCGCTGGCCAAGCGTTACCGCGCCGCCGGTGGGCTGGGCATCCAGATCCTGAACCTGCTGGGCGGCTCGGTTGACGGGCTGCTGGACAAATTGCCTGCGCCGGTGCGGAGCCGGTTGAACGGCGCCACCGAGCAGGCGCTGCAACTGGCGATGCAGGGGGCCAGCGGATCGCGCCGGGTGGTGCCGGATCAGCCGGCGGCGGTCAACCGCGCGGTCAGCGCCGCGATGGGCGCGGCGGGTGGTATGGGCGGTTTGCCCGGAGCATTGGTCGAGCTGCCCGCAACCACGGCCTTCCTGCTGCGCAGTATTCAGGGGGTGGCGGCCGAAGAAGGCTTTGACCCGGAGGCCGAGGGCGTTCGCTTTGACTGTATCCGGGTGTTCGCAGCTGCCGGTCCGCTGGCGGCGGATGATGGCGCGGATCTGGGGTTCCTGTCACTGCGGCTGGGGCTGACCGGGGGGGCGGTGCAGAAACTGATCGCGCAGGTGGCCCCCCGTTTCAGCATGGCTCTGGGGCAGAAACTGGCCGCGCAGACTCTGCCGGTGCTGGGGGCCGTGGCCGGGGCCACGACCAATTTCGTCTATTCGGGCTATTATCAGGAAATGGCGCGGGTCCATTTTGGTCTGCGTCGTCTGGCGGTGGCGGCGGATCAGCCACATGAGACATTGGTTGCGCGCCTGCAGGACCGGTTGCTGGCACCACGGTAGCAACCCGCCCTCCGAAGGCGGTTGCCGATCTGCGGCGGTCTGATGTGGAACAGCGGCAGCCGGCGCTTCTGCCCTTGCACTTGTGGGGATTGCAGATTTAATCATCCCCTCCTGATGAAGAGTGATGACGATGATACAATACGCTCTGAAATGCGCTGAAGGACACAGTTTTGACAGCTGGTTCCAGTCGGCAGCCGCTTTTGACAAGCTGGCAGCGGCGGGGATGGTGGCCTGTGCGCAATGTGGATCCAGTCAGGTGGAAAAGGCAATCATGGCGCCCCGCGTGCGCCCCGGCCGTACGGCGGTTTCGCCGGTCGGTGAGGCAGAGTCGCGTGCCGCTGCGGGGGCTGTCGCGCCGCAGCAACCTGCACCACAGGCGGCTGGAGCGCCGGGCGCGCTGCGGGCGGTCCCACCCGGTGCGGGGGCGCTGAGCACCCCATCGGGAGAGCTGGAGGCTGCGGTGGCGGAGCTGCGGCGCAAGGTTGAGAAGAATTCAGATTACGTCGGTAAGGATTTCGCCAATGAGGCGCGCGCCATGCACCTTGGTGATGCGCCGGAGCGGGCGATCCACGGTGAGGCCCGACCGGAAGAGGCGCGGGCGCTGATCGAGGAGGGCGTGCCGGTGCTGCCGCTGCCCTTCCTGCCCAATAGAAAAACCAATTGAAGGAAGAGCATGTATGCATGTCGTCGTGACAGGAACCAGCCGGGGCATTGGCCGCGAATTGGTCGCGAAGCTGCGGGAGGATGGTCACGAGGTGACTGGCACGTCGCGCGATCATTCCTCCGGTGTGCGGCTGGATGTGACCGATCCCGGCCAGCAGGCGCGGTTTGCCGCCCAGCTGAAGGGGCGACCGGTTGACCTGCTGGTGTGCAACGCCGGTGTCTATCTCGATAAATCAATGGCGCTGGAGGATTACTCTGCCGAGGTCTGGGGCAAGACGCTGGCCGCCAATGTCACTGGGGTCTTTTTGACGGTGCAGGCGCTGTTGCCGAACCTGCGGCTGGCGGCGGATCCGAAGATCGCGATCATTTCGTCACAGATGGCGAGCCATTCCCGTGCGCCCGGCGGCAGCTATGCCTATCGCGCGTCAAAGGCGGCAGCGCTCAATATCGGGCGCAATCTGGCGACGGATCTGCTGCCGGAGGGCATCGCCGTCGGGATCTATCATCCGGGCTGGGTGCGGACGGATATGGGCGGTGAAGAGGGCGACATCTCGGTGCAGGAATCCGTCGCCGGGCTGCTGCATGAGTTTGACGTGCTGAGCACGGAAACCACGGGCTGTTTTCACACCTGGGATGGCCGTATCCACGCCTATTGAGCGTGCGAGTGAAGACCGGCTGAACAGATCGGCGCGGAAACGAATAAGGCCGGAGCATTCGCTCCGGCCTTTTTGGGTTTGCAAAGCCCCGCAGGGCGGTGGCTGGCCGTGGCTCAGTCCCAGCAGCTGACCAGAACGGTCATGCCGCTGGCCTGACGGGTCAGCGCCCCGACCGGCAAGGCGGTCGCCTCAGCGCTGGCGTCAGAGGCGGTGACCCCGGCGCTGCTCAGGGCGGCGCGCAGGGTATCGGCATTTGCCGCAAAACTGACCCCTTCTGGCAGCTGGGTGGCGCCTTTGGTCTGGCTCAGCAACATGCCCTGCACGGCGCCATCGGTGGTCAGCACCGGGCCGCCCGCATCGCCCGGCTGGCTGCTGAGTTGCAGACGCGAGACACCGGGGTTGCCGGACAGATCCTTTACATCCTGCAAGCTGCCCCAGCTGAGGCTGGGGGCGCCGAGGACGCCCTCGTAAGAGAAGCCGGAAACCGCGATATCGGACTGAAGCCGGGCGGAGGCGCTGGCCAGTTTGGCGACGGCCATCGGGGCCAGCGCCTCAACCGGGCGCAGCACGGCGATGCCGGTGGCGGTGTCGGTATAGGCGACCTCGGCCTGGTAGTCGTGATCCAGTGTCACCCGGGTGCAGCCTGCAACCACATCGGCGGTGGTCGCCACGCTGCCCTTGGCATCGACATAGAAGCCGGAGCGCGACAGGCGCGGCTTGCGCACGTCAAGGCCCGAGATCAGATCGACATTCTGCGGGGCATCGGCACCGGCGGCGGGATCCAGAACGCCGTCGATGCGTTCGAAGCTGGCCGACATCGCTGCCAGCACGCGGGCGCGCCGCTCGTCGTCACCGGTCGGCCAGACCAGCGTGAAGCCCTTGATTTCGCCATTGGCGAGCCGGGCCTCGGTATAGGAGACGATGCCATTGCCGCGGCCTTCCAGGGTGAAGCTGTCGCCGCTGCGCTGGCGCGGACCGTCCAGAGGGACGATCTCCAGCGTCTGCATGATGTCGTAGAGACCGTAGAGCGTGCGCCGGTCACCGGGCTGACTGATCAGCAGCAGCTGCGCGCCAAGATCGCCGCTGCTCTTGAACAGGGCAAAGGGAGATTCGTAGCGATCGAAGGTCACTTCACCTGCGGGGATCTGCATCGAAATCCCGGCTTTGGTATCGGTGAGGGGGGCCATGCCAACCGAAATCAGCGGCGCGTTATATTCATCCATCAGCGCCTGACGCTGGGCGGTGGTCAGCACACCGGTGGGCGCGTAGCCGCGGGCCGACTGCCAGTCCGACATGGAGCCACGCGTGCCGCGACCAAAGGCGCCGTCGATGGTGGAAGTATAGAAACCGGCGGCCTTGAGCGCGGTTTGCAGATCCATGCGTTCTTCGCGGGTGAGACGGGATTCGCTGCGGCGCGCCTCAGCCGGGGTCTCATCGGGGAGCACGGTTTCGACCGGTTCCGCAGGGGCCTGGGTCACCACTGCGGGGTCGATCGGCTCCAGAACCGGGCTTTCGACGGTGGCCTGCGGCTCGGTATTGGCGGTGGCGGCTGTCGGGTAGAACTGATTGCCGAGGTTGCTGCTTAACGCGATGAAGCTGTCGCGCGGGATCTGCCGTTCGGCGCGGTAGACCTGAAGCACCCGGTCGGCATCGCTGCGGGTATAGGGGCCAAGCAGAATGCCATACCAGCCACCGCCAAGCGAGAAGCCGGAGACATCGGGCAGCCGCGCGGCAAATTCCTGCGCTTCGGCCTGGGCTTCGCGCAGGGAGGCGCGGGCGGCAACCTGGATCCAGACCGTCTCCTGCGCGGATTGTTGGGTGCCGGTCTGGGCGGTGGCAACACCTGTAAAGGCGGATGCCAGCGCCATCAGGGACAGTGCCAGCGTAGCAATCAAACTCTTCATCAAAAGGCCTCTATCGGGGTGATCGGTCGTTGGCGCGCACATAACCACTTTCGCGCCGCGAAGGGAACTCCTCTTCGCAGGGGGAAAACCCGGCGGATGGCGCCAAATTCGGCTGATGTGGCCTCAGGGACGCGCTGGAGGGCGGGGGCTGCGTGTTTCAGCCGGGCCGGAGCCGCTGAGGCTGCGATGCGCCGTTGACCCTGCGCCGGGGCTTGCATAGGAAGAACCCCGGATTTGCTGCCCCCATAGGGAAGAAACATGACCGACATCAAAGGCGCTCCGCGCTCGTTCCAAGAGATCATTCTGCGGCTTCAGACGTACTGGGCCTCCAAAGGCTGTGCCATTATGCAGCCCTACGACATGGAAGTCGGCGCGGGCACCTTTCACCCCGCGACCACGCTGCGCGCGCTGGGCAGCAAGGCCTGGGCGGCCGCCTATGTGCAGCCGTCGCGCCGTCCGACCGATGGCCGCTATGGTGAGAACCCGAACCGGTTGCAGCACTACTACCAGTATCAGGTGCTGATCAAACCCTCGCCGCCGAACCTGCAGGAGCTGTATCTGGGCAGCCTCGAGGCGATCGGCGTCGATATGGACATGCACGACATTCGTTTTGTCGAGGACGACTGGGAAAGCCCGACGCTCGGCGCTTGGGGCCTGGGCTGGGAGGTCTGGTGCGACGGCATGGAAGTCAGCCAATTCACCTATTTCCAGCAGGTCGGCGGCTACGATTGTCACCCGGTATCGGGCGAGCTGACCTATGGTCTGGAACGTCTGGCGATGTATATTCTGGGCGTCGATCACGTGATGGACATGCCGTTCAACGACCCGGACGCGCTGATCCCGCTGAGCTATGGCGATGTGTTCAAGCAGACCGAGGAAGAATACGCCCGCTGGAACTTTGACGTGGCCAATACCGAGGTACTGCTGCGCCATTTCGAGGAGGCCGAGGCCGAATGCGCCGCGATCCTCGCGCAGGAGCATATCGACCCCAAGACCGGCAAACGCATCATCATGGCCCATCCGGCCTATGACCAGTGCATCAAGGCCAGCCATGTCTTCAACCTGCTCGATGCGCGCGGCGTCATTTCCGTCACCGAGCGGCAGGCCTATATCGGCCGGGTGCGCGCGCTGGCCAAGCAATGCGCCGATGCCTTTGTGCAGACCGAAGCCGGCGGTCACGCAGCGTAACCCGAGGCTGATTGCCAATAGGAGTCCAAGGTATGGGCAAGTTCCTTTCGCTGATCCTGATCTGCTCCGGCCTCGCGGCTGGGGCGGCGATGTATTACCTGCAGGTCTACGGCTTTTACGAGGATGTCGAGCTGGAGCCGGGCAAGGACGTGATGCTGACGCCGCTTGGTGGTGGCGCGGCGCTGCCGATCCGCTACAGTGGCTTTGAGGCGATCGACGCGGAGAGTTCTCCCATTCGCTATCGCGCCTGTTTCGCTACCGATCTGAAGCCCGAAGAGCTGGCGCAACTGTTTGTGCTGTCGGATCAGAAAGAGCCGCGCAATGCGCCGGGCTGGTTTGACTGTTTTGATGCCGAAGCCATTGGCCAGGCGCTGGCCGAGGGACGCGCCGAGAGCTTTTTGTCGGTCAAGAATATCTCTTACGGGGTGGACCGTATCGTAGCGATCACCGACGCAGGGCGCGGCTATGTCTGGCATGAGCTGAACGATTGCGGCCAGAAAGCCTATGACGGCACGGTTGTGGGCGAGGAATGCCCGCCCCGGCCAGAGGCGGTCGGAGGCGAATGATGCTTGCCTTTCTGAAGAGTACCGCCCCTCTGGGGCGGCGCAATAGCGCCACCCCGCGGGACGGCGCAGCCCTTCGTTCAGAAGCGGCTCCGTTCCGTCAACACGTATTTTCCGCGCCGCGCGCGGCCATCCGTAAGGACATCTGATGCCTGATCTTCTGATTGAACTGTTTTCCGAGGAAATTCCGGCCCGTATGCAGGCGCGTGCGGCCGAGGATCTGAAAAAGCGCGTGACCGATGGTCTGGTCGAAGCGGGGCTGACCTATGCCGGTGCCCATGCGCTATCGACGCCGCGCCGTCTGACGCTGGCGCTTGAGGGGCTGCTGGAGCACTCCCCGACAGTGCGCGAGGAGCGCAAGGGGCCGAAAGTGGGCGCGCCGGACAAGGCCATCGAAGGCTTCCTGCGCGGTGCCGGCCTCACACGCGAGCAGCTGGAAGAGCGCGACACCCCGAAGGGCGCAGTCTATTTTGCGCTGATCGAAAAGCCGGGGCGCCCGGCGGCAGAGATCATTGCAGAGGTGCTGGAAGACACCATCCGCAATTTCCCCTGGCCGAAGTCCATGCGCTGGGGATCGGGCGCCCTGCGCTGGGTGCGCCCGCTGCATTCGATCCTCTGTCTCCTGTCCAAGGAGGATGGCGCCGAGGTTGTGCCGCTGGATATCGACGGAATTGCATCGGGCAAGACCACATTTGGCCACCGTTTCATGGCGCCGGATCAGATCACCGTATCCAGCTTTGACGATTATGCCGCCAAGCTGAAGCGGGCGCATGTGGTGCTGGATCCGGCCGAGCGGGAAGCGGCCATCTGGCAGGAGGCCACCAATCAGGCCTTTGCCAGCGGGTTGGAGGTTGTCGAGGACAAGGGTCTTCTGGCCGAGGTCGCTGGTCTGGTGGAATGGCCGGTGGTGCTGATGGGCGCCATCGACGATGAATTCCTGGCGCTGCCGCCGGAGGTCTTGCAGACCTCGATGAAGGAACATCAGAAGTTTTTCTCGGTGCGCAATCCGAAGACCGGGCGGATCGAGAAGTTCATCACCGTCGCCAACCGCGAGACCGCCGACAATGGCGCGACCATCCTGGCCGGCAACCAAAAAGTTCTGTCGGCACGGCTGGCGGATGCGAAGTTCTTCTGGGAGAATGATCTGCGCACGGTGACCGAGCAGGGGTTTGAGCCCTGGGTTGCGAAGCTGGGCAATGTGACCTTCCACAACAAGCTGGGCACGCAGGCGGCGCGGATTGACCGTATTGCCGCGCTGGCCCGCGAGATCGCGCCGGTTGTCGGCGCCGATGCCGATCTGGCAGAGCAGGCCGCACGGGTGGCAAAGGCCGATCTGAGTTCCGAAATGGTCTATGAGTTCCCGGAATTGCAGGGCCTGATGGGGCGCTACTACGCGGAGGCGGCTGGCCTGCCGCAAGAGGTGGCCAATGCCTGCGAGGCGCATTATTCGCCGCTTGGCCCGTCGGATGATGTGCCTTCCGAGCCGGTCTCGGTTGCCGTGGCGCTGGCCGATAAACTGGACACGCTGACCGGGTTCTGGGCGATTGATGAAAAACCCACCGGCTCCAAAGACCCCTTTGCCCTGCGCCGTGCTGCGCTGGGGGTGATCCGGCTGGTGCTGGACAATGATGTGCGGATGCGGCTGGACGGGGCAATTGATGCCCATCTGCTGCGCCATGAAATGGCCCAGAACGGTGGTGACCCGGTTGCTACGGGGCTGATGCAGGACATGCTGAACGAGATCGCCGATCACGGTGTCTTTGGTTCTGCTGTGCGCACGGTGCTGGATGCCTTTGACGGGGATCTGCCCAAACATATCGAGCGGCTGAAGACGCAGCTGCCGGATGTGTCGCGTGACCTCCTCTCCTTCTTCCACGACCGGCTCAAGGTGTTCCTGCGTGATCAGGGCATCCGTCATGACGTGATCGACGCCTGCATCGCGATGGAGGCCAACGATGACCTCACGCTGCTGGTGAAACGCGCCCGTGCGCTGGAGGAGTTCATGGCCTCCGAGGATGGCGAGAACCTGTTGCAGGGCTTCAAACGGGCCAACAATATCCTGGCGCAGGCCGAGGAGAAGGATGGCGTAGAATATTCCTACGGCGCGGATAAGAAATTCGCCGAGGATGACAGCGAAGTGGCCCTGTTCGATGCGCTTGCGCAGAGCGAGGGGGCGATCTCTTCGGCCATCGAGGCCGAAGATTTCGCGGCTGCCATGGGCAGCATGGCCGCATTGCGCGCCCCGGTGGATGCGTTTTTTGAAGCGGTGCAGGTCAATTCCGACAATGAGGTGGTGCGCCGCAACCGCCTGAACCTGCTGAGCCAGATCCGCAAGGTCTGCGGGCAGGTCGCCGATCTGACCCGGATCGAGGGCTGAGACCCCCGCAGGGCCGCGATCTGACCGCGCAGTCCGCGCAGTCCGGGCAGGCAAAACAACGAGAAACCGGGGTGATCGCAGGGTCGTCCCGGTTTTCTCCTTTTGGTCCACGTGCTTTTCCTTGCGGGAATGGACGACAGGGCTATGCTGCATAGCAAAGGAAAGGCGCCGCAGTGCAGAAAAATGATCGAGACATGGCTCGTGCCCCACAGGATGAGACGCCGGATTTTGTGCTGATCACGCCGGTGGCGCCCATTGCCAATCACACCCATGGCGGGCGGGCGAAATGCCTGCAACGTCTGGTGCGGTTGGATCTGCCGGTGCCGCGCACCGTGGCGCTGTCGTTTCAGGCGGTGCACGGGATCGCCCAGGGCGAGATGCCCGATATGGCGGCGATTGTTGACGCCTTTCCGTCGGATGCGCTGCTCTGTGTGCGCCCGTCGTCACAGGATCCCGATTGGGGCGGCCCCGGTGCGATCCTCAACATCGGCATGAATGATGCGCGCTATGTCGACCTTTGCGACAGTCTTGGGCGCGACGGGGCGGCGGCCTTGTATCTGCGGTTTGTGCAGTCTTATGCGGTGCATGTGGCGCGGCTGGACCCGGATGTCTTTGACGATGTGGAGGACGGTGGGCCGGATGCGCTGAGCGAGGTTCTGCACGCCTATGAGGCGGAGACCGATGAGCCGTTTCCACAGGATCCGGCGGAGCAGCTGGCGGCGGTGTTGCGGTCGATGGCGCGGGCCTGGGAAGGCACTTCGGCCCGGCTGTTGCGGCAGGCCAAGGGCGCGCCTGCGGATGCGGGGTTGGGTCTGGTGGTGCAGGAGATGGTGCCGGGCTTTGGTCAGGGCGAATGCGGTTCGGGTGTGTTGCAGCTGGTCAATACCAAGACCGGTGAGCCTCAGATCACTGGGCGGTACCTGAGCCAGAGCCAGGGGCGCGATGCGCTCGGGGCGGGGGCCGAGGCGCTGTATCTGGAGCGTGACCCGCGCGGGCCATCGCTGGAGGAATCGGCGCCCGAGGCCTTTGCCGATCTGAAATCCCATGCCCGGCTGATGCGACAGCGTCTGCGCGAAGAGATGCAGGTGGAATTCGTGATCGTGAGCGGCGCGGTGCATATCCTGGACGGGGTGCGGGTCACCCGGTCGGCACAGGCGGCGGTGCGGATCGCGGTGGCGCTGGCCGAGGATGGCATTATCCCGCGGCAGGAAGCGGTGATGCGGGTCGACGCGCATATTCTGACCGAGCTGCTGCACCGGCAGGTGGCGCCGGGGGCGACCCGTGATGTGATCGGAAAGGGCATTGCCGCCAGCCCCGGTGCTGCCACCGGGCGGCTGGTGTTTACCGCTGCGGAGGCGCAGGCCAGTGCGGCGCGCGGTGAGCCCTGCATTCTGGTGCGGCGCGAAACCTCGCCCGAGGATGTGCGGGGTATGCACGCGGCGGTCGGGGTGCTGACGGAGCGCGGCGGGATCACCAGCCATGCGGCGGTGATCGGTCGCGGCCTCGGGCTGCCATGTATCGTCGGGGCCTCTAACCTGAAGTTCCACAGTCGGCGCAAGCAGCTGGTGGCCCAGGGCGACCGGGTGTTCAGCCGTGGCGATATCATCACCATCGACGGCAGCAGCGGCGAGGTGCTGGCGGGCGAGCCGGAGATGCTGGAGGCGGCGGAGGACGGCGCCTTTCAGACCCTTCTCACCTGGGCCGATGAGGTGCGCGATATCGACATCCGCGCCAATGCCGACACGCCGGAGGATGCCGAGACCGCGCGCAAGTTCAACGCGCAGGGGATCGGCCTGTGCCGGACCGAGCATATGTTCTTTGATCCCGGCCGGTTGACGGTGATGCGGGAGATGATCTTTGCCGAGACCTCGGAGGGGCGGGCTGCGGTGCTGGCGCGGTTGCTGCCGATGCAGCGGGAGGATTTCTTTGCGCTGTTTCGCATCATGGAAGGGCTGCCGGTCTGTATTCGGCTGTTCGACCCGCCGCTGCATGAATTCCTGCCGACCTCCAAAACCGGGCAGCGGGAGCTTTCGGAAGCCTTGGGTATCCCGGTGAGCGATGTGACCCGCCGGGTCGAGGAGATGGAGGAATACAACCCGATGCTGGGCCTGCGCGGCGTGCGGCTGGGGGTGACGGTGCCGGAAATCTACGACATGCAGGCACGGGCGATTTTCGAGGCCACTCTGGATGCCTCCAAGGAGGGCGATCCGGTGGTGCCGGAGATCATGATCCCGCTGGTCTCGGCCAAACGTGAGGTGGAGCTGGTGAAGGCGCGCATTGATGCCGTCGCGCTGGCGGTGAAGGCCGAGCGTGGCGAGGATTTCACCTATCGTCTGGGGGTCATGGTGGAGACCCCGCGTGCGGCCCTGCGCGCGGGTGAGATTTCGCCGCATACGTCGTTCCTCAGCTTCGGGACCAACGACCTTACCCAGATGACCTATGGCATGTCGCGGGACGATGCGGGGCGGTTTATGTCGGCCTATGTCAATCAGGGCGTCTTTCCAGAGGATCCTTTCCACGTGCTGGATACAGACGGGGTCGGCGAGCTGCTGAAACTGGGGGTTCAGCGGGGTCGTGCAGAGAACCCGCAGATCACGCTGTCGATCTGTGGCGAGCATGGCGGCAACCCCGAATCGATTGCGTTCTGTCGCGAAGCCGGGTTCGATTACGTCTCCTGTTCCCCGTTTCGGGTGCCCGTTGCACGGCTTGCTGCGGCGCAATTGGCGATTTCCAGCCAAACCGGAGATTCACCACGAGAATCTCTAAAATCGTAAAGAAAACAAGGGGCTTTCGCAGGGGCAGCAGAAAGCAGCGGATTGGCGCTTAACCAAGGGGCAGCGGGGTGCGCTGTCCCGTCGCTGGACGTTTGGAGGGATTTCCACTAGGAGGTGCGATCGCGTGACGTTGGGATGGCCGTGCGCGATCTGTCTAGTGGGGATGCCCTTATGAAGATTCTGACTGTAGCTGCCGTGTTTGCTGCCGCCTTGGCAGCGGCCAAAGATGTATATGCGGATTCCGGTTTGGACGCGCTGTTCGAACGTGAGCAATCCACCCTGAACGCCGTGCCGACCGGGCGTTTGAACAATTTCTTCAACTTCAACCGCTCGGCCAAGAAGGCCAAGGCGACCGAAGTGAAATTCACCAAGGCATGGCTGGACACCATTCCGGCCGCCAAGGGGGGCGAGAATTTTGCCTGCCTCGCCGAAGCGCTGTATTTCGAGGCGCGCGGTGAAACCGTGAAGGGCCAGTTCGCCGTTGCCGAGGTGATTATGAACCGCGTGAAATCCTCGCAGTTCCCTGACAGCCTGTGCGGCGTGATCAACCAGGGGACCGGGCGCAAGTATCAGTGCCAGTTCACCTACACCTGCGACGGCCATAAGGAAGTGATCCGCGAGAAAACCGCGTTTGAGCGGGTCTCCAAAGTGGCCCGTCTGGTGATGGATGGGGCGATCACCGGGATCACCGATGGCGCGACCTATTACCATACCACAGCGGTGCGTCCGCGCTGGAGCAAGAGCTTCACCAAGACCGCGCGGATCGGCGTCCATCTCTTTTACCGCGATGATCGTTTTCGGACTGCGCTCAACAACTAAGGCGTGTCAGGGGCGGGTGCTTGCCGTGGTTGAAACCCTGGCAGCGCCGTTTTCGGCCACTGGTATGGCGCATGAAGGCCTGTTATGCGGGCGCGGCATGTTTATGCTGGAACCTCACCGCCAGATAGCCAGTTCAGGGGCTCGACCGTCATGTCTTCAGAAATTCGTCTCGCATTTGCGCATCCTTCCGAACGGTCGGAGGCCACTGCAGCGCGCGGACCGCTGGATCGGATTTCGCTCAGGGATCACATCGTCGAGGTGGAAATCGGCGCCTTTCAGGCAGAACGCGGAACCACCCAGCGTATCTGCTTCAATGTGGTTGTTGAAGTTGCGCCGCTGCCTGCGGATCTGGATGATGATGTCGACCGTATCCTGTCCTATGACCGGGTGACAGAGGCGATTGCGCGTGAGCTGTCCGAAGAACGTCTGAACCTGCTGGAAACCCTGGCGGAGCGCGTGGCCGAGCGGATCCTGCTGGAACCGCAGGCCGTGCGGGCCTTTGTGCGGATTGAGAAACTGGATCGCGGGCCGGGGGCACTGGGTGTGGAAATCGTGCGCGCCCGCAATCAGGTCGCGACTGGTGTCGACAGTGAAGAGCGCCCGCATCCGCGGCTGATGTATTTGTCCAACCGTGCCATCGACAGTGACCACCTGACCGGCTGGATCGACCAGATGCAGTGCCGCAAGCGTCCGTTGATCCTCTGTGTTGGGGCGCATGAGCTGGCCACGCCGCAGACCGGTCACAAATGGACCCAGCGCCGGATTGATCTGCTGGCGATTGAACAGAACGCCTGGCGGCTCGCGGCAAAGGATGATCGCTGCGTCGTCGTTTCGACGCGAACGGAGCTGGACTGGGCCATGAAAAACGGGCAGATTTGCGTCTGGGCACCGTCAAAAATTGTTTTGGATGCGGTAGATGGCCCTTCGGCGGCGCCCTCTGACGCGGTGGCGCTGGCTGCCTGGTTCGCCGCCACATTCGAGGCCGGCGAGATGATCGTGATTGGCGCCGCACTGCCTGGCAATCCGGGGGTGCCGCTGCGCGCCGTGGATGTGGAGCAGACCCAACTGTGAGTTATTACCGACCGCTGGTACAACACGGGGACAATCGCCCCGAGGGAGCGTTGTCGCTGATCAGTGGCGGGCTCTGGTTTACCCAGGTGGAAGTGCTGGAGCGCGGCGCGCCACCGCGGCTGATGCCTGCCGGTCTGCTGCCCGAGGATGTGCGCCACCGGCTGACGGCGCGGCGGGCAACGATTGCCGGGCTGGATATGACGCAGCCGCAGATCATGGGCATCCTGAATGTGACCCCTGACAGTTTCTCCGATGGCGGGCAGCATGATGAGGTCAGCGCCGCCTGTGCGGCGGCTTTGCAGATGGTTGCCGACGGGGCAAGCATCATCGACGTTGGCGGAGAATCCACCCGCCCCGGTGCCGCGCTGGTCCCCGAAGATGAGGAGATCCGCCGCACCGCTCCGGTGATTGAAGCGATCCGCGCCCGTTCGCAGGTGCCGATCTCCATTGATACGCGCAAGGCGGTCGTTCTGGCCGAGGCGCTGGACGCCGGAGCGAGCCTGACCAACGACGTGTCGGGATTTACCTTTGATCCGGCTCTGGCACCCTTGACTGCGCAGGCCGGGGTTCCTGCTTGTATCATGCACGCCCAGGGCGACCCGGCGACGATGCAGGAAGATCCGACCTATGAGAACGTCCTGCTGGATGTCTATGATTTCCTGAAGGGGCAGATCGACCGGCTGGAAGATATCGGGGTGGTGCGGGAACAGATCGTGGTTGATCCGGGCATCGGGTTTGGCAAGACGCTGGACCACAATCTGACCCTGTTGCGCAATCTCAGCCTGTTCCATGGGCTGGGCTGTCCAATCCTGCTGGGGGTGTCGCGCAAGGGCTTTATCGGCAAGCTGGGCCATGAGCCGGATGCTGCCGCCCGCGCGCCGGGCTCTATCGCGGTAGGGCTTGCAGCCCTGGCCCAAGGCGTGCAATTCCTGCGGGTGCATGATGTTGCCGAGACGGCGCAGGCGGTTCGCCTGTGGCAGGCCGTCCGATAAGACCCGACCGAAAGGGCTGATATGCGCAAGTTTTTTGGCACGGATGGCGTGCGTGGCACGGCCAATATCCATCCTATGACAGCGGACATGGCGCTGCGCATTGGCGCGGCTGTTGGCCGTTATTTCCGCCGCGACGCCTCCGGGGTGCACCGTGTGGTGATTGGCAAGGACACCCGCCTGTCGGGCTACATGTTCGAAAGCGCGCTGACCGCGGGGCTGACGTCGACCGGTATGAATGTGCTGCTACTTGGCCCGGTGCCGACACCGGCGGTGGGGCTGATGACTCGCTCGATGCGCGCCGATCTTGGCGTAATGATCTCGGCCAGCCACAATCCGGCGGCGGACAATGGAATCAAGTTCTTTGGACCGGATGGTTTCAAACTGTCCGATACCGTCGAAATGGAACTGGAAGCTCTGATCGAGGCCGGTGTCGAACCCGCGCAGGCGCAGAATATCGGGCGTGCGAAACGGATTGATGACGCGCGGTTCCGCTACGGTGAGCGGGTCAAAAGTTCGCTGCCCCGCGATATCCGGCTGGACGGGCTGAAGGTGGTGATTGATTGCGCCAATGGGGCTGCCCACCGGGCTGCGCCGGAAATCCTGTGGGAGCTGGGCGCCGATGTGATACCCGTGGGTGTTTCACCCGATGGCACCAATATCAACCGCGATTGTGGCTCTACTCATCCGGGGACCGCGGCAGAGACCGTTGTGGCCCATGGCGCCCATGTGGGGATCTGTCTTGACGGGGATGCCGACCGGGTGATCCTGATCGACGAGACAGGAAAAGTGGCGGATGGCGATCAGCTGATGGCGCTGCTGGCGACCCGCTGGGCCGAGGATGACCTGCTGTCCGGCAAGGCTCTGGTGGCGACGGTGATGTCCAATCTGGGGCTTGAGCGGCACCTCGACGCCCGCGGGATCGGGCTTGAGCGGACGGCAGTTGGTGATCGCTATGTCGTGGAACGGATGCGCGAAGGCGGCTTCAACCTCGGCGGCGAGCAGTCCGGCCATATTGTCATGTCGGATTACGCCACCACCGGGGACGGGCTGATGGCAGGGCTGCATTTTCTTGCGGAGATGATCCGCTCCGACAGCCCGGCATCGCAGCTGGCGCAGCAGTTCACCCCGGTGCCGCAGCTGCTGAAGAATGTCCGATTTGCCGCCGGGCAGACACCGCTGGAAACAGATCAGGTGCAGAGCGCGATCCAGAGCGCCGAAGCCTCTCTTGCGGGGCAGGGACGTCTGCTGATCCGCAAGTCAGGCACCGAACCGCTGGTTAGGGTCATGGCCGAATGCGAAGATGCTGCCGTGCTGAGAGAGGCGGTGAATAGCGTGGTTGCTGCGGTTGAGGCGGCTGTGGCTGAATAGTCCGGTCGTCGGGTATGCCCTGTGACAGGGCTTGTGACATTACAGGGCTTGTGACAGGCCGATGGACAGCTGAGATGGACCCGCTACCCGTGACCGGGTGGCGGGTTTTGCCTTGTCTCAGGGCCGCAGCTTGCGCGGGGAGCCAAACAATCGCCGCAACGCACCGAACTGGCTGATGCCCAGACCGCCGAGGATCAGGGCCATCGCCAGCAGCATGGAGGGCGGAAGTTCCTCGCCCAGAAATATGGCCCCCAGAACCACCGCCCAGACCGGAACCTGATAGTTGGTCAGTGTCATGAAGGTGGGGCCTGCTTCACGAACGACAATGACCCGCAGCAGATTGGCAGCGGCGGTGGGGATCAGGCCCAGAACCGCTGCAATGCCCAGGGTTTGCATGTCCGGGATCACCGGTGGTCCCTCCAGCAGCCAGGCCGCAGGCAGGGTCACGGCAGAACCGATGATGAGCAGGATGGCGGCCAGCCCCAGCGGATCCACTGGCGGCAGGCGCCGGGTCAGGATGGAGCTGACCGAATAGCAGGCGGCGGCGGACAGGCAGGCGGCCCGGCCATAGCCCTCCAATGCGGCGCCGGTGCTCTGAAACGCCTTGCTGCCGATTAGGACCGCGACCCCGACAAAGCCGATGGAAAACCCGATCAGGCGGCGCAGGGTCATCTGCTCTCCCGGCACAAAGACATGCGCCAAGGGCAGCACCATCAGCGGAATCGCCGCCATGCTGACGCCGGTAAATCCAGAGGAGACATGCTGCTGGCCCCATGAAATCAGCATGAAGGGCAGCGCGGTGCTGAGGACGCCGATGATCATCAGCGATGGCCAGTTGGTCTCATCCTTGAACAGCCTGAACCCGCGCAGGCCCCAGATCGCGGTCAGCAGCAAAGCTGCAAACCCGATGCGGCTGGCCGCGAGCCAGAACGGCGTCGTGCCCGTCAGGGCCAGCTTGATCAGCAGGAATGTCCCACCCCAGACAAAGCCCAGGGCGGCGATCATCAGCCAGTAGCGCGGGGCGATATCGGGCATCGCGATCTCCCTTTGTGGTGTCGCGCGACAAGACCCCGACGGAGTGGCCGGGTCAATCGCAATTGCTTTGTCCGCTATCGAACGATTTGCGGTTCAGGCCATGCGCGGGCGGCGGCTGCGGCTGAGGAGCAGGCCGCCGAGGATCAGCGCCAGCGCGGCAAACAGCTGCGGTGGCAGGGTTTCCCCCAGCAGCGCCGCACCAAAGATCACCGACCAGACCGGCACCTGATAGTTCACGGTGGACAGGAATGCCGGGCCTGCGCTGCGGGCGACCTGCACCAGCAGCACCTGGGCGAGCGCGGTGGGCAAGAGGCCGAGGTAGATCACGGCGCCCAGTGGCAGGGGGGCGGGCAGCTCTGGCAGCCCTTCGACCCAAAGCGCGGCCGGCACCATCATTGTGGCTCCGCACAGGAGGGTTGCTGCCGAGAGCGAGAGCATATTCACCTGTGGGCAGAGCCGGGTGATGATCGCACCGATGGCATAACAGAGCGAGGCCCCAAGGCAGGCGAGGCGGGCCAGCGATTCAAAATCCGTTCCGGCAGAGCGGAGGGCGTCGATCCCGATCAGCACCACCACACCGGCAAAGCCGATCAGGAAGCTGATGCTGCGGCGCAGGGTCATATGCTCGCCCGGCACCAGAAAATGCGCCAGCGGCAGCACAAACAGCGGCACCACCGCCATGCAGACCCCGGCAAAGCCGCTGGCCACAAAAGTCTGCCCCCAGCTAAGCAGGGTGAAGGGCAGCGCATTGGTAAAGAGCCCCATGCCAGCCGCGCAGGCCCAGATGATGCGGCCGTCGCGGTTGCGCAGGGTGGGCAGGCCGATTCCCATGGCGTAGACAGCCGCCAGCAGACAGGCTGCACCGATGGAGATCCTGAGCGCGGCAATGGTCAGCGGCGCAAAGCCCCTGAGCGCCAGTGACACCGCCATGAAGGAGGCGCCCCAGATCACACCTAGGAACAACAGCTTGGCCCAATTGGCGGCACCGGGGGAGTCTGGCATCGGATCACCTCAGTGAAATAAATGAAAAAGGGCGCCCCAAACAGGAGCGCCCCGGAGAGCTAGGGTGTGCGAGCAGTCTCGCGGGCGCCTTAGTTCTTCTCTTTGTCGACCATCTTGCCTGCGGAAATCCAAGGCATCATGTCGCGCAGCTTGCCGCCGACCACTTCGATCTGGTGCTCGTCGTTGGCACGACGCGACGCTTTGATGGTGGGCTGGCCCACAGCGTTCTCCAGCATGAAGTCGCGCACGAATTTGCCCTGCTGGATGTCTGTCAGCACGTCTTTCATGGCTTTTTTGGTCTGCTCGTAGGGCAGGATGCGCGGGCCGGTGACATACTGGCCGTATTCCGCGGTGTTGGAGATCGAGTAATCCATGTTGGCAATGCCGCCTTCATAGATCAGGTCAACGATCAGCTTGGTTTCGTGCAGGCACTCGAAATAGGCCATCTCAGGTGCGTAACCGGCTTCGACCAGAGTTTCGAACCCGCAACGGATCAGCTCGACGATGCCGCCGCAGAGAACCGCCTGCTCGCCGAACAGGTCGGTTTCGCATTCTTCGCGGAAGTTGGTTTCGATGATGCCGGAGCGGCCGCCACCGATGGCGGAGCAATAGGACAGGCCGATTTCCAGCGCTTTGCCGGTGGCGTCGGTGTCAACAGCCACCAGGCAGGGCACGCCGCCGCCTTTGGTGTATTCACCGCGCACGGTGTGGCCGGGGCCTTTGGGGGCCATCATGATGACGTCGACGCCTTCTTTCGGCTCGATCAGGCCGAAGTGCACGTTCAGGCCGTGGGCAAACGCGATCGCGGCACCCGGACGGATGTTGTCGTGGACGTATTTCTTGTAGGTTTCTGCCTGCAGTTCGTCGGGCATGGTGAACATGATCACGTCACACCAGGCCGCTGCTTCTGCGATACCCATCACCTGCAGGCCTTCGCCTTCGGCTTTCTTCGCGGAAGGGGAGCCTTCGCGCAGGGCGACGACAAGGTTCTTGGCGCCGCTGTCGCGCAGGTTCAGCGCGTGGGCGTGGCCCTGAGAGCCATAGCCCAGGATGGCCACTTTCTTGTCCTTGATCAGGTTAACGTCGCAATCGCGGTCATAGTATACACGCATGATCATCGTCCTCTTGGTTCGTGTTTGGATGCAGCATAGGCATGTTTTCAATAAAGGAGAGGCGTATCTGGCGCGAAAATCTGCAAATTATTGCAATGGTCATTCGTGTGTTACGCAATTATAATGAAGATCATGCTTGATGACTTGGACCGACGCATACTTCGCCATCTTCAGGCGGACCCAGAACAATCGCTGCCTGATCTGGGGGATCGCCTTGGCCTCACCGCCTCGCGCCTGTCGCGGCGGCTGGAGAAGCTGCGCGAGACCGGCGTGATCCTTGGGCAGCGGGCGGTGATCGACTGGCGTGCGCTTGGCTATGAGGTGGAGGTTTCGCTGCGGATCACGCTGGACAAGACCAATCCCCGCGCCTTTGATGAATTCATCCCCGCCGCGCGTGAGATCCCGGAGGTGCTGGAAATCCAGACCTTCCTCGGCCAGGTCGATGTACGGCTCTCGGTGATTGCGCGGGACATGGCACATTATCAGGGGATTTACCGCAGCCAGATCCTGATCCTGCCGCATATCACCGACATTGAGGCGCTGATGCATGTGGCACGCATCAAATCGGACGAGGCGCTGCCGATATGATGGCTCTGGATGACATCGACCACGCGCTGCTGCGCGCATTGGGACGGGATGCCACGCAATCGGCCGGCGCCTTGGGGCGCGAACTGGGGCTGAGCCAGCCCGCAACCTGGCGCCGCATCCGCCGCCTGCAGGAGACGGGGATCATCCGGGGCCGCAAGCTGGATCTTGATGCCGGCAAGCTGGGCTTTGGTGTGACGGTCTTTCTGGGGCTCAAACTGGCCACCAAGGGGCGCGTCTCGCTTGAGGATTTCGAACGTGCGGTGACTGCCATCCCGGAGGTGCAGACGGTCGAACATGTGCTGGGCATGTATGACTATCGCCTGCGGGTGACGGCGCGCGACATTGCTGATTTTGAACGCGTGCTGCGCCGCCGGATCATGACCCTGCCGGGGGTGGGCAATGTGGATGCCAACGTGCTCTTGAGCGAAGAACGCCGGCCCGGCCCGCTCGGCTAGACGGCGCCGTCGCCCGGATGCGACAGCCCTGTCATCTTTCCCCAAATACTCTCGCCGAAGGCACCGGTCCCCGCAGGGGGCCGGATCCCTATTTTACCCCAAGCCCCATCTGCATCAGGGTCTTGCGTACGGGGGCCATGGAATAGAGCGCATTCAGGCCAAACGCGCGCAAATCGCGCAGCGGGCGGGGCGACAGCATCGAGGTCCGGTTCAATAGGTCGATCCCCTTCACCCGCATCAGAATGTCGCCATGGCGGGCCTTGTGATAGCTCTCGAGCATCCTGGCGTCGCCCAGGGCCTCGGGCCGGGTCTGTGCCAGATCCAGCAGCACCCGCAGATCTCCCAGCGACATATTCAGGCCCTGGGCGCCGATTGGTGGCACCACATGGGCGGCTTCGGCCATCAGGGCAAGGCGTTCGCCCGACATGCGGGCGGCAGACTGGCTGATGATCGGCCAGATGCTGCGGCGTGAGGCCAGCCGCAGTTCTCCCAGCACTCCGCAGCTGCGCCGGTTCATCTCGATCTCGAACGGGGCCTGATCCATCCGCTGCAATGCCTCGGCTCTTGGGCCGCGTTCCATCCAGACAATCGCAGAGGAGGGCCGACCGTCGTGATCGGGCAGCGGCACCAGAGTGAAGGGGCCGCCGGAGCGGTGAATTTCGGTCGAGACATTCTGATGGGGCAGGTCGTGGGTCACGGCGAAGGCCAGCGCCTTCTGTCCGTAACGGGTGGTCCGCACAGGGATGCCCGCTGCCCGCCTCATCGGGCTGTCGCGCCCGTCACAGGCGAGCACAAGACGGGCCGTGACCCGGGTGCCATCGCTCAGGGTGACCTGGGCGGAGTCCGTGCGCGTGAACAGGCCGGTGGTGCCCAGACCCGCACGGAAATCCACCGTCTCCAGATCGTCCAGACGCGCCAAAAGTTCCCGCCGCAGGAGCCAGTTGGGCAGGTTCCAGCCAAAGGGCTGATCGGAGATATCGGCGGACTTGAAATCCTTGGTGACACGGGCCACCGGCTCTGCCCCGCCAGCGTCGATGATCCGCATGATGTCCAGCGGCGCGGCGTGGGCGTCGAGCCGGGTCCAGATCCCGGCGTCCTGCAACAGCGCCTTTGCCGGTTGCAGTATTGCGGTGGTTCGCAGATCGGCACCGGCCTCGTCGCGCAGTGTTACGGGCGCGGTCGGGTCGACGCAGATCACCCGGAACCCGGCGGCGCCAAAGGTTGCGGCGGCGGTGAGCCCGGCGATACCGCCACCCGAAATCAGAATGTCACAGCTGTCAGTCATCAGACCTGCCTTTCATCACTGGTCCTGAGATAGGCCGCTGGCAGCTGGAATGACAAGCGACATACTGTCCTTATGCCGGGCCTTTTTCGGGGTTCTATTGGCGCCGCGCCCCTAGCCACGGGTGATCATCACCAAGACGACAAACATGATGCCGGTCTTGGCGACCGCAGGGAGGAACAGCGCGGGCAGGCCCCAGATCGCAACAGCGAGGCCCCAGAGCAGAACATAAAGGAGGATAGCCAGAAGCGCCTTTGTGGCGCCGCTGTTATGGCCATCGGCAGGCACGGGAGCCGCGGCCGGGGCTGCGGTCACAGTGGTGCGGTGCTGGCTGTGGTCGAACGTCAGGTCATTCATCGGGCGGGCATCCTTGGCTGTGGCGGAGAGCGCAGCCTGATGGCGGAAGGGCCGGGCCTGCGCGGAAAAGATACCTGCCATATAGAGGTTATCAGTCCCGGAAAAAGTCGGGTGCGGCGGCGCGCCACGGGGGTGCGACAGGATGCGCAGGCCGGTGCCACCTTACGCTGTCCGCAGGCGGCTACAGCAGCCCGAGAAACCCGGTCAGATCATCCGTGTGGTGGTGAATATGCGCGCCGGTCGCCGCGGTTGGTGCCACATGCACCGTACGCATCCCCAGATCATGCGGCGCCTGCAGATTGCGCGGATCGTCCTCGAACATCGCAGCTTTTGTCGGGTCGATCTTTGCCTTGGCAAAGATGATGTCAAAGGCCTGACGTTCGGGTTTGGGGCGGTAATTGGCATGTTCGACCCCGTAGATCTCGTCAAAGCAGCCCTCAAGACCCCGCGCCGCCAGCACCCGCTCGGCATAGGGGGCGGTGCCATTGGTATAGATGATCCGCTTGCCCGGCAGATCCCGGATCCGTTCGGCCAGCAGGCTGTCCGGCTCCAGATGATCGAAATTGATGTCGTGGACCTCGATCAGGAACGGGTCCGGGTCCAGATCGTGATGGGCCATCAGCCCGGCAAGGGTGGTGCCATGTTCGCGCCAGTAGTCATCTCGCAGCTTATTGGCCATCTGCTGGTCGACGCCAAGCGCGGTCATGACGTAGTCCGTCATCTTGACCTCGATCTGATCGAACAGCCGGGCGGAGGGGTGATAGAGGGTGTTGTCGAGATCGAACACCCAATGGCGGACGTGAGAAAAAGATTGCGATACCATGGCCTGTGACCTAGGTCGCCCGCCGCATGATTGCAACTGTCGCCATGCGCCGGTGCACTACATCGTCGTGGCGTCTTCGGGTCGATCCGAGGGGCTGATTTTAACTGCGTGGTCGGGGCGGGGTTGATTGCACGGCGGCCGGACCTGTAGACATCGGGGGTCAACAACCCAAGGATCGACATGAACCTGACCCGCAGCACCAGCCAGACCGACGCTTACGCGCTGATCCTTGAAGCCATCGATGTCGGGGTTTACCGGCCCGGAGACCGTCTGGTCGAGAGCGACCTTGCCGAACGGTTCGGTGTCTCGCGCACGCCCATCCGCGAGGCGTTGCAGCGGCTGGAGACCCAATCGCTGCTGGAGCGCGATGGCCGGTCGCTGATTGTTGCCTCGCTGGATCACAACCAGATGGCGGAGCTATATGTGGTGCGGCGCGAACTGGAAGGGCTGGCGGCCAGCCTTGCGGCGCGGCACGCTACCGAGGAGGAGGTCCGGGTGCTGCAGGAGATGGTCGCCTCTGACGATGCCTTTGTAGACAATCCGACGGAGCTTGCGAAGGCCAACCGCCGGTTTCACGAGCAGATCCATCTGGCGTCACATAACCGGTATCTGGTGCAGCAGCTGAACCTGGTCCACCGCACGATGGCGCTGATGGCGACCACCTCGCTGGCGGCGGAGGGGCGGGGCCGGATTGCGCAGGCCGAACATAAGACCATCGTGAACGCGATCGAGCGTCGCGATGAAGAGGCGGCGGGGCGGGCGCTTAAGGACCATATTTCCGTCGCCTTCATGACCCGGCTGAAACAGGACGCGGGCGATCGCAGCAAGGGCTAGGCGCCACCGGTCGGGAGCCTCGGGTCGAGCGGCTTGCGAGCCTTCGCAGGTTGGCCGTGCGCGGTCTTGTCCCAGAAGAACGGTTTGAAAATCAGCTCGTAGAGCGCCTTGTAGACGGCAATCACACCCATCGGAAAATAGAGCATCATGCTGGGCGCCCAGAGCGCCAGCGATCGCCGACCGCTGGCAAAGGCCGCCGTAACGGCGATGATGATGCCAAGGAGTTCAAAGAAAACCAGGGCGGCAGCGGCCAGATAGGGCGCGCCTGCGGGCAGCAGCGGGGCGCTGGGATGGCCAAGGCCGAGGGTGATCAGCCAGAAGGTCCAGAGGCAGGGCGCCAGCAGGAACTGGCCAACGGTGCCGAGGAAGAAGGCCTGAAGGCCGAGGAACTGGCGCCAGCCCAATTGCCGCGCCAGTACGGCGGGGCGGCGCATATGCACCAGATAGGTGACCATGAACCCCTTCAGCCAGCGCGAGCGTTGCTTGATCCAGGGCCATGCGCGGCAGTTGGCCTCCTCATAGGTGGTGGTGGGCAGCATTTCCGTGCGATAGCCAAGGCGGCTGAGGCGGACGCCAAGATCGGCATCCTCGGTCACGTTATGGGCGTCCCAGCCGCCCAGCTGTTCCAGAATGTCGCGGCGGATAAACAGCGTGGTGCCACCCAGCGGAACCACCAGACCAAGGCGGGCGATGCCCGGCAGTACGATGCGGAACCAGCTGGCGTATTCGAGGGTGAAACAGCGCGAGATCCAGTTCTGATCCGGGTTGTAGTAGTCGAGCGCGCCTTGCAGGCAGGCCAGATCGTTATCGCCCTGCGCAAAGGCACGTGCGACCTGTTCCAACTGGTCGGGATCCGGGGCATCTTCGGCATCCCAAACACCGATAATTTCCCCCCGGCAGTAGTTCAGCGCGTAGTTCATCGCCCGTGGCTTGGTGGTCAGGCCGCCGTGGGCGGGCACTTCGATCACGCGGAACCAATCGGGTAAATCGGCGCAATGGATGGCGTTGCGGGTGACCTCGTCGTCTTCTTCGAGGACCAGAAGCACTTCGAGCAGGCTGCGCGGGTAGGTGAGTTTGCACAGGCGTCGCAGGAGGGCGCGGCCGATTTCGGCCTCTTTGTAGAGCGGGACAAGGACCGACATGCGCGGCAGGCGCCGTCCCGTGGCCGCCAGCTGTAGAGGGCCTGCGCTGGGCGGCTGCTTTGGCAGAGGCTGCGTGCTCTCGTGCAGACGTCGCCGCCGCCGGTCCTGCAAATGGGATACGAATCCTGCACATTTCAGCAGAATGAACAGCAAGAGCGTAAAGAGCGCCAACCCGCAGAGCAGGGTGAAAACCAGCCTTGGCCGGGTCGCGGTCAGGCCAAGGCCGGCGAGCCCCGTCAGCAGCGGCAGGCCCAGCCAGTTCGGCTGGCGCAAAGTGCGGCAGCTATAGCGCAGCGGTACAGAGGCGCTGGCGTCGCGGGCAAGATCCTCGCGGAAATGACTGCTGAGCAGTTCGGTGATCTGCGCTTCGCTTGCGATCACCGGCCGCACATCGCCAAAGCTTTCTGCAAGGTCGCGCTGCACCTCGGCAAAGGCGGCTGGATGCGCTATCGCGACGATCACAGTCTGCCCCAGTTGCATGTATGGCAGCGCACAGCGACGCAGCCAGAACCGGGCGGGTTTGCGCGCGAGCAGACGCGCCTGGGGGCGATGCCCGCCCAGATCAACCCGTGGCATCCCGTGCTGGGACGACAGCGCATCCAGAACCTGCTCCTGACTGGCCCATCCTTCGGAAACAAGGATCTGATCAATCGGAGCGCGCTGATGCTGACGCAGAACCAGCGCCCGCATCAGGTGATCCTTGCTGACGGCGTGATCTTCCACCAGCCGCCGTTCAAAGGAGGTCTGGCGTTCGCGCCGAATGAGGGGTCGTGCCGCCTCTAGGAATTTGAGGTTGTGTTCAACCATGACAGCACAGTTTATGCGGTCATGGATTCGAGCAAGAGGTTTTTACAGGGGCGTATTTATCAAGCCCTTGTTTTCCATGGCAAAAGCTTGCCATGGAACCGTGTTTTTTGCGTAGGCTTATCTCAGCCCCGCTGAATTTACGCAGATTTGCGCGCAGCCATAGCCTCGGCGAAGCGCTCGAACAGGTAGAAACTGTCCTGCGGGCCGGGGCTTGCTTCGGGGTGGTGCTGCACCGAATAGACCGGACGATCGGAGATGCGAATGCCACAGTTGGAGCCGTCGAACAGCGACACATGCGTCTCTTCGACACCGTCAGGCAGGCTCTGCCCGTCGACGGCAAACCCGTGGTTCATCGATGTGATCTCAACTTTGCCGGTGGCGTTTTCCTTCACCGGGTGGTTGGCGCCGTGGTGGCCGTGGTTCATTTTGACGGTCTTGCCGCCAAGCGCCAGTGCCAGCATCTGGTGGCCGAGGCAGATCCCGAACATCGGCAGATCCGTGGTGTCGAGGATCTGCTGGATCATCGGCACGGCATAAACGCCAGTGGCGGCGGGATCACCGGGACCATTTGAGAGGAAGACACCATCGGGGTTATGGGCCAGCACCTCATCAGCGGTGGCAGAGGCCGGCAAGACGGTCACGTCACAACCCGCCGAGGCGAGGCAGCGCAGGATATTGCGCTTGGCACCGTAGTCGATGGCGACAACCTTGTGCTTGGGGTCTTCCTGACGGGTATAGCCCTCGGGCCAGGCCCACCGCATTTCGTCCCAGCGATAGCTTTGCGCGCAGGTAACGTCCTTGGCCAGGTCGCGCCCTTCGAGGCCTGACCATTCGCGGGCCTTGGCGATCAGTGCTTCGATCTCGAAATTGCCGTCGGGATCATGGGCCAGGGCCACATGCGGGGCGCCCTGCTGGCGGATCGCACGGGTCAGGCGGCGGGTGTCAACGCCGCCGATGGCGATACGTCCGGTGCGGGTGAGCCAGGTTTTCAGCTCTTCGGTGGCGCGCCAGTTGGAGGATTGTGTCGGATCCCATTTCACCACCATGCCTGCGGCGACGGGATCGGCGGTTTCGTCATCCTCGGGGGTGACGCCGGTGTTGCCGATGTGAGGGAAGGTGAAGGTTACGATCTGCCCCGCGTAGGAGGGGTCGGTCATGATTTCCTGATAGCCGGTCATGGCCGTGTTGAAGCAGAGCTCTGCCACGGTTTCGCCGGTGGCACCAAAGCCGTTTCCATAAAAGATGGTGCCATCAGCCAGTGCCAAACATGCGGTGGGCTTGGGTGGGACGGTATCGGCCATGGCGCGACTCTCCAATATGGGCAAAATTCACGGGTATCTAAGGGGTGTGCGCCAAGCCGTCAAGCCTCCGTCGCTGCGATCTGGGCCTGTTTGCGGGGCGAGGCCGGCACCATCTAACGGTGTTTGGGTGCCCCAACGTCATTTGTCTGGCCCCAACTTGAACTTGACTACCACTTTAGGTAAAGATCCGGTTTCCGACTCCGTGGGAATGGACAGATAAATGGATACGCGAACTCGGGTCAATTTGGCCCTGAAACAGGCCATGAAGGACCGCGCAGCTGCCCGACTGGCAACCTTGCGTCTGATCAATGCCGCGATCAAGGACCGTGAAATTGCCGACCGGGTCGATGGTGAAGGGGGCGGAATTGGCGATGCAGAGATCCTCGCCATTCTGGGCAAGATGACCAAGCAGCGCAACGAAAGCGCACGCGCCTACGAAGAAGGCGGACGGCTGGACCTGGCCGAACGCGAGCTGGGTGAGATTGCTATCATCGAGGAGTTCCTCCCCAAACAACTGAGCGACGACGAAATCGCCGAGGCGGTCAAGGCTGCGGTTGCTGATACTGGTGCGCAGTCGATCCGTGACATGGGCAAGGTGATGGGCGCCCTGAAGGGCAAATACACCGGCCAGATGGATTTCGGCAAAGTCGGCCCCCTGGTGAAGGATCAGCTCTGCCACAGCGGCGACTGCTGACGCTGACCTGAGCCAATCGCTGTCAGATCAGAAGCCCGCCACCTTTGGCGGGCTTTTTGCTGGGCATTGGGTTGCCGACCAGGGGGTTGCCCGGGGCTGGAATGTGGATGATTGGCCGAGGTCGGCCGCGCATTGCAGGAAGGCCTGGCGCACCTCAGCGGCGAAGGGATTGTCGCGCAGGATCGCCTGCTGCACGTTGGGGGCATCTCCGGCGACCATCCGGCTGGCCTGTTGCATCAGTTCGAAACTGGCTGTGGTCATCCGCAGGGGACCCGGTGCAACCTGACTGAGCGCCTGGGCGATCAGATGGGTCAGACCCTGTACCGTCGCCAGCTCGCGGTCATGGGCCTCGGGTGTGGTCCAGATGACATCGAGCCCGAAGACATGGCGCAGCAGCGCCGCCAGGCGCAAGGGGCGCCCGCCGCGTAAGGGGCAGAGGGCGATTTTCTGACCGGCGAGACCCTGCGCGGCGCTTTGGGGGCCGAACAAGGGATGGCTTCCCAGAAGCTGGACCTCAGGCGGCAGGGTCCGCAGCATCACCTCCGCCGGCGCGATTTTGACAGAACCGACATCCATCACCAATGCGCCGGGGGTGAGCAGCGGTGCAATCTCGTGGCAGAGCTGCTCCATCGCACTGACAGGGACGGCAATAATGACCAGCGGGCAGGCGGCGGTTTCGGCAAGCGGGCAGAAACGCAGGGACGGGTGTTGCGGCAGGTCACAGCCTGAGGCTGGATCATGCACGCAGATCGGCACCAGCGGCGACAGGTGACGGGCGATCAGCTGGCCAAAGGCGCCAAAACCAATCAGGCCAACGCGGGGAAATCTGGTGGAAAGCGACATCGACATCGGGCTCCGGTCTGTGCCGCGCTGCCGTTGGGATGATGTGAGATGCTGCCTCTGTCCGCCGGAACGCGGCGGGATGAACATCAAGAAATGAGAATACGTCCGCCGTTATGAAAACAGCGGATAATACTGGATCGAAAAGGATACGGACGTATTGAACATATGCCTCTGATACGCGGCGCCGCGGCCAAAGTCAAAGGTGCAGTTATGCGGGGCGCTCCGGCATCGGGGTGTCACGGGCTGTGCCGGTGCAGCGCGGTCTTCAGATCCTCATAGAGCGCCTTGCGTTCCTCCTCGGACAGGAAGGCGCCGATTTCGACCTCTCGGCCACTGCCGCGCAGGGTGACGTAATTCGGCACGGGTCCGTCATCGGCATGCAGTTCGACCTGTGTCCAATAGCGGTTACAACGCCAGTTCTGGCGCTGTCCGGTCGGGTTGATGCGCTCCAGATGCGCTTCGGTGGAGTCCAGCGTCAGCACTTCCAGCACATGCCGGTCACGGCGACTGCGATCCAGTGCCCATTTCACCGCAAACAGCGTCGCTGTCACAAAGGGCAGAACCCCCCAGAGCGCCGCACTGCCCAAAAGGGGGATCATCGGGATGGTGATCAGCGCGGCAAGCACCCCCAGAAAGCGGACATAGCCCTCTGGCGGCAGCGACTGATGCGGCCATAGGTGCAGCTCTTGATTGCTGTCGGTTCGGGCTGTGATCCATTGATACGGCATGGCGTGAATTTAGCGTCCGCCAGCGGCCTGTCCAGCATCTCGACAGGGCCATGCGTCACAGCTGCGAAGGGGGGAACCGGGTCGGTGCTGCGGGCAGAAAGAAGGCCCCGAAGCGGGTGCTCCGGGGCCTGTCTGTCATTCAGTTCATCAACACCTTAGTGCGAATGGGAGCGATCCCAGTCTTCCTGCTTGGGCAGGATTTCGAAGGTGTGCTCCGGCGGCGGAGAGGGCAGGGTCCACTCCAGCGTATCCGCATATTCGTTCCAGTAGTTGTTCTGGGTGATGCGGGCGCCGCGCAGCAGCGAGTAGATCACAACGCCAAAGAACAGCAGGAACGATGCAAAGGACAGGAACGCGCCATAGGACGAGATCTTGTTCCAGTACGCAAAGCCTTCCGGGTAGTCGATGTAACGACGTGGCATGCCCTGACGGCCCAGGAAGTGCTGGGGGAAGAAGGTCAGGTTGGCGCCGATGAAGAACATCCAGAAATGGATCTGGGCGCCCAGCTCGGAGTACTGACGACCGGTCATCTTGCCGAAGTAGAAGTACACACCGGAGAAGATCGCAAAGACAGCACCCAGCGACATCACGTAGTGGAAGTGCGCAACCACATAGTAGGTGTCGTGATAGGCGCGGTCGACAGCCGCCTGCGACAGAACCACACCGGTCACACCACCGACGGTGAACAGGAACAGGAAGCCGAAGGCGAACATCATCGGTGCTTTGAACTCGATGGAGCCGCCCCACATGGTGGCGATCCAGGAGAACACCTTAACCCCGGTCGGAACCGCGATCACCATGGTGGCCAGCATGAAGTAGGCTTGCTGGTTCAGCGACATGCCGACGGTGTACATGTGGTGCGCCCAGACGACAAAGCCCAGAACACCAATCGCGATGATCGCCCAGACCATCGGCAGGTAGCCAAAGACCGGTTTGCGGGCGAAGGTCGCGATCACGTGGGAGATGATGCCAAAGCCCGGCAGGATCACGATGTACACTTCCGGGTGGCCGAAGAACCACAGGATGTGCTGATACAGGATCGGGTCGCCGCCGCCGGCAGGATCAAAGAAGGTGAACCCAAAGTTACGGTCCATCAGCAGCATTGTGATCGCGCCGGCCAGAACAGGCAGGGACAGCAGGATCAGCCAGGAGGTGACGAAGATCGACCAGGAGAACAGCGGCACCTTGAACAGGGTCATGCCGGGGGCACGCATGTTCAGGAAGGTGGTGATCATGTTGATCGCACCGAGGATCGAGGACGCACCAGAGACGTGAACGGCGAAGATCGCCAGGTCCATGGAGAAGCCGCCTTCGTTGGTGGACAGCGGCGGGTAGAGAACCCAGCCGACGCCGGAACCGGCCTGGTCGTTGCCGCCCGGTGCGAGGACCGAGGCAACCGCCAGCGAGGTGCCCGCGACATACATCCAGAACGACAGGTTGTTCATCCGCGGGAACGCCATGTCCGGCGCGCCGATCTGTAGCGGCATGAAGTAGTTGCCGAACCCGCCGAACAGCGCGGGAATAACCACGAAGAACATCATCAGGATGCCGTGGCCGGTGATCAGAACGTTCCACAGATGCCCGTTGGGGATACACTCACGCGTAGCATCTGCGATGAACCTCATGCCGCCAGATTCTGGAGCACACATGTACTGAACGCCGGGATCCATCAGTTCAAGCCGCATGTAAACGGTGAACGCGACGGAGATGAAACCAACGATCGCCGAAACGATCAGGTAGAGAATGCCGATATCCTTATGGTTCGTGCTCATGAACCAGCGGGTGAAAAAACCGCGCTCGTCTTCGTGGCCGTGACCATGAATGGCTGCATCTGCCATTAAGGTGCCTCCTGTTGCATAACGATAGGCCAACAAACACCGTCCCCGGCGGGCCTAGACTCATCCTGCGTTTTAGTTCGCCGGCAACAGGCCTTCAATGGCGGAGTTTGATATGGATCAAGAATAATTGTCGCGGGCAGGCCCTTTCGGGCTGCCTTTCTGATCCTTTGGCGCCGTGGTCCGGCGTATGTCACGGTGAAGCGCCCCCCGGCCTTGGGTCGTCCGGGAAGGATTTAGCCGTGTTTTATCGAACGGGCGGTCCTTGTGTGCTTGACCCGCGGGCGATAGCCGCGCAAGTTCCCGTTGATAGCTACGGAGGGCAGATAGTGGCGGTGTACGATCCAAACAATATCTTCGCAAAAATTCTGCTCGGAGAACTGCCAGCGCACAAAGTCTACGAAGACAATGATACGCTGGTGTTCATGGATATCATGCCGCGCTCCGACGGGCACATGCTGGTGATCCCCAAGACGCCCTGCCGGAATGTCCTTGACGCATCACCGGCCCAGCTGGCTGCGGTCATGGCGACCGTGCAGAAGATCGGTCGGATCGCGATGCAGGCATTTGACGCCCAAGGGATTACCATTCAGCAGTTCAACGAGGCTGCGGGTGGGCAGGAGGTGTTCCATCTGCATTTCCACGTGTTGCCACGTCGCGACGGCGATACAGTGCGACCACCGGGCATAATGGCCGATCCGGGTGTTTTGCAGGCACATGCGGAGATAATGCGCAAGGCCGTGGACGCCGCCGCCTGATAGAGGCCGCATGTTCTCAGAGTAAGCGATTACCGGCGGGCTGTCCTGGCCTGTCGCGGCTCGTGCTGCTGTGCTGATGCACAGGCGCGAAGTCGCGGACCAGTTATTCTACCTTTGGATGAAATTTATATTGATATGTGTGACCCGTTTATCCTAGGGTCCCGGCAGTCTTGGCCATAGGGCCTTAAGAACTGAGAACTGAACCGATATCGGGAGGGGGCTTGGCAGCGCAGCTGTCCAGGCGGAGCGATGTGGGTTTCATGTTTATGGCGGCCTGTCCCTGGCCTGCCCGTGGTGTCTCTGCAACGCCCGGCGAAGGGGAACCGGAAATGAAAGTTGCGGCAGTCTCGTATCGGTCGGGGCTGCTTGTGTTCATACCAACCTGCGCAGATGCGCCATGGTTTTGCAAAGTGACGGGCGTTTGGCCTGTGTATGTTGCTGAGGAGGGGCCGTGGGTAAGACGGCAGAGGATAGTGGTGATCTAAGGGGGCTGTCGGACGAGACGGTGGCAGCGGCCGTCTACGGCTCTGTTCTTGGCGCGTCCAATGCGGTCGCCTGGCGGGACCGGCTGATCCGTGCGGGCTATGATGGTGTCGCCGGGAAAGCCAAGAGCGCACTGATAGGATCGACGCCGGTTGGCGCCGGTAAGGCGGTTGCCAGCTCCTGGCAGGGATCTGCGGGCTCTTCTGACGGGCTGGGGCTTGCGGCGCATTTGTCACCTGAACGCGAGCTTGCCGGGTCGGCGCTGATCGGACGTCACTTTGACCGCGCCATCTATCTCAGGAGTCGCCTGATCGCGGCGCAGAACCATGGATCCTGGCCAGAGCTTCAGGCAGTGCTTCCCTGCGGTGCGAGGAACTGGCTGCTGGTATCGCGCGAGGCGGAGATTCTGGCCGCAGGTGATGACTGGCCGAGCCGTGGGCGCATCACCGCGCCCTGGATCGCTCAGGCCATTGGGGTTGCGGATGCCAAGCTGCCGCTGTGGCACACGCTTTTTGATGAGGATAGGCCGCGCCCTGCACTTACGTTGCTGCGGGGCGAGGGGGGGCGGCTGCTGATGTGCCAAGCGGTGGGCGGCCGCGGGGAGAGGCTGGGCGCCGTCGATGGTCTTTCTGGCGCGCGCCCGTCTGACATGGCTGCATGGCGCGGCCGATTACGGGCCGTGGACCCCTCGGCACCGGCGGTTCTGGTGGAACAGCTTACGACCGGCTGGTCGGATGTGGCGGCAGATCAGGTGGCATTGCGGTTCGGCTTTGATCCGGAGGAAATGTCGCTGCTGCGTCATCTGTTGATTGAGGCCGACTGGATTGAGCTGCGCATCGGGACCGGTGCCGAGCGCGGGCCAGAACTGGCCCTTCTGGGCCAGATGCTCAGCAAAACTGCAGCGCCAAGCTGCCCTGAGATGCTGCGGTTCCTTGCCTATCTCATGCAGCAGACGACTCGCGATCACGATATCGCTGCGGGTCGCGCGTCACCCCCACAACGCGTACTGAGCCTGGCGTCCGGGCTGACTTCACAATATTTGCAGTTTGGCGCCGAGCGCGGCCAGCCGGTGATCTTTGTCCATGGTATCTTTGACGGGGTTGCGGCGATCCAGCGGCTGCAACCGCAGTTGCGGGCGCGTGGCCTGCGGTGTCTGGCACCTTTGCGCTGCGGCTATGGTGGCTCGGACAGTTTGCCGAGCGGGACTGATCCGATTGATTTATTCGTAACCCAGTTGGATGCGCTGATCGACGCGGAGGGTTTGGTCAATCCCATCCTGTTGGGGCATCGCAGCGGATGCCTGTTTGCCGCCGCCGCCGGGCGCCGGCTGCGTGACCGGCTGGGCGGGGTGGTCTGTATCGGCGCGACACTGCCATTGCCCAGTATCGGACATGCAAGGGCCCTGCGCGGGCATCAGCGCGCGCTGGCGCTGAGCGCGGTCCATGCCAGCGCGGTGCTGCCGCTTGTGGTGCGCAGCTGGTCACGGTCCGTGCGGCAAAAGGGGCCGCAGGTCTTGGTGTCGCGCCAGATCGCCCGCGAAAGCGCGGACCGTCAACTGCTGGCTGACCCCGCGTTGAGCGCGGTTCTGGACCAGAGCCACAGGATGATGATGCAGCAGGGGCGCGGCGGCTACGAAATTGATCTGCGGCTGGCGGTTCGCTCGCGCGACATGCGCCATTGTGCCAAGGCCGCGCCGACCATCTATCTGCATGGCGGAGAAGATACCGTGACGCCGGTCGACAAATTGCAGGCCGCGCTGGGGAGTGGTCACGCCAACCTTCAGATCCGGGTCAGCAAACGCGCCGGTACCATGCTGCTCTATGCCCAGCCGGAGCTGGTTTTTGCAGCGATCGACGACCTGCGTCAGCGCATGACGTCATGATCGGCCTGTCCCGCAACGGGGGCTGACGCCTAGTCGAGGGCACAGGTATCGGTTGTGGCAAAGGCGACATCGAAACATTGCTTCAGCGCCACATCCACATCCGTCATCGTGACCGGCAACCCCAGATCCACGAGGCTGGTAACGCCGAATTCGGTGATGCCGCAGGGGACGATGCCGTCAAAATGGCTGAGGTCAGGCTCCACGTTGATCGAAATGCCGTGAAAGCTCACCCATTTGCGCAGGCGGATGCCGATTGCAGCGATCTTGTCCTCGGTCTTCTCTCCGTTGGGCCGCAGGGGTTTGTCGTCCCGCTCCACCCAGACGCCGACACGGCCGTCGCGGATATGGCCGGTCACGTTGAACCGGTCGAGCGCCAGGATCACCCAGCGCTCCATCTGGCGGACGAAACAGCGCACATCGCGGCCCCGTTTGGCGACATCCAGCATGACGTAAACCACGCGCTGGCCGGGTCCGTGGTAGGTATATTGTCCGCCGCGCTTGCTTGCGTAGACCGGGAAACGGTCGGGGTCGGTCAGATCGCCGGGCCGCGCCGAGGTGCCGGCCGTATAGAGCGGGGGATGTTCAACCAGCCAGATACATTCCTCGTGGGTTCCTGCGGCAATACCCGCCGCACGCTCCTCCATGAAGGTGACGGCCTCGTCATAGCCGGTCAGGCCGGAGGTGGTGATCCATTCAACCATCGACGGTGTCCTTTGTTATGACTTTTGTAACCACTATAGAGCAATGCGCGGAATTTTCTGGCCTGCGTGATGGGTCGTGCGCTACCGTGATTGCGTGTATTCATCAATGGGGGGGACGCGTAATATGTTCTCAAAATCTCTTAAAACTACATTGGCAGCATCAATTCTGGCGACCTCCGGGGCTGCTCCGGCGGTTGCCGACAATCTTGGCGCGGCGCTGGTCGGCAGTATCATCGGCGGCGTGATCGTCAATGAAGCGCATAAAAACCGCGCGCGCAAACAGCCAGTGACCCGCAAACGGACCTATTCGCCCGCGCGGGCGCAGAACCGTGAAACGCAGACGGCGCTGAATTACTTCGGCTTTCCCGCCGGCTCCCCCGATGGCGTGATGGGGCGCAAATCCCGCAGCGCCGTGGCGCAGTATCAGGGGCATATGGGTTTCCCGGCGACCGGGCAGCTGACACAATATGAACGGGATTTCCTGGTGTCGTCCTACAGCCGCGCCCAGATTGGCGGCCCGCAGGTGATCAAGGCGATGCAGGGCCCCAATGGCGTGCGCGGGCTGTTGCGGATCTGGCGGGATGAGGCGACCGGCACCCGCAGCGCGAGTGCAGCCGGCTATGGCAGCTACGGCGGCCTGCCGTTTGAAGTCAGCCAGGCCGTGGATGAAATCGCGGCCAGCGCCGATCCCAGCGCCGAACAGCTGTTGCAACGTTCGGGTTTCATGCAGCTGGCGGATCTGAACGGCGATGGCAAGAACGACTACATGATCGACACCTCGGTGTCCGGCAGCTCCTTCTGGTGCGGTGCGTCGCATTGCTCCGTCATGGTCTTTGCCTCAACGCCGCAGGGCTATCAGCGCAATGACTTCATGGCGCGGGGCGTCACGACGGCAAACTTCGCCTGTCATCAGGGCGTCTGCCGGATGACGGATGAGCCGACGTCTGGCACGGTTCAGGCGGCTGTGCCAACCCCGGCCCCTGCGCCCGCACCCGCTCCGGGAGCAACTGTGCTGGCCTCCGCGCCGCAGGCCGTCGCTCCGGCGCCTGCTCCCGCACCCGCTCCTGCCGGAGGCGGGCTGGCCGGCATTCAGCTGTTCCAGCAACCGGCACCGGCGGCAAGCACCGCGTCGCTCACCAGCCATTGCAGCAAGGTCAGCCTGCTCACCAGTTCCAACGGTGGCTATATGACCGTTGCCAATCTGCGCGACCCGGAGCTGGCATTGGGAGAGCAGTTCTGCCTGACCCGGTCCTATGCGATCAATTCCGGCGAAGCGCTTGTGGCCAAGGTGCAGGGAGTGAGCCAGGCACAGGTCGACAGCCAGTGCGACGCCTTTGGGCCTGCTGTTCAACCCTATCTTGCCAAACTGGCGACCACGGGCAGTGACGCCTTGATTTCCGACGTGCAGAAATTTGTGCTGCAATCCAACATGTCGATCGAGCAGCTGTCCAATACCGCCGGGATCTGCCTGTTCTCGGGGTATCGCCGTGACAATATGGAGGTGGCGCTAGGAGCGGCGCTCATCATGGTTGGTGTCGGCCAGCGTCCCTATGCAGAGCTGATCGGCCATCACCTGGCGCAGGGCTTTGGCGTTGCGAAATCGCCCGAGCAGGCACAGGGCTGGTATCAGACAGCTGTTTCCGCGCTGGAGGCCGGGGTTGATCCGGTCTTCGCACCCGGACAGCCGGAACGAGTCGCCCTGATCAAGGCCGCCGCTGCGGGCCTGACCGGCGCATTGGCACAACCGGTACCGGCGTCCAGCACCGCGGCCGCGCTGCCGAGTTTCTCAACGGACTGATTGGTTTTCACACCATCAGACCTGTCAACGGGGGCGGAATGATCATCCGCCCCCGTTCCTTTTTCGGGCGAGCAGAAAAGCCTGAGAAATGATCATTTTGCATCTTCACAACCGTCCCGCGCTCGTCTATACGCCGCTACACCAAGTCAAGACAGTGCGGTCGTGGCGGAATTGGTAGACGCGCAGCGTTGAGGTCGCTGTGGGGTAACACCCGTGGAAGTTCGAGTCTTCTCGACCGCACCATTTCACATTTTGATGTGAAGATATCCAAAAATCCAAAACTCTCAGCAGCTTGCGCCCTGCGGCAAACGGTCTATCTGTCGTAGGCCCATGGTGATTTGATGGTCGCGTTGAAGATGGTTCTTGTCCCAAGAGCCATCGCTTTTCTTCGGTATTCCAGGGGCTTGACAGGAAATCGCTCACAGGCTCGATCGTTTCACCGAGGGGGAGGCCGATTGGTTTCTGACAGGATGCGTGACTCACGGTTCGAAAACTGAGTGTTGACCATGTCTGATCTCTTCTAGCTGACGGATGCGCAGCTAGCGAGTTTTTTCCCTCTTCCCGGGAGCCGATGGCGAACTCCACGTTGAAGGCAGGCTGCTTTTCCTGAAAGAAACCTCCAACAAAGTCGGTGTTTTGCAGAAAGTATGCTTAATAGAAAACCACCGAGAGCGGGGCTCCCGGTGGTCTATTTACTGTGCATCAGAAGGCTAAGAAGCGCCTCTGAATGGGCGGGTCATGCTGCGTCCGACTGTCGAGACATCAGGTGCCGCAGGTTACCCGCATTTGCTGTGGCCGCAGCTGCGGCAGGTCATGCAGCCTTCCACCATCTGCAGATCGTATTGGCCGCAGCTGGGGCAGGGTTTGCCGCGTGGAGCATTGAGGGAAACCACTTCCGCTTGCGGATCTGATTTCAGCCCCATGCCTTCACCTTCGAGGAAGCCGGTTGCCACCATATGGGTTTCAATCACGCCGCCGATCGCCGCCAGAATGGAGGGGATGTATTTGCCTTGCACCCAGGCGCCGCCCCGCGGATCGAAGACCGCTTTCAGCTCCTCGACGACAAAGGACACATCGCCGCCACGGCGGAACACGGCCGAGATCATCCGGGTCAGCGCCAGGGTCCAGGCGTAATGCTCCATGTTCTTGGAGTTGATGAAGACCTCAAACGGGCGGCGGTGGCCGTTGATGATGATGTCGTTGATGGTGAGGTAAATGGCGTGCTCGGAATCCGGCCACTTCAGTTTGTAGGTGTGACCCTCCAGAGACTGCGGGCGGTCCAGCGGCTCTGACATATAGACGACTTCGGCGCCATTCTCGCCCATATCACTTTGATGCGGTGCATCGGCGCTTTCGCCCGGCGCCTTGTCGGAGCTTTCGCTGACGGTCAGGACTGAGCCGGTTACGTCATTGGGGCGATAGGTGGTGCAGCCTTTGCAACCGAGGTCCCAGGCCTGCATGTAGACGTCCTTGAACTCATCAAAGGAAATGTCTTCGGGGCAGTTGATGGTCTTGGAGATCGACGAGTCGATCCATTTCTGCGCCGCCGCCTGCATCTTGACGTGGTCGGAGGGGGGCAGGGTCTGGGCGTTGACGAAATAGTCGGGCAGCTCCTTGTCGCCGAACTTGTCGCGCCACATCTGCACGGCGTAATCCACGACTTCCTCTTCAGTGCGGCTGCCGTCCTTTTGCAGGACCTTGCGGGTATAGGCATAGGCAAAGACGGGTTCGATCCCCGAGGACACGTTGCCCGCATAAAGCGAGATGGTGCCGGTCGGTGCGATGGAGGTCAGCAGCGCGTTGCGGATACCGTGTTCGCGGATTGCGTCGCGCACATCCTCGTCCATATTCATCATGGTGCCCGACGCCAGGTAGGCATCCGCATCGAACAGCGGGAAGGCGCCTTTTTCCTTGGCCAGATCCACCGAGGCCAGATAGGCCGCGCGGGCGATCGCGTGCAGCCAATCCTCGGTCTGCCGCGCGGCTTCGTCCGAGCCATAGCGCAGCCCCAGCATCAGCAGTGCGTCGGCAAGGCCTGTTACACCAAGACCGATGCGGCGCTTGTTCTGGGCTTCCTGTGCCTGGGCCTCCAAGGGGAATTTCGACACGTCTACAACGTTATCCATCATCCGCACCGCGGTGGCGACCAGCTCTTTCAGGGCCTGCGGATCCAGTTCGGAGTCTTTCTCGAAGGGGTTCTTGACCAGGCGCGCCAGATTGATCGAGCCAAGCAGGCAGGCGCCATAGGGGGGCAGGGGCTGTTCGCCGCAGGGGTTGGTGGCCGCGATCTGTTCCACGTAGGACAGGTTGTTGGCCTTGTTGATGCGGTCGATGAAGATCACACCGGGTTCGGCGTAATCATAAGTCGCCTGCATGATCTTGTTCCACAGGTCCCGCGCCTGGACGGTGTGATAAACCTTGTCACCAAAAACCAGATCCCAGGATCCATCTGCCTTTACCGCTTCCATGAAGGGGTCGGTGACCAGCACGGACATGTTGAACATGCGCAGGCGGGCGGGATCGGATTTCGCGGTGATGAAGGCCTCGATATCGGGATGGTCGCAGCGCATGGTCGCCATCATCGCGCCCCGGCGCGAGCCTGCGGACATGATGGTGCGGCACATGGCGTCCCAGACATCCATGAAGCTGAGCGGGCCAGAGGCGTCTGCGGCAACACCTTTCACATCGGCGCCGCGCGGACGGATGGTGGAGAAGTCATAGCCGATGCCACCGCCCTGCTGCATGGTCAGCGCGGCCTCTTTCAGCATGTCGAAGATGCCAGCCATGCTGTCGGGGACGGTGCCCATCACGAAGCAGTTGAACAGGGTCACCTGCCGCGCGGTGCCGGCACCGGCGGTGATCCGACCAGCGGGCAGATACTGGAAGTCCTCAAGCGCGCCGTAGAATTTGTCCTCCCACATCTTGGGATCGGTCTCAGCCCGTGCCAGGTCGCGGGCGATGCGGCGCCAGCTGTCTTCGACGGTCTGGTCGATGGGGGTGCCATCGGCCTGTTTGAAACGGTATTTCATGTCCCAGATCTGTTCGGCAATCGGGGCGGCAAAGCGGCTCATATGGCGAATCCCTATGGTCGGTCGTGGCAAGGTGGCGGCCTGACTACACCAGCCGCGCCGATATCCTCAACGCAGAAATCGCGCGGAGGCGTAAATTTATCATCATCGTACCACAACACCTTGTCGATCTGCCAGTCTGACCTACAATATAGAGTTGATCATCTGGACGACTCTGTGGGCATCTTGTGGATAACTATATCAACCTCGTGAAACTTTCCGTTGGGACTGAAACTGTTGACGGGCTGGCAGCCTGGCAGGCGGAGTACCGCAAGCAGTTGCCGGAGGGATTGCCGCGCCATGTTACGCGGATGTGGCCCAAGCGCGAAGCGGAGATCCTCAATGGTGGGTCGATCTATTGGGTGATCAAGGGACAAATCCAGTGTCGTCAACGCATTCTGCGGCTGGACGAGGTGATCGGTGGCGACGGAATCCGCCGCTGTGCAATTGTTCTGGAGCCGGAAATCCACCGTACACAGGTCGCAACGCGGCGGGCTTTTCAGGGGTGGCGCTATCTGAAGCCGGAGGACACGCCGCCGGATCTGCGAAAAGGGCGTGTGGCAGAAAAGCCGTTGCCGCCTGAGCTGTCGCAGGCGCTTGCGGAAATCGGCGTGATCTGACCAGCCGACGACCAATCGGCTATGATCGCCTATGTGTCAGGGGCGCAGTGACGCAAAAAAGGCCCCTGCCGGGGCCTTCATCAGGTCGCTTCACGCGGCAGTAACCTCGCGGTCCGTGGTGGCGGGGCTGGACCGTCAGGAGGGCTCTTTTCCTACATTCTCTTGAAATGCGGTCTCAAAAGCGGCCTGTTTCTCGACAGAGGCCTCGGTCTGATAGTTGGCTTTCCATTCATCCATGGTCATGCCGTAGAAGCTTTCACGTGCCTCGGCTTTTCCCATCTCGATGCCGCGTTCATTGGCGGCTTCCTGATACCAGCGCGACAGGCAATTGCGGCAGAACCCTGCGAGATTCATCATGTCGATGTTCTGCACATCGGTGCGGTCTTCCATCAGGTGCTGGCGCAACCGGCGGAAGGCGGCCGCCTCTAGTTCGATCTGGGTCTGCTTGTCCATGTCGGGCTCCTTCCATGACACTATCTGCGTGACTAGCAGTTGCATCCGGGCGGGGCAACTCGCACCGGTGGTCGCGCCCTATCGGGTGTCAGAGACCTGATTTGTCCAAGGCGCAGGGCAGTACATTGGCCAGACGTTCGGCCCAGTCCTGCTGCTTGGCCGCACTGGCAATCAGATCGTTGCGCAGTTCGATCAGCGTGTTTGGGCGCGCATGGGCGGTACCATGTCGATCCAGCGTATCGCCGGGCAGATAGCCTGTGTAGGGCGCATTCACGCCGACGCAGAGGTCCGGCTGCGCCTTCAGCTCGGTGACGATATGGGGCGACAGGGGCTCGTTGTCAGGTGACAGGATTCCGATGTGCCAGGGCCGTGGCGGACGTCCGCGCAGTTGGCGGGTGAAGGAGTGGATGGACACCAGAATTGCGCCGGGCCGCATCAGCAGCTCGGCCAGAGCATCATGATAGGGGTGGTAGCAGGCCGCCATCCGCGCCGTTCGCTCGGCCGCATCGGCGTGGCGGTTGCCGGGAATGATGGTCCCGTCGTAGAGTTTCATAAGCAGGGTCGGATCATCCGGGCCACGGTTTGGATCAATCACCAGTCGCGAGAAATTGGAGGCGATGACCGGCGCATCCAGAAGCTGCCCCAACTGCTGTGCCACCCCATAGGCGCCGATATCATAGGCAATGTGGCGCTCCATGTCCGCGCGCGGCAGGCCAAGTTCGCCGTTGTTCACAAACGGGGGGACATGATTGGTGGCGTGATCGCAGCAGATCACCCAGCGGGCAGGGCGCCCGGCCCCATGCAAGAAGAATGGTGAATATGTCATCTGTCCGTCGCCATTTGATGATGAAGCTTTAGGGGAGTTGCGGCAAAATGGGAATTAGGCGATAAGCGCCGCAGCAATGTTTGCGATAACACCGTTCCAGCCGATGAAGAGGATGACCCCATGAGAAGATCGCGCAATGTAAAGATTGTTGCCACCCTTGGGCCGGCATCCGAAACCTATGAGACCATCCGTGCCCTGCATGAGGCGGGTGCAGATGTGTTCCGTCTGAACATGTCGCACGGCAGCCACGAAGAGATTGCCGCCAAACATGCGATTATTCGCAAGGTCGAGGCCGATCTGGACAGCTCGATTGCCATCCTCGCCGACCTTCAGGGGCCGAAGCTGCGTGTCGGCGTCTTTGCCAATGGTTCGGAGGAGCTGGTCGAAGGTGCGTCCTTCCGGCTGGATCTGGACAAGGCAGAGGGTGACGTGAATCGCGTCTGTCTTCCCCACCCCGAGATTTTCGAAGCCCTGCAGCCCGGTGCCCATCTGCTGGTCAACGATGGCAAGATTCGCCTGAAGGTGGAGACCTGCGGCAACGACTTCGCCAATTGTACCGTCACCACAGGTGGGACAATCTCCAACCGCAAGGGGGTGAATGTTCCCGATGTGGTGCTGCCGCTGGCGGCCCTGTCGGAGAAAGATCGCGGCGATCTGGAATTTGTCTGCGGGCTGGGCGTCGATTGGCTGGCGCTGTCCTTTGTTCAGCGCGCCAAGGACGTCTACGAGGCACGTGGTCTTGCGGATGGTCGCGCGGCTGTGCTGTCGAAAATCGAAAAACCGGCTGCGGTCGACAATTTCGATGAAATCCTAGATGCCTCCGACGGGATCATGGTTGCGCGCGGCGATCTGGGTGTTGAACTGCCGGTTGCTGCTGTGCCGCCGATCCAGAAACGTCTGGTGCGTCGCTGCCGTGCAGCTGCCAAACCGGTGATCGTGGCCACCCAGATGCTGGAAAGCATGATCGAAAGCCCGATGCCGACCCGCGCCGAAGTCTCCGATGTGGCAACCGCGATCTACGAGGGGGCGGATGCAATCATGCTCTCCGCTGAATCCGCGGCAGGCCAGTACCCGATCGAAGCGGTGAAGACGATGGATAATGTCGCCACCGAGGTAGAGGTGGATCCGACCTATAGCCAGATCATTGCCTCTTCCCGCTCGGCCAAGGGCGATACCGTCGCCGACGCCATTGTCGCTGCCGCGCGTGAAATCGCCGAGAAGACCGAGATCAAGGCGATCTGCTGCTATACCCAAAGCGGCACCACCGCGCTGCTGACCGCACGGGAGCGTCCGGGCGTGCCGATCATTGCGCTGACGCCGCTGAACCGGACGGCCCGCCGTCTGGCGCTGAGCTGGGGCTGCAACTGTGTGGTGACGCCGGATCAGGAACGCTTCAAAGGCGCTGTGGTCGGTGCCGCGCGTGCCGCCCGTTCCGGCGGGTTCGCCGGGGAAACCGATCAGATCGTCGTGACGGCCGGTGTGCCTTTCAACGTTCCGGGCACCACCAACATCCTGCGTGTGGCACCCTGCGATGAACGTTTGATCTACAGCACCGACCCGGAGTAACCTGAACGCGTCTTAGTCTTCTGCGAGGACGCGCAGCATGGATACGGATCTGGCACTGGTGCTTGGGTTGTTGCTGGCTTTTCTGGCAATACCCGCGCTGTTGTCTGCCGCTACCGACCGCCGCACCCCCAGGGTGTCGGCGGTTTTTCTTGTCGTGGCGGTGGGTCTGCTCCTATATGCGTTCAGTACCAAATCCGGCGGGTATCAGATCGACGATATCCCGAAAGCCATTTTCCGGGTGATTGGCCGCTTTACCTGAGCGTCATGGCGCGCGCTGACTGTCGAGGCCGCGCTGACTGAACCGCAGCAGGGCGGATTGGCCGTCTGCTCGAAGAATCTGCTTGCCCTTATGGTCCAGCTTGCGTAAACGGCAGCCCTGTTCGCGTGGCCGGCCCAATGTGGCATGCCGAGTCGCGCATAGACCGAACCCGCATTGAAGGAGACGGAAATGCCCAAAATGAAGACAAAATCGAGCGCCAAGAAGCGCTTCAAAGTGACCGCGACCGGCAAGGTCCTCGCAGGTCAGGCCGGCAAGCGCCATGGCATGATCAAGCGGACCCGCAAGTTTATCCGCGACGCCCGCGGCACCACTACCCTGTCGGCACCCGACGCAAAGATCGTCAAGGGCTTCATGCCCTACGACCGCTAAGAGGAGATCTGAGATATGTCCCGCGTTAAAGGTGGTACCACAACTCACGCCCGTCACAAGAAAGTCATCAAGGCCGCAAAAGGCTATTATGGCCGTCGCAAGAATACCTTCAAGGTCGCGCGTCAGGCTGTTGACAAGGCAAACCAATACGCAACCCGCGACCGTAAGAACCGCAAGCGGAATTTCCGCGCGCTGTGGATCCAGCGGATCAACGCAGCCGTGCGTAGCCACGACGAGGCTCTGACATACTCCCGCTTCATCAACGGCCTGACCCTGGCCGGTATCGAAGTGGACCGCAAAGTGCTGGCCGATCTGGCCGTACACGAGCCCGAAGCATTCGGTGCCATCGTGAAGCAGGCACAGAGCGCACTGGCAGCCTAAGCTTAGGCGCAAGACAATTCCGAAAGGGCCGCTCTGCAAAGGGCGGCCCTTTTGCTGTTGCTGATCTGCTAGAGAGGCAGGCTATACGGTCTGACGGAGGCGGGGAGGCTGCCGGATTGTCGCGATTGCCGCCCGATTGGCAGAGAACCGGTTCAAAAGCTTGCTTTCAGCTTCTGCTGTGGTAGCAGGGCTGCAGCATTATTCAGGGGACCGTCATGGACGATCTTAAAGCAAAATATCTCGGGCAGATCGCCGATGCTGCCGATGAAAACGCGCTGGAGACCATCCGGGTTGCAGCTGTTGGGAAAAAGGGCGAAGTCGCGCTGAAGATGCGTGAGCTGGGCAAGATGACGCCTGAAGAGCGTCAGGTTGCGGGTCCGGCCCTGAACGCGCTGAAGGATGAGATCAACGCCGCACTCGCCGCCAAGAAGGCCGGGCTGGCCGATGCCGCATTGGATGCGCGCCTGCGGACCGAATGGCTGGACGTCACCTTGCCGACCCGCCCGACGCGCAGCGGGACTCTGCATCCGATCAGCCAGGCCAGCGAGGAGTTGACCGCGATCTTTGCCGAGCTGGGTTTCTCCGTTGCCGAAGGCCCGCGTATTGACACCGACTGGTACAATTTCGATGCGCTGAATATCCCCGGCCACCATCCGGCACGCGCTGAGATGGACACGTTCTACATGCACCGTGCCGAGGGCGATAACCGCCCGCCGCATGTGCTTCGCACCCATACCAGCCCCGTCCAGATCCGCTCGATGGAGAAGATGGGTGCGCCTTTGCGCATCATCTGTCCGGGTGGCGTTTACCGCGCTGATTACGATCAGACCCACACGCCGATGTTCCATCAGGTCGAAGGCCTCGCGCTGGACAAGAACATCTCCATGGCGAACCTGAAATGGGTGCTGGAAGAATTCGTGAAATCCTTCTTTGAGGTGGACAGCGTCGATCTGCGTTTCCGTGCGTCGCATTTCCCCTTCACCGAACCGTCGGCCGAGGTTGATATCCGCTGTTCCTGGAAAGATGGCACGCTGAAGATTGGTGAGGGTGACGACTGGCTTGAAATCCTCGGCTCCGGCATGGTGCACCCCAAGGTGATTGCCGCTGGCGGGATCGACCCAGACATCTATCAGGGGTTTGCGTTCGGGATGGGGATCGACCGGATCGCGATGCTGAAATACGGTATTCCTGATCTGCGCGCCTTCTTCGACAGCGACCTGCGCTGGCTGCGCCACTACGGTTTCCAGTGTCTCGACGTGCCGACGCTGCACGGTGGTTTGAGCCGGTGATACAAGGGTGGGTGACTTCGGCAGCCGTCGTAGGTCTACTAGTGTCGACTTTTGTTTTCGGGTGGCAGCGAAAGTTGGAGCATCAGTTTCTGTTGCGAAGCGAAAAACGACAAGCATTTAGAGCATATCTTCAGCTACTCGGGCAGATAAATCAGGCCTTACGCGTAGATGATTGGAGCGAAGCTAAGAAATGTGTCGTTGAAATCGAGAGCCTGACATATGAGCTTGATTTGTTGTGTGAGAGTGACGTCTTTGCGACTCTCCTTCAAGTTCCAATGTATCTCAGAAAGCATGTGGCGATATGTGAAAACCAGCACAAAGATATGGATATAGAGAAACGCCAGGATAATAAGTTTGAAAACCCATCGGAGTGTATGGGCAATTTAAGTTACCGAAGGGGTGTCCTACACGGTCTTATCTCGTCTCTATTTCGTTTAGATCTAATGCGGACCGCTTCGTTGGCTAGTTTCATTTACACACACAATTTGAAGGGTGTTGTTGGAGAGATTGATCAGACTATTTCATAAGTAGGCTGCCTTCCGATGTCTTGCCCACAAACATGTGAAATGACAGGGGGGTGGTGTCGGGTAGTCTCCCGTCTATGACACGTTTTCTCCTCTTGCTCTCAACCGCTTACATGTGTGCCACCTCTGTCGCGGCCATGGGGCCGTGGAAGGCAAATGCAGACCCCTGCGGCGAAGAGCTGGCCTGCGCGCTGGGAGATCGCAGCTATCACGTGATGGAGCCTGATAACTGGGACGGTGTCGCGCCGCTGCCTGTGCTGATGCATTTTCATGGCTGGTCGCGAACAGGCAAACATGCGCTGCGCTCCGATCGGGTCGGGGCCTCGGCCAAACGGCGGGGCGTATTGCTGGTCACCCCGAATGGCCGTGGCAAGAGCTGGAATTTCTGGACGGCAGACACCGAAGATGTGACCTTTGCCGATGCGGTGCTGGCGGATGTGGCAAAACGCTACCCGGTCGATGCCGAACAGGTCTTTGTCTCGGGCTATTCCTACGGATCCGCCATGGCCTGGCGTTACGCCTGCCAGAGCGGCAAGGGGATTGCGGCATTGCTGGCGGTGGCGGGCAGTATTGATCAAACCGAAACCTGCGCCGAGGCCCCGCAGGAGGTTCGGCATGTGCACGGGCTTGCGGACACGGTGATGGATTTTCCGATGGGGCCGGGGGGTGATGTGACCTATCCGGTGGCCTTGTGGCGGCGGGCGTTCGACTGTTCCGGCGGAGGCGAGGCGCAGGGAGATTGGCAGGTCCGCAGTTTCCTGACGTTTTCGCGCACCGGCTGGAGCTGCGGTGGGCATGATGTCACCCTGGATCTGCACCCGGGCGGGCATTTCATCCCGCATGGTTGGATCGGTCGGCAGCTGGATGAGCTTTTGGGTCTCACCCCCAGCTATCCTTAGACCGAGAGCGGAGCCAAGGCTTGCACATGGGGGCAATCTTTGTCATTGCCTGCTGCAACATGCATGGCTTGCCATAGGAAACCGGACCGATGAAATTCACTCTTTCTTGGCTGAAAGACCACCTCGACACTGAGGCCTCCGTCGAGGACATCACCGAAACACTGACCGACCTCGGGCTTGAGGTCGAAGGTGTGTCGAACCCTGCGGACCGGCTGAAGGATTTTACGCTCGGCTATGTGAAACATGCCGAGAAACACCCCGACGCGGACAAGCTGCGGGTGTGCAAGGTCGACACCGATGAAGGCGAGATGCAGATCATCTGCGGCGCGCCCAATGCCCGTGAAGGTATCACCGTCGTGGTTTGCAAACCGGGCATGTATATTCCCGGTCTCGACATCACCATCGGTGTGGGCAAGATCCGCGGTGTCGAGAGCTTTGGCATGATGGCGTCCGAGCGCGAGCTGGAACTGTCGGATGAACATGACGGCATCATCGAGCTGCCTTCGGGCAATGTCGGCGATCGCTTCGTCGATTGGCTGGCCGAGAATAGCCCGGCCAAGGTCGATCCCGTTATTGAAATCGCCATCACGCCGAACCGCCCGGATGCGCTGGGGGTTAGGGGGATCGCGCGGGATTTGGCCGCACGCGGGCTGGGCACATTGAAGCCGCTTGATATCGAGCCGGTCGACGGCGGATTCGAAAGCCCGATCAAGGTCAATATCGACGCAGATACGCTGGATGGCTGCCCGCTGTTCACCGGTCGCCTGATCCGCGGCGTGAAGAACGGCCCTAGCCCGCAGTGGCTACAGGACCGGTTGAGCGCCATTGGTCTGCGTCCGATTTCGACACTGGTTGATATCACCAATTATTTCACCTTCGATCAGAACCGCCCACTGCATGTCTTTGACGCGGCCAAGGTAGCGGGCAATCTGCGCATCCACCGGGCAGCGGGTGGCGAGACGCTGACCGCGCTGGATGAGAAGGACTACACCTTCGCCGAAGGGCAGATGGTCATCTCCGACGACAATGGCCCAGAGAGCATTGCGGGCATCATGGGCGGGGCCGACACCGGGTGCACCGAGGAAACGACCGATGTGTTCCTTGAGAGCGCATTCTGGGACCATGTGCAGATCGCGACCACTGGCCGGGCGCTGAAAATCAACTCGGACGCGCGCTACCGTTTCGAGCGGGGCGTCGACCCCGAATACACCCGTGAAGGTCTCGATCATGCCACCCGGATGATCCTCGACCTCTGCGGTGGCGAGCCGTCGAATGTGGTGATCGCAGGTGCTGTACCGGATCACGCGCGCGCCTATAAGCTGGATCCCGAGCGGGTCCAGTCGCTGGTCGGGATGGATATCCCGGAATCAGAGCAGCGCCAGACCCTGACCCGTCTGGGTTTCCGGCTTGAGGGCAATATGGCCCATGTTCCGAGCTGGCGCCCGGATGTGATGGGCGAGGCTGATCTGGTGGAGGAGGTGGCGCGTATCGCGTCGCTCACGAAACTGGAAGGTAAGCCGTTGCCGCGCCTGACAGATGGCGTCCCTGCACCGGTGATGACCCCTGAGCAACGCCGCCAGCAGATCGCGCGGCGGACCTGCGCCAGCCTCGGCTATAACGAGGTGGTGAGCTACACCTTCATCGACAAGGCCTCTGCAACGCTGTTTGGTGGCGGGGACGATGCGACCATGCTGGCCAATCCGATCTCCTCCGAGATGTCGCACATGCGTCCGGCACTGTTGCCCGGGCTGTTGCAGGCTGCCGCACGCAATCAGGCGCGTGGCTTCATGGATCTGGCGCTCTTCGAGGCGGGACCTGCTTTTCACGGTGGTGAACCGGGTGAGCAGCATAACCTGATTTCCGGCCTTCTGGTTGGCCGTACCGGCCCCAAGGACGTGCATGGCACCAGCCGCGCGGTCGACACGTTTGACGCCAAGGCAGATATCGAGGCGGTTCTGGCCGCAATCGGTGCGCCTGCCAAGGTCCAGATCCTTCGCGGGGCAGAGCCCTGGTGGCATCCGGGGCGGCATGGCAAAATCTGCCTGGGTCCGAAGAAAGTGCTGGGTGTCTTTGGCGAACTGCACCCGAAGGTTCTGAGCGAAATGGGGATCAAGGGGGCCGCTGTTGCCTTTACCATCTGGCCTGACGAAGTTCCGATGCCACGCAAAACCGGGGCCAATCGTGGTGCGCTGGTTCAAAGCGACCTGCAAGCGGTCGAGCGTGATTTCGCCTTTGTCGTGGCCGAGGACGTCGAAGCCCTTACCCTGGTCAATGCCGCCGCAGGCGCCGACAAGGCGCTGATTGATGATGTGCGCGTTTTTGACGAGTTCATCGGTGGCAGCCTGGGAGAGGGCAACAAGTCTCTGGCCATCACGGTCCGCTTGCAGCCGACCGAAAAAACCCTGACCGAAAAGGATATCGAAGCGGTCAGCGACAAGATTGTCACAAAAGTCACCAAGGTCACCGGCGGCACATTGCGCGGATAACGGCGCCTGTGACCTCTGGCTGAAACCTGTATTATTCTGGAAACGCGCCCCGGTTGAGGGCGCGTTTTCAGTTCTGGGCGAGAAAATCTGCCAGAAGGTCAAAGACCAGCCGGATGCGGCGGCTGGTGTGGAGCTCGCGGTGAGTGGTCAGCCAGATCGGAAATACGATTGGATCCAGCCGCGGCAGTAGCCGTTCAATACCGGGCGTGGGCTCGGCCACATCCTCCATCATCGGGCAGATGCCGAAGCCCTGTTTGACCAGCTCCCAGGCGGTAAGACCGCTGGAGGACTTGATCCGAAAGTTTTCCGGCGCGAGATGGATTCCAAGCGGTGCCAGGAAGTCAATCGAACGGTCCACATCGGCAAAACCGACAAAATCGTGGTCTGCCAACTCCTTGGTCGATGCCGGACGACCCCGCCGCTCCAGATAGCTCGGGGCGGCGTAGAAATGCGCCCGCGCTTCGCGCACGAGGCGCGCGATCAGTTCCGGCTGGTCAGGGCGCACATGGCGGATGGCAATATCCGCTTCGCGTCGCATCAGGTCCCGGATGTCGTTGGCGGCCACGACATCAATCGTCAGCCGCGGCGCGCGCTGTCGGATCTGGCGCAGCACAGGCGGCAGCACATAGGCCGACACGACGTCGCTTGCGGTAATCCGAATGGTGCCTTCGATGGTTTGGGCCGAGGCGCTGGCCGCCAGTGACAGGCCCTCGGCTGCGGCCCCCATCCTGCGGCTGTGGTCCAGCAGATCCTGCCCTGCGGAAGTCAGTGCCAGACGGCGCCCCGGACGTTCAAACAGCATCACACCGAGATCGGCTTCTAGGGCTGCGACCTGTCGGGACAGGGTCGGTTGGGTCAGCCCCAGCTTGCGCGCACCGGCGGAGAGGGAGCCGGTTTCTGCCGTCGCCAGAAACGCCCGGATATGATTCCAGTCGAGTTTATCCATACAAATATGTATACCTCAACTGCAAATTTTGGCAATTTTACTTATGTTTCTGCATGGGTAGCCTGTAGCCATCTTAGGAGGATAGAGATGACAACCGATGCGCGCTTCTGGGACAGGATTGCCCCCAAATACGCCAAATCCAAAATCCGGGATGAGGCCGCCTATCAATACACGTTGGAGCGCACGAGAGCCTATCTGAAGGCGGGCGACCACGTGCTGGAAGTGGGCTGCGGTACGGGATCCACCGCGATCGCACTGTCGGACGCGGTTTCGGCGATGACCGCAACCGATCTGTCGGAGGGAATGCTGCGCATCGGTCGCGACAGGGCCGCGCAGGCCGGGGCGGACAACGTGACCTTTGAACATTGCGGTGACGACGCGCTGCCAGCCGGACCGTTTGACGTGGTGATGGCTTTCAACCTTCTGCATCTGGTTCCGGATGTGGATGCCGCACTTGCGTCGGTCGCCGAACGCGTGCCGAGCGGGAAGCTGTTCATTTCCAAGACACCCTGTCTGGGCGAGGAGCGTGGCAGCCTGAAGTACTGGATGTTCTCGGTACTGATCCCATTGATGCGTCTGGTCGGAAAGGCGCCGAGCTCGGTGGCTTTGCTAAGTATTGCTGAGCTGGAGGCCGCCGTGGAGCGGGCCGGGTTCGAGATTATCGAGACCGGCAATTACCCGATCTCGATACCGAGCCGCTATCTGGTGGCACGGCGGCGCTAGCTTCCTGACCTGACGCGAAGCGGTGGACGAATTGTTGCAGCTGGTGGATACTCTGCCTGCTGGCCGAACGGGCTATGGTCCCGGCGCCAGGGCACATCACATTGGCGGGGCCAGCAACAGACAGGATCTGGCAGGGCGAGCCGAAACCGTCAGCTGCTCGCGCAGGAAAGGACATTCCGTGACTTTGAACGTATATCTCTCAGGCGAAATTCACACCGATTGGCGGGACCAGATTATTGATGGTGCGGCGGGCCTGGATGTGCATTTTGCCAGCCCGGTTACCGATCATGACGCCAGCGATGACTGCGGTGTGGCTATTCTGGGCAGTGAGCCGAACAAGTATTGGCACGACCACAAAGGCGCGATGGTCAATGCCATTCGCACCCGCAAGGGTCTGTCAGACGCGGATATCGTCGTTGTCCGCTTTGGCGAAAAATACAAACAGTGGAACGCGGCCTTTGATGCGGGCTACGCGGCCGCTCTGGGCAAGTCGCTGATTGTCCTGTCTCAGGATGAGCATCAGCATGCCTTGAAAGAGGTACATGCCGCTGCCTTGGCTGTCGCGAAAGAACCGCGGCAGGTTGTCGAAATCCTGCGCTACGTGTTGCAGGGGAGCCTGCCTGCGTGACCGGGCCGACATTGACGACGGAGCGGCTGTCGCTGCGCCCGCACCGGCTGGAGGATTTTGATGCGCTGACGGCGTTGTGGATGGATCCGGTGGTTGTCCGTCATACAATCGGTCGCCCGGCCAGCCGCGAGGAAACTTGGACGCGCCTGTTGCGCTACATCGGACATTGGCAGGTGCTGGGTTACGGTTACTGGGCGATCACCAGCCGCGACGACGGACGCTATCTCGGCACCGCCGGCTTTGCCGATTATCAGCGAGATATCGACCCTCCGCTCGGCTCGGTGCCCGAGGCGGGCTGGGGGCTGATGCCAGCGGAGCATGGGAAGGGGCTGGCGACAGAGGCGGTCGAGCGCATACACCGGTGGGCTGCCGAGACGACCCAATGGCGATCAACCTGTTGTCTTCTGGACCCTGACAACGCAGCCTCGATCCGAGTCGCCGAGAAGATGGGCTACAGCGCCAGTCACGAAGCCAACTACCGTCAAGAGCCGACACTGGTGATGACCAGAGCGATCCCGCGCTAACACGCTTTCGAAGCCATAGACAGCCGCCCTGCACGTAGATCCGGGGCGGCTGCCGGGAGATCAGCCCTCTTTCTTGATTTCCACGCTGTGCGGGTAGGGGATTGAGATGCCCTTGTCGTCAAAAGCCTCTTTGACGGCTTGGGTCATTGCGAACTTCAGCTCCCAATAATCCGCGGCCTTGCACCACAGACGTGCGGTGAGATCGACCGAGCTGTCGCCAAGATTGGTCACCCGGACCCAAGGAGCAGGATCCGCCATGACCCGTGTATCGGCCTCGGCGAGGGCCATGATGATCTCCTTGGCGTCATCGGCACTGTCGCCGTAGTCGATACCAAAGACCATATCCACGCGGCGGGTGTCATGGGCAGAGTAGTTGGTGATGATTGCACCCCAGGCCTGACCGTTGGGAATGATGATCTGGACGTTGTCCGGTGTGACCAGTTCGGTCACGAAGAGGTTCAGGTCAACCACGGTGCCGGAGGTGCCGCCGATATCGACATACTGGCCGAGCTTGTAGGGGCGAAATAGAACCAGCATGACGCCCGCAGCCAGATCGCTCAGCGTTCCCTGGAGAGCAAGGCCAATCGCCAGGGTCGCAGCGCCGAGCATGGCGACCAGGCTGGTGGCCTCTATCCCAAAGATGCCAAGCACGGCGACCAGCACGATGGCCAGCAATATCCAGCGGACGGCACTGGCGGCAAAATTACCGAGTGTTTGATCCAGATGTGGCGTAGCGTTGATGCGACGGCGCACGGTGCTGCTGATGATACCGGCGGTTATCCAGCCAAGCACCAGCACAACCAGCGCCTTGGCCGCACTGATTAGCAAGGGCCAGAGCGCGCCCAATTGTTCGATCCATTCTTCCATGTTGTTGTCTGGTCCCTGCCATTGTCTCAAAGGAATGCCCGATCACCGGCAACACGAGGTCGCCGGTGCCCGAGGTGTGGCCTTAGTCCGACCGGCCGCAGGATGCCACCTGCGGATCGTCTGTGTCTGCTTACCGTTTCAGGGAGTCGCGGATTTCCAACAGGACATCCAGCTCTGTGGGGCCGGCGGGGGCTTCCTCGGCGGGCATGGCTTCCTGCTTGCGGAAAGCGGCGTCTTTGACCTTGTTGACGTAGCGCACCAGCATGAACACCACGAATGCGATGATCAGAAAGTTGATCACGGCCATCACAAAGGCACCGTGAGCAAACACAGCGGCGCCTGCCTCACGTGCGGCCTCCAGGCTGGCACCTTCAGGGACGTTGCCCGCAAGGACCAGGTAGGAGTTGGTGAAATCGATCCCGCCAGTGAACAATCCGATGATGGGGTTGATCAGGTCGTTGACCATGCTGCTGACGATCGCGGTAAAGGCGGCGCCGATGATGATGCCGACGGCCATGTCCATCACATTGCCCTTGGCAATGAAATCTCTGAATTCCTGAAGCATGTTGTTTGTCCCTGTTAACGAAGTCATTTTCATTGAGCAGACGTCGCGACCATCTGCGCGCTGCATGACCGCAGTTTAGTCAGGTTTTGGCCGCCGCTGCTATTGATTTTGCATTGAAAACTCTAGCCGTAGCCCTGTCGCGCGGACCATCGCAGCGGCACCGGTCCGGCGTTTCGCCATATTCTGACCGCAAAATGGGCCAGCACCGGTCCCAGAGCGGTCCTGTGTTGGACGTGTTTGCCGGGTAAATCTTGGCCGTTGGATGTGTTTTTCCCTGGACCCGAACAGCGCGCCGCCTGTGGGATCTGGGCGCGGGCGCGTCATCGGGGGCGCCGGCTGTATCGGCGCGGGGTGTCCGCTGCTGTTGCTGGAGCGGAGTTAATTGTTAGGTACAAGGTAGACGCGAGACATGGCCATTCTTGACAATGCGATCTGGTTGACCGGCATCAACGGCACCGCGCAAAGTGGGTCTACCTCACTGAGTGAAGGCGGCAATACCACGGTTGTGACAGGCACGTTCACAGCGGACAGCTGGGACAGTTCGCAGGATGGCTACGCGGTTTCCGATTTCGGTGCCTTTGGCGTCAGCGATCCCATCACCGCAAGTTACGGGTTCTCCAATCCTGTCACCAATTTACGGTTTGATCTTCAGCATGTGAATTCGAACGGCAGTTCGAATGACGATAAATTTACGCTTCGGGTGCTGGACGCAAGCGGTGTGTTGATCCCCGCATCGCAGATCATTGCCGGGTTGACCGGGGTTACCCACCATCAGGTCACGGTCAACGCCGATGGCACGGTCTCGATCGAGGCTGAGGGCAGCACAGCCGCCGATATCGGTGTTGCAATCGACGGCCCCGTTTCGCAGCTGGATGTGATCTTTGACAATGGGGGGGACGCACCTGTTTCCGGCGGAGCGGGACTGTCCGATCTGACGTTCACGATCCCGCCGGCCTTGGATTACATCGTCGAAGGCACCGATTCCGGCGAGCGCATCGACGTCAACTACCTGGGCGATCCCGAAGGCGATCGGGTCGACAGCGCCGACGCGGCTGATGGCTCCCAGGACGACGTGATCGAGGCCGGCGGCGGCAATGATACGGTTATCGCAGGTGAGGGGGATGACCGGGTCGATGCAGGTGCCGGCGATGACTCGGTCGAAGGGGGTATCGGGTCGGACACCCTGTTTGGCGGCGATGGGAACGATCTGCTACAGGGCGGCGCCGGTGATGATCTGCTGCAAGGTGGCATCGGTAGCGACACGCTGGAGGGCGGCGCCGGGCGCGACACGCTGGAAGGTGGTATCGGGCATGACTCGCTTAGCAGCGGCGACGATAACGATCTGCTGTTGGGCGGCGATGGCAACGATACGATCACCGCAGGCTATGGCGATGACACGATCTATGGCGGGGCTGGCAATGACCAGCTCGAAGGGCTCTATGGCAACGATCTGATCTATGCTGGTGAAGGGGACGACCATGTCTTTGGCCGCGATCAGGATGACCTGATTTATGGTGAAGACGGCAATGACACGCTGATCGGCAGCATGGGGACCGACACCGTCTGGGGCGGGGCTGGCAATGACATTCTGGCGGGCAGCCAGGGCAATGATGAGATCCATGGCGGCGATGGCGACGACCTCGCCTTTATCGGTGTCTATGAAGATTCCGACCGCATCTTCCTCGACGATGGCAATGACTATCTCGATGGGAGCACCGCCGGGTCATCCTTTTATGGCGAAGGTGGCCGTGGCGACGACGTGATGAACAGCGGCGTCGGCAATGACACGTTGCTGGGCGGCGAGGGCTATGACCAGCTGAGTGGCGGCGCAGGCGGCGATTCGCTGGATGGCGGCAGCGAAGATGACATCATCGAAGGCGGAAGCGGCGCTGATACGCTGATCGGCGGTGCGGGTGCGGACAGCCTATACGGCGAGGATGACCGGGATCTGTTGATCGGCGGGGCCGGGGATATCGTCGATGGTGGCGAAGGTGGTGATGATTACGACCGGCTTGATATCAGCGAGCTGCGCGCGCTTGGAAACACCCGGATCATCTATACCAGCGCTGACCGAGAGGACGGCCGGGTCGAGGTCACGAACAACAACAACGACACCATTGGAACGTTGACCTTCTATAACATCGAAGAGGTCATTCCCTGTTTTACGCCGGGCAGCCTTGTCCTGACACCGCAGGGTGCGGTTCCGGTCGAGGATCTGGAGATTGGTGATCGCGTCCTGACGCGCGACAGCGGGTTGCAAACCCTGCGCTGGACCGCGCGACGGGTGGTTACAACGGCAGAGTTGGCACGCCGCCCTCAGTTCCAACCGATCCTGATTGAGGCCGGGGCGCTCGGCCGGGAGGGGGCCGAGCTTGTGCCGAACCGGGATATGATGGTGTCACCGCAACACAGGATGCTGCTGACGGGAAGCCGTGCCGAACTGCTGTTCGGCTCAAACGAGGTGCTGGTGGCGGCTGTGCATCTGATCAACGATCGCGATATCCGCCGGGCGCGAACACTGGATGTGACCTATATTCATCTGCTCTTCGATCAGCACGAAATCATCTGCGCCGATGGAGCCTGGAGCGAGAGTTTTCAGCCCGGTGACCTGACACTGGCGGGGATGGATATGGCCCAGCGGTCAGAGCTTTGCCAACTGTTCCCGGAGCTGGAGAGTATGGGGCAGGCCTTTCCGACGGCGCGGCGGTCCTTGCGCAGCCATGAGGCGCGGGTGTTGCTGTCCGAAGGTCGGCACAATCGCGGCGACGGATCAGCCTAATAACCCGGCCACCATCGGCGGCCGGGTTGCTGCTTTGTTACTGGAACTTCTTGATTTCACCGGTCTTGAGGCGTGCCATGTAGCTGTTCAGCTCACCCTTGACGATTGGCATCAGGAAGTAGAGCGCGACGATGTTCACCACGGCCATGGCAAAGATTGCCGCATCGGAGAAGTCGATGACCGGACCCAGGCTGGCCGCGGCGCCGATGATGACAAACAGGCAGAAGATCACCTTGAAGACCAGTTCAGTGGTCTTGCCCTCACCGAACAGGAAGGTCCAGGCTTTGAGGCCGTAGTAGGACCAGCTGATCATGGTGGAGAAGGCAAACAGGATCACCGCGATGGCAAGAATATACTTGAACCAGCCAAATGCGGACGAGAAGGCCGCAGATGTCAGAGCCACGCCGGAATTGCCATCCACGGTCTGGATCGCGCTTCCTGCCTCGTTCAGCACGTAGAGACCGGTTTCAGGGTTGCTGACCAGCTGGCCGGTGATGATGATCACCAAGGCGGTCATGGTGCAGATCACCACGGTGTCGATGAACGGCTCTAAGAGCGAGACGAAACCTTCGGTGATCGGCTCCTTGGTCCGCACGGCGGAGTGGGCAATTGCCGCGGAGCCAACGCCCGCTTCGTTGGAGAAGGCCGCGCGTTTGAAGCCCTGGATCAGTGCGCCAACCATGCCGCCCGCAACGCCAAGACCGGTAAAGGCACCGTCGAAGATCTGGCCAAAGGCCCAGCCGATTTTGTCAAAGTTCATCAGGATGATCACCAGCGCGGTCAGCACATAGAGCACGCCCATGAACGGCACCACTTTTTCGGTGACTTTGGCGATCGACTTCAGGCCACCAATGATCACGGCAAAGACGACACCAGCGAAGATAACGCCGGTGACCCAGCCCGGATAGTCGCCCAGAACATTGGTCAGCTGGGCATGGGCCTGGTTGGCCTGGAACATATTGCCGCCACCAAGGGCGCCCAGAATGCAGAAGATCGAGAACAGGACCGCCATGAACTTGCCCCCGGGCAGGCCACGCGCAGCAAAGCCCTTGGTCATGTAGTACATCGGGCCACCGGAAACTGTGCCGTCAGGGTATTCGTTGCGGTATTTCACACCGAGCGTACATTCGGTGAATTTCGACGCCATCCCCATCAGACCCGCGAGGATCATCCAGAAGGTTGCGCCAGGACCACCGATGCCAACCGCAACCGCGACGCCTGCGATATTGCCAAGGCCAACGGTGCCGGAAAGCGCGGTGGCCAGAGCCTGGAAATGGCTGACCTCGCCTGCGTCATTCGGGTCGGAGTAGTCGCCCTTCACCAGCGAGATCGAGTGCGGGAAGGCGCGGAACTGGATCAGGCCGAAATAGATGGTGAAAATCGTCGCTGCAATTACCAGCCATGCCACGATCCACGGGAAGCTGGTGCCCGGAAATGGGCTGAAGATGAAATTGACAAACCAGCCCGTGGAACTGGCAAAGAGATCGTTGACCTTCTGGTCGATGCTCTGTGCCATTAGCGGACCCGACAGCACTAGGGCGCCGGGGACGGCCAGTGCGGCCGCTTTGGAAAAACTGTTCATGATGACCCCTGTCGATCAGTTATGGGACAATGGTGACCGGAACCGGCGCGGCCTGCGCCAGACTGCCTGCGACCGAACCAAACAGCCGCGATGACAATGCGGAATGGCCGGTGCGCCCGATAACCACGTGATTGGCCCCTTCGGACTTCGCGATGGACACGAGAACCTCGGCGATATTGCCGTATTTCACGGTGGCCGTGACCTCGACACCGCTGGTCTCAAGATCCTTGAGCAGGGGCTGGATCAGCGCGGTCTCGGCGCGTTCAAGCTCTTCGGTGCGGCGCTTGTGGCGCTCTGCCAGCTCGGCTGCGGATAGAAAAGAATATGGTGACCATTCCAGCACATGCGCGACTACGATGCTGCCGCCCTGTGCCTTTGCTACACCCAGCGCAAAGTTGAGCGCACTCCGCGCGCTCGTGCTGCCGTCGTAGCCAACTACGATTTTTGAGGCCATCTGCCCCTCCCTTGGTTACGTCATCCCTGTGACGAAGTGTCTCAATTTTATGACGTTGTTGATAGGAAAGGTTCTCGATTTCCTTGCCTATTCGGAAAATTTCGGAAAAATGTGCGGATAACGATTAAGTATTGGGAAAATTTCCGATGGACATGCTGGATTCTCGTATTCTTTCCGCCCTACAGCAGGATGGTCAGATATCAATGGCGCGCCTCTCGGAGAAAGTAGGGCTGTCTTTGTCCGCATGTCACCGTCGTGTCAAGTTGATGGAAGCCAGCGGTATGATCGAAGGCTATGCCGCGCGGCTGGATCGCAAGAAGATTGGTCTGGAGCTTCAGATCTTTATCGAGATCAAGCTGGTCGGTCAGCAGCGCGAGCATATCCAGGCCTTTGAGAACACTATCGCCCATATGCCCGAGGTGTTGGAATGCCACCTGATTTCGGGCGAGTTCGACTATCTGATACGCGTCGCGGCGCGCAATACGGAAACCTATGAAAACCTCTATCGCAACCGGTTGTCGGACATCCCGTCGGTCGCACAGATGAAGACCTTGCTGGCGGTTTCTACGGTGAAGGAGTTTCGCGGCTATCACCTAGAGTGAGACGCGCCCTCTTCAGGTCTGTTTCGGCTATTGATCATGGAGTTTGGGCGATTTCAGGACGCCCGACCGGTTTCGCGGGCGGTTCGGCGCCTATCGCTGGCGTGCCTCCGCGACGAGGCAGTCCAGTCCCGAAGAGGTGAGCGTCTCGAGGAAGCTCAGCAGGTCTCGCTGTTCGCCATCGGTCAGACCGAGCGGTCGAATGCGCGGATCCTGACCGGGCAGATTGGCACCGCCACCATTGTAGAAGTCGATCACCTCAGCAAGGGTGCCGAACCCGCCGTCGTGCATATAGGGCGGCGAGACGGCGAGATTGCGCAGCGTCGGCGTGCGGAAACGCCATCGGTCGCGTGGATCCTCGGTGACTTCGTAGCGCCCCAAATCGGCCTCCCGCGGACCGCTGACGGCGCGAACTAGCGCGTAGTCGATCTGATGGACCACGCCGGGAGCGACCTGAACCGGCAGGGTTTCGGGCGGGTTCTGTCGCGCCAGTTCGCGCATCTGCCCGTAGCCTGTGTCGTGGAACTGCTGATCGGTGAAGAGCGCGTCATCTGGTCCGATGCTGTGGCAGGAGACGCAGCCTGCCTTGCCGCGAAAGACGTCAAAACCACGTTTGGCGGCCGAAGAAACAGCAGCGCTGTCGCCGCCATAAAACCACCGATCGAACGAGCTGTTGCCCAGCGTCAACGCGCGCTGGTAGGCCGCGAGCGCCATACCTATGCGATCCAGAGACGCGGAGGCACCAAATGCCTCGCGAAACAATCGGTCATAGTCAGCCTGCTCCTGAAGATAGGCAACCACGTGGCCCACCGATGGGTTTGCCATCTCGTTACGAGCGGTGAGCGGTCCGATGAACTGGGTTTCCAGTGTAGGGTCGCGCCCATCATGAAACAGGGGCCGCAGCAGGCCGACATTGATCAGGCTGGGAGCATTGCGCTTCACGCTGCGGCCCTCGACGCCGATGGAGGTCGCCAGCTCCCAATTGGCAAATCCCTGTTCCGGCACATGGCACATGGCGCAGGACATGGTGTTGTTGATCGACAAGGCGCGATCAAAAAAGATCCGTCGGCCAAGCGCAATGCGTGCTGCTGTGGGCGGGTTGTCGGCCGGATGTTGCAATGGCGGTAGGCCGAGCTGCGGCGTCCGGCTACGTCTTGACGCAGCTTCAGCCCAATTATCGGGCGAGCGTTCACAGGTTTCCGCCGAGATCTGTAGCGGCGCCGCAGTCGATGCCGGGACGGTCCAGAGCAGAGCCAGAAGCGCAGCACATGGTGCAAGACGTTGGCGCAGCAAGGCAGGCGGGCGGCGGGTCACTCTGCGGCCTCCGCCATCAGTAGGGTCTCCACGTCGGTCATCAAAAGGCGCGGGTCGATCAGGCCAAGACCATAGACGTTGCGGATCATGCCTTGGGTGTCGACCAGATACATCCGCAGCAGGTGATTGATCTGATCATCCGAGGATCCGCGATCAACCACCTGGCCAAATCCATCCAGCAAGGGGCGCAGCGCCTCCGCGTCAGCGGTGGTCAGGACGTGCCAGTCCAGTTTCTGCGCGCTGGCGGGGTCGCTGCTGACCGGGTGGGCAAAAGCGGCGATCGCCTCTACCGTGTCGCGCTCGGGGTCAAAGCTGATGGTCATCAGCTGCACCTTCTGGCGCAGTCCGGGCAGCTGGGCGCTGGCATCATGAATGTCATAAAGCGTCGAGAAGGCCAGCGGGCAGCCGTCCACATCGCCACAGGTAAGATAGACAAAGCTGACGAGGGTGATTTTCTCGTCGAACAGCTGGTGCAGGCGGGTTTGTATTCCGTTTGTGGTCAGAACCGCGCCATCGGGTGCGGGCTTCAGCCGGTTCAGCCTATAGGATCCCGGTTCCGGTGGGCTGAACTGGAAGGCGGGATCGCTCGGGAAGATATCGGAAAAGGGAGTGGTGGCGGTCCGCAGCGCAGCAGGTGTCAACCGTGCGAGCAGATCTGAGGGACGCCAGGTGTCGGCCAGGGCGACAACGCCCGTCAGCAAGGCCGCAGCGGCGGTAATGGAAACAGCGAGTGTTGTCTTGCGCATGGAGATCCTCCGGCAAGTTTAGGTCCGCAAGGGGAGACCGGAGCGGCAGCTGGCCGCCCCGGGAACTGGCAGTCAGGCTGAGTAAAGCGCAGAGCTGCCAAAGCGCATGATGTGAGCGCGGCCCAATCCAGCGGCATAGAAGTCGATATTGAAATCTTCGACCAGATCTGTGCCGTCCCATGTATAGGCGCGCAGATACTGCACATCATCCTCGCCCTTCTTGTCCCAGTTGGCGAGCAGCGACGACGAGAAATAGACCCGTTTGCCATCCCAGCTCTGGCTGACCATATTGACCTGCCGGTCGATGGTCTTCTCGTAGATTTGCGACGGGTTATGCGGGTCCGAGATGTCAAATAGGCGGGTTTTGCCATCCATGAAGGAATTGACCCAGAGCGTCTGGTCATCCGCAGCGATGGAGATATCGACGGGCAGGGGGATGTCCTCCGGGTTGCCGATATCCGCGACCGATTTGGCCTGCCATTCGCCATCATCGTCTTCGTAGATCAGCCACAGCTGCGAGGTGAGCGCGGTGGTGGAGAAGGCATAATTGGCATTCGGACCCCAGGGAAAGCGCACTTCCAACGGTGCGCCGGGCACATTGAACACCTTGCGGGGCTGGCGGGTGTGCAGATCCCACAGCACCATCGTGTTTCCAAAGCGTTTCATCGCTTCGGGATCCTGCAACATCTGGCCAAAATCCATCATGTAGTTGGACCAGCCCGTGAAGGAGGAGGTGAGCATGACATTCTTGCGGATCAGCGCGCGGATATCGTAGCCGTAGCCATCGGCAACCGCGCCATCCACCGCAACGGCACCCTGCATGTCATCTGCGTTGGGCATCCAGTAGGTGGCGACGTAATCTCCATCATCGTTATATTCGACCAGCGCCGTGCGACCGCCGTGATCGTCCTGATTGCTGAGCCCGGTGATCATCATGCTGCCGGGCAGGGCAAAAAACGTGTGGGGACCAACCACACCGCCGGAATCGGCGACGAAGGTTTCAATCACCTTGTGCAGCTTGGGGGCCGCCGGGTCGCTGTGAATGTCAAAGATGAAGATGCGATTGGTATCAAGCCCGCCGGTCCAGAAATACCGACGATCTGCGGAGAAGCCGCCATGATGGGCCTCGTTTCGGCCCCCTACAGAGAGGCTGTGGATGACCTCTCCGCGCGTGGATGAGCCAGGGCGGAGGTCGACGGTTACCATCTTGTCCTGCTCGTCGCCCATCCCCTCGACACCGAGGGTCCAGACGTACACAAATTCTTCTTGGCCCGTAATCTTGGGCATATAGGGGGATTGGCAGGTCTCGTCTGCAAAGGCGCGAAACGGACCGGCCATGGCCAGTGCAGCAGCAGCGGTCAGCCCGCCGAATTCTCTTCTGTTCATGTTCTTTCTCCCTTCAATAAATTCAGTGTTGTTGGTTCGACCTTTCCTTTGCTGCAGCCAGTGACATGGCATTTGTGGTTTCCGCCTCAACGACCGAGCAATGCTGAATGGCCGCAGCGGCGTGAAAGGCTTCTTTCGACAAAATTGGCAGAATTCGGGGGTGAATGGCCGGAGTGATGCGGGCAGATGGCCCGACCACGCCCATGGAAAAAACCGCGCCGAGACGATCAATAATGATTGGTACGGCGATGCTGGTGACACCGACGTCGATCTCGCCGTCGCAGGTTGCATAGCCGTGGCGGCGCACCTGCTGCAATTCGCGGGTGATCTGCTCGGGGTCGGTGCGGGTCTTGTCGGTAAAGCGCGTGGGTTGCGTTTCAATCAGATCACACTGGAGCTCCGGTGCCAGAAAGGCGGCAATAACCTTGGCCGAGGAGCAGGCATGAACCGGACGCGCGCCCAACCCGGGGTAGATATGGGGAACAGAAGGATCTGTCGGGACCTGCGTATGGATGAGGTCAACGCGTCCAGCTCGGTAGCGCGCCAGAAATGCGGTTTCTCCCAGGTCTTTGACCACCCGTAGCAGCACGGCGGAGACCGCGTTGATCACATGGGTGTCCGATTTTCCGGTCAGCGCAATCTTGATGAACCGCATGCCCAATACGTAACGGTTGCCGGTGTCGATCTCTTCCAGGAACCCGCAGGCCAGCAGGGTGGCAATATGGCGATAGAGGCTGGCCCGAGGGGTCGCCGTCATTCTGGCCAGCTCGCTTGCGCTCACTGGCGTCGCGGACGACGCTACCGCTTCCAGAAGGAGGATCTGACGGTCCTGCATGTGAATCCCATAATACGGACAATAGTACCGTAATTCGGGAAAAATGAGTCTGGCAAGACTCTATAGGATGTGTCGGCGGAACTATGCGCAACTAGCCCGCGAGCCAACGCACCGGGCACAGGTGCCTAAAGGGGGGCACCGCCAGACGCCCCCACTACCATTTTCCGTATCGGAGGTTTAGCTGCCGGTAGCTGCGTTGCGGCCCGTGGGGATCACCTCGTAACCCGGTTCCTCCGGCTCGTCGTCGACCATCTCAGCCGGAAATCCGGGCGCTCTGATGTCTAACCCTGTTGCCTCTTCCAGCCGCCGGATGATGTTTGGCGACAATTCGCGGCTGCCGAAACGGGCTTCGCCGTCCTTGAAGATCTTGATCATCAACGGGTTGATTTCGAGGGGGACGTTATGCCGATCCGCCACTGCCTGAAACAGGCCGATATCCTTTGAAACCAGATCCATGGTGAAGGAAATATCGCGGGATCCATTCAGGATCACCTGGCTTTCCGTTTCATGCACGAATGAGGTGCCGGAGGAGATCTTGATCGCCTCATAGGCGGTGTTGAGATCCATGCCTGCAGCCTTGGCCGTGACCAGCGCCTCGCAGCAGGTCAGCAGGTTGGCGGTGGCCAGATAATTGGTGATGACTTTCAGCACCGACGCCGAGCCGATCGGCCCAGTGTGCAGAATGCGCCGCCCCATGGTTTTCAGCAGGGGGACGATCCGTTCGAAGGTTTCGCGGTCACATCCGGCGAAGATCGAGATGTTTCCGGTATCGGCCCGGTGGCATCCGCCCGACACCGGGCAGTCTACGGCTGTGCCGCCCGCCTGCGCCACCAGCTCGCCGAGGCGTTTGACCTCTGCCTCATCGGTGGTGGACATCTCCATCCAGATCTTGCCGGGGCCAATCTCCGGCAGCATCTGCTGCATAACCTGATCCGAGGCCGCAGGCGACGGCAGGCAGGTGATCACCGCGTCACAGCTGCGCATCAATTCGGCGGGGTTCTTCGCTGCCGTCGCTCCCGCCTCGGCCGCCTTTGCGACCAGCGTGTCGTTCAGGTCATAGACGCTGAGGTCGATACCGTTGCGCAGCAGGCTGCCGCTCAGTTTGCCGCCGACGTTGCCAAGGCCAATAAATCCTACTTTCATGCCGCTCTCCCTGCTGGCTATTGTCGAAAGCATTCCAAGAATGAGCGCAAAGAGAAACAAGAATTGCATCTTCGAGGCTGAAAAATCGGCCTTTGGCGAGACGGCCTTTCAGCGCCAGGACTGGCGCTTGCAATCAAAAGGGCATTTGCGTCGCAGGCTATGTTGAAAGCGCCAGCGCAGAAATATTCCTGTGTTCCGGAAGAAGCCGATAAAGGCACGCTTTGGTCAGCTTTCGCTGGCGTCGAAGGGCGTAACCATGGAGATCCTGCTCTGAGTCGCGGGGGGAGGTGCCTTCAGGATGTGGTTGGCATGGAGCAGGCTGAGAAAGGCATTGCGCATATCGCTGGCGATGTCGTGTTGCAGGACCACGGTGATCTTGCCCTGACGCATCAGGGTTCGATTTTCCGCATCCAGATCATGGGCGATATAGGCGCGGGGCTGGTGGCCAAAGGCGCACAGCTGTTCGATGATGGCACGATTGGCGCCGCCCATTGAATAGACCGCCACTATCCGGCCGAGATCCGGTTCGGCCAGCCGTTGACGCAGCAGCTCCGTGGTTTCCAGCGCAAGGCCTGCACCGGCACTGAGGGTGACCAGTCTCAGATCCGGGCGGCGTTCCTGCAAGACGCGCAAGAAGCCGCGCCGCCGTTGTTCCTCACCGTGGAATGCCATCTGGCTAAGGGTGGTCAGGATGGTTGCGCCCGGGCCAGGGATGCCGGGAAGGCATTTGTCGATCATGTAGGCGGCAGACTGGCCCGCCGCATAATTGTTAGGCCCGCAGTAGAGCCTGCGGGGGCTGTTTGGCAGGTCGGTAAAGACACAGACAACAGGAATGCCTTTGCTGTCCAGTTCGGCCACCGTTGCAATAATCTGAGGCAGATCCCGTGCCTTCAGCACTACCCCATGGCTGCCGCGCCGGGCGATCTGCCCGAGGATTTCAACGCAGTCATCGGCGGACATAATCTGTCGGAAACTGTAGCGGGTATGGATCACCGCCGGACCGATGGTTGGAAGGACGGCCTCGGTCGCGAGACGGATTTCCCGGCTGAACCGTTCGGGAGCCTCGACAACAACGTCGAAATAGAGGCGTCGCCCACGGGCTGAGAGCTGCTGTTCCTGGCCCTCCAGCTCGGCGATGGCCGCCGCGACCCTGGCGCGACTGCGGGCGCTGACATTGGCGCGCCCGTTCAGGACGCGGTCCACGGTTGCCGTGCTCAGCCCGGACTGCCGAGCGATATCCTTAATCGGGAAGCGATGGCTCATTGATGTATTTTTGATGGATCATGCGGCTGACCACAAGTGATTACACCGGCAGTCTGATGGCAGGAGATTTGAAACCACGCAAAGGAGAACAGGGATGGCGGACAGAGCAGCAAGAAGAGGAGATACCTATTTCGACCCTGCCGGATGTGACTTGAGTGATTTTCGGAAGCTGGTTGAACAGGATTTGACGGCGGATCAGGTGCCGCTCGCGGGTGCCATCGTGAAGAATATCCCGATCTACGACATGACGGCCCTCAGCGGGATGCTCGGCAACAGTGATGACCGGCGGCGGCTGATGGCGGAATGGGCGCAGGGTTTGCGCGAAGGGGCCGGCGTATTGGTGCTGAAACAGGCCTATCAGGACACGGCTGCTATCGACAGCGCGAGCGCGATATATGAACAGATCATCGCACACGAGAAGCTGGCCAATGGTGGCGGTGCGGATCACTTCGCGGCGGCAGGCTCGAATGACCGGATCTGGAACTCTCTTCAGAAACTCTGCGAGGCCGCGCCGGAGGTCTTCGCGCGTTACTTTGGTAATGTGGCGTTGGCCGCAGTTTGCGAGGCTTGGCTGGGGCCGAACTACCAGATGACGGCGCAGATCAATCTGGTTCGGCCGGGCGGTGAGGCCCAGCAGGCGCATCGCGACTATCATCTGGGCTTTCAAACGGCGGAAACATCCTCGCAGTATCCAGCCCATGTGCATGATCTGTCGCCGGTTCTGACCTTGCAGGGGGCGGTCGCCCATGGGGACATGCCTGTTGAAAGTGGCCCAACCAAGCTGCTGCCGTTCTCGCAGAGATACCGGGAGGGCTATGTGGCCTGGCGGCGGCCGGATTTCCGCGCCTATTTCGAGGAGCGCTATGTCCAGCTGCCACTGGCCAAGGGCGATGCGGTGTTTTTCAACCCGGCTTTGTTTCATGCCGCAGGCGCCAACCGGTCGCAGGATGTCCAGCGCATGGCGAATTTGTTGCAGGTCTCGTCTGCCTTTGGTCGCGCGATGGAAACCGTGGATCGGTTCGGCATGTCCGAGCGGCTTTATCCGGCGCTGGTGCAATTGGAGGCTGAGGGCGCGATGCCAGAGGCGGAGCGCGCCGCGGCAATCGCAGCCTGCGCCGAGGGCTATTCCTTTCCGACCAATCTGGATAGAGATCCGCCGACGGGAGGCCTGGCCCCGCAGACGCAGGCGGATTTGCTGCATCAGGCGCTGGCTGAGGGCTGGCCGCCCGAGCGTTTCAACGAAGCGCTGGCGGCGCAAGACGCGCGCCGCCGGGCATAATGATCTGACCCGCTACAGTTTGACCGGTGTCCCCGTCTCAAGCGATTTGGCGGCGGCATCGGCCAACATCTGAGCGCGAAGCCCGTCGTCGATACTGGGCGACGGGGTGGTGCCTGCCTGAACAGCCTCGACGAAGCGGGCCATTTCGTTGCGATAGGCAGCCTCGTAGCGCTCAAGGAAGAAATGCTGCGCGGGCGCTGTCTGGAAGCCATTGGCCCCGGCAACCTCGACCGTGTTTTCCAGCATGTTGGCAGCGCGCAGCATCCCTTTGGAGCCATGTACCTCAACCCGCTGATCGTAGCCATAGGTGGCCCGGCGCGAGTTCGAGATCTGGCAGATCTTTCCGCTGGCCGTGGTCAGGGTGACGGCGGCAGTGTCCACGTCACCTGCCGCGCCAATAGCCGGGTCGACCAGGGCCGAGCCGACGGCGAAGACCTGAATTGGCTCTTCGCCCAGCAGAAAACGCGCCATGTCGAAATCATGGATCATCATATCCCGGAACAACCCGCCTGAGGTCTTGATGTAGCTGACCGGGGGCGGAGAGGGATCGCGCGACAGGATCGAGACGATCTCCACATCACCAATCTCGCCCGCGCGCAGACGCTGCTGCAGATTGGCAAAGTTGGGGTCAAACCGTCGGTTGAACGCGGTCAGGAACGCAACCCCTGCCTCCGCCACCACCTTCTGGCAATCACGGATGCGGTCGGCGGACATATCGACCGGTTTTTCGCAGAAAATTGCCTTACCCGCCGCTGCGGCCTGATGGATCAGATCGTAATGGGTATCGGTGGGTGTGCCAATCACCACCGCGTCTACGTCCGCGCTGGTGATCAGCGCCGAGGCCTCGCGCACATCCGCACCGATCTTGCTGGCCAGCCCGCTGGCGGCTTCCGGCACGGCATCGGCGACGGCTGTCACACGCACGCCGTCCAATTGTCCCACAGAACGGGCGTGGACCTGACCGATGCGCCCGCAGCCCAGAAGGCCGATATTCAACATTGTGTTTCTCCCTTGAAGGCGCGAAGAACGCCGCGCGCCGCGGCAACGACCGGATCGTGGGTTTCCGACAGGATGCTGACCCTGTCAAAGCGGTCCGGGTCCCGGTTGACCGCATCGCGCATGGCGGCGCCGAAAGCCATGCGCAATTCGGTGCCGATATTGAATTTGCAGATACGCGACTCGCGGGCCAGCATTCTGCGCTGTGCGACCGGTACGCCGGAGCCGCCATGGATGACCAGCGGCACCTCGGTGAGGCCCTCGATGGCGCGGATCCGGTCAATATCCAGCCCGCCGTCCTTGTCCTGTTGCAGATGCACATTGCCGACAGAGATTGCCATCGCGTCCACGCCGGTTTCCAGTGCAAAGCGGCGGGCCTCTTCAGGATCAGTTCCTGCCGACCCTTCGCCGCCCGAGTAGCCGACAAATCCGATTTCACCCTCGCATGAGACACCTGCGGCATGGGCCATTTCGGCGATGGCAGCGGTTTCGGCGATATTGTCCTCAAGAGGTTTGCGAGAGCCGTCGAACATCACGGAGGTAAAGCCGCTGTCGATGGCAATACGGCAATCCTCTGGGGTGTAGCCATGATCGAGATGTGCAACCACCGGAACCGATGCGGCCTCGGCCAGATGGTGGAACATCTTGCCCAGGATTGGCAGCGGCGTATGGGCGCGACAGGATGGCCCCGCCTGCAAGATCACAGGCACGCCTTCGGCCTCTGCCGCTGCCACATAGGCGCGCATGTCTTCCCAGCCCAGCGTCACCAGCCCGGCGACGGCATAGCCATCGCGCAGGGCCGGTTGCAGGACCTCAGCCAGAGTTGCAACGGTCATTTGAACTTGGCCACCATATCCTTGATGCCGGGGATCGTTTCGACCTGATAGGCATGAGTTGGCTGGAAATACTGGATCAGGCTGCGCTGGCTCAGACCGCCAAGGATGGTGAAATAATACATCTCATATCCCGGCATCACGGCGCAGGGGTGATAGCCCCTGTCGATCATGATGGTAGAGCCGTCCATCAGTTGGTAAGCATCCCCCGGCTTGCCTTCTTCGCGTTGCAGGATCTGGACGCCGGAACCATGGTTGGGGCGGAAGCGGAAGTTATAGGTCTCGTCATGACGCGTTTCGATGATATTGCCATCGGCGTCCTTGCGATCGGTGTCGTGCTTGTGCGCCGGAAAGCCGGACCAGCCGCCTTGACCCACAGTGAACAACTCCGAAACCAGCAGGCGTCCGACCTTGTCATGCTGCTTCTGTCCGAGAATATGTTTGATCTTCCGGTGAGTCTTGGTGTCATCAGATCCGTATTGCACGAGGTCGATGCCATCCGCACGGACGTCGAACGGCTCCAGAACCTTGTCGTATTTTGCACCGGCAACGAAGGTTTCCGTTGCGTCGGTGGTGCAGGTTATCGTGACCTTTGCGCCGACCGGGATATAGACGCCTTCTGGTTCGCCATCCCAGACGTCCGCGGTTCGGTTGCCGATCCCGGCATAGCTCAGACCTTCCACTTCGATATCCACGGTACCGGTGGCGGGAACGATGCAGGTCTCATATCCGGGGACCTGATATTCGAATGTCTGGCCCTTGGTCAGCTTGACGATGTTGAAATAGTTGAGCGGCACCAGATCGTTGTCGGCATCGACGATGGCTTTGTTCTGGTTGTCATGGGGGGCGATATGCATGGGGGGGTCCTTTCAGATTTCGGTGGCGCCGGGGTGCGTTGCGAGGAACGCCTCCAGCGCAGCAAGATCGGGCATCGCCGGGGCGCAGCCGGGTTTGGCTACAACAACGGAGGCACAGGCGGAGCCGCGTAGAATGGCCTCTTTCGTATGGCGTCCTTCGGAAAGCGCGGCGAGGAAGCCGGCCATGAAGCTGTCGCCCGCGCCGGTTGGCTTCAGCGCATCAACAGGGTAGATGCCGGTGCGGATTTCCTGCCCGTCGGCAAAGGTGATGGCGCCCTCTGGACCCATCTTGTAAACCACGACGGAGGCGGTGGTTTGCGCAAGGCTGCGCGCCTTGGCGAGCCCCATGTCAACGCCACCGGCCATGAACCCGAATTCTTCGTCGTTGCCGACGATGATGTCGGACAACTCACCAGCACGCGACAGAAAATCAGCGGCCACCTCGGCCGAGGGCCAGCTGTAGGGCCGGTAATCGACGTCAAAAATGATTGGTAAGCCCGCAGCGCGCGCCAGTTCAAAGGCGCGGAAGGTCGCGCTGCGCGATGGTTCGGCAGCAAAGACCGTGCCTGCGGTGATCAGCGCGCTGTATTGGCTGTAATCCACCGCCTCGACATCAGCGATGGTCATCTGAAAGTCGGCGGCGTTGTTGCGGTAGATCACGCTCTGGTGGTCTTCCACAACGCTTTCGTAAATCGCAAGCGATGTCCGATATTCGCCGGTGATGCGTTTCACGTGAGTCCGGTCGATCCCGTAGTGATCCAGCTGGTTCAGGCAATACCAACCCACGGCATCGTCTGAGATGCTGGTGACCAGCGCGGCACGGCATCCCATTTTGACCAGTCCAGCGGCGATATTTGCGCTGCTGCCGCCCATCGCCACCATCATGTCTTGGGCATCTTTTGTTGCGGTGCCTGCCGGGGTTGGACAAAGATCCATGCCCACCCGCCCGATGACCAGGAAGTTGCGCCCTGACAGATCGCCATGGGCTTTGGATGGGGTGTTCATCAGACCCCCCGCCGTTGTTTGCTGCGGCTGGATTCCCATTCGACATGGGCCTCCTGCACATCGGGATTGTTGGTGATATGCGGCGTGCCGACTTCCCACCAGGCGTGACCTTCCGTCGTCCAGCCCTCGTAGGCATCGACGTTCATCACGATGACGGTGGTTCGGTCGTTGCCCTGAGCACGCTTGAAGGCCTCTGCCAGCTCGCCCGGATTGGCGACCGTTTCCGCAATCGCGCCCATAGCGGCTGAATGCGCGGCGAAATCCACGCCAAAGGCCTCAGGGATGGTCGGGCAATCGGCGAGAAGATTGTTGAAACTGGTGTTGCCCGTATTGTTCTGCAGCTTGTTGATGACGGCGAAACCGCCATTGTCGAGCACGAGGATGATCAGTTTCTTTCGGCTCAGTACGCTGGAGTAGATATCAGAGTTCAGCATCATATATGAGCCATCGCCGACAAAGACGATGGTGTCACGCTCCGGCTCACGCTCGGTTTGGGCGATGCGAGCTCCCCAGGCACCGGAGATTTCATAGCCCATGCAGGAAAATCCGAACTCGACATCGACCGTGCCAGGTTCCAGCGTGCGCCAGTTGGCGGTGACCTCGGCGGGTAGGCCGCCCGCCGCTGCCACGACGCGGTCGCGCGGGTCGCAGAGCGCGTTCACCACGCCGATGGCCTGGGCATAGGAATTGGGCCGGTTGTCGCCATAGGATATATTGTCAGCCACATAGGCGACCCAGCTGCGTCGTTCCTCCTGTGCGCGGACCACCCAGTCCTGCGGGGCGCTGTAGCCTTGGCAAGCGGAGCCGAGGTCGAGCAGGGCGCGCTGGGCGTCACCGACAACCGGCAATGCACAGTGCTTGCCTGCATCATGGCGTGCCGCATTGATCGAGATGAACTGGGCATCCTGCGCAAATGCGGTCCAGGAACCGGTGGTGAAGTCCTGCAACCTTGTGCCCACTGCGAGGATCACATCCGCCTCTGCCGCGATGGCATTGGCGCTGTCCGACCCGGTCACGCCAATCGGGCCGATGTTCAGCGGATGGGTGTCGCGCAGGTTGGCGCGGCCTGCGATGGTTTCTACGACGGGGATCTGATGGGCCTCGGCAAAGGCGGTCAGCTCAGCCACCGCGCGGCTGTATTGCACGCCACCGCCTGCGATGATCATCGGGCGTTTGGCACCGCGCAGCGCTGCTGCGGCTTCGGCAATCTCGGCGGTGTCCGGTGTGATACGGCGAATGCGATGGGTCTTCTTTTCAAAGAAAACTTCCGGGTAATCATAGGTCCAGCCCTGGACGTCCTGTGGCAGGCCGAGGAAGGCCGGGCCACAGTCGCCGGGATCCAGCATCGTGGCAATCGCGGCGGGCAGGGACTGGATGATCTGCGCCGGATGGGTGATGCGGTCCCAGTAGCGCGACACAGGCTTGAACGCATCATTCACGCCAAAGGTCGGATCGTCGAAGTTCTCCATCTGCTGCAACACCGGATCGGGCAGGCGGGTCAGGAAGGTATCACCGCAGAGCATCAACATCGGCAGCCGGTTGGCGTGCGCCAGCGCTGCCGAGGTCACCAGATTCGATGTGCCGGGACCGGCACTTGCCGTGCAGAACATGAAGCGTTGGCGCAGCCATTGTTTGGCGTATCCCGCGGCGGCAAATCCCATGCTCTGTTCATTCTGGCCGCGATAGAGCGGCAGCGCCTCGCGCGCTTCATAAAGGGCTTCTCCGAGGCAGGTTACGTTGCCATGGCCGAAGATCCCGAAGCCGCCGCCGCAGAGGCGCATTTCCTCCCCGTCGATCACAATGAACTGATTGGAGAGCCATCGGATGATGGCCTGGGCGGTGGTCAATCTTATCGTATTCGGCGGCGTCGTCATAGGCAGGGATCCCTGGGATGGTCGGTGGTCGGGTCGATTTGATCTTGCGAGATATCGAATCCCAAGATACAAGTTTTGCAACCGGTTGCAAATCGAATTTCATGGATTGGGAGGCCTGAATGACCGAAATCGGTATCGGAATTCTAGGCGGTGGGTACATGGGCAAGGCTCATGCCGTCGCGATGGCCGCAGTGGGGGCGGTGTTCGATACGTCTTTGCGCCCACGGCTGGAGATGGTCTGTGCCTCAACCCCCACCAGTGCAGAGCGATATCGGCGGGCCTATGGTTTTCGTCGTGCGACGGATGACTGGCAGGTATTGGTCAATGACCCAAAGGTTGAGGCGATTGTGATTGCGACCCCGCAGCAGACACATCGTGCGGTGGCAGCGGCGGCCTTTGCGCTGGGTAAACCGGTTTTCTGTGAAAAACCTCTCGGCGCTTCGCTGGCGGACAGCCGTGCGATGGTCGAGGCGGCCCGGGTTTCGGGCTGTCCCAACATGGTAGGCTTTAATTACATCCGTACACCGGCTAGCCAATTTGCCCGCCAGCTGATTGCAGATGGCGTGATCGGCGAGGTCACCTGGTTTCGTGGCGAACATACCGAGGATTTCTATGCCGATCCCCATACCCCGGCGAGCTGGCGGACCAAAGGAGAGGCGAATGGCACGATGGGGGATCTTGCCCCGCATATGATCAATGCAGCGATAGCGCTGATCGGGCCGATAGCAGAGCTGATTGCTGAGGTTGAGACCGTCCATAGCGACCGCCCCGGTGGCCTTGTCACCAATGACGATCAGGGCCAGATGATGTGCCGCTTTGCCGGTGGGGCAATGGGGCAGATGTTTTTCAGCCGGATCGCGACGGGCCGCAAGATGGGCTATGCCTATGAAATTACGGGAACAAAGGGTGCGATCAGGTTTGACCAGGAGGATCAGAACGCACTTTGGCTCTACCTCAGCGAGGGCGAGGACGCTACCCGTGGCTTCCGCAAGATCCTGACCGGTCCCGCGCATCCCGACTATCTGCCGTTCTGCCAGGGCCCTGGACATGGCACTGGCTATCAGGATCAGATCCTGATCGAGGCGCGTGACTTCCTGCGCGCGATTGAGACACAGACACCGATTTGGCCGACATTCGAGGATGGCGTGGCCGTAAATCAGGTGATTGCCGCTGCCATGGCGTCGTCCAAGGCCCGGTCGTGGCAAACCGTATCAAAGTTCTAAGCATCTAAGAAAGCACTGCAAAATGACGATCAGAATTGGCAATGCCCCATGCTCCTGGGGGGTGGAATTTGCACAGGATCCCCGCAATCCGGAATGGCGCAGCGTTCTGAAGGACTGCGCCGATGCTGGCTACAAGGGGATCGAATTAGGACCAGTTGGGTATATGCCTGAGGACCCTGCGATCCTGAGGGACGCGCTCGCCGAGCATGATCTGGAACTGATCGGTGGCGTCGTCTTCCGTGCCTTCCACGATCCGGCCCAATGGGAGGATGTGCTGGACGGGGCGCACCGCACCTGCAAGGCGTTGAAAGCCCATGGAGCCGAGCATCTGGTGCTGATCGATTCGATCTCGCCGCGCCGTGCGCCGACTGCTGGCCGCGCTGATGAAGCCGAGCAGATGGATCGCGACGAATGGTCGGCATTCCGTGACCGGCTCGCCACCGTCGCGCGGATTGGCACCGAGGACTACGGTCTCACCGTCGGCATCCACGCCCATGCGGCGGGGTTCATGGATTTCGAGCCGGAGCTGGAGCGGCTGCTGGATGAGGTCGACGACAGGATCCTGAAGATCTGTTTTGACACCGGCCACCATTCCTACGCCGGTTTTGATCCCGTCGCTTTCATGAAACGGCACATGGATCGTATCAGCTATATGCATTTCAAGGATATCGACCCGAAGGTGAAAGCCGATGTGATCGCCAAGCGGACGAACTTCTATGATGCCTGCGGGCAGGGGATTTTCTGCAATCTCGGCGAGGGTGATGTGGATTTTCCGGCGGTGAGGCAACTGCTTTTAGACGCTGGATTTTCCGGCTGGTGTACGGTGGAGCAGGATTGCGATCCAACGCTGGATCCCGACCCGGTGGGGGATGCGCGGGCCAACCGTGAATATCTTGAATCCATTGGTTTCAACTAGGGGGTAACACCATGGCAAAGCTGAAGTGGGGCATGATCGGCGGTGGTGAAGGCAGCCAGATCGGACCGGCCCATCGTCTGGGAGCAGGGCTTGACGGGGCGTTTGAATTCGCCGCAGCGGCATTGGATCACCGCCCCGACGAAGGGCGCGCCTACGGTCAGCGGCTGGGGCTGGCCGCAGACCGCGCCTATGGCGACTGGCAGGAGATGCTGGAGGGGGAACGTCATCGCAACGACCGCGTTGATCTTGTCACCGTTGCCACACCCAATGCCACGCATTTTGCAATCACCAAGAGCTTCCTTGAAGCCGGTTTTCATGTGCTGTGCGAAAAACCGATGACAATGACCGTGGAGGAAGGCGAGGAAATCGTCAAAATCGCCAAGGCGCAGAGCAAGATCTGCGCGGTGAACTATGGCTATTCCGGCTATTCGCTGGTCCGCCACATGAAGGCGATGGTGGCGCGTGGTGATCTTGGAAAGATCCGCCTTGTGAAGGCCGAGTTTGCCCATGGGCATCATGCTGATGCGGCTGATGCGGACAATCCGCGGGTGCGCTGGCGCTATGATCCGGCTCAGGCCGGGGTTTCTGCGCAGTTTGCCGATTGCGGCATCCACGCGCTGCATATGGCCAGTTTTGTGATCGGGCAGGAACTGGAACGCCTTTCTGCGGATACGGTCAGCTGTATTGAGAGCCGGGTTCTGGAAGACGACGCCATGGTCAATATGCGCTTTGATGGCGGCACCGTCGGGCGGCTCTGGACCTCGTCTGTGGCAATCGGACGCCAGCATGGGCTGACCTTGCAGGTGTTTGGTGAAAAGGGCGGTCTGCGCTGGTCGCAGGAGCAGCCGAACCAGCTCTATTGGATGCCGCTGGGTGGCCGCTTGCAGGTAATCGAACGTGGTGAAGCCAACCTCAGCCCCGAAGCGGATCGCACCAGCCGCGTGACAATCGGCCATGCCGAGGGGATGCCTCTGGCTTTTGCCAATATATACAGCGATTTGGCCGAAGCCATCGGCGCGCGGAAAGCCGGGCGATCCATGGACCCGGCGGCGGATCTTTATCCACGGGCCGAAGATGGGCTGCGGTCCATGGCGGCTGTTTTTGCCGTCGCCGAAAGCGGCGCAACAGATGGCGCCTGGGTTGATGCCCGGCCGCCGATGTTTCGCTGACACAGTGGTCTAAGCAATCGCAGGGCACCCGGCAGCGGGTGTCCTTTTCATGCCTAGGATCGCTTCAGTATGTCAGCGGTCGCAATGTGCCGCGATCCACCACATGGCAGGGAAAGATGCGGGCTTCAGGATAGCGATCCGGCTCGTCCAGCATGGCAACAACCAGCTCGATTGATGAATTGACGATCTGTTCGATCGGCTGGTGGATGGTGGTCAGGTCTATGTTCTCCCAACGGGCCATTTCCATATCGTTGAGACCGATGACCCCGATGTCACCTGGCACCTTTAGGCCCTGTTCGCGGATCGCGCTGAGCGCCCCGATTGACAACACGTCATCCCCACAGAAATAGGCTTCGGCCGGGTCGTCCTGCAACAGGCGCAGCATTTCCCGGCGACCGGCCTCAAAGGAGTAATCATCCGCAAAACTGTAGGAGGAGACGATATCCGGATAAGCTTCCATTTCCAGCGTGAATCCCTTCCAGCGATCCTGAGTCGAGGTCGCGCTCTGTGGGCCGCCCATGAAGGCCAGTTTGCGATAGCCGCGATCAATCAGCGTTCGCGCCGCCATTCGTCCGCATTCGACGTTGTCGATCCCAACCACATGCACCTGCGGCGTGGAGGAGGAGCGGCCGAAACTGTGAACTACAGGCACGCCTGCATCTCGAAAGGCCTTGGCAAACCCCGGCGGCAGGGTCGACGAGGCGACAACAACGCCGTCAACGGAATATTGCCGCAACATACGAACCGAGTTCTCGGGGTCGGTTTCGTCAGAGAGGTTGACCAGCAGCGGGCGCAACCCCTTGTCCTGAAGCCGTCGCGTAAACCGGTCGAAGACTTCGAGAAAAATCGGGTTGTGAAAGTTGTTGGACACCAGGCCAATCAATTTGGTCCGCCCGGTTGTCAGGGAGGAGGCCAGCGCGTTCGGACTATAGCCGAGCTCCTGGGCGGCTTTCTCAACCTTGCGGCGCATCTTCTCCGATACCGATGCGCCATCGGTGAATGTGCGCGACACCGCCGAACGCGAGACCTGCGCCCGTTCAGCCACATCTTTTAACGTAACAGCCATTCTTGGTCTTCCCTTTGTCAGGGCCCGGCCGGGCCCATCCGCCTGTGCAACCGGCTGCGCACCGGATCAGACTATCTATCGCGGATCGAATTCAAGTTCAGCAGAAAAAATGCTGCCACAATTTGCAACCGGTTGCAAAAAAAATCGATTCGTGGTTATGCTGATCCCCGACGCGGATGGGACCGCCCGGACGCGATCGTGACGGTAAAACTTTGGGAGGAAAGAATGACGTCAATTTTCAAGACATTCCTGCTGGCGACAACGGTTGCAGCGGCGCCGATGATGCTGGCGACCACCGCCTCGGCAGAAGGCGAAAAATACATCCTTGTCAGCCACGCGCCCGATAGCGACAGCTGGTGGAACACCATCAAGAACGGCATCGCCCTCGCGGGTGAGCAGATGAATGTGGAGGTGGAATATCGCAACCCGCCGACCGGTGACCTTGCCGATATGGCGCGGATCATCGAACAGGCGGCGGCTTCCGGGCCCAATGGCATCATCACCACCCTGTCCGATTACGACGTCCTGTCCGGTCCTATCAGAGCGGCTGTCGACAGTGGTGTGGATGTGATTATCATGAACTCCGGCACCCCGGAACAGGCCCGCGAGGTGGGGGCTCTGATGTATGTTGGTCAGCCAGAATATGACGCCGGTCACGCGGCCGGCCTGCGCGCCAAATCCGACGGTGTTGGCAGCTTCCTCTGTGTGAACCATTATATCAGCTCGCCCTCTTCGACAGAGCGCTGCCAGGGGTTTGCAGATGGTCTTGGGATCGAACTGGGCGACCAGATGATCGACAGCGGTCAGGATCCGGCTGAGATCAAGAACCGGGTTCTTGCCTATCTGAATACCAACCCGGAAACTGACGCGATCCTGACATTGGGGCCGACATCGGCTGATCCGACAATGCTGGCACTGGAAGAAAACGGTATGGCCGGCGACATCTATTTCGGCACCTTTGATCTGGGCGAGGAAATCGTCAAAGGTCTGAAATCCGGTGTTATCAACTGGGGTATTGATCAGCAGCCCTTCCTGCAGGCCTATCTGCCCGTGGTGGTTCTGACCAATTACCACCGCTACGGCGTTCTGCCGGGCAACAACATCAACTCTGGCCCTGGTTTTGTCACCAAGGACGGCCTGGAAAAGGTCGAGGAGTTCGCGGGCGAGTACCGCTAACAATCTCCCCCAGGTGCGGGCGGCCGAAGCAATTTGGCCGCCCTTTTTTTAGAGAGAGTACAATGTCTGACGCACATACCCAATTTGCGGAGGACGAACGGATCAAGAGCCGTTCGAAGTTCCGCGAAGCCATGATCCGACCAGAACTCGGCGGCATTATCGGCACCATCGCCGTCTTTACGATGTTTATTATTTTTGCCGGTGACAGCGGCATGTTCAACAGTCAGGGCGTGCTGAACTGGAGCCAGATCTCTGCCCAGTTCATGATCATTGCGGTTGGTGCCTGCCTGCTGATGATCGCAGGCGAGTTTGACCTGTCTGTCGGCTCCATGATCGGTTTTACCGGCATGTTGATCGCAATCTTCAGCGTGACGCTGGGCTGGCCGGTCTGGCTTGCGATCCTGGTGACTTTTGTGCTGGCGATGGCGATCGGGGCATTGAACGGCTTTATCGTAGTGCGGACGGGGTTGCCCAGTTTCATCGTCACGCTGGCGTTTCTGTTCATTCTGCGTGGGTTTGCGATCTACCTGCCGCAAACCATTGAACGCAAAACCATTATCGGTGGCGTGGCAGACGCAGCTGAGGGTGATTGGCTGGCCGCTCTGTTTGGTGGCAAGATCCTGACGGGATTGTTCCAGTGGCTGGGTGACAATGGTTGGATTGCCGTTTTTGAACGCGGCACCAGAAAGGGACAGCCGGTGGTCGACGGGCTGCCGATGTTGATCGTCTGGGCCATTCTGCTGGTTATCGTCGGACATATCATCCTGACCAAGACACGGTTCGGGAACTGGATTTTCGCGGCCGGCGGCGATGCCGAGGCCGCGCGCAATTCCGGCGTGCCAGTGAACCGCGTGAAGATCCTGATGTTCATGTTCACCGCCTTCTGCGCGACGGTCTTTGCGACCTGTCAGGTTATGGAATTTGGTGGCGCGGGATCGGACCGGGGCCTGCTGAAAGAGTTCGAAGCGATTATTGCGGTGGTGATTGGCGGTGCCCTTCTGACTGGCGGTTACGGGTCTGTGCTTGGCGCCGCCCTGGGTGCGCTGATCTTTGGCGTCGTGCAGCAGGGGCTGTTCTTTGCTGGCGTCGAAAGTTCGCTGTTCCGCGTTTTCCTGGGGCTGATCCTGTTGTTTGCCGTGATCCTCAACACCTACATTCGTCGCGTCATCACGGGGGAGCGCTGATATGTCCATGTCTCAACCCTTGATCCGGATGCAGGGCATCGAGAAGCATTTTGGCAGCGTCATTGCGCTTGCCGGGGTTTCGGTCGATGTCTTTCCGGGCGAATGTCACTGCCTGCTTGGCGACAATGGCGCCGGGAAATCGACCTTTATCAAGACCATGTCCGGTGTGCATAAACCGACCAGAGGCGAGATCCTGTTTGAGGGTCAGCCACTTCATTTCGCGGATCCTCGCGACGCGATTGCCGCTGGAATCGCCACAGTACACCAGCATCTGGCGATGATCCCGCTGATGTCGGTCAGTCGCAACTTCTTCATGGGCAATGAGCCGATCCGCAAGATCGGCCCGCTGAAACTGTTTGACCATGAATATGCCAACCGGGTCACCATGGAAGAAATGCGCAAGATGGGCATCAACCTGCGCGGCCCGGATCAGGCGGTTGGAACCCTGTCGGGAGGGGAGCGTCAGACGGTTGCCATCGCCCGTGCGGTGCATTTCGGGGCCAAAGTGCTGATCCTGGATGAACCGACCTCGGCACTTGGGGTGCGCCAGACAGCGAATGTTCTGGCCACCATCGACAAAGTCCGCAAGCAAGGTGTTGCGGTTGTCTTCATCACACATAACGTCCGCCACGCTATGGCCGTTGGTGATCGGTTTACCGTTCTCAATCGCGGGCAGACTCTCGGTACTGCAAAACGCGGCGAAATCACGCCAGAGGAATTGCAGGATATGATGGCCGGCGGGCAAGAGCTGGCGACACTGGAGGGGAGCCTCGGCGGTACGGTCTGAACCAATGTCGGCTCAGAAGATAACCACCCGCCGGGGCTTCTGCCCGGGCGGGTGGTTGTACGGTCAGTTGCCTCTTGCTCTGCGCAGAACGCCCGCAGGTGGCAGAGTGCCGACCTCGGTCTCTACCGCTTCAGCCAGATGATTGAACCAGAACTCTTCGGTCGCGGTCTGGCGCCGACGCACGCCCAGCGGCATCTTGCAGATGCGCAGCTTCGCACGCTTGCAAAGCATTGCGACAAGGTGATCCAGACCCGCCGCGTCCAGCCAGCCCGCGCAGTAGACTTCGTTTCCTGCGGCAACAGCCACGGGCTGACCGTTGGCCGTCTCGATCAGAGTCTCTCCCTGACCATCCAGTGTTTCCAGATAACCGGTGACGGCCCCGTCGACCTGCGCCAGCGGCAGTGGCATATCCGGCCGCAGGCTCTCGACTGCGGCAACGACAATATCTAGCCCGTCCAATGCTGGGGGCAGGGGGCTGGTTGGGATGTTGAAGTCCGCATCCCGCGCGCCTGTTCGCGGCCCATAGAGCACCTGAGCCGCCGCTGTTGCCAAGGCTGCGCGCAAATGGTCGGGGAGGTGCATCAGACCGGGTGCAAGGATCAGGGCGTATCCTGCAAAATCGCTCTGTGTCGGGGGAACGATGTCCACAGACAGGCCGGCCCGTCGCAGTGCACGGTAATGCGCCAGCACAAGGTCGAAATAACTCAGACCCTGGCCATGTGGCTGCACCTGCCAGGCCCATTCGGCGTCATAGTCGAAGATCAGCGCCACGGGAGCTTGAGCCGGTGCCACCGCGCCCGCTGCGGCCAGTTCATCGGCAACCAGACGCACCTCGACGATGGCAGGGGCATCTTGGCTATCAGGACGCAGCAGACCGGCGTGAAGTTGTTCCTGCGCAAACGGCGCCTGGCGCCAGCGGAAATAGCAGACCGCCTCCGCACCATGGGCAAAGGCCTCCCAAGTCCAGAACCTGACCATGCCGGGCAGCGGTGCGGGATTGTAGGGGGCCCAGTTCACCGGTCCGGGTTGCTGTTCCATCACCCACCAGCGTCCGCGCCCGACGGCGCGATAGAGATCATGATGGAAGGCCTGAAAATCAGGGTCGCCCTGACGCGCGTAGCGGCGCTGGTCCTCGGGGTTGGCGCCCACTCGATCTTCGAGAAAGCCCAAAGGGTAGCTGTCCCAACTGGCGATGTCGAGATCCTCGCCAACCTTGTAGTGATCGAAATCGGTCACCCGCCCCATGTAGTTATGGGCAATCGGCGCATCGGAATGGGCACGCAGAATCTCGACCTGATCGCGGTTGAAGCTCACCACCTGATCCGAAGAAAACCGCCGGAAGGCCTGCACATGCGCCGGGTTCGGTTCGGTCACGGTCAGGTTGGGCAGGCCGATCTGATCAAAGCGATCATAGTTCATCGACCAGAAAACATTGCCCCAGGCACTGTTCAACGCATGAATATCGCCGTCATAACGCGCCTCTAGCCAGCGGACAAAGGCGATCTGTGCCGCCGGGGAATAGCTGATTGTTGTGTCGTGGCAACCGTATTCATTGTCGGTCTGCCAGGCGGCGATACGGTCACCTGGGCCATAACGTTCCGCCATCAGGGAGACGATCCGCCGGGCTTCGGCGCGGTAGCCCTCGTGACTGAAACAATAGTGGCGGCGCGAGCCAAAACCGCGCGGTTTGCCGTCGACGTCCAGCGCAAACATATCGGGGTGGCGGTCCACCATCCAGCGGGGTGGCGTAGCGGTGGGGGTGCCCAGCACCACCTTCAGTCCGGCCGACACCAGCACATCAATGGCGCGATCAAGCCAGCCCCACTGCAGATCGCCTGGGCTAGGTTCAATGCGCGACCATGAAAACTCGCCAATGCGAACCCAGGTGAGCCCGGCCGCAACCATGCGCGCGGCGTCCTCCTGCCAGATGTCTTCGGGCCAATGTTCGGGATAGTAGCAGGTGCCAAGTGTGCGCTGCATGGAGATCCTCAGAGAATGACGCGGTGTTCGCGCTGGCCTTTGGCCGTTGTTTGAATGCGATAGGTCCTACCTGCAGCCGCATCATTCAGCCCGTCTGCGGCGGTGGTAACGAACAGCTCTGACAAGGTGTCCCCGCCAAGCGAAGGGCAGGAGGCCTGGGAGGTTGGGATCGGATAGATCTCTGACAGCGCGCCGGTCGAGGTATAGACAGCGACACGGCCGGCCCCCCATTGGGCATTCCAAAAGCGGCCTTCGGCGTCGACAATCGCGCCATCAGGGCCAAAATTCTGGTTGCTGAGGTCGAGGAAGACCGATGCCGCGCCAACCGGCCAGCCGTCTTTGGTCGCCAGAGGCTGGCGCATGATCTTGCCGGTCGTTGTATCGGTGAAATACGCGCAGGATTTGTCAGGGGCAAAACAGATGGCATTGGTGATGGTTTGCTGTGCGACCAGCTGGCGCAATTCGCCCCGATAGTAGCGGTAGATGGCGCCAAGGCCGGGTTCCGCTTTGTAGCCCATCGTGCCAATCCAGAACCCGCCCCAGGGATCTGCGCGCCCATCGTTGGAGCGGGTTAGCGGCTGATCGGCCTCCAGATCAATCAGATGCGTGCGGGTGCCGGTTTCGATGTCAAACCGCCATAGCGCACGGGCGCTGGCCATGATCAGGGTCTGATCATCGACCCAGCCTGCGGCGGAAACGCAGTCGTCGAACTGCCAGCGGATCTCCGTTTCTCCGGCAACGCTCAGCAGTTGTTTTTCAAGGATGTCGAACCAGAACAACTGTTTGCGCGTCGGATGCCACAGCGGACCTTCCCCCAGCGTGCAGCGCGTTTCGCTGAAGACCTGCGCTGTCATGGGATGGAGCGCCGGATCATGTGCCATCGAAGGCCTCGTCGTAGGCCGCGACGGTTTCTGCAGCGATGAGGGTTACATCTTCGACAGAGCGGCCGGGTTTGTAGAGAGAGGACCCCATGCCAAAACCGGTGATGCCTGCCCTGTGCCAATCAGCAAAATCCGCAGGCCCGACACCGCCAACTGCGTAGGTTTCAGCATCAGCGGGCAGGACCGCTTTCAGCGCCGAAAAACCGTCCAGTCCCAGTTTGAAGGCAGGGAAGAACTTCAGACCATCAGCACCGGCTCGGAGAGCCGAAAAACACTCTGACGCGGTGAAGACACCCGGATAGGACAACATGCCTGCGGCTTTGGTTGCACGGATCACATCAGGGTTGCAGTCTGGCGAAACCACCATCTGCGCCCCCATGGCCGCGAGTTGAGCCACTGCGCCGGTGTTGAGCACGGTTCCAGCGCCGACTGTGGCGCGCCCCTTCGCCTGATCCAGCATGGCGGCGATGCTGTCATAAGGCTGGGGAGAGTTCAGCGGCACTTCGATCTTGGTGATACCTGCATCAATCAGGGCATCGGTCATGGCGCGCGCCTCTTTGGGACGCAGACCGCGCAGGATGGCGATGATGTTACGGCTCATTGGGTTTGGCCTTTTTGCAGTTGGTCATATGCGGCGCATAGGCCCGCGAGTGTCAGGGATTCGGCGTCAACGCGACGGGGCTTGCACCCCAGCGCGGATAGGGCTGTTTCATAGCAGCGGGCCAGCGCATCTGTGCCGAGTATGGTGACGGATTGGTGAGACCAGTAGCCCCGGGTCGCGGCAAGCTCCGCACCGATCAAAAGCCCTGACAGGCGCGCTCTTCCGGTCTCCGCGTTCTGCCCGGACAACAGCGCATCCGCACGGATACGAAACAGCTGTGCCGAGATCGCAGCCGGCGAGGAAAGCGCCTTGGCCACGGCCTGTTTGAACGCCTTTTCGTCCCAGCCATCCTCAGAGACGCAGTGTCGAAGTACGGATTGGCCTTGCAGCAGTGCGAACATCTCGCCGGTCATGAAGGTCGAGAAGCTGGTGACCTGGCCCCGATCCAGTTTGACCCATTTGCTATGGGTGCCGGGCAGGCAAATGACCTGAGGCCCGGTCTGATTGCTGTCTTGTGCGAGGTACCCCGCAATCTGGGTTTCTTCCCCGCGCATCACATCCGCCGGATCGGTTGTCTTGATCCCGGGCAGCAGGTAAACGGTCAGGCGTTTGTCCTGTATCAGCGGTCGGGACGCCTCGGCTATTCCCGGCGGGGGGCAGGGCGCGGTGGCATAAGGGGCCTCGGCCCAGCCCTGACGCGAACCTGCCATTCCGCAGCAGATGACCGGAACCGCCCGGACATCGCTGTTGCTACCGGGCGCCAGACGATCGCCAAGCAGGCCCAGCAGTGTCGGTTCATAGTCCTGCGGGCCAAGCCGCGACATGCCGCGGTCAGAGGAGATGCGGTCGAGGACCTGATTACGGTTGTCCATCACCCACAGCCGCAGCTGGCTCGTCCCCCAGTCAGCCGCAATCCATGCAGGCGTCGGGCCAGCTGGCATCATGTCAAAGGAACGGTTGGGATCGGCCGTCATCCTGTCACCACAACCCCGCCATCCACCACCAGCGTCTGTCCTGTGATCATGCGGCTTGTTGCCGAGGCCAGAAAAAGCGTGGAGCCGACGATATCCTGAGGGGTGAGATGATCCTTCAGGCATTGGCGATCGAGATGGGCGGCAAGCGCCTCGGGCGTGGCCCATTTATCAAGCTGCTTGTCGGTCAGCACCCACCCGGGCGCCAGCGCATTCACCCGCACATGATCCGCCCCGAACTCGCGGGCAAGGCTGCGGGTCAGGCCATTGATGCCTGCGTTGGCAGTCGTATAGGCGGGGTAGCCGCTGTTGCCCATCATATAGCTGATGGAGGTGAAGTTCACGATTGACCCGCCACCGGCGGCCTGCATCCCTGGCAGCACAGCCTGACAGGCAAAGAAATAGGCCTTAAGATTGATCGCCTGCGCCCAGTCCCAAAACTCTTCGTCCACATCCAGCGTGGCGTGGCGCTGATCGTTGGCGGCGTTGTTCACCAGCGTGGTGATCGGGCCATGTGCCTCTGCCGCCTGCTCAATCGCGGATTTCAGCGCCGGGATATCGGTGATGTCGCATTGGATGAACAAGGGGCGGTTGCCGGTCTCGGCTTCCATCCGTTGAACAAATGCGTAGGCATCGGAGCGTCCGACAAAGGCGACCTTGGCGCCCTGACGCAGAAACCCCTCGCTCAGCGCGGCCCCAATACCGGAACCGCCACCGGTGATGAAAACCGATGCGCCCTTCAGTTCCGGAAAGATTGCAGTATCGCTCATCAGTGGCTCTCCCGTGTGACGGGGCGGGTGTCTTTGCCCACGAGAAAATCAAGATCAGCGCCTTTTTCAGCCTGAAGGACGCTGTCGACATAGAGTTTTGCATAGCCGCGCGTGTAATGCGGCGGCTCTGGTCGCCAGGCCTCCCGGCGCGCGGTCAGCTCTTCCTCCGAAACCAGAAGGTCAAGCGTGCCGTTCTTTGCGCTGACCCGGATCCGGTCGCCGGTCTGGACCAGACCAAGGGGACCACCAGCCTGCGATTCTGGCGAGACATGCAGGATCACGGTGCCAAATGCCGTGCCGGACATTCGACCATCGGAAATGCGGATCATATCGCGTACCCCGTCGCGCACCAGTTTGCGTGGGATCGGCATGTTGCCGACCTCCGGCATACCCGGATAGCCCTTGGGACCGACGCCTTTCAGCACCAGGATACTGTCTTTGGTCACCGGTAGATCGTCGCGGTCAATATTGGCTTTCATGTCCTCAATGGTCTCGAAAACATGGGCGACGCCTTCGTGCTCCAGCAGATGATCGGTCGCGGCTGAGGGCTTGACGATGGCCCCGTTGGGCGCAAGATTGCCGCGCAGAACACGCAGGCCCGCTGCCGGTTTGACTGGGGTGTCAAAGCTCTTGATGACATCATCGTTGAAACATGCGGCACCCTCGGCATAGGCCAAGATATCGCCGCCCAGAACGGTGGTGTTGCTGCGCAGGTGCCCATTATCGGCAAGTTGCTTCAGCACAACAGGCATGCCGCCCGCATAGCAGAAATCTTCCATCAGGTATTTGCCAGAGGGCATGCAGTTCACCAAGAGGGGGATGTCGCTCCCCAGACCAAAATCATCCAGGGTCAGCTCTACCCCGACACGGCCAGCCAGTGCCAGAAGATGGACAACCGCATTGGTCGAGCCGCCAACCGCTGCATTGGCCATGATCGCGTTGATGAACGCATCGCGGGTCAGAATGTCGGAGGGTTTGAGATCTTCCTCCACCATTTCGACAATCCGCTTTCCGGTGAGATGCGCCAGCGCCATGCGGCGGGCGTCCACTGCTGGCAGGGCGGCATTCGTCGGCAGGCTCATCCCCATCGCTTCGACGAGGGACGCCATAGTGGAGGCCGTACCCATGGTCATGCACACGCCCTTGGATCGGCTCATCCCGGATTCAGCCGCCATGAAGTCCTGCAAGGTCATCTCACCCGCGCGCACCGCTTCGGAGAATTTCCAGACGTCTGTGCCGGAACCGATATCCTTACCCTGCCATTTGCCGTTCAGCATTGGGCCCGAGCTGACCACGATGGCAGGCAGATCGACCGAGGCCGCTCCCATCAGCTGGCCCGGTGTGGTCTTGTCACAACCGCCAAGCAGGACAACGCCGTCAATCCCATAGGCCCGGATCGACTCTTCCACATCCATGGCCAGAAGGTTGCGGAACAGCATCGCCGTCGGTTTCATCTGGGTTTCGCCCAGCGACATGACCGGGAACTCAACCGGGAAGCCGCCAGCCTCCCAGACCCCGCGCTTCACCCCTTCGGCGAGATCGCGAAGACCGGAGTTGCAGGGCGTCAGTTCGGACCAGGTATTGCAGATCCCGATGATTGGTCGGCCGTCAAAGGCATGATCGGGAAAGCCCTGATTTTTCATCCAGCTGCGGTGGATAAATCCGTCCTTGTCCAGTTTGCCATACCAGGCACGATTTCGTCTGTCTTTGGTCATAGGCGTGTTCCTTCAATCACCCAGATCGACTGTGGGAATGTCCAGGGCAGGGTGATCCCTTGGTGCATCAGATATTGGCCGCTAAGGGGGGCGGTGCCGGTTTTCAAAAGAGGTGAACCGCGTGACAGGCCGGGGGCATCCTCGCGGTTCAGCAGGCTGATTTCATATAGTGTATCCGGCTCTAGCCCGGTCAGGCGAAGCGGGCGGGGCAGGATCTGTGCGCTGGCCTCACAAACCCCGGCAAAGACGACAAACCGACTGCCATCCTCTGCGCGCTGTAGCTCTGCGATTACCGCCGGATCGTCACTGTCGAGCCGCAGAATATCGGCCCGCTGCATCCAGTGGCGGTTGTATTTCCACCAGGAAGTTACCTTGCGGAGGATGTCTGCCTCTTCTTCGGTCAGCTCGCGCGGGTCCATTTCAAACCCCATGTGGCGCTGCGCCGCGACCCAGGCGCGCAGGCGGATGTCTGTCACCCGGCCAGAGGTGTGGCATTTTCGGGGACCTACGTGGCTGCCGGTGACCACCATCGGCAGGAAAAGCGCCGCTTCATGCTGGATCCGCAGCCGTTCCAGCGGATCGTTGCTGTCCGAAAGCCAGACGCGATGGGTGCGCGATAGGATCCCAAAGTCTATACGCCCGCCACCCGAGGAGCAGCTCTCGAATTCCACCTTGGGGAAGTCTGCCCGCAGGCGGTCAAAGAGCGCATAGGCTGCCTCGGCCTGGGCGCTGTCCGGCTCGGGCAGGACACGGTTGTGGTCCCATTTCACATAGTCGATCGGGTGATCTGCCAGAACCGCTGCAATGCGGTCGTAGAGATAGGCCTGTACCTCCGGCAGGGCGATATTCAGTACCATTTGCTGGCGACCAAGCACCTGATCCAAGTCGCCCAGAACCCAGTCGGGATGGGCGCGGAACAGATCGCTTTCAGGATTGATCATTTCCGGTTCAAACCAGATGCCAAATGCCATGCCTTCGGCGTGGACATGGTCGATCAGTGGCATCAGCCCATCGGGGTATTTGCGCCTGTCGATCGTCCAGTCGCCGAGGGATGTGGTATCGTCATCACGTTTGCCGAACCATCCATCGTCCAGCACGAAACGTTCCGCGCCAAGGTCGGCCGCACGGGTTGCGATCTCGCAGAGCATGGCGTGATCGTGCTCGAAATAGACCGCTTCCCAGCAGTTGAAATGTACCGGACGCGCGCGCACAGGCTCAGGTGGTCGCAGGATCTCATCGCGCAGGTGGCGTTGGAAGGTGACAGCGCAGCCATTGATCCCCCGATCCGAGAACACCGCATAGAGTGGCGCGGTCTCAAAACGCGTGCCGGATGTGCGGCGGCTGCCGGTGGCGTGTCCCCACTGGATTTGGCGACGCCCGTCGGGGAGTTCCTCTGCCAGCATTCTATGGCCCCCCGACCAGCCGTAGTGGAAGGCATAGGCGGATCCTTGGCTGTTCGTGGCACCACTGCAGGGCACAATCAGACCGGGGAAATGCTCATGCCCGGTGCGCCCTGTGGGGTTGTCCCTTAGCCGCGCGCCTGCGCTCCAGGCGGTGCGGCTGGTCTGAAATTCACCGATCCAGCGGCCATGGAAGTCGATCATCTCATGACTGTTCTGAGGTGCCGGAAAGACCGGAGCGGAGAGCCAGTTCACGCTGACGGGCTGCTCCGAGGTGAGAGCGGCCTGCGCAGTGATCATGCTGGTTGCGGGCGTCAGCTCAAACTGTGCCTGATAGTGCAGGCCGATTTTGGCATCGCGGTAGTGGAGGGTGAGGGTCCGAGTGCCTTCCTCCGCCCGCTCGAAGGTGAAGCGTGGCAGCAGTGCCTTGCCCGCGCCATCCGTCAGCGACAGACCGGGCTGGCCGGGGAAGGTGCGGCGTGCCTCGGGGCAGATCGACAGCGGCGGCACCTGATCCAGCATCCCCCCCGTCACATCCATGCGCGAGGCGGCGGCGAGCACGTCCAGATCGGTTCCATCGGGCAGCCGCGGTCCCCAGTAGATGACCTCTGCCAGATCGGTGCCACGGGCGGCGAGGATCAGGCTTTGGCACTGATCCTGAAGCGCCCAGCAGCGGGTGTCTCTCACCGTGCTCACTTCACGGCTCCCAGCGTCAGACCGGCGATAAAGTGGCGCTGCATCAGGAAGAACATCGCAACCGGCGGCAGGGCCGCGACGATGCTGCCCGCGCTCATCAGATGGTACGCTGCCCGGTATTGCGCGTTGAAGGAGGTGATGCCTGCGGTCACCGGCTGGCTCTCGGCGCCCTGGGTCAGAACAACTGCCCAGAAATAATCATTCCAGATGAAGGTAAAGATCAGCACGCTGAGCGCCGCAATTGCGGGTTTCATCAGCGGCAATACCACGAACCAGAAGATCCGCCATTCCGCGACCCCTTCGACGCGGGCGGCTTCGATCAGCTCAAAAGGCAGGGCGCGGATGAAGTTGCGCATAAAGAGCGTGCAAAACCCGGTCTGAAAGGCGATATGAAACAGCACGAGGCCAGTTTTGGTGTTGTAGAGCCCCATGTCCAGCGTCAGATCGCGTACCGGAACCATCAGGATCTGAAACGGCACGAAGTTGCCTGCCACAAACATGAAAAACAGCAGCAGGTTGCCACGGAATTTATACACGCCAAGTGCAAAGCCGGTCATGCAGGAGAGCGCTACGGCGCCGATCACCGTCGGCACCGTGATCAGGACGGAGTTCAGTAGGTAGCGTGGCATGTCGGAGCCAAAGAAAACCTTGCCGTAATTGCTGGCGCCTTCAAACGAGCTCGGCATTCCCCAGTAGTTGCCGGTGGTAAAGTCCACATCCGGTTTGATCGAGAAGATGGCCACCGCGATCAGCGGCAACAGCCAAAGGACGAGCGCAGTCGGAACCAGGGCCTGATAGGTGGCCTGCCATCCGCGAGAACTGTTCTGAATGGGTTTCGGAAACATCAGCGGCCCCCTTTGTCGTCTTGGTACATGGACCACAGGAAGTAGGCGATGAAGCACAGCATGATCAGGAACAACACCACTGCAATTGCTGCGCCATAACCCATGCGGAAGCCATATTCCGACAGGGCCTTTTCAAACATGTAGAACGACAGCACCCGGCTGGAGCCGAACGGGCCGCCGTTGGTCATGATGGAGATCAGATCAAAGCTGCGCAGTGCGCCGATGATTGTCACGACAAAGGCGACAAAGGTCGCCGGCCGCAGTTGCGGGATGATCACATACCACAGCATCTTGGCGCCTTTGGCACCGTCCAGCCGCGCCGCCTCGACCTGTTCGGGATCAACCGCATTGAGGCCCGTGAGGTAGAGGATCATGCAATAGGCCGTCTGCGGCCACAGGCCTGCCGCGATGATGCCATAGGTCACCAGCGTCGGATCCCCCAGCACATTCAACGGCCCAAGGCCAACCCAGCCCAACACTTGATTGAGCAGGCCAAAGGTCGGGTCATAGAACCAGCTGAACACCAGGCCGACAACAACTTGACTGATCACAAATGGAAAGAAGAACAGAGACTTGTATAGGCGAATGCCGGTTACGGTCTGATTGAGGAACAGCGCGATGAACAGGCCTGCCGGGATTGCCAGCAAATACAGCAGAAGCCATTTCAGGTTATTCCAGAGCGAGACCTCAAACGCGCGATCATCCATCAGCTCCCGGTAGTTTTCCATGCCGACGAACTGTGGATCACCGAGCCCGTCCCAGCGGTAGAACGACAGGTTGAAGCTCTGTACGATCGGGAAAATCACGTAGAAGAGAAAGAAAATCACGCCGGGCGCCAGAAAGAGCCAGGGCGCAAGGGTCTGACGATTGCGCCTTAGCCAGCTGTCACGGCTGCCTGATGCGCTGGCAGACGATCTGGTTTCTGGAGCGAGGTTCATCTCAGCCACGGGAATTCTCCCTTGTTTGTCGATTGATATCAGCCTGTCGACTGGGAAGGGCCGATACGGTTCAGCATATTGCGCGCTCCGGTCCGTGACCGGGCTGCGCAGGGCCGATAGGCAGATCGGCCTTGCGCGTTGTTTTGGCCAGCAGCAGTGATCAGTAGACGCGCTCGCGGGTCTTTTCCAAACGGTTCAGGATATCATCCAGATTGTCCGGGAAGACCATGAACTCCTGGAAGCCCTCCATGGCAACGGAGGCCATTTCCGCTGGTGCATCGCGGTCAAAGAACTGCGCGATACCACCGGGCGCGTTGGCGGACAGCATCTCGAAGCCCTGATTGAGCATTTCGTCATCATCGACGGAGGACTTTGAGTTCACAGGCAGCTGGCCGAGTGCTGCGCCGCCGTTGATCTTGGTCTGATTGTCCGCCGAGACGACGAAACGCAGGAACTCGCGCGCGGCTTCTTTGTTCTGGGCGCCGGATGGAATGTGGAAGGTGTCGGTTGGTGCGTCTTCAGCCAGCTCGACATCGGGATTGATGGTCGGGAACTGGTAGAAATCCAGCTGATCGGTGCCAAGACCGGCTTCACGCAGCGGTGCCACGGCAAAGTTGCCCATCAGATAGGCGGCGGCTTCACCTTTGACCATGAAGGGCAGGGCCTCCTGCCAGCTGTAGGACTGATGGTTGTCGATAAAGGCCCCCATGTCGATCAGTTCCCGCCAGTTGGCAAAGGTCTGCTTTACACGGTCATCGGTCCAGGCGACTTCACCATTGGTCAGCGCCATATGGAAATCATAGCCGTTGGTGCGCATGTTCAGGTAGTCAAACCAGCCGCCGGCCGTCCACAGGAACTTGGTGCCGATGGTGAAACACTTGCGACCTGAATCGAGAATCTTCTGGCAGTTCGCTTTGAAGGTCTCCCAGTCCTCGGGCTCTTCGAGGCCAAGCTCGTTGTAGATGTCCTCGCGGTAGTAGACGCCCCACTGGTAGTAGGTGTAGGGCACGCCCCATTGCTTGCCGTCCAATGTCATTGCGCCCTTGGTGGAAGCCAGCGCATCAGCGATTTCCGGCTCTGCCCAAAGGTCGGAAATGTCTTCGAACAACCCGGCAGAGACATAGGGCCGCATCCGGTTTGCCGCATACCAGTTGGCCACGTCCGGTGGGTTGGCAGATAGGAAGTTGCGAATCTGCGTCTTGTAGGCCTCGCGGTCGATCACCGTCAGCTCAACGGTCAGGTTCGGGTGCATCGCGTCGAATTCAGCCGCCATCCCCTCCATTACTGCGCGCGGCGCAGGATTGGACATATCTGAGAAAATCTTGAGCGTGCCGCTCAATTCAGCCTGTGCCGCAGTGGCCAGGCCGAGGCTGAGAGCCAGGCTCGCAACTGTTCCTTTCAAAGTCTTCATGACGTCCTCCCTGTTGACGTGTGTCGTTTGGTTTCATATATTGGAACCAAATTCCAACTATTGAAACTATGACCGCGCTCGGCTAAGGATGTCAACAGTTACATCGGCCCCGCCCGATCAGAGAAAGGACAGTAATGGCGAAAGCTGCGCCCCAATCGCGAGAGACAGATGGCACCGTTGGCAAGGCTCTGGCCGTGTTGGATCAGATCGCTGAAGCGGGCCGCCCAATGCGGTTCGGCGAGGTGCTGGCGGCCTCGGATCACCCCAAGGCGACGCTGTACCGGTTGGTGCAGACGCTGACCAATCAGGGGATGCTGTCCTATGATGAGACCCATCAGACCTATGCTCCGGGTTTGCGCCTGGTGCGATTGGCTCATGCTGCCTGGCGGCAAAGCGCGCTGGCTCCGGTGGCGCGGCCCTATCTGGACAAGCTGTCACAGGATATCGGCGAGACCATACATCTGGCGCAGCTGGATCGGGGGCAGGTACTCTACGTCGACAAGCGTAATGCGGCCACACCGATTGAGATGTTCAGCCAGGCGGGCAAAATAGGGCCGGGCTACTGTACCGGGGTGGGTAAGGCGATGATCGCGTATCTGTCGCAGGAGGCGCAGCAGGATGCGATCCGCAGGCAGGCGTTTTTTGCCCATACGCCCAACACGTTGGCCACGCCAGAGGCGCTGATGGACGAGTTGCAGCAGATCCGCAAAGACGGCGTTGCCTTCGACCGTGAAGAGCATGAACCGGGCATCATCTGCATTGCCGTTCCGATCCTGTCGGAGGCGGGCAAAGTGATGGGCGGGCTGTCGATCACCTCCTCCGTGCAGCGTCGCTCGCTGGAGGAGCTGGAGACGCTTCGACCGGCCCTGATGACAACCGCCAAGGAAATCGCGGCAGCGGCCGAGACCTGGCAATTTCCAAATTAACCCGAGGGAGAGAACACATGACAGGGGTCACTCTGGCCAAGGCCGTCAAGAAATATGGTGACGTTCAGGTGATCCACGACGTGGACCTCACCATTGAGGACGGTGAGTTCTGCGTCTTTGTCGGCCCATCCGGGTGCGGAAAGTCGACGCTTCTGCGGATGATCGCCGGGTTGGAGGAGACCAGCAGCGGCAGCATCCATATCGGTGAGCGGGATGTCACACGACTGGATGCGGCTGACCGTGGGGTTGCGATGGTTTTCCAGTCCTACGCGCTATATCCGCATATGACGGTTGAGGATAATATGGGGTTCGGGCTTAAGATGACCGGTCATCCCAAGGATGCGATCCGGGAAAAGGTGGCAGAGGCCAGCCGGATCCTGAAGCTGGATCAATACCTTAAACGCAAACCCAAGGCGCTGTCGGGCGGGCAGCGCCAGCGCGTCGCCATCGGACGTGCGATCGTGCGCGGGCCGGATGTCTTTCTCTTCGATGAGCCGCTGTCAAATCTCGATGCCGAGCTGCGCGTGGATATGCGGGTCGAGATCGCTCGGCTGCACAAGGAAATTGGCGCCACGATGATCTATGTGACCCATGATCAGGTGGAGGCGATGACGCTGGCAGACAAGATCGTCGTGCTTCGGGCCGGTCGCGTCGAACAGGTTGGCAGCCCGATGAAGCTATACGCCGATCCCGACAACCGGTTCGTCGCGGGGTTTATCGGCTCGCCGAGCATGAATTTCCTGCAAGCGACCGTTTCCGGCGGCGCGGTCACAGTACCCGCTCTTGGCGGCCGCCGGATCGCGGCCTCTGTCACGCTGCCTGAAGAGGGTGCATCGGTCCTTGTGGGATTGCGCCCGCAGCATCTCTCTGTCGTCGCCCGTGACAGCGATCTGATCCTTGATCTGCGCGAGCGGCTGGGCGGTGTGTCCTACGACTATCTACGCACCCCAACGGGAGAGAAGGTCATTGTCGAAACACGGGGGGACGAGGCGCTGCCCGAAGGAAGCGCCGTCGCCTTGGATTTTGACGATGCTGACGCCTATTTCTTTGACGGGACGACAGAGCTGCGTCTGCGCTAGAAGGAGGAGGGCTGTCAGCGATGGTCCGCGGCTACAGTGACTGCATCCGCTTTGTCTTTCCCGACCATGCCGAGTTGCTGACGGCATCTGCGAGGGTTGCGGCGACATCGCCTCGTGCGGCGACGCCTTCGGGATCGACCTGCTCGCCGAACAGCAGGTCTCCGCTGCCGTCGCCATCAGTCAGACGTACTGGGCGCAGGATCGCGTAGTCCAGTCCCGACTGTTCCAGATAAACATCCGCGTCGTGTTTGGCCTGCAGGTAATGGGCAAGTTCGCTTTCGGGATCGGGATCGCCGGCTCCTATCGAACTAAGCATGACAAACCGGGTCACGCCCGATGATTTTGCAAGATCCACAAGCGCCTTCGCGCCATCACGATCAACCTTGTCCGTCATCTCGCGAGAGGTGTCGCCGCCAGCTCCTGCTGCAAAGATCACACCGTCGCACCCCTCGCAGACATCCGTAGGCAGGTCGGTAAGGTCGCCGCGCCGCGTGCCAGTCCCGGGTGGAAGCGTGCTGGTATCCGACCCCTCCCGGATCAATGCGATGGGCTGGTGGCCCAGGCGCTGGAGTTTTTCCACCACACGGCGGCCTGTATTGCCAGTAGCACCTGCGACAAGAACTTTCATAACGGTTTCCTCATTTCGATAATGGGATTGGGACAATTGGGGGGGCACAGCGGGGCGACGGGTCAGAACGACGGAGCCATCGGTCCCACCTTCGCCACTGCGGCCTTGTAGCCATCCTGTGCCTGCAGATCGGTCCAGTAGCGCGCGACGCGCGGCGCATCTTTCAGCGCGCCAATCGCCGCCAGATTGGCGAGGATGTACGAGAACTGGATATCGGCGAGCGCGGCCTGATCGCCAAACAGCAAGCCCGTTTCAGGAAGCTGCTGGGCGATGTAGTCCAGATGCAGGTCCAGAGCTTTCTTGGCCTCATCGCCAGCATCCTCTCCCTTCAGGGCCGGCAGGAGCACGCCCATCGCAACGTCGGCAAAGGAGCTCTCGACGTAGTCGAGCAGCTCGTCGTGGCGCAATGCGTCTGCTGTCCCCGGAGCTGGTTGATGGCGGCTGTCACCATAGCGATCAGAAAGATACCGCAGGCAGGTCGCCGATTCCGCTATCTTCATGTCGGCGTCCTCAATCACAGGCGATTTGCCGAGCGGATGAATCTTGGCAAGGCTTTCAGGCGCCCTGAAGTTATCCGTGCGGTCGTAGGTTGTGACATCATAGGGTTGCCCGAGGTCTTCCATCAGCCAGATCAGGCGAATGGCGCGGGAGTAGGCGAGGCAGTGGATCTTCAGCATGAGCGGCGTCTCCTTCAGAGTCGGTCAATTCCGCGCTCGGCTCAGATACTTGTCATGCCAGTGATGCGCGGTCACAAAAGAAAGACGGCATCGGTGCCGTCGTCGAATACTCAACAGCCCGGATCGCGATTTCGTTCCCGATAAAGCGCCCGCATTGTAGACTGCGATCCGGCGGATACCGGAACCCGAGCGGTGCGGAGGGCGTTTCGCAGCCAGGGGTGCAGCAGGTCGAAACCAGTAAATCGCAGGACAGGAGGAGAAACAGAATGGCCGGAGGATGGACCCGCGATGGTGCGGTGAGTGAACAGATCGAAGCGTCAATCAGTGACGAGCTGGCGCGTCTCAGGTCGAGGCGCGCTCCGGTCGGTGAAAGCCTGACACATTGCGCCGATTGCGAGGAGCCGATCCCCGAACCGCGGCGTAAGGCGATCCCTGGCGTCAAACTCTGTATCGAGTGTCAGCAGGAACGCGACGGCGCCCAGCAGGCGCGTGGCGGAATCAATCGGCGCGGCTCCAAGGACAGCCAGCTGAAGTAACATGGTCCTTTCGCCGGCTTGATCGCGCCGAAGTATCTTCCCCGCGCCATCTGCGGATGCTATATCCCGAGCCGGGCTCACAGGCGATGGCGTCGCCGCAGGCAGACTGCTCTGGCCCAAAACCACGCTCCTGTACGCCGGGACTTTCAATCGGGAGATTGAAGGCCCCGCCTTTGCCTCCCGAGATCAAGGGAGGCATCCATGGCCTGGTCGCCGGAAAAAACTGAAGTCAAAAGCTGGAATGAATGGGACACGCTGCGCCATGTGATCGTGGGCCGTGCCGATGATTGCCACATCCCGCCGGAAGAGCCCGCGCTGGATGCCAAGGTGCCGGAAGACAGCGACATGCGCGGCCAGTGGGGCCGCCGCCCGCAGGAAACCATCGACCGTGCCAATGAGCTTTTGGACAATTTTGCCAGCCAGCTGCAGAACCGCGGTATCCGGGTGGACCGGCCGGTTTCGATTGATCATTCCCAGCCGGTGACCACCCCGGACTTCAACACCGACAGCCAGTTCGGCTGCATGCCGCCGCGTGACGTGCTGCTGACTGTCGGCCATGAGATGCTGGAAGCGACGATGTCCTACCGCTGCCGCTGGTTCGAATACCTGAACTACCGCCCGCTTTTGCAGAAGTACTGGGAAGAAGACCCCAGGTTCCGCCACGAAGCCGCCCCCAAGCCGCGCCTCACGGACGCAGATTACCACCCGGATTACCTCAGCGAGAAGATCGGCGTGGCCAAGCGGCTGGAATGGGCGGCGGAGAAATTCTTTGTCACCACCGAGGAAGAGCCGCTGTTTGACGCCGCCGACGTGTTGCGCTTTGGCAAGGATCTGGTGGTGCAGCACGGCTTCACAACGAACCTCAAGGGCATTGAGTGGCTGCGCCGCCACTTCCCGGATCACAGGGTGCATACTGTGAACTTCCCGGGCGATCCGTACCCGATCCACATCGACGCCACTTTCACACCGCTGCGCCCGGGGCTGATCCTGAACAACCCGCAGCGCCGCCTGCCGGAAGAGCAGCGCGAGATGTTCAACAAGAACGGCTGGGAAATCGTTGACGCAGCACAGCCTGCCCACAACACCCCGCCGCCGCTGTGCTACTCCTCCACCTGGCTGTCGATGAACGTGCTGGTGCTGGATCCGAAAACCGTCTGCGTCGAGAAATCCGAGGTTTATCAGGCCGAGCAGATGGACAAGCTGGGCATGGAGGTGGTCGAGGTCGAGTTGCGCGACGCCTATGCCTTTGGCGGCGGGTTGCACTGCTGTACGGCAGATGTCTACCGCGACGGCGACTGCGAAGATTACTTCCCGCATCAGTGAGCAGTGGCGCGCCGTCAGCTACGGCGCGCCACTCTTCGACGGTTAATCTTGACCGTACTTGTCTACCGGGAGCAGGTCTCCAGTGCAGGTATCCTGCGGACCAGTTTCGCATGCGTTGCTAACCGTAGCTACTCAGTCGGTCCGGCTCGCTGTCTGAGGCTGTCAGATGCCGTATTTCTTGCGCAGCTTGCGGACCTGTGACGAGATCTTGTTCCCGGGCTTCACGCGTTCGGCGAACTCCTTCGTCGGCTTGTACCATGATTGGTCCTTGTCGCTGTACTTCCACAGCTGGCCCTTGCTGTCTGCTACATGGCGGAAGCATTCTTTGTTCTGATCCCCGGACCCGCCTTCGCTGCTGTACCAGAGCGCCTCATAGCACAGCTGGCCCTTTGAGGTTGCGTACCATTTTCCCAAGCCAACGCTGTCTTCCCAAACGGCTTGGAAGCTCCCGTCAGGCGCCCAATACGAGCCCCCTTTGCTCCAGATCCATGTCTTGCCGGAATAAAGCTCGACAACCGTTTGTCCGCTTACGCGGTTTTTCCGGTCGGGGCCCGCTGCGAAAACCGGCGTCGCTGCCAGGGCTGACACAATCGCCAATACACAAATTTTTTTGAAAATAAACATTACTCATCCCCTCAAACTGGTGAACGGCGAAACTATACCATAAATTGTCCGAAAATCCGACAGTGCGGTTCCAGGAGTGTAAAGGCTTTTGCTGCCTGGGGTGACCGCCACCTGGCGGCGATTGATGATGGTTTATTCGCGCGGTAGGGCCATCCGCAGGATGTGCCGGGGGCCGGCAAGGCCATGGGGATAGATGCCGCCGGTGTCCTGAAACCCGCCTTTCTGATAGCAGCGAACCGCCGGAGAGTTTTGCAAATTCACCCTCAGCACCACTGCATGGCGGGCCGGGTACTGGGTCGGCAGATTGCTCTGTAAAGCAGAGACGGCTGTGGGGGCATAACCTTTACCCTACGCGCCGCGGTCGATCATAAACGCGCGCAGGCCCAGCTCATCTGCCGAGGCGAAATCATAGGTTTCGTGTTAAAGGCGGTCGATCTTCAAGAACCCCAGCGCGCGGGGCCCGTCGAGGATGGCGTAAAAATCCACGCCGTCCTCGCCTTCTTCAAAGGCCTGCGCCACGGTGCCAGAGAAGCGGACCTGATCCGGTTCCACACTTGTATGGGCGACCAGATCAAGCTCGCTGCGCGCCGCCGAGCGCAGGGTAATCGGCTTCACCCCTCCATCGCTTCCAGCTCATCGATCATGTCGGAGATCATGCTTAGGCCCTTGTCCCAGAAGGTGGGATCAGAGGCATCCAGGCCAAAGGGCGCCAAAAGTTCCTTGTGGTGTTTGGAACCGCCTGCCTTCAGCATGTCGAAATACTTGTCCTCGAACCCTTCGGCCCCCTCGGCGTAGACGGAGTAGAGCGCGTTCACCAGCCCGTCGCCAAAAGCATAGGCGTAGACGTAGAAGGGCGAGTGGACAAAATGCGGTACATAGGTCCAGAAGGTCTCGTAGCCGTCCATGAAATCAAAGGCTTCACCAAGGCTCTCGGCCTGTACCGACATCCACAGCGCGTTGATGCCATCAGGGGTCAGCTCGCCTTCGGCGCGGGCGGCATGCAATTTGCATTCAAAGTCATAGAACGCGATCTGGCGCACGACCGTGTTGATCATGTCCTCGACCTTGCCCGCCAAGAGGATCTTGCGCTCGTTCTGGTCCTTGGCGTTTTCCAGCATCTTGCGGAAGGTCAGCATCTCGCCGAACACAGATGCGGTTTCCGCTAGCGTCAGCGGCGTTGACGACAGCATTTCGCCCTGCTCGGCTGCAAGTACCTGGTGCACGCCGTGGCCCAGCTCATGCGCGAGCGTCATCACATCGCGCGGTTTGCCGAGGTAGTTCAGCATCACATAGGGGTGCACATCGGTGACGGTCGGGTGAGCAAATGCCCCCGGCGCCTTGCCCGGTTTCACGGCGGCGTCGATCCAGCCCTTCTCAAAGAACGGCTCTGCCAGATCGCCCATGCGCGGATCAAAAGCGCTATAGGCATCCATCACCATCTTGCGTGCTTCCTCCCATTTGACGGTGCGGGAGGTCTCCATTGGCAGCGGCGCATTGCGGTCCCAGACCTGCATCCGGTCCAGCCCCAGCCATTTGCGCTTCAGCTCGTAATAGCGATGCGACAGCTTGGGGTAGGCGGCCACCACAGCTTCTCGCAGGGCCTCGACGACCTCCGGCTCGACGTGGTTGGAGAGATGGCGTCCCATCTGCGGAGAGGGCATCCCGCGCCAGCGGTCCAGGATTTCCTTTTCCTTGGCCTGGGTATTGTGGACACGGGCAAAGATCTTGATGTTGTCGGAGAACACCCGGGCAAGTTCGCGCGCCGCGGCTTCCCGCTTGGTGCGGTCTTGTTCGGTCAACAGGTTCAGCGTGCCTTCGATGTTCAACTCTTCGCCGTCAACGGTGAAGGTGAGGCCGGCAATCGTTTCGTCAAAAAGCCGCTCCCAGGCGTCGCCTACAACGCCCAGATCATGCAGGAATTTCTCCAGCTCGTCAGACAGCTGATAAGGCTTCATCGCGCGAATACGGTCAAAAATCGGTTTGTAGCGGGCGAGATCGCTGTTGGCGGCGAAATGGGCCTCCAGTGCCGCGTCTTCAACCCGGTTGATTTCAAGCGAGAAGAACACCAGCGGCGTGGTGAAGATCGTTACCTTCTCCTGCATGTCGGACATGAATTTGGCGCGACCGGCATCGGTGGTCAGCTGATAATAGCGCAGACCAGCAAAGGACATGATCCGCCCGGCGATGGCGTTGATCTTCTCGTTGCGCAAGACGCAGGCCAGCAGACCGTCGGCATCCAGATCGGCCAGTTTGCCTTCGTAGTCACTGGCGAAACTGGCGCATTCTTTCTCCAGCCAGTTGAGGTCGCGATCCAGCTCTGCCGCATCCTCAGAGGTGTAGAGGTCGCTCAGATCCCATTCAGGCAGATTGCCCAGCCCATCCGGCCCGGCACCGCCCGCATCATTGGCGTTGGCGTCTCGCATCAGGTCGCGGTCAAGGAAGGGAGCGTTGAACATCAGGGCACCTCGGGCTGTTGTGTGTCTTCTACGACATCTAAGCGCGAGGGCTGGGGATCACAAGCAAGCGGCCCGCGTCGGGCGGCGATTTATTGGCCGGGCAGGGGGCACTGCGCGCGAGATTTTAAGAACGCTGATCGCGTCAGCCTGTCCGGGGTGAACCTAGTCTGCGTATTGATCGAACAAACGGGTGATCTTGTCAAAAATGGCGCGGCGGGTTTCAGCCTCTTCCATCATCACCTCATGCTGCGCCCCCTCGACCAGATCCAGTTCGCCGCCCGGCCAGCGCGCCATCCGGTCATGAATGGCTGCCGTATTGACGATCTGTTCCTGTGTGCCGAGGAAGGTGATGCAGGGCAGTGCGGGTGAGGGCATTTTCGCAAGGGCTGCACATTCTCGCAGGCTTTCGCCCAGCCATCGGACGGTCGGCCCGCCAAGCGACAGATCGGGCTGTGCCGCAAGCTGATCCTGCATCAGGCGGTACATCTCAGGATCATTGGTGAGCGAATTGCCCTCGAACGGGCTGGCCTGCACATATGGGGCTAGGGTTGTCGTCGGGGTCCGCATTGCGCCGATGCCGAACCGGTCACCCATAGAACTGAGCAGCCGCGCCACGGGCCGCAGCGCGGGCGGGATCTGAATTCCCCACATCGGCGCGGAAAAAATGCAGGCTTTGACCGGAAGCCCTTCCATGACTGCGCGCAGACCGATGGCGCCGCCCATAGAATGGCCGAGGACGAACCATGGTTTCGGCAGAGCGAGCCGATCGGCCAGCTCGACCGCCGCTTGGACGTCTTTCTGAAAATCGCGAAAGGCGACGACGTGACCCAGAAGCCGCTCCGGCAACATCCTGTCCGCCAGCCCCTGGCCGCGCCAGTCGATTGCCAGCGTTGCATAGCCTCGGCTTGCCAGATCCTGGGCAGCTCCGCCGTATTTTTCGATATATTCGGTGCGCCCGGGAAACAGCAGCAACGTGCCCTTCTCAGCGCCCGCAGGGCGCCAATGGCCCACGCGGATGCGCAGGCCATCGCTGGTGCTCACCCAATGGGCCTGCCCGCCGTCTGGTCCTCGCGCGATATCGGCAAAGAAGGGAGCGGGGGTCAGATCCATCGGGCGCGCGTCCATCAGGCCATCGCCGATGCCAGTTTCATCGCGGTGCCCATGTCACCGTCGATGGTCAGCTTGCCGCTCATGAATGCCGTGGTCGGGTTCAGTTCACCCTCGATGATGGACTGAAACGTCTCTGCGTCGGCGGTCATGGTGACCTCTGCCTCTTCGTCGGCGACGCGGGCCCCGTTCTGATCCAGCATGATGGTACCCATGCCGGTGATGTCGAATTTGGCGGAGCCGTCAAAGCCACCATCCATTTTTGCGTTCAGCGTTTCTGCTGCTTGGGTCAGCGTTTCGCTCATGTTCAGTCCTCATTTTGGTCCGCAGCCTGCAAATTTATGTGAAGGATGTCCTTCCCACTCTGGAAAACGCAGGCTGCGCGGTTACACTTAACCCATCATGGTTGCAAAATTCTCCAATCTCAAAGCTATCGTGGCGGCAACGTCTTTGACAGTCCTGTTTTCCGTGCCTTTGCAAGGTCACGCTCAGGAGGTTCAGGGCGAGGCGGACCTGCTGGCCGCTTTGTCCGATGCCGACCCGCAGGAAGCCATCGGTCTGGACAGATCCCTGCAGGCGCTCTGGAACAGTAGCGGCTCGCCTGCGATGGACCTGCTTTTGAAACGTGGCAAGGACGCGCTGGACCGCGGCGATACCCGGATTGCCATCGAGCATCTGACTGCGCTGACCGATCATGCGCCAGGATTTGCCATGGGCTGGTACGAGCGGGCACGGGCGTATTTCACCGCGGGCCTCTATGGCCCTGCCGTGGCCGATCTGGAGCAGACGCTGATGCTGAACCCCAACGACTACAATGCGATTTTTGCGCTGGGGGCGATGTTCGAACAGTTCAATGACCCGCAAAACGCCTATGAGGCCTATAAAAGGGCGCAGGCTATACATCCGCACCACGAGGCGATAACCAGCGCGCTCGACCGGCTGAAGACCGAAGTCGAGGGCAAAGAGCTTTAGGGCGGACAGTTGAGCTCGGTTCGGGCGTTGAGGGCAATATCATGACAGGCACGCAGAGTTCCGGGAGCGCCCGGGTCCTGGCGGTTTTGGGGCCGACCAATACCGGCAAGACGCACTATGCGATTGAACGTATGCTGGGGCATCGCACGGGTGTCATGGGATTCCCGTTGCGGCTTCTGGCGCGCGAGGTCTATGACAAGGTCGTCGCCGCCCGTGGCCCGTCGGTGGTGGCACTGATCACCGGTGAAGAGCGTATCGTGCCGCCGCGCGCACAATACTGGATCTGCACTGTTGAGGCGATGCCCGAGGGGATGGGCTGCGATTTCCTTGCGGTGGATGAAATCCAGCTCTGCGCCGACCCGGAACGGGGCCATGTCTTTACCGACCGTCTGCTAAGGGCGCGTGGCACTCATGAGACGCTGTTTCTTGGCGCTGACACCATGCGCGGGCCGATTGCTGCGTTGGTTCCGGGCGTGCAGTTTATGCGCCGCGAACGGCTTTCGGATCTGGTCTATGCCGGATCCAAGAAGCTCAGCCGGATGCCTGCGCGCACCGCTATCGTCGGGTTCTCCATCGACAATGTCTATGCCATCGCCGAACTGTTGCGCCGACAGAAGGGCGGGGCAGCCGTTGTGATGGGCGCGCTCAGCCCCCGGACCCGCAACGCCCAGGTCGAGCTCTACCAGAATGGCGAGGTGGACTATCTGGTCGCGACCGATGCCATCGGCATGGGTCTCAATCTGGATATCGATCACGTCGCCTTTTCGTCGCTCAGCAAATTTGACGGTCGCCGGATGCGGCAATTGGCCCCGAATGAACTGGCCCAGATCGCGGGGCGGGCAGGGCGCGGGATGAGTCACGGCAGCTTTGGGGTTACCGGCGATGCCCCGCCGCTGGAGGATGGCGTCGCGCAGGCGATCATGGAACACCGGTTCACGCCGTTGAAGAAATTGAACTGGCGTTCCTCGGCGCTGCAATTCGGCACGGTAGAGGCACTGATCCGCGCTCTCGAATCAGCGCCTGACGATCAGAACCTGATCCGCGCCCGCGAAGCGGACGATCTTATCGCCTTGAAATCCTTGTCCCAGCAGGATGAAATTCTGGCGCGCACAACCAACGCGCCCTCGGTACGATTGCTCTGGGATATCTGTCGCATCCCGGATTTTCGCGGTATCTCGCAATCGGAACATTCGGGGCTCTTGGGCGTTTTGTTCCAGTATTTGCACGACTCAGGCGTTGTCCCGGACGACTGGCTGGCGCGGCAGGTCAAACGGATTGATCGGGTTGATGGCGACATTGACGCATTGTCGAAACGTTTGGCCTTTATACGAACATGGACCTATGTCGCACAAAGGAACGGCTGGGTCCGTGATGAAAGTCATTGGCGCGGGGAGACGCGCGCTGTAGAAGACAGATTGTCGGACGCCTTGCACGAACGTCTGACTCAGCGATTTGTGGACCGGCGCACATCCGTGCTTTTGCGCCGGCTCAAACAGAAGGAGGCCCTTTTGGCCGAAGTGAATGATAAGGGTGAAGTGACCGTCGAAGGTGAATTCGTTGGTCGTCTTGAAGGGTTCCGGTTCTCGCCGGACAAGGGCGCACAAGGCGCCGAGGCAAAGGCGTTGAAATCCGCCTCCCTGCAAGCACTCGCACCGCATTTTCATCTCCGGGCTGACCGTTTTTACAACGCGCCGGATACCGAAATTGATTTTACCGATCAGGGCGGCCTGATGTGGGGTGAATATGCTGTCGGCAAATTGGTGGCCGGCGCTGACCCGCTGAATCCGCGCATCGAGGTGTTTGTCGACGATACTGCGGGCCCAGATGTGGCCCAGAAGGTCGAACGCCGCCTGCAACATTTCATCTCACGCAAGATCAACGCGCTGTTTGAGCCGCTGCTCAACCTGCAGCGCGACGAGGAGCTGACCGGCCTGGCCCGTGGCTTTGCCTTCCGCATGGTCGAGGGGCTGGGTCTGCTGCCGCGCGGCAGTGTCGCGCAGGAAGTGAAAGATCTGGACCAGGATGCACGTGGCGCGTTGCGCAAACATGGCATCCGCTTTGGCCAGTTCACCATCTTCATGCCGCTGCTTTTGAAGCCGGCGCCGACTCGCCTGCGGCTGGTGCTCTGGGCGCTGTCCGAGGGTCTTGGCGAATTCCCCGATGCACCGCCTGCCGGTCTGGTGACCGTTCCTGTGATCAAGGATGCTCCGCAGGGCTATGATACCATGTGCGGGTATCGCAACGCGGGCGAACGCATGATCCGTATCGACATGCTCGAACGTCTTGCAGACATGCTGCGCGCCGAAGACAGCCGTGGCGGGTTCGAGGCCAAGGCCGACATGCTGTCGATCACCGGCATGACGCTGGAGCAGTTTGCAGATTTGATGCAGGGGCTTGGCTATCAGGCCGACAAGGGCGAGCGGGTCAAGGCCAAGGCGGTTGACACCGTGGTCACCGAAACCAGCACGCCTGATGCGGATATCCCGGTGATGGACGCGGCGCAACAGGTTGAAAACACGCCTGCCGCCGCCCCGGATGAGACCGATACCGCTGCCGTCACGGAAACAGTTACCGCTGATCCTGATGCGCCAGCCGATGTTCCGGGTGATGTTGCGGCGATTGAGGACGCAGGGGTGGCACCGGTTGCAGAAACCATGGCCGACCCGGCAGCTGTTGATCCGATCCCCGAGACCGCCGAGATCGAGACCCCGGTTGGCGAAGCTGCCGATGCCAATGTAGACGAGCTTGAGATGGAGGTGTTCTACACCTTCACCTGGGGGCGCGCCCGGAAGACGGGCGGCCACCGCGGCGGTGGCCGTCGCGGTCAGGACGCTGGCGAGAGCGGTGCAAAGCGTGGCGGCGACGCTGCGCGCGGCAAGGGCAAACCACGTGGCGGCAAGCCTGGCCGCGATGGCAAACCCGGCAAGAAGGGTGGCCGTCAGGATCAGGGCAGCAAAACCTATTCGGCCCGCCCGCCGAAGAAGGAAAAGCAGATTGATCCCGACAATCCCTTTGCAGCGGCGCTGATGGGACTGAAACAATCCGATTGATCGGCTGCTGGTGCCATGGATGACGCAGGTCGCTGAAAAGATCAGGATCGACAAATGGTTGTGGCAGGCGCGGTTCTTCAAGACCCGTAGCCTGTCCGCCAAGATGGTCAGCGCGGGCCATCTCCGTCTCAATGGCAACAAGATTGCAAAACCGGCTCAGAACGTCTCTCTTGGGGACGTTCTGACCTTCCCTCAAGGGCGCATCATCCGGACCGTCCGGGTCGAAGCACTTGGAACACGGCGCGGACCTGCTCCAGAGGCACAGGCGCTGTACTTTGATTTGACCGAAAAACAGGACCCCGTGCCGCGTAATCCGCGCTACGAAGGAAAAGGTCGCCCGGATAAGAAAGAGCGCAGGGCGCTTGATCTTAGTCGCCGGGATGGCGCGTTTTGACATCTTGAAGCCGGCGCTCGGGTGAATTAGCTACAAGCCAAACAGCTACGGGACTCGGCCACCATGACTTATGTCGTTACGGATAACTGCATCGCCTGCAAATACACCGACTGCGTCGAAGTCTGTCCGGTCGATTGTTTCTACGAGGGCGAGAATACCCTGGTGATTCACCCGGATGAATGTATCGACTGCGGCGTCTGCGAACCGGAATGCCCCGCCGATGCGATCCGCCCGGATACCGAGCCGGATATGGACAAATGGGTTGAGTTCAATCGGAAATACTCCGAAATGTGGCCAGTCATCGTCTCCAAGAAAGATCCACTGCCAGATGCAGAGGAACGCGACGGAGAAGAAGGCAAGTTGGAGAAGTACTTCTCCGAAGCTCCCGGCGAAGGCGGCTGATAACAGCAGGTGTCTGCGGCTCCAGCTGGCTGGTTGCTTCGCGACTCACCTTTGCAAGACTGCGCGGTCCGGGAACGGGCCGCACCGGAGACCCGCCGTTTTATGGCATTTTTCGGGTCTGGATCCATTGGGACCATGATGTTTCACGGAGCGCTGCCTTTTTGTGGGGCAGAAAATATGATATACTCTTTCAGTAAATGACCAACCACGGATGTCCGCCTTGACTGTGCGCCCTGCGACGCACGGGTCCTATGGCGGTTTTTCTGCGGCATTTCTGTGGGTGCGGGTATTCGGATCACCGCGCGCGTGGATGTGTGGCAGCCCAGCCGACCCGAAGGTCGGCACAGAGCGAGGAAAGACCTGTATGACTAAATCGAAGAAGCCTGAATTCCGCCCTGACGACTATGTTGTGTACCCTGCCCATGGCGTTGGCCAGATCATCTCGATCGAAGAGCAGGAAGTGGCCGGCTTCACGCTGGAACTGTTTGTGATCACCTTTGAGAAGGACAAGATGACACTGCGGGTGCCGACCAATAAAGCCACCGAAATCGGCATGCGGTCGCTCAGCTCCCCCGATGTGATCGCCAAAGCCATGACCACGCTCAAAGGCAAGGCGAAAGTCAAACGCGCCATGTGGTCGCGTCGCGCCCAGGAGTATGAGCAGAAGATCAATTCCGGTGACCTGATCTCCATTGCTGAAGTGGTCCGTGACCTGCACCGCACCGATGACCAGCGTGAACAAAGCTATTCCGAGCGTCAGCTCTATGAAGCGGCACTTGAGCGTCTGACGCGCGAGGTTGCGGCGGTTTCAGGTGGTGACGAAATCTCCGCCGCCAAGCAGGTGGACGAGGTGCTGACCTCCCGCGCGGCCTGATCCAGATCTGATCGCCGCAGGGTCCGATCCATCGGATATACGAACAAAGAAACCTAGGCCGCGCTCCAGGGCGTGGCCTTTTTCGTTTTTGCGCTATGCTTTAGGCGCTGACATGTGGATCGTGACGGCGTTCGTGTGTGACACATCGAGCCAAGACCCAAAAAACGAGCAGAGAACACCATGACGGACCTAAAGACTCGCCTGACCGATCTCTATCGCGGGACCGACAGCGCGTCGGTCCGGTTTCGCTACGGGCTGATCGGATTTGATGCGGTTACAATTCTATTCTTCATGTCGACGGCCCATATTCCCCATGGTCCCTGGCTGATCGGGCTGAGCTGGATGGCCGGTGTCGTCATCGCTTTGGATCTGGCGGCGCGGTTCTGGATCAGCGGCAACCGCCGCAAACTGCTCTGGCGCATCTATACGCTGGCCGACATTGTGGTGCTGATCTCACTGCTGCTGGAGACGATCCTGCCGGGAGGGCTGGCTTTCCTACGTATCCTGCGAGGGCTGCGGCTGATCCACTCCTATCATCTGCTACAGGACCTGCGGCGCGACAGCCGGTTTTTCCGCCGCCATGAAGATGCAATCATCGCGGGGATCAACCTCTTCATCTTTGTCTTCGCAACCTCGATGACGGCTCTTGTGTTCTTCATGGATACATCCGGCAGCGATTATCCCTACATTGACGCGCTGTATTTTACCGTGGCGACACTGACCACGACCGGCTTCGGCGACATCACCATGGCCACACCAGCTGGCAAGACATTTTCGGTTTTTGTCATGGTTGTGGGGGTGACTTTGTTCGTGCGGCTGGCGCAGGCGATCTTTAACCCCCAGCGGGTGCGCTACACCTGCAGCCAATGCGGATTGACGCGCCACGATATCGACGCGGTGCATTGTAAACATTGCGGCGGGCAGCTGAAAATCCGCACCAGCGGGGTGGAGTGACCGGAACCAGGCGTGGCTGTTCAGCCAAGCGCCGCCGCAAGGACCAGCAACCCGGAAAGCTCGCTCAGCTGTTGCGTCGCCCCCAGCACATCCCCGGTTTGTCCGCGAATCTTGGTACGCGCGGTTGCCGCGATCACGGCTGTCGCGGCAAGCATGGCCAGCAATACGCCCCAGCCTGACCAGCCCAGTATCAGCAGCGCCACCAGACCCGCAATCGCCAGCCCCAGCCCGCAGGCACGCCAAGGCGGTCGGCCGACGGAGGATGACAGACCCGAGCCGCGCGCATTCGCAAGCGCGGCCATGACCAGTGGCATCATGGCCCGGCTCAGCATTGCAACAGGCAGTAGGGCCCAGGGGGCGGCCGCCGCCAGAATGCTGGCGTACGCCATCCAGCGCAGGCCAACGCTCAGGATCAGGGCCAGAACGCCATAGGTGCCGATATGGCTGTCCTTCATGATCTCCAGCCGCCGCTCCCGTGTGAAGCCACCCCAGAACCCATCAGCTGTATCGGCCAGCCCGTCCTCATGCATCGCCCCGGTCAGCACCGTCTGCGTCAGCAGCGCAATCCCCGCCGCGACCATCGGGCTGAGCCCAAAGGCCAGCGCCATCATCGACAGAATGCAGGCAGGTACCGCAACGGCAACCCCGGCAAAGGGGAAGGCCCAGACCGCGTGCGCATGGCGCGCAAACTGTTGTTTTTGCAACTTTGGCATCGGCAAACGTGTCAACAAGATCAACACGAGTAGAAAATCTATGCCAGATATGTCGTTTTTTCGCATTTGCGGGCCTCACAGAGGGCTTGCGGTGTCAAGATGAACGGGTACATACGGATGATCCGCTTTACCTGCGACGACCCCTTCGATGCAATGAGGCTTTCAATGCTGTCACCGCTCTTTTCGCTTGATCACTTTCGTGCGCAGCTTGCGCAGGCCCCGGGGGTGGACGAACAGGCTGAGACCGCTGCCGCCGAGCGCAACAGTCAACTGACCAAACCGCCTGGTTCGCTGGGGCGGCTTGAGGATCTGGCAATCTGGTACGGCAGCTGGCGCGGAAGCGAGCGTCCGGTGATCCGCGCGCCGCAGGTGATCGTCTTTGCCGGCAACCACGGGATTGTGGAGCAGGGGGTGTCTGCCTTTCCCAGTGAAGTGACAGCGCAGATGGTCGCGAACTTCAAACACGGCGGCGCGGCGATCAATCAGCTGGCCAAGCTGGCAGGCGCCCGGCTGGATGTTCACAGCCTTGATCTTGAAAAACCGACTCAGGATTTTACCAAAGGCGCCGCCATGGACAGCGTCGAGCTGCTCAGCGCGCTTCAGACCGGGTGGAAGTCGGTGGATCCGGCTGCGGATTTGCTTGTTGTCGGCGAAATGGGCATCGGCAATACGACCCCCGCCGCAGCGCTGGCCTGCGCGCTGTTTGGCGGCGACGCTGCGGATTGGACCGGCCGGGGGACCGGTATTGATGATACCGGGCTTGCCAACAAAACCCGGGTCGTGGCCGAAGGAGTGGCCTTGCATGGCCCAGCCATCACCGACGGTGTCGAGGCGCTGCGCCGTTTGGGCGGGCGTGAGATTGCAGCCATGGCCGGGGCGATGACTGCGGCCCGCATGATGCGTATCCCGGTTATTCTTGATGGCTTTATCTGCTGTGCCGCTGCGGCCTGCCTGATGCGGACCCATCCGGCGGCGCTGGATCATGCGGTCGCGGGTCACCAGAGCGCCGAAAGCGCCCATGCCGCGCTGTTGACCCACCTGGGCAAGCCGCCGTTTCTCTCGCTTGACCTGCGCCTTGGCGAGGGATCGGGTGCGGCTTTGGCGATCCAGGTCCTGCGGGCCGCCGTTGCCTGCCACAGCGGTATGGCGACATTTGAAGAGGCGGGCGTCTCCGTCAGCTAGGCCAGGGCGCGACGGCGCAGGATCGGCGCTCAGGCTGACTTCTGGTCAGTGGACTTCTTTGCTTCGGCAAGCTCCAGCAGGGCTGTTTCCAGATCTTTTTCCAACTCGCGGGCGCGGGCGATGTAGGCTGGGTTTTCACTGGCCGGCGTGCCCGGGATCCAGAGGCCCGCCAGTTCCCGCACAGTATGGCGGTCATGCGCATAAAAGGTCTGTTCAGCCTGTGCGGCCTCATATTCGCTTAGGCCGATCTGCTCCAGAACGTAGCGCCCCGCGCGAAGCGAGCTGTCGAACATCTCGCGGACGATATCATTCGCCCCCGCCTTATAGAGCTCAAACACGTGGTTGCGGTCGAAGGCGCGCGCAACGATGTGCAGCTCCGGATGGCCGCGACGGGCATGGGCGACCAGCCTCAGCGCAGCCTCGCGATCATCCAGTGCGACAACCAGAACCTTGGCCTTGGCAATCCCCGCGGCTTTTAGCAGCTCTGGCCGGGTCGGATCGCCGAGGAAGCTCTTCACCCCGAACCGGCGCATCAGCTGTACCGAGGCCATATTGCTATCGAGCACAACCGTGTTGAACCCGCTGGCGCGCACCAGACGATTGACAATCTGACCAAAGCGGCCAATCCCGGCTATGATGACGGGACCTTCTTCGTCGATTTCGTCGGCGGCCTGTTCCTTGGGGTTGTCCTTGCTGTATTTCGACAGCACGTCATAAAAGATGAACAGAAGCGGGGTGATCAGCATCGACAATGCAATCACCAGAAGCAGCTTTTCCGACAGCTCGGGCGGCACGACATTGAGCTGCCGCGAAAATGCCAGCAGGACAAAGCCAAACTCCCCCGCCTGTGCAAGGCCCAGCGTAAACAGCCAGTGATTTCGTTTCTTCAGGCCGAAGGCCTTGCCGACAAAATAAAGCACTATGCCTTTTGCAAGGATGACGAGAAGCGCAAGGCCGATCAGATCGCCCGGCTCGGCCAGGAACAGGCGGTAGTTGATGCCAGCCCCGACCGTGATGAAGAACAGCCCCAGCAGCAGCCCCTTGAAAGGGTTGAGATCGCTTTCGAGTTCATGGCGAAATTCGCTGTTGGCCAGAACAACGCCGGCCAGAAAGGCGCCAAGCGCAGGCGAGAGACCAACCAGCGTCATCAGGAAGGAAATGCCGACGACGATCATCAGCGCCAGGGCGGTGTACATCTCCCGTAGATTCGATGCGTGGATGAAGCGGAAGACCGGGCGGGCAAGATAGACACCGGCCAGCACAATGGACGCAATCGCGCCAATGGTGACCAGTGTCACGGCCCAGCCGGGCAGCCCTTCGACCAGAGAAAGCGTTGCGTGGCCGGAGGCCGCATGGGCTTCCTCGGCGCTGCGCGCAATGGATCCATCGCCAATGATCTGAGCGCCATGCTGGGCAGCGAGCAGGGGCAGCAGTGCAAGAATCGGGATGACTGCGATATCCTGTGTCAGCAGCACCGAGAATGTCGCCCGCCCGCCGCCGGTACGCATCAGGCCTTTCTCCGAGAGGGTCTGCAAGACGATCGCAGTTGACGAGAGCGAGAGCGCGAGACCAACGGCCAGGCTGACCTGCCAGGTCTCCCCCGCCAGCATGGCCGCGCCCATCAGGGCCACGGTGCTGAGAAGGATCTGTAACCCCCCAAGGCCAAGCAGTTTGTTCCGCATTGCCCAAAGCGCGCGCGGCTCAAGCTCCAATCCGATCAGGAACAGCATCATGACGACGCCGAATTCGGCGAAATGCCGCAGGTCTTCTGCTTCGCTTCCGACGAAGCCAAAAACCGGTCCGATGATAATCCCGGCCGCCAGATAGCCAAGCACGGAACCGAGGCCCAACCGCGCCGCGATGGGCACCGCAATTACAGCGGCTGCTAGGTAAATTGTCGCCTGATAAAGAAATGCGTCCATAGGCTTTGATATCGCAAGCGTAGGGCGTGTTGGCAACGTCTAACATGCCGCCGTCCCGATAGCGGAGCGTTGCCGCCGGTCGGCCTTTCATACCACCGATCATGAGACCGGGCAGGGACACGGCCGTGGATGTCAAAATGCGGAGGGATCAACGAACCCCGGAGGCGCTCCAAAGCAAGGAGCGCCCCCGGTCAGGCGCGCGAAAGCGCCATGCGAAAGAATGAGCCGCGTAACAGCTTGGTCAGTGTCAGCGTTCCAGCGAGCGGATTTCATTGCTCAATTTGGCGATACGTTCCAGGCGATGGGAAATACGTTCCTGAAACACGCCGAGCTGGTCGATGATATCGGCAAGTGTCTCGCCCGATTCCGGCAGGCGGGCGCTTTCAATCTTACACAGGACACGGGTTGAGCTGAGGCCAAGAAAATGTCGGTGCATGACCTGACAGGCATGCATGATGCGCGACGCCTCGCGGTCCACCTGATCCAGTCCTTTGCCCGCGCGCTCAAGCTGCGCAGCCACCAGTTCGGCCAGTACCTCACGCTCGCCCTGCATGTCGACATCGCCAAGGCTGCGCCGCTCTTTCTGAAGCTGGATGTCGCATTCCTTCAGAACGCGAACCATACATTCGACAAACAGTGAATCATCGACGGCGGTTTCAATCACCGCAAAATTGCTGTCTTTCCCCATTACATGGGCCGCGAACCAATCCGACATCTCGCGCGACATAGCACCGTAGTTCTGCGAGAGCACTGTGACCGGACCGCCTGACGGCTCAATGCGCGACGCGATGACCCGCAGGTTATGCGGGATCGTGTGCATGGCGTCGAAATCTTTGATCAGACCTTCGGTTTCCGCAACAAGCGTCTTGGCGTTGGCCAGCATCTTGCACAGATCGACGATCATCTGATCCGGCTCGTTCTCCAGCCCGATGTCTCGTGCGATCAGTTCTTCGCTCATCGCTTTTGTGGCGAATTGGCGGTAGTTTTCGTAACCATGTTCGACGATCCAGCTCTTCAGCCGTTCGGCGCTTTCCTCTGGCGACAGACCTTCGTCTTTTTCAGCAGCCAACAGCTTGGTATATAGGGCGCGCACGTTGTCAAAGATCTTGCTGCTGGGTTTGAGGCGGGCCGACAGGTAGCCATCGCCGCAGGGCACGACAACCGCATAGACCCAGTAATACAGGCCATCCTTCGATTTGTTTTTGACGTAGGCGCCCATGGTCTGGCCGCTTTTGATCGTGTCCCAGAACAGTTGAAACACGCCCTTGGGCATGTCCGGGTGGCGAATGGTGCGATGCGGCGCGCCCAGCAGCTCTTCCCAGTCGTAATTGGACACCCTTCGAAATACATAGTTACCGGCAAGAATGACCCCGCGGCTGTCAGTGCGCGAGAAAAATACTTCGTTCAGCCCAAATGGGGCTTCTCCGCGGGAGGGGCGGCTTTCAATGCGACGATCTACAAAGGACACGGTCTCTATCCAATCTCTGAGTCTGTACCGTGTTTGTATATCGCACGAGTGTTCACGGAACCTTAAGTTGGCAGGGGGCCATCGCTTTTTAATTGTGCCATGACGATCTGACTTTGGACCCGCGCAACAGTGGGATGTGGCAGTAAAATTTCATGCAAAAGTCGATTCAGGGCGGCCAGATCAGTGCAAAATACCCTAAGTAAATAGTCCGCTTCGCCCGTCATCGTCCAGGCGGAGGTGATTTCCGGGCGCGATCTGACCAACCGGGAAAATCGCTCAGACTGTTCGGGTCCGTGGCTCTCCAGATGAACCTGAACAAACCCCTGTACGCTCAACCCCAACTTGTCAGGATCAAGCCGCGCCTCGTAGCTGCGGATATAGCCATCAGCCTCCAGTCGCTGCCTGCGTCGCCCCGCCTGACTGGCAGAGAGATTCAGCAATTCTCCCAGCTGCTGCGCGGTAAGATGGGCATCCTTCTGCAAGGCTGCCAGCAGTTTCTGATCGGTTGCGTCCAACATGTGCGGAACTTTCACGTAAATCACTAGATGAATGCGCATTCTGCGCATCTGGTCCTAGGTGTAGCCTAAACTATGCGCAAAACAAGCATCGGAATTGCGGTATTCTGGATGCAGCTACACCATTCCCGATCTGGAGGAAGCCGCATGGGTCCGTTCCCGCATAATGCCCCGAAGTCCGTCATCAGCGCCGAAAACCCAGCCGGCACCGATGGTTTTGAATTTGTCGAGTTCGCTCACCCCGAGCCTCAGGAGCTGCGCGATCTGTTTACGCGCATGGGCTATGAGCTGGTTGGTCATCATAAGGCAAAGCCCGGCGTGGAGCTGTGGCAGCAGGGCGATATCACCTATATCCTGAATGCCGAGGCCGGTAGCTTTGCCGAGAAATTCGTGGCCGAGCATGGTCCCTGCGCACCCTCGATGGGCTGGCGGGTGGTTGACGCGCAAAAAGCGTTCGAACATGCCCTGTCCAAAGGCGCCGAAGCCTATGAGGGCGACGACAAGACCATGGATGTGCCCGCGATCAAGGGGATCGGCGGCTCTCTGATCTACTTCATCGACCAGTACTATGACACCTCGCCCTATAACGAAGAGTTCGAGTGGCTGAAGCAGTCCAAACCACGCGGCGTCGGCTTCTACTACCTCGATCACCTGACCCACAATGTCTACAAGGGCAATATGGACAAGTGGTTCAAGTTCTACGGTGAACTGTTCAACTTCAAGGAAATCCGCTTCTTTGATATCGAGGGCAAGTTCACCGGCCTGTTGAGCCGCGCGCTGACCTCCCCCTGTGGCCGGATCCGCATTCCGATCAACGAAGATCGTGGCGAAACCGGGCAGATCGTGTCCTATCTGAAGAAATACAACGGTGAAGGTATCCAGCACATTGCTGTCGGGACCGAGGACATCTATGGGGCGACCGACGAAATCTCCGAACGCGGGATCACCTTCATGCCGGCGCCGCCCGCGAGCTATTACGAGATGAGCCATGATCGTGTCGTCGGTCATGACGAGCCTCTGGACCGGATGCAGAAACACGGCATCCTGATCGACGGCGAAGGGGTCGTTGACGGGGGCGAAACCAAGATCCTGCTACAGATCTTCTCCAAGACCGTGATCGGGCCGATCTTCTTTGAATTCATTCAGCGCAAGGGCGACGATGGTTTCGGCGAGGGGAACTTCAAGGCTCTGTTTGAATCGATCGAGCGCGAGCAGATCGCCAATGGAGAGCTTACAGGGGTAGAATAACTGTCCCTTACCCCACTGAACCAAAGAAGCCGGGCCTATGCAGGTCCGGCTTTGACAAGTCAGCTTCGAATGAGCGTCTTCAGTTAAGATGCAGCCCCTAGCCACTCGGAATTAGCCACTCGGAATTTTCAGCGTCAGATTTCGATTGCCTTTCTGGTATTGCAGCTGGCTGTCGCCGATAGCGACAACGCGGCCACCGTCGATCCGGTCTCCGACCTTCACCTTCTTGTAACGCCCATTGGGCATCAGGATCAGCGCCCGGCGATTTGAAGGGGTGCCATAGACACCAATCAGGTTCACGCGCCGCAGGTTGATCGCGTTGTCGATCGTGGCCTGACGGGCCACGGACGCGCTGGACGGGATCCGGGGCGTCACGGTCTGCGGCGGGCTGCTGGCAACGGCTTCGGCAATGCTCGGCTCCGCGTTGCGCTGCGGGTTGCGTTGGGCACGATCGACCAGATTGGCAAAATTGGCCGGCCGCGCGCGCGGAACCACGGAGCGCGCAATGGCCTGTGCGGTTGCAGGCAGGCTGTTCTCTTCAGCGGGCTTCAGTCCGGGCGGGCGCGGGCGGGGACGTAAGGCGCCCAGCTCGGCGCGGCTCAACCCGCCGAGCTGGGCCCGTTCGTTCTGCTCAACCAGATCTCTGGGGCGTTGCTTCGGCCGGAGTTCCGACAGGATCGCCTGTCGCGCGGCTTCCTCTGCTGCCGCTGCAACTTCGGGGTCGGGGCGGGCCGGTGTCGGCGGCGGGACTTTCTCCGGGCGACCGAGGAACACCATGACCCCATCCGGGTTCAAGCTGCCTTCCGGGGTCGCTTTGACCAAGCCGCGCTCATCCAGTTCAAACTGCTGACCGGCGGCCGTTGGCGTGCTGACCGAACCAAGTTGCAGGTCGGTCGCGTAGAGATCCGGATCCGGCAGCGCGATGGCATCTTCGGAAATATCTGTCGGGTCAATCGAGGCCACGTAAAGCGTCTCGAGGTTCTCCGCCCCCGGTGCCTCCGGCGTTTCGGGGGCGTGCTGCCAGATACCTGTGGCCGCATATTGGGCGGCGCGGGTCAGCGGTGTATCCTGTTCGGCGTCGCCCATTTCTGGGTCCGCCTCAGGTGCCAGCTCTGCCAGATCGAGGTCTTCGGTCAGCGTCTGCTCCGCCGCTTCGGGTCCCTCCTGTTCAAGCCGCAGGGCATCCAGAACCGCCGTATCGGTACTGGAAAGCCCATCCACGTCGCTCTCTGCCGGGTCTGAGGGCACGGCGGCGGCGTCATCGGAGATGTTGTCCAGCGGTAGCAGGGAACCATCGTCCGGCTGATCGGGAATGGCGCTTACCTGTGGGGCAATGTCGCCAGCCTCAGCGGTCTCAGGCGTGTCCAGAGGGGCCGCGGTACCATCAGTCACGGCGTTGCGCGTCTGCTTTTCCGCAAGTATGGCCCAGGCGGCCACGATTGCCATGAATAGGAGCAGAGCCGTCACTAGAGCAAGCCCCAGGAAACGTGGTTTGCCGCCGATTTTTTTCTTTCTGACGCCTGCCAGCAGAGCAGCCTTGCCTGCTTCATGCAGGGATTTCTTATCCTTCGGGGTGTCCGTCAGGGAAATCTCAACCATTTCATCGCGGGGCAGGACAGGCGCTGGACCCGATGGTTTTGGCGCCGGGGGGATGATGGCCTTGGCGGCTGCGGGCGGCGTAACTATGGCCGGGGCCTTGCCCAGACCACCACCAGACCCGACAGGGCTATCTGCCAGGGCGATCGTGCCAAACGCCGCATGCGGGACCACGCGACCAGTATCAGGGGATTTGCCATTCGCAGTCAGCCCTGGTGTTGTAGCAGCGACCTTGCCCGACGGTTTATCTGACGGTTGCGCCGCGTCCGTGGAAGTTCCAGCCGGGCTCGACGCCACATCCGCCGCGGCAGTCGTGGCGCGCAGCGTTGGTTCGCTCCGGACTGCGCCCTCCTTGCGCCTGCGCGTGGAAAACCCGGTCGCGGCAGCGGGTTCGGCGGGGTCGCTTGGGGTGTCGGCTGTCGCTGACGGTGCGGTCTCCACCGCAGAGGCTTCGACAGTGTCGCTCGCTTCAGGCGCGGTTGCAGCCGTGTTCACAACCGCTTCGTCCGCCGTTGCGTCCTTGGCGACAGCAGCGGCATCGGTCGGCAGGGCATCCGGCTGCTCGTCGGGTCTGGCCTCGGTGCCGTCAGACGTGCTTTCCACAGGCTCAGGCTCAGGCTCAGGCTCAGGCGGCGCGGCGGGGCCTATGTTGACGACCGCAATTCCATCAGGCTCAGCCGGTTCTTCCCCTGATTGCAGCAACGTCTGCGAGGCACCAAAGTAGGGCTCTCCCAGAAAATCCATATCGCCCGGTACCGCCACGAAACCAACCGGCAGAAACCCGTGCATCAGAGCAAAATCTTCGGCTTCCTGCAGTGTCTCCCGGGCCACTGCGGCCACATGCGTCTGCGATCCATCCTCGCTGAGGTCAAAGGCCAGTTCATCGACCCGATACGGGGTCGCCCCGTCCAGTCCCCGTTCGGCGGCGGCACGACGATCCGCAGTGTCAGTGACGCCGGTCTGAAGGGTCAGATAACGGATCTGATCATTGGGAATGATGAGCTTGCAGGCGATCGGCCCCTGGGCGTACCGTTCGCCCAGTCGGCGCAGGTCTGCCAATGCCTCACCCAGATCCTCCACATCCAGCGCAACCGTGCCAATCTGACGCCAGCCACCAGCGGCTCGCTGCAACAGGCAAACGCCGGTGGAGGACAGAGAGAGTGCAAACCCCGGTTTCATGATGCAAACACGCCTTCAGCTCTAATGTGCCCATACCCCAGTGTGGCAAGGCGATCTTGGCGCAGACCATACGGCAGAGCGGGCGCAAGGGAAAGGAAAAGACACCATTTCCCCCTTGCAGGCGGTCAATTGCCATCCCCATGTAACACCTCAGAAAGGGAGCAGTTCTATGAAAGCGACACATATTTTGGCCTCGGCCCTGGCCGTCGTGCTGGCAGCAGGTCTGGCAAGTGCCGATGAAACCCGCATCGACCGGCAGATTGCCGTCACCGGGGACGCACGTATCGCGGTCACGCCCACGCTGGCAACAATCACGCTTGGCGTGACCGAAGAAGCTGATGAGGCCGCGCTGGCCATGTCGGCCGTCTCGACCAAGATGGTGGAGGTCGTCGATGAGTTGAGAGCGGCCGGCATCGCGGCTGAGGATATGCAGACCCAGCAGATCTCGCTCAACCCGGTCTGGTCGCAGGATCGCAGCTATGACGACGGCCGCCGCAAAATTACCGGGTTCTCGGCGTCAAATACCCTAGCCCTCAGGATCCGCGATCTGGATCGTCTGGGCGAGGTGCTTGATCAGGTGCTGAGGGTCGGCGCCAATGATTTCCGCGGGCTTAGCTTTGGTGTGGCCGATCCGGCCAAGGTGCAGGACCAGATCCGGGGGGCAGCGGTAAAGGATGCCCTGCGCAAGGCGACCCAGCTCGCCGAAGCCGCTGGGGTCGAACTGGGGCCGGTACGGTCGATCCATGACCGCGAGACCGGCGGTGGCCAGCCGATGATGGCGATGGAGATGGCCCGCAGCGCCCCTATGCCGATCGAGGCGGGCGAGCTGAGCTTTAGTCACAGCGTGTCGGTTGTCTACGATATCAAATCCACCGACGCCGACTAACCACATAGCAAAAAGGCCGGGTTACCCCGGCCTTTTTCATGTTTTGGCAGTGCCGTTGCCCTAGCTGGTGGCGGCGGTCAGCGCCTGATCCAGATCGGCGATCAGGTCTTCAGCATTTTCGATCCCGATCGAGACACGCACGACATTGGCCCCGGCGCCGGCGGCTTCCTGCTGTTCCGGCGTCAGCTGACGGTGGGTGGTGGAGGCCGAGTGGATGATCAGCGACCGGGTATCGCCAAGGTTCGCGACATGGCTGAAAATCTCGAGAGAGTTCACCAGTTTGACACAGGCGTCATAGCCGCCCTTGACCGCAAAGGTGAACAGCCCGCCGGTGCCCTTGGGATAGTGCTCCTTGGCACGGGCGTGATATGGCGACGAGGGCAGCCCCGCATAGGTCACATAATCAACCCGCGGATCCTGTTCGAGCCAGGACGCAACGGTTTTGGCGTTCTCGCAGTGGCGTTCCATCCGCAGGCTAAGGGTTTCGACCCCCATCAAGGTGTAATGCGCGGCCTGTGGGTTCATCGTCATGCCGAGGTCACGCAGACCGATGGCAATCCCGTGGAAGGTAAAGGCCAGCCCGCCAAAGGTCTCGTGGAACTTCAGCCCGTGATAGGCCGGTTCGGGCTGCGACAGCGACGGGAATTTGTCATTTGCCGACCAGTCGAATTTGCCGGAATCGACAATCACGCCGCCGGTGACGGTACCATTGCCGGTCAGGTATTTCGTGGTGGAATGCACCACCAGCGTCGCACCATGGGCAATTGGATTGCAGAGGTATGGCGTGGCAGATGTGTTGTCGATGATCAGCGGCACGCCCGCCGCATCTGCAACATCCGCAATCGAGCGGATATCGGTCACATAGCCGCCGGGGTTGGCGACCGATTCCCCAAATACGGCCCGTGTATCGTCATCAATTGCGGCAGCAACCGCATCCGGGTCGTCAAAATCGACAAATTTCGCTGACCAGCCAAAGCGTTTGATGGTCTGGCTGAACTGGGTGACGGTGCCTCCATAAAGGCGCGTCGATGCAACGACGTTACGGCCCGGGCCCATCAGCGGGAACAGCGCCATGATCTGTGCTGCGTGGCCGGAAGAGCAGCAGACCGCGCCGACGCCGCCTTCCAGGGTCGCAATGCGCTCCTGAAGTACGGCGACCGTGGGGTTGGTCAGGCGCGAATAGATAAAGCCAACTTCCTGCAGATTGAACAGGGCGGCGGCGTGATCTGCATCGCGGAACACATAGGCCGTGGTCTGGTAGATCGGTGTCTGCCGCGCACCGGTGGCCGGATCGGGCTTGGCGCCCGCGTGAATCTGCAATGTGTCGAACCCGTAGCTTGGCGCTTCAGACATGGATGTGCTCCCCTTGGATGGTCGAATACGTCTCGCGCGTAAGAACACTCCGCCACGGCGCGTAAGGCAAGGCGCAATTTGGACGCGCCTCTTGATCGGTGACGCCGGGGCCGATTGAAACAGCGCTGCCTGGCCCTTGGTCCTGATCCGGGGCTGCCAGCGGCGGCGCCGGTTACCGCATCCAGAAGCCTGCGGATTTGATCCGATTGCGCAGGGCCCGCTCCTTGCGAGGCAGGTTGTCGCGGTCAAACATCGCGCGCAGCTTGGCACCGCGCCTCTGGTAGATCATCCGTTTCATCGGCTCATATTGCTTCAGAACTTTCTTGATTTTGTTCGGGCTTGCCACGGTCTCCAGCGCGTCGACAACGGCGTCGCTCTCGCGCGCATATAGCAGCGGGAAGCTGCGGTAATGGCAGCTGGTCACCCCGTCGAGATATCCCTCCGGCAGCGTGTCGCGGCCACCGCCCAGGCTGTGTATGACAAGGGGCAGGGCGATCTGGTCCAGCCAGGGGTCAAGTGACTGCCCGATCAGCGCCATGGGCAGGTCGTCGCGGATTGATGTCGCATAGTCGAGAAACCGGCGCCCAAAGACCTGCGGACAGGCACCATAGAAATAGCCGGCATTGAAGTAGAGATAGCGGCGCCAGAAATTTTCAGGCTGGCTGAGATCGAGGCTGCTGTCAAAATCCAGATCGAAACGGTCATAGAGCGCCCGCCAGATTCCTGTCATATCGGGCCCATAGAGCGTGGGCTTCGGCCAGGTGCCTTCGCGCCGCAGCGATGCCGAGGGCCGACCAAAATCAAACGGCACCTGATCAATTGGACCGGTGATCAGCGTATCACTGTCAAAGAAGACAAAAGGCTGCCCCTCAGGAAGCGCCAGAAGCGCCTCGATCTTGTTCCCATAGGGGTAGGCCTGACCAAAGACGTCGGACTGAAATGGCAGGAGTTGCGCCCCAAGCATATCCAGCGCCTGCAAGACCGGCTGGCTGCGGATGCTCGGGTCCTTGTGCCACTTGGGTCCAGGCTGCGGAACCGCCACATAGAGCCGCCCGGCAAAATCGGGAGCATAGTGTCGCAGAGAGGCGGCAAACAGCACCGCCTCATATTGCAACCGTCCGGCCTGTCCGATGATCATGATGTTGAAATGGGGATCGGTCATGTTGTGGCGTCCGGTTTTCTGGCGATGCGGTGTTCATATACTTTCGACACGTATGCGACATCCCCTGCAATGCGGTTGCGGCCATGATCATATATTTCCACCACCGCTGCCAGTAGGTCTCTGGAGAGATTGGCATCTGCTGCCTGACCGCCTGCCTGTCGAACCAGCAGGCGCAGGTTCCGCCTGAGCGCTACTATTTCGTCAATGCGCCTGCAAGGCAGGGCTTCAGCGGCCTCCTGTCTGACCACGACGAACACTGCGCCGATCGCTACGAGAGGGCACGGGCTCTGCTGCGAAATTGACGCCGCGAAATTCTCGGGTGGGTGACGAATTTTTCGTCTTGCACCCTCCATCCAGAGACGCTATCTCGCTGCCCAAGGCCCCTATAGCTCAGCTGGTAGAGCAACTGATTTGTAATCAGTAGGTCCGCGGTTCGAGTCCGTGTGGGGGCACCATTTACCTGACATCGCTGGTATGATCGATTGATTTGCGCTCTTTGCAGTCGCAATCAGCTGATGGGGTGCTCTCAGGCGACCTTCGGTCATGACGTGGGTCTTTCCGGCCCTTGCACTGCGGGCTGGCCTTTTTGGTACAGGACCTATCCGATCCACCGCCACCGCGCAGGGTAATCGACCTGACTGTGTCAATAGGCCAGCGTGACTGTATTAAGTCATCCGTCATTATTTGACTGCAATTTAACGGTAGGGACGAATCGGTTAGCAGTGATGCAGTCAGGTGAGGCTTGTTTTCACGCTTGGGCGTAACCGAAGGGACAGCGCCAAAGAAACACGGGAAGGAGGATGCGTTTGTTTTCTTTATCGCCAGACCTCGTGAACTCCGTGTCCAGTCAAAACCAGCTTGTGCGCTCGGATCTTCCGTCGCGGTTTGCCTCCATCAGCCTGGTCTCGCTGTTGTCGCTCTACTTCCTGTCGTTTCAGGCCGTCGCGGTGGTCTATGGCGCCTATGTCCTTGTCGAAGTTGTTGGGCTGCGGGTCTATCGCAGGCTGATATCTGAGGTGACCGTCCGCAACACGCTGCTGTTTGCCGGCTCCGCATTCGTCGGCGTCTGCGTCTTTAACTCCCTGTCATTGCTGTTGTTTCTGCACTCGGAACCCTTTCCGAAACTGATGGGCGCAATGCTGCTGATCATCGCGCTCAACCACTGTGTTGTTGCGCGGTCAGCCTGGCTTCATTTCGGTATCATCACGGCGGTGCCGATCATCTGCACGGTTGGCTATATGATCAGCGCGACGCTGTCCCGGTTTGCCAGTGCGGGAGAGATGGTCATAGCAGCGGTGGTCGCCCTGCTGGGGGCCGCCTACATGCTTCATGCCATGTGGGTGCAGCACCGGCTGACCGCCCGCCTGCAAGAGGCCCTGCGTGCGGCAGAAGCTGCAAGCCGCGCGAAGAGCCGTTTCCTCGCAGCGATGAGCCATGAGATCCGCACACCTTTGAATGCGATCTGCGGCATGTCCGAGCTGATCGAGGAGGAAAACTCCGGCTCTGAAACGCTGAGGGAGCAGACGCAGCTTCTGCGCAAATCGTCTCAGGCGCTGACCGGCATTCTTGATGACGTATTGGATCACGCCAAGATCGAGTCCGGTCAGTTCGATCTGAACCTCGCGACAGTGGTCCCGAGCGAAGAAATCTCCAGTGCCGTTGAAATGTATCGCGCACGGGCGGATGAGAAGGGGCTCAGGCTTCATATCAGATTGGAGCCGGGTATTCCCGACTATGCCGAATGTGATGCGCTGCGCCTGCGTCAGGTGATCGGAAACCTTGTTTCGAATGCCGTGAAATACACCGAGGTCGGCCATGTCGAGGTCGTCGCCGATATCGAAGAGTTCGAGGGGCGTGCGATGCTGCGTGTCGCGGTGTCGGATACCGGACGTGGCATGACACCCGAACAGAGCGCCAAGCTGTTCACGGATTTCTATCGTGCCATCGACAAGGCTGCACCAAATGTGCCGGGCACCGGTCTGGGCCTGGCGATCGCCCGCCATCTGGCACGCATCATGGGGGGCGATATCACCGTTCGGACCAGCCCCGACTGGGGCAGCTGCTTTACCTTTGTCTGTCCGATAAAAAGCCTCGACCCGGCGGAGGTTGAGACCCTTCAACAGCCGGCAGCCGGTAGCGAGATCAGCGATCTCGGGGGGCTGTCGATCCTCGTGGTGGATGATACCGCCTCCAATAGAATGGTCGTTCGCGCCTTCCTCAAAAACAGCAACGTCCAGATCACAGATGCCGAAAATGGCGTCGAGGCGCTTGCCTGGCTTGAGCAGAACCCGGTTGATCTTGTGCTGTTGGACATGAAGATGCCGGTCATGGACGGTCGCGAAACACTGACCGAAATGCTGCGGCGTGGTGGACGGATCGGGGCCACCCCGGTGATCATGTTGACAGCGAATGCGGCCCCTGAGGAGCAGGAGCTGTTTTTGCAGCTGGGTGCGGCCAGTTACCTTGCCAAACCTGTCAAGAAATCGGTTCTACTGTCGGAAATTCGCAAGATAGCGATGCCGTCGTTAACTCGCACGGTCTGATCGGCTCTCACACCGACAAGAACCGTTCGTAAAAAGAAGTTCAACCCACAGGAATTAATTCAAAATTTACGATTGCCGGATAGGTTGAGTCAAATTTTCGATAAATTTGCAGAATGCACGCCCGCGGGCGGCAGGAACAGCTGGCCGGATCGCGGATGCAGTCGACAGATATTACATTTGATAATTTTGGGGAGACCGGCGCGCTCTTTACCGAGCTTTTGCGTACGCGCTACCGTCATTTCGTCAAGCTACGGCGCTGGGATCTGCCCAATGTGCGTGGATTGGAGTTCGACCAATATGACACGCCCGAGAGTATCTACTGTGCAGTTCACGACGGGATGGCTGTTCTCGGCGGCTTCAGGCTGACCCCCACAACAGCGCAATGTATGAACACCAGCTATATGTTGCGGGATGCGCAGCTGGGCCTGCTGCCGGGGCTTCCCTCCAATGTGCTGGATGACGCCGCGCCACAGGATCCGGGGATCTGGGAGGTCAGCCGGTTCTTTGTCGAAGACACTCTGGGAGCCCGTGATAGAATGCGGGTGCGGCGGCTGCTGGAACAGGGGTTTGCCCGTTTCGCCCGGGATTGGAATATTGATACGTTCTTGTGTATCACCTCGGTGACGGCGGCGCTGCTCATGCGCAGGGCCAGCCTCTCGATAAGCTCGGCAGGCCCCCGGTTCGAAGCGGGTGGAGAAATCTGCCAAGCCTACCACCTTAGCGTCGTCGCAAAAAGCCAGCGCAGCGATGCGGCGTGAATGCGCAGGGCGGCACGCGCGGGTATTCCGTTATCTTAGCAGATCTGATGGTTATGGCGATCCAGTGAGTGGCGCCCGGTCTGTGCCATGGCAATACTCAACTCGTCGCTGAGCGCCTGCCAAAGCTGGGTCAGCCCGGATTCTCCTTTTGCAGCAATCGCAAACTGCAAAATGCGGCCCAGAAATACAAAATCAGCCCCCATGGACAAGGCTTTCAGGACGTCTTCACCCGACCGGAGGCCGCTGTCGTAGAACACCGGGAATTCCGGCCCCAGCGCGGCCCGGATCTTCGCGAGCATCTCGATCGGGGTAGGGGCTGCCTCAAGCTGCCGGGCGCCGTGGCTGGAGACTTGAATGGCATCGACGCCCGCGGACACCAGCGCGCGGGCGTCTTCAACGTCCAGCACGCCCTTTATCACCAGTTTGCCGGGCCAGAGGTCGCGCAGCCGTGCCAGCGTGTCCCATGTGGCGCGCGCCCGGCTTTCGGTGCGGTCGAAGTCATAGCCCTCCATCTGGAAATTCGCCATCACCGGCTTGCCCCTCAGAAGGGTTGTCAGCGACCAGCGCGGGTGCAGGGCAAAATCGAGGAACTGCCGCGGGCCGATGCGGAACGGCATTTTGAAGCCATGGCGCAGCTCGCGCGGGCGGCGGCCGACCTCGGGCACATCGACCGTCAGCACCAGGGTTTGATAGCCGGCCGCGCGGGCGCGCTCCGCCAGTTTGAAGGTGCCGGTGCCGTCACCGCTGAAATAGAGCTGGAACCAGGCATAGCCCTCCGCCGCCTCCAGGATAGTCTCCAAGGGGGTCGAGGCAACGGTCGAAACCCCATGCGGCACCCGGTGGCGGGCGGCCAGCCGGGCTAGCATCAGGTCGGCGCCGGGGGCTGCGAGGTTGCACATGCCCATGGGGGCAATCCCGAAGGGCCGGTCCGCCTCGGCACCAAAAATCCGAACCGCCAGCGACCGCTGGCTGACATCGCGCAGGATACGGGGCCGCAGGGTGATGGCATCCAGGGCCGCACGGTTGCGCGCCGCCCCGGTCTCCTGCCCGGCGGCCCCGTCGATATAGTCAAACACCATCCAGGGCAGCCGCCGCCGGGCCAGGCGGCGGGCGTCCTCGGCCGAATGGATGGCGCCTGCACCCATCAGCCGGCCACGGCCTTCATGAAGCGGTCGCGGATCACCACCGGGTCCATCGTGATCACTGGCATCTTGGCATTGCCGCTGTCGCATTTGACCACCAGAACCGTCGCCTCGCCGCTGGCCAAAGCCTCCTCCAGCGCAGGGCCGGTGTCCTTGTCCTGCACCTCCACCACCCGGGCGCAGCCGGCGGCGCGGGCCATGCCGGCCAGATCGGTGTGCTGGCTGGTGTAGGTCGGCTGATCGCCGGTGGAGCCATAGGAGCCGTTGTCGATGATCATCAGGATGTAGTTGCCGGGCGCGTTGTTGCCGATGGTGGGCAGGGTGCCGAGGTTGGTCAGGATCGAGCCGTCCCCGTCGATCACGATCACAGGCTTCGGCTGCGCCAGCGCCAGTCCCAAGCCGATGGAGGACGCCAGCCCCATGGTGCCCAGCATGTAGAAATTGCTGGGCTGGTCGTCGATGGCGTGCAGCTCTTGCGACGGAATGCCGATGTTGCAGACCACCAGTTCGTTGCGTAGGATCGGCGCGATCTCTTTCAGGATTTCAGAACGGATCATTGGTCGCCATAGCCTCCCCAGAAATTGGCGTCGGTCAGGATGGCAACGGGCTTGTTGCACATGAAGGTGTATTTCAGGATGTTGTCCAGCTCCTCGACATCTTTCTGCCAGTGGAAGTGGTATGTCGGGATGTTGAGCTGCGCCAAGAGTGCCTTGGTATGCACCGCCATTTCGACCTGGCAGGCCACCGGCTCGCGCAGCTCGCCGCGGTAGGAGATCAGCATCGGCAGCGGCATCCGGTAGTACTGGATCAGCGTCGCCAGCGTGTTGATGGTGACCCCGATGGCAGTGTTCTGCATGATGATGGCCGGGCGCTTGCCGCCCATCCAGGCGCCGGCGCACAGCCCCATGCCCTCATCCTCCTTGTTGGAGGGGATATGGAAGATGTCGTCGCGCTGGTCGATCTCCTCGATCACCCCGGCCAGCTGCTTGCAGGGCACGGTGGTGACGAAGGAGACGCCGTTGGCCGCCAGATCGTCAGCGATCCTCTTGTCTATGGTCATGGTTGGTTGCCTTTGCTTCGGGTGTCTTGTTTCTCGGGGTCAGGTGGTGCGGCAGACATGCACGGCGCAGGGCGCGTGGCGGACCACGCGGGCAGCCGTCGAGCCGAGGAAAAAATCGCTGAGACCCGGTTTGTGGGAGCCGACGACGATGCAGTCCATGCCGTGCTGCTGCGCGTATTCGACAATGGCGCGGTAGGACCGGCCCTTGACGATTTCTGTCGATACATCGCCATGATCTGCGGTTTTCTTTGTCAGCTGCAGACGGGCGTTGGCCAGGCCTTCGCGCAGGGTGTCCTCGTCGAGGTAGGTGCTGACGGATCCCTGCGGTGCCTCATAGACATGCAGCGCCGTGATCTGCCCGCCGGGGTTGCACAGGGTGGCGGCGGCCTTCAGCGTTGTCCCCGACACCCCGTGATCCAGAGCCATGGGAACCAGGATTTTGTCATACATCGTTGCTCTCCGTTTGTTAGGGGCGCGGGCTCAGGCCCAGGGGTCGAGGATGATCTTGGGCGCCGCCACCGCGCCGCTGCGCAGATCGCGAAAGGCGGCGGCGCCCTCTGACAGCGGACGCAGCTCAGACCAGCCCAGCGGCCCGAGGCGGCCGTCAAAGATGGCCTGCGCGGTGTCGCGGAAGTCTTGCGCGGTATAGGTATAGGTGCCGATGAAGGTGATTTCCTGCAGGGTCATGCGGCGGATATCCAAGCCGCCGGTGTCCTCGCCCAAGCCAACATGAGCGATCACCCCGCCGGGCGCGGCAGTGGCAGAGGCGGCGGCGCGGGTGGCGGCATAGCCCACCGCGTCCACCACCAGCGGCACCATGTCCTGAAACTCCGCCACTGCCTGCTGGCCGCAGCGGTCCGCCAGGAAGGCCCGGCGCGCGGCGTTCGGTTCTTGGATGGTCACGTCCTCCACCCCCATCGCGCTGAGCGCCAGCGCCGCCGCCAGCCCGATGGCACCGCCGCCGATCACCAGCGCGCGGCGTTCGGTGTCCGGGTGCAGCGCCTCCAGCGCCAGCCGGGCCGCGTGCCAGCTGACCGCCAGCGGCTCCGCCAGCGCGGCCTTTGCGAGCGGGACCGCGTCCGGCACGGTCACCAGATTGCGCTCCGGCATCGCCACGAACTGGGCAAAGGCGCCCTCGCGCGGGGGCATGGAGATGATCTGGCGGCTGGCGCAGAGGTTTTCGCGCCCTGATGCGCAGGCCGGGCAGCTGCCGCAAGTCACCAGCGGGTTGATGGTCACCCGGCGGCCTGCCTGTGGCCCGTCCTCGATCACCCCGGCGGCTTCGTGCCCGAGGATCAGCGGTGCGGGCCGGCGGTCGTCGTGGCCCAGATAGGCGTGCATGTCGGAGCCGCAGATGCCGGAGGCATGGATGCGGATCAGATGCTCGCCCGGCTGGCCCGCGGCCATCGGCACATCGCGGACCGAAAGCGTCTCAACCCCTTCATAAACCAAGGCTTTCATTTCGCGGTGAACCCCCCGTCAACCATCAGGATTTGCCCGGTGACATAGGCCGAGGCCTCCGAACACAGGAACAGCAGCGGCCCGTCGAGATCCTCCAGCCGCCCGTTGCGGCCGATGCAGGTCTGAGCCGCATTGCGGGCAGCGCGGGCGTTATCTTCGAAGACAGCCTGAGTCAGCTCGGTCGGGAAGAAGCCCGGCCCGATCGCGTTTGCGGTGATGCCGTGGGGCGACCAGGCCTCTGCCATGGCGCGGGTCAGCTGGCCGATCCCGCCCTTGCTGGCGCCATAGGCGATGCCGCCGGGAAAGGCGCGGGAGGTCTGGAGCGAGGCGAAATTGACGATCCGCCCCCAGCCCCTGTCCTTCATCACAGGCACAAACGTCTGGCTGAGGAAGAAGGGCGCCGAGAGGTTCAGCGCCAGGGTGCGGTCCCAGCCCTCCGCTGTGACGTCATCCGCAGGCTGCCGCGTGTTGACGCCGGCCGCGTGGATCAGGATGTCCGGCGCGCCAAAAGGGGCCGCAACGGCGTCCCGCAGTGCCGCCAGCGCGCTGCGGTCGGCCACATCCGCGACCGTATAAGCCGCGCTTGGTCCGATCTCTGCACAAAGGCTCTCCAAAGCCTCCGCCCGGCGCGCCACCGCCACCACCTGCGCCCCGGCGGCGGCCAGCGCGATGGCCGCGCGCCGCCCCAGCCCGGAGCTGGCGCCGGTGATGCAGGCGGTCCGGCCCGTCAGATCGAACAGGGCGCGCGGGTCAGCCATTGGCGGTCAGGTCAAAGGTTTCGTCGGGGAAATACTTGGCCAGCCGCACATCAGCAGCGCGGGCGTGGCCTTCCATCCCTTCCAGCCGTGCGATCCGGGCCGTGGCCTCTGCCACCGGTTTCGAGCCTTCGCGGGTGGCGCGCTGCCAGGTGACGATCTTCATGTATTTGTGAACGCTGAGGCCGCCGGTATAGCTGGCCGCGCGCGAGGTCGGCAGCACGTGGTTGGTGCCCGCCGCCTTGTCCCCGTAAGAGACCGTGGTCTCCTCGCCCAGAAACAGCGAGCCGTAGCAGGTCAGCTGCTCCAGCCACCAGTCCAGATCCTTTGCCTGCACGGTCAGATGCTCGGGCGCGTATTCGTCGGAGCAGGCCGCCATATCCTCGCGGTCTTTGCACAGGATCACCTCGGCATAGTCGCGCCAGGCAGCGGCGGCGTTCTCGCGGTTCACCTCTGGCAGGTCGTCGATCAGCCCCGGCACCAGCCGCATGACCTCCTCGGCCAGGGCGCGATCATCGGTCACCAGCCAGACCGGCGAGTTATAGCCATGCTCGGCCTGGCTCACCAGATCGGTGGCGACGATATGGGCGTCGGCGGTGCGGTCGGCCAAGATCAGGCTGTCGGTGGGGCCTGCGATCATGTCGATGCCGACGCGGCCGAACAGGATGCGCTTGGCCTCCGCCACGAACTGGTTGCCGGGGCCGACCAGGATATTGGCCTTGGGCAGACCGAACAGGCCAAAGGTCATCGCCGCAACCCCCTGCACGCCGCCCATCGCCATGATCTTATCCGCGCCGCAGATATGGGCGGCATAGACGATGGCGGGGGCCACGCCCACGCCGGGGCGCGGCGGCGAGCAGGCGGTGATGTGCTTGCAGCCCGCGACCTTGGCGGTGGTCACGGTCATGATGGCGCTGGCGATATGGCTGTAGCGCCCGCCCGGCACATAGCAGCCCGCCGCATCCACCGGGATTACCTTCTGCCCGGTGATGAAGCCGGGGCAGATTTCGGTTTCCACGTTCTGCATAGTGCTTTTCTGCAGCTCGGCAAAGCGGCGCACGTTGTCGTGGGAAAACCGGATGTCGGCCTTGAGCTTCTCCGGTACCTGCGCGCAGGCGGCTTCGATCTCCTCTGCCGTCAGCAGGACGTTGCCCTGGTATTTGTCGAACTTCGCGGCGTACTCCAGCGCCTTGACGTCGCCGCCGGCCTCAATGTCGTCCAGGATGCCCTGCACGATCTTATGGGTCTCGGACGCGTCCGACTTGGGGGTCAGGGCCGCCTTTTTCAGGTATTCACGGGTCATGTCAGAGGATCCTACTTGTAAATATCAGGAAGCAGCGTGGTCGAAATCGCGGGGATATAGGCGATCAGCAGCACCACGATCAGCATGGTCAGCACAAAGGGAATGGCGCGGGCGGCGATCTTGAGGATGGACTCGCCGGTGATGCCGGAGACGACAAAGAGGTTCAGGCCCAGCGGCGGGGTGATAAAGCCGACCCCCAGCGCGGTGATCATCATGATGCAGAACTGGATTTCGTTCATGCCGATGTTGTCGGCGAGCGGCTTCAGGATCGGCGCCAGGATCACGATATTGGGGGTTGTCTCCATCACGCAGCCGGCCGCAATCAGGATGCAGATCATCAGCAGGATCAGCACAGAGGGGTCATCGGTCAGCCCGGTCACAGCCGTCACAAACCCCTGCGGCACACCCATGATCGCCAGCGCCTCTGCCAGCGGCGCGGAGAAGGCGATGATCGGCAGGATCACCCCGTTCACCTTGGCTGAGCTGACCAGCATCGCGGGGAAATCCGCCAGTTTCAGAGTGCCGAGGACAAAGCCCATCAGGATGGTGACGACCACTGCCGTGGCGCCGGCCTCTGTCGGGGTCAGGCGGCCTGAGAAGATGCCATAGAAGATGATCCCCGGCACGATGAAGGCATACCAGCCGGATTTCAGCGACTGGCCCAGATTGCCCAGCCATTCACCGAACCCCATGTTGCCGCCGGTCTCATAAGTGTAAAGCCGGTTCATGATGATATTGGTGACCAGGATCGACACCAGAATGGCAATTCCCGGGATCAGCGCCGCCAAGAATAGGGTCGAGGCGGAAATGCCCAGCACCAGGCCGATGATGATATAGGCGATGGAGGGCGGGATCAGGATGCCGGTGCAGGCACCCGCCGCGACCAGCGCGCAGGCATAGGGGCGGGGGTAGCCGCTTTCGACCAGCCGGTTGATGGTCATCCGCCCGACGGCGGCAGCACCGGCCGCATCGGAGCCGGAGATCGCCGCGAACATGCCGCAGACCAGCACCGTGGCCGAGCCGAAGCCGCCCCGCGTCCAGCAGGTCAGCGCCTCTGCCACATCCAGAAATTTCTTGCTGAGGCCGGTGCGCACCAGCACGTCGCCGGTCAGGATGAACAAAGGCACCGCGGTCAGCGCAAAGGCATCAATGCCGGTGAACAGGCTTTCGCCGATGGCGCTGAGCGGCAAATCTCCCGACATCACCAGCATGGTGATGGCAGCAGCACCAATGGCGGCCCAGACCGGCACCGCCAGCGCAATCAGCGCCACGAACATGATCACCGGCAGGTAGAAATCCCATCCCAGTTCGACCGTTTGATTGAGTGAATTCCACAGCATCGCTTAACGCCCCTCAATCAAACAGCTTGTCGCCTTCGAAGACGGGGGTGCCGTCGCGAAGGCTGCGCCAGTCGCGCAGGAAGGATTGCAAGAGCCGCCAGACCATCAGCGCAAAGCCCACAGGCACCGCCATCAGGAACCAGACCATCGAAATCCGCAGCCCGTGGCTGACAGATCCGAACTTGGCGGAGACCAGAACCGTCTCGAATGACCAGTAGAGCGCCACCAGCGCCACGATGAACATCACCAGATCGCCAAAGATATAGAGCAGCGCCTTGGGCCGTGGGCCGAGGTAGTGCATCAGCACATCAATGCGGATATGCGCACGTTCCTTGACCGCGGCGGCGGCACCGATCCAGGCCAGATAGATGAAGGAATAGCGGACGATCTCCTCGCCCCAGATCGAGGAGAAAGCAAACAGCTCGCGCCGGATCACCTCGATTGCCATTGTGATGACCAGCATCACGTAGAACACCAGAAGCAGCCAGCGCTCCGCGTTCTTGTCGATCGTTCGCAGGATCTGCATTGCTGTTCCCGTGGTTCAGGCGCACCCCCGCAACCAGCCCGGGAGACTGTTGCGGCGGCGGCTGTTGGAATAAGGACGGGCGGGGTGGCTTCGCGCTGCCCGCCCGGTCCGGCTCAGGCGTCGTGGACGAAGTATTTGCCCTGGGTGCCTGCGGCCTCCTCCAGCTTGGCGAAATTGTCCATTGAGCCTGCCAGCTCGGTCTTGAAGGAATCCCATTCGCTGCGCTGATAGCCGCCGGCCTCTTGCCATTCGCCCAGCTGATCGTCGCTGAGGCTATGGAATTCGACACCGGCCTTGGTCAGTTCCGCCATCGCATAGGCGCGGGCGGAGGGCACTTTGGACAGGTTCTGATGCGCGGTCATTTCAGACCCCCACATCACGCCCTCCTGCACATCGGCGGGCAGTGAATTGAACCATTCCAGATTACAGGAATAAACTTGGCTGTCCGGCACCGCCTGGGTAAAGGTCACATGGCTGAGAATATCCTTGAAGCCAAAGACATAGAGCGCCCCGACCGATGGATCGAGCGCATCCGCCACACCCTGTTTGATGGCCGATGGCGTCTCGCCCCAGGCCACCGGCGTCGGATTGGCGCCGACCATGCGGTAATACTGCTGAAGCATCTTCGAGCCTGGCACCCGGAATTTCACCCCGGCCATGTCACCGGGTGACATCACCGCGTTGCCACCCTTGCGCACCGCCACCACACGGGGGTCGATGTTCACATAGAACAGCGCCTTGAACCCTGCGGCCTCCACTTTCGGATGCACCTCCGAGTTCCAGAAATCTGAGGTCACCAGATTGGTGAACCGCTGGTTGGAACCGCAGAGATAGGGCATGTTGATCAGGTCTACGGTAGAGGCAAAGGGCGCGAAATTTGACAGCGAATGCTGCGCTGCCTGGATGGTGCCGCCCTGTACCTTCTGCACCAATGCGCCGCCTGCGCCGAGCTGCCCGCCGGGGGCTAGCTTCACGTAGACCTTGCCGTTGGTGGCGTTCTGGATGTTTTCCTTCAGATCCAGCTGCATGATCGGATAGCTGCGCGAAGCGCCCAGCACATAGGCGGTTGCCACGGTCATGATATGCTCGGCCGCACCCTCACGTTCCTTTTCCTCCTTGGCGGTTTGCGCAACCGCCTCAGTGGACCAGAGCACACCGCCAGCCCCTGCGACCATCGCCGCAGTAAAAGAACCGGTCGAGGCCAGTTTCAGAAAATTGCGGCGCTCCGCAGATTTGAGGCCATCCTTGCCATTGGTCATTGTCTTCCTCCCTTGGAAATCCGTCAGCTGCCGTTTTGATTTTTCTGGTCAGCCTCTCGTTTGAGAATTGCCGCCACAAACAGAATGGAAGCAGCAAACAGGACCACCATTTCGCCGACATCGCCCAGGAAGCCGCCGCCGCCAAACGCGCCGAGGGCAACATTGGCAAAGAACACGACAAATACGCAAACAGACGCCATCAGAAACATCGCAAGATCCCGGTTTGTATCTCAACATCATTTGTAAGCGCTTACATCAATAATGCAAGCGCTTACATTGGTAGCTGGCAGCTGCCCCGATTTATGCTAACATACGCCAAAGACATGGCAGGTAAGACATGGGAAAAATCCCCTCAGCTCCAACACTTAACGATGTTGCCAAGGCGGCGGGCGTTTCCACCGCGACGGTGTCGCGCTGCCTGAATTCACCTGACCGGGTGATCAAGGCAACCCGCGACCGGGTGATGGAAGCGGTCGAATCGCTGGGGTACACGCCGAATTTCGCCGCGCGGGTGATGGCTGCCAAACGCAGCTTCACCATCGGGGCGATCATTCCCACCATGGACAACGCGATCTTTGCCCGCGGCCTGCAGGCCTTTCAGGACCAGCTGCGCGAGGATGGCTATACGCTTCTCGTCTCCAGCTCCGCCTACAGCCCAGACGTGGAGGAGGAGCAGATCCGGGCTTTGGTTGCGCGCGGGGCCGACGGTCTGCTGCTGATTGGCCATGAACGGGACGAGAAGATCTACCAGTATCTTGCGAAACATCAGGTGCCGGTTCTGGTGGCCTGGTCATATGCGCCCGACCTGCCTCAGATCTCCGTCGGCTTCAGCAATACCGGGGCCATGTATGACCTGGCGCAGGCGGTGCTAACGGCGGGTCACCGTCGCATCGCCATGATCTCGGGTATCCGGCAAGGCAATGACCGGGCACAGAACCGCGTCAGCGGGGTCCGCGATGCCCTGCAGGCGCAGGGCTGCGATCCGCAGGCGCTGACATTGATCGAAACCCCCTATGAAATTGAAAAAGGCGCCAGGGCATTTGCTGAGTTGATGGCCCGTGATCCTCGTCCGACCGTGGTCATGTGTGGCAATGACGTCCTTGCAGCCGGTGCGCTGGGCGAGGCGCATCGCCTTGGCATCGCGGTGCCGCAGGATGTCTCGATAACCGGCTTTGATGATATTGAACTGGCGGAGATCGTCAGCCCACCGCTGACGACGGTGCATGTTCCGCACCGTGAAATGGGGCGCAAGGCGGCTCAACAGCTGATCGCCATGGTTGAAGGCCGCTCCGACGGTCAGTCGATCTGCATCAACACAGCTGTTGTCAGACGGAACTCCCTGGCGCCGCCGCCTGCCGGATAGGGCTGCCGTCGAATCTGTGATACCGCGCGGTTTGGAAACAGATCTGCGGCGTCGACCATCGGGGCAGGGGCCGGCGACCACCGGTCCTAGCCACGGCGCAAAAAAAATCTGTTGCCATCGGCCGGTCTCTCATGGTCCAACTGCTGCACGACCCTGGCAATAAAGGCATTGCGCGCTGCTGTCCGGGTGAGCGGAGCCTTCTTCTGCTCAAAAACAGGCCGCCCCGCTGGCCTGTCGCGTGCAACTGGCTCCCTTCATGTGACCAAAGGCGGCGCGCCGCCGTAGCCAAGGACAGAGCCATGCTGCACAACGATCAACTGGACCAATGGGACCGCGACAGTTTTTTCCACCCTTCCACGCACCTTGCCGAATTTGCCCGTGGAAACCTGCCGCAGCGGGTGGTGACCGGCGGCAGTGGCTGCCATATTGAGGATCGCGACGGCAATCGGATGCTGGACGCCTTTGCCGGGCTTTACTGCGTCAACGTCGGTTATGGTCGCCCTGAGATTGCCGAGGCCATCGCCACCCAGGCCCGCGACCTGGCCTATTACCACTCCTATGTCGGCCATGGTACCGAGGCCTCGATCACCCTCGCCAAGATGATCATGGACCGGGCGCCCGATCACATGTCGAAAGTCTATTTCGGCCTCTCCGGGTCCGATGCGAATGAAACCAACATCAAGCTGATCTGGTATTACAACAACATCCTGGGGCGGCCGGAAAAGAAAAAGATCATCTCGCGCTGGCGGGGCTATCACGGATCCGGGCTGATGACGGGGTCGCTGACCGGGTTGGAGCTGTTCCATAACAAGTTCGATCTGCCCTTGGCGCAGGTGGTGCACACTGAGGCCCCCTATTATTTCCGCCGTGAAGATCTCAGCCAGAGCGAGGCAGACTTTGTTGCCCATTGCGTGGCCGAGCTGGAGGCGCTGATCGAGCGTGAGGGGGCCGACACCATCGCGGCCTTTATCGGTGAGCCGGTGCTGGGCACCGGGGGCATCGTGCCGCCGCCTGCCGGGTACTGGCCCGCCATTCAGGCGGTGCTGGAGCGCCACGATATCCTGTTGGTCGCGGATGAGGTGGTGACCGGTTTTGGCCGGTTGGGCACGATGTTCGGCTCTGATCACTACGGCATGCGACCCGATCTTATCACCATCGCCAAGGGGTTGACCTCAGCCTATGCGCCGCTGTCGGGCTCTATCGTGTCAGACAAGATGTGGCAGGTTCTGGAGCGCGGCACAGATGAGAACGGCCCGATTGGTCATGGCTGGACCTATTCGGCGCATCCCATCGGCGCCGCCGCTGGCGTGGCCAACCTCAATCTGATCGACCAGCTCGGACTTGTCGAAAACGCCGGTGCCATCGGCGCCTACCTCAATGATGAGATGCGCAAGGCGCTGGGAGACCATCCCAATGTGGGCGACGTGCGCGGCGAGGGGATGCTCTGCGCGGTGGAATTCGTGGCCGACCGCGATGATCGCCGTTTCTTTGACGCCAGTGACAAGATCGGACCGCAGATCGCCGCCAAACTGTTAGAGCAGGACAGCGTGATTGCGCGGGCGATGCCGCAGGGGGATATCCTCGGCTTTGCGCCGCCGTTCTGCCTGACCCGGCAGGAGGCAGATCAGGTGGTCGCGGCAACGCACCGGGCCGTCACTGCGGTTCTGGGCTGAGGGCAGGAAGGGAGATACAAAATGGTCAAGCCAAATACCCCGTTTGAGCAATCCGAATACCAGCAGCGGCTCGCTAAGACCCGGGCCGCCATGGCTGCCGCCGGTCTGGATGCGCTCTTTGTCACCGATCCCTCCAATCAGGCCTGGCTCACCGGCTATGACGGCTGGTCCTTCTATGTTCATCAGGGGGTGATCGTCACCCATGACGATGACCCGATCTGGTGGGGGCGGCATATGGACATGATGGGGGCCCGCCGCACCTGCTGGATGGCTCAGGACAGGCTTCTCGGCTACGGCGATCACTATGTTCAATCAATCGACCGCCATCCGATGCAGGATCTGGCCGAGCGTCTGCTCGCGCAGGGGCTTGCGGGCGCCCGCATCGGTGTCGAGATGGAGAATTACTACTATTCAGCCAAGGCACATGCGGTACTGGCGGCAGAGCTGCCTCACGCCGACCTTCAGGACGCAACCGGAGTGGTCAACTGGCAACGGCTGATCAAAACCGAGGCTGAGCTGACCTTCATGCGCAAGGCGGCGCGGATCACCGATCGGGTGATCCAGACCGCCATCGACCGCGCCGAACCCGGGGTGCGCAAAAATGATCTGGTCGCGGATATTATTCATGCGGGCATCACCGGCGTGGGCGAGGACTGGGGGGATTATCCCGCCATCGTGCCGCTGACCCCTTCGGGGCTGGATGCCACCGCAGCGCATCTGACCTGGGACGGCACCCCGATGCGCGCGGGCGAGGCAACGTTCTTTGAACTCTCCGGCTGTTATCGCCGCTATCATGCGCCACTGTCGCGCACGGTCTTCCTCGGCACTCCTCCGGCGGAGATGCTGCGAACCGAGGCTGCCCAGATCGAAGGCATCGCCGCCGGAATCGAGGCGGCGCGCGCAGGCAATCGCACCTGCGACATTGCCGACGCCTTTATGGCGGTGATGGCCAGACACGGCATCGAACGCTCTGGCCGCATGGGCTACCCGGTTGGCCTGTCCTACCCGCCGGACTGGGGCGAACGAACGGCGTCGATCCGCAGCGAAGACACCACCGTGCTGCAACCGGGCATGGTGTTCCACTTTATGCCGGCGCTTTGGATGGACAGCTGGGGGCTTGAGACCACCGAAACCCTGCTGATCCGCGACACCGGCGCCGCCGAACCGCTCTGCACAGTGGAGCGGAAACTGTTCATAAAAGGATGAGCCGGTGATTGATGAGACCAGCCGGATCCTGTCGGATCTCATTGCCTTTCCAACGGTCTCGGCTGACAGCAATCTGGAGATGATTGCCTATCTTGCCAACCGGCTTGAGGACTGCGGCGCCAGTGTTGATGTGCTGTTTGATGCCAGCGGTCAGAAGGCAAATCTCTTCGCCACGCTTGGCCCGGAGGCCGATGGCGGGATCGTGCTGTCAGGCCATAGCGATGTGGTGCCGGTGACCGATCAGGACTGGAGCAGTGACCCCTTCACGATGGTGGAGCGCGACGGGCGGCTCTACGGACGCGGCACCTGCGACATGAAAGGTTTCATCGCGGCGACCCTCGCCATAGCGCCGCAGTTCGCCGGGCAGATCGGCAAGCGTCCCCTGCATTTCGCCTTTACCTACGACGAGGAGGTGGGCTGCGTCGGTGCCGGTCATCTGGTTCAGACGCTGCGCGACCGCGAGATCAGGCCACGACTGGCCCTGATCGGTGAACCGACAAGTATGCGCATCATTGAGGGCCATAAGGGCTGCCACGAATACACCACACGTTTTCAGGGACTTGAGGGTCACGGGTCGGATCCGTCACGAGGGGTCAATGCGGTGGAATACGCGGTGCGCTATGTCAGCCGCCTGCTCGATCTGCGCCTGGATTTGCAGCAGCGTACCCCGCCGGACAGTCGATTTGATCCGCCCTGGACCACGCTGAACATCGGTGCGCTCAACGGTGGCAGCGCGCATAATGTCATCGCATCAAAGGCGCAGGTCGATTGGGAGATGCGTCCGGTCCAGCAGGCCGACGCCGACCATGTGAAGGACACGATGGCACGCTATTGCCACGATGTTCTGCTGCCTGCCATGCGCGCGGTCTACCCCGAGGCCAGCATCGACACCGAGGTGGTGGGAGAGGTGGCAGGGCTGGTCCCCACCACGCGGAATGAGGCCCGCGACATCATGGCGGAGCTGCTGGGCAGCAAGAGCGCGGAACTGGTGCCCTTCGGCACCGAGGCGGGCTTGTTTCAGGCGCTGGGTATGGATGTGGTCGTCTGCGGGCCAGGGTCCATCGCGCAGGCGCATAAGGCGGATGAATACCTCGCCATTGATCAGCTCGGGCAATGCCTCAGCGTGCTGGACCAGCTGGCAGCGCGGCTGGCGGACTGACGCCAGCCCGCGATCGAAGCACCGGCATCACGGCGGGGGTGCCAACGCCGATTGCAGCGCGCGGTATGATGCCTTGGGGGTGCGGGTCAGCGTGTCGAAATCCACATGTATCAGCCCGAACCGTTTCTCATACCCCAGCGCCCATTCGTAATTGTCCAGAAGCGACCACAGGAAATAGCCCTGCACCGGCACGCCATCTGCAATGGCACGGCGCACCGCGTCCAGATGGTCATCGACAAAGGCAATCCGGGCGTCGTCCGGCACGGTGCCATCTGTCACCATATCCGCGTTGGCCATGCCGTTTTCGGTCACGATCAGCGGCAGATCGCCTGTATAGTCGCGCGCCGTCCGGGTCAGAAAATCATAAAGCCCCTGCGGATAGATCTCCCATCCCATCTGGGTCTTGGGCAGCGGGCCATCGACCTCGGCGTAATGGGGCCAGGCGCCGCTGCCCGGCGCAATCAGCTTGCGGGTATAGTAGTTGAGGCCGCACCAGTCGACGGGGGCTGAGATGGTGGCAAAATCATCCTGCCAGCCGTGCGGCAGATGCGGTTCCAGCCCTTCCAGAGCCAGATCCGGGTAGCGCCCCTGAAAGGCACCGCCAAGGAAAAAGCCATTGTAGATCGCATCATAGCGCGCAGCGGCCTGCCGGGCGGCCTCGCTGTTGTCGGCGGGGGCTGCCCATTCCAGATTGAACACGGCGCCAAGGTTCTCCATGCCAAGGCCGCGCATCGTTTCGATGGCGGTGCCATGGGCTACCATCACATGGTGCATCGCCCGCGCCGTTGCCCGGATATCACGCAGGCCGGGCGCATGATGGCCAAGGAAATGCGACAGCCAGCCTACGCACCATGGTTCATTGATCGGCGCCGCGGAATACATCCGGTCGCCAATGCGGCCCATGATGACCGCGGTAAAGTCGCCAAACCATTTGGCGATATCGGCGTTGCGCCAGCCTCCCATATCGGCCAGCGCCTGAGGCAATTCCCAGTGGTAGAGCGTCACGCAGGGTTTCAGCCCCCGCTCCAGCATCGCATCCGTCAGCCGGTCGTAGAAATCCAGCCCGTCGGGGTTGGGTGTGCCACGCCCCTCGGGCAGAACCCGCGCCCAGCTGGTGGAGAACCGGTAGCAGTCAAACCCGGCAGCCGCCGCCAGATCCAGATCCTCAGCGTAGCGGTGGTAATGATCGCAGGCGCGCTGGCCGTGCTCGGCTCGCACTACATTGCCGGGGGTGGCGGCGAAACTGTCCCAATGGGTCGCCCCGGCGCCGCCAAACCCGTGTCCTTCGATCTGATAGGCCGAGGTTGCCGCGCCAAAGAGAAAACCCTCGGGGAAGTCCTGGCGGCTGTTGCGTAACATGGCGGCTCTCCTGATTGGATGGTGCGGGCAGCGGTGAGTCTAGCGCGACGGCGCAGGCCCGGTGGAGCGGCCAACCGTCAGCTGCGCTTCCAGCAGGCGTGTCAAAGGGGCGTCACCCGGATCGCGGATCTGCGCCAGCAGCAGGTCGGCCAGCTGTCGGCCGGCCTCCTGCACAGAAGAAAGCGTCGCGGTGAATTGCGGCAGCTCATCGCCATTGCGCAGATAGGAGAGATCATCGTCATGGGTGATCACCGAAATATCGCGCCCCATCTGGCGCCCCGAATCCTCGATTGCGCGGCGCACACCCATCGCCGGGATGATCGACGACACCAGATAGGCGGTGGGCGGATCGGCCATGGCCTGAGTGTGTACGACGGTGCGGTGACCGTAGCTCTCGGTCATTTCCTCGGCAAACATCAGCGCGGGATCCAGGGGGATGCCCGCTGCGGTCAGCGCGCATTCGTAGCCTGCGCGACGGCGCCATGCGAAATCCATGCTCTCCAGACCATTGACCAGACAGATCCGCCGATGCCCGAGATCGAGCAGGAATTGTGTCGCCCGTTCAAAGGCGCTTTTGTTGTTCACATCCAGCCAGCTGTACGGCCCCTCCAGATCGGAGGCCCGGCCATGCACCGCAAAAGGCAGGCCAATATCGCGCAACAGTGCAATCCGCGGGTCCGACATGCGCGGCGCATGCAGCACGATGCCATCGACGTTCCGCTTCGCCGCCATCTCGCGATAGGCCTTTTCCTGTTTGCTGTCCTCGACCAGCGACAGCACCATGTCATAGCCGGCCTTGGCGTAGCTCTCGCCCGCTCCGGCGATGAAATCGCCAAAGATCGGGTTCACCATCTCATGCTGCGATGACAGCGGAATCACATGGCCGATGGCCATTGCCCGCCCGGTTGCCAGCGCCTTGGCGCGGGTGTTGGGGCGGTAGTTGTGCTGCTCCGCCGCCGCCGCAACCCGCCTGCGGGTGGCTTCGCTTACTTCGGGAAACCCATTCAACGCACGGCTGACCGTTGTCTGTGACAGGTTCAGATGGGCGGCCAGTTCCTTCAGATTCATACGGAAAGTCTCCAAAGCGCTTTGATATTTCGGGCGCATATCGCAACGCAGTGCTCATGCTCAGGTAGTTATGGCAGGGGTGAGGTGAGGCTGGCAAGGGTCGTTTAAATTAAGAGATAAGAGGTGTTTCTTGGTAATTTGTTGACAGCGCCGCGCGAATCTAGAAGTGTAGCGAAATCCAAAGCGCTTTGGATAACCGGATCAAACAGGATCTGGCAGGGCGTTGTGATTATCGGGAGGAAATATCATGAAACGCAGGCTTACTGCCGCTGCGGGCGTGTTGGCATTGACAGCCGGACTTGCGCAGGCCGACGGGGCGCTGACCTTTCCGGTCGGTGAGGGAGAGTTCAACTGGGACAGCTTCGAGGCGCTAAAGGCGACCGATCTTGCCGGTGAACAGGTCACCGTCTTCGGACCCTGGCTTGGCCCCGATCAGGCACTGGTCGAGAAAGTGCTGGCCTATTTTGCCGAGGCTACCGGCGCCGATGTGCGTTACACCGGCTCCGACAGTTTCGAACAGCAGATCGTCGTGGACGCCGAGGCCGGCTCCGCGCCCAACATCGCCGTCTTCCCACAGCCGGGACTGGTGGCGGACATGGCGCGACGCGGCTTTATCTCGCCTCTGGGCAGCGACACCGCCGACTGGGTGCGTGAAAACTACGCCGCTGGCGACTCCTGGGTCGATCTCAGCACCTTCAAGGGCCCGGATGGCAACGAGGATCTCTTTGGCCTGTTCTACAAGGTCGATGTGAAATCCCTTGTCTGGTACGTGCCTGAGACCTTTGAGGATTTCGGCTACGACGTGCCGCAGTCGATGGAAGAGCTGAAGGCGCTGACCGATCAGATGGTCGAGGATGGCAATACGCCCTGGTGCATTGGTCTGGGGTCCGGTGGCGCCACGGGCTGGCCTGCCACCGACTGGGTCGAGGATATGATGCTGCGCACCCAGGACCCGTCCGTCTATGACCAGTGGGTCAGCAACGAAATCCCATTCACCGATCCCCGCGTCATCGGTGCGATTGAGGAATTTGGGCATTTCGCCCGCAATGACGCCTATGTTTCGGGCGGGGCAGGGGCGGTGGCCTCCACAGATTTCCGCGACAGCCCCAAGGGCCTTTTCGCCAGCCCGCCGCAATGTCTGATGCACCGTCAGGCGTCCTTCATCCCGGCCTTCTTCCCCGAAGGCACCGAAGTGGGGCTGGATGCGGATTTCTTCTACTTCCCGGCCTATGAGGAAAAGGATCTGGGCAGCCCGGTTCTGGGGGCAGGCACCCTGTGGTCGATCACCAACGACAGCAAGGGCGCGCGCGCCTTGATGGAATTCCTGAAATCCCCCATCGGACATGAGGTCTGGATGGCGCAACAGGGCTTCCTGACCCCGCACAAGGGCGTCAACACCGACCTTTATGCCACTGATACCCTGAAAAAGATGGGCGATATCCTGTTGTCCGCAGACACCTTCCGCTTTGACGCATCGGATCTGATGCCCGGCGCGGTTGGCGCGGGTTCCTTCTGGACAGGCATGGTCGGCTACGCTGGCGGCACCCCGGCAGAAGAGGTCGCGGCCGAGATCCAGTCCTCCTGGGATGCTTTGAAATAAGTCACAGGTGCGGGCTGCCTCTATCAGGTCGGCCCGCACAATTTGCAGTTTTCCCATCGAAGATCCGCGCCGATCTGCCCGCCTGCGTTGCTGCCGGGGGCTGATCTGCCCACTCCACCCCACCGCGAAGGGAGTTTCCCATGCACCCAGCCATTCAGGGCCTGCTCACAATCGCCTTTGGCGTCGGAGGGTGTGTCGGCTATTTCTACTTCTCCAATCTGGTGCTGGACCGGGTGATCTTTCCGGCACGCGGTGCGCATATCGCCCGCAATATCCGCCGCGCCAATATGATCCGACCCTGGCTGTTCCTGTTGCCCGCCTTGCTGGCGCTGGGGCTTTATCTGGCCTATCCGGTGGTCGAGACGCTGCGCCTTTCTGTCAGCGAACGCCTGCCTGGTGGCGGATCTGAATTCGTCGGCCTTGCCAACTACCAGCAGATGCTGGCCGAGGCGAAATTCTGGGAAGCGCTCAAGAACAATTTCCTGTGGCTTCTCGTGGTGCCTGCCGCCTCGACCGCCTTCGGCCTGCTGGCCGCACAGCTGACGGACCGGTTGGCCTGGGGCAATATTGCGAAGTCACTGATCTTCATGCCGATGGCGATCTCCTTTGTCGGGGCTGCGGTGATCTGGAAACTGGTCTATGACGCCCGCCCCGAGGGCACCGAGCAGATCGGCGTTCTGAACGCGCTCTACATCTATTTCGGCGGCGACGGGCCGATGCAGTGGCTGACCATCCCGTTCTGGAACAACTTCTTCCTGATGATGGTGCTGATCTGGATCCAGACCGGTTTTGCCATGGTGATCCTCTCCGCCGCCCTGCGCGGCATCCCCGAAGAAACCGTTGAAGCCGCCATCGTGGATGGGGCCGGACCGTTTCAGATCTTCTTCAAGATCAAGGTGCCGCAGATCATGGACACGATCGTCGTCGTCTGGACCACCATCACCATCGTTGTGCTCAAGGTCTTTGACATCGTCTTTGCCATGACCAACGGCCAGTGGGAGACGCAGGTTCTGGCCAATTACATGTACGACAAACTGTTCCGCGCCAATGACTGGGGCGTCGGCTCCGCCAGCGCCATGGTCATCATGCTTCTGGTCCTGCCGATCCTGGTCTGGAACGTCTACAACGCCCGCCGCGAAATGCGCTGAGGAGAAGACCGCCATGACAATGATTGCCGGACAAAAACCTGCGCTGACCTGGGCCTTACGCCTTTCTGTGGTGCTGCTCGTAGGGCTGTGGCTGTTCCCGACGCTGGGCCTCTTGGTGTCCTCCTTCCGCACCGCCGATCAGATCGCGACCAGCGGCTGGTGGCGCGCGATGTTCCCCAGTGAACAGAACCTGACCCTGCGCATTGACCCGCCCAGCGAACAGCTGCGACAGGGAGATCTCTTTGTGATTGAGGGCCGCCTCTTTGCCGAAGACACCAGCAGCGAGATTTCCGCCTGGGGCACCTCGGCGCGCGAGCCTGCCGCCTATCAACCCGGTGAAACGGCCGAGCTGCGCCGTGGCGGCACCCTGTCGGTTGCGGCAGATGGCGCCTACCGGTTGGAAAGCACCGAGGAAATCAGCGGCAAACGCGGCCCCCGGGTGTTTGTCACCGCAACCGTGCCGCCGGAATTCACGCTGGAGAACTATGAAACAGTGCTCATCTCCGGCAATTCAACCGACAATATGACCAAGGCATTTTTCAACACGCTGACCGTCACCATTCCGGCAACCATCATCCCGATCCTTGTTGCCGCCTTCGCGGCCTATGCGCTGGCGTGGATGGAATTTCCGGGCCGCGCCCTGCTGGTGGCGGCCATCGTTGGCCTGCTGGTGGTGCCATTGCAACTGGCGCTGATCCCGCTGCTGAAATTCCACAATGAGATCGGCATCGGCAAAGGCTACATCGGCGTCTGGATGGCCCACACCGGCTTTGGCCTGCCGCTCGCGATCTACCTTTTGCGCAACTACATGGTCGGCATTCCACGCGATATCATCGAAAATGCCCGTGTCGATGGCGCGACCGATTTCATGATCTTCACCCGCATCATCCTGCCGCTGTCCTTTCCGGCGCTGGCCTCATTTGCAATCTTCCAGTTCCTGTGGACCTGGAACGACCTTCTGGTGGCCATGGTGTTCCTGATCGACGCCACCGGGGAAACCACCGTGATGACCAAGCAGATCGTTGAGCTGCTGGGCACCCGTGGCGGCAATTGGGAGATCCTCGCAACCTCCGCCTTTGTCTCGATTGCGGTGCCGCTCGGTGTCTTCTTTGCCATGCAGAAATACCTCGTCCGTGGCCTCCTTGCAGGCTCGGTCAAGTGACGTGATCCGCAGGCCGGATCACACCGGTCCTGCCTCTTACTCTACAGACTATGGAAACAGCTGATATGAACGCTCAAGCTCAACTCGACCCGGCACAGGTTCTCGCCGCTGACCCCGATTGGTGGCGCGGTGCTGTGATCTATCAGATTTACCCGCGCAGCTATCAGGACAGCAACGGCGATGGCATCGGTGACCTCAGAGGCATCACCCAGCGCCTGCCGCATATTGCTTCGCTTGGGGTGGATGCGATCTGGATCTCGCCATTCTTCACCTCCCCGATGAAGGATTTCGGCTATGACGTCTCTGACTATTGCGACGTCGATCCGATGTTCGGCAGCCTGTCCGACTTTGACCAGCTGGTCGCGACGGCGCACGGCCTGGGCCTGCGGGTGATGATTGATCTTGTGCTGTCGCATACCTCTGACCAGCACCCGTGGTTCGGCGAAAGCCGCCAGAGCCGCGACAATGCCCGCGCTGACTGGTACGTCTGGGCCGACCCGCAGCCCGATGGCACGCCGCCGAACAACTGGCTGTCGATCTTTGGCGGCTCTGCCTGGCAATGGGATCCCCGGCGGGAGCAGTATTACCTGCACAACTTCCTTGTCTCGCAGCCGGATCTGAATTTTCACTGCCCCGCCGTGCAGGACGCGCTGTTGGATGTGACCCGCTTCTGGCTGGAGCGCGGCGTTGATGGCTTCCGTCTGGATACCATCAACTTCTATTTCCACGACGCTGAGCTGCGGTCGAACCCGGCCCTGCCGCCAGAGCAGCGCAATGCCACCATCGCGCCTTCGGTAAACCCCTATAATCACCAGGAACATCTCTACTCCAAGAACCAGCCGGAAAACCTGGCCTTCCTTGGCCGGTTCCGCGCGCTTCTGGATGAATACCCGGCCAAGGCGGCCGTGGGCGAGGTGGGCGACGCGCAGCGCGGTCTTGAGATCATGGGCAGCTACACGGCAGGCAACAGCGGCGTTCACATGTGCTACGCCTTTGAACTCCTGGCCAAGGATGTGTTGACCGCCTCCCGGCTGGCCGAAGTCTTTGCCGAGGTGGACCGCGTTGCCGCCAGCGGCTGGGCCTGCTGGGCGTTTTCCAACCACGATGTGATCCGCCACAGCAGCCGCTGGGATCTCAGCCCGGAGGCGCAGCGCCTGTTCACCACCATGATGATGTGCCTGCGCGGCACCACCTGCATCTATCAGGGCGAGGAGCTTGGCCTGCCAGAGGCAGACATCGCCTTTGAAGATCTGCAGGACCCCTATGGCATTGAGTTCTGGCCCGAATTCAAGGGCCGCGACGGCTGCCGTACGCCAATGGTCTGGGAACCGTCAAACAGCGCAGGCGGCTTCAGCGAAGGCAAGCCATGGCTGCCCGTCTCGCCCGAGCATCTCAGCCTGAGCGTCGACAGTCAGGAAGCCGACCCGCAGGCCATGCTGCACCACTACCGCCGCGCCATCGCCCTGCGCAAGGCACATCCGGCGCTCGCGGTGGGCACTCATGATCAGCTGCGGGCAGAGGGCAATGTCGCCTTCTTCACCCGTCAAGACCGCGACGAGGTGATCTTCTGCGCTTTCAATCTGGGGGACACCCCGGCAGAGATCACCCTGCCGGAGGGCACATGGCGCAGGCCCGACACCGACATCGCCCTGGCCGACCTGCCGCAAAGCGGCGCCCGTGTCGCGCTGGCACCGTGGCAGGCCTGCCTTGCGGTGCGGGTCTGACAGAAACGACGAGCAGGGGAGGGACCAGTAGATGGCAAACCTGAAATTGACCAATGTCGCCAAGACCTACGGGGGCGGCGTCGAGGTCCTGAGAGATATCAATCTCGATATCAAACAGGGGGAGTTGATCGTCTTTGTCGGCCCCTCTGGCTGCGGCAAATCCACCCTGCTGCGGATGATCGCGGGGCTGGAGCGGATCAGCGGCGGCACGCTGGAAATCGACGATGCGGTGATGAATGATATCCCGCCCGCCCAGCGGGGCATCGCGATGGTGTTTCAATCCTATGCGCTCTATCCGCATATGACCGTCCGCGACAACATGGCCTTTGCGCTGAAAATCGCCAAGAAAAGCAAGCCTGAGATCGACGCCGCCATCGACCGCGCCGCCAAGATCCTGCAGCTGGAGCCTTATCTCGACCGCCTGCCCAAGGCGCTGTCGGGCGGGCAGCGCCAGCGGGTCGCCATCGGTCGCTCCATCGTGCGTGATCCGAAGGTCTATCTCTTTGACGAGCCACTCTCAAATCTGGACGCGGCCCTGCGGGTCGCCACAAGGATCGAAATCGCCCAGCTGAAAGAGGCGATGCCGGACAGCACCATGATCTATGTGACCCATGATCAGGTGGAGGCGATGACGCTGGCCAGCCGCATTGTGGTTCTGGCCGACAAAGGCATCGCACAGGTCGGCACCCCGCTCGAGCTGTACCAGCGACCGGAGAATGAATTTGTCGCCCAGTTCATCGGCTCGCCCGCAATGAACCTCATTCCCGGCACTGTGATCGCCACTGGCCCACGCACCACCGTGCGGCTCAACAGCGGCGAAGAGGTCATCGCCGATATCCCCACCACCGACACCGATCAGGGGCTCGCGGTGAATGTCGGCGTCCGGCCCGAGGATCTGGTCGAAACCGGCACAGGCGGCGCGCTGATCGACAGCCGCGTCGATATTGTGGAGGCTCTGGGTGAGGTTACGGTGCTCTACATCGCCGCAGGCGAGGGCAAGGATCCCCTGATTGCGAAACTCCCCGGCATTCACAAGGGGTTGCGCGGCTCCTCTGTGCGGCTCTACGCCGACCCGGCCAAGCTGCATCTGTTCCACAACGGCCAGTCGCTGCTCTATCGTTGAGCGGTGCGGGCGGCAGGCGGGCTTATTTCTGCAACACGGTGCTGCGCCATTCTTCGATAAAACGCGCCCGTTTCAGCCGGTCCAGAAACACCAGCAGCCCCGGTCCCATCTGGATCGGGCGCAGCGCCGCCTCGGGACTGGCGGCCCCGGTTGGATACCTTGGGAACGGATAGGCCGGATCGCGGCTGCTTCCCCAGGCCGCGCGCAGCAGATGGTCGATAAAGGCGCCGGCCAGATCCGGCCGCTCAGCCCCCTTCAGCACCACGGCGGTGCGCAGCATCATGTTGGTGTAATCCTGCGGATCCACGATTTCGATCCGATCCGCCAGATCATCCCGCGCGCGGGCGTAGCTGCCCAGCACGTTATAGGCAATCGCCAGATCTCCCCGCGCGACCGCCTCGATCATCTCGCCGGAACAGCAATAGAGCCGCAGGTCAAGACTGCCGAAAATCTCCATCATCCGCCAGAAACTCTCTGAGGTGCGCAGATCCTGCGTCGCAAACAGATAGCCAAGGCCGCTGGTTTCGACATCATAGGTGCCGATGCGGCCCCGGAACCGGTTGGGGTATCGCCGTAAGAGCGACATCAGCGCCTGCCGGCTGCGCGGCATCTCCAGCCCCTCAAAGGCCGCCGGAGACAGCACAATCGACGCAGGCTCCTGCGAGAAGGCAAAGACATGGTCGCGCCAGTTGCCCCAGACCGGCAGCTGCGCCGTCGTGGTGGAGCGATGCGCCAGCGTATAGCCGTCATTGGCCAGTTTGGTCTGCAAATCCAGCGCCGAGGAAACGGCCAGATCAAACGGCGCGTTCTCCTCCACGACCGCCCGCATCAGCTCGGCACTGCTGACAGCGACATAGTCCACCACCACGGTCGGTCGCGTCCGCAGGAAGCTATCGACAAGCGGCGCCAGCAGATCGGTGTCTGTGGTTGACAGAACCCGCAGCAGATCCGGTGCCGCCTCGGCTGCGGCAGGCCCAAAGCGACGGCGATCTTCGATCTCAAACGCCTGCGCTGCGATCCCCAGCTGAACAAGCGCCAGTAGCGCCAGACACAGACCCCGCACCGGGCGGCTCACGATAGCGGAAAATACAAGGATACGCATGATCCCTCCCGTCTTGGGGCCGCCGCTGGCGGGCCGGTGGTGGCGTCGCTGGGGGCAATGCTCAGCCGTCCGCCATGGGCCTCAACCACCTCGCGCGCGATGGTAAGGCCAAGACCGGAGCCGATGGTGCCTTCGGCGTTTGTGCCACGGGCAAACCGCGCGGTCAGCGCGTCGGTGTCGCCATCCGGAAACCCACCGGCCTCATCGATGATGCTCAGCCGCAGCGCCTGTCCCTCCCGGCGCAGGATCACCTGCACATCGCTTTCGCCCGGCGCATATTTGATTGCATTGTCCAAGAGGTTGCGCACCGCGTTCTGGATCAGGATCGGATCACCCGACAGGGCCGGTGTCTGCGGCAGGTCGCAATGCAGCGCGATGTCCTTCAGCTCGGCAATCGGACGAAGCCGGTTCAGAAGCTCCCGGCAGAGCGCCCCCAGATCCACCTCTTCGCGCAAGAGGCTATCGGTACGAAAGGTCACCATCGCATGATCCAGCAGCTGACCCGCCGCGCGCGAGCTTTCGTCAATTGCGCGGATCATCTCGCGCAGCGAGGCGCGGTTTTCGTCCCGCTCAACCCGGCGCAGCGTGATCTCCGCCTGCGTGCGCACAGTGGCCAGCGGCGTGCGCACCCGGTGCGCGGCCTCGGCGATGAAATCCTCCGACCGAGACAGCGAAATCCGCAGCCGGTCGATAAACCGGTTGAGCGAGGACACCAGCGGGATCATCTCCGAGGGCACGGGCCTGCGCACCGGGCGCAGATCCTTGGGCCCGCGCCGCGACACCGCCCCGGCAAGTTCGGCCAGCGGCCGCACACTGGATTGCGCCGCCCAGATCGCGAGGACTGCGGCAATGACAAAGAAACCGACCCCCAGCTGCAAGGCGCGGCGTGTCAGCTGCGCCAGCTGCGCCGATTGCCCCTCGCGGGTCTGCGCCACCGAAATAATCAGGTCGGATGCCTGCCCGCCCAGCGAAACCCGCCGCGCCAGCGTCACCATCCGAATGCTGTCGCCCTTGTAGCTCAGCGTTTGAAACCGGGGCGCCCCCTGTCGTGGCAACGGGTCGGGTCGGGGCAGGTCGTCGTAACCGGTCAGCACCAGCTGATCCTGCGCGACGCGATAAAATACCCGGTCATTGCTGACGTTGCCCAGCATCGACAGCGCCGCATAGGGGATATCCACTGTCACATCGCCCGAGCGGACCGAAACGGAATCCATGATCGAGGTGGCCGAGGCCTGTAGAATGCTGTCATGGGTCTGCTGCGACACATCGCGGGTGAAGACCAGCACGATAAAGAACAAGAGCGACGCCAGAAAGGCCGCACTCCCCACCAGTTGCAGCGTGAGACGCCGCCGGATCGACCCACTGGTGCGGATGGCCTCGCTCATGCAAGCGACATCCGGTAGCCAAGGCCGCGCACCGTGGTGATCTCCACCTCAGATCCGGCCAGATGCTTGCGCAGCCGCGCCACATAGACCTCGATCGCATTTTCCGAAACGTCCTCCTCATAGGAGAACAACCGGTCCACCAGTTTCGACTTGGAAAAGATACGGTCCGGCGCGTTGATGAAAATCTCCAGCAGCCGCAGCTCCTTGTTGCGCAGCGATACGGTTCTGCCGCCCACCGTCAGGGTTCCCGCAAGCGGATCAAAGATCAGCGCACCGAATCGTTTCTGGTTGGAACTGCCGCCACCATGGCGCCGCAGCACCGCCCGGCAGCGCGCCTCCAGCTCGGAAAAGTCAAAGGGTTTGGTGATGTAGTCATCCGCCCCCAGATCCAGCACACCAACCCTGTCCGACACCTCGGACCGTGCCGTCAGCACAATCACCGGCGTTGTGCCCTGACGGTTGCGATGGGATTTCAAGAAGCTGCGGCCATCCCCGTCTGGCAACATAATATCCAGTAAAATCAAATCGTAATCCGCGGTCGCCGCATAGTCATCCGCCACCGCAAGATCGGGGGCGTGATCCACCACATGGCCATCCATCCGCAGCCGGTCCTCGACGGCGGCCGCAAGGCTAAGATTGTCTTCAACCAGCAAGAAGCGCATGGGAGTCCATTCATCCAGGTGGCCGGGCAGGTGGCGGCAGCATCGGGTGTGACAGGTTTGTGTCAGCTTAACGTGTTCCCTTCCAGTCATGAGCGGCCAAGCCGCCATTTGTCAAATGGGAGGACAAACAGATGAAAACGACTTTGACCCGGCGCGCCCTGATGGCGGTGACCGCTGCGACACTGGCCTTTGCGGCGCCGGTTTCTGCGGATGAAATGGTGGACAGCATCCACTTTCTGATCCCCGGCGGCGCAGGCGGCGGCTGGGACGGCACCGCGCGCGGCACCGGCGAGGCGCTGACCAAGGCGGGGCTTGTGGGCAATGCCTCCTACGAGAACATGTCCGGCGGCGGCGGTGGCAAGGCGATCGGCTATCTGATCGAAAACGCCGAGAGCAACCACGGCACCCTGATGGTGAACTCCACCCCGATTGTGATCCGCTCGCTGACCGGTGTCTTCCCGCATAACTTCCGTGACCTCACCATGGTCGCAGGCACCATTGGCGATTACGCGGCCATCGTGGTGGGCAAGGACAGCCCGATCAACTCCATGTCCGATCTGATCGCCGCCTATCAGGCCGATCCGCGCAAGACCGCCATCGGCGGTGGCTCGGTACCCGGTGGCATGGACCATCTGGTTGCCGCAATGGTGATGAAGGCCGCAGGCGAAGAGCCGACGGCGGTGAAATACATCCCCTATGATGCAGGCGGGGTTGCCATGGCGGCGCTGCTGTCCGGTGAAATCGCAGCACTCTCCACCGGTTTCTCCGAGGCGATTGATCTGGCCAACGCAGGCGAGGTGAAAATCATCGGCGTCACCGCCGAGGACCGCGTGCCGGCCTATGCAGACGCCCCCACGATGAAAGAACAGGGGATCGACGCAACCTTCGTCAACTGGCGCGGTTTCTTTGGCGCCCCCGGCCTTCCGCAGGAAAAGGTCGACGCCTATCGCGCGGCCCTGGCCAAGATGTATGACACCCCCGAATGGGAAGAGGTCCGCGCCCGCAACGGGTGGGTCAACATCCACAACAGCGGCGATGATTTCGTCAGCTTCCTGGAAGGTCAGGAAGAAGTCATCAAGAGCCTGATGCAGGAACTCGGCTTCCTCTAAGTCTGGCAGAGCAGACAGGCGTCCGGTCCGAGAGGTGTCGGGCGCCCGCCTCTGACGACAGAAACCGGCGGCGCAGATCTTCGGGAGGAGCCGCGCTGCCTCTCAGGTTTCATTCTGAACATATCTCACCAAAGGGGGGGAGAGCCTCATGGCGCTCGACCGATGGATCGCGCTGGTCATCCTCATGATCAGCCTCGCCTATGGCTACACGGCCTTTTTCACCATGGACGAAGGGCTGCCGCCGTTCATGAAATTCAATGCCATCTGGCCCAGCACCTTCCCCAAGGGGTTGTCGGTTCTGGCGGTGATCTGTGCTTTGATCATCCTGCTGTCGCCGCAGAAAGCCGATGCAGGCCCAAAGACGGGTGACATCGACTACCGCCGCCTGCTGGATTACAAGCTGGGGCAGGCCGTTGCACTGCTGGCGATGATGGCGATCTATGCACTGGCGCTGCGCCCGGTTGGGTTCCTGATCGCAACCGTCGGCTTTCTGGTGATCAGCGCCATGATCCTGGGCGAACGCAAGCTGCATATGCTGATCCCCATCGCCGTCCTTGCGGCAGGCGTGGTCTGGTATCTCGTGCAGGGGGTGCTGGGCATCTACCTGCGCCCGCTTCCGCTCTTCCTTGGCAATGGAGTCTGATATGCTGGACGGTATTCTGATCGGCCTCGGCACCGCCTTTTCCCTCAGCAACCTGCTGATGGTCATCGGTGGCTGCCTCATCGGCACCTTTATCGGCATGTTGCCGGGTCTCGGCCCGATGAGCATCATTTCCATCATGATCCCGGTGGCGATTTCCATCGGCGATCCTTCGGCGGCACTGATCCTGCTGGCCGGGGTCTATTATGGCGCCATCTTTGGCGGCTCCACTTCGTCAATCCTGATCAACGCACCGGGCGTGGCCTCGACAGTGGCAACGTCCTTCGATGGTTACCCGCTGGCGCGGCAGGGCAAGGCCGGCAAGGCGCTGACCGTGGCCGCGATCTCCTCCTTCTGCGGCGGCACCATTGGTGCCGTCCTGCTGATGATTTTCGCGCCGGCACTGGCCAGCGTCGCGCTGCTGTTCCACTCCGCCGAATACTTCGCCTTGATGGTGGTGGGGCTGTCGGCCATCGCCGCCTTTGCGGGGACCGGCCAGGTGGTGAAGGCGCTGCTGATGACGGTGCTTGGCCTGATCATGGCCACCGTGGGCGAGGGCGCGCTGTTCAACATGCCCCGCTTTACCATGGGCATCATGGATCTTCAGTCTGGCTTCGGTTTCATCACGCTGGCGATGGCGATGTTCGCCCTGCCGGAGGCGCTTTATCTGGTGCTTGATCCCAGCCGCTCTGCCAGCGAAGGCGGCAGCAGCGAGATCAAGGATCTGCGCATCACCAGAGCGGAGGCCAAGTCCATCGCGCCGGTGATTGGCCGTCAGTCGATCCAGGGCTTTCTGATCGGCGTCCTGCCGGGGGCCGGGGCCACCATCGCTTCCTTCCTGGGCTACGCGGTGGAGCGCAATATCGCGCCTAAGGACGAACAGAAAGAGTTCGGCAAAGGCTCGATCAAAGGCCTCGCCGCGCCCGAAAGCGCCAATAACGCGGCCTGCACCGGCTCCTTTGTGCCACTGCTGACGCTGGGCATTCCCGGCTCCGGCACCACTGCGATCCTGTTGGGGGCGCTGATTGCGCTTAATGTTTCGCCCGGTCCGCGCCTGATGGTGGATGAACCGGAGATCTTCTGGGCCGTGATCATCTCGATGTATGTCGGCAATCTGGTCCTGCTGATCCTCAATCTGCCGCTGATCCCCTATATCGCCAAGGTGCTGGCGGTCCCGCGCAACTACCTGATCCCCTTCATCTTCTTCTTTACGCTGATGGGGGCCTATATCGGGCAGAACAATGCGACAGAGTTGCTGATCCTTGTGGGTCTGGGGATCTGTGCCACGGTGCTGCGCTTTGCCGACTATCCGCTTGCGCCCTTGCTGATCGGCTTCATCCTGGGGTCGATGCTGGAGGATAATTTCTCCCGCTCGATGCAGCTCTATGATGGGCTGGGCTTCCTGATGGAACGCCCGATGACCATCGGCCTGCTGGGGCTGGCAGCCATTCTGGTGATCCTGCCCAGCTACCGCGCCCGCCGCGCGCGGCTGCGTCAGGCCGGGGTGGCGGACGGCGACTGACGGGCGCCATGGAAACAGACCATCGGGGGCGCTGCGGCGCCCCTGTTTGTTTGCCCCCTCAGCCCAGGATCAGCAGCCACAGCCAGACTGTCAGGATACAGCTGCCGGTCGCAATCAGCACCGAGGAGGCCGCCACCCGTTTCGCGCGCCCATACATATTGGCAAAGATATAGGCGTTGAACCCCGGCGCCATGGCCGCGTTCAGCACGCCGGAGCGGAACAGATCCGGCTGCACCTTCAGCGCCGTGCCCATGCTCCAGACAATTGCCGGATGCACCATCAATGAGATCGCGCAGACAAAGCCTATGGCGCGCAGATCGCCCTCTGGCCGGTATTGCACCAGCACACCCCCCAGTGCAAACAGCGCCGCAGGCAGGGCGGCGCGAATGACCAGCGACAGCGCCTCATCCACCGCCTGCGGGATCCACAGGCCCGAGAGATTGACGACAAACCCCAGGGCGATGCCCAGGATCAGCACATTCTTGAACATCGCGCTCAGCACGGCCTTCACCGTCTTGCTGCTGCCAGCGCCCCGGCTGCGCACGATCTCCATCACCGTGATCCCCAGCCCGTAGCAAAACGGTGAGTGAAAGGCGATGATCGCATAGTTGCCGGTCAGATTGTCGGCACCATAGGCCCGTTCCGTGATCGGCAGCCCCAGCAGGACTGAATTGGAGAACAGGCAGCAAAACCCGATGGCCACGCAATCTTCCCAGTCGCGTTTGAAAATCAGCCGCGCGCCCGCCATGCCCAGACAGAAACAGGCCGCGGCGCCGGTGTAGAAACTGATCAGCAGGCGCGGATCGAAACTCGCCGACAGATCCAGCGTCGCAATGGCGCGGAACAACAGGCAGGGGATGGCAAAGCTCTGGGTGAATTTCATCAGCCCATCGACATGACTGGCCTGAAAATACCCCCGCCGAGTGGCGATATACCCCGCACCGATGACCAGAAATACCGGCAGGATGACATCAATCAGGCTCTGAAACATGACGTGCCTTCCTATCGGCGGGAGAGGGGTCTGCCCACCGGCGGACGCGGATCAGATCGGGTATTCGATCACCATCCCGTCATAGGCCGGGTCGATGTGATCGGGGGTCTCTGCGGCGACCTCGGCATAATCGAGATCAATGTGCATATTGGTCAGCACCGCGCGTTTTGGCGCCATCCGGTCGATCCACTCCAGCGCCTCGTCCAGCGACAGATGGGTGGGATGTGGCTTGCGGCGCAGCGCATCCAGAATCCAGCAGTCCAGATCCTGCAATTCCACCAGCGCGCTGTCGGGGATCTTGGCCACATCTGGCAGATAGGCCAGATCGCCAATGCGGAACCCCAGCGCATCCATGGAGCCGTGGTTGACCTCAAACGGGCGCAGGGTGATATCGCCACCGGGGCCAGAGATGGTCAGCGGTCCATCAATGCTGCGCAGGTCCAGAATGGGCGGGTAGGGAGAGCCTTCAGGCTGCACAAAGGCATAGCCGAACCGCGACAGCAGCGCGTTCTGCGTTTCACCATCGGCATAGACCGGAATGCGGTCGCGCATGTTGAAGACGATCATGCGCAGATCGTCAATGCCATGCACATGGTCGGCATGGGAATGGGTGTAGACCACCCCGTCCAGCCGCCCGATACCACTGTCCAGCAACTGGCTGCGCATATCCGGGGAGGTGTCGATCAGCACCGTTGTGGTGCCCTCCTGCCCCTCACGCTCCACCAGCAGCGAACAGCGCCGCCGGGTGTTGCGCGGATTGGTCGGGTCGCAGGCGCCCCAATGCCCGCCAAGACGCGGCACCCCACCGGAGGAGCCGCAGCCCAGAATGGTAAAGCGCAGCACGCCCATCAGGCGGCGGCCTCATATTGGGCGGCTTTCCAGAACAGCCGGTCGAAATTTGCCTGCGTCTGCGCGGCAAAATCGGCGTAGTCCACACCAAACACCTCGGCACCCACGCGGGCGGTATGGGCGGTATAGGCCGGCTCATTGCGTTTGCCGCGATAGGGGGGCGGCGCCAGATAGGGCGCGTCGGTTTCCACCAGAATACGCTCCAGCGGGGCGGCGGCAAAAATATCGCGCAGCTCCTGGCTCTTGGGGAAGGCGGCGATGCCCGACATCGACAGGTAGAACCCCAGATCCAGCGCCGCCCGTGCCAGTTCGGGCGAGGAGGAGAAACAGTGCATGACGCAGCTATAGGCGCCCTTGGCCATCTCATCGCGCAGGATCATCGCCATATCATCATCCGCCGCGCGGGCATGGATGATCAGCGGCAGGCCGGTTTCCCGCGCTGCCGTGATATGGGTCCTGAGCGAGGTCTTCTGCACCTCAGCACTCTCAGCGGTATAGTGATAGTCCAGCCCGGTCTCGCCGATGCCGACAAACTTGGGATGCTGGGCCAGCGTCACCAGCTCATCAACCGACACCAGAGGCTCATCCGCGGCGCTCATCGGGTGGGTGCCGGCGGCATAGAACACCGGCGCATGCGCTTCGGCGATGGCGCGCACGGTGGGTTCATTGCGCAGCTTGGTGCAGATAGTGACCATCCGGGTGACACCGGCCTCTGCCGCGCGCGTGATCAGCGCGTCCAGCTCGCCCTCGAAATCGGGGAAATCCAGATGGCAATGGCTGTCCGTGATGGACGGGGGCATGGGGGAAAGGCTCTCGGTCATCTGTGCTCTCTGTCGCGTCCTGCGGGGCGGTCCGGTCGCCCGGATCAGCGCGCCGCAGTGTCCTGCATCTTGAAAACCGTATCTAGAACAAGTGCTGCGGGGTCAAGGTTCACCGCCTGACCGTGGCGCATCCGGGCTGTCACCTGCGCTGCCAGATCCGCCCAGGCCCGCGCCTTCTGCGGTGTTGATGAAAGCCGCGACAGCACCGCGGCCTCCTGCGGGGCGGCCTCCGGCTGCGGCGCCATTCCGGTGGCCCCGGTGCGCGCCAGCCGCGCCAGCGCGGTGTCGATCAGCGTCAGCAGCAGCTCGAATTTGTCGGCCGCACCGCGCGCTGCGGCCTGTTCCGCCAGCGCCATGGCGCGCTGCCGATCCAGCCGGGGCATACTGTCCAGCAGCCGCACCACATCGCTATAGGCCTGTAGGCCGCCAAGGTTCAGCAGCCGCAGCGCCGCCCCGACAGAGCCATTGGCCAATGCGGCCAGATGATCGGCCTGACCGGGCAGCTCGGCCCCCGCCTGATTGAGCGCGGCCTGCATATCCTCAGGCCCCAGCGGCGACAGCCGCAGCAGGCGACAGCGCGACCGGATCGTCGGCAACAGCCGCGAGGGCTGATGCGACACCAGCAAGAGCGTCGTGCGGGCAGGCGGCTCCTCCAGCATCTTCAGCAGCGCGTTGGCGGCGCTGGTGTTCATCTCGTCGGCGGCATCGACAATCACCACCCGGCGCCCGCCGTCAGTTGCCGACAGGCCAAAGAACTTGTTCAGTGCGCGGATGTCATCGACCACGATCTGATCGCGCAGCTTTCCCTTGTCGTTGATGCTGCGGGTGATCGAGGCCAGCCCCGGCTCCGCCAGCGCCTGAATACGGTGCTTCACCGGGTGGTCCGCGCCAATCTCCAGCGAGGTGGCAGGCGGCGGCGCGCCAAACAGACCGGCATCCTCCGCCGGGGGCTGCGCCAGCAGAAAGGCCGCGATCCGCCAGGCCAGCGTCGCCTTGCCCACACCCTGCGGTCCGGTCACGAGCCAGCCGTGATGCAGCCGGTCCGAATTGAAGGCGGTCAGGAAATCCTGCTCTGCCTGATCCTGTCCGAACAGCTGAACCGTCTCGCGCGGGTGCGGCGCGCCAACGGTCTGATCCGCGCGCAGGGGGGCGTCATCCTTGCTCATCTCGCCGCGCCATTCTCTGCGGCGGCTGAGGTCACGCCGGGCAGCGACGGGGTGACGGTCGCCAGCACATCCTCGGCCACCAGCTCAATCGGGCGGTCCCCGTCAATGACGCGAAACCGGTCGGCAAACTCCTCCGCCAGCGCCAGAAACCCTGCGCGCATCTGCTGTTGCAGATCCAGACCGAAATCCTCGAACCGCTCCTCGCTGCCCTGACGCCCCTTGGCGCGGGCCAGCCCCTTGGCCGGGTCCATGTCGATCAGCACGGTCAGATCCGGTTCCTGCCCGATCATCAGCGCGTGCAGCTGGTCGACGCTGGCGCGCAGATCGCCGCGCGACAGCCCCTGATACATCCGGGTGCTATCGGCAAAGCGGTCGCAGACCACGACCTTGCCTGCCGCCAGCGCAGGCAGGATCCGCCGTTCCATATGGTCGCGCCGTGCCGCCGTGAACAACAGCAGCTCGGTCTCCGCAGACCAGCGGTCAGGATCCCCCTCCAGCACCAGACGGCGGATTTCCTCGGCACCATCGGAGCCTCCCGGCTCACGGGTCAGCACCACCTCATGGCCACGCGCCTCCAGCGCCTTGGCCAGCAGCCGGCATTGTGTCGATTTGCCGGACCCGTCGATGCCCTCAAAGGTCACGAACAGGCCGGGGTAAGCAGAGGCACCGCCGGAGCCAGCGGCAGGTTTGGTTGCTGTCACTGGCTGACCTCGGGACCGCTGAGGAAGCGTTTCACCAGCACCTGGGCTGCGGTTTTCACCCGCACCGGAAAGCCGCCGGTCGGAATGTCCTTCTCCGCCACCAGCGGCAGGCGCACCTCGGGCAGCTCATCCGGTTGCAGCACCAGCTCGGCCAGTTTCTGGCCCTTTTCGATGGGGGCATCAATCGGCCCGGTATAGACCACCTCGCCGGTGATTTCGCGGCCCGCAAGCGCAGGCAACAACACATTCAGATCCTCGGCAGGCACCAGCCCTACGGTTGTCTCTGCCCCGCGCCAGACCTCGGCTTCTGCGACCGGAACACCCGCTTTAGCCACCGTTTTTTTGGCAAATTGGCGAAACGACCAGTTAACGATGGCCTCGGCCTCCTCTGCGCGGGCGGTGGTGCTGTCCAGACCGGTGATCACAAAAATCACCCGTCGGTCACCCTGTGCCGCGGAGCCCACCAGCCCATACCCCGCCTCGGATGTGTGACCGGTCTTCAGACCATCCGCGCCAATGCCCAGACCCAGCAGCGGGTTGCGGTTGCGCACATTGGAGGGCGCGCGGCCATCAAATTCAAACTCCCGCTCGGCAAACAGCGGATAATACTGGGGGAAATCCTCGATCAGCTTTTCCGCCAGAATCGCCAGATCCTGCACCGACATACGGTGCCCGGCGGCGGGCCAGCCGTTGGAATTGGCAAAGGTGGAATTCTCCATCCCCATTTCCTGCGCCCGCTTGGTCATGTAGCGGGCAAACCCCGCCTCGGTGCCATCCGGGCTCAGCGCTTCGGCCAGCACCACACAGGCATCATTGCCTGACAGCACGATGATCCCGCGCAACAGATCCTCGACCCGGACCCGGTCCTGGGTGTTGAGGAACATGGTCGAGCCCTTGTAGCTCATCGCGTGTTCACTGACCGGCAGCCGCTCATCCAGCGTCAGGCGGCCATCGCGGATCGCCTCAAACGCCACATAGAGCGTCATCAGCTTCGACATCGACGCAGGCGGCAGCGCCAGATCGGCGTTCTTGGCCAGCAGCACCGTGTCGGTCTCCTGATCCAGCACATAGGCGGCGCGGGCGCGGGTATCAAAAGCCGCCGCCGACAGCGCCGAGAGGCTGACCAGAAGGCCAGCCGCACAGGTCAGTTTCAAGGCAGAGCGAAACGGGGAGGGAAGAAAGGTCATGACAGGGTCGTCTTTCCGATTGGTCAGGTCAGGCAGCGCCGCACAGGCAGGGTCAGTTGGTGACCGCATAGGCATCGGAGAAGCCGACGTCCTTTACGCTCTTCAGCAGCTGACTGCGTTCTGATTTCGATTGAGCCGGACCCACAAGCACCCTCCAGAACGGCTTGCCGTTGCTGGATTGGGCCAGGACAGAGGGCACAAGCCCGGCGTTGCGCATCTGATCGGCGGTGCGTTTGGCATTGGCCTCAACGCTGAAGATGCCGATCTGGATATAGGGTTTGCTCAGCGATGAGCTGGCCGCCGCCACCTTGGCTGTCGCAGCGGGTGCTGCGCTCACGGCGGCGGGCGCCGGGGCAATGGCGGTGGGGGCTGCGGCATCAATCGCAGCGGCTGCATCGGCAATCGGATCAAGCGGCTGGATGTCGATGTCAGCGGCATCGCTGATTGCGATATCCGCGTCATCCAGCAGCTCCGGCGCAGGTTGATCCGGGTCGGCCACAGCTTCGCGGCGCAGGGCGGTCACATTCAGCTCAACCGGCGCGCCCGCCAGCATGCCAAGCGCCTCGGCGGCATCGGAGGAGACCTGCAACCGGGGGCCGGGGATCTCCCGCTCGCGCCGGAACAGCGCGCCGATCACAAATTTGCCATTGGTCTGATTGCGGATGATCACCTGTTCGGGATCCTCGGCATCCGGATGCGCCACCCAGACCCCGCCCAGCGACGGGCGACCATCCCAGAGACCCGCTTCGGTCACCTGGAACACTTCCGGCGCCTCGACCTCGCGTTCCACCAGCCGGGTGCTGCTTGAGGGCATGACGGCGCCTGCGTCCTGCGCCTTTGGTTTCAGAAAGGCCAGCCCGGGGCCATCCTCGCAGGCACCAAGGATCATAAGCCCGGCCAATGCCGCAGCCAGCCGCGCCCCGCGACGCGGCGCACCGAGGCGTCGCGCGCTGTGTTTCCGTGTCGACATAGCGTGAACCATGTGTGCTTCCTTGCCTGTATCTGACGGCGTCCCGCGCCCGGTCTTGTGCTCAGCCATATGACCAGTCACCCACCCCGAGCCGGTTGCTCCGGCGTCAGCTGTTCCTGTACCGGTTGTTCCGGCGCCCTTATGCTGGGCGCAGCATAGCCGTCAGGCAATCGCATGGAAACCCTGCCGCCGCCCGCTCGGCAAGATTTCGAAGATCGCGGATCCGCCCGCCCTCCACATCCCCGCAGGGGGCCAACTGCGGCTGAGCACGGCGCTGCAGAAATGCCGCCCGCTGCAATTCCCTCTTGCCAGAACGGCAACCAGCGCCTAAACCCTGCGCCGACCGGGGAGGTGGCAGAGTGGTCGAATGCGGCGGTCTTGAAAACCGTTGAACGTGAGAGCGTTCCCAGGGTTCGAATCCCTGTCTCCCCGCCACTCCAGCTGCCCTAAACTCAAGCGCATGGCCACAGTCATCGCCGAGCGCGAGACCGGACATCTGCGCAGCTGTTGTCAGCTGCGCCGGAGCAGGTAGATATCCATGATCCAGCCGTGATCCGCACGCGCCTTGGCACGGGTCTCGATGATCTGATCGGTGACCTCGGCCAGCGGACCCGAGATCGAAATCTCATTCGCCATGCCGGCATAGGCCGTCCACCAGATGTCGATGCCGTCAGCCTCAAGAGACTGGAACGAACAGGCGCCATCCAGCATCACAACCACGGTATCCGCAGTGGCAGGCCAGCCGGCATCGCGCAGCTGTCGTCCGGTGGTGATGGTGAACGGGCCGTTGATCGTATTGATCGGGATCGCATGGGCCGCCGTCAGCGCCTGAATGGAGGTGATGCCGGGAATGACGCGCAGGGCAATCTCGGCCCGTGTTTTCAGCCGGTCCGCAATCCGCATCGTACTGTCATAGAGCGACGGATCCCCCCAGACCAGAAACCCGACCGCGCCGCCCTCGGGCAGGTGGCTGGTGATGGTCTGCCACCAGATCTCGGCAATGGCGTCATGCCAGTCATCCACCCGTTGGCGGTAATCCTGTGTCGCCTCATCGCGCACCGGCAGGTTGAATTCCACGATACGGGGGGCATCGCCCTGCTGTCCGCGACTGCGGATCGCCTCGGCGCAGATCGCCTGTCGCAGTCCCGCCAGATCATCTTTGCCGGCCCCTTTGTTGGGGATCAGGATCAGATCCTGCGCGTTCAGTGCCTCAACGGCCTGAAGGGTCAGATGCTGCGGGTTGCCGGTGCCAATGCCGATCAGGGTGAGGTCAATCATTGCGGGGCCTTTCAGACGAAAACACGGCCCCGAAGGCGGGGCCGTGCCGGTTCACTCATGTGCCAAGGATCAGGCGTTGTTGTAAAGACGCGGCGTGACCAGCGCGCTGCCATTGAGGCCACGCGTCGCCTTTGCCGCCGCCAGAACGGCCAGATCGGCAATCGGCTCGATCAGGATGACCAGCATATAGGCGCCGCCAAAGCTCAGCACCGAGGTCACGGTCGCGCTGCCAAATCCCTGACCGTAGAAGGCCCAGAACGCCACCCAGGCCACCACGCCGCCCTGATAGGCGGTGCTCAATGCCAGCGCCTGGCTGTATTTCAGGTCGATATAGGCGGTGCCCGGCGTGATGATGCGGCTGGCCAGCGCCTGCAGCGCAAACAGTGGCACCAAGAGCGTGGTCAGATTGATGAAGTACATCGGCAGATCAAACGGCGCAAAGAACACGCCCTGGATCAGCAGACCCATCGCCAGACCAAAGGCCGCAGGCGCGGACCCGAGGATCAGGAACAGGGTCGAGCCGAGAATGAAATGCACCTCGGAGACGCCCACCGGGAAATGCGGCAGCACTTCAAAGAACACCAGCACACCCACGGTCGCGATCATCGCGCGCATCGCGTAGGAGGCGATATTGGTCCTTTTCAGATCCACAAAGGTCTCTTTTGCAGCATAGGTCGCGGCACCGGCTGCGGTGGCATAGGACAAGCCAATTTTGGTGGCATCAACGATGCCCGGTTCGATATGCATATCTGTCTCCTCTCCGTCTCACCCGACGGGTTGATTATGTGGTATGGCCGGTCTCCTGACTCGCGGGTCGCTGCTTGCTTTCCCCCTTCCCAGCCAGTTGGCCAGTGGGTGTTGGAAAGCTGCTCGCCGCTCACAGTCGCGGGGGCGGTTGAGGCTTCGGTGCCGCAATTGGGTCCACCGTTCCTCATTCCCGTTTCAGTCCTGACGCTTCGCGCCGTTGGACACCATATGGCGCCTATCTGGCCCCTGCGCCCCGACTCGGTCAAGTTTGAATCCGGCCCCGGAGAAGGCGATTGCGACGCGCCCTTGGGTCAGCTGCGGCGAACACGCGAAAATGGAAATGCCCCACCCGCGAAACACGGGCAGGGTGTGGTGCGCTCAGAGCGGGATGACCTATGGTCCGGGCGCAGGAACCGCGCGGTGACGGCGGGTCAGTGGTCGTCCTTGGCCTTCACGGCGGCATGGGCCGGATCCGCAGGCTGATCGGCAAGCGGGCCATAGAGGATCAGCACCGGCGCGGTGGTCTCCATCGCACGCAGCACCTCCGGCAGCTCGCCCACCGTGTGGCAATGCAGCTCCTGCTCCGGCGTCGAGACCCCCAGTGCAATCAGCGCATGGGTCTGCGGGGGCAGCCCCGCCTCCAGCAGCTTCTCCGCCAGCGCCGCAAAGGTCCGCTTGCCCATATAGACCACGGTGGTCGCATCCGGGTCCGCCAGTGCGGCGAGGTTCAGCTGATCGGGCAGCCCACCGGTCACGTCATGGCCGGTGATGAACTGCAACCGCCGCGCCGTCAGCCGCCGGGTCAGCGGGATATTCGCAGCCGCCGCCGCTGCCGAGGCCGCGGTAACGCCGGGCACGATCTCGAACCCGATACCCGCCTGCCGCAGCGCGGTGATTTCTTCCTCCAGCCGACCAAAGACACCGGAATCGCCCGATTTCAGCCGCACCACATGCAGCCCACTTTGGGCATAATCCACCAGAAGCTGGCTCACATGGTCCTGCTTGGGGGAGGGACGTCCGGCCCGTTTGCCCACGCCCACCAGATCCGCGTCGGCGCGGGCATGGGTCAGGATCGGCCCCGAGGACAGGTCGTCAAACAGCACCGCATCCGCGGCCTCCAGCCGCTTCACCGCCTTCACGGTCAAGAGCTCCGGGTCGCCCGGACCGGAGGAGACAAAGGAGACAAAACCGCTCATGCGCGCTCTCCCGTGATCAGGTGAAAGAACGTGCCGGTAACATGGCCCTTGATCGAGCCGGTCTCTGGCACCGGCCCGCCGTCGGCATCCATGACATTGGCCAGCGGCGCATCGGGTTCTTCCAGAATGGTCGAATAATGGAACTCATGGCCGCGCAGTGCTGTGCCTGCGTCAAATCCGGGCATCGCCGCCTGAAGCACCGCACGGCGGTAGCCAAGGTGGAACTTGCGCTTCTCGTAGGAGGTCACGAGGCCCAAGAGGCCCAGCATCCGGTGGCGGTTGCCCTCCTTGTCGATCAGCGCCTCGCCCAGGGCCATGTAGCCGCCGCATTCGCCATGCACCGGCCTGGTCTCGGCGTGCTTGCGGACACCGGCGCGGAAGGTCTCCGCCGCCGCCAGCGTGCCGCCGTGCAGCTCGGGGTAGCCGCCGGGCAGCCAGACCAGATCGGCATCCGCCGCAGGGGCTTCATCGGCCAGCGGCGAGAACGGCAGGATCTCTGCTCCCGCCGCGCGCCAGCCTTCCAGCAGGTGCGGATAGGTGAAGGAAAACGCCGCATCCCGCGCCAGCGCAATCCGCTGGGCAGGTGGCTTTGGCAGGCTGGCCGGCGCGGGTGCGGGACCTGCCAGGGCAGCTGCCTTGATCGCGTCGAGGTCGACATTCTCGCGCAGGAACGCCGCATAGCCCGCGATGGCGGCTTCCAGATCGGGATGCTCCACCGCCTGGATCAGACCCAGATGCCGCTCCGGCAAAGCCAGATCGCCGCGTCGGGGCAGGGAGCCGAGCACCTTGATGCCTGCCTTCTCCATCCCCAGCCGGGTCAGCCGCTCATGGCGCGGGCTGGCAACACGATTGAGGATCACCCCGGCAAAGGGCACTTCGGTGTCATAATTCTTGAACCCCAGCGCCGTGGCCGCCGCCGATTGCGCCTGTCCGCCCACGTCTACCACCAGCACCACCGGCCAGCCCATCCGCTTGGCGGTCTCGGCGGAGGAGCCAAAGCCCGACTGCCCGCGCGTCGCCACACCGTCATAAAGGCCCATGGAGCCTTCTCCGACGCAGATCTCCGCCCCCGCAGATTGCGCTGTGACTGCATCCAGCAGGCCGCCGTCCATCGCCCAGGTATCGAGGTTGAAACTGGGCCGTTTTGCTGCTGCCAGGTGGAAGGCCGGGTCGATATAGTCCGGCCCGCTCTTGTAAGGCTGAACGGTCAGCCCGTCCTCGGCCAGCGCCCGCAGGAGGCCCAGCATCACGGTGGTCTTGCCGGTGCCCGAGGAGGGCGCGGAGATCATCAGTCCGGGAGGGTTCAGGTTGGTCATGGCCTTAATCGTCCCCATGGCTCCAGCTCGACCACGGGCTGTCGGCGCTCTGCGGCCGGTAGCGGCGATCGTATTCGGTGGAATAGAGGCAGCTTTCGTCAAAGCCCTCACCCTTCAGCACCGGTCCAACAAGGATCAGCGCGGTGCGGGAGATTTTCTCGTCCAGCGCATCCTTCAAGGTCTCCAGCGTGGCGCGGATGATCTGCTGATCCGGCCAGCTGGCGCGGTAGACCACGGCCACCGGACAATCCGCGCCGTAATGCGGTGTCAGGCTGTCCACCACATGGTCCAGATTGCCGATCGACAGGTGAATGGCCAGCGTGGCACCGGTACGGGCGAAATTCTCCAGCGTCTCGCCCTCGGGCATCGAGGACGCGCGCCCCGGCGTGCGGGTCAGCACCACTGACTGGCCAAGGCCCGGCAGGGTCAGCTCGGTCCCCAGCGCGGCAGCAGCGGCGGCAAAGGATGGCACACCGGGGGTGACGCTCACCGGAATGCCCTCCGCCTTCAATCGGCGCAGCTGTTCGCCCATCGCCGACCACACCGACAGATCGCCCGAATGCAACCGCGCCACGTCCTGTCCCGCCTCATGCGCCGCCTTGATCTCCGCCACGATGGCATCCAGATCCATCGCCGCGGTGTTCACGATCTTTGCATCCTCGGGGCAATGGCTCAGGATCTCCTCCGGCACCAGCGAGCCTGCGTATAGGCACACCGGGCAGGCGGCGATGATATCGCGCCCGCGCAGGGTCAGAAGATCGGCAGCGCCCGGTCCGGCGCCAATGAAGTGAACGGTCATGGCTCAAGTCTTTCTGCTATGGCCGCGGTGGCAAGCCCATCCGCGGTGACAACTCTCGGGGAAAGAAGGCGCGCGCGCGCGCCCTTCACCCCATGGCACGCGCCCGCCAGCGCCGCGGCTTCCGCCAGCGACCCGGTGCCGAACCGCGCCTTTATCCTTGGCGAGCAGGTCAATGTCCGCTCCCCGGTTATATCCTGTTCCTGCAATGAAATCACCGGCAGCCCAAGGCTGCGCGCAAACTCCTGCATAGCGGGGGCGTCGGCCTTCTGAGCGATGGAGGCCAGCGCATCCACCCGCTCCCCGGTCAGCGCCAGCGCGGCCTGCAAATCCGCCGCCGTGGCCGTGCTGCGGAACCCGATGCCTGCCACCTTCATCGCGTGACACTCCATTGTATGACAGGCCGCGCCCGGCGCCAGTCGCGCATGGTGCCCAGCGGCCCGGCCTCGGCGATCTCCGCTTTCAAGAGATGCCCGCCACGGTCCGCATGGGCCTGCATCAAGAGGGTTTCGGTTTCCAGCGTCACCCCATTGGCAACCAGCCGGGTGCCTGCGGGCAAGATGTCCCACAGATGATCCAGCAGCGCCTGCGACCCGCCGCCGCCGATGAACACGCAGTCTGGTATCTCAAACCCGTCCAGCACCTCCGGCGCCTTGCCCAGCACCGCTGTCATCCGGTGATCCAGCCCGAACGCTGTGGCATTGGCGCGAATGTTTGCCAGCCGGCTTTCGCGCGGCTCGAAGGTGATCGCCCGCGCACCCTGTGCGGCCAGGCACCACTCGACCGAGACCGAGCCGGAGCCGCCGCCGATGTCCCACAGCAGCTCACCTGCGCGCGGGGCCAGCGCCGACAGGGTCAGCGCCCGAATGGGGCGTTTGGTGATCTGCCCGTCACTTGCAAAGAGATCATCCGCCAGCCCCGACGCCTGCGGCAGCCCGGGCCGCATGGCCTCGATGGCCATAAGGACCGGCGCTTCTGCCTGCGGCAGATCCCAGGCTTCGGCTGTTGCTTGGCGCAGCCGTTGCCTTGGCCCGCCCAGCCGTTCCATCACATGAAGCCGCGCGTCGCGCTGGCCGTTTGCAACCAGCCATTGCGCCAGCTCCGCCGGCGCCTTGCCATCGCGCAGGGTGCAGATCACCCGCACGCCCCGGCCCAGCAGCGGCAGCAGCCGCGCAAAAGGTGCGGCATGAAGGCCAAGGCACAGAACCTCCTCCAGCTTCCAGCCCAGAAGATTGGCGGCCAGCGCAAAACAGGATGGCGCCGGGTGCGACACCCATTCACCCGCCTCCAGATCCCGCACCAGCGAGCCGCCGGCGCCATGCCAGAACGGATCGCCGGAGGCGAGAACAGCGACTTTGCGCCCGCGCATCGCCAGCACCGGCCCGGTTGAAAACGGCACCGGCCAGGGCTGACCCTTGCTGCCGGCCTCCACCAGCTCCAGATGCCGCGGGCCGCCAAAGATCACCTCGGCCTGCTCCAGCGCCTTCCGGCTTGCATCGCTTAAGGAATCCAGTCCATTTTCGCCCAGACCAACGATTGTGAGCCAGTGCTTGGAAAGGCCATCAGACATGACACGCATCCTCCTGCTGGGCGGCACCACCGAGGCCTCGCAATTGGCCAAAACCCTTGCGGAAACTGGCGCGGATGCAGTGTTTTCCTACGCGGGCCGCACCGCCAGACCGGTCAGCCAGCCGCTGCCCACCCGCATTGGCGGCTTTGGTGGCGTGGAGGGGCTGGCGGCATACCTTCAGGCCGAAAACATCACCCATGTGGTCGACGCGACCCACCCCTTCGCGGCGCAGATGAGCACCAACGCGGTGCACGCCTGCGAAGCGGCGGGCGTGCCGCTCTGTGCCTTTGAGCGCCCGGCCTGGCAGGCGGGGGAGGGCGACCGGTGGGTTCACACGGACAGCATCGAAGGCGCGGTAAATGCTCTGCCGGATTCCCCCGCGCGGGTGTTTCTGGCGATCGGCAAACAGAACCTTGCGCAATTCGCCGCCAAACCGCAGCACCACTACCTTCTGCGGCTGGTGGACGAACCTGAGGCCGACTTGCCGCTGCCAAACACCACGGTCGAAATCGCCCGCGGGCCGTTTGACGTGGCGGGCGACACAGATCTGATGCAGCGCCACGCCATCACCCATATCGTGGCCAAGAACGCCGGCGGTGCAGGCGCAGCCGCCAAACTCACCGCCGCGCGCACCCTCGGCCTGCCGGTCATCATGATCGGCAGACCCGAGGTGCCTCAGCGCCCCGTCATGGGCAGCGTGGCAGAGGTGATGGCCTGGCTGTTGCATTCCGCCGCTTAACCCTCAGCCGCGTAGCGGGGGGTATAAACGTAATGGCCCACCCGCCGCGTGTCGCGGTTGCCGACAATAACCACCGTGCGCATGTCGGCCATCTCGGGCGTTGCGTCCTTCAGCGGCACGGTCAGCAGCTCCTGTCCCGGCTTGGTCACGTCGCGGGCAAAGGTGATCAGCGTCTCCGCACCGCAGGCCTCGCGCAGGATCTCCAGCGCGCGGGCAAACTGATGCGGTCGCGACTTGGAGCGCGGGTTGTAAAACGCCATCGCCAGACCGGCCTCGCCAACCAGTTGCAGGCGTTTTTCAATGAGGCTCCAGGGCTTCAGGTTGTCGCTGAGGTTGATGGCGGCAAAGTCATGCCCCAGCGGCGCGCCGATGGCGGCTGCGGCGGCCAGCATCGCGGTGATGCCGGGCAGCACCTTGATCTCCAGATTCAGCCACTCGGGGTTGCGTTCGGCGTTGCTTTCCAGCGCTTCGAACACGGCAGAGGCCATGGCGAACACCCCCGGATCACCGGAGGAGACAACGACAACCCGCTTGCCCTCGGATGCCATTTCCAGCGCATGGGTGGCGCGGTCCACCTCGACCCGGTTGTCGGTGGCATGCAGCGTCAGCCCCTCGCGCGGCGCGACCCGGTTGACGTAGGGGATATAGCCAACGATATCCGTGGCCTCATCAATGGCGTCGCGCACCTCCTGCGTTACCAATGCCTCGTTGCCGGGCCCAAGCCCCGCAATCACCACCCAGCCGTTTTGCGCTAGTTTCATGGCCGGCGCCCCTGTCCGTGAACCAATACGATGGAGAAATAGGGCACTTCGCCGTCGATCTCCGACAGCTTCTGCACGGTTTGGCCGGGCATGGTGCCGCGTTCGACCAGCCAGGCGTCATCTGCGCGGCCCGCACGTTCCAGCGCGCGGCGCAGTTTGGGCAGGTTGCGGCCGATTTTCATGACGACCAGCGCGTCGGTTTCTGCCGCGCGTTTGGCCAGCTCATCCTCGCTGAGGGTGGCCATCGCCACGGTCAGCACATCATCGCCCCAGGTGATCGGCTGGCCGGAGGCGGTCCAGCAGCCGGACATGCCGGTGATGCCGGGAATGATCTCCTGCGCGGCCCGGCCCTGAAGGCGGGTGTAGAGATGCATATAAGAGCCATAGAGGAACGGATCCCCCTCACAGAGCACCACGACGTCCTCGGTCTGGGCAATCTCGGCCAATGTATCGGCCCAGCGGTCATAGAACTCCGCCAGCACCCGGTTGTATTCGGGGTCTGAGAAATGGATCTCGGTGGTGACCGGGTATTCCATCGCGTGTTCGGTGACGCCGTCTGCCAGCATGCCTTCGACAATCGCGCGGGCCTGGCCCTTGCGGCCGGCCTTGCGGAAATAGGCGATGTGGCGCGCGCCGGAAATCATCCGGTGCGAGCGCAGGCTCATCAGATCGGGATCGCCGGGGCCGAGCCCCGCGCAGATGACTTTGCCCTTCGCAATGGTCATGGCTTACTCTTTCCAGCTCGCCAGCGCGTTCACGGCAGCGACAGTGATTGCAGACCCGCCGAGGCGCCCTTTGACGATCATCGACGGCACTGGCAGATCTTCCATCAGCGCCTCTTTGGATTCCATCGCACCGACAAAACCGACGGGACAGCCGATAATGGCGGCGGGGCGGGGGCAATCGGGGTCTTTCAGCATGTTCAACAGGTGAAACAGCGCGGTTGGGGCATTGCCGATGGCCACGACCGCACCTTCCAGTTTCGGGCGCCAAAGCTCCAGCGCGGCGGCGGAGCGGGTGTTGGACATCTCCTTGGCCAGCTCCGGCACCTTTGGGTCGCGCAGGGTACAGATCACCTCATTGTCCGCGGGCAGGCGCGGGCGGGTGATGCCCTCGGAGACCATATACGCATCGCAGAGGATCGGCGCGCCCTTGGCAAGGGCTGCGCGGGCGGTTTCGGCCATGCCTTGGGAAAACCGCACATGCTCCTCCAGCCCCACCATGCCTGCGGCGTGGATCATGCGGACGACGACAACTTCCTCGTCCTTGCTGAAGCGCGCCAGATCGGCCTCGCGGCGGATGGTGGCAAAGCTTTCGGCATAGATCGCGGCGCCATTGGTTTCATAGGTGTGGAGCATATCAGCTGCCCTCTGTCATAAGGTCTGGAGCGGCGCGTAAGCGGGCGGCGCTCAGGGAGGTGTTTAGCGGGTGATCGGCGGCAGTGCCATTGCGGATCAGGTCAAATTGGTCGTCACCGGTGGCGGTCAGCACCAGATCGGCGGGGCGGGGGTGGGCGCAGCCTTTGGCGCAGCCGGAGACATGCAGATGCAGGCCCGCAGGCACCGCAGGGGCCAGATCGCGGGCCAAAGCGCGCGTCGCCGCGCGCGCCTGCGGGCAGCCGGGTGCCCCGGTGCAGGCGCTCACCCGCAGGCGGGGATCGGTTGCATCCAGGATCAGGTCGGGCAGGGGGGGCAGGGTGCTGGCGCCTTCGACAAGCAGCATCCGCCAGGGGGTGAGCCGCAGCGCACCGTGATCGGCCAGCGCCGCCAACGTGCGGGCAGGCATCTGGCCAAATTCCAAAGCCACCAACAGCCCCTGCGCCGATGCGCCCGGGAGAGGCCGGAGGGAAGACGTTGCGGCACCGACCGTTGCCACATGCGCCGCAGGGGGGCCGCGGCGCGCAATCAGCCGGTGCATTCTGCCACGCCCCCCGGACGCGCCGCCTTGGTCGAGAAACCAGCGCGCCAGCGCGAGGGCGTCGCCTGCGGCACTGTCAGCCGTGACCGGCAGGCCCCTGTCTGCACCATCGGCGCGCAGGATCAGCCCGTCAGGGCCACGTTCGATGCGGATATCTGCGGCTGTCTCGGCCAGCACGGGCAGGTCACCACAGTCCACGGCAAAGCCGAACTTGCCGGGAAGCGCCAGATCGCGGGCCTCCGTCAGCGCGGCGGCCAGCGTCTGCGCAATCTGGTGGCTGTCGTCGCCTGCGCGCCAGAACGGCGTCAGGGTGATATTGCGACGCGCTTCGGCCTCTGCGTCCTCATCGACCAGACCCAGATCGCCAAGACCTGCGATCAGTTGCAGATGGGCGTCCTCGCGAATGCCGCGCAGTTGCAGATTGGCGCGGGCGGAAATATCGACAATGCCGGATCCACAGCGCTGCGCCAGATCGGCCAGACCGCGCGCCTGATCCGGTGTGAGCCGCCCCAAAGGTGCGCGCACCCGCACCACCAGCCCGTCGCCCGACATCATCGGACGCAGCGCACCGGGGCACCAGCCATAGACTTTGGGCGCTGGGGAGGCGGCTTGCTCAGTCACACCGCGCCCTCCAGCTCGGCCATGATCGAGTTCCGCCGCGTGCTCCACAGGCCGGCATCAAACAGCGCGCGAAAGCGGTCGCGCATGGCAGCCAGCGCGTCGGGGTTCTCGCGCTCCATGAAGTCGACCAGATCCTCGCGGCCCAAAGTGGCCTCGAAATAGAGATCAAAGAGATGCGGCTGCACCACCTGCGCCAGATGGGCAAAGGCCGCCATATGATCCAGCGTCGCCGCGATTTCCGCCGCGCCGCGAAAGCCGTGGTTCATCATCGAGGTGGCCCAGTCCGGATTGGCGGCACGGGCGCGCGTCACCCGGGCGATCTCCTCGCCCAAGCTGCGCGCCTGCGGTTTGTCAGGCCGGGTGGCATCCATGTGGTAGAGCGCCGGTGCCTTTTGGCCGATGCGCGCCATGGCGGCGGCAAACCCGGCCTCATGCGCGGCATAATCCGAGGCCACCAGCAGGTCGGTTTCCGGCAGATCCTGCAGGTGCACAAAACTATCCGCGGTTTGCAGCCGGATCTCCAGGGCCTCGCGGGCATCGGTGATGGTGCCCTTGGCATCAATCGCGTGCGAAGACGCGTTGAGCCAGGCCTCGCCCGCTGCCGCGCGGGCCGCGTCGCTGTAGTCATCCAGATGCGGGTTCATCGATAGGCCATATTGGCCCGGTTTCGGGCCAAAAACGCGGGGCGTCTGCGCCAGATAGGGATTGTCGCTCGCGCTTTCCTCGCGGCCTGCCAGCGCGGCGGCGGCGGCCTCGAACATCTGCGCCAGACCGGGGAAGACGTCACGGAACAGACCGGAGACCCGCAGGGTGACATCAATGCGTGGCCGGTTCAGCATCGAGAGCGGCAGCACCTCGAAACCGGAGACGCGCTCGGAGCCTTCGTCCCACTTGGGCGCCAGCCCCGCCAGATGCAGCGCCATGGCAAATTCCTCGCCCGCGGTGCGCATGGTGGCCGAGCCCCAGAGATCAATCACCAGCCCGCGTGGCCAGTCGCCATGGTCCTGAAGATGGCGGCGCAGCAGCTCTTCCGCCAGCTTGACCCCTTGCGCCTGCGCCGCGCGCGACGGCACCGCGCGGGGATCCGTGGTAAAGAGGTTGCGCCCGGTCGGGATCACATCCGTACGGCCGCGAAACGGCGAGCCGGAGGGGCCGGGGGGCACCATATGCCCGTTCAGCGCAGCAATCAGACCGGCGCGTTCCTCAGCGCCGCATTGACCGGTGCCAAAGATATGCAGCCCTTCCCCGTATTGGCTTTCCTTGATGTCGCAGACAAAGGCGTCGATCCGGGTGATCGCCTCGGCGGGCGAGGTGTCTGGCGTGAGGCCCAGATCAGCCTCCACGCCTGTGCCCTGCGCCTCGGCCCGGATGCTGTCGATCAGCCGGTCGCGGCGGGCCGGATCCAGTCCATCAGCGGTGGAATATTCATCAAGCAGGCTTTCCAGCCGCGCCATGCCTGCGGGCAGATTGGTCTGCGCCAGCGGCGGCGGCAGATGGCCTAGGGTGACGGCGCCAATGCGGCGCTTGGCCTGTGCGGCCTCGCCCGGATCATTGACGATAAAGGGATAGGCAACAGGCAGCGGCCCGGTCAGCACCTCGGGCCAGCAGTGCTCCGACAGGGCGACGGCCTTGCCCGGCAGCCACTCCAGCGTACCATGGGCGCCGATGTGGACAATGGCGTCGGACTGGCTGCGCAGCCACATGTAGAACGCCACATAGGCATGGCGCGGGGTGCGGTCGAGATCGTGGTAATCATCGACGCGGGTTTTCACCTCGCCGCGTTCGGGTTGCAGCGCGATCAGCGCCTTGCCTGCCCGCAACGCCTTGAAGTGAAAGGCACCATCGCGGCAATCCGGGTCTTCCTCAGCGGCACCCCAGGCCTCCGACAGCCTGTCCTGCAACACCTTCGGCAGGGTCGCCAGCGCAGCCCTGTAGCCCTCTAGCGAGATGGTCTGCGTCTCCGCCATCAGCCGCAGGCCGGTGCTTTCCAGCGGTTCCACGACATAGCCCTGATCCCAGAGCTCGCGCAGGATTTCATCGCAGGAGGCCAGCGCATCCAGTCCCACCGCATGGGCCAGATTGTGATCGCGGCCCGGATAGGTGGACAGCACCAGCGCCAGACGTTTGTCGGCATTGGGCAGCTGCGCCAGCCGCAGCCAGCCCTCGATCCGGTCAACGGCTGCGGTGATGCGGCCGGGATCGGCGCGATGGGCAAAGCGGGAATATTGCAGATCCGGGTCTTTCTTGCCCGGCGCCTTGAAGCTGACCAGCCCGGCGAAAATGCGGCCATCCACCTCGGGCAGCACCACATGCATGGCAAGATCGGCCGGGGACAGCCCGCGATCGGCCTCGGCCCAGTCCTTGCGCCGCGCGGTGGACAAGGCGACCTGGAACACCGGACAGCCGGTGGTGGAGAGCGGCGACGCGCTGCCATCGGTGCCCTGCGCCGAGAAGGCGGTGGCGTTCACGATGGCTGCCGGGGCCAGTCCGGGCAGTTTGTCACGCAGCCAGTCCGCGCTGGCCGGTGCCTTGAGGCTGGCAGCAAAGGCGCCATAGGCCGCATAACCCCGTCCGCGCAGCTCATTGATCAGCGCATCCACCGGGGCGGTATCGGCCGCCGTCAGATAGGAGCGGTAGAAACTCACCAATATGAGGGGTTTGTCCTGCGCCGGCAGATCCGCCAGCACTCCTTTTTCCGGGTCATAGAACCCGTGTTCGGGCGTGCTCTTGAGGCCAAGGACCGGACCGGCATAAAGCCCCGCCGCCAGCGACAGCTGGGCAAGTGCGGCCTGTGCCGCCACCGCACCGCCGGCATCACATAGATGCTGGAGCCGGCGCAGAGTTGAAACCGGCAGGGTCGAGAGGGCGTCCAGACGGGCATCTTCGCGCCCGTCAGCCGGCAGGATCGCCAGCGCGATGCCCTTGCGCCGCGCCAGATCCTGTAGCGTGGCAAGCCCGTAGGACCAGTAGCTTTCGCCGCCGATCAGACGTACCAGAACGCCCTTGGCGCCCTCCAGTGTCTGTTCGGCATAGACATCGACCGAGAGCGGGTGTTTCAGCGCCACCAGATTGGCAAGGCGCAGGCTGGGCAGCTTGCCCTCGGCCCGGTGCCAGCCCGCCGCAAAGGCCCCGAGATCGCTGTCGGAGAACGACAGCACCACAAGGTCCGCAGGCGTCTGCCCCAGATCCTGTGGTGTATCACTCTCGTCGAGGCCGTGGCTTTCGCGGAAGACGACATGCATGGGTCAGGCCTTTGTATTCTGGCAGGCGGCGGGCGCTCTGTGGGCTGCGTCCGAGCCTGGGAGGGTGCGAATGCGCCCGACCGGCATCGGCTCAGGCCCCCAGCTCGGCGCGGATGGCGGCGGCGTCGATGTTGTCATGCTCGGCAATCACCACCAGCTGGGTACGCCGGGGCATGTCACCCCAGGGCTGGTCATATTGCGCACGCAGGCGTTCGCCCACGGCCTGAACAAGCATCCGCATCGGTTTTCCTTCCACCGCCACATAACCTTTGACGCGCAGGATATTGCGCTCGCGGGCGAGTTTCACGATGGCATCTTGCAATGCCTGCGGATCGGAAACTTCGCCGAGGTCGACCACGATTGTATCAAAATCGTCATGGCTGTGATCATGGTGGTGATGATCGTGATCGTGGTCGTGATCATCGTCATGGTGGTGATGATGCTCATGGTGCGACGGGCGCGCATCCAGATCGTCTTCGGCCGCGGCCTCAAGCCCCAGAATGACGCGCGGGTCGATCACGCCTTCGGACATCGACAGGATCGGCAGTTTGCGCGGCGCTTCGGCCTCGATCATCGCGCGTGCCTTGTCCAGGCCCTCTTCACCGGCCAGATCGGCCTTCGACAGCAGGATGATGTCCGCGCAGGAGATCTGATCCTTGAACAGCTCCGACAGCGGGGTTTCATGGTCGATGCCCTCATCGGCTTCCCGCTGGGCCTGCACCGCATCCAGATCGGTGGCGAACTGGCCCTTGGCGACCGCTTCGGCGTCGGCCAGCGCAACCACGCCATCCACGGTGATGCGCGACCGGATCGCGGGCCAGTCAAAGGCCTTCAGCAGCGGTTTCGGCAGCGCCAGACCGGAGGTTTCGATCACGATGTGATCGGGTTTTTCCGGCAGGTTCATCAGCTGTTCGATGGTGGGGATGAAATCATCGGCCACGGTGCAGCAGATACACCCGTTGGCGAGCTCCATGATGTTCTCCGCCGGGCAGTTCTCATCGGCGCAGGATTTCAGGATTTCACCGTCCACACCGGCGGTGCCAAATTCATTGACCACCACGGCCAGACGCTTGCCCTGCGGGTTCTGCATCAGATGGCGGATCAGGGTGGTTTTGCCCGCACCAAGGAAGCCGGTGATGACGGTGACGGGGATTTTGTTCAGATCGCTCATGGGGTCAGTCCTTGGACAAGGAGGGAGGAGTGGGAGAGGTCGCCGCAGGTGCGGGCGCAGGCGGGATACGGGCGATGGATTGCTTGCGGAACACCACGGGGCGTTCGCGCCAGGGCACCAGACCATCCGTGGTGGCGGCATAGGCGGCAGCGCCGCTCAGGATGTCGGGCACATGCTCGTCGGGATCAAGATCACCGTAGATGTAGCTCCAGCGGGCGTCGCCGCCGCTCAGCACCATGGAACAGCCACGGGTGCAGGCCGAGAGGCATTCGACACCGCGCACCGCAACGCCTTCGGGCAGATCGGCCTCTTGCAGGGCGGCCAGCATACGGGCACCGGGGCGGGGGGCCTCCGGGTCGGTCACCTCGCCGCGACGGCAGGTGGTGCAGATCGTCAATATTACCTCGGCCATGAGCGCCCTTCACTTGGTTCAGCGAGGGGGCTGCGGGCCAGCGGGGGCGCGAGGGTCGCGCGCGGATCCCAGCCGGTCGCGGAACACCCCGTCCGCCCGTTGCATTTCGTGCGTTGGCAGGTCTCCCGGCTTGCGGATGCCAGGACCTTTTTCGGGTCCTGACGGTCATCCTGCCTTCCCGAGTGGTACTCAGTGGCGTCGGAGACCTCTCCGGTCACGGTCGCGGGGGCGGCTGTGCTTTGACGGACCCTGATGGCCCAACTGTCACATTCCCTCTTCGCCTGCCAAATGGCAGGAACCAACAAAACCCCCTTGCGCCATTGCCCCTGTCTTTGTCAAGAGATGGGCGAACCAGTAGGAGAGCCACAATGAGCGATACGCCCGAGACCGACATTTCCGAAGCAGAAGCGGCACGCCATGCGGCGAAAATGGCCAAGAAGAAGGCCGCCCGCGACCGCATGATGCAGAACAAGGATGGCGAAAAGGGGCTGATCATCGTCCACACCGGCCCGGGCAAGGGCAAGTCCAGCTCCGGATTTGGCATGATCATGCGCTGCATTGCCCATGGGATGCCCTCGGCAGTGGTGCAGTTCATCAAAGGCGCCTGGCAGACCGGTGAACGCACCCTGATCGAGGAGAACTTCAGCGAGCTGTGCCAGTTCTACGCGATGGGCGAAGGCTTTACCTGGGAGACCCAGGACAAGGCGCGCGATATTGCCGCCGCACAGAAGGGCTGGGAGAAGGCCAAGGAGATGATCCGCGACGAGCGCAACGCCATGGTGCTCCTCGATGAAATCAACATCGCGCTGCGCTATGACTACATCGACATTGCCGATGTGGTGGAATTCCTTGAGACCGAGAAACCGCCGATGACCCATGTCGTCCTGACCGGTCGCAACGCCAAGGAAGAGCTGATCGAGATCGCCGATCTGGTCACCGAAATGGGTCAGATCAAACATCCTTTCCGCGACGGCATCAAAGCCCAGAAGGGTGTGGAGTTCTGATTTCCTGACGTGATCGTGACATGAGGCAAAAAGCTCCTGCACTATTTTGCGGGGGCTTTTTTTTTGTTGGCGATTGTTGTTCGGATGCGGGGTCGGTGGCAGGCGGTGAAAGCGGACCCGCAGGGCGGGCTCCGGGCCGGGAGAGTCCGAATTCTTGAAATTTATCTCGATTTTCCACGGTAAATTTACGGCTGTGTAACGCACAAGGTTTAGGCAGGTCACCTACACAAGTAGCGATGGGAAATCACTTTGACGTTCATGGACAGCCGGATCGAAGCGCGCCCGCTCAGGGGAGAGGCTCCCTTTGCGCTCAATGAAGTATTCTACTCCAGAACGGATGGCCGTGGGGTTATTCAGACCGGAAACGAGATTTTCCGGCGTGTGTCAGACTACCCGTGGGGCGATCTGATCGGAGCGCCACATAAGATCATCCGCCATGAGGATATGCCGCGTGGGGTGTTCCAGCTGTTCTGGGAGACGATCCAGGCCGGCGACTTCTTTGGCGGCTACATAAAGAACAAGTCCCGCGATGGGCTGCACTACTGGGTCTATGCCGTTGTTGTCCCCTGCGAAGAGGGGTTCCTTTCGGTGCGGATCAAACCGACCAGCAAGCTGTTTGACAGCGTCAAGCAGGGCTACGCGGATCTGCTGAAAGCCGAGCAGGACGGCGGGCTCAGCCCTGAGGAAAGCCGCGACAGGCTGATGGCCTGGTGTGTTGATCTGGGATTTGAGAACTACCAGCAGTTCGCCGCCAACGCGCTGGCGGATGAGCTGGCGGCCCGCGATCAGGGTCTGGAACGGGCGCCGGATCTGGCGATTGAACGGCTGCGGACGATGTTTGCGAATTCCGACGTGCTGGCAGAAGAAACCCGTGGTCTGATCGACGATTTTGCGGCGATGCGCACCATTCCCCACAACCTGCGGGTCCTTGCGTCGCGGATCGAACCGTCGGGCGGCCCGGTGACCGTGCTGTCGCAGAACTACGGGTCCATCTCGCAGGAGATGTCGAACTGGTTCGCCACCCATGTTCTGGGCAAGGACAGCAATTTCTCAAAGATCAAGGGCCAGGTCAGCCAGAGCCTGTTCGTCGAAGGCATGGCGCGTATTTTCAGCGACTGTAACAAGCAGCTTCAGCGTGAGAACCATTCCGTGCTGGACGAGGAAGGCCGGTCGCATGAGCAATCGGTGTTGCGGTCGCTGGCCGCAGTGCGGGAAGAACATGCCCGCACGTTGCTGTCGGATGTGAACCGCGAGGCGGAGCGGATCACCAAGATCTGCGAAAACATGCAGCGCCAGCTGCTGGGGCTGAGTTCGACGCGGGTGCTGTGCAAAATCGAAAGCGCGCGGCTTCCCGAGGATGGGCATTCTCTGTCTGACATCATCGACCAGCTGGGACGATTCCAGCAGCGTATCTCGCAGCGGCTTCAGCACATCAGCAAGCTGTGCTCCAACGATCCGTCGCCCGCAGATCAGACCGCATGAGGCGCGAGAGATCCTTGGGTCGTGCCGGGACATAGCACCGGCAGGCCGCGCCGGACGAAGGCCGCTGCGGATTGTTGATCGAAGGAATATGGCAACGCTTGCTCACCCCGGGCATTGCCGCTCTTGTTGCCAACAATGTCAGCCCCTCTGACCAAATGTTTCGCGTGCGAAACAATCGGACAGGGGGGCTGATACTTTTTGTAGGCGTTGCGCAGGCTGCGGGCGCATAGGGCTGGGATGTGTTGCCGCGGGGTTAAGCCGCGCAGGCTGAAACGAGCTGAGGCGCGCCCGCTCTGCAACTGGACCTCAGGCGGTCAGATCGGCGGCCCTTGCACGGATATAGCCGTCAACTGCGGCGCGCTCTTCCTCGGTCAGGCGCAGGGCGAGTTTGGTGCGGCGCAGGAGGTAATCCTCGCCGGTGCGGACCCATTCGCGGGCGATGGTCCAGTCGAGTTCACGCGCGGTGATGGTGGCGCCAAAAGCCTGGCCAAGATCCTCGGCTAAGGTTGCCTCGCCCAATACGTCCCAGGCCTCGGTGCCATAGGCGCGGATCAGGCGGCGGGTCGCGTAGGGGCTGAGGAAGGGATAGTCCTGCGCCAGTTTCGCGGTGAGTTTCGCCACATCGCCGACCGGGAAATCGCCGCCGGGCAGGGCGACACCTGCGGTCCAGTCGCGGGGGAGGTCGGGAAACTGGGTGCCGATTTTCTCCAGCGCGGCCTCGGCCAGTTTGCGGTAGGTGGTGATCTTGCCGCCAAAGACATTCAGCAGCGGCGCGGCAGTGTTGTCCAGCGTCAGCACGTATTCGCGCGTGGCAGCGGTGGCCGAGCTGGCACCATCGTCATAAAGCGGACGCACGCCGGAATAGGTCCAGACGATATCGTCACGGCTGAGCGGATTGGCGAAATACTGCGAGGCGAAATTGATCAGGTAATCCTGTTCCTCGGGCGTGCAGGTCGGGGCGGTTTCGGGATCCGGGTGGTCGGCGTCGGTGGTGCCGATCAGCGTGTAGTCCTCTTCGTAGGGGATCGCGAAGATGATGCGGCCATCGGTGCCCTGAAAGAAGTAGCAGCGCCCGTGATCGTAGAGTTTCGGGACCACGATATGGCTGCCGCGCACCAACCGTACGCTTTCGCGGCTGTTCTGGCCCAGTTTCTGGCGCAGCACATCGGCAACCCATGGGCCGCCGGCATTGACCAGCATCTTTGCGCGCCGTTCGAAGGTCTCGCCGGTGGCGATATCCTGAAGCTGGATCACCCAGTGGTCATCGCGACGCCGGGCGCCGGTGACCTTGGTGCGGGTCATGATCTCGGCGCCGCGGGCCTCGGCGTCGCGGGCATTCAGCACCACAAGACGGGCGTCTTCAATCCAGCAGTCGGAATATTCAAAGGCGGTCTTGAACTTCGGGTCCAGCGGGCGGCCTGCGGGGTCGCTGGCGAGATCCAGTTTGGAGGTGCCGGGCAGGATGCCGCGTTTGCCGAGGCTGTCGTACATGAACAGGCCAAGGCGGATCAGCCAGGCGGGGCGGCGGCCCTTCATCCACGGCAGAAAGGTGGTCAGCAGTTTCGACGTCGGTGTGGTGTTGTCAAAGCGCATGTCCTTGTGGAACGGCAGGACAAAACGCATCGGCCAGGAGATATGCGGCATCGCCTTCAGCAGCACCTCGCGTTCGATCAGCGCCTCGCGGACCAGACGGAATTCGAAGTATTCAAGGTAGCGCAGGCCGCCGTGGAACAGTTTGGTGGAGGCCGAGGAGGTGGCGGAGGCGAGGTCGTTCATTTCGGCCAGCGCCACCGACAGGCCGCGCCCTGCGGCGTCGCGGGCGATGCCGCAGCCGTTGATGCCGCCGCCGATGATGAAAAGATCGGTGATCTGGTCTTGCGCGTGAGTATCAGGCATTTTCGCTACTTTCGTGTTCGCCAACCCAGAGGATTTGCGTGTCCGCAGCCTCGGCTGCGCGGGAGAATTCAGGGGGGACGGGGCGGTCGGTGATCACCACGTCAAGATCGGCAACATCGCAGATGCGGACCGGGGCGGTGCGCTCGAACTTGCTGCCGTCGCAGACCAGCACCCGTTTGCGGGCGTTCTTCAGGATGGCGCGGGCAACCGAGACTTCGCGTGCATCATGGTCGAGAATGGCACCGTCGGCGTCCATGGCCGAAGCGCCGATAACGGCGATATCGACCTTGTAGCGGGCGATGAACTCCAGCGCGTCCTCGCCCACGATAGCGCCATCGCTTTGCCGGATGGCACCGCCGACAAGTATCAGTTCCTTACTCTCATCCTCCATCATCATATTGATAATGTTGATATTGTTGGAGAGCACCGTGAGGCCGCGATGGCCGGAGAGCGCGCGCGCGACCTGTTCGGTGGAGGTGCCGATATTGAGGGTGATGGCGCAATTGTCAGGGATCAGATCAGCGGCAAGGGCCGCCATGGCGCGTTTGCCGCGGGCGTTCAGCTTGCGCCGTTCGGCGTAGTCGCGGCTGGCGCCACTGCTGCTGCGCACCGCGCCGCCGTGTACGCGGGAGAGGGCGCCACGGGCGGCCAGATCGCGCAGGTCGGTGCGGATGGTTTGTAATGAGACGCCAAAGCGCTGGGCGAGGTCCTCGACCTCGACCCGGTCCTGCCGGGTCAGCAGATCCAGAATTGCCGTTTGTCTTTCGGTTGCGTCCATAGCCCGTCCTCTCGCAGGCTTATCTAGGCCTCCGATTGCGAAAAGTCACGAGTTATTTTCGTTTTGCTTTCGTTTTGCTTTCTGCAGGGGCGCGTCAGGGGATTGGAACCAGATGATTGTCCCAGGCGAGATCGGCCCGGCCCAGATGGGTCAGCGTGCCGTTGCGGATCGTGCTGACCTCACCGGTGCCGGTGGTCACGATAAATCCCGCACCCGCGCCGGTGAGTCCGCAGACGTCGGCCAGCCGGACCTCATGCAGCAGCGCGCCGCTGGCGCAGTCGGCGATCTGCACCACGCCGCCGCGTGGCGAGGTGACGGCGATCTGTGTTCCATCGCGGGAAAAGGCGAGGGAGCCGCCATAGCCATCAAGATTGCGCAGGCGGGGGTCATCCTCGGCCATCAGGCGGGGGGCGGAGCCGGGATTGTGCAGGCCGATGATTGGCAGATCGGCGCCCGCATCGCCCTGCCACTGCATCGCAAAGCCGACGGTGCCGGAGGCGCTGATGGCAAGGTGGCGGATCGAGTTCAGGCGCATGTCGGCGTTCAGGATCAGCTGATCGTCCAGGGTGCCATCAAGGCTGAGGTAGCTGAGGGTGGGCTGCATGGTGGCGAGGTTCAGCTTTGCGCGGCCGCTGTCGGGGTGGGTCTGGATGCCGCCGTTGGCCACCACCAGATTGTGCTGGCCGTCAGGGCTGGTGCGCAGGCGGATATCATGCGGTCCGATCCCGCCGGAGGCATGATCGCCAATGCGGCGGTAGCCCGCGCTGGCGTCCCAGATCCCGATGCGACCATCGCCACTTTCATAGGCGTTTTCGGTGGTGAACAGATAGGCGCCGTCCGGTGAGAAGACGCCGTGGCCGTAGAAATGATGCCCGGTCGGTGGCGTCAGCCGCGCCAGCGCCGCGCCGTTGCGGCAGTCGATCACGTCCGCGAACTGGCCGGGGCGCCGGGCAAAGGCGACGGCTTCGGGGCGGCTCGGGTGTGCGGCTGCGGCATGGCCACGGGCGGGCAGGGCGTGGCGGAACAGGATGGCGCCGCCGCGGTCCAGACCGGCGAGGAGGAAGCGGCCATCGGGGGTTTTACCGGCGGCGAGATAGGCCGGGTGGCCAAGGTCGGCCCAACTGGCCTGCGGGGCCATGCCTGCGGCGAGTAGACCGGCGAGAAAGCCGCGACGGGAGGGGCCTGCCATGGATCAGTCCCCGTCGAGCGAGTTGAACCCGGCAGTGACGCCAAGGGCCGCGCCCAGCCGGGTGGAGATCAGGTCGCGCAGGTCGTTGATATCCTGCTGTAGGGCTTCGATGCGAAAGCGGCGGGCGGGATCGGCAACCCCGGCGAGGGACGGATCGTCCAGCGCGGAGGCGCGTTTCAGCGCCTTGGCAAAGCCTGCGTCGATATCCTGCATCAGCGCGGGGTCGCCCGCCGCAAGGGCAAGGGCAAGCGGTTCCATCGCGGCGAGGTTCAGCGCGATATGGCGCTGGCTGCGGGCTGAGCGGCGGGCCTCGGCGCGGTTGGGGCGGGGGGCGTCGAACTGGCCCAGCGGACGGCCCAGCCGCATGTCGGAGAGCACCTGAAACCCGGTGGTGAGGGTTTTGAACAGCTCCTGCCGGATTTCCGCCTGGGACCGGTAGCGATAGCCCGGCCCGGCGGTCACCAGCGTTGCGGCATAGCTGGTGTGCCAGTCGTTGCGGATCGCGGCACTGGTGCGGGCGATATCGCTGGAGATGGCGGCCACCAACGCGCAGCGTTGTGCGGCGCTGCCTTCGGTCTGCATGTCCGCATCGAACAGCAGATATTCCAGCGCATAGAACCCGCGCAGGGCCACCGATTGGCTGGCAAAGATCTCGGGGGTGGTCAGCTCTTCGCGCGGGGTTTCGGTGACGGCGCGGCGCAGGGTGCCGGGGATCTTGTTGCGGCTGTCGGGCCAGAAGGCGAGGGCAAAGGCACGATTGTCGGTTTCGGTGGGACCAAAGCGCAGATGGCTGACTTTGATCCAGGCATCAAAGGCACGGCCGAAGGCATCGCGCAGGGCCGGATCATCCGGGGTGCAGTGGTGGGCGCCGACCTCTGCCAGGGTGGTGCTGCGGGCGGCCAGCTCGTCAAAGCCGGGGAGGATGTGGTGGGTCAGGATCCAGTCCACCTGAAGCGCGCGGCTGAGCGACGCGGGCGGCAGCTCCGGCGCGGTGATCTGAAGCGGCGGCGCGGTCTGGGCCAGCAGCGGCGGCGCGGGGAGGATTGCGCCAAGGGTTGCGGCCAGAGCGAGACCGGTGAGGAGCGCGCGGCAGCGGCGCGATGGCGCGGGGGTGGCGTTGGGGGATGCGGGCATCAGAGCGACTCCAGAAAGCGGATCAGATCGGCGCGGTCTTCGGGCGCAAGGCCCACCACGGTGTCTCGGGCGGATTGGGCTTCGCCGCCATGCCAGAGGATTGCCTCCAGCAGGGTGCGGGCGCGACCATCATGCAGGAAACCTGCGCGGGGATTGACCTGCTGCACCAGCCCCAGCCCCCAGAGCGGCGCAGTGCGCCATTCGCGCCCGGTGGCGCGGGCTTCGGGGCGGTTGTCGGCGAGGCCGTCGCCCATGTCATGCAGCAAGAGGTCGCTATAGGGCCAGATCAGCTGGAAGCTCTGCGCGGGTTGCGCCTCCAGCCGGTTGGTGACGAATTTCGGTGTATGACAGCTGGTGCAGCCTGCGCCGTAGAACTGCGCCTTGCCGCGCAGCACGGCGGGGTCGTCCGGGGTGCGGCGCGCTGGCACGCCGAGGTTGCGGCTGTAGAAGGTGACCAGATCCATATTGGGCTGGTCGATCTCGGTCTCGCGGATGTCCGCGCCGCCATGGGGCGCGCTGCGGCAGCTGGTCTGCGCGGTGGTGCAATCGCCTGCATGGGCAGGAAACAGCGGCGTGGAGATGCCGATATCGCCGGAGAAGGCGGCGGCGGATTGTTCATGCACCGTGGGCTGCCCGGCCTTGTAGCCAAAGCGGCCGAGCATGATCCGGTTGTGCTCTACCGACCAGACCAGATTGGCGCGCCCGGAAATGCCGTCGCCGTTGCTGTCATCCTCGTCGGCGCCCGCCAGAATGTCGGCGGCCGGGATCGCCTCCAGCAGGCCGAGGCCGATCATGCTGGGGGCGACGCGGGGGGAGAGCATGGCATCGGGGTGCAGCGGGCCATAGCCGAGGGTATTGGCGCTGTACTCGGGGCGTTGCAGGGTGGCGATCTCGCCGCCTGCAAGCGCGATGGTGTCTTCGGTGTAGGTGACGCCGAGGCGGTATTCCGGGGCGATGCCGGGGGCGGAGAAATCCTGCATCTGGCCGCCATAGGTCGGCTCTGGCGCGGTTCCGATATAGTCGGCGATGGTTTGCATCTGCTCTGGCACCGGGCCGGGAACAGAGACGCGCAGGAACATCGTGGTCGAGGCATAGTCCGGCCTATCCGGCACATGGCCGCGCCCGTCCTTCAGGTGGCAGCGCTGGCAGGCGCGGGAATTGTAGAGCGGGCCCAGCCCGTCGGAGGCAAGGGTGGAGGCGGGGGAGAAGACCCAGATTTTCTTGAACAGCCCGTTGCCGAGCTTGAATTCCAGCTCTTCCTCAAAGCTGAGATTGGCGCTGTGCTGCGAAAACGCCTCGTCATCGGTGCGGGCGCGGACGGTGGCGGCCCCTGCGGGCAGGGCCTCATAGGGTTCGGTCTGGTCGAACTGATCTGCCGGGCGGGTGACGGCGCGGATGCGGGTCTGTTCCTGGGCGGTGCGGGGAAGGGTGGCGAGATGCGCGTCAGTCAGGATGTCAAAGGGGGAGGATTGGCGCGCCGTGGTATTGGCAACATCCCCGGTGAGGGTCTTTGACAGCGGGGTGGCCTGCGGATTTGCCGAGGCGGGCGCAAGCGGCGCGGCCAGTGCGATCAGGCTGAGCCCCACCACGAGGGAGGGCAGGTGCGGACGGCAGGGCGGCGGGACAACTCGCATACGGGCAGGACAACTTTTCTTGGGCGGGCGCTGTGCCTCCTTTCCATGGATAGGGGGAACCGCAGCTGGCATCAACTCTTGCCGGGGCACTAAAGTGCCCCGGTGGGCCGGGGCGGGTCCGGGGGGCAGCGGACTGGCGGGCCGACCCCCGGATAGAGGGGCCACGCGATGCGCGGCCCCTGCCTGATCAGTGCTGCTGGCGCAGTGTTTTCGGGGTTACTGGAAAACCGCCGATGGGTTGTCGAGCGAGTCGGAGCCTTCGATGGCGACGCCGTCGAGGTCCAGCGCGGTGACCACCCGTTCGATGGAGCGGGTCTGATCGACCAGACCGTTGACGCCGCCCATGATCAGCGCCTCGCCGGCCTCATTGCCCTGTTCCAGCATCTGGTCGTAGGAGAAACCAGCCTCGGCTGCGGTTTTGATCTGACCCAGCGCACGCATGGTGGTCGCAAGCTTGCTGCGCATTTCAGCGTCCAGCGCCGGGTCGATATCCTGCACCAGATCGGAGAGCGAGGCGCCGGAGACCAGGCTGCCATCGGCGCGGATATATTCGCCGAGATAGACATTCTGCACGCCCAGACCGTCGTAGTAGTGGCTGTTGTGGGTGTTGTCGGAGAAGCAGTCATGCTCTTCCTCGGGGTCGTTCAGCATCAGGCCAAGGCGCATACGTTCGCCTGCGGTCTCTCCGTAGGAGAGCGAGCCCATGCCGGTCAGCATGGCGGTGATGCCTGCGTTTTCGTCCGACAGAAGCGTGGTTCTGGCCTCGCCTTCGCTGTCCCATTGCGCGGCCATCCATTGCAGATCGGAGATCAGCAGATCGGTCGCCGCCTTCAGGTAGTCGCCCCGGCGGTCGCAGTTGCCGTTGGTGCAGTCCTCGCCTGCGGCGAAATCGGTCCAGGCGCGGGTGCCTGCGCCATGGTCGGTGCCGTTCAAGTCCTGCCCCCAGAGCAGGAATTCGATCGCGTGATAGCCGGTGGCGACATTGGCCTCGACGCCGTCGGCCTCATGCAGGGTGGTTTCCAGCAGGTCGGGGGTGATGGTGCTGGCGTCGATGGTGGTGCCGGACAGTTCGAAGCTGGGATTGGCGATGATGTTCAGCGCGGCGAGGGTGTTTTCATCGGTCGGACCGCCATAGCTGGCATCGACATAATCAATCAGGCCTTCATCCAGCGGCCAGGCGTTCACCTTGCCTTCCCAGTCGTCAACGATGGCATTGCCAAAGCGGAACACCTCGGACTGCTGATACGGCACGCGGGCGGCGAGCCAGGCCTTGCGGGCGGCTTCAAGCGCCTCGGCGGAGGGTTCAGCGATCAGGCTGTCCACGGCTGTTTGCAGGGTTTTGGCGGTTTCAAGGCTGTCCTGGTATTTGGCCTGGGCAATATTTGCGTAGGTGGTCAGCACCTCAGCCTTGTCGGCCGCAAAAGCGGGAGCCGCAACTGTGGCGAGCGCTGCAACAGCGGTGCCTGCGAGGAAATGCGATGTCATCTGGTTGGTCCTTAGGTGATCGTCGAAACGGGTAAAGTGGAACGGGTTAAGCGACGGGTGCCGGTCGGCGCCGGACCGTCAGTGAAGAGTTGCCGACAGCGGGGTGAGCGGTGCCGGATGCGCGGAGGGGCGGGCCTGCCGATCCGCGAGCTGGTCGAGTACCAGGCCGATCTTGGCGGCGAGAACGGTGGCGCGCTGCGCCTGTCGGGGCTGCACCATCAGCGCGGCAAAGAGATTGGCATCCTCATATTCGCCACGCGCGGCAGCGGCGACCAGATTGGCAAAGCAGTTTTCGTCAGCGCCAAGGCAGGTGCAGGTCATCCCGTGGCGCACCAGCGGGCGGCGGCCTTCGGTCACGCAGAAGTTGCAGAGGCGGCCAAAATTCTCATAGGTCTGACGGCCAAGAACCGGGCCAAGCAGGTCTTGCAGCTGGTGGCGCAGGGCGATGCGGGTTTCGGCCCCGCTGAACCAGTGGCGCAGATGGCGCACGACCATGGCTTCCAGGGCGGGCAAGTCGGTCAGCAGACCAACAGTGGCCCCGCCCCGTGAGACCGCAGATGCGGCTGTTGCAGTATTGGAAATCATTTTGTCAGGATCAGCTTTCCGGCGCGGGTGATCCGCAGGCTGTAGATCTGGCCGTTGAGCAGAATGCGGGCCTGGTTCCCGCCACGGGCCAGTTCCTCGGCGTGGTAGGTTGGGAAGACTTCGGTGGCCGCAGTTGTCGTGGTGGTGGCGTGGTCAAAATTCATCTGGTTCATCAGGGTCACCCGTTTCTGTTTTCCGACCGATCCAGATACCACTCCAGGCAAAACCCCTGATCGCCGCGCGGCAGCCCGTAGGCGTTCAGGCTGTGCGGTATGCTCCGACCCTCGGCGGGGCGGTGGCGCAGGGAAAAGAATTGCAGAAGAAACGACACTGGACGATCTCGGTTGAATTGCTATCAGTCGGGCTGGCTGCACAATCACAGGTTGGCTGAACTGCGCTAAACCTGACTGATTTAATCGGAATCGTCAACCTGACTTTTTTAGTCAGATTAAGGTTTTTTGCGCGCCTTGATATTTTGTCAGCGCGCAGGTGTGGGTGGTGGCGGTGCTGGGCGGAATGGCCCGCATCTGACGAAAAAGGCCGCTCCCGGTGGAGCGGCCTTGGTCTTTGTCACGGGGCGCGGCCCTGAGATCAGTCGCGGGTGCCGGAGAAGCGCTCCTGCCAGTATTCGCGCTGTTCGTCGGTGATCTTGGCAAAGAGCACCTCCGGCACGGTGAAGGCATGACCTGCGGGCAGCGCGCTGAGGGCGGCGGCCACATCGTCGGGCCAGCTGCGATCCTCGGTCTGAAGGGCGGCCAGCAGACGCTCGGTCGCGTCGGGGATGAAGGGGGCGGACAGCACCGCATAGAGCCGGATCAGGTTCAGCCCCAGACGCACCTGAGCGGCGGCCTGATCGGGGTCGGTTTTGAAGACGGACCAGGGGGCTACGGATTGCAGGTATTCATTGCCTGCGACCCAGATCGCCCGCAGCTCCTGCGCGGATTTGCGCACATCCATGGCGGCCATATGGCCCTCATAGGCGGTGACGCGGGTGCTGATTTCGTCAATCAGCGCCTGTTCGGCTTCGCCGTAGTCATTGCCTGCGGGAACCGCCTCGCCGTATTTGGAGCGGCAGAATTTGGTGATGCGGCTGACAAAGTTGCCCAGCACGTCGGCCAGATCCTTGTTCACGGATTGCTGGAAATTCTCCCAGGTGAATTCGGAATCACTGCTTTCCGGCGCATGGCTCAGCAGCCACCAGCGCCAGTAATCGGCGGGCAGGATGTCCAGCGCCTGATCCATGAACACACCGCGCCCCTGCGAGGTGGAGAACTGGCCGCCGTCATAGTTCAGGTAGTTGAAGGATTTGAGGTGGTCGACCATCTTCCACGGCTCACCCGAGCCAAGGATGGTGGCCGGGAAGGAGAGGGTGTGGAAGGGGACGTTGTCCTTGCCCATGAACTGGACGTATTTCACATCCTCAGCGCCCTTGTCGGTGCGCCACCAGCGTTCCCAATCGGCGTCGGTCTTGCCGTTGGCGTCGGCCCATTCCTTGGCGCAGGCGATGTATTCGATGGGGGCATCGAACCAGACGTAGAACACCTTGCCCTCCATGCCGGGCCAATCTTCATCGCCTTTCTTGACCGGGACACCCCAGTCGAGATCGCGGGTAATGCCGCGGTCCTGAAGGCCGTCGCCGTCATGCAGCCATTTCTTGGCAATCGAGGTGGTGAGGACCGGCCAGTCCTTCTTGGAGTCGATCCAGGCATCCAGCTGGTCCTTCAGCTGCGACTGGCAGAGGTACAGGTGCTTGGTCTCGCGCACTTCCAGATCGGTGGAGCCGGAGATCGCGGAGCGCGGGTCGATCAGGTCGGTCGGGTCCAGCTGCTTGGTGCATTCCTCGCATTGGTCGCCGCGCGCCTTCTCATGGCCGCAGTTGGGGCAGGTGCCTTCGATATAGCGGTCGGGCAGGAAGCGGCCGTCGGCGTGGGAATAGACCTGTTTTTCCGTCACTTCTCGGATCAGACCCTGTTCGGCCAGCTTGCCTGCGAAATGCTGGGTCAGCGCATGGTTCTGCGCGCTGGAGGAACGGCCGAAGTGGTCAAAGCTGAGACCAAACCCCTTGGCAATACCGGCCTGGACCTCGTGCATTTCGGCACAGTATTCCGCCACCGGCTTGCCTGCCTTGGCGGCGGCCAGTTCGGCGGGGGTGCCGTGTTCGTCGGTGGCGCAGAGGAACATCACCTCATGGCCGCGCGCCCGCTGGTAGCGGGCATAGAGATCTGCGGGCAGCTGACTGCCGACCAGATTGCCCAGATGCTTGATCCCGTTGATATAGGGGATCGCCGAGGTAATGAGAAAGCGCGCCATATCATCCATCCAACTAAAGCTCTGCTGGCCCGTCTAGCGCATGGCGCTGCCGCCGAAAACCCCGTGGTGCGCTTTGCCGCCATTTTCCCGTATCGGGTCGCGGCGGGCTAGCGGCGCTCGCGGGAGCGTTTCAGCAGGCGGCCAATGGTGAAGGAGGTGCGCGGCGCATAGACATAGCGTGTGCGATCCTCGGGGGCGGGGCGGGCGCGCATCCGCAGCAGACCAAAGATGATCAGCCCAAGGTGGCCCACGGCGACAAAGGCAAACAACGCGCCGGGACCGTAGTTTTCGATCAGCGCCGAGGTGATCAGCGGCGAGGCGATGGCACCAAGGGCGTAGAAGAACATCAGCGCGGCGGAGAGTTCGACGCGCTGCTGCGAGGTGGCAAAGTCGTTAGCGTGTGCGGCCGAGACCGAGAAGATCGGCATGGTGGTAAAACCGAAGAAGGCGGCAGAGGCCATCACCGCCAATGTGCCCATGCCGCTGGCCGCCATGGTGACGCCACAGGACAGGATCGCCACCACCGACAGCCAGATCAGCACCCAGCGGCGGTCGTATTTGTCGGCCAGCCAGCCGAGCGGATATTGCGCCAGCGCGCCGCCCAGAACAAAGGTGGCGAGGAAGAAGGCGATCTGGCCGACCTCCAGACCGACCTCCTGACCGTAGATCGGCCCCACCATACGGAAGGAGGCTGAACTGAGCGCGGCGACGATCACCCCCGCGACGGCGAGTGGCGAGCAGGCCCAGGCCAGTTTCGGGCGCAGGCGCGGGGCGTCGGGGATCTCCGGCTGGCTCGCCTTGGTCATGGTGAGCGGCAGCAGCGCGGCACAGCAGAGGATGGCCAGCAGGTTGTAGGACACGTAGGAGGCCGGCGGCAGCACCGCGATCAGCAGCTGCGCCGCGAGCGAGGCGGAGAGATCCGCGATCCGGTAGGTGCCCATGGCGCGGCCACGGCTTTCATTGGTGACCTTGGCGTTCAGCCAGGCTTCGATCACCGTATAGCAGCCCGCAACGCAGAGGCCGGAGGCCATGCGCATCACGGCCCAGGCCATTGGATCCTCGGTCAGGGTGTGGCCGATCAGCCCCATGGCGCCGAGCGCGGTACAGACGGCAAAGGCGCGGCTGTGGCCGACATTGCCCATCAGGCGCGGCACCCACCAGCAGCCCACAAAAAAGCCAAGGAAATGCGCCGAGCCGAGAAAGCCGATCTGCTCCTTGTCAAAGCCAAGCGTCAGGCCAGAGATCGCGTCCAGCGGGCCAACGCCGCCGGTCGACAGTTGCAACAGGATCACCGAAAGAAACAGCGCCGCAAAGGAAATCATCATCCGCATAATGGCCAGTCATGACCGCTGCGCCGCGGGATTGCACGGGTGTTTCCGACATTTGCCGGTCAGGAATGTCGTATTGTGCAGCGGCGCGGCAGATTTGCCGCGCAGGCCTGTCAGGCGCGGGTTATTCCGGTGCAGGTCATTCCGGCGCAGGTGGGCTGCGGGTCAGTCGTCGCGCTGGGCGATTTCGCCGCCGGCCTTGCTCCATGCGGTAAAACCGCCCTCAAGGTGCATCACCGGTCCGAGCCCCATCTCCATCGCCGCCTTGGCGGCCAGCGCGGAGCGCCAGGCGCTGGCACAGTAGAAGACATAGGTCTTGTCCTGATTGAACACCGGTTTGTGGTAGGGGCTGTCCGGGTCGATCCAGAATTCCAGCATCCCGCGCGGGCAGGAAAAGGCGCCTGGAATCATGCCGCTGGCCTGCAATTCGCGGATATCGCGCAGGTCGATGAAGGCATAGGCGTCATCATGGATGGCCTCTTTTGCGGTCTCCACGGACATGGTGTCCACGACGGCGTTGGCCTCGTCAAGGAGCGCCTTGACGCCTTTTGTGATGGTTTGCGGCATGCTGTGCTCCCTCTGGCTGTCAGAGGCACAGGCTGCCGGGTTTTGCGCGGGGTGACAAGCACCGCTTGTCCGGTATCAGCCGGTATTTACCACTTGTAAGGGATGGCATCGCCCCCGTCGGCGATCCAGGCATCAAAGCCGCCTTTCAAAAAGACCACCCGCTGCAATCCCATTTCCAGCGCGGTGCTGGCAGCCAGGGCCGACCGCCATCCGTTGTCACAATAGAAGATGAAGGCCCGATCCTCGGCAAAGACCGGTTTGTGGTAGGGGCTGGAGGGATCAATCCAGAACTCCATCAGGCCGCGCGGGCAGGACAGGGCGCCGGGGATGACGCCGGTGCGTTCAACTTCGCGGATTACCCGCAGGTCGACAAACAGGCTGTCGTCACGGCCATGCAGATCTGCCGCCTCTGCCGGGGAAATCGACACCACGATGGCTTCAGCTTCTGCGATCAGGTCTTTGTAGCTTTTGGACATAGAGAACGTCATGTTGTCACTCTCCTTTTCTAGATTTGCGACAATTTTAATCATATCATATTCATCGTGTTTCACGTCTGGATTGTGCATGAAAGGTTAACGCCCTGATGCACGACGGAGGCGATCTGGTTGCACCGGGCCGCGGGTGGGCTAGGGTCTGTTGCGAGTTGCAACACGAAGGATCTGCGCGAAATGAAAAAGAACCCGCTTGGCCGCACCGGTATGGAGGTGTCGCGTATCTGTCTTGGCACCATGACCTTTGGCACCCAGACGGATGAGTCTGACGCCCATGCGCAGATCGACCTGGCGCTGGCGGCGGGGGTGAATTTTCTGGATACCGCCGAGATGTACCCGGTGAATCCGATCAGCGCCGAGACGATCGGGGACAGCGAGGCGATCATCGGCAATTGGAATGCCCGCAGCGGGCGGCGCGGGGATTACATCCTGGCGACCAAACATTCCGGCGAGGGGTTGCAGGCGGTGCGCGATGGCGCTGCGATCACCGCAGAGACCATTCCGGCCACCGTCGAGGGATCGCTGCGGCGGCTGCAGACGGATTACATCGACCTCTATCAGTTTCACTGGCCCAATCGGGGCAGCTACATGTTCCGCAAGAACTGGCAGTATGATCCGGGTGGCGATGACCGGGCCGAGGTGCTGGACAATATGGCCGGCTGCCTGGAGGCGCTGAAAGCGCAGGTGGACAAGGGCAATATCCGCGCCTTTGGTCTGTCCAACGAAAGCGCCTGGGGCACGGCGCACTGGCTGCGGCTGGCGGAGGAGACGGGCGGGCCACGGGTGGCCTCGATCCAGAATGAATACTCGCTGCTGTGCCGTCTATACGATACCGATCTGGCGGAGCTGAGCGCCTATGAGGACGTCGGGCTGCTGGCATTTTCGCCGCTGGCAACGGGCCTGCTCACGGGGAAATATCAGGATGGTGCGGTGCCTGAGGCCTCCCGCAAGACGCTGAACCCGGAACTGGGCGGGCGTGATACGCCGCGGGTCTATCCGGCGGTTGCTGCCTATCTGGAGATTGCCGCGCGCCATGGTCTGGACCCGGTGCATATGGCGCTGGCCTGGTGCCATACCCGGCCGTTCATGGCGTCGGCCATTCTGGGTGCCACCACGCTGGCGCAGCTGGAGCACGCGCTGGCGGGCGATGATCTGACGCTGTCGCCGGAGTTGATGGACGAGATCGACGCGGCCCATCGCGCCCATCCGATGCCTTATTGATCTGGCGGTGCTGCTGGCAGAACGGGCACGCCCGCCGGGGCGCCCGTTCTGATCTGCAAAAGGCTCAGTCAGTAAGAACCGGTTGAGTGCCGTGGCAGTGGTCCGCTCTGGCGCAGCGAGGTCTGGCCCTGCGACAGGGGGGCTTGGCTGAACAGCGGTTTGCTTGCCGCCAGACGTGGCGTTGCGGCGGTTGCGAGGCTGGTCTGGCGCAGTTCGCGCGCGGTGATGCCATGGGCGGTGCGGAAGGCGCGGGCAAAGCTCGACTGCGAGTTGAAGCCGGTGGCCAGCGCGACCTCCATGATCGGCAGATCGGTGTCGGTCACCAGTCGGCGTGCCTCGGCCAGACGCAGTTGCAGATAATGGTCCTGCGGCGTCGTATTCAGCCGCAGGCGGAACTGCTGTTGCAGGCTGCGGGTGCTGGTTCCCAGTTCCTCGGCAATCTCGCTGAGCGGTTTGGGATCGTCCAGCGCGGCCTCCATCAGGGCGTTGGCCCGTGCCGTGAGCGAGGAATGTCTGGAGCTGCCAAGGCGGCTTTGCGGCCGTTCGGTCGAGCCGGGGCCATCGTAGAGGAACAGGCCGGCCACGCGTGAGGCAAAGCCCGCACCATGACGGCTGCCGATGATATGCAGCATCATCTCGATCGCCGGGGTCGCCCCGCCGGAGGTCATCCGCCCCTCGGAGAGGGTGAAGCGGTCGTTGCGGCTTTGCACGCCCGGAAAGCGGCTGGCGAAATTGTCCAGATCTTCCCAATGTGTCGTCGCGGGGTGGCCATCAAGCAGGCCGGCCTCGGCCATCAGCCAGGGGCCGCCGTCGATGCCCGCGATGGTCGCGCCACCTGCCGCCAGACGGCGCAGACCGGCGAGCAGGCTGGGGGTCGCATGGCGCGCGAGCTGGAAGCCGGCGATCACGATCAGCAATTCGCAGCTTTGCAGCCGGGCCAGCGGGATGCCGGGCACCGAGAGGCCGCTGGTCAGCATCGCAGGCTCGCTGGTGGCGGTGACATAGTCCCAGTCGAATGCGCCGCGACCTGCCAGCCGATTGGCCGCGCGCATCGGATCGACGGCCGCGGCGAAGGACAGCGTATTGCTCTCATCAAGCACCAAAACAGCGGTTTTTAGCGGCTGATTCTCGGGCTGGAGGATGTTTTTTGCGGATTTCATCAAGTTCGATTCGCATGTTGACTAGTGGGTGCACCAAGGCTGCGGCACTGTTGAAAGCAACACAAACAGGAATCTGGGGGCAGGCTTGGGGATAACTCGGGCACAACCCTGTACATCGAGGGGAAAACCAAAATGCCTCTGAATATGGCCAAAAACGTCTTTATCACCTGCGCCGTGACCGGCTCTGGCAGCACCCAGGATCGCAGCCCGCATGTGCCCAGATCACCCCAGGCGATTGCCGATAGCGCGATTGCGGCGGCCAAGGCCGGGGCGGCGATCGTGCATTGCCACGTGCGTGATCCCGAGACCGGTGCCCCCAGCCGACGGCTGGATCTGTACCGCGAGGTGACCGAGCGGATCCGCGATGCGGATGTCGATGTGGTGCTGAACCTGACAGCGGGCATGGGCGGTGACATGGTGTTTGGCGACACCGAAAACCCGCTGCCGCTGAGCGAGGCTGGCACCGATATGATCGGCGCCACCGCCCGGATGGCGCATGTGGCTGAGTGCCTGCCGGAGATCTGCACGCTGGATTGCGGCACGATGAACTTCGCCGAGGCCGATTACGTGATGACCAACACGCCGGGCATGTTGCGCGCCATGGGCCAGATGATGACCGATCTGGGGGTGAAGCCGGAGATCGAAGCCTTCGACACCGGTCATCTGTGGTTCGCCAAGGAGCTGGTGAAGGAAGGCGTGCTGAACAGCCCGGCGCTGGTCCAGCTGTGCATGGGGGTCCCCTGGGGCGCGCCCAATGACCTCAACACCTTCATGGCGATGGTCAATAATGTGCCGGGTGACTGGGACTGGTCGGCGTTCTCGCTGGGGCGCGATCAGATGGCCTATGTGGCGGCCTCCGTGTTGGCGGGCGGCAATGTGCGGGTGGGTCTTGAGGACAACCTGTGGCTCGGCAAGGGGCAGCTGGCGGAAAACTGGCAGCTGGTCGAACGGGCGGGCACCATCATCGAGAACATGGGGGCCCGTGTGATGGGGCCGCAGGACGTGCGGGAGCAGCTGGGTCTGGTGAAACGCGCACCGGTGGCGACGTAAGCATTCAAAACCGGGGGTGACATGCGTGCACCCCCTGTGCACCGGCCAATTGGCCCTGCTTGAACTTGGCAGCGAAAACCCAATGATGCGAATCATAACCAAAAAGGGGATTTCAGCATGGTTTTGGTAATGACGCTTCCGTTTGCAGGGATTGTTGGTCTTTCTGCCTTTCTTCAGGCAAGCGATGGCGGATGGAGGTACTTTGCCGCCGCGGTCGCCATGATGGCTGCAGCGTTGGCCGCTCCGGCATTTCTTCATGAGGGCTGGCAACAGAATGGGCAAATTGCGTTTCTCGTGGGAAGCGGTTTCAACGCAGGTGCATTGGTGTTGGCTGGCGCAGTGATCGGTTTGATCGGCAAGCGAATCAGTACAGCAGGAAAAGTAGGAGGCGTGGCATTTCTTGTCGGTATTGCCACGCTATGGACCTGGACTTGGATGAGTATTCTGACATGAAAACAGCAGCAATCATCGGCGGCGGGGTTATCGGCGGCGGCTGGGCCGCGCGGTTCCTGCTGAATGGCTGGAACGTGCGGGTGTTCGACCCGGACCCGGAAGCGAAGCGCAAGATCGGCGAAGTGCTGGGGAATGCCCGCCGGAGCTTGCCCGGCCTTGGCAATGTGGCGCTGCCTGCGGAGGGCAGCCTGACCTTCCATGACACCATTGCGGAGGCCGTGGACGGCGCGGCATGGGTTCAGGAGAGCGTGCCGGAGCGGCTGGACCTGAAACAGAAGGTTTATGCCGAGCTGCAGGCGCATTGCGCGCCGGATGCGGTGATCGGCTCCTCCACCTCGGGCTTCAAGCCGTCACAATTGCAGGACGGGCGCGAGAACCCCGGTCAGATCGTGGTCGCGCATCCGTTCAACCCGGTCTACCTGCTGCCGCTGGCGGAGCTGGTCACCACCGGGGCCAACCCGGCGGGTGTTGTCGACCGGGCCAAGGCGATCATCACCGAGATCGGCATGTACCCGCTGCACCTGAAGAAAGAGATCGACGCCCATGTGGCGGATCGTTTCCTGGAGGCAGTCTGGCGCGAGGCGCTGTGGCTGGTCAAGGACGGTATCGCTACCACCGAGGAGATCGACAACGCGATCCGCTATGGCTTTGGCATCCGCTGGGCGCAGATGGGTCTGTTCGAGACCTACCGGGTGGCGGGCGGCGAGGCGGGCATGAAGCATTTCATGGCGCAGTTCGGCCCCTGCCTCAGCTGGCCCTGGACCAAGCTGATGGATGTGCCGGAGTTCACCGATGAGCTGGTAGACCTGATCGCGGGCCAGTCGGACGCGCAGTCCGGCCAGTATTCGATCCGCGAGCTGGAGCGGCACCGGGACGACAACCTGGTCGGCATGATGCGGGCGCTGGGCGCCAATGACTGGGGCACCGGCGCGCTGCAGAATGCCCATGACCGGGGCCGCGAGAGCGAGGCCGGTCTGGTGCGCGCGATTGATGACATCGAGGACCTGAGCCAGCCGGTGCTGACCCAGAGCCGCGTGGTGCCGCTGGATTGGACCGATTACAACGGCCACATGACCGAGAGCCGCTATCTGGATGCCTTTGCGCAATCCACCGACCGGCTGATGATGATCATCGGCTGCAATGCGGAGTATATCGCCAGTGGCGGCAGCTATTTCACCGCCGAGACCCATATCCGCCACATCGACGAGGTGCACGCGGGCGACCCGATCCAGGTGCGGACACGGGTGATCATGGGCGCTGGCAAGAAGATGCACCTGTGGCACGAAATGTATTCGGGCGAGCGTCTGCTGGCGACGGGCGAGCATATGCTGCTGCATGTGGACCTTGCGACCCGCCGCTCTGCCCCGCCTGCGCCGCATATCGAGGCCAATCTGGTGAAGCTGGCCGAGGCTCATGCGGCGCTGCCCGCGCCGGACGGGCTGGGCCGCGCCATCGGCGCGCCACGGTGAGTACCGAGGGCATGAGCCGGGTTCTGATCACCGCCGGCGGGTCAGGAATTGGCCGCGCCATGGCCGAGGGCTTTGCCGCCGCCGGGCATCAGGTCTGGGTCACGGATGTGAGCGCCGTCGCACTGGCAGACGTGCCGGAGGGCTGGAGGGCGACGGCAGTGGATGCCACCGATGAGGCGGGCGTCAAGGCGCTGTTTGCCGAAATCGCTGACGCCTGGGGCGGGCTCGATGTGCTCTGTGCCAATGCAGGGATCGCCGGGCCGACCGCATTGATCGAAGACATTGCGCTGGAGGACTGGCGCAAATGCGTGAGCGTCAATCTGGAGGGCTGCTTTCTGGCGGCGAAATACGCCGCACCTTTGATGAAGGCGGCAAAGGCCGGGTCGATCATCGTGACATCCTCAACTGCCGGGCAGTACGGTTATCCGAACCGGGCACCTTATTGTTCGGCCAAATGGGCGGTCATCGGCCTGATGAAGACGCTGGCGATGGAGCTTGGCCCCTTTGGCATCCGCGCCAATGTAATCTGTCCCGGAGCGGTGGAAGGCCCGCGGATGGAGGGCGTGCTGGAGCGCGAGGCGGCGGCCAAGGGCATGACCCGGGATGAGGTCTATGCGGGTTATGCCTCCGGCACCTCGATGGGACGGTTTGTCGAGGCCAGCGACATTGCCAATATGGCGGTTTTTCTGGGGTCGGACGCGGCGCGGCTGGTATCGGGGCAGGTGATTGCGGTTGATGGCCACACGGAGAATCCGGACCCGAAGCTGTGACGGTGGAGTGGCGGGCGGAAACGCTTGCCCAACGGTGAAATGTTCTGCCCGGCTGCAAGGCAGGCGCAGCCCTCGGTGTTAGGTGGAACCGCTGCCGATCGCGGCGCTGAGCGCTCTGAGCCGTCCCGGCAGCTGCCGGGCGGTGATATCGGCCTCGCGCACCAGATTGTCGAAATGGCTGGTGAAGGTGGCAATCCGCTCCTTGTCGCGGAAGGCCAGATAATGCGAGCCGGCATAGAACACCCCTAGGAGCGGGCCGAAGATGGTGATCGGTGAGGAATAAAGCCGCTTGGCATCAAAGAGATAGATGCGCAGGCGGGGGTAGAGCTGCTCACAGAGGCGTTCAAAGTGGGTAAGCTGCTCCCGCCGGATCTCTGCCGACAGCCCCTCATAGTAGCCGACGCCCTGAGCAAAGCTCTCCAGCTCATAGATGGGCATGGCGATTTCATAATCGGAGGCTGATTGGCGCATCCATGTCAGACGATCCTCCGACGCGCCGATGGCCTGATCGGCGGTGCGGCCCAGATGCGGGGCATATTCCCATTCCAGCAGGGCGCGGGTTTTCAGCATGTCGGGCAGGGCGGCGGGTACATGGCGGATCTTGTAGCCCTGTGCCTCCTGGTGCCATTCAAAGATACGTTCATCCACCAGAGCGCGGGGGGCCTCGGTCATCGTCAGGCTGGCGGCCACCAGATCGGCGGCGTTCTCCGGGCGGTCCGAAAGGCTGAGGAGCCAGTCAGCAGAGACGCCGAGGGCCGCGGCGCAGGCGCCGACCACATGGGCGTTCGGCAGCCGCGCGCCGGCGTCGGTCAGCAGTTGCGAGATGGTGGAGCGGTCGACGCCGATGGCGCGGGCCAGCGCGCTCTGGCTGAGGCCGCTGTCGCTGAGCGCGCGGTTGAGACGCAGGCGGAACTGTTCGGCGCGTAGCCGTTTGTCCAGAATTTCAATCATGTGGTGATTATTATCACTGTTGCTGAATTTTGTTAATCATATTCCGAATTCTGCATCGTGTCGCGCCGGGGTAGGCCTGAGGGGAGCCGAAAAAACAGGAGGATGCGGATGGAAACGCGGGCGCGATCCGTGGCGAAGGCGGTGATCTGGAACCTGCTTGGCCTGATAATGATGGCAGGCGTTGGCTGGCTGGTGACCGGATCTGCCGGGCTGGGCGGCAGGCTTGCGATCCTGAACAGCTGCGTCGGGTTCCTGTGCTATGTGATCTATGAACGGGTCTGGGCAGGCGTGGGCTGGGGGCGGCGGCATGTCTGATCCGCATACCGCTCGCAGCGTTGGCCTAGACCGTTTCGTGCTCAATCCGGGGCGGGTCGAATGGGGCACGCTGGGGCTGATGCTCGGCTGTTACGCGGTCTGGGGCGCGGCACTGATCTGGCTGCCACCTCTATCGGTCTGGCTGGCGGTGCCGGTTCTGGCCTGTCTGATCACGTTGCATTCCTCGCTTTGTCATGAGGCGCTGCATGGGCATCCGTTCCGCCTGAGGGCGCTGAACGAGGCGCTGATGGCGCTGCCACTGAACCTTGCCATTCCTTATGGCCGGTTTCGCGACACCCATCTGGCGCATCACCGGGATGAGCGGCTGACCGATCCTTATGATGATCCCGAAAGCAATTACCTGGATCCGGCGCGCTGGCGGCGGCTGGGGCTGTCGGCGCGGCTGCTGCTGCGGGTGAACAACACGCTTCTGGGGCGGGTGCTGCTGGGGCCGCTGCTGGGGCAGATCCGTTTTATGGTGGCGGACTGGCGGCTGATCCGGGGCGGGAGCATTGCAGTGCTGCGCGACTGGCTGCTGCATATCTTGGGGGCTGGGCTGACGTTGTGGCTGGTGGGACAGAGCGCGCTGCCGCTATGGGCCTATCTGCTGGCGGCCTATCTGGGGCTTGCGATCCTGAAGATCCGCACCTTTCTGGAGCATCGCGCCCATGTCAGCCCGGCGGCGCGCACGGTGATCATCGAGCGGGGCGGTGTTCTGGGGTTTCTGTTTCTGAACAACAACCTGCATGTGGTGCACCATAGCCATCCGGGGGTGCCCTGGTACGCGTTGCCGAAGCTGTACCGAAGTCGGCGCGCGGAATTTCTCAGGCGCAACGAAGGCTATGCCTACCCGTCTTATGGCGCGGTCCTGCGCCGATATGCGCTGCGCGCAAAGGATCCAGTGGCACATCCGATCTGGTCAGAGCGCCGATAGCGCCCCATAAGGGCGGTATGACATTGTGGATCCCCATCGCTATCGCCGCGGCCAGTTTCCAGACGGTTCGCTTCATGCTGCAAAAAGTGCTGAGCAGCGTCACGCTGTCGTCGGCCGGCGCGACCTTTGCCCGGTTTGTCTATTCGGCGCCGGTGATCTGGGCCGGGCTGTTGGCCTATCTGGCGATATCGGGGCAGGGGATGCCCGCGCTGACCGGGCGGTTCTGGGTATTTGCCACCATTGGCGGGACGGCGCAGATCCTTGCGACCGTCTGCGTGGTGGCGCTGTTTCGCCAGCGCAATTTTGCCGTGGGCATCACCTTCAAGAAAACCGAGGTGATTCAGACCGCGCTGGTGGGGCTGGTGGTGCTGGGCGATCAGATCACGCCGCTGGGCTGGCTGGCCATTGTCATCGGCCTCTGCGCGGTGCTGGTGCTGTCGAAGACGCCCGAAAGCAAGGGGCCGTGGTGGCGGCATCTGTCCAGCCCGGCGTCGCTGTTGGGGCTGGGATCGGGGGTGCTGTTTGCCTTTTCCGCGGTGAGCTACCGCGCCGCCTCGCTTGAGCTTGACGCGCTGGCGCCTGCGTTTCGTGCCGGGGTCACGCTGGCCATCGTGGTGAGCCTGCAGACGCTGTTCATGCTGGTCTGGCTGAAGTGGCGGGAGCCGGGCGAAATCGCGCGGGTCTGGGCGGCGCGGCGGGTTGCGATCTGGGTTGGCCTGACAAGCATGGCGGGATCCTTCTGCTGGTTCTGGGCCTTCACCCTGCAGAACGCGGCCTATGTAAAGGCGCTGGGACAGATCGAATTGCTGTTGTCCCTGCTGGCATCGGTGCTGTTTTTCAGGGAACAGATCACGCGCCGGGAAATCCTGGGCATGGGCTTGCTGATCCTGTCCATTCTGGCACTGCTGCTGGCGATCTGAGCGATCGTGCGGGCAAGGCAACTGGCCGGGGGTCAGCCGTCCTGCGGCATCGGATAGCCGTTCAGCCGCAGAAAATGGCTCGATTCATCATCATTGCGAAAGAACGGCACGCTTGCGGGCGGGCCTTCCTGGCGGATGCGGCGGGTGACCTCGGCGAGCACCACCTCGGTGATGAAGGGCAGATCATAGGTGCGCACCTGGCTGAGCGGGATCCATTGCAGGTGCGACAGCTCATCCGAGGCGCGGGAGAAATCGTCGATATCGCTGCTGACATGCGCCGCATCCACCAGAAAGAACCGCGCATCAAAGCGGCGCGGGCGACCGGGGGGCGTGATGGCGCGAAAGACAAATTGCAGCGCCTCGGCGGCAGGCAGATGACCGGTCGCGGCAAAATCGACCCAGTCGGGGGTGGGGGCTGTCGGCCAGCTGCCGGGCTGCCCGAGGATGAGGCCGGTTTCCTCCCACAGCTCGCGGATGGCTGCGGCGGCAAGAGCGTGATGCAGATCCTCCTGCGCCTGCTCCGTCAGCCGTTCGCGACAGAGGGGCGGCAGGGCGCTGGCGAGCGGGACATCGGCGTCGCCCGGATCGACGGCGCCGCCGGGAAAGACCACCTTGTTGGGCATGAAGGCGGCCTTTGCCCCGCGCTGCCCCATCAGCACCTGAGGGTCGTCGCCCATCCGGTCGCGCACGGCGATAATTGTCGCGGCGTTGCGGATCGGTGTTGTGTCCCGGCGGGCAGTGGCGGCATCGGCGTAGCCGGTGTCCATGGTTGCCTGGGCCGGGCTGGGCGATTTGCTCATGTCTGGGTCTTCCTGTCGATTTTCGGGATCAGCTGTCCTTGCCGAAGCCGTGCATCCGGCGTGCCCATTGATAGGCGATCACGATGCCTTTCATCCGTGGCAGGAGGTACAGCGAGGACAGCAAACAGCCCAGCGAGAACACCGTGAAGGTGACCATCGGCTCGGGCCGCCAGGTGAAATAGACCACATGCAGCAGCGGGGCCATGATGTGGCCGACCAGCAGAATGGTCAGATAGGCCGGGCCGTCATCGGCGCGCGCATGGGTAAGATCAAGCCCGCAGTTGGAGCAGCTGTCGTTCACCTTCAGATAGGAGTGCAGCAGCTTGCCTTCGCCGCAGTTGGGGCATTTGCACCGCCAGCCGCGCAGAACGGCGGGCATGGTGGGGCGGTCTTCCTGATCGTTCGATTGAATATCGGCCGAAAGGGCCACAGATGACTCGGTCATGACAAATCCTATCTTTTGTCCGCTTATCTGAGCGTTTCTCCCATAAGTTTAAAGAGGCAGTGCGCCACAGTGCGTCGGCATGCCGCAAGACTGCGCTGCCAAGTGCTTCAGTGCAATGGACGGTTGAAGCTTTCTGCGACGGTTTTGAAGTTTTTGCGACGGAACCCGGATGGGGCTGCGTTTTGTTTCTGTGATCGGCAGCATGGGGCTGCCTGCTGCAAGAGGACGCGCAGATATGAAGCATACCAATTTTATTGCCGCTGTTGTTGCTGTCGGAGCTCTGATTGGGGCCACCGGTGCGATCGCCAAACCGGGGTTTGCGGGCAAGGGCGGGCATGGTCCACGGATGAGCTTTGAGGAGATGGACACCAATGGTGATGGTCAGGTCACCAGGAGCGAGATGGAAGGTCTGCGCGAGGCGCGCTTTGCTGCGGCGGATGCGGATGGCGATGGCAAGCTGACGCTGGCGGAGATGGAAAAGGCTGCCGAGGCCCGTGCCAAGACCCGTGCCGCAGCGATGCTGGAGCGGATGGACGCCAACAAGGATGGCGCGCTGAGCCTGGATGAGTTGCCGAAACCGCGCCGGATCGGAAAGATGTTTGACCGCGCCGATGCCAATGACGATGGTGCAATCAGCAAGGATGAATTCGAAGCTGCCCGGGCAAAGCTCCGTGACCGCCATGGCGCTGGTCACCGACCACGCGCCGGGGCGCAGGACAGCGGGACGGAACAGAACTGATCCGATACGACAGGTGCATAATTCTGCCGATACCCTGCAGCGGGCCCGTGATGAGGGCCCGCTGATGTCACCGCCTGACGTCAAAGCGGCGGCTGATGCGGGCGCTGTGGATGGTCCTGTGTTGGATGATCCCGATGGCGCCTTGCTGATCCGATTTGCGGCGGGCGACCGCGATGCGGCGGGTTTGCTGACCTCGCGGCTGGCGCCTCGGGCCTTAGGGGTCGCGATGCGGGTTCTGGGCAACCGGGCCGAGGCCGAGGATATCGCCCAGGAGGCAATGGTGCGTCTGTGGCGACAGGCGGAACATTGGGAACCCGGACGGGCGCGGCTGTCGACCTGGCTCTACCGTGTGGTGATGAACCTCTGTATCGATCACAAGCGCCGCCTGCGCGGGGGGCATGTGGATCTGGATGCGATACCCGATCCGTCCGATCCGTCGAAATCCGCCGCAGAGAAGATGCAGGATGGCGCGCGGCAGGATGCTTTGCAGGCGGCTTTGATGCAGCTGCCGGAGCGTCAGCGGCAGGCGGTGGTGCTGCGCCACATTGAGGATCTGCCGAACCCGGAAATTGCCGGGATCATGGACATCAGCGTCGAGGCGGTCGAAAGTCTGACCGCGCGGGGCAAGCGGGCGCTGGCGGCTCTTCTTGCCGGGCGGCGGGCCGAACTGGGGTATAGTGATGGTTGATAAAACTGGAAAAACTGCGCCCGCGGATATGGGCGATGATGCGCTGCATGAGCTGGATCCGGCGGCGCTGGAAGCTGCGGAGCTGGTGCTGGACGATCTGTTTGCCGAGGCGCGAACCGCCGCCCCGATGGCGCTGCCCCCGGCATTGGAGCGCGCGATCCTGAGCGATGCACAGGCGATGCAGGCGGCGATCCTGCAGCGCAGCGTGCCTGTGGGGGATCTGGCGGCTGAGCCCGCTGATATGCGCGACCGGATTTTTGCCGGGCTGCGGGATCTGCTGGCCGGGCTGGGCGGATGGCCTGCCCTAGGAGGCCTTAGCGTGGCGGGCGCGGCGGGGCTGTGGATCGGGCTGGCGCCGCCGTCGTTCCTGCCCGACCCGGTGAGCCTTGCCGGGCTGGAGATGAGTGAGGATGCGTTGCCGGATGACAGTTACGACCTGGCGATGGTGCTGAGCGAGGAGATGGAATGACCAACGAACCCCCCAGACCTGAGCGGCGTCGCTGGATGCGCTGGCTTCTGATTGCCTCTCTGGCGCTGAACCTGGTGATTGTCGGCATTGTGGGCGGGGCCGCCTGGCGGTTTGCGGGCGGCAGGGCCGCTGCCGGGATGCCACCGCCGGTGGGCGCGATATTGTTCCGGGATCTGGAGGTCGAGACCCGCCGTAGCCTGCGCAAAGCGGCAGAAGGCGAGCACGGCAGCTATCAGGGACGGCGTCAGGCCGAGGGGCGCAAGGTGGTGGATCTGCTGCGGGCCGACCCCTTTGATGCCGAGGCGCTGAGCGGAATGCTGGATGAACACGCCGAGCGGCGGCATGGGTTCCAGCGCTCGGTGCAGGCGGCCTGGCTGGATCAGGTGGTGGCGATGAGCCCGCTCGAACGGGCGGCCTATGCCGACAATCTGGAACAGCGGATCAAACATCCGCGTCGGCGCCGGTGGCCGCATTGAGCCATTTCTGCGCAGGCTAACAGGCATGAGGTGCGAATGATCGGGATATAGCACCTCGTCGAATTGCAACCATACCAAACGGGGCAGTGAGAGGATCGCTGCCCCGTTTCATGTTTCTGGACCCTTTGGCTGCTCGGCCGGTCCTGCCTGCGTCTGTGCCAGTGGCCTGCCGGGTTGTCCCGGTCTGTGGCCGCTGGCGCCCATAACACTGTCCCGTGTCTGGTGGTCGTGGTCTGTGTCCTGCGCCGCGCCATGGTCCGCGCGGATATCTCTGAGCCGTTTGCCCCGTAAGTAGTCCCGGAGCTGCGGTGGACTGCGTCAGGCGGCAAGCTCCGCGAGCGAGACCTGATTGCGTCCGGCATGTTTGGCCGCGTAAAGCGCCCGGTCGGCATTGGTGATCAGGGCGCTGACGGCGCTGTCCTGATCCTGAGGCGACAGCGCGGTGCGGCTGTGCTGATCTGCCGGGGTCGATCGCCCGCCGATCACCGCACCGATGCTGATGGTCACATAGATCGGTGTCTCGACACCGGCGATGTGAAACGGCTTGCTGTTGATCCGGTTACAGAGATCGCTGGCGGCGGCCTCGGCCATGGCCTCGCCGATCGCGGGCATCACGATCATGAATTCCTCGCCGCCGATGCGGGCCAGCAGGTCCACTGGGCGCAGCGCGGTCTGCAGGCGCTTGGCCGCTTCGATCAGCACGGCGTCACCGACCGGGTGGCCGTAGAGATCATTGATCTGCTTGAAGTGGTCCAGATCGGCCAGCATGACGGCAAATGTCTCGCCGGTCTTGGCCGATGTCTGCGCGACGCGCTCCAGAAATGGCTTGGCATAGCGGCGGTTGAAGAGGCCGGTCATCGGGTCTTCGACGGCGGCGCGCAGCCCGTTGCGCAGATTGTCGCGCAGCTGGTCGATCCGCGCCTTGTTGCGCAGCTGGCTATCCAGTCGCAGCGCCAGTTCGGCGACATCGAACCCGGACTGGAGCACATCATGAGCGCCCCGGTCCAGAGCTTCTGCGGCGATGGCGGGATCGGCGGGGTGGACGACAGCGATGACGACGGATTTCCGGGTGGCGGCGCGGGCGCGCAGGTCGGCCAGCAGGCGCAGGCCCTGCGCCAGCGTATTGCGGCCGAGTTCGATCACGATGGCATCCGGCACCGGTTCGCGCATCAGCGGATGCACGGCGCTGAACTGGTGGTTGCACAGGTGGTAGGGAACCCGCGGCGCGAGCTGCGCCTGCCAGTAGACCGCAGTGGCGGTCTGTTCGGTGACCAGCGCGACATGGGCGCCGCTCAGACCGGCGCTGATATGCGGGCTGGACAGGGGAAGGGCATAGCCATGCGAGCCGCCCTGTTGCAGATGCAGCTCTTCCTGGGTGCTGCTGGCGCGCAGCAGGCTGCGGATGCGGGCCTGAAGCATGGTGTCGTCGAGCGGCTGGCACAGCACGTCGTCGATGCCGGCGCTGAGAGCGGCCAGACGGCGGTCGGCGTCGCTGTCGCGATCAATGGCGATCATCGGGATTTCGGCAAGCTGGTCATCTGCGGCCAGCGCCTGTTTCACATCCATCGCCTCGCCATCGGGCAGCGACATCGCGCTGAGGATCAGGTCGGGGCGGCAGCGTCTGGCGGTCTTGGCAATATCGGCGACCGTTTCGGCCTGAACCACCCGGTAATAGGCGGCGGACAGCTGGACCTTTAGCATGATCCGGTTGGTCGCAACCCCGTCGATGATGAGGATAGTGCCCTGCACGTGGTGCCCTTTCGCCCCTTGCATTGGAATTGACTCAAGTTTTAATGAGACTGGTTAACAAACCCTTTCGTATTTTCATCAATTTGACAGCGAAGTGTCAGGAATGTGTGCCCATATGCTATTTTCCGCCGATGCAGCCGAGACTTTGGGCTTAAAAGCGCTTGCCTGGCTGGCGGGCAATGATGAGTTGCTGCCGGTTTTTCTGGGCGCAACCGGAGCGAGCGAGGCGGATCTGCGCGATCAGGCCGCAAATCCCGAGTTTCTGGGGTCCGTCCTTGATTTTCTGACCATGGATGACGCCTGGGTCATACAGTTCTGCGACAGTGTCGGGCTGGCCTATGATCAACCGATGCAGGCGCGGATGGCGTTGCCCGGCGGTTCGCAGGTGCATTGGACCTGAGCCACGCGGCAGCGACGCCCAGCCACGACTCCCAGCCGGGACGGCAGGTCTGCAATGGCTGTGATGGCGGGAATGTGACGCTGACGTGCGCAGCCGGTGGGCGCGGTGTTAACCGATTTGATTAACCCTCTCTGAACCAGGCGATCTGGGCGGTGCTGCCGCGCTCTGGTGTGGGGCGTGGCAATCGCCTATGACTCGGGCGACGTCTCCGGCAGCCTGCGGGCAACCGTTCCGCGTCTGACCCGTTGCGCTGATGTCAGGGCGCGGGATGAAACAGAGCTTTGATCTAGGAGAGCCCATGCCCGTTGATGCCCTGTTGTTCGACAAGGACGGAACCCTGTTCGACTTTGCCGAGACCTGGAACCGCTGGACCCGGCGGATGCTGGAGCTGCTGTCGGACGGCGATGCCGAGCGGTTGCAGGCGATGGCGGCGGCGATAGATTTTGACCTGGAGACGGGAAAGATCCTGCCCAGCAGTCTGGTGATCGCCTCGACCAATCGACAGGTTGCCGAGGCTCTGGCGCCATATGTGTCGACGATGGATCTGGATGCGCTGGAGCGTTACATGGCTGAAAGCGCCGGGGCGGCAGAGCTTGCAGAGGCGGTGCCTCTGGCGGCCTTCCTTGATGATCTGCTGGCGCGGGGCAAGGTGCTTGGGGTGATGACCAATGATGCGGAACTCTCGGCCAAATCGCAGCTGAGCCGCGTCGGTGTGCTGGATCGCTTTGCCTTTGTGGCGGGGTTCGACAGCGGCCATGGCGCAAAGCCGGATGCCGATCCGCTGCTGGCCTTCTGCGCCGCCACCGGGATCGCACCTGAGCGGACGGCGATGGTGGGCGACAGCCTGCACGATCTGGAGGCCGGTGCGGCGGCGGGGATGCGACGGATCGCGGTTCTGACCGGCCTTGCCGGGGCGGCGGAGCTGGAAGCGCATGCCGATGTGGTCCTGCCGGATATTGGCCATATCCCGGCCTGGCTGGACCGCTGACCGGCGGTCAGGGTTTGACGGACTGGACACATATGCCCAGAATTATGTGTTCTGAGACGGTTTGGCGCTGAAAAGCGACAAAACCTGTCGGGAACAGGCATTCCTGCCCGGTGTGAACAGGGCCTGCTGAGAGACATGAGCCGGCGGTCGGGCGCATCTCAATGTGTCTGCTGCGGCTGGATGACAGCAGGGGAGGGCCGCCATGACATCCGAGACCAGATCCAGACGGCGCGGTGGTGGGCGCGCGGGGGCAGCTGCCCGGCGCGGCGATGCGGTGATCGAACAGATGCCCTGGTCGATTCCGCGCAACATCGACCGCCCGGTGGAACCGCTGGGGCCTGAGGGGGTTGCGGCGATCCATGATGGCGCGATGCGGATCCTGGAAGAGATCGGCATCGTGTTCCTCAACGATGAGGCGCTTGCGATCTTCAGGGAAGCGGGTTGCAAGGTGGTCGGCGACCGCGTGCATCTGGATCGTGAGTTCGTGATGGAGATGATCGCCAAGGCACCATCTGAGTTCACCATCACCCCGCGCAACCCGAACCATAGCCTGCCGGTGGGCGGCAATCACCTGCTGTTCGGCAATGTCTCCTCGCCACCGAACTACTGGGACATGTCGCTCAATGCGAAGGTGGCAGGCACCCGCGAGCAGTGCCAGAACCTGCTGAAGCTGACCCAGTATTTCAACTGCATTCATTTTGCCGGTGGCTACCCGGTGGAACCCGTGGATATCCATGCCTCGGTGCGGCATCTGGACGTGGTTTATGACAAGCTGACGCTGACCGACAAGGCGATGCACGCCTATTCGCTGGGCAAGGAGCGGGTCGAGGATGTGATGGAGATGGTGCGCATCGCCGCAGGGCTTACTCATGAGGAGTTCGAGGCCCGTCCGCATATGTATACCAACATCAACTCCACCTCGCCGCTGAAACATGATCAGCCGATGATCGACGGCTGTCTGCGGCTGGCGCGCCGTGGTCAGGCGATTGTCGTGACGCCCTTTACCCTGGCGGGGGCGATGGCGCCGGTGACCATGGCCGGTGCAGTTGCGCAATCCATCGCGGAGGCGCTGTCGGCCATTGCCCTGTTTCAATATGTGCGCCCGGGGACGCCCTGCGTGATCGGCACCTTTACCTCCAATGTGGATATGAAGTCCGGCGCCCCGGCCTTTGGCACGCCGGAATATATGCGCTCGACCCAGATGACCGGGCAGATGGCGCGCTACTATGGGCTGCCGATGCGATCCTCCGGTGTCTGCGCGGCGAATGTGCCTGATGGGCAGGCGATGTGGGAGACCTCCAATTCGCTCTGGGCGGCGGTGCAGTCCGGCACCAATATGGTCTATCACGCGGCGGGCTGGCTGGAAGGCGGGCTGATCGCCAGCCCCGAGAAATTCATCATGGATTGCGAAATTCTCCAGCAGATACAGCGCTATATGCAGCCTGAGATCATTGGGACCGGCCCTGAGGATATCGCGTTGGACGCCATTCGCGAGGTCGGGAACGACGGCCATTTCTTTGGCATCCAGCACACGCAGGACCGCTATAGCACCGCGTTTTACCAGCCCTATCTGAGCGACTGGCGCAATTACGAGGCCTGGGAGGCGGCCGGCGCCATCTGGACCCCGCAGCGCGCCCATAATCTGTTCAAGGAGATCATCGCCCGGTTTGAGGCTCCACCGCTGGATCCCGCTCTGCGCGAGGAGCTGGCGGAGTTTGTCGCGCGGCGAAAATCCGAGGGAGGTGCCCCCACGGACTTCTAATCCCGGTTGAGGGGAAGTTTCGCCTGTTCGGACCTCTGCCATTAATTGATGCGATTGTATAAATCAGGACGGTCTAACGAGAGAATCGCAACCATGACTGATCCGGATACCGCGACCTTGCTACGGGCCCGCTTGCCGATGGTGGCGTTGGGGGCTGGCAGCGGGTTTGCCTTCTGGCTGCTGGCGCGGTCCTGGGATCAGACGGTCCTGCCGGAGGCCGGGTTCCTGGCGGTATTTGCGTTTCTCTCCAGCTTTTGCGGTGCGGCGCTTGCGATGATTGGCCCGGTATCGCTGGCGCGGGCGCTGCGGGGGGCGCTGTGGATCGCGCTGCCGATCACGGGTCTGATGCTGCTGGCGGGAACGCGGTACGAGGTCGCAACAGGTCTCTTTGACAACGAAGTTCTGGTCCTGGTGGCCGTGGTGCTGGTGGCGATCGCCTGCCCCTTTGTTCTGTTGCGGATGTCGCATCCGGGGCGCTGGATGCGTTTTGCTGATCTGTCGTCGGCCAGCTGGGGGATGCTGTTCCGCCTGTCCTGTGGCGCCGGGTTTGTTCTGGTGTTCTGGATCCTGGGATTCCTGTCCCATGCGCTTCTTGATCTGGTGAACATCACCCTGCTGGAGGATATCGCCGAGATCGACTGGCTGGCGCTGATGCTGAGCGGCGCTGTCTTTGGGCTGGGGCTGGCGGTGGTGCAGGATCTGGGTGGCAGCGGTGCGCCTCAGCTGCTGTTCCGGCTGCTCAGCCTGCTGTTGATTCCGGTGGCGCTGGTGGTCGGCCTGTTCCTGGCCGCTATCCCTGTGCAGGGGTTGTCCAGCGCCTTTGGCCAGCTGTCGTCGGCGGGAACCCTGATGGCGATGGCTCTTGTGATGATGATGCTGGTCTGCGTGGCGCTGACCTGGCAACAGCACCCGAGCGGGGTCAACGGGGCTGCCGCGCGCCTGCTGGCGGGTGCGCTGATGCTGGTGACCGGGCTTGCCGTCTGGGCGGTGCTGATGCGCGTGCGGCAATATGGCTGGACCCCGGATCGGGTCTATGCGCTGTGGTTCGCGGCGGTCTTGCTGCTGCATGGGCTGGCCTATGCCGGCTGTGCCGTCTTTGGCGGGTCAGGGTGGCCCGGTCGGCTGCGCCGGGCGGCTGTTGGCCTTGCGCTGGTGACCGCGGCCGCCTTGGCCCTGATCCTGACACCGGTTGTGGATGCCGGGCGCATTGCCGCCAAGAGCCAGGTGGCGCGGGTGCTGGCGGGCGAGGCCGATGCGGCGGAATTGCCCCTGTGGCAGATGGCGCATCGGTGGGGGACGGCCGGGCGCGACGGGCTGGAGCAGCTGGCGGCCTATGCCGAGGCCTCGGGCAACACGGATCTGACGACCCGGCTGCAAGAGGCGCGCAGTGCCGCGACCTATTGGGAACTGGCGGCGGATGTGCAGGATGTCACCGATGATCTGCGCCGGGACCTGCTGGAGGTGATGCCGGTGCAGCCAGCCGGAGCGGCGCCGACCCCTGAGGATTTCAGGGGGCTGAGACGTTATCAGCTGGTCCGCTGGATCCGGGGCTGCAAACAGCTGTTGCCGGATGGCGCCGCCGGATGTGTGCTGGTTCGCGGGCCACTCGGGGTGAGTGCTGATGCGGCCGATGATCAGGCGCTGCTGTTGTTCAGAGAGGGCCGCAACGGTGCCCAGCTTGAGAGTCTGGCCCTGCGGTTTGGCCCGGATGGGGCCGAGATGCTGGGCAGCGTTCTGCTTGGAGAGGCGGCGCGGACAGAGCAGACCATAGCGCAGGTCGAGGCCCTGCTGGCGGCGGCGCAGGCGGGTCGTTTCGAAATCTCGCCCGCGCGGCAAAATACGTTGAAATTGGGCGATTTGGAGGTTCTGATAACCCCCTGATCGACGGTTGAGGGAAAACCGTAGCAATTTTAATTGTTGGCCCTTTATTAACCAGGCTGGGCCAAAAGTAGAGACATGTAGCAAGGGGCCAGTGATGCACGGTCTGATCAACAGGGCATTCCAGGCGTTTGTCAGCACCACCTTCGGAACGGAGAGCTGGCAGGCGATTATGGATTCGGCAGAGCTCGGCTTCAGCGAGTTCGAAGCCATGCTCACCTACACGGATGAACAATCCCAGACCATGCTGCGCACCGCCGAAGAGCTACTGAGGCGTCCGCTGCCTGAAATGCTTGAGGATATGGGCACGTTTCTGGTGTCGAACCCGCAGCTGGAATCGCTGCGCAGATTGCTGCGGTTTGGCGGGGTTAACTATGTGGAATTCCTGCATTCTCTGGACGATCTGCCGGATCGTGCGCGGCTTGCGGTATCTGATCTGAACCTGCCCGGACTGGAACTGATCGAACAGGCACCGGGGCAATTCGAACTGCATTGCCAGCCGGGTCTGCCGGGCTATGCCCATGTTTTGATGGGCGTGCTTCGGGCGATGGCGGATGACTACGGCGATCTGGTCTTCCTTGACCACTCCGGCACGCAGGACAATGCCGAGGTGATATCGATCACATTGGTCGAAACCGAATTTGCCGAAGGCCGGGCCTTCGATCTTGGGGCCCATTCGCTATGATGCTGAGCATGCAGGAAATCTCCTCCATCGCCAATGAAATCTGCCCGATGCATGTGGTCATTAACCATGACGGTCGGATTACCGGGGTCGGACCGACGCTGCGAAAGCTGCGCCCGGATACGGAATGGCTGGGCAGCAGGTTCTTTCGGATCTTTGATCTGGCGCGGCCGCGCCGGGTGCGCTCGACCGAGGATCTGATGAAGACGGCGGGGGCCAAACTGCACCTGAATTTCCGCGATGCGCCGCAGACCGGCCTGAAGGGGGTTCTGGCACCGTTTCCAGAGGGGAAGGGTGGGTTCATCAACCTGTCTTTTGGTATTTCCGTGCTTGAGGCCGTGCGTGATTATGACCTGACCAGCGCCGATTTCTCCCCCACCGATCTGACCATCGAGATGCTCTATCTGGTTGAAGCCAAATCGGCCGCGATGGAGGCGTCACGCCAGCTGAACCTGCGCCTGCAGGGGGCAAAAATCGCCGCCGAGGAACAGGCCTTCACTGATACGCTGACCGGGGTGAAGAACCGCCGCGCGATGGATCATATCCTCAACCGGCTGATCGCCTCGGGCCGGGATTTCTCGTTGATGCATGTGGATCTGGATTTCTTCAAAGAGGTCAACGACACGCTTGGTCACGCCGCCGGCGATACCGTGCTACAGCGGGTGGCAAAGCTTATGGTGCAATGTACCCGCCAGAACGACACCGTTGCCCGGGTCGGCGGGGATGAGTTTGTTCTGATCTTCGAGGGGCTTATTGACCGGATCCAATTATCGGGCATCGCGCGCCGTCTGATCGCCAGCATTGAAGAGCCGATCCCTTTTGGCGACAAGACCTGCAAGATCTCGGCAAGCGCAGGCACCGCGCTTTCTACGATGTTTTCTGCCGGGCTGGATGCCGCGACGCTGCTCAATCAGGCCGATGTGGCGCTCTATGCGGCGAAAAACGCCGGGCGCGCGCGCCATTTCTTTTACCAGCCGGGTATGGAAGACAAAGACACCGTCAAGCCGATTTAAGCGGCTGTTCCGCGGCGGCGCGACCTGCGCGCGGCCTTCAGGCGTCTGATGCTCCCTGTGGCCTGATTTCGCGACCGGCGAGTTGGACCTGTCTTGTCGGCAGACGTCGCTGGAGGCGCATCGGAGGCAGTTTTTCAGATGGATTTGCCAGATCACCCGTTGCGCAGGGGCTCAGCATCTGCGGGGAAAACGGGTGATATATTCGAGACCCGGATACCCTTTGAACCCACCAACAGGACCAGTTGGGTCTCAAGCGCGTAGGCATCTCTAAGCAAAATCTGGGGAGATACAGTGGCAGCCCGTAGGGGAATCGAACCCCTCTTTCCAGGTTGAAAACCTGGCGTCCTAACCGATAGACGAACGGGCCACTTGGTCTGTGAGGGGGTGTTTACTGAGTACGCTGCCCCGGTGCAAGAGGGATTTTCACAAGAAGACCAGTTTTTTTCCAAATCGCAAAAATCTCTGCAAGCTTCTGAAAAACCTCAGAATATAATCAGAGCTTTTCGGATTTATTCGAACGGGCCGTTTGCCGGTGTTGCAAGGGAACATGACGGCGGGAGACCCGCAGGCAGGCCACGCAGACGCGCAAAAGGCAACAGGGGCGTCAAGATCAGCAAGGATATGCAAGGGGAGGAAAAGTGGCAGCCCGTAGGGGAATCGAACCCCTCTTTCCAGGTTGAAAACCTGGCGTCCTAACCGATAGACGAACGGGCCACTTGGTGTGAGCGGGTATTTAGTGGCTCAGGCCGGAAGCCGCAAGCCAAAAAACACCGGCATCGCGATTTATTTTGTCCCCGCCAAAAGCTGGAGATTGTTGTGCTCTCCCTGGCTCTGCTGGCGGCGCGCGGTCAGGCCTCTGCCGCATCCTCCAGTCGCAGCTGCACCGACTGTCGGCCGCCCCAGGTGTTGATTTCAAGGCGCCCGGCAAAATGGAACCGCGCGCCGCCGTGGTCCAGCAGGCGCTGTCCCAATGGGGTGTCAAAGGCACCAAAGCAGATGGCGTCAATCCCGCTGCTCAGCCCGTCGCTGAGCGAGAGTTTCAGATGGCTTTCACCAACCCGTTTGGCAAAGCGTACCTGCAGATCGGGGAACCCGTAGCGCGGGGCCGGTGCGCCCGCGCCGAAGGGGCCCGCCTGTTCAATCTGTTCGATCAGCGATACCGTGGCGGCGCCCGGCATCAGCATTCCGTCGAGCTTCAGGTCGCTGGGCCCCAGATCACCGGCACCTTGCTTCGCCAGCAGCTCGCTCAGCCGTGCCATCGCGGGCTCCAGCTGGTCGCGCGCGACAGTCAGACCAGCGGCCATCTTGTGACCGCCGCCCTTGATCAGCAGCCCTTCGGCGGCGACCCGCTGGATCGCGGCGCCAAGGTCGATGCCGCTGACAGAGCGGCCCGACCCCTTGCCCTCGTCGCCGTCAAGGCCGATGACAATGGCGGGGCGACCTGCGGCTTCCTTCAGGCGCGAGGCGACAATGCCGACAACGCCCGGATGCCAGCCCTCGCCTGCGGCCCAGACCAGCGGTGCATCCAGTCCGCGCGCCTCCGCCTGTTCCAGCGCCGCGGCGCGAACGGCGTTTTCAATATCACGACGCTCGGTGTTCAGCTCATCCAGCCGGGCCGCGATTGCCTCGGCCTCGGCAGGATTCGTGGTCGCCAGCAGGCGCGCGCCCAGATCGGCCTTGCCGATGCGGCCACCTGCATTGACCCGAGGCCCAAGCAGGAAGCCGAGGTGATAGGTCGAAGGGGCCGAATCCATCCGCGAGACATCGGCCAGCGCCACCAGGCCGGGGCGCTGGCGGGCGGCCATCACCTTCAGCCCCTGACGGACCAGCGCCCGGTTGGCTTCGATCAGCGGCGCCACGTCCGCAACGGTGGCCAGCGCCACCAGATCCAGCAGCGCCATCAGGTCCGGCCCGGTGCCAAGTCCCTTGTCGCGCATCTGGCGGCGCAGCTCGACCAGCATCAGGAACACCACACCCGCGGCGCAGAAATAGCCCAGATCGCCGTCCTCATCCTGACGGTTGGGGTTCACCACCGCCACGCAGTCGGGAAGGGTTTCACCGCCCAGATGGTGGTCCAGAACCACCACATCGGCGCCTTTGGCGGCGGCAATCGGGCCATGAGACAGCGTGCCGCAATCGACGCAGACGATCAGATCGTGATCCCGCGCCAGGGCGGCCATCGCCTCGTCATTGGGGCCATAGCCTTCGTCGATGCGGTCCGGGACATAGAGCGAGGCGCTCAGGCCGACCTGGTTCAGCCAGACCAGAAGCAGTGCGGCAGAAGACCCGCCATCCACATCATAATCGGCAAAGACCGCAATCCGCTCGCGCCGCTCCACCGCCTGCAGAAACCGGGCGGCGGCCTTTTCCATATCCTTCATCCGGCGCGGGTCCGGGAGCAGCTCCTTCAGCTGCGGGGTCAGAAAGCCGCTGGCCTCATGCGCCGGGACGCCGCGCCGGGCCAGCACCTGACAGACGGCCGGGGGCAGGGTGGTCTGCTGTTCCATCATCTCGGCGGCGCGGGCGGTGTCCACGTCGGGACCGATCCAGCGACGACCGGTGAGCGAGGTCTCAACTCCCAGAAAGCTCATATCTGCGCCCCTTTCCTGCGTGCCCGCCCCTAGTCCGATACCGGGGCTGACCAAGGCAAAGGCCGGATCTGCGCGGACCCGGCCTTTCACCTTTCTTCAAATACTCAAATCCCGACCGGTGCTGCAAGCCGCACGGTCAGAGCTTACTGATGCGCGCTCAGCGGAGTGCGATAGCTCATCCGGCGGACCGAGCCTGTCTTGGATCGCATCAGCAAGGTGGTGGTCTCAACCCAGCCCGGCTGGCGCTTGATCGACGGCAGCAGCGAACCGCCGGTGACGCCGGTCGCGGCAAAGATCACATCGCTGGTCACCATTTCATCACGGCTGTAGACCCGGTCCAGATCGGTGATGCCAGCCTTGGCGGCGCGGGCTTTCTCATCGTCGTTGCGGAACAGAAGACGGCCAAAGATCTGCCCGCCCATACATTTCAGCGCAGCGGCGGCCAGCACGCCCTCAGGTGCGCCACCCTGGCCCATATACATGTCGATGCCGGTGATCTCGCTTTCGGCGCAATGCATGACGCCCGCAACGTCGCCATCGGTGATCAGGCGGATCGAGGCCCCGGTTTCGCGGACCTCGGCGATCATGGCCTCATGACGCGGCCGTTCCAGAATGCAGACGGTGATGTCACCGGGCGCGCAGTTCTTGGCCTTGGCGAGGGCTTCGACCCGTTCACGCGGGCTCATGTCGAGGGAGACGACATTCTCGGGCAGGCCCGGGCCGACAGCCAGCTTGTCCATATAGGTGTCCGGTGCGTGTAGCATGGAGCCGCGCGGTCCCATGGCAATGACGGTCAGCGCATTGGGCATGTCCTTGGCGGTCAGCGTGGTGCCTTCCAGCGGGTCCAGAGCGATATCGACGCCGGGGCCATTGCCGGTGCCGACTTCCTCGCCGATATAAAGCATCGGCGCCTCGTCACGCTCGCCTTCGCCGATGACCACGACACCTGCGATGTCCAGCAGGTTCAGCTGCTCGCGCATGGCGTTGACGGCGGCCTGATCGGCGGCTTTCTCATCGCCGCGGCCGATCAGCGGTGCCGAGGCCAGAGCGGCCTGTTCGGCCACACGGGCCAGGCCGAGCGACAGCAGGCGGTCGTTGAATGCGGCGTCGTTGGTGTCAGAAGTCATAGCCAATGTCCTATCTCAATCCCGGGTCGGTGCCGTCGCATACCCTGCATCTGGCAGCGCGGGCAAGGGCAGTTGGCGGTAACGGCGCGCTGCAATCGGCGCCGCTGCCGGTGTTTTTCTGCGTTTGGGCCTGTCAGACCTCTTCAATCCGCAGGGCAACGGGTTCGCTTGCCACCACATCGGTCTTGGCGAGGTCTTCCAGCGCGGTCTGCAGGTTGCTGGAGGTGCATTTGTGGGTGACGATCAGCACAGGAGCGGTCGGTTCGGTATGGCCGTATTGGCGCATCCGGTCGATCGAGATGCCGGCATTGCCGAGGGCCGCCGCCACCTTGGCCAGCGCGCCGGGTTTGTCCAGCAGCGCCAGGCGCAGGTAATGCGGTGCGGCCAGGCTGGTGCGGGCGGCGGGGGCATCCTCCAGCGAGGTGGCAGGCTGACCAAAGGTGGCCAGACGAGTGCCACGGGCCAGATCGCAGATATCGCCCAGGACCGCGCTGGCGGTTGGGCCCTCGCCGGCGCCGGGGCCGCGCAGAACGATCTGTTCAACTGCGTCACCTTCGATCACGACCATATTGGTGCCGCCTTCCAGCTGGCCAAGCGGTGAATCCGCCGGCACCAGACAGGGGGTCATGCGCTGTTCCAATCCACGCCCGGTGCGCTGTGCAACGCCGAGAAGCTTGATGCGGTAGCCCATGTCGGCGGCGTGGCGGATATCATCCAGGCTGATGCGCTGGATGCCTTCCAGCTGCACGTCGTCGAAGGCGGGCTTGGTGCCAAAGGCGATGGCCGAAAGGATCGCAAGCTTGTGCCCGGCATCAATGCCGCCCACATCAAGGTTCGGATCGGCCTCAAGGTAGCCCAGGCGGCCGCATTCCTCGAACAGGGCATTGTAGCCCTGACCGGTGGCTTCCATCTGGGTCAGGATGTAGTTGCAGGTGCCGTTCATCACGCCCATGACGCGGGTGATCTGATTACCGGCCAGACCTTCGGTCAGGGATTTGATCACCGGAATGCCGCCGGCCACAGCGGCCTCGAAACGGATCACGCGGCCTGCGGCCTCGGCCTGTTCGGCCAAAGCCTGACCGTGGATCGCCAGGAGCGCCTTATTGGCGGTGACCACATCCTTGCCCGCCGCCAGCGCGGCCTCGGTGGCGGCTTTTGCGGCGCCTTCATGGCCGCCCATCAGCTCGACAAAGACATCCACATCGTCGCGGGTTGCCAGCGCCACGGGATCGGTTTCCCAGGCGTAGTCGCCGAGCGGGACGCCGCGATCCTTGCTTGCGTCGCGCGCCGAAACCGCGGTGATCTCGATGCGGCGTCCGGTGCGGGCCTCCAGCATGGCCGCCTGCCGACGGACGATCTTGACCACGCCGGTGCCAACCGTGCCCAAACCTGCGATACCAAGGCGAAGCGGCTCTGTCATAGCTGGGGATCCTTTAATTCCGAAAGACGTCTCCCCGCCTTAGCGGGTTCGGCGCAGCGGTGCAACGGCAGCGGCGGCTCCGGGCGGACAATTCCGAAGAGCGGGTTTTGGCGGCAGCAATGCAGCCGCATGAGACGGAACAGCAGGGGCTGGGACCAGCGCGCAGGATCCACGCGCAGGGGGATCTCGACCGGCGCCCAAGGCAGGTGTCGCTTAGGGCTGGGCTGCGCGCAGCGCATCGGCGCGGGCCTGAAGGCGGGCAGCGCGCGCCTCCAGCGTCTGCTCGAGCGCTTTGCTCTCCTCGGCGGGGGGCGTCTCGGGGGTCAAGGCCTGCTCCAGCGGAACAAGGGCCGGATAATCGGCACCGCGCAGGTCTGGGGTCAGCCGGTCTTCCAGCTCCGGCACCCGCGCGCAGCCGCAGAGCAGCACGGCCGCGGTCAGCAAGGTCAGGCGCATGGTGGTCCCGTGGCTGATCCATGCCGCCCGCTCGTTATCAGTTGCGGGCATCTGCGGCCGGTTCTCGGGCTCTGCGGTCAACTGCATCAAAACCATCCTTGTTCGCTGTTCCCTTGATGCACATATTGGTGAAAAGGCACAAGCGGGGCTTTTATCTGAACATCTGTTCAGATATTGTTGAGGCATGGCACGTACCCAAGGTTCACATTCCGATATCACAGGCCCACGCATCCGTGCCGCCGCCCTGCAGCTGTTTGCCCAGCATGGGTATGCGGCTGTTTCAATGCGCCAGATCGCATCAGAAGTCGGGGTGCAGGCGGGGGCGCTCTATAACTATACACCAGACAAGCAGAGCCTGCTGTTCAGCCTGATGGAAGGTCACATGACCGAGCTGTTGCAGGCCTGGCAGGATCAGCGCAGCCCCGATCAGGCGGTTACAACCGGCAGTGCCGAGGACCATGTGGTGGCGCGGCTTGAGGCCTTTACCCGGTTTCACATTCGCTTTCACCTGGAACGGCCCGATGCGGTGTTCATCGCCTATATGGAGCTGAGAAACCTGTCAGAGGACAATTTCGCTGCCATCGAATCCCTGCGCCGCGAATATGAAAATACGCTGGAGACCATCCTGAAGGATGGCGTGCGGCTGGGGGTGTTTCACATCCCCGATACCAAGATCGCGACGCTGGCGGTGATTGCGATGCTGAACGGTGTGATGACCTGGTATCGCAGCGGTGGACGTCTGTCGCTGGATGAGGTCGAGGCGATTTACTGGGATATGGTGCAGAAATCCGTGCGCGGCTGACAGCCCGACAGCGGGTGCGGCGCTGTTGGCGCCGCACCCGCCGGGGCGGTGATGTTTGAGGTCTAATGCGCCGGACGGATAAAGCTGCCGTTGCGCAGATCCCTGAAGGCCTGCCGCAGCTCTTCCTGGGTGTTCATCACGATCGGGCCGTGCCAGGCCACGGGTTCCTCGATCGGCGCGCCTGAGATCAGCAGGAAGCGTAGGCCATCGGGGCCTGCCTGCACGGTAATTTCCTCGCCGCTGCCAAAACGCACCAATGTGCGATCCCCGGACATGTCGCGGATATGCAGCTCTTCGCCTGCGACCTCTTTTTCCAGCAGGACCCCCTGTGGCGGGGCGGCATCGACAAAAGCGCCCTGACCGGCAAAGACATAGGCAAAGGCCCGTCGATAGGTGTCGATGGAGAAGGTCTTTTTCACGCCGGGCGGCACCGAGACATCCAGATACTGCGGGTCGGCGGCAATTCCGTCCACCGGGCCGCGCTTGCCCCAGAACTCGCCCACGATGACCTTTACGCGGGTGCCGTCATCGTCGATGACCTCGGGAATGTCCTTGGCGGTGATGTCCTGATAGCGCGGCGCCGTCATCTTCTGGCTGGCGGGAAGATTGCCCCAGAGCTGGAAGCCGTGCATCTGACCCTTTGCGTTGCCCTTTGGCATTTCCTGATGCAGGATGCCTGACCCTGCGGTCATCCACTGCACGTCACCTGCGCCCAGGACACCGTTGTTGCCGAGTGAGTCGCCATGCTGAACGGTGCCGTCCAGAACATAGGTGATGGTCTCGATCCCGCGGTGCGGATGCCAGGGAAACCCCGCTTCGAAATCCGCAGGGTGGTCATTGCGGAAGTCGTCAAACAGCAGGAACGGGTCCAGTTCACTGGGGTCGTGGAAGCCGAAAGCGCGATGCAGTTTGACGCCTGCGCCCTCCAGCGCCGGAGTGGCGGGGCGGGTCTCTAGGATAGGGCGGATCGACATGGCGGGTCTCCGGTTGCTGATTGCTCCGTCATAAATAGGCCTGTGCGAGTGTGTCGAAAAGCCCTTCCGGTTAACGGCTGATGTGCGGGAGCGCACAGCCGCAGTCGGTACGGCCCCTGGTGCAGCGGTGCCGCGACAACAGGGGGGCTATGCGGTCAGACGCAATCAGGGTACATCCGCCCGGACCGACCCCATGATGCAGGCGGGGTGCGACGAACAGGCTGAGGGAGCAGGTGATGGGCGAGATGACTGGATCGGGCGAGATGAGCGATGAGATTTTGGCAACCGTCAATGCCTCGGCGCCGCGACGGCTGCTGGCGACAATGATGCTGGTCGTGGTGGGGGCGCTGGTGATCTATGTTGCACTGGCCACGCCGCCTGCCGCGCATTGGCTGGTGTTCCTGCTGGCCATCGGCGGTTTCTGCCTGTGGCTGGCGATGCGTCTATGGCAGGCGACAGCGTTGCGGATCGAGCTGACAGAACAGGTGCTGCGTAGCTCTGACGGGGCAGTGATCGCCGAGGTCGCAGATGTCGTCGCGGTGGACCGCGGCGTATTTGCGTTCAAGCCGTCAAACGGGTTTCTGATCCGCACCGCCTCAAAGGGCGACCGCAGCTGGCGGCCCGGGCTTTGGTGGCGGTTGGGACATCGCATTGGCATTGGGGGTGTGACGCCGGGGGCGCAGAGCAAATCCATGGCCGAGATCCTCGCCATCATGATTGCACGGCGTGAGGCGGGACAACCACAGGTCTGAGACCGAATTTGTTCGACGAACATAGTAAGGCGCCACCGTTACCGGAGGCGCCTTTGTTGTTCGATCCACTCTTGGGTGGTCCGTAGGGTGTCAGTCTGTTGGCGGTGTGCTGTCGTCATGGCCGCCGCCGCTGCCATCCTGACCTTCGAATTTTACCTGTGGTGCAAAGCGGGGTCTGGTGAAAACGAAGTTCTCGATGTCCATGGCTGGCAGGCCGATGTTGAACGCAGGATCGATGTCGTTGCGGGTTTCCACCAGAATGACCCGCTCCTGATCGGGCATGTTTGGCAGGTTGGCTTTTACCTGCTGGATCGTGGCGTCCTGCCATTCGGCGAACTGTCCGCCGCGCACCTTGGACCAGTCAACGTAGTAGCGGTTGTCCGTCTCGTCCCAGCGGATCACCGAAATCCGCAGGGAGATCGACGAATCCACGCGGATCAGCAGCTTGGCCAGCTCGTGCATACTGTCGATATAGTCCTCGTTGAGCGTGGAGGTCTCCCGCGAGATGAGGTCCGAGATCGTATAGGCGGCCTTGAGGTTCACACCTTCCTGCCGGAAAGCATCGAAATAGGTGTAGATCGCCGCAAAGACACCGAGCAGCAGCGGCATGTAAAAGGCGAATTCCACCGAGACGGAACCGTCGGTCTCTCGCTTGTAGCGGCGAAACAGGGCGCGGATATTGGTCAACATGGCTTACCGAGGCTCCTGAACAAAGGCGGAGGTCGCATAGAGGCGGATCCGGCCGTCGGCGTCATTGTCCATGTCATCGGCAAGGCCCCAGTGGGGAAAGACCGGTTTGAACGCCATGCAGGCGCGGATGAACATCAGCTCGTTTGACGCCCCTGTCACGAAGGTTCGGACCGGCTGCACGTCCTCGACCCGGTTGATGCAATCGGGCTCGGGATCGACGGGCATCCAGGCGTAGGGGTCGACCTGGACCATTTCCAGCCTGAGCGATGTGCCGCAGTCGCGGATAAACCCGGACCGGCTACAGACTTCATCGCGGATTTCATTGTGCTGTTTGGGCACGCCGGTCGACAGGCGCAGACCGCGGACGGTCTGATCCAGCGCCCGCTCCAGCATCGACTGCTGGATGGTGATCATGCCCAGTTCCACCGTATTCATCAGCAGGAACAGAAAGGCCGGGATCACGATGGCAAATTCAACCGTGGCATTGCCGTCTTCGCGATCGCGAAACAGGCGCAGCGCCCGGCGCAGCCGATGGAGGCCCTTATGCGGGAGGTGACAGGTCATTGGGTCAGCCTCAGCTGGCGGATCGACGTGGCGATCGAGGCAAAAGCGTCGTTGATCTCCAGCCCGTTGACGTCAAAGTGATGGGCATCCGAGCTGGCACAGTCCTTCAGCACCGCAGTGCCGCCGCTGGGCGCTTCAAAGCCGATGGTATAGACCACGATGCCCTGATTCTTGGCAGCGGTGCAGATGGCGCTGGTGCGGGCGTTTTTGACGCTGGTGTTCCAGTAGTCATAGACACCGTAGTACCAGACGCTGCGCGCCGAGGACTGCCCCATCCAGTCGCCATAGAGGTTGGAATAGAGATACTTCAGCGACGTGTCGGCAAAGAGATCCGCGTAGCTCAGCCGTTGCACATTGGCAGGCTCGCCCTGTTCGTCCTGCCACCAGCAGCTATAGCTGTCGCATTTGCGGTAGCTGCCCTGACCATAGGCGTGGTCTTCCCAGCGGTTGAGGCGATCCCACCAGTATTTGTCGCGCTGCGGGTCATAGAGCGAATAGCGCGGATTGGATCCGGTCGCCGCCGAATTGTACCAGACGTCGGATGGCCCCTCGCGGTGATCCTGCTCCACATAATACTGCGCAGTGTTCTGACCGTCGGTCATCAGGACGATGACCTTGACGGTTTCACTGTCGTTGAAATTCGCAGGCCGGTTGGCAAAGGTTGCCGGAACCATAGAAGCGCCCCCCGAGGCCAGCGCGCTGATGGCCGGGCGGGCGGAGGGATCGAGCAGGGCGGTCCCCCATTTCATACCGACGTCAATCGACGTATTGCCTCTTGCGTAGAGGTTGTCGATGAAGGTTTTCAGTGTGTTTGCATCTTTCTGGAGCGGCAGCGTCTCGCGGTCTGCGCGATCTTCGCAGACGGGGCTTGCGACGAGGTCCGAGCTGCGACGGTAATCACCGCTGGACCATGGGCTGAAGTGCATTGTGCGCTGCAGCTCGATCCCGGTCGACAGGGCGGTGCTCTGGAAATGGGCGCCGGTGAAATTCACACAGTTGGAGTATTCGTGTTCATCGGTCGTTGTGTATTGGTCCATCAAATCCGCCGGGAGGCTGACCTGAGTGGCGTAGGGGATGATCGAGATCGACATCTTGTTGTCGATGGTATTGGCGACCATCGTGTCGATGAAGTCTTTGGCTGCAACCTTGAGGTTGGTCAGGCGGCTGTTGGAGTTCATCGAGCCGGAGACATCCAGCACCAGTGAAATCTCCAGCCCGTCAATGCTCTCTTCTGCGCGCGAGGTCGCGTAGAGAGGCATGTCCTGACCGCTGGAGAATTTCAGCATATGGGTTTCAAATGTGGTGTCGATGGTGCTCTGCACCTTTTTGAAACCGATCCCGGTTTCGGCCACCGGTGGGGTGTAATATTTGTTCAGCCCGGCCTTGTTGAGATAATCCTGAACAACCACTGCAGGCGGCAGTGGCTGATCGAGGTCAGCTGCTGCCAGAACCGCACGGTCGAGCGTATATTGCAGGATGGTCCGGTCGCGCTCCATGCGCATCAGATCGACGCCGATCCCGCCGACGGCCAGCATCGACAGCAGAAATCCCACCATGGGTTTCAGCAGCACGCCCGATTCATCCGCGCGGAACGCCCGCAGCCGCGCATCGCCACGGACACAGGCGGTCAGGCAGGCCTTGCGGGCCGCGATGGATATCTTGTCAAAACGCGTAGTCATAAGTCGAACCCCCAGCCGCTTAACCCCCCGGCACAGCGCCATCAGAAATGGAATTTCACACTTATTAATGCTTTATGAAGGTGGCGGAATTGGGGCGTATACCGGACCAAATCGCGCGAATTGTCGTCAATTCCAGGCTCAATGAGGTCTCGGGGCGCCGGTTGTTCGGGGGCTGCGAACAAATCAACGGTGGCTGCGAGCAAGAGGCGACTCAGTCAAATGCCCACTGTTTTCAAATTGCCTAAAAATAAATCTTTTTGCATGGGAATGGTCAAAAAGGTCGCACCTTCTTAATCCAAGAGTCATAGTGTCCGAACACTATCTCACTGAGTCGACGCAGAAGCACGGAGTACAGCCTGATGAGCAGTGCAACAGAACCCAGTTTTCGCCAGAGTGTGGACCTGATGTTCAACAGGGCAGTTGCCCTGATGGACCTGCCACCAGGCCTGGAAGAGAAAATCAGGGTTTGCAACGCGACCTATACGGTGCGTTTTGGCGTTCGCCTGCGTGGAGGCATCCAGACCTTCACCGGCTATCGCTCGGTTCATTCCGAACATATGGAACCCGTCAAAGGCGGTATCCGCTATTCGATGGGAGTGAACCAGGATGAGGTTGAGGCGCTGGCGGCGCTGATGACCTATAAATGTGCGCTGGTCGAAGCGCCGTTTGGCGGCTCGAAGGGCGGGCTTTGCATTGATCCGCGCCAGTATGAAGAACATGAGCTTGAACTCATCACCCGCCGTTTTGCCTATGAGCTGGCCAAGCGCGACCTGATCAACCCGTCGCAGAACGTTCCGGCCCCTGATATGGGCACCGGCGAACGCGAGATGGCCTGGATCGCCGACCAATATGCGCGGATGAACACCACCGACATCAACGCCAAGGCCTGTGTTACCGGCAAGCCGCTGAATGCTGGCGGGATTGCCGGCCGTGTGGAGGCCACCGGCCGTGGCGTGCAATACGCTCTGCGCGAGTTTTTCCGCAACCCCGAGGACGTGGCTGCGGCCGGTCTCGAAGGGAAGCTGGACGGCAAGCGGGTCATTGTTCAGGGTCTGGGCAACGTGGGCTACCACGCGGCAAAGTTCCTGATGTCCGAAGACGGTGCCAAAATCACCGCAGTGATCGAACGCGATGGCGGTCTGGTCGATGAAAACGGTCTGGACATCGAAGCGGTGTCCCATTGGATTGCCAACCATGGCGGCGTCACCGGTTACCCGGATGCCCGCTACGTCGAAAACGGCGCGGTTCTGCTGGAGGAGGCCTGTGACATCCTGATTCCGGCGGCGCTGGAAGGGGTGATCAACCTCTCCAACGCGGCAAACGTGAAAGCGAACCTGATCATCGAGGCGGCCAACGGTCCAATCACTGCGGGCGCTGACGAGATCCTGCGCAAGAAGGGCGTGGTGATCATTCCCGACATGTATGCCAACGCGGGTGGTGTGACGGTTTCCTACTTCGAGTGGGTGAAGAACCTCAGCCATATCCGTTTTGGCCGGATGCAGCGCCGCCAGGAAGAGGCACGCCATCAGCTGGTCGTGGATGAGCTGGAAGCGCTGTCGGAAAGCCTGGGCAAGACCTGGACGCTGGATCCGAAGTTCAAGGAACGCTACCTGCGGGGCGCCGATGAGCTGGAGCTGGTGCGGTCGGGGCTCGATGACACTATGCGCACGGCTTATCAGTCCATGCGCGAGGTCTGGCATGGCCGCGACGATGTCACCGATCTGCGCACCGCCGCTTATCTGGTGTCCATCGACAAGGTCGCCAAGAGCTACCGCGCCAAGGGGCTTTGATCGTCACGCGAAGGACCCGAACCGGATCGGGTCCCCGCAAACACACCGGGCGCTGACGCGGTTTTGCACCCGACCTACAGGAAACCTCGCCAACTTGGCGGGGTTTCTTGCGTTTTGGATGTCCGCTGCGACGCGTTGGAATGCCGCCGATGCCCTTAGGAAACCCCGATAAAGCAGTAGCGCTGCGATCAAGGCGGCCCGCTGGCCAGGCCCGAGGCGCGATCCGGCAACGCTGGCTTCTTTGCTCTGGACACATGTGTATTGAATGTGCTGCTGATAGCGGGCGGTGTCGTTTGCAAGGGCGGATCAGGGCAGGTGCAGCACCGGTCGGCACGGGTGTCCCGGCCAGGGCTGGAACCGGGAACAGGGCGCGGGCCAATCGGTGCATCAGGGCTGGTATCGGGATGCGGAACGCGCCAGACTGTCGCCCATGAGGGCGCGGCGGCTGGCATGAGATCACCGCGGGTGCAGGTGGCCTGGCCTGCGGACGACCGGGGGATCAACCGGGATACAAAGGGGGGAGCGGGGATGCGATTTTCTGGCTGGCGTGTGCTGCGCGAAGGGCTGACAGGCAACCGGGGCTGGCAGGCCCATTGGCGCGACCCGGATCCCAAACCCGAATATGATGCGGTGATCATCGGCGGCGGTGGTCACGGGCTGGCCACGGCCTATTACCTGGCCAAGGACCATGGGATGCGCAATATCGCCGTGCTGGAGCGCGGTTATATCGGCGGTGGCAATGTCGGACGGAACACCACCATCGTGCGGGCGAATTACTATCTGCCCGGCAATTCGGAGTTCTATTCCCATTCGTTGAAGCTCTGGGAGGGGCTGGAGCAGGATCTGAACTACAATGCGATGATGTCGCAGCGGGGGATCCTGAACGTGTTCCACAATGACGCGCAGGGCGACAGCGCGGTGCGGCGGGCGAATGCGATCATCAATCAGGGCGATGATGCCGAGATCCTGTCCCGTGACCAGCTGCGCCAAATGGTGCCGCTGCTGAACTATGACAATAACCGGTTTCCCATCCAGGGGGCGCTGTTGCAGCGGCGGGCGGGCACGGCGCGCCATGATGCGGTCGCCTGGGGCTTTGCGCGGGGGGCGGATCAGCGCGGTGTCGATATCCTGCAGAATTGCGAGGTCACCGGCATTCGGACCGAGGGCGGCAAGGTCATCGGGGTGGAAACCCCCCGTGGTCTGATCCGCGCGGGCAAGGTTGCGATGGCCGCCGCCGGGCGCTCCAGCCAGGTGGCGGCCATGGCGGGGCTGACCCTGCCGATCGAGAGCCATGTGCTCCAGGCCTTTGTCTCCGAAGGGCTGAAGCCGATTATCGACCACGTCATCACCTTTGCGGAGGGGCATCTCTATATCAGCCAGTCCGACAAGGGGGGGCTGGTGTTTGGCAGCTATCTCGACCTCTATGCCTCTTATGCGGCGCGGGGCAATCTGCCGATGGTGGAACACACGATGGAGGCCTGCATGGCGATGCTGCCGGCCATCGGCAAGGCGCGGCTGCTGCGCAGCTGGGGCGGCATCATGGATATGACGCCGGACGGATCGCCGATCATTGATCGCACGCCGATTGAGGGTCTCTATCTCAATGCGGGCTGGTGTTATGGCGGCTTCAAGGCAACCCCTGCCTCGGGGCAGTGTTATGCGCATCTGATCGCCACGGATCGCCCGCATCAGGCGGCGGCAGCGTTCCGGCTGGACCGGTTTGAGACCGGTCGAGGCCTGATGGATGAGGAGGCGACCGGTGCGCAGCATAACCTGCATTGACCGTCGCGTGGTCCGCGCCGGCGTCGTGGCTGGCGTGACGGCGTATTTGAGTATTTCTGGAAAGGTGAAAGGGCGCCCGTCATGAGGATTACCTGTCCGCTCTGCGGTGAGCGTGATCGTCGCGAGTTCTATTATCGCGGGGCGGTGCTGGAGGCGCCGGAGGAGGGCGCGCCCCTCGAGGTCTGGCATGCTCATGTCCATCTGCGGCTCAACCCGGCAGGCCCGCTGGAGGAATGGTGGTATCATCAGCACGGCTGTGGCAGCTGGATCAGGGTGCGGCGCGACACCTCAAATCACGAGATGCTCGCCGCCGCGCCTGCGGCAACCGGGGAGGCGGGCTGATGCGGGTTGCAGGTTGGGGCGGCATGGCAGAGCCGCGCGAGGTCGATTTCAGTTTCAATGGGCGTGTGTTGCGGGGGCATGAAGGTGAGCCGCTGGCGGCGGCGCTGTTGGCCAATGACATTCACCTTGTCGGGCGCTCGTTCAAATATCATCGGCCACGCGGCATTCTGACCGCGGGCAGCGAGGAGCCCAATGCGCTGGTTACCCGGGGCGAGGGGGCGGCGCAGGAACCCAATCTGCGCGCCACCACCCTGCCGGTTTACCAGGGGTTGGCGGCGCGGAGCCAGAACTGCTGGCCCTCGGTGGGCTTTGATGTGATGGCCGTCAATGATCTGGCGGCCCCGTTTCTGGGGGCGGGGTTCTACTACAAGACCTTCATGTGGCCTGCGGTCTTCTGGGAGAAGATCTACGAGCCGGTCATTCGTCGTGCAGCAGGGCTGGGGGCGTTGTCCGGGGCGCCGGATGACGGGACCTACGAAAAGGCATTTGGGTTCTGTGATCTTCTGGTCATCGGCGCGGGACCTGCGGGTCTGATGGCGGCGCTGACGGCGGCGCGGGGTGGTGCGGATGTGATCCTTTGTGACGAAGATAGCGCGCCCGGTGGTCGCCTGCTGAGCGAGCGCGAGACCATCGCAGGGCAGCCGACACGGGACTGGGTGGCGGCTGTGGTTGCGGAGCTGGACAGTCTGGACAATGTGCGGCGCATGGCCTCGACCACGGTGACCGGGGTCTATGATCAGGGCACCTATGGTGCGCTTGAAACCACAGCTGCCGGGTCCGGCAAGGCTGCGCGCAGCTGTTTCTGGCGGCTGGTGGCAAAACGCGCGATCCTGGCATCCGGCGCGCTGGAGCGGCCGGTGGCCTTTGCCAATAACGACCGACCCGGCATCATGATGGCAGGTGCGGTGCGAAGCTACCTCAATCGGTGGGGGGTGGCGCCCGGAGAGCGGGTGACGGTGTTTGCCAACAATGACGATGCTCATCGGACGGCACGGGATCTGGCGGCGGCGGGTGTTCATGTCGCGGCGGTCATCGACAGCCGCCATGACGCACCACAGAGCGATGAGTTCCGGGTGATCCGGGGCGCTCAGGTCTGCAATGCCTCAGGCCGTCAGCGACTGGAAAGCCTGACGCTGCGCTCTGTTGCGGGGGAGGAAAAGCTGCAGACCGACTGTCTGGCCATGTCCGGTGGCTGGAATCCGACGCTGCATCTGACCTGTCACCTGAACGGGCGGCCGCGCTGGCGGCGCGATCTGGCCTGTTTTGTGCCGCAGGAGGGCGCGGTGCCGGGGCTGGCGGTTGCCGGGGCCTGTGGCGGAGCTTTCTCCACTGCGGCGGCCTTGCGGGATGGGGCGGAAGCGGGCGCACGCGCGCTGGAGGCGCTGGGCAGGCGCGCTGTGCCCGTGGAGCTGCCGGAGGCCGAGGATGCGCCCTGCCGGGTGACGCCGCTTTGGTCGGTGCCGGGGCGCGGGCGGGCCTGGGTGGATTTCCAGAACGATGTGACGGTCAAGGACATCTGTCAGGCGGGGCGCGAGAATTTCCGCTCGGTCGAGCATATGAAGCGGTACACCACGCAAGGCATGGCCACCGATCAGGGCAAGAGCTCCAATGTGGTGGCTCTGGCGGTGCTGGCCGAGGCCACGGGCCGCAGCATTCCCGAGACCGGCACCACCACCTTTCGCCCGCCATATGTGCCGGTGCCGATCGGGGTGATGGGGGCAGGCGCGCAGGATCACGGCTTTGCGCCGCGTCGGATGCTGACATCCAATGCGCTGGCCGAGGATATGGGCGCGCATATGATGGAGGTGGGGCTGTGGTATCGCGCCAGCTATTTTCCAAAACAGGGTGAAACTAGCTGGCGGCAATCCTGCGATCGCGAGGTCGGGTATGTGCGCAATGCGGTTGGGGTGGCGGATGTCTCCACCCTTGGCAAGATCGACATTCAGGGGCCGGATGCCGCGCGGTTGCTGGACTATGTCTATGCCAATGGGTTTGCCACGCTGCAACCCGGTCGGGTGCGCTATGGGCTGATGCTGCGCGAAGACGGGTTTGTCATGGATGACGGCACCACCGCCTGTCTGGCGCCAGACCACTATGTGATGACCACCACGACCGCAGCGGCCGGGCAGGTGATGGCGCATCTGGAATTCGTGAGCCAGGCGCTGCACCCGGAGTGGGACGTGCGGATCCATTCTGTGACCGAGCAGTGGGCGCAGTTTTCCATCGCAGGCCCGAAGGCGCGGAGGCTGTTGCAGGATCTCCTCGGCGCGGCATTTGTTAGCGAGGACTGGCCGTTCATGGCCTGTGGCGCAGTTGCGCTGGGAGAGGTCACGGCCCGGCTGTTCCGCATCTCTTTCTCGGGCGAGGAGGCCTATGAGCTGGCGGTTCCTGCGCGCTATGGCGAGAGCCTGTTTGGCGAATTGCTGCGCCGGGCCGAGGCGCTTGGCGGTGGGGCCTATGGGCTGGAGGCATTGAATGTGCTGCGCATTGAAAAAGGGTTTCTGACCCATGCCGAGATCAACGGCACCGCGACGCTGCATGATCTGGGGTTCGGTGGGATGCTCCGCTCCGGCAAACTCTGTGTCGGTCGCGCGATGGCCCTGCGCGAGGGGTTGGTCGACAAGGCGCGGATGCGGCTGGTCGGGATCAGACCGACCGGCGCGGTGCAGCAGCTGACCGCCGGGGCGCATCTGTTTGACCCGGAGGATCCGGTCGACCGGCCACATGATCAGGGTTATGTCACCTCGGTCTGCTATTCGCCGACCTTGGGGCATATGATTGGTCTGGCGCTGATAAAGGCCGGTCCAGACCGGATTGGCGATCCGATCCGCATGGTGGATCACACGGCAGGGCTGGACGTGCTCTGCGAGATTGTCGAGCCGGTGCTCTTTGATCCAGAGGGGGAGCGTGCGCGTGGTTAAGCTGATTGCAAAATCGCCTTGTGCGGGGCTGCTGCCTGTGCAGGTGGGGGATCTGTCGCTGAGGGAGGCGACGCTGGAGGAGATGACCACCCTCGCGCCCTATGCCGGTCAAGACGCCGCGCTCTCCGAAGTGCTGTCGGCCGCGCATGGGCTGCGCTGGCCGATGCCGAACCGAAGCAACAGCAAGGCCGGGGCGCGGATTATCTGGTTTGGCCGTGAGCTGGCGCTGCTGTCCGGCGTGCGGCCGGATCCTGCGCTGGCAGATCATGCCGCGCTGACCGATCAGAGCGATGGCTGGGCCGTGGTGCTACTGGAAGGTGCGCAGGGTGACGCGGTGCTGGCACGGCTCTGCCCGGTGGATTTGCGGCCCGCCGTGTTCAAACGCGGCCATACCATCCGATGTGAGCTGAAGCACATGGCGGCCTCGGTCACCCGGCTCGGGCCAAAGAGCCTGCAGATCATGGTGTTCCGCTCCATGGCGGAGACACTTGTGGATGATCTGAAAACAGCGATGGAAGCTGTTGCGGCACGGGGGTAATCTCGGGGATCACCAACTGATTCCGGGAGCCAAGTGTATGATCCGTCTTGCCCTTGTCGCAGCTTTGCTGGCCGCGCCAGCCTATGCTGCTGAAAAAAAAGAAGAAAGCTGCAGGTATCAAGGGCAGGTCATGGCGGCCGTGCAGCAGGCGCGGCTGGACCGTGTGAAACAGGCTGATGTTGCCCAGACGATTCTGGACAGTGATCCCGCCTGGCCCGAGCAGTACAGCAAAGCCATTCCGCAGCTGACCGCGCATATCTACAGTCTGCGCAAGCGCGATCTGCGCGACAATGACTTCGGCGCACTGCTGGAGCAGCAATGTCTGGCGAATTGGGATCAGATCCAGAAGATGCAGAAGCAGTTGCAGAGCAACTGAGATGTCGCTTCCCCCCGGTTTCCTTGATGAATTGCGCACTCGCGTCAGCCTCTCTCAGGTTGTCGGGCGCAAGGTCATGTGGGATCAGCGAAAATCGAATCAGGGCAAGGGCGACATGTGGGCGCCATGCCCCTTCCACCATGAAAAATCCGCCAGTTTCCATGTCGATGACCGCAAGGGGTTCTATTACTGCTTTGGCTGTCATGCCAAAGGGGATGCGCTGAAATTCGTGCAGGAGACCGAGAACGTCGGCTTCATGGAGGCGGTGCAGATCTTGGCGCAGGAGGCGGGGATGGAAATGCCCGCCCGCGACCCTAAGGCCCAGCAGAAGCAGGACCACCGGGCCCAGTTGGCCGAGGTGATGGAACAGGCGGTGCGGTTTTTCCGCCTTCAGCTCAATACGCGGTCGGGTGAGGCTGCGCGCAGCTATCTTGCGCGGCGTGGGCTGACGGGTCAGGCCCTGGAACGCTGGGAGATCGGTTTTGCCCCTGACGGCTGGCAGAACCTATGGGACGCGCTGCGCGGCAAGGGTGTGCCGGAAGAGCTGATCATGGGTGCGGGGCTGGCCAAACCCTCGAACAAAGGTGGCAAGCCCTATGACACCTTTCGCAACCGGATCATGTTTCCAATCCGCGATGCGCGCGGGCGGGCGATCGCCTTTGGCGGCCGAGCCATGGATCCGCGCGACAATGCGAAATATCTGAACTCGCCGGAGACCGCGCTGTTTGACAAGGGGCGCAGCCTTTACAATCACGGGCCTGCGCGCACCGCGTCGGGGAAATCCGGCCAGCTGCTGGTCGCCGAAGGCTACATGGATGTGATCGCCCTTGCCGAGGGCGGATTTGAGGCGGCGGTGGCGCCTCTGGGCACTGCGATCACCGAAAACCAGCTCCAGATGCTGTGGCGCATTGCGGATGAGCCGATCATCGCGCTGGACGGCGATACCGCTGGTCTGCGCGCGGCGATGCGGCTGATTGATCTGGCATTGCCCTTGCTCGAGGCGGGGAAATCCCTGCGGTTTGCGCTGATGCCCGAGGGCAAGGACCCCGATGACCTGATCCGAGCCGAAGGGCCGGAGGCGGTGCAGAGGGTGCTTGATCAGGCGATGCCGATGGTGCGGCTGCTGTGGCAGCGCGAAACGGAAGGCAAGGTTTTCGACAGCCCCGAGCGCAAGGCCGCGCTGGACAAGGCGCTGCGCGACAAGATCCGGCTGATCCGCGATCCCTCGATCCGCCGCCACTATGGCGAGGATCTGCAGGATCTGCGCTGGCAGCTGTTTCGCGGCGGGCGCCCGCGCGAAGCGACAGCGGCACCGGGGCTGGACGCCGGGTTCGACGCGCTGCCGGATCCGGGGTTTGATACCGGTTTTGATCCGGGGCCAAGCTTTGATCCGGGCTTTGGAGCTGCGGGCGATCCCGACTTTGGCGGCGATTATGATGACGGCTACGATCCGGGCTACGACAGTGGATTTGATCCCGGTTATGAGGCGCCGCCGCCGCCCGTCACCCCGGCTCAGGCGGGCAATCAGGGCAATTACAGCGCTGGAAAATTCCGCAAGGCTGGTGGTTTCCGCGATGGTGCCCGGATGCCCTGGCGCGGCAAGAACGCCCCACCACAGCCGCTGGAGACGACCCGTAATTCGCTGCTTGCTGGCGGCAGCGAGGAAGCGCTGGTGCGCGTCCGTGAGGCAGTGATTCTGGCGACGGTGATCACCACACCGGCGGTGATTGCAAAATATGAGGTCAATCTGGAACGTATGGCCTGTGTCGGCTCGGATCACGCGCTGCTGCGCGATCTGGTGCTGCGTCATGGTGTCGATGCGCCTGAACGGCTGAAAGAGGAAATTGCACAGGCTGCCGGCAGCCATGCCCTTGAAAACCTCTTTGCGCTTCGCCATGTGGCAATCAGCCCCTGTCTGCGTCGTCCCGGCGATGTGGAAATCGCCAGCCTGACCCTGGCGGAGGAATTTGCCAAGCTGGAGGCAAGCCGGGGCCTGGATGCAGAGCTGGCCGAGGCGGAAGAGGATCTGGACGGGCTGGCTGATGAGGCTGTGACATGGCGGCTGGGACAGGCTGCCGAAGCGCGCAACAAAGCCGTGCGCAGTGAGAACGAAGACCGAGCGCAATATGATGTGGGGGAGAACGGAGCGCGTCTGAACCGTGAGGAACGCGACGCTTTCGGAGCCCTTTTGGAACGAATTGGCTACTCCAAGAAGTGACCGCTGCGCCGCAGTCAGGTCGTTTTGCTAAGGAAGAGCGAAAGAAAAACGGGTAAACCGGGTGACGAATCAGCGGATCGCGATAATGATTCGCGAAACCGAATCGCCCCAGCCCCGACGAGGAGCATTGAATGGCCGCCAAAGATACCGACGACCGCAAACCTGACGATCAGGAGCCCGAAATCTCTCTCGACATGAGCCAGGCTCAGGTCAAGAAGATGATCGCCGAAGCGCGCGAGAAGGGTTACATCACCTATGATCAGCTCAATCAGGTCCTGCCGCCGGATCAGGTAAGCTCGGAGCAGATCGAGGACGTGATGTCGATGCTCTCCGAAATGGGCATCAACATCATCGAAGATGAGGAAGCCGAAGAGGAAGAGCAGAAGGGCTCGACCGATCTGGTGACCACCGACAGCAACCGCGAAGTGGCGGTGGCTGGCGCGGCAGCTGAGAAGCTGGACCGCACCGACGACCCTGTGCGCATGTATCTGCGCGAAATGGGATCGGTCGAACTGCTGAGCCGCGAAGGCGAGATCGCCATCGCCAAGCGGATCGAAGCTGGCCGCAACACGATGATCGCCGGTCTCTGCGAGAGCCCGCTGACCTTTCAGGCGATCACCATCTGGCATGACGAACTTCTGTCCGAAGACATTCTGCTGCGCGATGTGATCGACCTTGAGGCGACGTTCGGCAACCAGCTGGACGAAGACGGTGAGGTTGGCGAGCCGGTGGTGGATACCTCTGTCGTTGCCGCGAGCAAACCTGTGGCGAAAGACACCGGTCCAGAGCTCGACGCTGACGGCAACCCGATTGCATCGGACGACGACGAGGACGAGGACGATCAGGCCAACATGTCCCTTGCCGCGATGGAAGCGGCGCTGAAGGACAAGGTGCTGACCACGCTGGAACAGATCTCCTCCGACTATGCACAGCTGAGCGAAATGCAGGACAGCCGGATTTCGGCCACCCTGAACGAAGATGGCTCTTTCAGCGCGCAGGATGAGCAGATCTATCAGTCTCTGCGGTCTGAAATTGTTCTGCTGGTCAACGAGTTGCACCTGCACAACAACCGGATCGAAGCGCTGATCGACCAGCTTTATGGCATCAACCGCCGTGTCATGCAGATCGACAGCTCGATGGTGAAACTGGCGGATCAGGCCCGTATCAACCGTCGCGAGTTCGTGGATGCCTACCGTGGCCGCGAGCTGGATCCGAACTGGCTGGCCGATATGGCGGAGAAGCCGGGACGGGGCTGGCAGATGTTTGTCGAACGTTCCACCGACAAGGTCGAAGAGCTGCGCGCCGATATGGCGCAGGTCGGTCAGTATGTCGGTCTCGACATCTCTGAATTCCGCCGCATCGTGCAGCAGGTCCAGAAGGGCGAGAAAGAAGCCCGTCAGGCGAAGAAGGAAATGGTTGAGGCCAACCTGCGTCTGGTGATCTCGATCGCCAAGAAATACACCAACCGCGGCCTGCAGTTCCTTGACCTCATTCAGGAAGGCAACATCGGCCTGATGAAGGCGGTGGATAAATTCGAATACCGCCGGGGTTACAAGTTCTCGACCTATGCGACCTGGTGGATTCGTCAGGCGATCACCCGCTCCATCGCGGATCAGGCCCGGACCATTCGTATTCCGGTCCATATGATCGAGACGATCAACAAGCTGGTCCGCACCGGCCGCCAGATGCTGCATGAAATCGGCCGCGAGCCGACGCCGGAAGAACTGGCCGAAAAGCTCCAGATGCCGCTGGAAAAGGTCCGCAAGGTGATGAAAATCGCCAAGGAGCCGATCTCTCTCGAAACCCCGATCGGGGACGAGGAAGACAGCCAGCTGGGCGATTTCATCGAGGACAAGAATGCCGTGCTGCCGCTCGACAGCGCCATTCAGGAAAACCTCAAGGAAACCACCACCCGCGTGCTGGCTTCGCTCACCCCGCGTGAGGAGCGGGTTCTGCGGATGCGTTTTGGCATCGGCATGAACACCGACCACACGCTGGAAGAGGTGGGCCAGCAGTTCAGCGTGACCCGCGAGCGGATCCGCCAGATCGAGGCCAAGGCGCTGCGCAAGCTCAAGCACCCGAGCCGGTCTCGCAAACTGCGCAGCTTCCTCGACCAGTAATGCGGCAGTTGATGTCCGAACAGAACAGGCGCCCCGGTGGGGCGCCTTTTTGCTGTGTGCCTTGCAGCAGGGGGCGGTTCGGCATGGATTTTGCGGGTCCAGCCCGTCGCAGACCGGCCCGCCTGTCTGGGTGGCGTTGTTAACCATTCCTAACAGTCAGCAATTGTTTTTGGGCCGCGAATACCTAAGTTACCAATATGTTAACTTTGCGAGATCGGAGGGGTCCAATGGCGCATCATTCGAATTTGAACGAGGCACTTAATGTGCTGGACGACAAGCTCCGCTCGCTCAGCGCGCTGACCAAGGCGAATGCCTTTCTTGTCGAAATCATGCGCAAAGATCGCGCCCTGCTTGAACAGATGGAAGCCCCTGCTGCCCGGGCGATGTTGATGGACCGCGCCTGCCAGTGCTTTGGTGAGGGCGCAGGAGATGCCGCAGATCCAGATGTTCTGGAGGTGCTGGCGACCGCCCTAACCGAAGGGCAAACAGCTGAAATCATTCCGTTTCCCACCGACCGACGTCATTGAGCGGGCCATAGGCACCGCCGCGTCACCGCGCCTGAGGTGACACATCCGGAAGGGGTGACCCTTCCGGATGTTTTTATGGGCGTTACTTCCCGGCAGTGCTGCGGCGCGTGCGGCCTCAGCCGGTCGGCATCAGGAAGACCTCCCGCACGGCATTGCGCGGGTCGGCCTCCAGCGCAAAGACAACGGCATCGGCCACGTCTTCGGGCTGGAGCTTGTCGGGCTTGGCTTCGTCGAAGAACGCGGTGTCCACCATCCCCGGCGCAACCACGGTACAGCGCCCGCCCCAGTCCTTCATCTCTTCGGCCAGATTGCCGCCATAGCCATGGACGAACCATTTTGAGGCGCCATAGATGGAGCCGGGGATATGCACCCGCCCTGCCGCCGAACCGGTCAGCACGATGTGTCCTTTCTGCGGTTTCAGATGCGGGATAGCGGCTTTTGCCGTGTAGAGCAGGGCCATGATGTTGATATGAACCATGTCATGCCATTCCGAGGGGTCGCCGTTTTCCGTCCCGGGAGTGTTGAGACCGGTCCCGGCATTGGCAAAGGCTGCGTCGATCTGGCCGAAACTGTCGCGCAGATGCTGTAGGGCGGCGACCTGATCCTCGAATTTGGTGGCATCTCCCGGCAAGGCCAGGGCGCCGTCGCCCAGTTCCTCGGCGAGGCTGTTGAGCTTGTCTTCGGACCGGGCGAACAGGCCGACGTTCCAGCCTGCCTTGTGGGCCGCACGCGCGGTTGCTGCGCCGATGCCGCTGGATGCGCCGGTGATGAACAGGGTTTTCTGAGCCATGGGAGGATCCTCTGTCTTGTGGTTGTTTGACCGCTCAACGCGGAGAGTGCCCGATTGGTTGCGCAGGTGATGGGCCTGTTTCGGCAGCGTTGAATGTGAACAGTTGTGACTGGCCGTGGTCGGCGGTATCTGGAATCCTGCCGGTGGCCCTCTATCTCTAACCTGTGGGCTTCGCGCAGATCGCAGGTCAGCTTGCGCGCGCATCCTCAGAGCCGCGGGCTGAACTACTCATCAAGGATAGGCATCATGCGACTATTTTCTGTGACTATTGCGGCGGCGCTTGCGCTGTCAGCCTGCGCCGAAGCAACCCCGACAGGCCATGTGACCGTCGATCAGGCGCGTGTCTTTGCTCTTCCTGACGGCAGTTTCGAAGTGGTCCCGCCGCAGGGCGCAGTGCGCTCGGCATTCTGGTGTGGCGCGGCGGACTACGCGCGCCGCGCGCTTGGTGCCGACTGGGGGCAGAGCATCTATGTCGCGCGCGGTATCGGCGAGGGCGTCGCCGTGAACCGTAAATCCACCGTGCATTTCAGCCTGAGCCCGGTTGCAAGTGATCGTCCCGACAGTTGGCTGAAACGGACAAATGCCTATCGCGTTGGTGACCGGCTCAGCGTTCAGGAGGCCGATCACCAGTGCACCACCGCCTTTGTTCGCTTCTGACCAGCGCCCTCATTCGCAATCGGCGAGGTTCATCATGACCGGCTTTCTCAGTTTCAAATCCCGCAGAGCGCGTCAGATCTCCAAGGGCCGTCGGGCTGGACCACGCCGGACGGCACTCGCCGTTTTGGGTGTTGGGCTTGGCCTTCTGGTGCTGGCGGTGCCGGCATCCGCCTTTCGTGCGATCAACCGGCTGGAGGTCGTGCCCGCGGGGGCGAGTCAGTTTGAGGTGATCGGACGGGACGGGGCGCTGAAATCCGACTACTGGTGTGCCGCCGGAGATTATGTGCACAAATCGCTCGGACTGCCCTGGCAGACAAAGATCTACGCCGTCGACGGCATCGGGGCCAGCAGCACCACCGGTGCACGCTCCGCCGTGCGGTTCACCTTGGATCCGGCCGCCGCCGGGGTGACGCCATTCACCGGCAACTGGACCGGTGATATCCTGACGCCCGGCTATGCGTTTCGTGCCAATGCGGCCTATGGCAAATGCGAAGACTGGATTTTCCCCTTTCGCAGCCGTAACTGATAGCCGGGCAGAAGTTTGGGCATCGAGGTGATCCATGCAGGCAGAGTTCACCGTCTCCACCCGCGGGCAGGGGCTGTATGAAATCACCGATCAGATTGTGGACTGGGTATCGCGCGCACACTGCGACGCCGGGCTGCTGACGCTTTTTGTGCAGCACACCTCCTGTTCGCTGCTGATCCAGGAAAACGCCGATCGGGAGGTGCAGGGCGATCTCCTCGCTTATCTGTCGCGTCTGGTGCCGCCCGCGTCCGATCCGTCGATGGCCTATCTGCGCCACACCTATGAGGGGCCAGACGATATGCCTGCCCATATCAAGGCGGCGATCCTGCCTGTCAGCCTGTCGATCCCGGTGACCGCCGGGCGGCCTGCCTTGGGCACCTGGCAGGGCATCTACCTGTTCGAGCATCGCGACGCAGCACACAGCCGCAGGGTGATCGCGCATTTGGTTTAAGCCCCGGCATCTTGTGGTCTTAATTCACCTCTACCCAAACCCTAGAGGCTGCCATATAGTTGTGGATAAGGGCGCAGCGGCGTCCGGTTGACCGGCGGACTGGAACAGGGGGGACAGCTGATGCGCTGCCCGTTTTGCGGAAATATCGACACCCAAGTAAAGGACTCGCGCCCTGCTGAGGATCACGTTTCGATCCGGCGGCGCCGGTTCTGCCCGGCCTGTGGTGGCCGCTTCACCACCTATGAGCGGGTGCAGTTGCGTGACCTCGTGGTGATCAAGACCAATGGCAAACGTGAAGATTTCGACCGCGACAAGCTGGAGCGCTCGATCCGCATTTCCATGCAGAAACGCCCGATTGAACCGGAACGCATAGATCAGATGATCTCGGGCATCGTGCGGCGCTTGGAGAGCATGGGTGAGACCGATATCCCGTCCAAGAAGATCGGTGAAATCGTGATGGAGGCGCTGGCCCGTATAGATACCGTGGCCTACGTCCGCTTTGCCAGTGTTTACAAGAACTTTCAGGCGGCGGATGATTTTGAGGATTTCGTTCACGAGCTGCGCCCGCCGGAGGCGCCGGAAGAGTGAACGCCTCCGGACGGATGCGGGCTGGGGATACGCGCTATATGTCGCTGGCCCTGTCGCTGGGACGACGGGGGCAGGGGCAATGCTGGCCGAACCCGGCTGTCGGCTGTGTGATCGTGCGCAAAGGCCGCATTGTCGGCCGGGGCTGGACCCAGCCGGGGGGCCGCCCTCATGCGGAGACCGAGGCATTGCGCCAGGCCGGTGCACTGGCGCGCGGCGCTACCGCCTATGTCTCGCTGGAACCCTGTTCTCATACCGGTAAGACACCTCCCTGTGCTCAGGCCCTGATCGACGCTGGCGTGGCGCGGGTGGTGGCAGCCATGGAAGATAGTGATCCACGGGTTTCAGGCCACGGGTTTGCGATGCTGCGCGATGCCGGTATCGAGGTCACCACCGGGGTGTGCTCGGACGTGGCGGCGCGGGATCATGCCGGGTTTTTTCTGAAGACGGAACAAGGCCGCCCCTTTGTGACGCTGAAGCTTGCGAGCAGCTTTGATGGCCGTATTGCCACCGCTGCGGGCGAGAGCAAATGGATCACCGGACCCGAGGCCCGCCGTGCCGTCCACGCGATGCGGGCACGCCATGATGCGGTGATGGTGGGTGGTGGGACTGCTCGTGCGGATGACCCGTCACTGACCGTGCGGGATCTTGGGGTGAGCCGTCAGCCCGTGCGGGTGGTGATTTCGCGACATCTCGACCTGCCGCTGATGGGGCAGCTGGCACGCAGTGCACGCAATATCCCGGTCTGGATCTGCCATGGGACCGGCGCCGATGCTGAGCGCCTGCGCGCCTGGGAAGGGCTGGGCGCGCGGTTGCTGCCCTGCGCCGCAGAGGGTCAGCAGCTGGATGCGGCTGATGTCTTGCAGCAGCTGGGGCAGGCGGGTCTGACACGCGTCTTCTGCGAAGGCGGCAGCGCGCTTGCAGCCTCGCTTCTGGCGCAGGATCTGGTGGATGAGCTGATTGGCTTCACTGCCGGGCTGGCCATCGGGGGTGATGGTCTGTCCTCAATTGGCAGCATGGGCCTAAAGGGTTTGGCCGATGCGCCGCGCTTTGATCTGATCGACATGCGTCCCGTTGGGGCAGATATCCAGCACCGTTGGGCCCGTTCACTGGGCTAGGTCGCCTAATGGCAGCAGCCTAGCGCCAGAGATGCGCATAGGTGGAGAATAGCCCCTGAAGCTTTGCCAGGGTCCGGGTGGCGGTGCCCGGGGCAGGAATATCGCCCTTCGCCAGCCGCTCCACCACCAGTTCGACCTGACAGGGCAGGCCGCTGACCGGATCCACATAGCGCGGATAATCAATCAGCGCGGCATGGACCAACCCCATCAGGGAGGGGCGGGCCTGCCGTCGGGCAACGGGCACCGCGCCCAGATCCCGGGTCAGCCCCCAGCCCGCATAGAACGGTGCGCCAACCGTGGTCACCTTGACCCCACGCAGCAGCGCTTCAAAGCCCAGAAGCGAGGTCATCGTCCAGACCTCATGCACCATGTCAAGAAGCGCCATCGGGTCACTGTCGGGCACGACCACATCCGCCAGCCCCTCGGCGGCGATGCTGCCGTCGCGCAGCCCGGCCTCCACATCCGGGTGCGGCTTGTAGATCAGCACGGCGTCCGGGTTGGCCGCACGGGCCGCCCGCAGCAGGTCGGCATTGGTTGCGATTTTCTCACATCCCAGACGGACCGAGGCATCATCTGCCACCTGTCCGACCACGAGAATGCGGTGCCCCTCGGGCAGGTTCGGGACCGTTCCGCCGAGGTTGTATTTCGACAGGCTGTCCTGCACCAGCCGCCGGGTCAGGTTCTCGGCGCGCTGTTGCTGCTGGGCGGTCAGGGTCGCGCGGGCGGCGATCAGGTCTTCCAGGTCGCTGGGCTGATGCGGATCGTAGTAGATACCCTGCCGGTCGACGACCAGCGACAGTGGCGGCACCAGCGCCGCCCCCAGCCCGCGGGACCGCAGAAACCCGTCCTCGACACGATGGGCGCCCGGAGATTGCCCGGTGCCGGTGCGCCCGGCCCAGATCATCCAGTTGCGCCCGCTGGCGCGCGCGACCTTGGGGCTGTCGCTAAACCGCAGACGTCGGTAGCGGCCAAAGAACTGTTGCAGCGGCCGTCGTTTCCACAGCCGCATTCCTGAGGCGATCCAGCCTGCGCGATCCTGCTGCCAAGCGCGGGCTTCGGCCTCCAGCGCGTCGATCACCTCCTCCAGCTCGCAGAGCCGGTCGTGATAGGGGCTGTACCAGGTCGGATAGAGGATCATCGCCGCCGCAAACAGCTGCGCGCGGGTTAGGCGGCGCTGGCGCCGGGTGATCGGGAATTCGTCCTCGCTGAGGCCCCAGCCTGCGTAGAAGGGCTGGCCAAAAACGCGGGGTTTGTGACCGCAGAGGATGGCCTCGAACCCCATCTGCGAAGACACGGTATAAACGGCGATGGCGCCCTCCAGCAGCGCCCAGGGCGAGACCGGCGCATCAAGGATCTCGACCCGTCTCTGCGCGTCTGCGGCGGTATAGTAACCGGGGCGATGGCCTGCGCGGTCCTCCGGATGGGATTTGATGATGATGCGGGCGCCGGGATGTTCGTCCTGCGCATAGTAAAGCATCTCCTGAAAGCGCGCGTGATCGGTTCCTTCATGAGGGGTGGATGCGCGGACGGAGGCGTCGCCGCGGGCCTGATCAATCACCAGAACATAACCCGGTTCCGGCACCGGCGCGTTTGGCGAATAGGCGTTGTATTTGCTCAGATGGGCGTCCTGTAGCCGGGCAATCGCGCGCCGGGCGCGGCGCATCAGCGCGCTGTCATCCAGCGGGTGCGTGGCCAGCAGCTGCTCCAGATCCGAGGGGGTGGCGGGATCGAAATGCAACCCTGACCGGTCGAGCAGCAAGCCCAGCGGCGGCTCTCCCTCACGGCCGGGATGGATCGAGCGCAGAAACGCGTCTTCGACCCGCAGCAGGCCACAGCCCTGTGCCGCCGCCACGGCCAGACCACGATGAGCGGTATCGGCATTGCCCCAGACCGCGACAAGATCCTCTGCCGTCGGCTTGCCCAGCCGCAGGTCATAGCCCGCCAGTGACAGGATGCGCCGCAGCCGCCGCTGGCGCAGGAAACCGGCGTTGAAATAGTAAAGCCGGGAGCGAATGCCCCCGGCCCTTGTCGTCGGGTCTGTTCCCGTCATGTCATCAGCCGCCGCTGGCCAAACTTTCGACGCTGGCGATCGGCGCCAGCGGGCTGGCCAGAAGCGAGATGGTCTTGGTCCACTGGGCGTAGGGAGCCTCGGTCACATAGAGCGTGTCGGCATCGCGGATCACGAAGTCACGCGCCACGAACAACCCGTTGGGCTTGGTCAGGTTCAGCACGTAAACCAGCCGCTGCGCCCCGATCAGATCGTTGCGCCCGAGCACCTGATTGGCGATTTCCGCAGGCTCATTGCGCAAGACGAAGACGCCTGTCGGATCTGACGCGGTGGAGACCAGACCGCCGACCTGGGCGATGGCCTCAAGTGCGGACAGGTTCTGGCTTTCAAACGGGACACGCGCCTGCGCGCTGGTTGCGCCCAAAGCAGTAAAGGAGCGACTGTCCTCTTCCACCAGGATCTTGTCACCGCCGCGCAGGGCGATGTCCAGCTCGGGGTGTTTGAACAGATCCTGGAACCAGATGGTGCCGCGCTCCGCACCACGAATAACGGTGATCTGGGCGTTTTCCGGCTCAATCGCGACGCCGCCGGCGCGGGCCAGCATGGTGGCCAGCGTCCGTGTCGGACGTTCGATCGCGTAAACCCCCTGTCCTCCGACAGCCCCGGTCAGGCTGACAGTGGCGCCATCGCCTGCGAGGCGGCGGACCTGAACCTGCGGGTCGGGGGTCTGATCTTCGAGTTTCTTGGTGATGGTGCGGCGCAGCTGATCCGGCGTATTGCCTGAGGCGCGCAGCCGACCGGCATAGGGCACGAAGATAAAGCCGGCGCTGTCGACCTGCACCTCTTCCAGCACCGTGGCATTGGTGGCCTCTGCCGCCAAGAGCCCGTCATCGACGTTTTCCCAGACGGTGAGGCCCAGAACGTCACCGGGGCGGATCACGTCGGAGGTCAGCTGACCGGCGCTGCGGAAGCTTTCGGAAAAGCCAAGCGCCGGGACAACGGCGGTGGCGCGGGTCACGCGATCATTGACCGATACAATGAAGGCATCGCCTTCTTTTTGCACGGAACCGGCATAGATCTGACGCTTGTTCGGGCCGACCTGGGGCAGGCCACAGGATGCTGCCAGCGTGACTGCGGCCAGAATCGCAACCGGGCGCGCCCATTGCAAGGGAACGGTTTTCACTGCTCGGTCTCCTCGACCTATTATTGTTCTGCCTCAAGTTTTAAGGCCAAGCTAGCGCAGTGTTTTGGAAAAATCCAGCCTTGGAGGTCTGGCTCGTCAGTTCACCACACGCAACTGTTGCCGCGGTGCCGCTGTCCCCTGGATCAGCGCCTGATAGGGGTCCTCCGGCGCCAGCATCATATCCACCACCTGCCGCAGCAGCTGGCGGCGGCCCTTGCGGGAATAGAAGCCACCGGGGAGCTGCGAGGTTTCCAGAAGATAGCGGCGATAATCCTTGTAGGCGCGATTGTCCGGTCGTGCGGGCGCGGCAAAGAACTCCGGCAGGGGTTGGGTGGAGACAAATTCGGGCTTGTCGTAGACCGCCCTGCCAAAGACCTTCAGCGGGATGCCGCGCCAGAGTACCTGCTGGCCGGCCGTTGAATTCACCGTGACCGCCGTGCGGGCCTCGTTCAGGAGGGCGGCGAGCTTGCCGCCACGCACGTAGTGGACGCGGTGTTCCAGCCCGTAGTGTTTTGCCAGCTGGCGCACCGCGCGCCGGATCGGAACACGGCCATCTTCCAGCGGATGCGCCTTGACCACCAGATGGTGATGGCGCGGCGCGCCCTCGGCAAAGCCCTGGAACACCTCGGTCAGGAAATCCGTGAGGCTGGCAAAGGGGGAATGCTCCTGAAAGGCGCTGTCATGTTCCAGTTGCAGCAGGGCCAGATGATAGGGAAAGCCGCCGTTGCGGATGCGCCGGGTCGCCAATCGGCGTTCCAGGGCCTGAATTGGCATCAGCAGCAGGCGGCGCAGATAGAGCTGAAATTCGCGGGTGACCGGCAGCGCCCGATGCGGGCGGAACTGGCGGTACCCCTGATTGAGCAGCATGACACAGCCGTGGTAAAGCGCGCCGTAGAAGACATGTTGCCGGGTATCGCCCCAATGTGAAGGGGGCAGCGGCGCCTCCATATCGGAGAGCGCAAGCGCTGCGGTCATTTGCTCCACGGGCATGTCCATCAGCCGCGAGTTGCCGTTGGAGCCGTCCCGCTCATAGGTGACCCAATAGGGGCGCAGATAGCCTTCCTCAAAGACATGTACCCGGATGCCGCGGCCCCGCGCGATGCTCACCGCCTTAGCGTGGATCGGGCGGGTATCGCCGTAGAGCACCAGATCGGTGATCTTCTTGTCGTCCAGCATCGTGTCCAGATGGGCGGGCCAATCCTGTGGGGCGCCGCGATAGGGCAGGTAGCTGGCCCGGTCGCGCCAGAACGCCTGATCGCCGGCGTTGAACCCCACCCGCCACACGTCTGAGCCCGCAGCCTGCAACATCTCTGCCAGGCTGGCAAAGAACGGGCCATGAGGCCCTTGCAGAAACAAAAAGCAGCGTTGTGGATGGTCGGTCTTGTGCATAATGGGCCGAATATATCCCGATTGTACAAACAATGGCTTAACCCCTAATCGGATTTAACCATCTTTCCGCGCAAGGGTAGGCTGGCGCGGCTGGGCGAGGCAAGCCCAGTGGCGGCCTGTTCTGCGCCACAGGGGGCCGGGCGCGCCTATCCGGCAACAGCGGGGCTTGCCGCGCGGCGGTCCAATGGCTACCAGAGAGGCGCCGGCCGACCAAGACGGCCATAACCGCATATGCAACCTGCAGGAGCCCGCCCATGTTCACAGGCATCGTCACCGATATCGGCATCATCACCGAGCTGGAGCAGCAGGGCGACCTGCGCGCGCGGATCAAGACCGGCTATGACACTGCAACCATCGACATCGGGGCCTCGATCGCCTCTGACGGTGTCTGCCTGACGGTGATCGCACTGGGGGAGGATTGGTATGATGTGCAGATCTCTGCCGAGACCGTGTCCAAGACCAATATCGGCGGCAACGGCTGGACCCTGGGCAAGCGCGTCAATCTGGAACGCGCGCTGAAGGTCGGTGATGAGCTGGGCGGCCATATCGTGTCGGGGCATGTCGATGGCGTGGCCGAGGTGGTGGATCTCCGCGATGAAGGGGACAGCACCCGCGTGACTCTGCGCGCGCCACAGGAGCTGGCGCGCTTTATCGCGCCAAAGGGATCGGTGGCGCTGAATGGCACCTCGCTGACTGTGAATGATGTCGACGGATGTGATTTCGGCATCAACTTCATCCCGCACACCAAGGAAGTGACGACCTGGGGGGATGTCGCGATTGGCGATGCGGTGAATCTTGAGATCGACACGCTGGCCCGTTACGTGGCCCGGCTGAACGAGCAGGGCTGAGCCTCTTTCACGCGCGCCCCCGTGCAATCTGGGGCTGTCTGCCTGGGGCGTCGCAAAAGGCTCCCGCCCCCGTTCCCCGGCATCGCGGATGCCGTCTCAGGCGTTGGGCGTGGCGCGCCGCAGGGGCGGCGCGCGTCAGCGATCTCCCGCGACGAGGGGAGCTGATCTTGCGGCGCGGTTTGACCTTTGCCGTGGCTGCGTCGTGCCTGTGCAAGGGGCCATCTGCCGCCGCAACCGCTGACCCTGAAACAGCCTCTGACAGGGGAACGCGCCACCGCGACGCCGCGTCCGGAACATGGGCTGCCGCAAGCGGGGCTGGTATTTACGCTGCGGCTGGTCTATCCCGCTGGGGTATCCACGGCCTTGCTCGGGGTTGTGGAGGTCGCACTGACCATTGTCCACGACTGCCCACCGAAAGGTTGCCTGAATGAGCTTTGAAACACCGGGGCCGATTGAAGCCCAGTTGCGTGACGCAATCAGCCCTATTGAAGAGATCATCGAAGAGGCCCGTCAGGGGCGGATGTTCATCCTGGTCGATCACGAGGACCGCGAAAATGAGGGCGATCTGGTGATTGCCGCCGAATTTGCGGATGCTGCGGCGATCAACTTTATGGCGACTCACGGACGCGGTCTGATCTGTCTTCCGATGACGGCGGAGCGGGTCGATGCGCTGGGGCTGCCGATGATGGCGGTGAACAATTCTTCGCGCCATGAAACAGCTTTTACCGTGTCGATCGAAGCCCGCGAAGGTGTCTCGACCGGGATTTCCGCTGCCGATCGTGCGCTGACCGTGGCGGCGGCCATTGACGAGAGCAACACGATGGCCGCGCTGGCGACACCGGGGCATGTGTTTCCGCTGCGGGCCAAACGCGGCGGTGTGCTGGTGCGCGCAGGCCATACCGAGGCGGCGGTTGATATCTCTCGTCTGGCTGGTCTGAACCCCTCGGGCGTGATCTGCGAGATCATGAATGAGGATGGCACCATGTCGCGGCTGCCGGAGCTGGTCGATTTTGCCCGGACGCACGGGCTTAAAATCGGCACCATCAGTGATCTGATTGCCTACCGCGCGCGCAACGACAATCTGGTGGTGGAGACCTCGCGCAAGACCGTCACGTCTGAAATCGGTGGCGATTGGGAACTGCGCCTGTTTACCGACCAGACCCACGGCATTGAACATGTGGTGATGACCAAGGGCGATATCACCACCCCTGAACCGGTCCTGACCCGCACCCATGCGCTGCATGAGGCAACGGATCTTCTGGGACTTGGTCCCAAATCGGGCCGGCAGCTGCCGCGCGCGATGGAACTGATCGCGGCCGAGGGGCGCGGCGTCGTCTGCCTGTTCCGCGAGCCGCGCAATTCGCTCTATGCGCAGGACGACGAAGGCCCGCGCACCATCAAGCAGACCGGGCTGGGCGCGCAGATCCTGTCCAAAATGGGTCTGCATGAGCTGGTATTGCTGACGGATTCGCCCTCGACCACCTATGTTGGACTAGACGCCTACGGCCTGAGCATCGTTGGCACCAAACCTCTTCTGAAGGACGCTTGATATGGCTGCACATGAAACTCACTATACGCTGGACCGTCCGACATTCGACAAACCGGTCAAGCTGCTGATCGTGGTCGCGCCTTATTACAAGGATATCGCCGACAATCTGGTGGCCGGCGCCCAGGCCGAGATCGAAGCCGTCGGCGGCACCTGCGAACTGATCGAAGTGCCGGGTGCGCTGGAGGTGCCGACCGCGATCGCGATTGCCGACCGCAGCTCTAACTTCGACGGCTACGTGGCTCTGGGCTGCGTGATCCGTGGCGAAACAACCCATTATGAAACCGTCTGCAACGACAGCAGCCGCGCGATTCAGTTGATGGGGCTACAGGGGCTGTGCATCGGCAATGGCATCCTGACGGTGGAAAACCGCAAGCAGGCGGAGGTCCGCGCCGATGTGAACGATCAGAACAAAGGTGGCGGTGCTGCGGCTGCGGCCTTGCATCTGATCGCGCTGACGCGTAAATGGGGCGCCCAAACCAAGGGAGTCGGCTTCAAAGCCCCTTCCGAGGCCATCAGACTGGCCGACTCAGACAATGGACCCACCACCGTATGACCACTTCGGAAAGCCAGGGCGCCGCTCGCAAGGGCAGCGACAAGCATAAAATGAAATCAGCGTCGCGGCTCTATGCCGTGCAGGCGCTGTTTCAGATGGAACATAGCAACCTGTCTTTCGACAAGGTCATCGTCGAATTTGAGGACCACCGTTTTGGGGCGGTCTACGAAGGCGATGAGATGGCAGAGGGCGATCCGAAAAGCTTTCGCAAGCTGATCGAGGGCGCAGTCAATAATCAGGCCAAGATCGACCAGATGACGGACCGCGCACTGGTGGCCAAATGGCCGATTGCACGGATCGACCCGACGCTGCGCGCCCTGTTCCGGGCCGCGGGTTCTGAGATGCTGGCAGGCAAGACACCGCCCAAGGTGGTGATCAATGAGTTCGTGGACATCGCGCGGGCCTTCTTTCCAGAGGGCAAGGAGCCGAAATTCGTGAATGCCGTTCTGGACCATATGGCGCGTGAGGCATGCCCCGAAGCCTTCTGACCAGGGCAATCTGACTGGGGCCTTCTGACCGGGGCTTGCGACAGGCGCCAGCTGCTGTGGCGCAACGAGGATCGAGAAGCGTGCCCGATGGGCGCGCTTTTTTCGTCTGCCGCCGGGCTGCCAGAACACTGCCGTAAAATGCTGGTCGACATGCGTCAAATCCCGCCGATCCGGCAATTGCCGCTGGACCATGTCGCAAAGAGTGCTACCGTTTTGGCCGAAGCAGGAGGGTATGCCATGCCAAAGCTGGTGAGTCTTTATATTCGCAACGTGGTGATCGGCTTTGCCATTGCCGCAGCTTTTGTCGGGCTGCTGTTGTGGTTCAACGTGATGAACCTCTGGCATCTGGTCAGCACATCGGACAGTGGCGTTCTGGCGGTTGCGATCCTGTGGTTCATGAACGGTATCGTTTTTGCCGGGGTGCAGTTCGGCTATGCGGTGATGTCGCTGGCGCAGAAAGAAGACACCCCGCGCGGCGGGATGCGGATCACCCCCGATATGCACTCTGAGATGGTCCCGGTGCGCGTTCCGGCCAAGAAAGCCTTTCGGCAGCTGCCGCGCCGCTGATCCGCAGATCTGGACGCAAAACGTCCAGATCAGCAAGCCCTCAGCCAGCCGTGCCCCTCAGGCGCGGCTTTTCTTTTGTCAGCCAGAACAGTGGTGGAATGCGGCGGGACCACCAGGCAACCGTGCGGTTATGATTCCCGAGGACCTGTATGTACAGGTGGGCGCCAGGTAAAAGGACCAGGGTCCAAACAGAGCCAGCTCCCTCGGAATTGCTTAAGGCCACTGGAATGCTACCTGTCACGAGAAGGGCAGAACCCGCCTCCGTTCTAACTAGGCGTCGGGGCAGGCAGAGACAAGGGGCGTCCGCCGTCTTTTCGACATGGCCCTCTCACCGTGGCGGATGTGGCATGGCCGCAGGCTGTCTTGATACAATATCTGACCAGTGCGTTTGCAAGGTGCCTGCGCCATGGCCTTGTCATTTGTTCATGAATTGTTCACATTGACCCTATGATGCAAGATCTTGCCCCCGGTCAGCGCCTCGCGCGTGGTGTGGCCCGCCATATGGCGGCGCTTGGTTTTGTCACGGTCGAAGAATTCGTTCCCGCCCGTGGTCTGCGGGTCGATGTCATGGCGCTTGGCCCCAAGGGTGAGCTATGGGTGGTCGAATGCAAATCCAGCCGCGCCGACTATCAGTCCGACAGCAAATGGCGGGGCTATCTTGAATGGTGCGATCGCTATTTCTGGGCGGTGGATCTGGCGTTTCCGAATGAGCTGTTGCCTGACGACAGCGGTTTGATCATCGCCGATGACTATGACGCCGAGATCATCCGCATGGCGCCGGAACAGAAACTGCCCGCCGCCCGTCGCAAGAAGCTGATCCAGAAATTCGCAATGGACGCCGCCAGCCGCCTGCACCGGCTGCGCGACCCGCGACCGGGGATGGATGGGATATGGGACAGCGCGGCGCGCGGCGCCTGATTGCTGGCGGCGCGTCGGTTGGCAGGGCGGGCGCGTCAGCCCGCCGCCGGGTGTTCGTGAGGCTCAGGTATCGAGGCTGCGCGCTGCCTGGGCTGCGGCCATGATTTCTTCGGCGATTTCATTGGCCTCATCCGGATCAAAATCCATCGGGATTTCGATCCCGTCGGCTTCGATGAAGATGCGGACCATGCCTGCGTCGGTGGGGCCGATCTGCATATTGGCTTCGATGTCGCGCTCGGTGTTGATGCTCATGCGGCACTCCTGTCATGGGGCTTGCGGTGACGGGTTCTGCTAGCCTGCTGCCACTGTAATGGCAAGCACTCGCGGCTTCCAGATGGACCTCGCGGGCGGGGCAGAAGATCGCAAGCGTGACGGCAAATCTCTTCACATTCGGGGTAAAAAACTTGCCGCTTGCCTCTTGCGCTCTCATCGCCCCTGTATTAAATCGCCCTCAGTGCCGCCTTAGCTCAGTTGGTTAGAGCGCCTGATTGTGGATCAGGAGGTCCCCCGTTCGAGCCGGGGAGGTGGTACCACCCTTCAGCTGATATTGATATGACCACATCGGACCGCCAGAGGCACGACGCCTGTTTTCATGTCGGTAATTCAGCAGCTTACCACGAGTCAGCTTGCATGAACTAGCGGGTGAAGATCAGTCGCTGACCGGTTGGATCGCCACGCGTTGCTCGATAGCACCGCTCAGATTGTTCAGGATCAGGATCTCATCCCCATCGGTGACCACAGCAATCCAGCCGTCGCCAAAGGTCACGGCGCGCGCGCTGACCCCGGCTGGCAGCGTCACCGTTTCGGGCAGCTTTGGACCTGACGCAGACAAACGGATGACAAGCAGGGTCAGAACCACTAAGAACCCGCAAATCATGATCACCGTTAATGTGGTCACCATCCGCCGCAGGAACACCAGCTGGGGCGGTTCACTTTGAATATCTGTCTCAGAAGGATGTGTCATGGCCCGCCGCCGGATCGAGTTTGTCATCGCGGAAAACCCGCCTAAACGGCTTGATAAAGCGGTTTCGCGTGATGTGCCAGAGGAAGCCACCCTGTCGCGCACCCGTCTGGCGCGGCTGATCGAGGCTGGGCAGCTGCAGGTCAATGGCACGGTCGTGACCGACCCCAAGGCCAAGATCGAGGAAGGTGCGCTGATCGAGATCACCGTTGAAGAGGCCGAGGACAGCCACATCGGCCCCGAGGATATCCCGCTTGAGGTGATCTATGAGGACGACGATCTGATCGTTGTCAACAAACCCGCAGGCATGGTTGTCCATCCCGCCCCCGGAACACCATCGGGCACGCTGGTCAACGCATTGCTGCACCATTGCGGCGATAACCTCTCCGGCGTTGGTGGCGTCAAACGCCCCGGCATCGTGCACCGCATCGACAAGGAGACCAGCGGGCTGCTGGTGGTCGCGAAATCCGATGTCGCCCATCAGGGTTTGGCCGCTCAATTCGAGAAACATACGGTCGAACGCTATTACCGTGCTATCTGTTATGGTGTGCCGGATGCCAATGATCCGCGCCTGCGCGGGGTAAAGGGGACGAGCTTTGAACCTGGCAATATCCTCAAACTGACCACACAACTCGCGCGCCATAGAACCGACCGGCAGCGGCAGGCGGTGCTGTTCCAGGGCGGCCGCCATGCTGTCACCCGCGCCCGTATCGTCGACAGCTACGGCACGCCGCCGGTGGTGGCGCTGATCGAATGCTGGCTGGAAACCGGCCGCACCCATCAGATCCGGGTGCATATGGCCCATGCAGGCCATGGGCTGGTCGGCGATCCGGTCTATGGCGGCAAGCGCAAACTTGCCGCAAAATCGCTGCCCGAGGCCACCGCGGCGGCCATCCAGTCATTCCCGCGACAGGCACTGCATGCTGCGGTTCTGGGCTTTTTCCATCCTGTCACCGGTGACAACATGCGATTTGAAGCGCCGGTACCAGAAGATATGACAGATCTGCTGCAAATGTTGGCAACGCCCGCGGAATAGTCACGCCTGCGACCAGCGAGCTCCTGATTTATTGCAGAAAAACCGAGGTCCCGCCGCGCGTTGCGGCGGGTCGATGGTCTGCAACTTGCTGTGAACTTCGTCACAGACCGCTTTTCTTATGATTCCTATAAGAGATAAACTTGGCAACTCTTGAACGGGGCTGTGCGTTAACCCATATGACGAGATGTTAAGTCCTTATACATTGGGAGGGACACAAAGAATGGCAAATTATGCAAATCTGCCCGCGCCGACACCCGAAGGCGGGCTGAACCGGTACCTTCAGGAAATCCGCAAGTTCCCGCTGTTGGAACCGGAAGAGGAATATATGCTGGCCAAGCGCTGGGTCGAAGAGCAGGACAGTGCCTCGGCCCATAAGATGGTGACATCGCACCTGCGTCTGGCGGCGAAAATTGCCATGGGCTATCGCGGCTATGGTCTGCCGCAGGCCGAGGTGATCTCCGAAGCCAATGTCGGTTTGATGCAGGCGGTCAAACGCTTTGATCCCGAAAAGGGCTTTCGCCTGGCGACCTATGCCATGTGGTGGATCCGCGCCTCGATCCAGGAATATATCCTGCGGTCCTGGTCGCTGGTGAAACTCGGCACCACCTCGGCGCAGAAGAAGCTGTTCTTCAATCTGCGCAAGGCCAAGGCCCGTATCGGCGCGCTGGAGGAGGGCGACCTGCACCCCGACACCGTCAAGAAGATCGCCACCGACCTCGGCGTGACCGAGACGGAGGTGATTTCGATGAACCGGCGGATGTCCGGCGGCGATGCCTCTCTCAATGCCACCGTCGGCAGCGAGGGCGAAGGCACGATGCAGTGGCAGGACTGGCTGGAGGATGAGGATGCTGATCAGGCCGGCGACTACGAGGCGCGCGATGAGCTTGAGGCCCGCCGCGAGCTGCTCGCCAATGCACTGGATGTGCTCAACGATCGCGAGAAGGATATTCTGACGCAGCGCCGACTGGCCGATCAGGCGAAAACGCTGGAGGACCTCAGCACGCAATATGGCGTCAGCCGCGAGCGTATCCGCCAGATCGAGGTGCGCGCCTTCGAGAAACTTCAAAAGAAGATGCGCGAGCTGGCGTCCGAGAAGGGCATGTTGCCGGTGAGCTGATACGTCCGGAGCGGCCCGCGAATCGCAGATTGAACGGCCCCCTTTGCGGGGCCGTTTTTCCTGTGTCGCGAGGGGCGCCACAGCGCCGCCGCGACCAGCTGCGGCCCGAGGCGGGCGAAGGTTTCCAAACTCTTAAGATAAGAGATTGAAATTCTATGCAATAATGGCGTGAAGCCTGCGATTTTGGGTCTTTGCCTAACGCTTTGTTAGGGGCGCCGGTCCTAGTGTTCGGGGATGTAATTCCTCAAAGGACCAAGTAACCGATGCCGTCCATATTCTTTCGTCTTCCCATCCGTATCTACGCTGTGGTGGCGATGGCACTCGCGCTCTCTGTGCTGCTGACCGTCCTGCTGCTGTCACGCGCAGTCGACAACGCCTATGCCATGCGCGACCGTGAGCTCAGCAATATCATCGATACCTCAATCAGCCTGCTTGCCGATCTTGAGGCGCGGGTACAGTCTGGTGAGCTGACAGCCGAGGAGGCGCGCGCTCAGGGCCGTGAAGTGATTGAGAAAATTCGCTTCGAAACCTCCGGCTACCTCTTTGCATTCGACAAGGAACTTATCGTGCGTGCGCACCCCATGGTGCCAGACTGGGTCGGCACTGACCGGTCCGGCTTCGAAGACGTGAAGGGTATCAAGGTGTTCCAGGAGCTGGGCAAGGTTGCCGCAGCTGATGGTGCCGGCTCGGTCCGCTATTGGTTCCAGAAACCGGGTCAGACCACTCCAGAGCAGAAAATCGGCTATGTGAAGGCCTTTGAACCCTGGGGCTGGGTCATTGGCACCGGCTCCTATGTCTCTGACATTCGGGCGGATCTTGCCCAGATGCGGACCGAAGCGATGGCCACCCTCGCGATCAGCCTGATTCTTCTGGTGATTGCCTCGACGGTCCTGCTGCGCAGTGTTACCGGCCCGATCAACGGTCTGAAGGCGCGGATGGCCACGATGGCCGACGGCGAGACGGCGACGGATGTACCCTATACTCGGGCGCGCAGCGAAATCGGCGAAATGGCCCGAACGCTGGAGGCATTCCGCGGGAAGCTGCAGGAGCAAGACGTGCTGAAAGGCCAGCAGCAGACCCGCGACGCCGAGCGGTCCGATGTTGTGTCGATCATCTCCAGCCGTCTCGCGGCACTGTCGCAGGGCGATCTGACCGTGCGTATCAACGAGACCCTGCCGGAGGATTACGCCCAGCTGCAACGTGACTTCAACCGCACAGCGGAAACGCTGAGCGCCACTGTGACCCAGGTGATCGACACCGCCGAAAGCATCCGCAACGGCGCCAATGAGATCAGCCAGGCCTCCGACGACCTGTCCAACCGCACCGAAAGCCAGGCCGCCACGCTGGAAGAAACCGCCGCCGCCCTGGACGAGATGACGGCCAGCGTGAAATCCGCCGCCGAAGGTGCCCGCAGTGTCGAAAGCATCATGCAGGAAGCCAAACAAGAGGCCGAAACAAGTGGCACCGTGGTGCAGAGCGCCGTCTCCGCAATGACCGAGATCGAGCAGTCCTCGACCCATATTTCGCAGATCATCGGGGTGATTGACGACATCGCCTTCCAGACTAACCTCCTGGCGCTAAACGCCGGTGTCGAGGCCGCGCGGGCCGGCGAGGCGGGCAAGGGCTTTGCCGTGGTCGCCAGCGAGGTGCGCGCCCTGGCGCAGCGGTCCTCGGATGCGGCGATGGAGATCAAGACGCTGATCGGCGACAGCACCAAACAGGTGGAGCGGGGCGTTGATCTGGTGGGCAAAACCGGCGACGCGCTGCAAAGCATCGTGGAGCGGGTCGGTCATATCTCGAAACTGGTTTCGGGCATCGCAACCGGTGCCAGCGAACAGTCGACCGGTCTGCATGAGATCAACACCGGCGTGACCCAGCTTGACCAGGTCACCCAGCAGAACGCCGCCATGGTCGAAGAGGCCACTGCCGCCGGGCATATGCTCAATGCCGATGCCACCAAGCTGGCCCAGCTGGTCGCCCATTTCCGGGTCGCGGCGGGGGGCAGACCGGCCTCGGAAACTGCCCGCAAGACCCCAGCAGCGGCCCCGGCGCCGCGGGTCACCAGAAATGACCCCAAACCGGCGGCGCCCAGTGCCCATGGCGATGACTGGGATCTGGAGGCGGTGAAACCGACCCCGGCCCCGGCGGTCGCCAGCACCAGTGGCAACGCGGCCAAGGATATCTGGCAGGATTTCTGACCCGGAAACGGGCCTTGAAAGCCAGAACTTCAACGACCGAGACAGAGACCGCGCCGGACCATCCCGGCGCGGTTTTTCCATGCCAGCGGTCTGGGTGGCGGCCTGCCGCGATGATGCTGCGATTCCCCAGTGCTCCAGTGCTCCAGTGCCATGATCCATCGGCCCTGGTGTGGCGCCGGATGCCGATCGTCGCGATCAACGGCCAATGCCAGTCTCAAAGCGCGCCAGAAATCTGCGGCTGGAAACCGACATCACAGCAGCGGGCACCGGGAACAGGCGGCGGGGAACTGACCATGCGCCAATCAGGCAGGGATCTCTTTCAGCCACTCATGCACATAGTCGCCAGCCGCCCGGCAGGCTGTCTCGATCTGTTGCGCTGCCATCAGCTGGACTGCGATTGCGGTGGCCAGGGTACAGCCGGTGCCGCGCTTGGTCTGTTTCAGTCTTGGCCGCGGGTAGGCGACATGGGTGGCGTCGCAGAAGAGATGGTCCACTGCCATCGCGTCGGTCCCATGTCCCCCTTTGATCAGAACCGCTCCTGCGCCCGCCTGGTGAAGCTGGCCCGCCTGCGCTGCCATGCCGAAGTGCTGCGGGTCAACGCGGCTCCCACCGGCCGGAACTGCGCCGTGCAAGCCTGGGCATAGCTGCGATGCTTCGTGCAAGTTGGGGGTGATCAGATCGGCGCGGGCCATTAACGGTGCCAGATCACCGGCGTGCATCAGCCGACCGCCTGAACTGCTGCGCAGAACCGGATCCAGCACAACCGGACAACTCGGCGGGAGCAACCGCGCCAGAGTTGCGGCAATTGCCTCGGCAGCTGCCGCGTTTCCGACCATTCCGATCTTCACCGCGCTGATCGGGCCGGTCTCAACAGCGGCCTGTATCTGACCCAGAATACCGTCAACCGGCGTCGGGTAGATCTCCTGCAAGGCCTGGTTGGTCTGCACGGTCACGGCTGTCACCACCGGTCGCAGGCTCAGCGATCGGGCCGCGAACTGCGGGATCATGCGGGCCATCGCCGTGGCGGCGGCGATATCACGGGTCAGCCCGGCGCCGCCGCTGCTGTCGGTGCCTGCGATGATCAGCAGCGCGCTCATTGCCGCCGCCCCGCTGCCAAGAGCGCCAGATCTCCGGCAAAGTCAGGCGCAAGCTCCGCCGCCTTGCGCCAGGCCCGCAGGCCACTATGACAGGCAAGCACAACCCGGCGGTCCGTCGGCAGATCAGCCGCCGTCAACCGATCCGGCAGGATGCGGACAGCGGTCGTCGTGGCCGGTTCAGCGGCCTCATCCTCCGGGCGCAATTCTATCACGTAATCGGCTGCGGTCACGCTGTTCATCCCGATAAAGGGCAGCGACCGCGCAGGCTCTGCAGCCGTGGCGAAATCAAACCCGCCCATCTGAAGCCCGGCAAAGTCGAGGCTGAACATCCGCCCCAGCGGGGTTGGCTGATGGCCCAGTAGCAACTTCAGGGCAAGCTGTGCCTGCAGGGCGCCAATCACCCCGACAACCGGCCCCATAATCCCGGCACTGGCGCAGGTGGCGCTCCTGTCGGGCGGGTCGGGGAAGACGGCGCGTAGCGAGGGGCCGCCCCCGCAAAAGACGCCGACATAACCCGATTGCGCCAGTGCCGACGCGCTGATCAGCGGACGCACCAGCGGCTGACAGCAATCCGAAAGCGTGTAGGACACCGCATAGCTGTCGGCAGCATCTATCACCAGATCGGCCGGGCCGACCGCAGCGGCGACATTGTCCGGTGTCAGGTCGCGTGCATGAGGGTGCAGTCGCAGCTCCGGCGCCATTGCGATCAGCCGCCTGCGCGCGGCTTCGACCTTGTAGCGGCCAACGTCCGCATATGTATAGAGCGGCTGGCGTGGCAGGTTGGTTGCCTCAACCCGGTCCCCGTCCATCACCGTGATTTCGCCAATACCGGCACCGGCAAGATATTGCAGAACCGGACAGCCAAGCCCGCCGGCCCCGACAACAAGAATATGGGCGCTGGCCAGCCTCTGCTGTCCCTCGGCGCCCACCTCCGGCAAAGCGGTCTGGCGGTCAAAGCGGCTCATCTCGCGCAGGCCCGGAGCCATTCCAGGGTCCGCGCCTCCGGGTTGGCGGCCTGCTGGATATCCGTTACCACGGCAGCGCTGTCTGCACCTGCGGCAAAGACCCCGGGCAGGCGTTCGGGCGTCAGCCCGCCAATGGCAACCAGCGGTGTGTCTCCCGCCATGGCTTTCCACCGGCGCACCCGGTCAAGCCCCTGTGGGGCCCATTTCATCTGTTTCAGCAGGGTTTCATAAACCGGACCAAGCGCCACATACTCAGGGCCATGGGCGAGGGCGCGCTCCAGCTCCGCTTCGTCGTGGGTCGACAAGCCAAACCGCACGCCCTTGCGGCGCAGGGCCTCGAAATCGGCCGTGTCCATGTCTTCCTGCCCCAGGTGCACAAAGCTGCAGTTCAGATCCAGTGCGGCCTGCCAATAGTCATTGACCACCAGCTGCGCGCCATGCACGGCGCAGAAATCCCGCGCGCGGGCAATCTGGCGGCGGATCTCCGGCTCCGGCAGGTCTTTCAGCCGCAGCTGCACTAGGCGCACCCCATGGGGAACCAGTAGTTCCAATCGGCCGACATGACCAACGATCAGGTAAAAACGCTCCATTGTCGTCTCCGTGAATAAGGGGAGGCGCAGCTCAGCTTAGCGCTGCGAGGCCAAGAACAGGGGTGGAGGGCACCGCCATATCGCGCCGCTCCATCGGGTCTGCGTGATATCCGGCGCGCCCGGCCTCAATCGCCAGCGCCATGGCGTGCGCCATTCCGGCAGGATCCCCGGCCTTGGCCACAGCGGTGTTCAGCAGCACGGCATCCATGCCCAGCTCCATCGCCTGCGTCGCATCCGACGGGCGGCCAATGCCCGCATCCACGATCAGCGGCACCTCAGGGAAATAGGCCCGCATCGCGCGCAGGCCATCCGGGTTGCGCAAGCCCTGACCGGATCCGATCGGCGCGCCCCAGGGCATCAGCACCTCACAGCCCGCCTCAAGGAGTTTCTCTCCGACCATCAGATCGTCGGTGGTGTAGGGGAAGACCTGAAACCCATCGTCAGACAGCGTACGCGCGGCCTCGACCAGCCCGAACACATCCGGTTGCAGCGTGTCGCAATGGCCGATCACTTCCAGCTTGATCCAGGGCGTGCCGAACAGCTCGCGCGCCATCTGGGCGGTGGTCACTGCTTCCTGCACGGAGTGGCAGCCTGCGGTATTGGGCAGGATGCGGCAGCCGGTATCGCGCAGGCCGTCCCAGAATCCCGCGCCGGAGCCATCAGCGGTCTCGCGCCGCAGGGACACGGTGATGATCTCGCTGCCACTGGTCCTGATTGCCTCGCTCAGGACCACAGGCGAGGGGTATTGGGCGGTGCCCAGCAGCAGCCGCGAGGTGATCTCTTCTCCATAGATCTGCATCGTTATCCCCCCTGCATCGGGGCGAGCACTTCGATGCGGTCGCCCTCGTTCAGCTCGGTGTCAGCGCGTCGGGTGCGGGCCACAAAGGCGCCATTCAACGCGGTGGCGACCGACGGGCTGAAATAGCCCAGCTCGCGCAGCGCAGCTTCCAGCGTCCGGGCGCTCACCTCATGCGCTTTGGCGTTCACGGTGATGTTCATCTGATGTCTCCGGTCTAAGGCGGTCCGCCACCTGCTGCGCCATCGCGGGCGCCAGCAGAAATCCGTGGCGGTACAGCCCGTTGAGGAATAGCGTCCCGCCGTCCTGATGAAGGCGGGGCAGATTGTCGGCAAAGGCGGGGCGCAGCCCGGCGCCTGTTTCCACAACGCTGGCCTCGGCAAATCCGGGATGCAGCGTGAAGGCAGCATTTAGCAGCTCGCTGAGCGAGCGCAGGGTGATCGCGCGCGCTGATGTGCTTTCAACCATGGTGCCGCCGATCATGAACAGCCCGTCGCCGCGTGGGACGAGGTACAGCGGTATTCTCGGGTGCAGCAGCCGCAGCGTGCGGCTGATCTTCACCTCCGGGCAATGCAGAATGGCCATTTCTCCGCGCACCGGGCGCAGATCTGCTAGCTGTCCTGCGGCGGCGATGCCTCGGCAATCCAGATCAACGCTTCCCGGCGCATCAGCCCCCAGACAGATCTCAACGCCAAGGGCAGAGACCGCAGCCGCCAGATCCCGGATCGCCTGTCGCGGGTCCAGATGTGCCTCCTGCTCAAAGAACAGCCCCTGCGCAAACCGCCCCGCCAGCGCCGGCTCCATCGTCGCGATCTCGGCCTCGTCCACGCCCCGATGCCCGGTGGTGCGGCGGGCAAAGCGGGTCAGCTCGGCCCGGTCGCGGGCAGGCGCAACCACCAGCGTGCCGCGCCTGTGGACGCTCGTGACCTTGGCCCACCAGTCGATGGCGCGGCCTCCGAGGGTGATCACCGCCTCCTCGGCGCTTTCGCGTTCGCACCAGGGGGCGAGCATGCCGCCGGCATAGCGCGCGACACTGCCTGCACCGATCGCAGCCGCGCGTTCGTAGATCCGCACGGCGGCCCCGCGCTGCGCCAGCTCATAGGCGCAGGCGAGACCGGCGAGGCCTGCGCCTGCGATGGTGATCATTCCGCCGGTTCCGCAGCCTCAGGTGCAGGCACATACAGCTCGCCGCCTTCGCGGAACTTGGCGGCCATCGCCTCCATGCCTTCCTTCTGCGCCTCGGCGCGGATGTCGTGGCTGATCCGCATCGAGCAGAACTTCGGCCCGCACATGGAGCAAAAATGCGCCACCTTATGCGCCTGCTTGGGCAGGGTCTGGTCGTGGAACTCGCGCGCGGTGTCCGGGTCCAGCGACAGGTTGAACTGATCTTCCCAGCGGAATTCAAACCGTGCGCGGGACAGCGCATCATCGCGGCGTTGCGCACCCGGCAGACCCTTGGCGAGGTCAGCCGCATGGGCGGCGATCTTATAGGTGATCACGCCGGTTTTCACGTCGTCCCGGTCAGGCAGGCCCAGGTGCTCCTTCGGCGTCACGTAGCACAGCATCGCGCAGCCGAACCAGCCGATCATCGCCGCCCCGATGCCGCTGGTGATGTGGTCATAGCCCGGCGCGATGTCGGTGGTCAGCGGCCCCAGCGTATAGAACGGCGCCTCGTGGCAGCACTCCAGCTGCTTGTCCATGTTTTCCTTGATCTTGTGCATGGCGACATGGCCCGGACCCTCGATCATCACCTGGCAATCCTTGGCCCAAGCGATCTTGGTGAGTTCCCCAAGGGTTTCCAGCTCGGCAAACTGCGCCTCGTCATTGGCATCGGCGATGGAGCCGGGGCGCAGCCCGTCGCCCAGCGAGAAGGAAACGTCATACTGGCGGCAGATGTCGCAGATCTCCTCGAAATGCTCATAGAGGAACGACTCCTTGTGGTGATGCAGGCACCACTTCGCCATGATCGAGCCGCCGCGCGAGACGATCCCGGTCACCCGGTTCACCGTCATCGGCACCATGTGCAGCCGCACGCCCGCGTGGATGGTGAAATAGTCGACACCTTGCTCGGCCTGCTCGATCAGCGTGTCGCGGAACACTTCCCAGGTCAGGTCCTCGGCGATGCCATTCACCTTCTCCAGCGCCTGATAGATCGGCACGGTGCCGATCGGCACCGGCGAGTTGCGCACGATCCATTCGCGGGTGTTGTGGATGTTGCGCCCCGTGGACAGGTCCATCACCGTGTCAGCACCCCAGCGGATCGCCCAGACCAGCTTGTCCACCTCTTCCTCCATTGAGGAGGTGACAGCAGAGGTGCCCATATTGGCGTTGATCTTCACCTTGAAATTGCGGCCGATGATCATCGGCTCGAGTTCGGGGTGGTTGATGTTGGCCGGGATGATGGCGCGACCGGCGGCGATTTCGGAGCGAACGAATTCCGGAGTCACGTAGTCGGGGATATTGGCGCCAAAGTCATTGCCGTCGCGTTTGCCGTGGCAGGGCGACAGCTCGCGCAGCTGGTTTTCGCGGATCGCCACGAATTCCATTTCCGGCGTGATGATACCGGCGCGGGCATAGGCCAGCTGGGTTGGCGCGGCGCCGTCCTTGCCGCGCAGCGGGGCAGGCTTCACCGGGAACTCAGGCACCAGCCGGTCGCCCTCGACAAAACCGTTGTCCTCTGGCTTCACATCGCGGCCCTGATAGCTCTCGACGTCGCCGCGCGCGAGGGTCCACTGGCGGCGCAGGGCGGGCAGGCCCTGTCGGATATCGGTCAGCACGTCAGGGTCGGTGTAGGGGCCGGAGCTGTCATAGACCGGCAGCGGCGCCTCGCCCGCAGTGGGGTGGGTGGCGATCTCGCGCATCGGCACGCGGATGTCCTGATGGACCTCGCCTGCAACGTAGATCTTGCGCGATGCGGGCAGGCCACCTGTGGTGATCTTTGGGTTGGGGACGTTCATTATGGTGCTCCTCGAAGCCTAGACTCAGAAAAGACACCAGATGAGGCTTGGCTCGGGAAACAGAGAGCGCGCGGCCCTCTTGTTCGGTCAACGCAGGGTGGTCGGGGTGTATTTGTCCCGGCGCCGTGCATGCCTAGCTTCCTACGCCAGTATCAACTGGGTCAGGTTCAAAGGGTCGCGCCGCCGGTTTGGGTTGCCCCGCACCAAAACGCCTCTCAGTCCCCTTGGCGGGACTCCCCTGCGTGCCTTAGGGGTAGGGGAGATGCTGTCATCCCGTCAACCTGTTATTTTATAGATTATTTATATGTATAAATAACAATGCACTAAGTCCAAGATGACTCCTCCGGTGGGGCAAATCGCTGCATCGCAGCTTTGCGCTTGATCGCAACCCTACAAGTTATCTATAAAACCGCAACGCCATCCGCGCATGGCCGACAGGTATAGAGAACAGGAGACAGCATGCTGGACGCTGCACCCATCCGCACCGACTGGACCCGCGAGGAAGCGGAAGCGATCTACAACAAGCCGTTCATGGATCTGCTGTTTGAGGCGCACAGCGTGCACCGGCAGTATTTCGACCCCAATCAGGTGCAGAAATCCAAGCTCCTGAGCATCAAGACCGGCGGCTGCGCCGAGGATTGCGCCTATTGCTCGCAGTCGGCGCGCAACGGCGCGCAGCTCTCGGCCTCCAAGCTGATCGAGGTGCAGCGGGTGATTGCCGAGGCCAGGAAAGCCAAGGAAGGCGGCGCGACGCGCTATTGTATGGGCGCCGCCTGGCGTTCGCCCAAGGACCGCGACATGGCCGCACTTGAGGCGATGGTGCAGGGCGTCAAGGACCTGGGCATGGAAACCTGCATGACCCTGGGCATGCTGGACGAAGAGCAGGTGTTCCGCCTGCGCGACGCAGGGCTGGATTATTACAACCACAATATCGACACCTCGGAGCGGTATTACTCCGAGATCATCACCACCCGCACCTTTGCCGACCGGATCGACACCCTGAACCGGGTTCGCGAGGCGGGCATCAAGGTCTGCTCCGGCGGTATCGTCGGTATGGGGGAGCAGCAGCTGGACCGCATCGACATGATGCTGGCGCTGGCGACGCTGGAGGTGCATCCCGACTCGGTGCCGGTCAATATGCTGATCCCGATCGCCGACACGCCGCTCGCCAATGTCGAGAAGCTGGACCCGATCGAATTTGTCCGCTCCGTGGCGCTGGCCCGGATTTTGATGCCGAAATCCCATGTGCGCCTCTCCGCAGGCCGCACTGATATGTCGGATGAGATGCAGGCGATGTGCTTCTTTGCCGGTGCCAACTCGATCTTTGTGGGCGATACGCTGCTGACTGCGGACAACCCCGAAGAGGACAAGGATCAGCAGCTGTTCGACCGTCTGGGCATCACCGCCATGGCCGCGGGCTGCGACGGCAGCCGCTGATGGCGGGCGCCTTTCCGAGGCATGAGACATCGCTGGAAGCGCTGCGCACACGCGGACGCTACCGGCAACTGATGCCGCGGGACGGGCATGACTTTGCCTCCAACGACTACCTTGGGCTGGCGAGCAGCGATGTTCTGCGCGCCGCCGCTTCAGATGCGCTGGCGCGCGGCGTGCCGGTGGGGGCGGGCGGTTCGCGCCTGTTGCGCGGCAATGACGCCGAACACCAGTTGCTGGAGACGGAGGCGGCCGCGTTCTTCGGCACCGAGGCGGCGCTGTTCATGGGCGGCGGCTTCAACGCCAATCAGGCGATTTTCTCCACGCTGCCGCATCAAGATGATCTGGTGCTTTATGATGTGCTGATCCATGCCAGCACCCATGACGGGATGCGGCTGGGCCGGGCAGAGACCCGCAGCTTCGCTCATGGCGATGCGGAGGACGCGGCACGGGTGCTGAAGGATTGGCGCTCGACAGGCGGTTCAGGCCAGGTCTGGATCGCGGTAGAGGCGGTTTATTCCATGGACGGCGACCTGGCGCCACTCGGTGCGCTGATGGCGCTGGCGGATGCAGAGGGCGCAGTGCTGGTGGTGGATGAGGCGCATTCGACCGGCGTGTTCGGCGATCTGGGCCGCGGGCTGGCACATGACATCGCCCACCGCCCCAACGTCCTTTCCTTGCACACCTGCGGGAAGGCGCTGGGCGCTTCCGGCGCGCTGATCTGCGGCCAGCGGGTTTTGATCGAGACTCTGATCAACAAAGCGCGCGGCTTCATCTTCGCAACCGCGCCGTCACCCTTGAATGCGGCTTTGGTGCGGGCCGCCTTGCAGGAGCTGCAACAGAACCCGGGCCGCCGCGAGCGGGCGTGGCAGGGGACCAACCATGCGCAAGGCGAGGCCAAGCGCCTGTGCGGGCTGGAGGGTTTCCAGAGCCAAATTCTGCCGGTGGTGATCGGCGACGATAAGCGCACCATGGCGCTGGCCGCGAGGATGCAGGCCCGCGGCTATGACATCCGCGGCATCCGCCCGCCGACGGTGCCGCGCGGCACCTCGCGGCTGCGGCTGTCGATCACATTGAACACAGGGGCAGAGGTCATCACCCGGATGTTCGAAGACCTCGCCCGGGAAATGGAGAGTGCAGCATGAGCGCGCTGATTGTCACCGGAACCGATACCGGCATCGGCAAGACCATCTTTTCCGCCGGTCTGGTGCAGGCGCTCGGTGCCACCTACTGGAAGCCGGTGCAATCCGGGCTGGAGGAGGAGACCGACAGCCAGATCGTAGCCCGCCTGTCGGGCCGCCCGGCGCTGCCCGAGGGGTACCTGCTGCAACTGCCCGCCTCGCCGCATCTGTCGGCGGAGGCCGAAGGGGTGGAGATCGACCCAGATACGCTGTCCTTGCCCGAGGTGGACGGCGTGCTGGTGGCCGAGGGCGCGGGCGGGCTGATGGTGCCCTTGAACCGCAAGCTGCTGTACCTCGACCTGTTCGCCCGCTGGCGCGCCCCGGTGATCCTCTGCGCCCGGACGCAGCTGGGGACCATCAACCACACGCTGCTGTCGCTGAAGGCACTGCGCGATGCAGGCTGTCCGGTGGTCGGAGTGGCCTTCATAGGCGACGCGGAACCGGCGGTGGAGGAAACCATCTGCCAGTTCGGCCAGGTCGCGCATTTGGGACGGCTGCCCTTCATGGAAGAGCTGAGGGCCACGCCCGAGCCTGGGCGGGTGCGAAGCGCCCTTCCGGGGGGAGGGTCGGGCGCGGCCCGGTCTATCGACCGGACAAGAACGGTGCTCGAAGATACCTTTGCCGAAAGCATCAACGTGGACCTGATCAAGGAGGCCTTGGACCAAGGAGAGATGGCATGAGTGCGGCAGACCTCACCCAGCTGGAATTCGACCAGCAGCACCTCTGGCACCCTTACACCAACGTCGCCAAGCCTGGCCCAACCTTTGTGGTGAAGGAAAGCGAGGGCATGTACATCACCCTGGACGACGGCACCCGGCTGATCGACGCCATGTCGTCCTGGTGGTGCATGATGCACGGGCATAAAAATCCGGCAATCACCAAGGCGATCCACACCCAGCTCGACACCTTGCCGCATGTGATGTTCGGCGGGCTGACCCATGACCCCGCCATCGACCTGGGCCGCAAGCTCTTGGAGATCGCGCCCGAAAGCCTGACGCGCATTTTTTACTGCGACAGCGGCTCGGTCTCGGTCGAGGTCGCGATGAAAATGGCGGTGCAGTACCAGCACGCCATCGGGCAGCCGGACCGCCAGCAGTTCGCCACCATCCGCTCCGGCTATCACGGCGATACCTGGAAGGCGATGAGCGTCTGCGACCCCGACACCGGGATGCACCACCTGTTCCAGGGCGCGCTGAGCGTGCAGCATTTCGTCTCACGCCCGCCGGTCCGCATCCATGAGGACTGGGTGGACGACCCGGCCCTAAACGGATTGGGTGAACTGCGCGATGTGCTGGAGGCCAACGCAGAAAGGATCGCCGCCTTCATCCTGGAACCTGTGGTGCAGGGTACTGGCGGTATGTATTTCTACCACCCGGAATATCTCAATCAGGCCCGTATCATCTGCGATGAGCTGGGTATCCTCCTGATCTTCGACGAAATCGCTACCGGCTTTGGTCGCACGGGGGAGCTGTTCGCTACCAATTTTTGCACAGTGGAGCCGGACATCATCTGCCTCGGCAAGGGGCTGACCGGCGGCCATATCTCCTTTGCCTGCACCATGACCAACGACCGTGTGGCGGAGGGCATCGGCGGCGGCAGTCCCGGTCTGTTCATGCACGGGCCGACCTACATGGGCAATCCGCTGGCCTGCGCCGCGGCTAAGGCCTCTCTGGATCTGCTGACCGGACAGGACTGGCGCGGCACCGTGGCGGCCATCGCTGAGCAGTTGCAGGCCGAACTGGCCCCGGCCCGCGATCTACCCAATGTGGCTGATGTGCGGGTCTTGGGCGCCATTGGTGTCATCGAGATGAAGCACCGCGTCTCGGCGGATGAGGCGCACGCGCGGGCGCATGAGATGGGCGTGTTCCTGCGCCCCTTCGGCACCAATATCTACACCATGCCGCCCTTCATCACATCGGCAGATCAGCTGAGCGAAATCACCGCAGGCATGCTGCGGCTGGCGCGGGAACTCTAGGCGATGGAATTCCGCTGGTTCAAACAGAACGAGGCAGCCGAGGCCATCGTGGTCTTCGGCGGCTGGGCGATTGGGGCGGATGTTTTTGCGCATCTCACCGGCCCTGAGGATGTTCTGTTTGTCAGCGATTTCCGCAGCCTTGATGCCGATCTCCCCGATCTGTCTGGCTACGATCATGTCACGCTGCTGGCCTGGTCTTTCGGCGTTGCGGGTTATGCCCATTGGCAGCAGGGGCGCGGCGATCCCTTTGATCGCAAGGTCGCGGTCAACGGCACCCTTGCGCCTGTGGACGAGACGCGCGGCATCCCGCCGGAGGTGATGGCCAGGACCGCAGAGGGGCTGAGTGAGCAGAGCTTTGCCCAGTTCCTGCGCCGGACATTCAATGCGCCGCAGTCTCCCCATGAGATCGACATTGACGCTCGCCGGGCCGAGCTGCATGCGGTCGCGCAGCGCGGACCGGCGCCGGCTGTCGGCTTTGATCTGGTCTGGATCGCCGGGCGGGACCGGATCTTTCCGCCCGCAAATCAGCACCGGGCCTGGGCGGGCGTGACGCTGAGGGAGCTGCCCACAGCCGCCCATGCGCCGTTTGATCACTTCGACAGCTGGCAGGCCCTGCTGTCATGAGGGATCTGCCCCCCCCAACCGTGGATGCCGCCCGCGTGGCCCGCGCCTTTCGCCGTGGGCTTGGGAGCTACCACGATGCTGCCAGCGCGCAGGCACAGATCGCGGCAGAGCTGTCGGCGCTCCTCGCTGCACATATCGGTACCTCACCCGTCGCACATCTGTTTGAATTCGGGGCAGGGACCGGCCATCTGACCGATGCGCTGTTGCGGGATCTGTCGGTCCGCCATCTCACGCTCAACGACCTTGTGCCAGAGGCAGAGGCAGGCCTTCAGCCGGTTCTTGCAGCGCATGGGCAATCGGCGCTCTTCCTGCCGGGACGGATCGAAACCCTCGCGCTGCCCGAAAACCTGGACCTGATCGCGGCTGCCTCGGTTGTGCAGTGGATCGGCGACCTGCCTTCCCTCCTGCAAGGGTTTGAGACCGCGCTGCGCCCCGGTGGCTGGCTGGCGCTCTCTGGCTTTGGGCACGCGCATTTCCACGAATTGGTCGCGCTGGGGTCCGGGGCGGCGGCGCCCAACTACATGGATCACCACGAATGGGCGCAGCATCTGCCGCCGGGACTGCGACTTGTCGAGTTGCGGCAGGCTCCGATCACGCTCAGCTTTGAGACCCCGCGCGCCGTGCTGCGCCACCTGCGGGCAACGGGCGTGAATGGCCAGTCTCGGGGAGGCTGGACCCGCAGAAGACTGCGCCAGTTCGAGGAGGACTATCGTCGCCGCTTTGGCCATCAGGGGGGCGTGCGGCTGACCTATGATCCGGTGCTGATGCTGGCACAGCGTGTCTGATGCCAAAGTCGTGTATCGCGCGGCAATCGGGCCTCTGGCTGTCATGTGCATTTGGGGTTAGCCTGCGGGCACGCAATTTCCTAGCAAGAGGCCACAATGCATCTGTCCTACGTGATGACCCAGGAACGCGGTGCCACCGATAAACTACTCAGCGCCCTGGCGGAGCGGTTGCAGGCCGATGGGCTGCGGTTGGCCGGCATCGTCCAGACCAACACCGAATGCTACGACAGCCAGCTCTGTGACATGGATGTGCGCGTTCTGCCCGCGGGCGAAACCATCCGCATCTCACAGTCTCTCGGCCCCGAGGCACGCGGCTGCCGCCTGAACCCCGAGGCGCTGGAGCGCGCGGTTGGACAGGTCACGGCAGCGCTGGGGCAGGACCCGGCGCCGCAGGTTCTGCTGGTCAATAAATTTGGCAAACACGAAGCTGACGGGCGCGGGATGCGCCCCGTTATCGGCGAAGCGCTGGCGCGCGGCGCGGTCGTGGTTTCAGGTGTGAACCGGATGAATGTGGAGGCGTTTCAGAGCTTTTCCGACGGGCTGGCACAGGAGGCCGAACCGGACCTTGAGGCGTTGGTAAGCTGGGTCCATTCCGCCGTCGCACAGGCCGAACAGGAGCGCTGAAGCCTTCGCGTCCAACCTCCAATTCGATGAGGCCGGCGCAGATTGCTGCGCCGGTTTTCTTCTGCCGCAGCCACGGATCATCAGCAGATGACATGGAAAGCAGCTCAGCGGCTGAGCGTCTTGATGTGCCGGAATAGTGATATGTATCAGAGGCTTGCGAGATGCGCCCATGGTCCGGGCGGCTGCCACCATCTTCTTGCTTACCGTCACTGAAAGAGAGAAGATGGTGGGCGACCCTGGAATCGAACCAGGCGTGCGTCTCCGCGAGGGAGTTACAGTCCCCTGCCACACCTTGCGGCCTGTCGCCCACAATCAGTTGCGTGTTGCACCTGATGTGGAGGCGTGATTACAAGCAGGCCAAAGGGGCGTCAACAGGAAAATCGCCAGATTTTCACACGGGTCCGGATTTCTTTCTGCTGGAGAGCAAAATGTCTAAAAAACCCAAATGGGTCGTCGAAAAAGAGCAGTCCAAAAAGGCAGCCTCGGCGGAAACAGTATGGTTGTTCGGTCTGCATGCGGTGCGCGATGCGCTGCTCAATCCCAAGCGCGAAAAACTGCGTCTGATGGTGACCCAGAACGCCGAGGCGAAACTGGCCGATGCCATCGCCCAGTCGGGTATCGAAGCCGAGGTGATCGACCCGCGCAAGTTCAACCCGCCGATCGACAAACAATCCGTCCATCAGGGCGCGGCGATGGAGGTCAAGCCGTTGAACTGGGGCGGTCTGGCGGAAAACTGCATCGGTGCCGAACGCCCGCGTGTGGTGCTCCTGGACCGGGTCACTGATCCGCATAACGTCGGTGCCATCCTGCGCTCGGCCGAGGTGCTGGGCGCCAGCGCCGTGATCGGCACGCGGCACAACTCGGCACCGGAAACCGGCGCCCTTGCAAAAACCGCCAGCGGCGCGCTTGAGCGCCAGCCCTATCTGCGGATGCGCAATCTCGCCGATACCATCGTCGAGTTGCAGCGGATGGGGTTTCTGGTGCTCGGCCTTGATGGCGAGGCGGAAGAGACCATCGAAACCGTGCTTGAGGGGCGCAAGGGGGATCCGGTAGCCCTCGTGCTGGGGGCAGAAGGGCCGGGCCTGCGCCAGAAGACCAAGGAAACTGTGGATCATCTGGTGAAGATTGACGCGGCGGGCGGATTCGGATCGCTGAACGTCTCCAATGCCGCGGCGATTGCGCTTTATGCCTCCATTGCGCGCTAAGCCTTGCCTGCCTGTCGATGCCGCCAGCTGAACCGCTAGCGGCGGCCCAGCCCCGATCAGGGGTTGGGCGCATCTGTGCAAAGGTCACGGATCCATCACAAATGCGTATCCACCCTTTGCAGCGGCCTGCGCGCCGGGCAGACTTGGCCGGGTAAGAGCGACTGTTCTTGCTGCGCTTTAAATTCAACCCCAGTTGCCTGACAAGGACCTGCACGCCCGTGACGTTTTCGACTGCCATCATCTGCCGGAGCTGGCGCGCCTGCGCGCAGCCCGTGTTGGGTGCCTCGGCAGGACTGGTGGCTGGTTTGCTGGCCAGTTTGCTGGTCGGTCTGGTGGTCGGCGGGGCCGCATCGCGAAGCGATGGCAAGGCGGGATCCAGGCTCGCCGCCCTGTGCCTGGGCGCGCTGATCACCCTGGCCGCAGCGACGCTGACAGCCGCGCCAGCACGGGCGGAGGTTGCACTGGTCTCCGCGCCGCGGGGGCTGGCGGTGGGCGGCCATGACGTGGTGGCGTTCTTTCAGGATGGCGCGGCAATCCCCGGTCAGCAAGACCATGCGATCCTGTGGCGCGGGGCGATCTGGCGCTTTGCCTCATCGCAGAATCAGGAAGAATTCGAACGCAATCCCAGAGCTTTTGCGCCACGATTTGGCGGCTATTGCGCCTATGCGCTGTCGCAGGGATATCTGGCGCCCGGCAATCCGACGCTCTGGGTGATTGCCGACGGGCGACTCTATCTCCTGAACAACCCCAGCGCATTGGCCGCCTGGGAGGCGGAGCGGCTGAGGTTGATCGCTGATGCCGAACAGCAGTGGCCAGCCGTCCTGCGCAAATGACCGCCTCGAACGCCTGCTTGTGCTATGGGCCTATGTGACTGGCCCCGCAGGAGAAATGTCACGAATTTGAGAGGATCCCTTTCAAAACGCGATGACCATCCCATATTATTAACAGACTGCGAATTGGAACCTTCGCAGATCTTTTTCACTGTCCCTCGTTCCATACCTCGCGCCCAGGTTTGTCCTGGGCGCTTTTTTATTGTCTGACCGGGCTTTATCTCTCGTTCTTGCACCAGCAGGCTGGTCCGCCAGCGGGCGTCAGAGCCGTTGCAATTCATCTTGCACCTCGTGTCCCAGCCGATAGGCTCAGGCAGATCGAAGCGCGATGAGGGCGCCTTGATACAAGGCCAGAACAGCCGGGGGAGCGATGCCAGACTATTCCGATCGACATCTGAAGGACGTGCTCACACGCAGCAAGACCATTGCCGTGGTCGGGGTCTCCACGAACCCGGTGCGTCCCAGCTACTATGTGGCCCGCTATCTCGGGCTCAAGGGCTATCGCGTTCTGCCGGTGAATCCCGGTCATGCCGGCAAAACCCTGTTCGGCCAGACCATTCACGCCAGTCTACGGGACATCGACGAGCCGGTGCATATGGTCGACATCTTTCGCCGCTCAGAGGCGGTCCCACCCATTGTCGAGGAGGCGCTGGAGGTCTGCGAGGGGCTGCAGACGATCTGGATGCAGATCGGGGTCGAACATGCCGAAGCGGCTGAACGGGCAGAAGCGGCAGGCCTCACCGTGATCCAGAACCGGTGCCCCAAGATTGAATATCAGCGCCTGTTTGGCGAGCTGCGCATGGGTGGGTTTGCCACCGGAATCATCTCGTCGAAACTGTGATGCCCGACCGCCGGGCAGGGCGCTCCCGCCCATTCCCGCCGCCCTGACGGGCGGCATACACGGTTGGGCCGGGCGCCGCTGCGCGGCGCAGACGATGTGTTGGGATCCCTCGAAGGGCCTTGACGATTGTAAGGGGTCTTGGCGCGTCAAGGGCAAGCCGCGCGTGCCGCGCGGAGGCAGCGCCTCCCCTGATCCGCCGCATGGCCTGGATTTCAGCCCTTGGGGCGGGCGGCCTTCTCGGCGATGCCGCTCAGACCCTGACGCTCGGCCAGCACCTGTAGCACATCATCCAGCGCCACATCGCGGGCCGCCAGCATCACCAGAAAATGATACAGCACATCGGCGCCCTCGGAGGCAAGTCCGGCCGTGTTGTCCTTCACCGCCTCGATGATGGCCTCAATGGCTTCCTCGCCGAATTTCTCGGCGCATTTCTCTGGACCCTTGGCCAGCAGTTTGGCGGTCCAGCTGCTCTCCGGATCAGCCCCCTTGCGGGACAGAATGGTGGCTTCGAGATCGTGCAGCAGACTCATGTCAGCCTCATCGGGATACCGGCCTTGGCCATATGCTCTTTGGCCTCCTGGATGGTGTATTCGCCAAAGTGGAAGATCGACGCCGCCAGAACCGCGCTGGCGCCGCCTTCGGTGACGCCCTCGACCAGATGGTCGAGCGTGCCAACCCCGCCAGAGGCAATCACCGGCACGTCCACCGCATCCGAAATGGCGCGGGTGAGCGGCAGGTTGAAGCCGGATTTCGTGCCGTCGCGATCCATCGAGGTGAGCAGGATTTCCCCGGCGCCCTTGGCAACGACCAGCCGGGCAAAGTCCACCGCATCAATGCCGGTTTCGCGGCGCCCGCCATGGGTGAAGATCTCCCATTTGCCGGGGGCCACGGTCTTGGCGTCGATGGCGCAGACGATGCACTGGCTGCCAAACTGATCGGCCGCCTCGCGGATCACATCCGGGTTGGCCACGGCTGCGGAATTGAACGACACTTTATCGGCGCCTGCCAGCAGCAACGCGCGCACATCATCCTTTGTGCGCACCCCACCGCCCACGGTCAGCGGCACAAAACACTGCTCTGCGGTGCGTCGCACCATATCGAACATGGTGCCGCGATTTTCGTGGGTTGCATGAATGTCGAGAAAGCAGATTTCATCCGCGCCTGCCGCGTCATAGGCCTTGGCCGCCTCAACCGGGTCTCCGGCATCGCGCAGGCCGACAAAATTGACACCTTTGACCACGCGGCCGTCAGCCACGTCGAGACAGGGGATGATACGGGTCTTCAGCATGGCGATCCCTTTGCCGCTGGGGGTGCCTTGTGTCTTTACTGCGCGGGTGGTTGGGATGCAATCATCGGGCGGTGCCGCGCGATGCGGCGCATGCTGTCACGGATGATCAGGATGTGAAACGGCATCACCAGCGCCAGATAGATCCGTCCCAGCAGATTGTGACGATGCACCCAGGTGGCCATGTGAATCCGTCCTTCGTGCCGCAATACGGTGATCCGGAAATCGAGATGAGCATCATCGGCGCCCAGGATCAGCTCGCGGCTGTCCTCGAATGTCACCGGAAAAATCGCGCCCTCGCCGCTGTCGCTCACCTCGGTCTTCAGTCCGAGCGGCCGGACCAAGGCATTGCGCAGCCGCAGGAGTGCGGCTGCCCAGCCCGGCATCGACAGGCCGATATCGGCGGCCTCGCGCGGGGTGAGCGGGCTGTCGACCGCATAGCCATCGACAAAATCACCGGGCGATACCATCTGCCACAAACGGGCGCTGTCTGGGAGGCGGGTCTTGCGGACGCGGGGCATGGGAGAACTTTCGTGTCTGTGATCGCAACCGGAGGCGCCGGTTGCGCTGTCGCCGCGCAATAGACGCCATTACGTGAGGAATGGAAAGCAGGCGCGGTGCCGCAGGCCGCGCGTGGCCCTGGGGTGTCGACCGCGGGTCTTGCCTGGCAGAGGGTGGGCCACCGAGGGGCGGTCAGGTCAGCGACACTCTGCCGATGCCTGAGATGTGAATTGCCTGTTTGCCCAGCTTGGCCTGTGCTGCTGGCATGTTGTCATTTTCTCGGAGCCATCGCCATGATCAAATCCCTCGCCCTTGCCGGAACTCTTGCTGCCCTCTCCGCGATCCCGGCCGCAGCCGAACTGATGACGGTTCCGAGCCCGAGTTCCGTGTCTGACACCATGGATGCGCTACAGGCGGCGGTCGAAGGCGCCGGGGCCACGGTTTTTGCCCGGGTGGACCACGCTGCGGGTGCGGCAGCCGTGGATATGTCCCTCGCCGAGGCGCAACTCCTGATCTTTGGCAACCCCCAGCTGGGCACCCCCGCGATGCAGGCGGATATGCGGGCGGGGCTTTTCCTGCCGCTGAAGGTTCTGGTCCATGAGGATGCCGAGGGGCAGGTCTGGCTGACCTATGAAAACCCGTCAGAGATGCTGGCGGGTCTGGATATCGCGGCTGATGCCGATGTCATCGCCAAGATGCAGGGCGCGCTGGCAAAACTGACGGCGGCCGCCGCGCGCTGATCCGCTGCGGGGGCAGCTGGAGCCAACCGGGAGCGGGGGCCGGGGGCCGGGGCGGGGGCGCTGCCCCCTCTGGGCCTTTGGCCCATTCACCCCCGGGATATTTTCGGCCAGAAGAAGACCAGGTCTCAGCCCTTCAGGATCTTCAGCGCCTGCGCGAGGTCGATGGCCCCATCGTAGAGGGCGCGGCCGGAAATCGCGCCATTGAGCGGCGCGCCGCAGGATTTCAGGGCCTGCAAATCGTCGAGCGAGGACACGCCGCCCGAGGCGATCACCGGGATGCTGACGGCATTGGCCAGATCTGCCGTTGCCTCGATATTCGGCCCCTTCATGGCGCCGTCGCGCAGAATATCGGTGTAGATGATCGCGGCAACACCTGCGTCTTCGAAGGATTTTGCCAGATCCGTAACCATCACATCGGTTTCCTCGGCCCAGCCTTTGGTCGCAACGCGGCCATTGCGCGCGTCAATGCCGACGGCAACCTTGCCCGGGAATGCACGTGCCGCCTCGCGGACCAGATCGGGATTTTCCACCGCCACGGTGCCAAGGATCACCCGCGCCAGCCCCTTGTCGATCCAGCGTTCGATGGTCGCCATATCGCGAATACCGCCGCCCAGCTGTGCGGGCACCTGGCACCGTTTCAGAATGTCCTCGACCGGGGCCGCATTGACCGGCTCGCCTGCAAAGGCACCGTTGAGATCGACCAGATGCAGCCATTCGCAGCCTGCGGCGACAAACTCCAGCGCCTGCGCGGCCGGATCGTCGTTGAAGACCGTTGTCTTGTCCATATCGCCATGCAGCAGGCGAACGGCTTGCCCGTCCTTGAGATCAATTGCGGGGTAGAGGATCATATCGCGTGCCCTTATCGGTACTGCCAGAACTGTCTGAGCCGGGACCGCCGCCTCCGGTCGCCGGTGATCGGGGGCGGGCCTGCTCTGACGCCTCTTTTGCACAAGGCGGCCCGTGATTGCAACGCGACCCGAGGTCAAGCTTGCCTGAATTGCCTGTTGGCGGCCAGACTGGCTGCAAAAGGGAGGATGACACATGAAGAAACTGGCACTTGGCGTGACATTTGCACTGGGGCTGGCGGGCATGGCGGCGGCGGATCCGGTGCTGGGCACCTGGAAGACGCAGACGGATGACGGCTCTTATGCGCATGTCACCATGGCGCCCTGCGGCGCGGCGGTCTGCGGCAAGATCAGCCGGACCTTCAATGCCGAGGGAGAGTATATATCCCCCAATATCGGCAAGACATTGGTGATCGATATGGTGGCCAATGGCGACGGGTCTTATGCGGGCAAGGTCTGGCGGCCGTCGAACAACAAGATCTACATCGGCAAGATGAACCTGTCGGGCGCATCGCTGGCTCTGCGGGGCTGTGTCGCGGGCGGGCTGATCTGCTCCAAACAGACCTGGAGCCGCGTGAAGTAAACAGCCGGATTGCTGTGAGTGATCGGACGGGCGGCGTGGAGGGGATGTCTGCGCCGCCTTTTTTGTGCCCGTCTAGAACAGCCCCAGCTGAACCGGAATCGGGACAAAGCCGCGTTTGATCTGACGGTCGCGCTGCTGCGCCGCTGCGGCCAGCGCGATCTCCTGCGAGGCATAGTAGCTGCGCCGCTGCTGCCCTCCGGCCTCACCCAAGGGCCCGCTGGTCTGCTCGACACACCATTCGCCAAACAGGGTTCGGCTCAGATGCAGCACGCAATAGCGGTGCTGGCCTTCCTGGTGGTCGAATTTTTCAAGACGGATCTGCACCGGACGGTGACCTGCAAGCGACTGGGATATCTGGGTCTGCGGTGTATGCCCTTGTGCGGCACCGCTGTCCATCCATTCTTGCCCGGATTTCTGCCTGTCGACCTGAGGCAGGTGGCGATCCGGCCACAGCACGCCGTGGCCGACTGGCGCCGCGACCTGGCGCAGCCCGCGTCAGACGTCGCCGTCGTATTCGCCGCGCGCCGGATAGTCGTTGGCGATGGCGAAATCCAGCGCCGATACCAGCTCTGAAAAATGCGGCCGGACAAAGGGCATGGTCTGCACCGACCCATAGTAGAGCGTCTGCTCCGGGGTCACCATGAACAGGCCCGGTTCGGAGAACAGCGCCGGCTCCTCGATCCCGATTGATGTCTTCCCGCGTGAGGTCGACAGGTACAGACCCCATTGGCGGGCGACATTCAGGGGCAGATCATAGCCAAACCGTAGGTTCTTCGCCTCGATCTTCTCGGCCATAGCGCGGGTGCGCTCTTCGCCGTCCGAACTGACCGCAATGCAGTTCACGCCACGGCTGGCGAAATCGGCCACCCGTTTTTCCAGTTCCTTGAGGTAGTTGGCACAGATCGGGCAGTGCAGTCCGCGATAAAAGCAGATCACGGTGCCGCGCTGGCTGTCTTCCCGCGACAGGTCAAACGGTCCATGGTCCAGCGTTGGCAGGGTCAGATCGGGCGTGGGTTGGCGTGGCATCAACATGTTGTCGCTCCTTGTTCGAAGTCAGCCCTGGGGGCTTGTCTCGAAGTATGACGCAGCATAGTATCAGATAAATCCGAAAAATCTGATGGAAACACCGATATCATGGACCGCCTGACCACATTGATGGAGCGTTTCCAGCTCTCCGTTCGCGCTGCCGCACCGGGAGAGGCCAATCTTATCGCTCTGGCGGATGCGTCGGGGGAGCCGGTGCGGCTGCTCTACAGCAGTTGTGATGATGCCCCGGCGCAACCGCCCGACAGGGTGATGTGGGCGGCACGGGTGGATTGGTCAGGGCGCCGCAATCCGCTCATCGCCGCACTGCCCGGGCTGGTGGATTATGACATCGCCGACAAGCCGGAGGCCCGGGATCTGCTGCGGTTGATGCGGGATGAGGCTGATGCGCAGCGCTGTGGGGCGCAATCGGTGATCAACCGGCTGGGGGAGGTGCTGATGGTGCGGCTGCTGCGGCATCAGATCCGCGAGGGTGCTACGGAGCCGGGGCTGCTGGCAGGGCTGTCCGACCCGCGTCTCAGCCGGGCGATTGTGGCGATGCACGATCACCCCGGCCGCCTTTGGAGCAATGCCGATCTGGCCGAGGTCGCCGGCCTGTCGCTGTCCCGCTTTGCCGAGCTGTTCGGGGCCGCTGTCGGCGAAACCCCGATGGGGTACCTGCGCCGCTGGCGGTTGATTCTGGCGCATCAGGATCTCACGCGCGGCGACCGGGTGGAGGCGGTGGCCCGCCGCTATGCCTATGCCAGCCCCGAAGGCTTCAGCCGTGCCTTTCGCAAGGCCTATGGCGCGGCGCCGCTCTCGCTGCGCAGGGCAGCGGCCTGATCGCGCCCCGCCTGTCATCTTTCCATAAATACTCAAAAACAAAAGCCGCCTGTGCAGCAGGCGGCTTTATCATATGCTGCGGGTCAACCGCTGCGTCACGGTCGCCAGGTCAGAAAGTTCCCGATCATCCGCAGGCCGATATCCTGGCTTTTCTCCGGGTGAAACTGCATCCCCACCATGGTGTCGCGCCCGATGACGGCCGTGACATCGCCGCCATAGTCCACATGCGCCAGCCGTTCCGCCGGATCGGTGACGCGGAAATGATAGGAATGCACGAAATAGCAGTGATCGCCTGAGGAAATACCATCAAAAATCGCGTGGTCATGGTCGATCACCAGATTGTTCCAGCCCATATGCGGCACTTTCAGACTGTGGTCGCTGGGGGTGATCTTGACCACATCGCCCTCAACCCAGCCAAGGCCGGGCGTCTCGCGATACTCATGACCGGTGGTGGCCATCAGCTGCATGCCGACACAGATGCCGAGGAAGGGTCGGCCGTTCTGCTCGACCGCCTCCACCATCGCCTCATAGATGCCGCGATGGCCGCGCAGTTCTTCTGCGCAGGCCGGAAAGGCGCCGTCGCCGGGCAGCACCAGCCGATCGGCCCGCGCCACCACATCCGCGTCAGAGGTCACGATCACCTCGCCACCATTCACCTCCCGCGCCATGCGCTGAAAGGCTTTTTCGGCGGAGTGGAGATTGCCCGATTCATAGTCGATGATCGCGGTCAGCATTTACAGAGCGCCTTTGGTGGACGGGATCGCATCCGCCTTGCGCGGGTCGGTCTCAACGGCGGTGCGCAGCGCGCGCGCCACCGCCTTGAACGCGGCCTCGGCAATATGGTGGCTGTTGAACCCGTGCAGCTGGTCGATGTGCAGGGTGATGCCGCCATGGGTGCTCAAGGCTTGAAAGAACTCCCGCACCAGCTCGGTATCAAAGCTGCCGATCTTCTGGGTTGGCAGCTCAACGTTCCAGATCAGGAAGGGGCGTGCCGACAGATCCAGCGCACAGCGCACCTGGGCGTCATCCATCGGCAGGTGGCATTCGCCATAACGGTTGATGCCTTTCTTATCGCCAAGTGCGGCAACCAGCGCCTGACCCAGTGCAATGCCGGTGTCCTCCACCGTGTGGTGGTCGTCGATGTGATAGTCACCCTTGGCGCGGATGGTCATGTCGATCAGCGAGTGGCGCGACAGCTGGTCCAGCATGTGATCAAAGAAACCGACGCCGGTCTGATTGTCATAGGCACCAGTGCCATCGAGGTTGATCTCGACACTGATCTCGGTTTCGGCGGTCTTGCGGGTGATCTGAGCGGTACGCATGGTCGGCATGTCCTTGATATCCTGCCGCTGCTTATAGGGGCAGGGCGGGGCCGCGCTCAAGCCTGCCGCGTCAATTGGCGCAAAACTGTTGCGCCAATTGTCTGCGGCCAGCCTCTCATGCCCGTCGCCGGGGATTGCCTCCGCTGCGCCCGCATGCCAGCTTGGCGCGCAAACCACGCATTCCCAAACAGTTGAGGGCCATCATGTCCACCTGCGTCTTTATCCAGATCCGCTGCAAACCCGGCACCACCTACAAAGTGGCCGAAGAGATTGCCCTGCGTGAAATCCACTCCGAGCTGTATTCCACCAGTGGCGATTATGATCTCCTGATGAAACTCTACATTCCCAGCGATCAGGATGTTGGCAAATACATCAACGATCAGCTGCTCGATATCGAGGGAATCGAACGCTCGCTGACAACGATGACGTTCAAGGTGTTCTGACCTGGGATCCGGCTCAAAGGCTCAGACAGTAAGCTCTGCGGCCCGCAGCCTGTCAGGCAGAACTTCACGCAGAGTTTCAGCCAGACTGTCCGGCGGCAGGGAGTGACGCGGTCCGTGCCGCCTCACGTCCCATGCCCCGGTTCCCCCGACCTACCGGATACAGTGGTCCCCGGACCCATTGGTCTCCGTATCCCACAGGTCCCGGACCATCAGGTTCCCCCCGAAACCATCCGACCACAGGGCCATGCGGGATCGCGAAATGCGCTGGTGCTGAAATGCAAGGTTTGGAACACCCTTGGGATAAGACAAACCTCGCAGTAATTTGTGATCCTTTCACGGGGAAAAACCGCAAGATTGTGACATTATCGGATATCGCACAGATCTCGCGGGTGTCGCTATCAGCCTGTTGTCTGGCGAGGCGGAGGTCTTGGGGGCGATAAAAAAGCAGCGCCTCAGCCGGGGCGCTGCTCTTGTCGGTCCGTCGTCGCACACTGGGGCGTCTGCGGCCTCAATGCGCCAGGTGACCGGCTGCTTTCAGCTCTTCGAAACTGGCGTCGATCGCGGTTTTCAGGCGTGCCAGCATGTCGTCCACCTCATCCTTCGTGATGATCAGCGGCGGGCAGAGCGCGACCGCATTCCCGGCCACGGCCCGCAGGATCAGACCATTGTCCTGACACAGCCTTTGCGCGGTGGCCCCGGCAAGGCCCCTGTCAAAGCTTGCGCCGGTGGTCTTGTTCGACACCAGTTCCAGCGCCGCGATCAGCCCCTTGCCGCGCACTTCGCCCACCAGCGGATGATCGGTGAAGATCTCGCGCAGCTGCGCCTGCATGTAGCTGCCAACCTCGGCGGCGTGGTCGAACAGATTGTCGCGCTCGTAGATTTCGAGCGTCTTCAGCGCGGCAGCACAGGCGACCGGGTGCCCGGAGTAGGTATAGCCATGCCCAAACACGCCGACCTGATTGGTCTGATCCACCATCGCCTCATACATCCAGCCCGGAATGACCGAGGCCGAGATCGGGAAATAGGCCGAGGACAACTGCTTGGCAAAGGTCATCAGATCCGGCTTGATGCCCATGGTGGTGCAGCCGAAATCGGCGCCGGTGCGCCCAAAGCCACAGATCACCTCATCGGCCCAGACCAGAATGCCATATTTGCGCAGCAGCGCCTGTAGCCCCTCATAGTAGCCCTCCGGCGGCACGATCACGCCAGAGGCGCCGGTGATCGGCTCCACGATCATCGCCGCAATCGTGTCGGGATCTTCCGCCAGGATCTGGTCTTCGAGGTTCTGAAGGATGCGCTCGACAAACTGCGCCTCGGTCTCATTGCCCTTGCGGGCGGTGTAATAATGCGGCGAGTCGGCGCGCAGGATCGACAGCGCCTCCAGTGGGGCATCAAAATGCGCGAGATTCGCGGGCAGGGAGGTCAGCGAACCGGCTGCAACCGTGACCCCGTGATAGCCGCGCTCGCGGGTGATGATCTTGCGCTTCTCCGGCTTGCCGATTGCGTTGAAGTAATAGCGCAGCATCTTGTAATGGGTGTCATTGGCGTCGGAGCCTGAGTTGCCAAAGAAGATATAGGCGTCCTCCACCGGCACCATCGCGGCCAGCTTCTTCGCCAGATCCTGGATCGGCTGATGGGTCTTGCCGCCAAAGGTGTGCGAAAATGGCAGCTTATGCAGCTGCTCGGTGATCGCATCCATCACTTCGGTATTGCTGTAGCCCAGCGATGTACACCAGAGCCCGGCCAGCCCTTCGATATATTTGTTGCCCTCGCTGTCGAACACATAGATGCCCTCGCCGCGCTCAAGGCAGAGCTGTTCGGTGGCGGTGAAATTGGTGGTGGGATAGATGACCGGGGCCATGGGCTGTTGTCCTCCTGAGCTGAAGCGCCAGACCTGTGGCGCATAGGCGATGGGGCTCTGGCCCCTTTGGCACAGCATTGGCGGGTTTTGAGAGTCGCGTCAAAGGAATTTGATCAAATGTTCGCGCAAGCGCATCGTGGCGCTGATCCGGGTGCGGAAACGCAAAAGGCCGCTCGTAAAGAGCGGCCTTTGCAGTCCAAATGGAGCGGGCGAGGCGATTCGAACGCCCGACCCTAACCTTGGCAAGGTTATGCTCTACCCCTGAGCTACGCCCGCGCTGCCATTTGTGAGGCGGTGTTTAGGAAATTGACGCAGCACCTGCAAGAGGAAAAATGACAGCTGCGTGAAGAAATTAATCGGACGCCCACCCGCACGTCAGCCCTGCGCGCAGATCCAGATCGCCGCAAGCATCATCGCCGTAAAGACACCGCAGATGGCCGGGTAACCCTGTGTTTTTGGTAGAAAAACAAAAAGCCGCTCAAAAGAGCGGCCTTTGTGATCCTGATGGAGCGGGCGAGGCGATTCGAACGCCCGACCCTAACCTTGGCAAGGTTATGCTCTACCCCTGAGCTACGCCCGCGCTGCCATCCGGTGAGGCGGTGAATAGGCAATTGCGCGCAGGGCTGCAACCGAAAAACAGCGGGTTTTCACCCCGGATCGAAAAAATCTTCGCGGATCGTGTGACCAGCGCTGGCGGCCAGCCGCGCCTGCATCAGGTTGGAGAGCTGCGCCGATATGAACTCCGAGCCGCCGCAATGGGGCAGGTCAAGCGCGCGGATCAGCTGCGCATCCTTGCGCCCCTCGAGGATAACGATGCCCTCCCGCCCCAGCAGGTCCCGCGTGCCATGGCCGCCATCCGAGCGGATCCGCCGCATGAAATCCTTCTGCGCGGCCACCGCCTCGACGACGTCACGGGGAATCGGCTGACGCTGCACCTCCCGGAACAGCGTCGCCATCCGGGCATTGCCACTCTCCCCGGCAAAGATACGCGCCACCACCCGCTCCGGCAGCAGGCGCCAGAAATTGGCCGGATAGGGCTGATCGCAGAGCAGCCAGAGAATATTGCCAAACCCCTCGGCCGAGATCGAGCGTTTGGCGTCCTTGTTCTGACCGGCGGTCAGATAGGCCTGCCGCGCGACGATCAGCCCGAGGTAACAGCGCGCCCGCGGCTCATCCGCCGCCACCAGGATACAGGGCTGGTCGACGGCTTCGGTCGGGATCATCCAATTGCTGCCCATGGTGTGTTTGATATCCACATCATGGCCGAGGATCACGGTATCCAGCCGCCCCTTTGGCAGGCGCAGCAGCGCCCGCAGCTCAATCTCGACGCGGGTGCCGATATAGGTCTTCTCGGTTTTTTCCAGATCCTCATAGGCGCGCCGCCCTGTCTTGGCGGTCAGGATCACATCGTCGATGCACGTGCGCAGCATCAGCGGAAAGCCCGCCGCCAGCTCCATCGGGCCGCCTGCGCGGCTGGTGATATCCTGTGCCAGCGCGCTGAGCAGCAGGTGATCAGCATGGCCGGGATGGATCCGGCTGGGCGGCAGTTTCTGTTTCATCGCAGAGCCTGTTCCCGGTTGCAGCCGTGGCTTGAGTATTTTGGGAAAGGTGACAGGGCAGGATGTGGCCCCACATCGCGCAGCGCCATCACGACGGCCCGATCAACGCCCGGTGGCAGGGCTGGTCACCACCTTCAGGCTGGGGCGTGCGATGGCCTGACGGATCTGCCGGGCCACGGCTTCGGCCACCGGCGGCGGAAAGGCATTGCCGACCTGGCGATAGGCGTTGGTCTTGGCCCCGGTGAAATGCCAGCTGTCGGGGAAGCCCTGAATGCGCGCCACCATCCGCACGGTGAGGCGCGGCATGTCGTTGTGAAAGGGATCCGGCGCCTCATAGGCGATGGTGCGCCCCTCGACGCCCAAGGCGGCCCAGGCGCGCCGCGCCCGGGTGGGGCCGAGGTCCGGCCCGCCATGTTTCTTGGAGCCGCCCACAATCGTTGGCGCAATCTCATCGGCCCTGGCGGCCCAATCCTCGGCCCCGCCCCAGCCGCGTTCCTTCATCAGGTCAAGCAGGGTCTCGCCCACGGTGCGGGGATTATGCGGCAGCGGCTCGGGCCAGTTGAACTGGCCGGAGAATTCCTTGCGCAGGGCGACGATGGCCACCCGCGGGCGCAGCTGCGGCACGCCGAAGTCGGAAGCATTCAGCAGGCGCCAGTCGGTCTCATAGCCCAGTTTGGCCAGCTGTTTCTTCAGCTTCTCGCGGTAGTCATGGAACACCGCATCCAGAAAGCCGCGCACATTCTCGATCATCACCGCGCGGGGGCGGGTGGCGGCGACGATTTCGATGGCATCGTCAAAGAGGTTGCGCTCGTCCTTCTCGCCCAGCTGTTTGCCGGCCACCGAAAATGGTGGGCAGGGCAGCCCGCCGGCCAGCAGGTCAATGCCGCGATAGGCGTCGGCATCCGCCTTGAAGGCGCGCACATCCTCTTCCAGCACATTCCACTGGGGCCGGTTATGGCGCAGGGTGGCGCAGCAATGTTTGTCGATTTCGACCAGCGCGGTGTGGTCAAAGCCGGCTTTCTCAAGCCCCAGTGCCTGGCCGCCTGCACCAGCGCAGAGTTCTACCGATGTGAGCATGCTGCCGTATCACCTGTTCTCATGCTGCCGTTGCAGCTGTTCGCGCTCTGTTCTTAGGCGCTGAAGTGATTCCGCGCAAGCCAGAGGCTATGTCGTATTTCACAAACGCGAAAGGCCACCGTTGCGTCTGCAAGCGGTGGCCTTTTCATGTATCCAAATGGAGCGGGCGAGGCGATTCGAACGCCCGACCCTAACCTTGGCAAGGTTATGCTCTACCCCTGAGCTACGCCCGCGCTGCCATTCGGTGAAGCGGATTTAGTCATTCACAGGCAGGGCTGCAAGGGAAAAACGCAAAGCCGTCGGCAAAAAATGACCGTCACGGTGTTTTGAGCGACGGAAGCCGCCACGTGCGGCGTTTTACCCTTATGATGATGACATGAGCCTGGCCAAGACGACCTGATGTTTGCGAGCCAACGAGCCGGGCCAACCCGCGGAGATATCTGCGAAACCGAAAGGGAGCCCCGAGATGACACTGCTTAGCAAACCGCTGCGCGACCGGATGGGTAAATCCTTGGACGACAGGCTGGACACATTGCGCATCCTTGGCCTGACCGTCGCCATTGGTCTGGCGATCGGCGCCAAACTCACCACGGATGGGCAGGCTGGGGGTCTTCATACCGCCGAGGCCCCGGTGTTGATGCCACCACAGATCGAGACACAGGCGCTGATCTGACCACCGCGCATCTGGCAGACCGCGCCATCCGACAGAAAAAGGCGCCCCCGGAATGCGGGGACGCCTTCATATGATAGTCGCAGTGCCTGTCATCGGTGACAGGCGCGGGCTGTGATCACTCCAGCTCGATCAGCAGATCCTTGGCGTCGATCTGCCCGCCTGCCTGCACATGCAGGGCCTTCACCACCGCATCGCGCTCGGCATGGATGCCGGTTTCCATCTTCATCGCCTCGATGGTCAGCAGCAGGTCGCCCTCATGCACCGGCTGGCCAACCTGCACAGCAACGGTGGCCACGACACCGGGCATCGGCGCGCCGACATGGTTTGCATTGCCCTGCTCGGCCTTGGGCCGGGCCTGCGTCGTCGCCTTGACCAGACGGTTCGGCACGCGGATGACGCGGGGCTGGCCGTTGAGTTCGAAAAAGACTTTCACCTCGCCCTTGTCATCGGTATCGCCGATGGCCTGCAGGCGGATTTCCAGCGTCTTGCCGGGGTCGATTTCTGCGGTGATCTCCTCGCCCGGTTCCATCCCGTAAAAGAAGGTGCGGGTGGGCAGGCTACGGACCGGACCATATTGGCGATGGCGGCCCATGTAGTCGAGGAACACCTTGGGATACATCAGGTAGCCGTTCAGATCCTCGTCATCGACGGCCTTGCCTTCCAGCTCCCGCGACAGCTCCGCACGGGTCGCTTCCAGATCGACCGGGTCCAGATGGGCGCCGGGGCGATCCAGATTGGGCGCGTCGCCTTTCAGCACCTTGGAGACGATCCCCTCAGGGAAGCCACCCGGAGGCTGGCCGAGGTTGCCGCGCATCATGTCGACAACCGAGTCCGGGAAGGCCACATCACTCTTCGGATCCTCGACGTCGTCACGGCTCAGACCCTGGCTGACCATCATCAGTGCCATGTCGCCAACCACTTTGGACGAGGGCGTCACCTTCACGATATCGCCGAACATCTGGTTCACATCGGCATAGGTCTGGGCGACCTCATGCCAGCGATCCTCCAGCCCCAGGCTGCGCGCCTGTGCCTTCAGGTTGGTGAACTGGCCGCCGGGCATCTCGTGCAGATAGACCTCCGAGGCGGGCGCCTGCAACCCGGATTCAAAGGCGGCATATTGCATCCGCACCTGTTCCCAATAGTCCGAGATTTCGCGGATCTTGGCGATGTCCAGCCCGGTGTCGCGGTCGGTGTTGCGCAACGCTTCGACGATGGAGCCGAGGCAGGGCTGCGAGGTGCCGCCACTGAAGGCGTCCATAGCGGCGTCCACCGCATCGACGCCGGCATCCGCTGCCGCCAGGATGGTGGCACCAGCCACACCCGAGGTGTCATGGGTGTGGAAATGGACCGGCAGGCCAACCTCTTCTTTCAGCGCCTTGACCAGCTGGCGGGCAGCGGCCGGCTTCAGCAGGCCCGCCATGTCCTTCAGGCCCAGAATATGCGCGCCTGCCGCTTCCAGCTCCTTGGCCATGCCGACATAATACTTCAGGTCGTATTTGGCGCGGTTCGGATCCAGGATATCGCCGGTATAGCAGATGGTGCCTTCGCAGATCTTGCCGCTTTCAACGACCGCATCCATGGCGACGCGCATGTTCTCGACCCAGTTCAGGCTGTCAAAGACGCGGAACACATCAACGCCGGTGGCTGCCTGTTTCACAAAGCTCTGCACCACATTGTCGGGATAGTTGGTATAGCCGACACCATTGGAGGCGCGCAGCAGCATCTGGGTCATCAGGTTTGGCATCCGCTCGCGCAGGTCGCGCAGGCGCTGCCAGGGACATTCCTGAAGGAAGCGATAGGCCACGTCGAAGGTCGCACCGCCCCAGCACTCGACCGAGAACAGCTGGCTCAGGTTCTGGGCATAGGCCGGGGCCACCTTGATCATGTCATGGCTGCGCATCCGGGTGGCCAGCAGCGACTGGTGGCCGTCGCGCATCGTGGTATCAGTCAGCTGCAGCTGGCGCTGCGCCTTCATCCAGTCGGCCACCGCCTGCGCGCCCTTTTGCTCCAGCAGGTTGCGGGTGCCATAGGGCTGCGTCGCGGCATCGGCCTTGGGCGCGCGCGGCTCTTTCAGATCGGGATGAGGCGCCGGGCGACCTTCGGTTTCGGGATGCCCGTTCACCGAGATATCGGCGATATAGGTCAGCACCTTGGTGCCGCGGTCGCGGCGCTTGGCGAATTGGAACAGCTCCGGCGTCTCGTCGATGAATTTGGTGGTGTATTCATTCGACAGGAAGGTCGGGTGTTTCAGCAGGTTCTCGACAAAGGCGATATTGGTGCTGACACCGCGCACCCGGAATTCACGCAGCGCGCGGTCCATGCGGGCAATCGCCTTTTCCGGGGTGGGGGCCTTGGCCGTCACCTTGGTCAGCAGCGAATCATAGTAACGGGTGATCACGCCGCCCGCATAGGCGGTGCCGCCATCCAGACGGATGCCCATGCCCGTGGCCGAGCGGTAGGCGGTGATTCGACCGTAATCCGGGATGAAGTTGTTGAGCGGATCCTCGGTAGTCACCCGGGTCTGTAGCGCATGACCATTGAGCTGGATCTCGTCCTGCGACGCCTTGCCGGTGGCCTCGGCAATGGTCTTGCCCTCGGCGATCAGGATCTGCGCCTGCACGATGTCGATGCCGGTGACTTCCTCGGTCACCGTATGCTCCACCTGCACCCGCGGGTTCACCTCGATGAAGTAGAATTTGCCGTCGTTCATATCCATCAGGAATTCGACGGTGCCTGCGCATTCATAGTTCACATGCTGGCAGATCTTGCGGCCCAGATCGCAGATTTCGGCGCGCTGTTCCTCGGTCAGATAGGGGGCGGGCGCACGCTCGACCACTTTCTGGTTGCGGCGCTGCACCGAGCAGTCCCGCTCATAAAGGTGGTAGATTTGCCCATGTTTGTCGCCCAGGATCTGTACCTCGACGTGGCGGGCGCGGGTGATCATCTTTTCCAGATAGCCCTCGCCATTGCCAAAGGCCGCTTCCGCTTCGCGGCGGCCTTCCAGCACCTTTTCCTCAAGTTCGGATTCGCTGTGGATCGGGCGCATACCGCGACCGCCGCCGCCCCAGGAGGCTTTCAGCATCAAGGGATAGCCGACCTCAGCCGCTTCGGCGCGGATCGCATCCATGTCATCGCCCAGCACTTCGGTGGCGGGGATCACCGGCACGCCGGCCTCGATTGCGACGCGGCGGGCACTGGCCTTGTCGCCGAGCGCGCGCATGGTTTCCGCCTTCGGACCGATAAAGGTGATGCCGTTGCGGGCGCAGGCATCCACGAAATCCGGGTTCTCCGACAGCAGGCCGTAGCCGGGGTGGATCGCATCGGCGCCACTTTCCTTGGCCACGCGGATGATCTCGTCAATCGACAGATAGGCGGCCACCGGTCCCAGACCTTCGCCGATCCGATAGGCTTCATCCGCCTTGAACCGGTGCAGGCCCAGCTTGTCCTCTTCGGCATAGACGGCAACCGTCTTCTTGCCCATCTCATTGGCTGCCCGCATGACGCGGATGGCGATTTCGCCGCGGTTGGCGATCAGGATTTTCTTGAAGTCAGTCATGGCTTCCTCGGGGTCGTGCAGTTTGGCGGAGTGATAAGCGCAAATTAGGGTCCGGTATAGACGTAGTTCTGGGTATGGACAGCGTGATAGCGCTGACCTGAGGCCAGAATCCGGCAAAAAATACGATTACGGCGGAGATTTTAGGTCCGTATCGGTCTTAAATGTCGCAAATGGCGGCGCAATCGGCTGAAGTGGGAGCGGTTGCGGCAGCATCGTCAGGTCCTCCGCCCCCAGCTGGCCCATGTTTGCCAGCAGATCCAGGCGCAAAAGATCGATCAGATGGTCCGGCCCCTGCGGGCCAAGCGCTGCCAGGGCAAAGTGGAACGCGCGGCCTAACATGACATAGTCCGCCCCCAGCGCCAGCGCGCGCAGGATATCCAGACCACCTTCGATACCGCTGTCGAAAATCAGCGGCAGGGTGGTGGCCGCACGAATATCCGGCAGGGCCTCGATGGTGGCGCGGGCCGCATCGAACTGGCGCCCGGCATGGTTCGATACCCACAGCGCATCGACGCCAAGCGCCTCCAGCGGTGCGGCATCCTCGGCGCGCATCACCCCCTTGATGATCAGCGGCCCCTCCCAATGGTCGCGCAGCCATTTCACATAGTCCCAATCGGGCGAGGTGCGCAGCAGGTAGCCGACATGGGCCGTCGACGACAGGCTGCCGCTCTGGCCGGTCACATATTTATCCAGCGTCCGCATATGCGGCATCCCCCGGCGCGCCATGCCCAGGGCCCAGGCCGGTCGCATCGCCACCTGTGCCAGCAACCGGGGCGTCAGCCGGGGGGGCTGCGTCAACCCGGAGCGCGTCTGCCGTTCCCGGCGCGAGGCCACGGGCACATCAACTGTCAGCACCAGACCGGCAAAGCCTGCGGATTTGGCGCGCTGCAGCATATCGCGGCGGATGGCGGGATCCTTCGGCGGGTAAAGCTGGAACCACGGCGCCGCCCCGAGGTCATCGGCCAGATCTTCGGGGGACTGGCTTGCCACGGTCGACAGGCAGTAGGGCAGGCCCTGCGCCGCGGCGCAGCGGGCCAGCTGGCGTTCCGCGTCGGGCCAGATCAGCCCCGACATGCCAACTGGCGCAATGCCAAACGGCAGCGGGCGCGACACGCCCAGAAACTTGGAGCTGAGCGAGGGCTGTTGCGGCCCATGCAGAATCGACGGGGCAAAGCCGATACAATCCAGCGCTTTGCGGTTGCGGGCGGTGGTCGCCTCTCGCCCGGTGCCACTGTCCAGATACTCCCAAACGAAACGGGGCAGGCGCCGCCGGGCGCGCTGGCGAAGGTCACTGAGAGCGGGGTAACGCTGGTGCAGATCCATGCTGCGCATTTGTCGCTGCCTTGCAGCAAAAGTCTAGTGTGGAGTGCAGCATTGAAACATTTTTGTAACTATTTGGACCGCACCCGTTCCATCTCCGGCGCTGTTGTCGTCCGTATGCGCCACCCGCTGCGCGCCCTTTTGGTGCCTTTCTCGCGGGTCGCTGCCATCCGTTACCACCCCGGTGCATTGTGCGTGCCTCTATTGCTTGCGAGCCTTCTGATCGGTGTCTTGTCGCGGCCTTGCGGGGATCACGCCGGGTCGAGGGGCCACGCCAGGCCCAGAGCCAGGCCCATCGGGCGCGCGATGTGTCCGCCAATTGTAAAAGAGGGCTATTGCGCGCCCGATGGGCCAACGGTCGGCGTCGGGGCGTGTCATCCTGTTGGCTGGTCAATGACCGATCCGAAGGATCGCGCAGCGAGCGCGAAGCCCGTGTCGAAGGCGGTCTGCCCACGCGCCCAGTTGCCCGGTCACGCCGTCAATCCAGCCGCCGCAACTGGGGCGCTGGCGCCGGGTGCATCGTTTGGTCGCTGTGACGGGGCTTTGGTCAATGCCCGTCGGCCCGGTTCCTGCTGCGGGGGCAGGGGTCTCCGGCCTACTCCGCAGCGATCGAGCTGCCCGAATCCGACGGCTTTGAGGGACCTGTCTGCGCGACAGGGTTGCGTGGCGCCTGCTCTGCGGCGGAGGCGACACAGACCTGGTTGCGGCCTTTCGCTTTTGCATCGTAGAGCGCCTCGTCGGAGGCGCGCAGCAGGTCCTGTGGCATCGTGCCGTGGCGCGGATAATGGGCCACGCCAAGCGAGATCGAAATCCCCGGCAGCGCCTTCTCGCCGTAGCGGACGACAATCGCCTCCACGGCCTGGCGCAGCAGCTCGGCCTTGGTCATCACATCCTGCTGGCTGACCCCGGGAAGGATCAGCGTGAATTCCTCTCCGCCCGGACGGCAGGCCACTTCATCGCCGTCACAGGCCTGTTCCAGCACCGAGCCGACCGCCCGCAGGACCATGTCACCGGCATCATGGCCGTGATTGTCATTGAACTTCTTGAAGTGATCCACATCCACCGCAATCAGGCTCAGCGGTGTGCCGCTCTTCTGGCTGCTGGAGATGCTCTTGCGCAGGGTCTCCGTCATGTGGCGGCGGTTGAACAGACCGGTCAGCGGATCACGCACCGACTGATCATGCAGCTGGTCGCGCATCCGCACATTGGCGATCGCCATGGAGATCTGTTCGGCGCACATCTGGGCCAGTTTCTTGCTGCTGCGGAACTCTTCCGTGGCGTCGCTCAGCGCGCGCAGATGCATCAGGCCGACGGTCTCGCCATGGGCCAGAATCGGGAAACAGTAATAGGCGCGGCCGTCATGCGGCTCGGCATGTTCGCAGACAAAATCAATCTCGGAGGAGCCGAATTCATAGCTGCGGCCGCGACGCAGCCCCCAGCATTCTTCCGGGTGGATGTGGTCCTTGTGACTGCCGCCATTCCAGCTGGCACAGCCGTCAAGCACATCGCGCGAGTTGGAGTAGACATAGACGCTGCCCTCAGCCGTCGGCAGGATATGGGTCATGAAACGGGCCACCATGTCGAACAGCTCGTCGAGCGAACGGCTGGATTGCAGCCATTCGTTCAGCTCGCCCAGCAGCTGCACTTCACGGGCAAGCCGCAGCTGTTCGTCCAGGATCTCGCGCTCGGTCTCGTTGCGCTGGCGCAGCTGGTTCATGCGGAATCGGTTCGATTTGAACACGACATAAACAGCAATTGTCATTGCCAGCAGTGCTATGGATGTCAGCACGATCAGCGACAGCCGCACCCGGTTGATGAAGATATTCCGCAGCTCGGTGATATCGGTATAGAAATCAATCGCACCGTCGAAATGCCCGTTATGAATAAGGGGCATGTATACCTGTGCGATCTCCCGCGTGACCTCGCTGTTGTAGTTGCCGGTTGCCAGGGTCAGCCCGTCGACGTCATAGGCGGGCAAGGCATCGTGCATATAGTAGACCTCACCTTTGGCGACCTTGGTGGTGAAAAAGACATTTGCCTCAAACTCGCCGATTTCATCGCTGCGCGAGGACCAGAAAATTTCGCCCGAGCTGGTCAGCAGGCGATAGCGGTAGACATCGGTTTCCTCGGTGAACAGCGCCAGCATATGGGCGTCATGCGGCTGGATGATGCCCTCCTCGAACGACTCCTCCGGGTTTGCCATATGCAGGACGATCCGCCGCTGCCAGAGTTCCGCCTGTTTGCGGATGTCGGCTTCCAGCATGTGATCGACGATGGGGGTTGGCACCGCAAAAACGGCCCAGACCGAGGCGGCCGCGGCCACAACCAGCACGAAAAGGAGTGACATGCTGCGGGTTCTCTCCGCGACGCTGGTTTTGAGATCAGGTTTCATGGTGCCGTCTGCCGTCCGATTGAGAGTGCCCTCACGGCGCTATGGCCGCTGGTCCATGCTGGTCGGTTGAGTTTTCAATTGTGTTAATCGTTAACCTAAATTCCGGTATGTCGGGGTTTAAACTACTGAAGATTTTCGGGATTTGCTCGGTTGATCTGTTGCGGATGTCTGCGGAACAGACTGTGAACGCCCTCTTTCCGCCGGGATTGAATCACGTTAATGTCCTGCCCATGAGCAGTTTTGACGATATCGACCCCTATGAGGGGATTTCGCTGTCCGCGCGGGCCATGGCGGCGCGGCCGATGCCCTATCTTGACGGGCTGAACCCCGCACAGCGCGCCGCCGTCGAATGTCTGGAAGGGCCCGTGCTGATGCTGGCAGGGGCCGGCACCGGCAAGACCAAGGCGCTGACTGCGCGGATTGTCCATCTGCTGACCACCGGCACGGCCAAACCAAACGAGATCCTTGCCGTGACCTTCACCAACAAGGCCGCGCGCGAGATGAAGGAGCGCGTCGCCGGAATGCTGGGGCAGGCGGTTGAGGGGATGCCCTGGCTTGGCACCTTCCACTCGATTTGCGTGAAACTGCTGCGCCGTCACGCCGAACTGGTCGGGCTGAAATCCAATTTCACCATTCTGGACACCGACGATCAGATCCGGCTGCTGAAACAGCTGATCAAGGCCGAAGGCATAGATGACAAACGCTGGCCTGCGCGGATGCTCGCGGGGGTGATCGACGATTGGAAAAACCGCGCGCTGACGCCTTCCCGGGTGCCGGTCGCGGATGCCAGCGCCTATAATCACCGTGGCGTGGACCTCTATGCGCAGTATCAGGTGCGGCTGAAGGATCTGAATGCGGTCGATTTCGGCGATCTTCTGCTGCACATGGTCACCATCTTTCAGGACAACCCGGATGTGCTGGAACAATATCAGCGCTGGTTCCGCTTTATCATGGTGGACGAATATCAGGATACCAACGTGGCCCAGTATCTCTGGCTGCGGCTTCTCGCGGGCGCGCATAAGAACATCTGCTGCGTTGGTGACGACGATCAGTCGATCTATGGTTGGCGCGGGGCCGAGGTGGGCAATATCCTGCGGTTTGAAAAGGATTTTCCGGGCGCCAATGTGGTCCGGCTGGAACAGAACTACCGCTCGACCGAACATATTCTCAGCGCCGCCTCCGGGGTGATCCGGGGCAACAGCGGACGTCTGGGCAAGGAACTCTGGACCGAGGCACGCGGCGGCGAGAAGGTGCGTCTGATCGGCCATTGGGACGGCGAGGAGGAGGCCCGCTGGATCGGCGAGGAGATCGAGGCGATGCAGCGCGGCACCCGTGGCCTTGCCCCCATCGACCTCAACAATATGGCGATTCTGGTGCGGGCCTCGCATCAGATGCGCGCCTTTGAAGACCGCTTTCTGACCATTGGTCTGCCGTACCGGGTCATCGGCGGGCCGCGCTTCTACGAGCGGCTCGAAATTCGCGATGCCATGGCCTATTTCCGGCTGGTGGTCAGCCCGGAGGACGATCTGGCGTTTGAGCGGATCGTCAATACCCCCAAACGTGGTCTTGGCGACAAGGCGCAGCAGACCATCCAGACCATGGCGCGCAGCAATGGCGTCTCATTGGTCGAGGGGGCGCGGCTTGCGGTGGAGAGCGGCCAGATCAAGGGCAAGGGCGGCAATGCCCTGCGCCAGCTGGTCACCGATCTTTCCCGCTGGGGACGTCTGGCGGGCGACGCCGACATGACCCATATGGAGCTGGCCGAAACCATCCTCGACGAGAGCGGCTACACCACCATGTGGCAGACCGACAAGAACCCGGATTCGCCGGGCCGTCTGGAAAACCTCAAGGAACTGGTCAAGGCGCTGGAGGCGTTTGAAAACCTGCAGGGCTTCCTCGAACATGTCAGCCTGATCATGGACAATGACAAACAGGATGCGGCGCAGAAGGTCTCCATCATGACGCTGCACGCCGCCAAGGGGCTGGAATTTCCTGCCGTCTTCCTGCCCGGCTGGGAGGATGGTCTCTTTCCCTCGCAGCGCTCGATGGACGAAAGCGGCCTGAAGGGCCTCGAGGAAGAACGCCGTCTGGCCTATGTCGGTATCACGCGGGCCGAGGACATCTGCACGATCTCCTTTGCCGGCAACCGCCGTGTCTTTGGTCAGTGGCAATCGCAGCTGCCCTCCCGTTTCATTGATGAGCTGCCCGAAGAACATGTCGAGGTGCTGACCCCGCCCGGTCTCTACGGCGGCGGCTACGGCGCGGCGGCTCCGGGCGGTTTCGGGGGCGTGCGCTCCACGATTGAGGACCGCATGGCCTCTGCCGATGGGTACAACTCGCCGGGCTGGAAACGCATGCAGTCCCGCGCCGGAGAGCGTGGCCTGTCCCAGCCCAAGGAAAGCAAGTCCAGCGTCATCGACCTCACCGCCACCTCCGCCTTCACTGCCGGTGAACGGGTGTTCCACCAGAAATTCGGCTATGGCGCGATCACCGCGATCGAGGGAGACAAGCTGGAAGTCGCATTCGAGAAGGCCGGCACGAAAAAGGTTGTCGCCCGTTTCGTCACCGCAGCAGAGGACGTGCCGTTCTGACCGCGCCGACTGCGGGTCTGATCCAGCACCGATAGATCCCCGCCATCGGCAGGCGGGCACCAGCTCGGGCGTCGGCAGTTTGCCGGCGCCTTTTTGCGTCCTGTCATCAATGGGAGGCGCTGCCGATCAGGCAATCAGGCACAAAAAAACGGCGGTGCCAGGGAGGAGGAGGGCACCGCCGTTCTGTACAACACCATACCATCAGGGAGGAGGAGGCATGGTGTATCAGGGTCCGGCTATGACGCCGGTATAGGGTGCGGTGACATCAGGGAGGAGGAGGATGTCACCGCGATAGCAGGCTCCCAAGGGAGGAGGAGAAGAGAGCCTGATCTCTTTATTTCGTGCCGTATGCGGCCTCATAGGCGACGCTGCGCAGCATGGAGCGGCTCAGCCCCAGGTCAGCCAGCTCGCGACCGGAGAGTGTCGACAGCTCATCCATGGTCTGGCGATACAGGCGGTAGCGTGCAATCTTGCCTTTCAGCTCGTCGAACATGGCGCGCGGGCTGAAGGCCAGAGCGCCTTTGCGGGTTGTGATATTGTCAACAGCGGCCATCGGTGTTGTCCTTAACGTCTATGAATGTCTGGCCGTTCCCGGCCTCTCTTGGCCTCATAAATATGATAATGCTGCACACGCACAATCCCTGAAAGGGGCATTTCTGCTATGCAGCAAACGCATGGGTTTCCTTGCGGAAACCGGGTTGATCTTGCCGAGGTATGCGCCAATCGGTGTGCTGATGCCTAAATTCGCGGCAGGCGGCAAACGGGCAGGCTACAGGCCGCGCGCAGATTGGGGCCGACCGGGAGCCTATACAGGGGCCGATGCGGTCTTGGGCTTGTCGGCCGCAGGTCTTATATGGCGGGTAACCAACAGGAGACAGGCCATGACCCCCACCCAGGATGAGATTCGCGACGCCCTTGCGCGGCTGCAACTGCCCGATGGCGGAACGCTGGTCTCGCGCGACATGCTGCGCGCGCTGATGGTGGAGGGAGGTCGCGTCAGCTTCGTGATCGAGGCGCCCAGCCCGCAGATCGCCGCCCAGATGGAGCCGCTGCGCCGCGCCGCCGAGGCAACCGTTCTGGCGCTGCCGGGGGTGGAGAGCGTCTCCGCGGCGCTGACCGCCCACTCCGATGCCGCCGCGCGGCCCGCGCCGACCCTGAAACTGGGCGGCCACCCCAAGCCGCAGCAGGGGCCGCTGAAACCCAGCGGGGTGAAACGCATTCTCGCCGTGGGATCGGGCAAGGGCGGCGTGGGCAAATCCACCGTCAGCGCCAATCTCGCCGTGGCGCTCACCCGGCAGGGGCGCAAGGTGGGCCTGCTCGACGCTGACATATATGGGCCCAGCCAGCCGCGCATGATGGGGGCGAGCGGCCGCCCCGCCAGCCCTGACGGCAAGATCATCGAACCGCTGCACGCCCATGGCGTCACGCTGATGTCGATCGGCTTCATGGTTGACGAGGCCAAGGCGGTGGTCTGGCGCGGCCCGATGCTGATGGGCGCGCTTCAGCAGATGCTGGGGCAGGTGAACTGGGGGGAGCTTGACGTGCTGATCGTCGATCTGCCGCCCGGCACCGGCGATGTGCAGCTGACCTTGTGCACCAAGGCCGAGCTGTCCGGTGCCATCGTTGTTTCCACCCCGCAGGATGTGGCGCTGCTGGATGCGCGCAAGGCGATTGACATGTTCAACACCCTGAAAACGCCGGTGCTGGGCCTGATCGAAAACATGTCCTTCTTTGCCTGCCCGGATTGTGGCGGCGAACATCACATCTTTGGTCACGGAGGGGTTGCTGCCGAGGCTGAGCGCATCGGGGTGCCCTTGCTCGGGGCGCTGCCGATTGATCTTGAGACCCGGCTGGCCGGTGACAATGGCACTCCCATCGCTGCCGGTGACGGTCTGATGGCCGAAGCCTATGCAAAAATGGCCGAAGGTCTGATCCGCGGCGGCATGGCCTAGATCGCGAAGCTGAAACGCTCCCGGCGCTGCTGGGAAATCATGGGCCGCGTGGGAATTGATGGGCCATGTGGGAAATTATGGGCGGCGTCGAGACATTTTGGCCCGCTTTCCCGAATCACTGTGCTGTTCTGGCGTGATTTTCAGGCGATATCGCCCGGATCACGGGAATTGCCCCGGTCCAACTGCCACACGCACCCATGAACAGAATGTGAACATTCTGATTCTCCAGACTCGCTCTCAAAATTTCTGGGAAATCATGGCACTTTTTCCAAGCCAGATGTGACCCTACATATAGTGGCCTTTATGGTGGCTTAATCTACCACTGGGCGTATCTGCGATTCTTTCCCGCAGAATCGGCGCGTCGTTATCTAGATGTGCAGATGTGGTCCATAAAAAACAGTTGTCGCCCACGTATTCCCATAGTATCCCTAGTTCATCGAATGAGACGAAGAGCAGGGGCACCAAACGACCCCAACCAAGACTACTAAGAAGCAGGTTTCATACAGGCCTTCGCTTTCATCGAAAATAGAGAGATCCGGCGCGCGAGCGAGCAGACATCCCCCCAGGTGGCGCGCGCAGTCGGACACCCCGCAAGTCGGGATAAGGAGGCGGGTTGATCAGTGGCAGCAGATCAGCCCGCCCCTTTTGCTTCTGGGGATAGCTTCGGCACGAGGGACGCTGAAAAAAGGGACGATAGATTGGGCCGTAGGTTCAGAGGTGAAAGCCACCACAAGGTGGATACAAAGGGGCGGGTCTCGATTCCGGCCTCCTTTCGCCGTGTTCTGGAAGCGGGTGACCCCAACTGGCAATCCGGCAGCAACCCCGAACTGGTCATCGTCTATGGTGACCACCGCCGCAATTTCCTGGAATGCTACACGATGGAGGCGATCGAGGAAGTCGACGCCAAAATCGACGCCTTGCCGCGCGGCTCGATGCCGCGCAAGATGTTGCAGCGCATGTTCCACGGTCAGTCCTTCCCGACCACCGTTGATGAAACCGGGCGGCTGGTGCTGCCCGCCAAGCTGCGCAACAAGATCAATCTGGAGGCCGAGGCGTTCTTCATCGCCGCCGGCGACACCTTCCAGATCTGGAAGCCTGAAACCTATGAAGAGGAAGAACTGGCAAAATCCGAGGAGTGGCTGGACGATCTGCCCGAGGACTTTGACCCGGCGGAATTCCTCGATGGCGCCGGAGGCGCTTGATCCATGACAACGGACCGCCCAACCTCAACCGGTCCTCACGTACCGGTCCTTCTGCGTCCGCTGCTGAAAGCCGTGGCGCCGGTTTCCGGGCGCTGGCTCGATGGCACCTTCGGGGCCGGGGGCTACAGCCGGGGCCTGCTGGAGGCAGGGGCCGATCACGTGATCGGCGTTGATCGCGATCCGCTGGCCTTTGAAATGGCTGAAAGCTGGATCGGCGACTACGATGGCCGCCTGACCCTGCAACAGGGGGTGTTCTCCCGCATGGATGAATATGCGCAGGATCTCGACGGCGTCGTCCTCGATCTTGGCGTCTCCTCCATGCAGCTGGATCTGGCCGAACGCGGCTTTTCCTTCATGCGCGACGGGCCGCTGGATATGCGGATGTCGCAGGATGGCCCCTCTGCCGCCGATCTGGTCGCGGAACTGGACGAGGCGGCGCTGGCCGATATCCTGTTCCTCTTTGGCGAGGAACGCGCCAGCCGCCGTATTGCCCGCGCCATCGTGAAGGCCCGCACCGAGGCGCCGATCACCACGACACTCCAGCTCGCCGGAATCATCGAGAGCTGCCTGCCGCGCTCCAAACCCGGCCAGTCACATCCGGCAACCCGCAGTTTTCAGGGTCTGCGCATCGCGGTGAACGCCGAATATGAAGAGCTGTTCGAGGGGCTGCTGGCCGCCGAACGCGCGCTGAAACCCGGCGGTCTGCTGGCGGTTGTGACCTTCCATTCCATCGAAGATCGCATGGTCAAACGCTTCTTCCAGCATCGCGCGGGCAAAACCGGTCGCGCCAACCGCTACGCCCCCGAGGTCGAGGAAACGCCGTCGCAATTCACGCTGGTCACCCGCAAGGCCGTCGGGCCGGACGATCAGGAGCTGGCGGACAACCCGCGCTCCCGCTCCGCCCGGCTGCGCGTCGGTCGCCGCACCGGGGCCGCGCCGATTGAGATCAGCGCCAAGGATATTGGCATGCCGCGGCTGAAACAGGCGCAGGCAAGAGAGAAACGCTGATGAAGACCCTGCTTTATATCGCCACCTGTCTCGCCGTCTTTGGGCTGGCTTTCTGGGCCTACCGCGAGAATTACACCACCCAGCAGGTACTGAAGGAAACCCGCAGCCTGCAACGCCAGATCGGCGCATCGCAGGTCCGGCTCAGCGTGCTGCGCGCCGAATGGGCCTATCTCAACCGTCCCGACCGGCTGCGCGAACTGGCGGAACTCAATTTTGATCGCCTCAGCCTGCTGCCGCTGCGCCCGGAACAGTTTGGCCGCGTGGATGAGGTCGCCTATCCGCCGCAGGAGGATGAGCTGCTGGATTTCACCAACGGGGTTGAGGTTTCCTCGCTTGGGGCCAATGGGCAGACCGCAACGGGGACACAGCCATGATCCGCACGCCGCTACGCCCGCTGGCGCGGATCCTGACCGCGCGCGCGCGGGGCGAGAACCCGGATGCCATCGAACGCGAAAACCTGCGCCAGCGCCACGCCGAGATGCAGGCCCATGCCCGCCAGCGCGCCGAGGGGCGGCTGCTGGTTCTGGGCATGTTCTTCCTCTGCGCTTTCACCGCGATTGGCGCCCGTATGGCAACGCTGGCCACCTCGGAGCCGGTCGAACCGGTCGCCAGTGCGCCGGGCAGCGCCATTGCCATGCAGCGCGCCGATATCGTCGACCGCAAGGGCCGCATTCTGGCAACCAACTTCGAGACCCATTCGCTCTATGCCCAGCCACCGCAGATGGTCGACCCGGAAGGGGCGGCGCGGCGTCTGGTGGAGATTTTCCCCGATCTGGAGCTGGAACGCCTGCTGAAGGATTTTTCCGGCAAGCGTAAGTTCATCTGGATCAAGAAAAAAATCAGCCCCGAACAGAAACAGGCCGTCCATGACATCGGCGATCCGGGGCTGCTGTTTGGTCCGCGCGAAATGCGTCTTTACCCCAATGGCAGCCTGGCGGCCCATGTGCTGGGCGGCGCCGGTTTCGGCAAGGAAGGCGTCAGCGCTGCCGAGGTGATCGGTGTTGCCGGGGTCGAAAAACAGTTCGACGACTATCTGCGCGACCCGGCCAACGGCGGGCGGCCCTTGCAGCTCTCGCTGGATCTGACGGTGCAGGCGGCATCCGAGCGGGTGCTTTTCGGCGGCATGAAGCTGATGAACGCCAAAGGCGCCACCTCGATCTTGATGGATGTTCACACCGGCGAGGTGATTTCGGTGGTGTCGCTGCCGGATTTCGATCCCAATGACCGCCCACGTCCGCCGACCTCCGGTTTCGATCCCTCCGACAGCCCGTTGTTCAACCGCGCGGTGCAGGGCGTCTATGAACTCGGCTCGACCTTCAAGATTTTCACCGCAGCTCAGGCCGTTGATCTGGGGCTGGTGAATTCCGAGACCATTATCGACACCTCCGGTCCAATGCGGATCGGGCGCTTTCCGATTGGCGAGTTCCACAACAAGAACTACGGCAAGCTGAGTGTCGCCGATATCATCGTCAACAGCTCCAACCGGGGCACCGGGCGCCTGGCGCTGCAGATCGGTGCCCAGCGGCAGCAGGATTTCCTGCGCGCCATGGGGATGTTTGATCCGACGCCGATCGAAATCGCCGAGGCCGCAGGCGGTAAGCCGCTCAAACCCAGCAAATGGGGCGAGCTGAGCACGGTGACGATTTCCTATGGGCACGGGCTGTCCACCAGCCCGATGCATCTGGCAGCCGGTTATGCGGCCATCGCCAATGGCGGCCAATATGTCAGCCCCACCATCCTGCGCCAGAAGGGGCCGCAGCTGGGCCACCGGGTGATGTCGGCTGAGGCGGCCCGTCAGGCCCGCGCCATGCTGCGCAAGGTGGTGACCAGCGGCACCGCTTCCTTTGGCGAGGTTCCGGGTTATCAGGTGGGCGGCAAGACCGGCACCGCCGATAAACCCAAACCACGCGGCGGCTATTACGAAAGCAAGGTCATCGCCACCTTCGCCGCGATGTTCCCGGCCCATGATCCGAAATATGTGCTGGTGGTGACGCTGGATGAACCCTCGGTCATCGCCCATGGCGAGGAGCGCCGCACCGCAGGCTGGACCGCTGTGCCCGTCGCTGGCGAAATGATCGGTCGGATCGCGCCGCTGCTTGGCCTCAGACCGCAAGTTGAACCGGATGAGATGGCTGCTATAACCCTCACCTCAAACTGATCAGGTGGGGTTGCTATGGACACCATTGAAAACCGTCCTCTTAGCCAGCTGGGGCTGACCGCTCGCGGCGGTGTCGATCCGACGATCCATGGCATTGCCGTGGACAGCCGCAAGGTGGTCGAAGGGGGGCTGTTTGCAGCCCTTCCGGGCAGTCAGGTGCATGGCGCCAAATTTGTGCCCGCCGCTCTCGGCAATGGGGCGGCTGCGATTCTCACCGATGCGGCAGGCGCGTCGATTGCGGCGGAGCTGCTGCGCGAGTCGACCGTGGCGCTGGTGGTGGTCGAAGACCCGCGTCAGGCGCTGGCCTATGCCTCGGCGCTGTGGTTCGGCGCACAGCCCGAAACCATGGTGGCAGTGACCGGCACCAATGGCAAAACCTCGGTGGCGAGCTTTGTGCGCCAGATCTGGGTGGAGCTGGGCCATAAGGCGGTGAACCTCGGCACCACGGGGGTTGAGGGCGCCTGGAGCCATCCGCTCAACCACACCACCCCGGAGCCGGTTACCCTGCATGACGCGCTGGCAAAAGCGGCGGCGGCGGGGGTTACCCATGCCGCAATGGAGGCCTCCTCGCACGGGCTGGATCAGCGGCGTCTGGACGGTGTGCATCTGGCGGCGGCGGGGTTCACCAATTTTACCCAGGACCACCTCGATTACCACGAGACGTTTGAGGCATATTTCGCCGCCAAGGCGGGCCTGTTCCGCCGGGTGCTGCCCGATGATGGCGTGGCCGTCATCAACATGGACGACCCGCGCGGCGCCGAGATGCGGGCGGTCGCCGCTGCGCGCGGGCATGAGGTGATATCGGTCGGGCGCGGTCTCGGTGATCTGAGCCTTGTCGGTGCGCGTTATGACGCCTCGGGGCAGGACATGCGCTTTACCTGGCATGACCGGCCCTATCAGGCGCGGCTCAACCTTATTGGCGGCTTTCAGGCGGAGAATATCCTTTTGGCCTGCGGTCTGGTGATTGCAAGCGGCGAGGACCCGGATGCGGTCTTTGCGACGCTGCCGCATTTGCAGACGGTGCGCGGCCGGATGCAACTGGCGGCCACGCGCGAAAATGGCGCGACGGTTTTTGTGGATTACGCCCACACGCCTGATGCCGTGGCCACCGCGATCAAGGCACTGCGCCCGCATGTGCTGGGCCGGCTGGTCGCCATTGTTGGTGCCGGTGGTGATCGCGATGCCGCCAAACGCCCGCTGATGGGGCAGGCGGCGCAGGACAATGCCGATCTGGTGATCGTGACCGATGACAACCCCCGCAGCGAGGACCCGGCCGTGATCCGCGCCGCCGTCAAGGGCGGCGCGCCGGATGCGATGGAAGTTGGCGACCGGGCTGAGGCGATCCTGCGCGGCGTTGATGCGCTGGGACCGGGTGACGCGCTGCTGATCTGTGGCAAGGGCCATGAGACCGGCCAGATCGTTGGCAGTGATGTTTTGCCCTTTGATGATGTGGAGCAGGCCAGCATGGCGGTCGCGGCTCTGGACGGGAGGTTGGTATGAGCCTTTGGACAGCTGAGGAGGCGGCAGCGGCCACCAGTGGTCAGGCAATTGGCGACTGGAGCGTGAATGGCATCTCCATCGACACCCGCAGCATTGCGGCGGGCGATCTCTTTGTGGCGCTGAAGGCGGCGCGGGATGGCCATGACTTCGTGGCGCAGGCGCTGGAGAAAGGCGCTGGTGCGGCGCTGGTCTCGCGCAGGCCCGAGGGCGTCGGTGACGATGCGCCGCTGTTGCTGGTGAATGACGTGCAGGCCGGGCTGGAGGCTCTGGGCCGGGCAGGTCGTGCGCGCACGGATGCACGGGTGATCGCGGTCACCGGATCGGTCGGCAAGACCTCGACCAAGGAAATGCTGGCGCGCATGCTGTCCGATCAGGGGCGCACCCATGCGGCTGTTGCCAGCTATAACAACCATTGGGGCGTGCCGCTGACGCTGGCGCGGATGCCGCGGGACACCGAATTTGCCGTCATCGAGATCGGCATGAATCACCCCGGTGAAATCAGCCCGCTTGCCAAACAGGCGCGTCCGCATGTGGCGATGGTCACCACCGTGGCGCCGGTGCATCTGGAGGCCTTTGACGGGATCGAGGGCATCGCCGCCGAGAAAGCCGCCATCATCGACGGGCTGGAGCCGGGCGGTGTTGCGGTGCTGAACGCCGATATTGCCGAGGCTCCGATCCTGCACTCCGTTGCCGAGGAGGCAGCGCGCCCTGCGCAGTGGTTTGGCACCGGTCAGGGGCCGATCGTGCCGGGCTATCGCCTGACCGGAACCGCCTCACGCAGGGATGAGACAGAGGCCGAGATCACGCTGCCGGATGGGCAGCGATATCGCCTGAATATCCAGTCGCTTGGCGCCCATTTTGCGATGAACGCGCTTGGCGCGCTGGCCTGTCTGGCGGCGCTGGATCTGGATCTGGCCAAGGCCGTGCAAAGCCTGTCGCTCTGGTCGCCGGTCACCGGGCGCGGGGCGCGTGAAACCGTGACGCTTGGCGCGGGGCAGGGCGAGATCCTGCTGCTGGATGACAGTTACAACGCCAATCCGACCTCGGTCGCGGCGGCGCTGGCGGTGCTGGCCGCGACCCCCTGCGCGGGACGGCGGATTGCCTATCTGGGCGATATGAAGGAGCTGGGACCGCAGGAGGCCGAGCTGCACGCGGCCCTTGCCGATCTGCCCGCGATGGCGGATCTCGATGTGGTGCATTGCATCGGCCCGCTGATGGGGGCACTTCATGCGGCGTTGCCTGCGGACAAACGTGGTGGTCACTATGCCAGCAGCGGTGATGTGCAGGCGGATCTGGCGGGTCAGATCGCGGCGGGGGATGTGGTTCTGGCCAAGGGGTCGCTCAGCATGGCGCTGGCCAAGGTTGTTGACGGCATCCGCGAATTGGGCCATGGCGAGGCCACTTTCTGAACTTTGACGAACTGAGGACCGGCTGACATGCTCTATTGGTTAACCGCGCTGTCGGATGGGGGCGATCTTTTCAACCTCTTCCGCTACATCACCTTCCGCGCGGGCGGGGCGTTTCTGACGGCGCTTCTGTTTGGGTTTCTGTTTGGGCCACCGCTGATCAATGTGCTGCGCAAGAAGCAGGGCAAAGGTCAGCCGATCCGTGATGACGGCCCCGAAGGGCATCTGGCAAAGGCTGGCACGCCCACCATGGGCGGGCTGCTCATCGTCGGCGCGCTGGTGACGGCGACGCTGCTCTGGGCGCGCTGGGACAATCCCTTTGTCTGGCTGGTGCTGTTTGTGACGCTGTCCTTTGCGCTGATCGGTTTTGCCGATGATTATGCCAAGGTCTCCAAGCAGAACACCGCAGGCGTACCGGGCAAGCTGCGGCTGGCGCTTGGGATCACCATTGCGGTGATCGCAGCCCTCTGGGCCTCGGCCTATCATCCGGTGGAGTTGCAGAACCAGCTGGCGCTGCCGGTGTTCAAGGATACGCTGATCAACCTTGGTCTGTTCTACGTGCCGTTTTCGATCTGCGTGATCGTCGGCGCGGCCAATGCGGTGAACCTGACCGATGGGCTTGACGGGCTGGCGATTATGCCGGTGATGATTGCCACCTCGACCCTTGGGGTGATTGCCTATGCGGTGGGGCGTGTCGACTTTACCGAATATCTGGATGTGCATTACGTGCCCGGCACCGGTGAAATCCTGATCTTTGCCGCGGCGCTGTTTGGCGGCGGTCTGGGCTTCCTTTGGTACAATGCGCCGCCAGCGGCGGTGTTCATGGGCGATACCGGCTCGCTCGCCCTTGGCGGCGCCTTGGGCGCCATCGCGGTGGTCACCAAACACGAGCTGGTGCTGGCGATTGTCGGCGGGCTGTTCGTGGTGGAGGCGCTGTCGGTGATCATTCAGGTGCTCTATTTCAAGCGCACCGGCAAACGGGTCTTCCTGATGGCGCCGATCCATCACCACTATGAGAAAAAGGGCTGGGCGGAGCCGACCATCGTGATCCGCTTCTGGATCATCTCGCTGATCCTCGCGATGATTGGTCTGGCCACGCTGAAAGTGCGCTGAGCCCCGCAGGATCGCCGCCGCGCAGGTCATCCTGCGGGGCGGTGTGCCGATCTGGTCTGATATCTGAAACCGCTCGGGGCTGAAAATGCTTCGGGCGGTTTTGCGTAAGAAGAAGGCGGCGCCGCCGGAGGGGCGGAGGGTGGATGACCTTTGCCAGGGGTCATCTCCGTCTGTCGGCCTGTGCGGATCCCCATACGCCCGGAGTCTTGACCTTGAAAGGGTCAGTTGGGCGGGGACGTTCTCCTGATCTTGGTGTTGCAACGGATGTGAGCATAGCGCTGCCGCCTGAACGGATGGTAAGCCCTGCGTGCGCCGGGCTGGCAACGGCGGCTCAGAACACCGACCAGTCCATCTCCCGCGCCAGCCGCTCCATCGCTTCGGTGCCCAGTTTCGAATTGCCGTTGCGGTCCAGCCCCGGCGACCAGACGGCGATGCTGGCCTTGCCCGGTACGCTGGCCAGAATACCACCGCCAACCCCGCTTTTGGCGGGCAGGCCGACGCGATAGGCGAACTCGCCCGAGCCATCGTAATGCCCGCAGGTCAGCATCAGCGCATTGAGCCGCCGCACCCGGTCCAGCGAGACCAGCCGCGGACCGACACCGGCGCCGATCAGGAAACGGCCGGCACGGGCCAGCTGGGTGGTGGTCAGCTCGGTGGCGCAATGGTGGAAATAGGTGCCGAGCACCTTGTCCGGGTCATTCTTGAGATTACCGCAGGAGGCAAGGAAATGGGCATGGGCGAAATTGCGGTGCCCATGGGCGGTTTCGGAGCGGGCAACCGCGCCATTGATGTGGATATCGTCATCCTCGGCGGCGGCGCGGATAAAGCCCAGGAATTCGGCCAGCGCATCGCGCGGTTCGCGGCCCGCCAGCACCTCATCCGTGGTGACAATGGCGCCTGCATTCACAAATGGATTGCGCGGCCGGCCGCGTTCATGTTCCAGCTGCACGATGGAGTTGAAGGCGGTGCCGGAGGGTTCGCGACCAACCCGCTGCCAGAGCTGATCGCCGGAGCGCCCGAGCGCAATCGCCAGCGTAAAAAGCTTGGTGATGCTCTGGGCCGAGAACCGCGTGGCGGCATCCCCGGCGCTGTAGATCTGGCCGTCGGCGGTGGCCACGGAGATGGCAAACTGGTGGGGATCGACTTGCCCCAGTTCGGGAATGTAGCTGGCCACCTCGCCCCGGTCGGGATCGTCGCGAAGATCGCGGTTGATGGCATCGAGGATCTGCTGCAATCGCGCGTCCATGGCTGTGGGGCCTCCCAATTTTTGGCCGACACTAGCCGGGTGTCGGCGGACTGGCAAACGCAACGGGACTGGTGTTGGTTCCCGTGATCGGGTAGCGATTCGAGCAAAGATCAAATGGGAGGGCAGGCGATGATCCCTGTGACCGGATTCGAAGGCGCAACTGTAGCGGTGCTGGGGCTTGGACGGTCTGGCCTTGCCACCGCGCGGGCCTTGCGTGCAGGCGGGGCAGAGCCGGTCTGCTGGGATGACAACCCCGGCGCGCGGGCGCGGGCCGAGGTCGAGGGGTTCACCTGCCGGGATCTGCTGAAATCCGGCGCCTTTGACGATGTTGCATCGCTGATCGTCTCGCCGGGTATTCCGCATCTCTACCCCAAACCCAACCCGGTGATCCGCGCAGCGCTGGTGGCGGGGGTGCCGGTGGACAATGATATCGGGTTGTTCTTCCGGTCCATTGCGACCCAGGGCTGGGAGCAATACGATCAGGCGCCGCGCATCGTGGCGGTTACTGGCTCCAACGGCAAATCCACCACGGTGGCGCTGCTGCACCACATCCTGGAGGAGGCCGGTCGCGAAAGCCAGCTGGCGGGCAATATCGGCCGCGGTGTGCTGGATATTGATCCGCCGGGCTCCGGGGGCGTGGTGGTGCTGGAGCTGTCGAGCTATCAGACCGATCTGGCGCGGGCGCTGACGCCGGATGTGGCGGTGTTCACCAACCTCAGCCCCGATCATCTGGACCGGCACGCGGGCATGGGCGGCTATTTCGCGGCCAAACGCCGGCTGTTTGCCGAAGGCGGCCCGGATCGCGCGGTCATTGGCGTCGATGAGGATGAGGGGCTGTATCTGGCCGGTCAGCTGTCGGAGGCGGCCAGCGATGACCGGGTGATCCGCATTTCTGCCAGCCAGAAACTGACCGGACCGGGCTGGCAGGTCTTTGCCCGCAAAGGGTTCCTGAGCGAATACCGCAAGGGGCGGCAGGCGGCCTCGATTGATCTGCGTCAGATGCAGGGGCTGCCGGGCGCGCATAACCATCAGAATGCCTGTGCGGCCTATGCGGCGGCGCGGGCGCTGGGACTGGCCCCGCGCCTGATCGAGGAGGCGCTGGCCAGCTATCCGGGTCTGCCGCATCGCAGCCAGACCATCGCGACCCATCAGGGGGTGCGCTATGTGAATGACAGCAAGGCCACCAACCTTGACAGCGCGGCCAAGGCGCTGAGCGCGTTTGACAATATACGCTGGATCTGTGGCGGGCTGGAGAAAGAGGGCGGCCTGGACGCTCTGCGCGGCCAGACCGGGAAGGTGCGCAAGGCCTATGTGATCGGTCGCGAGGCGGCAGGCTTTGCCATGCAGCTGGATGTGGAGGCTGAGGTCTGCATCACCATGGCGCAGGCGGTGGCCCGGGCCGCCGCTGAGGCGGAGGCGGGTGATACCGTCCTGCTGGCCCCGGCGGCAGCGAGTTTCGACCAATATGACAACTTCGAGCAGCGCGGAGAGGATTTCATCGCCGAGGTGCAGAAGCGACAGGGGGAGGCCCCGGTGCAACCCGATGGGGAGGCAATCTGATGGCCGAGACGACAGCGCCGCAGAACACGGTGATGCTGGCCTTTCAGGTCATTCCCCGGCTGCGTGAGGGCAATAACTTCGAGGTTGTGGACCGCGCGATTGATGTGGTGAAGGCCTCAGGCCTGCCGTTTCAGGTGGGGGCGATGGAGACCACGAAGCGTGGTGAGCTGGATCAGCTGCTGGGGATCGTGAAACAGGCCGAACAGGCCTGTCTTGATGCCGGGGCGGTGGAGGTGATCACCAATATCAAGATCCATACCACCACGCCTGATGCGCATGACACCTTCTGCACCTATACGCGCGGCGTCACGCCGGCCAATAAGGTGTTTATCGAGGAGTGATGCGAGGGGTGAACGGGGCGGCGTTTCGGGCTGGCCCGAGCGAAGACGCCCGAGGCTCAGCCCTTGGCGGCGATTGCGGTTCCGGCCGCGACGCCGGAGGCCCAGGCCCATTGGAAGTTATAGCCGCCCAGCCATCCGGTCACATCAACCGCTTCGCCAATCGCATAAAGCCCCGGAACCGTCTTGGCCTCCATGCTCTTTGACGACAGCGCATCGGTGTCGATACCGCCCAGCGTCACCTCGGCGGTGCGATAGCCTTCGCTGCCCGAAGGGGTGAGCGTCCAGTTTTCCAGTTGGTCGCAGAGATCGCGCAAGGCGGCGTCGGACTGGTCGGCGAGCCGCCCCTTCAGGGCGAATTCAGGGGCCAGGAACTCCACCAGCCGTCCGGGCAGGTGACGGGCCAGTTCGGTGGTCAGATCCTTGCGCCCGGTTTCCTGACGCTGGCGGCGCAGGTGATCAAACAGCGGCGTTTCCGGGATCAGGTTGACGCGGATCTGCTCCCCCTCGCGCCAGTAGGACGACAGTTGCAGCACCGAGGGGCCGGAGAGGCCGCGATGGGTGAACAACAGCGCCTCGTCAAAACTGGTGCGCTCATTGGAAAGCCGTGCGGGCAGGGCGACGCCCGCAAGAGGTTTGAAGCGGTCTTCGGAGAAGGTGAACGGTACCAGTGCCGGGCGGGTTTCGGTCAGCGGCAGCTCAAACTGGCGCGCCAGATCATAGGCCAGACCGGTCGCGCCCATCTTCGGGATCGACTTGCCGCCCGTGGCAATCACCAGATTGCGCGCGGTCAGCACCTGCGGCTTGCCCTCTCGCTCTACTTCGACGCGGAACCCATCAGCGGTGCGCGTCACGGAGGTCACGCTGGTCTGCAGCCACAGATCGGCACCTGTTGTCTTCATTTCCTCTACCAGCATCGCGACAATCTGCTTGGCCGAGCCATCACAGAACAGCTGGCCCAGTGTCTTTTCATGCCAGGCGATGCCGTGTCGGTCCACCAGCTCGATGAAATCCCACTGGGTGTAGCGCGCCATGGCGGATTTGCAGAAATGCGGGTTCTGCGACAGGTAGTTTTCGGGGCTGGCGTACATATTGGTGAAATTGCAGCGCCCGCCGCCGGAAATGCGGATTTTCTCGCCCGGCGCCTTGGCGTGATCAATCACCAGCGTGCCTGCGCCGGAGCGGGTTGCACACATCATGCCGGCCGCGCCGGCGCCAAGGATCAGGGTTTCATATGCCATGCCCGGCCATAGGCGCGGATAACTGCCAAAGGCAAGAGGAAGAGGGTGGCCTGAGGCAAAGTTTCCGGTTACTGTTTGCCTAACGATCCCGAAAACGGGACGGATGACGAGGCAGATAGTGGCGGTACTTCCATGACTGAAATGGTCTATGGCGCGCTCCCCGTACAGGCGGGCGAGCCGATTCTACCCAAATGGTGGCGGACGCTGGACAAATGGACGATGTCCTGCGTCCTGATGTTGTTTGTCATCGGGCTGCTCTTGGGGCTGGCCGCTTCGGTGCCGCTGGCCGAGCGCAACGGGTTTGACAATTTCCACTATGTCGAGCGGCAGGCGATTTTTGGCATCACCGGGCTGGTGGCGATGCTGATCACCTCGATGATGTCGCCAACGCTGGTGCGGCGACTGGCGGTGATCGGGTTTGTCTGCGCCTTTGTCGCGCTGGCGCTGCTGCCGGTTTTTGGCACCGATTTCGGCAAGGGCGCGACGCGCTGGTACAGCCTCGGCTTTGCCTCGTTGCAGCCGTCGGAGTTCCTGAAGCCCGGATTCATCGTGGTGGCGGCCTGGATGATCGCCGCGAGCCAGCAGATCAACGGCCCGCCGGGCACGCTGATGTCCTTTGGCCTGTGCCTGACGGTGGTGCTGATGCTGGTGATGCAGCCTGACTTTGGCCAGGCCTGTCTGGTGCTGTTTGGCTGGGGCGTGATGTATTTCGTGGCCGGTGCGCCGATGCTGCTGTTGGTGATTATGGCGGCGGTGGTCGTGATGGGCGGGGTTGTGGCCTATTCCAGCTCCGAGCATTTTGCCCGCCGCATCGACGGCTTCCTGAACCCTGAAATCGACCCGACCACCCAGATGGGCTATGCCACCAATGCCATCCGCGAAGGTGGGTTGTTCGGTGTCGGCGTTGGCGAGGGCGAGGTGAAATGGTCGCTGCCGGATGCCCATACCGATTTCATCATCGCAGTGGCGGCCGAGGAATACGGGCTGGTGCTGGTGGTGATCCTGATCCTGCTTTATTCGGCGGTGGTGGCCCGCACGCTGTTCCGCCTGATGCGGGAGCGCGACACGTTTATACGGCTTGCCGGAACCGGTCTTGTCTGTACCTTTGGCGTGCAGGCGATGATCAACATGGGCGTTGCGGTGCGGCTCTTGCCGGCCAAGGGCATGACCCTGCCGTTTGTGAGCTACGGTGGCTCCTCGCTGATTGCCGGCGGGATCGCGGTGGGGATGTTGCTGGCGTTTTCGCGGTCGCGCCCGCAGGGCGAGATTGCAGATTTCCTGCGCGGACACGGGCGCGGCTGAGCCTGCCCGATTGAAGCGCACCCCTCGGTCTGCCCTGCGCGGTCGGGGGGGTGAGTGAGCAGAGACAGAAAGACCGAAAATACGATGGCCCAGAAATTGCTCTTGATGGCGGCGGGTGGCACTGGGGGGCATATGTTCCCCGCGCAGGCCCTGGCCGAGGCGATGCTGAGACGCGGCTGGCGGGTGAAACTGTCAACGGACGCGCGGGGCGCGCGGTACACCGGCGGCTATCCGCATACCACCGAGATTGCCGAGGTGCCCTCGGCCACCTTTGCCCGCGGCGGGCTGCTGGCCAAGGCGATGGTCGCGCCGAAGATCGCCGCAGGTGTCACAAGGATGGCGATGCAGATGCGGCGGGACCGGCCTGACGTGGTGGTCGGCTTTGGCGGCTATCCGTCGATCCCGGCACTGGGGGCTGCGACCCTGCTGAAGCTGCCGCGTATGATCCATGAACAGAACGGCGTGCTGGGCCGGGTCAATCAGCTGTTTGCTCCCCGTGTGGCCGGGGTGGCCTGTGGCGTCTGGCCCACGGCGCTGCCGGAGGGGGTTGATGGCGTCCATGTCGGCAACCCGGTGCGCGCTGCGGTGCTGGAGCGGGCAGGGGCTGGTTATATTCCGCCGGGTGACTATCCGATGTCGGTGCTGGTAATGGGCGGCAGCCAGGGCGCGCGGATTCTGTCGGATGTGGTGCCCGCAGCGATTGCCGCACTGCCAGAGGCGCTGCGCAGCCGGTTGCGGGTCTCGCATCAGGCGCGCGATGAAGATGGTGCGCGGGTTGCGCAATTCTACGCCGAACAGGGGATCGCGGCGGATGTGCAGCCGTTTTTCACCGATGTGCCCGCCCGCATGTCGGAGGCGCAGCTGGTGATCTCGCGCTCCGGTGCGTCGTCGGTTGCTGATATCTCGGTGATCGGCCGCCCGTCGATCCTGATCCCCTTTGCCGCGGCGGCTGGCGATCACCAGAGCGCCAATGCCCGTGGGCTGGTCGATGCCGGGGCGGCGATCCTGATCCCGGAAAGCGCTCTTGACGTTTCGGCGCTGACAGAGCAAATGAGCGCGGTTCTCAGCAATCCCGATGGTGCCAGCCAGATGGCACGGGCCGCCTTGCAAGTGGGTATTCCCGATGCGACCGAGCGGCTGGTGGGGCTTGTTGAACAGCTGTCCGAGGAAGGAATGACATGAACCCTGCGACCAAACTCCCCGGTGATGTGGGCCCGATCCATTTTGTTGGCATCGGCGGCATCGGCATGTCCGGCATCGCCGAAGTGCTGCTGAACCTTGGCTATGTGGTGCAGGGCTCGGATCTGAAAGCGTCAAAGATCACCAACCGGCTGGAAGAGCTGGGCGCGCGGATCTTTGTCGGGCAGGCGGCAGAAAATCTGGAAGATGCGGCGGTTGTGGTCATTTCCTCGGCGATCAAACCGGGCAATCCAGAGCTGGACGAGGCGCGCCTGCGTGGCCTGCCGGTGGTCCGCCGGGCCGAAATGCTGGCCGAGCTGATGCGGCTCAAATCCAACATCGCCATCGCAGGCACCCATGGCAAGACAACGACCACCACCATGATGGCGGAGCTGATGGTGGCCGGTCATTTCGACCCGACCATTGTCAATGGCGGCATCATTCACGCCTATGGGTCGAACGCACGGATGGGCCAGGGCGAGTGGATGGTGGTTGAGGCCGACGAAAGCGACGGCACCTTTAACCGCCTGCCCGCAACCATTGCGATCGTCACCAATATCGACCCTGAGCATATGGAGCATTGGGGCGATTTCGACACGCTGCGCGACGGGTTTTATGACTTTGTCTCCAATATTCCCTTCTACGGCGTCGCGGTCTGCTGCACCGACCATCCCGAGGTGCAGGCTCTGGTTGGCCGGATCACCGACCGCCGGGTCGTGACCTATGGGTTCAACGCGCAGGCAGATGTGCGGGCGGTCAACCTGACCTACAAGGCGGGCGTGGCGCATTTTGATATTCATCTTCAGGCCGAGGATCGCGTGATCGAGGGCTGCACTCTGCCGATGCCGGGGGATCACAATGTCTCCAACGCGCTGTCGGCAGTGGCCGTGGCGCGCCATCTGGGCATGAAAAGCAGCGAGATCCGCGAGGCTCTGGCGGCCTTTGGCGGCGTCAACCGCCGCTTCACCAAAGTGGGCGAAGTGGACGGTGTCACCATTATTGACGACTACGGCCACCACCCGGTCGAGATCACTGCCGTGCTGAAAGCGGCCCGGCAGGCCTGCGAGGGCCGGGTGATCGCGGTGCATCAGCCGCACCGTTATTCGCGCCTGTCCAGCCTGTTCGAGGATTTCTGCGCCTGTTTCAACGAGGCCGATGTGGTCGCCATCGCCGAGGTCTTTGCCGCGGGCGAAGACCCGATCGAGGGCGCCGGGCGCGACGATCTGGTGGCCGGTCTGATCCGTCATGGCCATCGCCATGCCCGCGCGCTGCTGGACGAACCCGATCTGGAGCGGCTGGTGCGTGAACAGGCCCGACCCGGCGATATGGTCGTCTGCCTTGGGGCGGGTACCATCAGCGCCTGGGCCAATGGTCTGCCCGAGCGGTTGCGGGGCTGAGGGTGGCTGGCGTGATCTCCTATCCGCGGGCGAGGGTCCCGGCGGTTGAGGCAGCGCCATGCTGAGCCTGCTGGCCTCTGTCCTGTGGGTGTTCATTGCCACCGGCGTGGCCGCCCTGCCGGTTCGCTGGCAGCGCGGGCCGGGGATTGCGCTGGTCGCTGTGGCGCCGGTGCTGATCTATTTCCTGGGGCGTGACCACGGCTGGTTTGCCGCTGCCTTTGGCTGTTTTGCGCTGGTGTCGATGTTCCGCCGTCCGCTGCTGCATGTGCTGTCGCGCCTGCGCCGAGCCTCCGGGCCGGAGGTTGGCGAATGACGCAGTCGCTGATCCTGGCCTGTCTCTGGGTGGTGGCCGCCAATGTGCTGGCGATGCTGCCAAGCCGGGACAATCACTGGTCGCGCGCCTATCTCCTGATTGCCTTTGGCATCCCGCTGCTGGGCTATGTCACCTATGAAAACGGTCCCTGGTGGGGGCTGGCGGCGCTGTTTGCGGGCATGTCGATGCTGCGCTGGCCGGTGATCTATCTGGGCCGCTGGCTGCGCAATCGCCTGAGCCGCAGCTGAACCCCGCCGATTTCCACGAATGAGCGCTCTGCCCTTTGCGCCGGGCTGCGGGCTGGGCCATTGTGTGCATGGGCAAAACCGGAGTACACGCAGGGTCGGTCCGGGCTGCTGAGTCTCGTCGTCGTTTGCCCGCTGGGTGCTGCGTCGGCTCGCTTGGCCGGGGTGGACGCCAAGACAGGCAGGGGCAGAGCATATGAACATCGACGGGCTGCGCGGCAAGCTTCATCCGAATCGCGATCTGGCAGGGTTGACCTGGCTGCGGGTTGGCGGACCGGCGGACTATCTGTTTCAGCCTGCCGATGTGGAGGATCTGGCGCATGTTTTGCGGTCTCTGGATCCGTCGGTGCCGGTGTTCCCGATGGGCGTCGGCTCAAACCTGATCGTGCGTGATGGCGGGTTGCGGGCGCTGGTGATCCGGCTGGGGCGCGGGTTCAACGCGATTGAGGTCGAGGGCGACACGGTGACCGCTGGCGCTGCTGCGCTGGATGCCCATGTGGCCCGCAAGGCCGCGGATGCGGGGGTGGATCTGACATTTCTGCGCACCATCCCCGGTTCGATCGGTGGCGCGGTGCGGATGAATGCCGGTTGCTATGGCAGCTATGTCGCAGATGTCTTTCAGTCGGCAACGGTGGTGCTGCGCAGCGGTGAAGTCGTGAGGCTGAGCGGTGAGGACCTGAAGTTCGCCTACCGCCAGAGCGACCTGCCGGAGGGGGCGGTGCTGGTGTCGGCGGTGTTGCGCGGCCCGATGGGTGATCCCGAAGCCCTGCATGCGCGCATGGAAGAGCAGCTGGCCAAACGCGATGCCACCCAGCCGACAAAGGACCGGTCAGCCGGGTCGACCTTTCGCAATCCGGCGGGGTTTTCATCGACCGGTCAGGCCGATGATGTCCATGATCTGAAGGCCTGGAAAGTGATTGATGATGCCGGAATGCGCGGCGCCCGGCGCGGCGGTGCCCAGATGAGCGAGAAGCATTCCAATTTCTTGATTAACACAGGTGGCGCATCTGCCGCAGATCTTGAGGGATTGGGCGAAGATGTCAGAAAAGAGGTTTACGCCAATTCTGGCATAACGCTAGAGTGGGAAATCATGCGGGTGGGGGATCCGCTTTCCAAATAGCCGATAAAGGCCATGTTTTTCAGGGGGTTACCTCTGATCAGCAGGTTGTTCCTGTGGGAATCGCAGCAGCTGGCGAACTGGAAAAGCGCGATCTTGGTAAAGGCACTGTTAACGGGCCGGTAACGTTTATGACGTTAATGTGGTGACAGCGAACCACAGTGGTCCGTCCGGTGCGGGGAATAGACCTCGCAAGACGAAAAAGCAGGCCTTGGCCTGCGCGAATTGGGGTCAATTTACGACCGCATAACAAGGGGCGAGAAGCCCCGGAACATTTGAGGCGCTTGTCGTGAGTAAGTCGAGCAGGACACTCCCGAAAGTGGCGGTATTGATGGGTGGCCCCTCGGCTGAACGCGAGGTGTCTTTGTCCACAGGGCGCGAATGCGCCACCGCGCTGCGGGACGAGGGATATCAGGTTACAGAACTGGACGCGGGTCCGGATCTCGCGGCGCGTTTGCAGGCGGATCGTCCTGACGTGGTGTTCAACGCCCTGCATGGCCGCTGGGGCGAGGATGGCTGCGTGCAGGGGCTGCTGGAATGGCTCGGCATCCCCTATACCCACTCCGGCGTGCTGGCCTCTGCCCTGGCGATGGACAAGCAGCGGGCCAAATCCATCTATCGCGCCGCAGGTCTGCCCGTTGTCGAGAGCGGCATCTATTCCAAGACCGAGGTGATGGCCGGCCATGTGATGGCGCCGCCCTATGTGGTGAAGCCGAATAACGAAGGCTCCAGCGTGGGGGTCTATCTGGTGAATGAAGTCGCCAACGGTCCGCCGCAGCTGTCGCAGGACATGCCCGATCAGGTGATGGTCGAGAGCTTTGCCCCCGGCCGCGAGCTGACCACCACCGTACTGGGCGACAGACCACTGACGGTGACCGATATCCTGACCGACGGCTGGTATGACTATGACGCCAAGTACAAACCCGGTGGCTCGCGTCATGTGCTGCCTGCGGATCTCCCGGAGGAGATCTTTGCGCTCTGTCTCGAATATGCAGTGAAGGCCCATGAGGCGCTGGGGTGCCGGGGCATCAGCCGCACCGATTTTCGCTGGGACGAGACGCGCGGCGCCGAGGGGCTGATCCTGCTGGAGACCAATACCCAGCCCGGAATGACGCCGACGTCGCTGACGCCGGAGCAGGCGGAACATGTGGGTATGACATTCGGGCAGCTCTGCGCCTGGTTGGTTGAGGATGCGACATGCCCTCGCTGATCACGCGGTTTCGCAAACCCCGCGAGGGGCGTTCCGATCCTGCCCCCTCTCGTCTGACCTATCGCATCCAGCGCTGGATGCTGACCCCGGGCATTCGCTTTGGTGTGCGTTTTGGCATTCCCTTCTGTCTGGTCTTTGTGGCCGGCACCGTGTTCATGGCGGATGAGGCGCGACGCGACCGGTTGCAGGTGATGATCAGCGATCTGCGGGCCTCGATCGAGGAGCGCCCCGAATTCATGGTCAATGTGATGGCCATCGACGGGGCGGGGCGCAGCGTGGCCGAAGATATTCGCGAAGTGGTGCCGATTGATTTTCCCATCAGCTCCTTCGATCTGGATCTGGCCCAGATCCGCGACGAAATCACCGGTCTGGATCCGGTGCGGACGGCGGATGTGCGGATCCGCCCGGGTGGGGTGCTTCAGGTCACGGTGGAAGAGCGCAAACCCGCAGTTGTCTGGCGCAGCCGCGAAGGTCTGGCGCTGCTGGATGCCAATGGCGTGCATGTGGCTGAGCTGGGCGCGCGCAATATGCACCCGGATCTGCCGCTGGTGGCCGGGCGCAATGCCGACGACGCCATTGAGGAGGCGCTGCGGCTGTTTGCGGTGGCCAAGCCGCTGGGACCGCGGATGCGTGGGCTGGTGCGGATTGGCGAACGGCGCTGGGATCTGGTGCTGGACCGTGGCCAGCGGATCATGCTGCCGGCCGAAAATCCGGTGCCCGCATTGGAGCGGGTGATTGCCGTCAGCGAAGTGCGCGACCTTCTGGAGCGTGATGTGGCGGTGGTGGATATGCGCCTGGCGGCGCGTCCAACCGTAAGAATGACCGAAAACGCCGTCGAGGACTGGTGGCGGATCCGACAGTTGAACGCAGGCGGGCTATGATATGACCGATCTCTACCAATCCCAAAGAGCCATGCGGCAGATGCGACGTCAGGCGATGCAGCGCGGTGTTGTGGCCATTCTGGATGTGGGCAGTTCCAAGATTGCCTGTCTGGTGCTGCGTTTCGACGGCACCGGGCGGCTGAGCGAGGATAATTCCATTGGGTCTCTGGCGGGGCAGTCGGGGTTCCGGGTGATCGGTGCGGCCACCACGCGCTCGCGCGGGGTGCAGTTCGGCGAGATCACGGCCATGCAGGAAACCGAACGCGCGATCCGCACGGCGGTTCAGGCCGCGCAGAAGATGGCCGAGGTGCGGGTGGATCATGTGATCGCCTGTTTTTCCGGGGCCAATCCGCGATCCTACGGGCTGGATGCGCAGGTGGATCTGGAAGGTCAGGTGGTGACCGAGAATGAAATCGCCCGCGTGCTGGCGGCCTGCGAGGTGCCGGAATATGGCGCCGGACGCGAGGTGCTGCATGCCCAGCCGGTGAACTTTGCGCTGGACAACCGGTCGGGTCTGAATGACCCGCGCGGACAGATGGGGCAGACGCTGGCGGCGGATATGCACATGCTGACGGTTGATGCGCTGACCGTGCAGAATCTGGTGCGCTGCATCCAGCGCTGTGATCTGGAGCTGGCGGGCATCGCGTCCTCCGCCTATGCGTCCGGGTTCGCGGCACTGGTTGAGGATGAGCAGGAGCTGGGGGCGGCCTGTATCGACATGGGCGGCGGCTCGACCTCGATTTCGGTCTTTATGAAGAAACATATGATCTATGCCGATGCGGTGCGTATGGGCGGTGATCACATCACCAGCGATATTTCGATGGGGCTGGGGGTGCCAACGGCCAACGCCGAGCGGATCAAGACCTTTCACGGTGGCGTCCATGCCACCGGCGCCGATGACCGCGAGATGATTGATATCCACGCCGATACCGGCGACTGGGAACATGACCGCCGCACTGTCAGCCGGGCTGAACTGATCGGGATCATGCGGCCGCGCGTCGAAGAGATCCTTGAAGAGGTGCGCGCCCGTCTGGATGCGGCAGGGTTTGACAGCCTGCCAAGCCAGCAGATCGTGCTGACCGGAGGCTCCAGCCAGATTATGGGTCTGGACGGGTTGGCGAGCCGGGTTCTGGGGCAGCAGGTGCGCCTCGGCCGGCCTTTGCGGGTTCACGGCCTGCCGCAGTCGGCAACCGGTCCCGGCTTTGCCTCCGCCGTTGGTCTCAGCCTGTTTGCCGCCCATCCGCAGGATGAGTGGTGGGATTTTGAGATGCCGGTGGACCGCAACGCCAGCGGCACGCTGAAACGGGCGGTAAAATGGTTCCGCGACAACTGGTGAGGCCTCTGTCGGAGTAGGGGGGACAGGCCCGCTCCGCGCCTTCGCAGTGCCGCCTTCATTAATCAAATGTTAACGAAAAACTTCGCTGGCAAGGCGGTTTCGCGGGTGACAGCGAAATCCTGCCGCGTTAATGTTCCGGTAACGACCGCATCATGCGGCGCATGTAGGCCGAGCAGTGGCCACCAGTATCAGTGACGAGATGTGCTTTCGAGGGCTTTGGTTTTCGGAGGCTGCCGTCATGTTGTGGTGTGTTGCTGGGCTTTCCACAGCATTTGCCAAAATCGGCGAAATGTCGCGAAATTAGACAATACTATGTCTATATTTTGTGGAAAATAGCGCTTTTTTGGATGACGCGACTCGTGCTGCGCGGTAGGATTGTCGCAAAGATGGACAGGAATAGGCCCTTGCGGGAGGGCTGATAACACAGGCGGAACGAGCATGACCTTGAACCTTTCGATGCCCGGCCAGGAAGAGCTGAAGCCCCGGATTACCGTGTTTGGCGTCGGCGGGGCAGGCGGCAATGCCGTCAACAACATGATCGACAAACAGCTGGACGGCGTGGATTTTGTCGTCGCCAATACCGACGCGCAGGCGCTGCAGCAAAGCGCCTCCAAAAGCCGCGTCCAGCTGGGCATCAAAGTCACCGAAGGTCTGGGCGCCGGCGCGCGCCCCTCGGTTGGGTCTGCCGCTGCTGAAGAAAGCATTGAACAGATCGTTGATCACCTCGCGGGCGCGCACATGTGCTTTATCACCGCAGGTATGGGTGGCGGCACCGGCACCGGGGCTGCGCCGATCATCGCGCAGGCCGCCCGTGAACTGGGTGTGCTGACCGTTGGTGTTGTCACCAAGCCGTTCCAGTTCGAAGGCAACAAGCGGATGCGTCAGGCCGAGGAGGGTGTCGAAGCCCTGCAAAAGGTCGTCGATACGCTGATCATCATTCCGAACCAGAATCTGTTCCGTCTGGCCAATGAAAAGACCACCTTCACCGAGGCGTTCTCGATGGCGGATGATGTCCTTTATCAAGGTGTCAAAGGCGTGACCGATCTGATGGTGCGTCCGGGTCTCATCAACCTCGACTTTGCGGACGTGCGCGCCGTGATGGACGAGATGGGCAAGGCGATGATGGGCACCGGCGAGGCCGAGGGCGAAGATCGCGCCGTGCAGGCCGCCGAGAAGGCCATCGCGAACCCGCTGCTGGACGAAATCAGCCTCAAGGGCGCGAAGGGTGTTCTGATCAACATCACCGGCGCACATGACCTGACCCTGTTTGAACTGGACGAAGCGGCCAACCGCATTCGCGAAGAGGTCGATCCCAACGCAAACATCATCGTCGGCTCGACCCTCGACACCGCGATGGAAGGCAAGATGCGGGTTTCCGTTGTGGCGACCGGTATTGATGCCGTGGATGTGCACTCCGACATTCCGGTACCGCGCCGTCCGATGTCGGCACCGCTGAAGCAGACCGTCAGCGTCGAAGACAGCCGCAGCGCCGCGCCGCTGGAGCTGAGCACCCCGGTTGAGCAGCCCGCAGCTGCCGCCGAACCCGTGGCCGCCGCTCAGGAAGAGCCGTCGCTGTTTGCGGAATTCGACGATGGTCAGGCCGCCGCTGAAGGTCACTATGAAGAGGTGCTGGAGGACGCAGGCGAACAGCTGGGCGCCGACGGTCTGCCCGCACCGGCCTATCAGGGCACGCCCGCGCCGGAATTTCAGCCGCAGGCCGAAGTTGCGGCCCATCAGGCCGAGAGCTTTGTGGCACCAAAGGCGCCCGCACCCGGTACCCCGTCGCCAGAGGCGATCGTGCGGCTTCAGGCGGCTGCGCAGCGCGCCCAGCCTCAGCAGCCGATGCAGCAGACACAGATGCAGCAGCGCCCGTCGATCGACACGGTTCAGCCGCGGGCTCCGCAGCAGGTCCAGCAGCAGCCTCAGCAGGTGCAGCAGCCCGCAGCAGCGGGTCACGAACAGCGCCGCTTTGGGCTCAATTCGCTGATCCACCGCATGACCGGCAGCGCCGCTGAAGGCCAGACCGCCAAGCCGCAGCAACCGGCACGTCAGCAGCCGCCCATGCAGCAGGCCGCCGCACAGCAGGCCCCGATGCACCAGCCCCAGGTTGCGCATCACGGCCAGCAGGCGGCACCCGCAGCGCAGCCGCAGCGGCAGGCGAACCCTGAGCAGGAACGCATCGAAATTCCCGCATTCCTGCGCCGTCAAGCCAACTGAGCTGATCACATATAAGTCAAAAAGGTCGCCATATGGCGACCTTTTTTCGTTTTGAATCAGCAAGTTGGTGCCGGTTGGGCAGGGTTTTGCCGATCTGTTACAGGGATGTTTCATTCCGTTACAAAGATTGAGTTGAGCCTAACGAAGTGACACCTTACCTCTGTTCCGCAACAAGGGCCCAAGTACGGCCCACCCTTACGGAATGAGGCCATCGTGCAGAATACGCTTAAAGCATCAGTGACGTTTGACGGTGTGGGGCTCCACTCCGGCAAACCCGTTCGCATGATCCTGAAGCCTGCATCGGCTGGCCACGGCATCTGCTTCCGGCGCACTGACATCGCTTTGGGCAACACCATGGTGCCGGCGCTTTGGGACCGGGTCGAGCGGACGCCATTGTGCACGCGGCTGGTCAATGCCTCCGGTGTTTCGGTTTCCACGGTGGAGCATATCATGGCCGCGCTGGCGGGCTGTGGCATCCACAATGTGATGATTGATATCGACGGCCCGGAAGTGCCGATCATGGATGGGTCTTCGGCGCATTTCGTGCGGGGCATCATGCAGACCGGTATTCAGCGCCTTGCGGCGCCGGTCACCGCCTATCAGATCCTGAAGCCGGTGAGTGTCAGCCATGACGGTGCCACCGCCACCCTGTTGCCGAGCAACCGCCTGACCATCGAGTTCCACATCGACTTCGCCGAGACGGCGATTGGCCGTCAGAGCAAGACGCTGGATCTGCGCAATGGTGCCTTTGCGCGTGAGCTTTGCGACAGCCGCACCTTCTGCCGTCGCGTTGACGTCGAAAGCATGCAGGCCAATGGTCTGGCGCTGGGGGGTGTCCCCGGCGAGAACGCGGTTGTGTTCGACGGCCCGCAGGTCGAGAGCGGCGCGGGGCTGCGCCACTCGGATGAGCCGGTGCGCCACAAGATGCTGGACGCGCTTGGTGATCTGTCGCTGGCGGGTGGCCCGGTCTTTGGCCACTATATCGGCGAGCGTGCCGGTCATTCGCTGACCAACACATTGCTGCGGGCGGTCTTTGCGACACCCGGCGCGGTGCGTCAGGTGAGCTGCGATGCGGCGATGACAGCGCGCCTGCCGGGGCAGGGGCTGGTCTGGGCGGAGATCCCGACCGATGCGCGCCGCGTTGCGTAACTGAATTGAGGCTATCGGGCGGGAACGTCGGCTGGGGGGCCTGACGTTCAACCTGGGTTCCCCCGGACAATCGGGGTGCACCCGGCGCCAACCGGACCGCGGGCTGCAACGACAGCACTCCGGTCACTCTCGAACTGATGATTGCAGCACAGACGCCGGGCGCAGACTGCACCACAGTTCGATCCAATACAGGCCTATGCGTTGGCGCAGCCCGACCGGGGCAGATTGCGCCGGGGGCACCGGGGGAGATCTTCGAGCCGTCCTTAGGTCGTGACCCTAGAGGGGCGGGGCGGTTCGAAGATCACACCGGCGGCTTCACGGCGCAGCGCGCGGCCTCAGCGTGCCCCAACGCGGCTTGCCGGGATTTGTCCAGATCCCGTTTGGTTCGAACCCTTGCAGCGCTCACCTCATATTGACCAATGTTTTCGGTTGCGGCGAACCCCGGCGCGGCATGGGGTATCGGCTGGCGTGGGCCATGTTGTGGCGGGCCGGGGCTGCTTCGCACTCTTGACCCCGCCGCGCTTTCTCTGCCAAGTGGGCGGGAAATCGGTTAAAGACGTTTTGCGCGTCAATTGAATGTGCTAGACCGGGCAGAACCGGGGTTCACACCCGTAAGTAAATGACGGTGAGGTTAGGCGAACATGATGGGCATGGGGGCGGCAGCCAAAACCATCGGCGCGGTTCTACTCGTAGCTGCGCTTTCGGGATGTGGCGGAGACGGGGGCGCGGCCAAGAGTTCGCAGCCACTTGACGGGTTCACCCCGGAGCAGATCTACGAGCGCGGCGAATTCGAGATGGAGCGCAACCGGACCGAGGATGCGGCCTTTTACTTCTCCGAGATCGAACGTCTTTACCCCTACTCCTCTTGGGCGAAACAGGCCCTGATCATGCAGGCCTATGCCTATCATCTGGGGCGTGACTACGAGGATAGCCGCGCTGCCGCACAGCGCTATATCGACTTCTACCCGACCGAAGAAGACGCCGCTTATGCGCAGTATCTGCTGGCGCTGAGCTACTATGATCAGATCGACGAAGTGGGCCGCGATCAGGGCCTGACCTTTCAGGCGCTGCAATCGCTGCGCACCGTGATCGAGGTCTACCCGGACAGCGAATATGCCAGCTCGGCAATCCTGAAGTTCGACCTTGCCTTTGACCATCTGGCGGGCAAGGAGATGGAGATCGGCCGCTACTATCTGCGCAAGGGGCATTATACCTCGGCGGTGAACCGGTTCCGCGTTGTGGTCGAGGATTTCCAGACCACAACCCATACCGCAGAGGCGCTGCACCGTCTGGTCGAGGCCTATCTGTCGCTAGGGCTGGTGAATGAGGCGCAGACCGCCGGTGCCATTCTGGGCCATAACTATCAATCGACCGAATGGTATGAGGACAGCTTTAAGCTGCTGACAGACAACGGGCTGAAAATGCGCGATGTTGGCAACAACTGGCTGAGCCAGATCTACCGTCAGTCCATCAAGGGGGAGTGGCTGTAATTGCCACTTCCGCAATTGGGGCCGGGCCATGCTGCGCGCGCTTGATATTCGCGATATCCTGATCATCGACCATCTTGAGCTGAATTTTCAGCCGGGTCTCAATGTGCTGACCGGGGAGACCGGGGCCGGCAAGTCGATCCTGCTGGATTCGCTTGGTTTTGTGCTGGGCTGGCGGGGCCGGGCCGAACTGGTGCGCCAGGGCGCCAAACAGGGGGAGGTGCTGGCCGAGTTCGAGTTGTCGCCAGACCATCCGGCCCATGCGGTGCTGGCTGAGGCGGGGCTGCCCGGAGGCGATACGCTGCTGTTGCGCCGGGTGAACACCGCCGAGGGACGCAAGACCGCCTGGGTGAATGACCGGCGCTGTTCGGGCGAGGTACTGCGGGCGCTGTCGGACACGCTGCTGGAATTGCATGGCCAGCATGATGACCGGGGCCTGCTGAACCCGCGCGGCCACCGCGCCATGCTGGATGAGTTTGCCGGTCTTGGCGATCTTCTGCGGACCGTCCGCGATCGCTGGGCCGCTGCCAGCCGCGCCCGAAAGAGCGTTGCCGAAACCCGCGCCGCGCTGGAGGCTATCCGCGCCGAAGAGGATTTCCTGCGCCATGCGGTGGCGGAGCTGGACGCGCTTGACCCGCAGCCCGGCGAGGATGCTGCACTGGATCAGCGCCGCCGCGAGATGCAGTCCGCCGAGCGGATCCGTGGCGATATCCAGCGCGCGCAGAGCATCCTGACCGATGGTGCCGAGACGGCACTGGGGGATGCGCAGCGCTGGCTGGAAGGGGTCTCTGCGCAGGCAGACTCGGCGCTGGATGCGCCGATTGCGGCGCTGTTGCGGGCGATGATCGAACTGGGTGAGGCGCAGGATGGCGTTGCCCGTGTGCTCGACGGGCTGGAGTTCAATCCCGGTGAGCTGGAAGAGAGCGAGGAGCGGCTGTTTGCCATCCGCGCGCTGGCCCGCAAACATGATGTGCTGCCTGATGATCTGGGCGGCTATGCTGAAACCCTGCGCGAGAAACTGGCGGCGGTGGACGCCGGGGATCAGGATCTCGCCGATCAGGAGGCCGCACTGGCCGAGGCCGAGGCGGCCTATGCGGGGGCGGCGGCGCAGCTCTCGGCGGCGCGGCGGGAGACGGCGGCGGCACTGGATGCGGCGGTGATGGCTGAGCTGGCCCCGCTCAAGATGGAACGCGCGGTGTTTGAAACACGGCTGACCGAGGCCGAGCCGGGACCGGAGGGCAAGGACGCGGTTGCCTTTACCGTGGCCACAAACCCTGGCGCGCCGGCGGGACCGCTGAACAAGATCGCTTCGGGCGGTGAGCTGAGCCGCTTTTTGCTGGCGCTGAAGGTCTGCCTGCGCGGCGAGACCGGCAATCAGACGATGATCTTTGACGAGATCGACCGCGGCGTGGGCGGCGCGACGGCGGATGCCGTGGGGCGGCGGCTGAAGGCGCTGGCCGATGGCGGGCAGGTGCTGGTTGTGACCCATTCGCCGCAGGTGGCGGCCCAGGGCGCGCATCATTGGCGGGTGCAGAAGCAGGTTGTCGACGGGCAGACGCTGTCGCAGGTGGTGCCGCTGGATGAGGACGAACGGGTCGATGAGCTGGCGCGTATGGTTTCAGGTGATACAATCACCTCTGAGGCCCGCGCCGCCGCCAGGGCGCTGCTGGTGGGCTGAGCTAAAACTGTTGCCCGGATCGTTCTAAGCTGTTGAGTTTTCACGATGGCTTAACCAACCTGCCGATAGTTTGCCGCGTAAACAGACAAGAACGACACCGGGACAATCGGGCTCATGCCACAGACCATACGCTCCGCCATTTCCGCCCAGCTGGCTCAGGGGGTTGCTGGCGTGCGGGATGTCTGGCGGGTGCTGCGCCACCGGGGGCCGAGCCAGTTTCAATTCTGGTTTATCGCCTTGCTGATCGGGATCGCTGCCGGGTTTGCGGCGCTGTTCTTCCGCAAGGGGATCACCGCCTTTCAGGCCTGGGTCTATGGCGCGGAGGATGTGAATTTCCTGCATAGTTTCGCACAGGACATGCCCTGGTACTGGCTGATGATCATTCCGACCCTTGGCGGGCTGGTGGTGGGGCTGATCCTGCACCGGTTTACGCCGGATGCCCGGGTGCGATCCGTTGCCGATGTGATCGAGGGGGCCGCGCTTGGCGATGGGCGGGTGGAAATTCGCGCCGGTCTGGCGTCTGCCTGTGCCTCTCTGATCACGCTCAGTACCGGCGGATCAACCGGTCGCGAGGGGCCGGTGGTGCATATGGCGGGGGTGATCTCGACCTGGGTCAGCAATCGCATTCAGGCCGATGGCATCACCGGGCGCGATCTCCTGGGCTGTGCGGTGGCGGCGGCGGTTTCTGCCAGCTTCAATGCGCCTATTGCCGGGGCGCTCTTTGCGCTGGAGGTGGTGCTGCGGCATTTCGCGGTCCATGCCTTTGCGCCCATTGTCATCGCCTCGGTGGCCGGAACCGTGATCAACCGGCTGGAATATGGCGATGTGACGGAGTTCGACCTGATCACGCCGGGGGCGCTGCAATTCTACGTCGAGCTGCCGGCCTTTCTGATGCTTGGGCTGATCTGCGGGATCGTGGCGGTGGTGCTGATGCGGTCGATCTTCTTTGCCGAGGAAATCGGCAATGCTGTGCAGACAAAGCTGGGTCTGCCGCGATGGCTGCGTCCGGCGGCCTCTGGCCTGCTGCTGGGCGGGCTTGCGGTCTGGTTTCCCCATATCATTGGCGTTGGCTATGAAACCACGGTTCTGGCCCTCACGGGCGCGCTGGTGCTGCATCAGACCATTCTCTTTGCCATGGTCAAAACCGCGGCCGTGGCGATCACCATGGGCGGGCGCATGGGGGGCGGGGTGTTCTCGCCGTCGCTGATGGTCGGGGCGCTGACCGGGCTCGCCTTCGGGTTGATTGCGACCGCTGTGCTGCCGGATGTGTCGGGGACGCATACGCTCTATGCCTTTGCCGGGATGGGCGCCGTGGCGGCGGCGGTGCTGGGCGCGCCGATTTCCACGACGCTGATCGTGTTCGAACTGACCGGCGACTGGCAGATCGGCCTGGCGGTGATGGTGGCGGTGTCGATGTCGACGGCGCTGGCGTCGCGGATTGTCGACCGGTCGTTCTTTCTCACCCAGCTGGAGCGGCGCAATATTCATTGCGCGGCGGGGCCACAGGCCTATCTGCTGTCGATGCTGCGCGCCGGAGCGGTGATGCGGCCCCTGGGCGATCCGCGTTGCGCCAGCGCGGAGGACTGCGCCGCGCTGATTGACCAGGGGCTGTCGGTCCGCGCCTCGGCCTCGCTGGAGGCCGCGATGCCGATCTTCGACCGGGCCGATCTCAGCTATCTGCCGGTACTGGCCGAAGGGGAGGGCGGCGATAATCCGCCGAATCTCATCGGAGCCCTTTACCACATTGATTCGCTGAAAGCCTACACCCGCGCGCTGGCTGCGGCGGCTGCGGAGGAGCATAGTTGAGGATTGAAAACTACGGCGGCTCATCGTCAATTTGCGACATTTCCCATAAAGCCGTCGCTTAAAGACAAGTTTACCCGCAAAAGACGATCCCAAATATGTGATATTTCTGAAACGGGTGTTCGCTTTTTTCCAGAAGAAATTTTAACCTTTATCGGCCCAGCGGCTTAAATATGGTTAACATAAGGATAATGGTGATCATTCTTCGGAAGTGAAAACATGCAACACAAAACAATCAGCCCGACAGAGGCTGAAACAGTGGCGAAGGCAGTAGAGCAGGAAAATGAGCGGGCGTCTTATGAGGCCCTGATCGACTATGTCGTTCAAAGCGCACGGGATGCACAGATGTTCTGTACCGGTGAGGCCGTCGAGGCCGCGCGTCAGCATCTTTGTCAGACCATCCTGAACTAGGGGGGCATGCGACATCCGTCGCGCCTATTTGTTTCTTCGTCGGTATCTTATTTGGTCCTGGGGCAGGGTTCCGGGCGGGCTCTCTTTGGCCTGCAAAAACGGTAGCGAAATAACGATCAATATGATCGTTATACGTGCATCTTTCTAATTGCTGTATCGGGTGAATATGTGAAGTCCGAATTTTCCGACCGCGTCAGTGGCCGTTTTTCGGATCCGTTCGCGACCCATCAGATGGCGTTTTCCGACAATCGCGCGCCGCTGCGCCGGGGCCTGCGGGCGGTGGGTTGTCGGTTCCCAGCGCGGTTTCCTGATGAGCGAAAGGCTGCTTATCCACGAAAAAGGCGCCCCGAGACGGGGCGCCCTGACTGCATAAGAGCGTGTTTTTGCCGATCGAGCCGGGCCTAGATCCGCTCCACTTTCACGGTGTCACCGGTGACGAAGGCAAGGTGGTCCTTGATCTGCGCTACGGCCTCATTGGGTGTTTCGTAGCTCCAGACCGCGTTTTCGGTCACGGATGATTTGTTCACAATCGAGAAGTAGCTGGCATCGCCTTTGGCCGGGCAGTGGGTGGTCTTGTCGCTACGGTCAAGGAAGGCTGTCGCGATGTCGCCACGGGGAAAATAGATGACGGGCGCCAGATCGCCCTCGCTCAGCTCAAGCGCGTTGCTGCTCTCGCCCAGCACGGCACCACCGGAGCGCACCACCCAGGTGCCTTCTGCTTTGCGAATATGGATCTTTGTCATGGTCTTTTCCTTCACGTCGTTCGTCACGGATCAATGTCGTCTTCAGATGTAACACTGCGGTATCACAGCGGCGCCGTTGCGGCATCCAGCCAGCGTTGTGCCGGGTCTGTTACGTTGGGTCCTATCTTGGCGGCTACATCCGCATGATAGGCGTTCAGCCAGTCCCGCTCTGCCGTGGTGAGCAGGTCCACCACGATCAGGCGGCGGTCCAGCGGGGCGTAGGTCAGGGTGCGCCAGCTCAGCATTTCGCGTTCGGCGTCGGCGCTGTCCAGCTCAGGCGCCGGTTCTACCACCAACAGGTTCTCAATGCGAATACCAAAAGCGCCTTCGCGGTAATATCCCGGTTCATTGGAGAGGATCATGCCGGGTTCCAGCGGTACGGTGCCGGCACGGCTGAGCCGCTGGGGGCCTTCATGTACGCTGAGGAAGGCGCCGACCCCGTGGCCAAGCCCGTGGTTGAAGTCCTGCCCGGCCAGCCAGAGCGGCATTCGTCCCACCGCCTCGATGTCGCGACCGGCAAGCCCCTTGGGCCAGCGCAGGCGGGACATGGCGATCATGCCCTGCAGAACGCGGGTATAGGCCTCGCGGGCTTCCTGCGGTGGGGTGCCGATGGCGAGGGTGCGGGTGATGTCGGTGGTGCCGTCCAGATATTGCCCGCCGCTGTCCAGCACCAGCAGATGCCCGTCCAGCAGCGCGGCATTGCTGTCCTCGCTGACCCGGTAGTGGATGATGGCGCCATTGGGGCCGGTGCCCGAAATGGTTTCAAAGCTGATGTCGCGCAGCTTCGGATCCTTGCGGCGGGTGGCTTCGAGATGTTTGACCACGTCGATTTCGGTGATGCTGCCGGGGGGCTGGGCGTCCAGCCAGGCGAGGGTTTCCACCACGGCGGCACCATCGCGCAGATGAGCGGCGGCGCTGCCTGCGATCTCGGCGGCGCATTTGCGGGCCTTGGGCAGGGCGCAGGGGTCACCGGCCGCAACCAGCGCATCGCCGAGCTGATCGGCGACGATCCGGGGCAGGGTCGTCAGATCGACGGTGACGGAGGCATCTTTGGCCTGTGCCAGCTCTGCCACGGCTGACAGGAAGGTCTGCGGCGCATGAACGGCCACATCCGCGCCGAGGTGATCCCTGACACCCGTCAGCTTCTCTTCCGCCATGAACAGATCGACCCGCGCGTCGGCGTGCAGGATGGCAAACCCGTGGGCGACCGGGTTGTGGGCGATATCGCTGCCGCGGATGTTCAGGAGCCACATGATGCTATCTGGCAGGGTGATCACGGCGGCGCTATGTCCGGCGTCGCGCAGCTCTTGGGCCAGAGAGGCGGTCTTTTCGGAGGCGGATGTACCTGCATAGCTGAGCGGATGGGCGATGACGGGCTGCACCGGCGGGGTGGGCTGATCCTGCCAGATGCGATCCACCAGATTGTCGACCGGCACGAATTCAAACCCGTGCAGATCGAGCCCCTGCATCTGGCTGGCCGAATGCAGCCAGGGGTCATAGCCGATGCGCCCCCCGGTCGGCAGCTGCTCCTTCAGCCAATCGGCCAGCTGTACCTCGGGCCAGTGCACCGGGGTAAAGACCTCCGCGACCTGCTGTTTTACCTGCGTGCGGTAACGCCCGTCGATAAACACCCCGGCCACATCACGCAGCACGGCACAGAAGCCCGCAGAGCCGGTAAATCCGGTGAGCCAGGCCAGACGTTCGTCGCCGGGGGCGACATATTCGCCCTGATGGGCATCGCTGCGCGGCACCAGAAAGCCGTCGAGCCCCTCGCGCTGCAATTCAGTGCGCAAAGCCTTGAGGCGGGGCGGGCCCTGTTCCGGGCGGGCTGTCACGTCGAAGGTCTGGAACATCGGCTCCCTCCATCTGTTTCGGGTGGTCCGCGACGGTTGGTCAGGGCGCAGCGGCCGGCCCTTCTGGGCGGGTGTTGCGCAACGTCGGCAGGAACAAGGAAATGGCGCGGCAGTCACGGCGCGCTCTGTCGCGAACACTTGTTCCAAATCCGGCGACGTCCCGCAACCCCTGTAACACAAAGCCCCGCACCGAAGCGGCGCGGGGCTTTGATTCAGAGCGGCGCGGCTGGCGTGCTCAGCTCGCGCGTTTGATGCCCATCACCCGGGCGCGAGCGCGCGGGTCACTGTCAAAGAGAGCGGCCAGCTGCTCGGTCATGGCGCCTGCCAGCTGTTCAACATCGGTGATGGTCACGGCGCGATCGTAATAGCGGGTGACGTCATGGCCGATGCCGATGGCCAGCAGTTCGACCTGTTTGCGCCGCTCCACCATCGCAATCACATCACGCAGGTGTTTTTCCAGATAGTTGGCCGGGTTCACCGACAGCGTGCTGTCATCCACCGGCGCGCCATCGGAGATCACCATCAGGATCTTGCGGGCTTCCTGACGGGCGACCATGCGGCGGTGCGCCCATTCCAGCGCCTCGCCGTCGATATTCTCCTTCAGCAGGCCCTCTTTCATCATCAGGCCAAGATTGTCGCGGGTCCGGCGCATCGGCGCATCGGCGGCTTTGTAGATGATGTGGCGCAGGTCGTTCAGACGGCCGGGGAGCTGCGGGCGACCGTCATTGAGCCAGGCCTCACGCGCGAGCCCGCCTTTCCACGCGCGGGTGGTAAAGCCGAGGATTTCGACCTTCAGGTTGCAGCGCTCCAGAGTGCGGGCCAGAACGTCGGCGCAGATCGCGGCGATTGAGATTGGCCGACCGCGCATGGAACCGGAGTTGTCCAAGAGGAGCGTCACCACGGTGTCGCGGAATTCGGTGTCTTTCTCCCGTTTGAACGACAGCGGCGTGGTGGGGTTGGCCACCACGCGGGCCAGACGGCCGGCGTCCAGAATGCCCTCTTCGAGGTCGAACTCCCACGAGCGGTTCTGCTGCGCCTGAAGGCGGCGCTGCAATTTGTTGGCAAGCCGCGAGACGGCCCCTTTCAGCGGTTCCAGCTGCTGGTCCAGATAGGCGCGCAGCCGTTCCAGCTCCGCCGGTTCGGCGAGATCCTCGGCGGCGATTTCCTCGTCATGGGCATCATCGAAGACCTTATAGTCGGGATCAGCCTCCGACACGGCCGGCGGCGGTGGCGGGTCCAGCGGAGCCTCGCCATCGGGCATTTCGGTATCTTCAGCCAGCTCTTCATCGGCCATCTCGTCCATCGAGACCTGCGCCTGGCTTTCGTCCTGCTGCTGCTCCTGGGCCTGTTCGGGGTTGGCGTCGGCCTCTTCCTCTTCGGAGTCGTCCTGACCGCTGCTGTCGGGGTCCTGCTGCTCCTCGGCGTCGTCTTCGGCGTCGCTGTCCTGTTCGTCGTCGAGCTGATCCGGGTCGTCGCCCAGCTGGTCGCCATAGCCCAGATCGGTGATCACCTGCCGCGCGAATTTGGCGAATGCGGCCTGATCCTCGATGGTGTCACCGAGATTGGCCAGCGTGTCGCCGGCCTGCTGCTCAATGAAACCGCGCCACAGTTCCATGACGTTGGCGGCGGCCTCGGGCATCGGGCGGCCGGTGGCCAGATGGCGGATCAGATAGCCGGCGGATACCGCCAGCGGCGCCTCGGTTGCGGATTTGATCTGGTCGTAACCCTTGCGCAGGGCTTCGTTCTGGATCTTAACGTCGATATTGGAGGCGGTGCCGGGCATGTGCCGCGCGCCCATCGCCTCGCAGCGGGCGGATTCCAGCGCCTCGTAGAGATCAAGCGCCATGTCGCCGGGCGGGGCATAGCGGGCATGGGTGGCGGGGTCGTGGAATTTGTGGCGCAACGCCAGCGCATCGGCGGTGCCACGGGCCAGCAGCACCTCTTCGCGGGTCATCCGTCGGGAGACCTGAGGCAGCCGCATATTGTCGCCGGACAGACCGGCAGGGTCGACCGAGTAGGAGACGTTCAGCTCGGAATCATTGGCCATGACCTTTGTGGCTTCGGCCAGCGCCTTCTTGAACGGATCGGCGGGGTTGTCGTTGGGCTTTTTCATGGTCGCACCTAGTCCCTTGTGAGCATCCCCCCTCGTGTCGGAAAAGTCCAGTGGCACTGCTGCGGATAGGGCAGCGCCGGTCCCGGCGGGGTGAGAGGCGAAGCGCCCGCCCGTTTTGCCGGAGGCAAACCTTCGGTCTGGCGGGGGCAGTTCGGGCGCTGCCCGGCCTTGCGGCCGGGCGGCACATTGCTGTTAGCCCAGCGAAACGCTCGCGGCGCTTTCCGGCAGCTCTTCGTCAAAGCAGCGCTGGTAGAACTCGGCCACGGTCTGGCGCTCCAGCTCGTCACATTTGTTCAGGAACGACAGGCGGAAGGCATAGCCCACATCGCGGAAAATCTCGGCGTTCTGCGCCCAGTTGATCACCGTCCGCGGCGACATCACGGTGGAGAGATCGCCGTTCATGAAGGCGGTGCGGGTGAGATCGGCGACGGTGACCATCTGGCTGATGGTCTTGCGGCCCTTCTCGGTGTTGTAATGCGGCGCCTTGGACAGGACGATGGCGCTTTCGGCGTCGTGGCTGAGGTAGTTCAGCGTGGCCACCAGCGACCAGCGGTCCATCTGGGCCTGGTTGATCTGCTGGGTGCCGTGATAGAGGCCAGTGGTATCGCCCAGACCAACGGTGTTGGCGGTGGCAAACAGGCGGAAGAACGGGTTCGGGGTGATGATCTCGTTCTGATCGAGGAGCGTCAGCTTGCCGTCATGCTCCAGAACGCGCTGGATCACGAACATCACGTCCGCGCGGCCCGCGTCATATTCGTCGAACACGATGGCAACCGGGTTGCGCAGCGCCCAGGGCAGGATGCCTTCGTGGAATTCAGTGACCTGCTTGCCGTCGCGCAGCTTGATCGCGTCCTTGCCAATGAGGTCGATCCGGGAGATGTGGCTGTCGAGGTTCACCCGGACGGAGGGCCAGTTCAGGCGCGCGGCGACCTGTTCGATATGGGTCGATTTACCGGTGCCGTGGTAGCCCTGGATCATCACGCGGCGATTGTGGCTGAAGCCTGCCAGAATGGCCAACGTGGTCTCGGGATCGAATTTATAGGTCGGATCCAGAGCCGGAACCCGGTCGGAGCCGTCGGCGAAGCCCTTGACGGTCATATCCGTATCAATTCCGAACACATCGCGCACCGAAAGGGTCTCGGTGGGTTTCGCGTTCATATCCAGCATACCGTCGGTCATCGCAATCGATCCTTATCCTCATCCGCGCAGCGTCCGTCGGCTGGCGGCAATCCGGTGGATTGGTGCCTGATCTTGTCTGCAATCGCAAGGGGCCAAGGCCGGGTTTGACCAGCTGTCGTGACGTTTGGTCTCAATCTGGCACTAAGGCCGCGCCTGGCCGGGCCAGTTGCGCGCGTGTCGGGGGGGCATTCCGGCCCGCGCCCCTGTGTTCTGCCGGTGGCAGGGTGTGGCGGCAAACGCATAGCGGGGTTGCGTCTGCTGGTGGCTTCTGGTGCCGGATGAGCCAAATGAACCCTGTACAAAAGGGGGCAAAGCCGATATCAGCGCGCACTTGGATGATGCCATCCGCGTTCCTGCGCAGTCGGGGACATTCCCGATATTCGGCGTGCCCTTTGGCGGCGCGCCCCGCAGCAAGCGAAATGAAATCTTGAAAACAGCACTCGAACAAGCGCTTCAGGCGCGCGGCTACGAGCATTTGACACCCGTTCAACAGGCCGTCACCGCGCCCGAGCTGGATCAGTCCGACCTTCTGGTGTCGGCGCAGACCGGTTCCGGCAAAACCGTAGGCTTCGGCCTGGCGATGGCCCCTACATTGCTGGGTGAGGCCGAGAAACTGGACCGGGCCGAGCTGCCGCTGGCGCTGGTCATCGCGCCGACGCGCGAACTGGCGTTGCAGGTGAAACGCGAACTGGGCTGGCTCTATGCCGAGGCCGGTGCGCAGGTCGTCTCCACCGTGGGCGGTATGGACATGCGCGACGAACGCCGCGCGCTGGAGCGTGGCGCGCATATCGTCGTGGCCACCCCCGGCCGTCTGCGCGATCACATCATGCGCGGCTCGATCAACCTGTCGCAGGTACGCGCCGTGGTGCTGGACGAAGCAGACGAGATGCTGGATCTGGGCTTCCGCGAGGATCTGGAGTTCATTCTGGGCGAATCCCCGGAAGACCGCCGCACCCTGATGTTCTCGGCAACTGTGCCGACCGGTATCGCGCGTCTTGCGGAGACCTATCTCAAGGATCACCAGCGGATCAAAACCGTGGCTGAAGCCTCGCAGCACGCGGATATCGAATACCAGATGCTGGCTGTGGCGCAGCGCGACGTCGAAAACGCCGTTATCAACGTGCTGCGCTTCCACGAGTCGCCCAATGCGATCGTGTTCTGCAACACCCGTGCGGTGGTGAACCGGATGACCACGCGGCTGAGCAATCGCGGATTTTCCGTGGTTGCATTGTCGGGCGAGCTGTCCCAGGCGGAGCGGAGCAACGCGTTGCAATCGCTGCGCGACGGGCGGGCGCGGGTTTGCGTGGCCACCGATGTGGCGGCGCGCGGGATCGACCTGCCGAAGCTGGATCTGGTGATTCATGCGGATCTGCCGTCCAGCCACGAAACCCTGTTGCACCGCTCGGGCCGTACCGGCCGTGCCGGGCGCCAGGGTGTGTCCGCGCTGATCGTGCCCCCAAAGGCCAAGGGCAAGGCCCTGCGCCTGCTGCGTGCCGCCAAGATCACCGCAGAAACCAGCCCGGCCCCCAGTGCCGATGATGTGCGCGCCCGCGACTTTGAACGTCTCTTGGGTGACAAGGCCTGGAGCGAGCCGGTCAGCGAAAATGAGACCGCCCCGGTGGCGGAACTGGTCGAGCGTTTCTCTCCCGAGCAGCTGGCCGCCGCCTATCTGCGCCTGTTCCACGACCGCCACAGCGCGCCGGAAGAGCTGAGCGATCCGCAGATGGACAAGCGCGAGCGGGAAGAGCGGGCGCCCTTTGGCCCCTCCGTCTGGTTTGCGGTCAGTGGTGGTCGCAAGGCCGGTGCAGAGCCGCGCCGCCTGCTGCCGATGCTGTGCAATGCCGGCAATCTGACCAAAGACGACATCGGCGCGATCCGCATTCAGTTCGACCAGAGCTATGTCGAGGTGCGCGAAAGCAGTGCCGATGCGTTCTGGGGTGCGGTCAAACATGGTGAGCTGGAAGAGGGCGCCACGGTAACGCGTCTGGACAAGGCGCCAGATCTGCCGAAATCGCCGCGCCCGCAGAACCGGGACCGCGATGGTTTCCGCGATGACAAGCGTGGCCCCCGTGGCCAGGATCGTGGTGAGCGCAAGCCCTACGGCGACAAACCCAGCTATGACAAGCCGCGCGGTGACAAACCCCGGGGCGACAAGCCTGCCTATGGTGACAAGCCTGCCTATGGTGACAAGCCACGGAGCAGCAAGCCCTATGGCGACAAACCCCGTGGCGACAAGCCCAGCTATGGCGACAAGCCGCGCTTTGACAAACCAAAGCGTACTGGCGAAGGCGGCAAGGCCACGGTGACTGCGCGCGGCCCGTCGGATCGTGCCGCAAGCCCCTCAAAACCCGCCAAACCGGCGGTTCCGGGCAAGCCCAAGGGCGATTGGTCCAATCCGGGGAAATCGGGCCGCAAGGGCGCACCGCCACCAAAGGGCAAGCCGACCAGCAAGAAGAACAAGGCCCGGGCAGCAGTTGCCAAAACCGGCGGAGCGGCGCGGCCGCAGCGCAAGGGTAGCTAACATCCGAGCCTGTCAGCAAGACAGAAAGCCACGGCACCGATCTGCCGTGGCTTTTTCATTTGGGGACAAATCTCTGCCCCGCGCCGATCCGTAGCTGTCCCGTGGCGGGCGTCTGAACGCTGCAAGCTTCCGGCGTTGCAAAGCCCAGAGGTTGCACAAAGAAAAAGCGCCGCTTGCGCGACGCTCTGGTTTTCTGTCTGGCTGGTTCGGGGCGCAACCACCGCTTATTTGAAACTGCGGCTGTCCTTGATCTGGTCCCATGCCCAGACCACCTCTTGCAGCTGTTCTTCCTGGCTGCGGTCGCCACCGTTCATGTCGGGGTGCAGCACCTTGATCAGCTTCTTATAGGCTTTGCGGATGTCTGCCTTGCTCCAGTCGTCCTTGGCCTCAAGCACTTCCAGCGCGCGGCGCTCGGTCGGGGGCAGGCGGCGCCCGGCCTGGGCTGAGCGACCCGGATTCCGGGTGGCGTTCTGGCCCAGCACCTGATGCGGATCCTCGATGCCCAGCCGCGCCCAGGCGCGCGCCTCGGGGTCACCCATCGGTTTGGTCTGGCGTTCCCAGACCTTGTCCTTGGATTGCTGGGCGTTCAATTCGGCCTCGGTGGTGCCTTCAAAGAAGTTCCACTTGGTATTGTATTCGCGCACGTGCTCCTGGCAGAACCAGTAGTAATCATCCAGCACATCCGGTGCCTTGGGCGCGCGGAATTTGCCGGGTTCATCGCAGCCATCCTTGTCGCAGATGCGCTGCGAGGTCTCGGACGCGCCGGTGGCGGCCCGCCGGCCGCGGGGGTTCTTTTTCTTCGCTGACCGGATGGACATATCGAAACCAAAGGGATCTGACTTGGTCATGGGGCGCACCTTCTAGACGCAACTGTTCGACTCGGAGGCAGCAGTTTAGTCTAAGGGGCGGCAGATTGAAGGGGGCTGGGAAAATTAATACGGGGATTTTTATGCAGGACACGCCAGAATGAGCATCCGTGAAGAGATCGAGACGCGTCTGCGCGACGCATTTGCACCACGCGCATTGCGGGTTGAGGATGAGAGCGACCAGCACGTCGGCCACGCCGGTCACGACGGGCGTGGCGAAAGCCATTTCAACGTATATATCCGGGCCGATGGCTTTGCCGAGATGTCCCGCGTGGCGCAGCATCGCGCCGTGCATAAGGCGCTGGGCGATATCGTGCCGCGCATCCACGCGCTGGCGCTGGATATCGGAGTCTAGCGGCCAAAGTCAGGCAAAGCCCCGCCGATGTGCCACAATGGCAACGCTGGCGGGGAATTGCATCCGGGGGCTGGTCAGCTGTTTGCCGGATCCTCGGAGGATTTTTCCGATCTGGTCAGTTTTGGTTCTGCTTTTGGCGCGGGTTTGGCGGCGCCATCTTTCGGGGTGGCGGCAAGGCTGGCGCGGGCTTTCAGGGCGGCGGTCAGGCCGGAGACCGGGCTCAGCTCCTCGACGCCGTCATCGGCGACCATGGAGCGGGCGCCCCGGCCCGGAACGGCAATTGCGCCTGCCGGGGCCTCTGGGTCGCCGGCGATGGCGATGGGTGGCGCGACAGCGCTGGTGGTGGCCGGGCCAAGCGTCGGGACTGCTGGTGTCTCCTCCGCGGGGGTCGCTGTGGCAGCTGCTGCTGTGCCGTGATCCGCCGCTTGGGCGGGGGACTGCGCTGCGAGCTGCGCGGTGATCTGGGCGGCCAGCTGAGCCACGGCCTGAGCCTGCAACTGCTCGGCGGCGGCTGGCAGCGCACGGCGGAAGATCAGCACGTTGCGCCAGTTCGTCGTCGAGCCGGTCAGCCCGCTGCGCTCTTCGGATGGCAGCAGCTCCGCGCGCTGATATTCCCAGCCCTCTGCCGCCATGTCGTTCAGCAGGATATCAATGGAATTGGCAAAGCGGGCTTCGGCGGTTTTGACGCCCTTGGCCTTGGTGCCCTTGGCGGGGGCGGGGACAACTTTGTATTCAAAAGCTTGCATAAACGTCTCCTGTGTCGGCGGCAGGTTTAGCGCAAGCGTGCGGGGGGTCAAGCGTCCGCGTTCCCCATGGGCGGGGACCTGTCGGGCGGCAGTATACCCCAATTGCCGCTGCGGCTTCCAGATCATCGCGTTCGGGTTGGGGGGTGGCAGCGCCTTTCACACGACAAAGGGCGCCACCGGGGCGCCCTTGCGTGGTTCTTATCTGAGGGGCGTTGCGTGCCCGGTGGCCGGATCAGCCGCCCAGTTTCTGCGCCACCAGCTTGTTCACGGCGGCCGGATTCGCCTTTCCGCCGGTGGCCTTCATCACCTGGCCGACAAACCAGCCTGCCAGTTTCGGGTTCACCTTGGCCTTCTCCACCTGCGCGGGGTTGGCGGCGATGATCTCGTCCAGCGCGGCTTCGATGGCGCCGGTATCTGTCACCTGCTTCATGCCGCGCTCTTCGACGATCTGAGCGGGGTCGCCGCCTTCGGTATAGACGATCTCAAAGAGGTCCTTGGCGATCTTGCCGGAGATCGCGTCGGAGGCGATCAGGTCGATGATGCCGCCCAGCTGGGCAGGTGAGACCGGGGAGTCGGTGATCGTGTGGTCTTCTTTCTTCAGGCGGCCGAACAGCTCGTTGATGACCCAGTTTGCAGCCAGCTTGCCGCTGCGGCCCTTGGCGGTTTCCTCGAAGAAGGCGGCGGATTCCACATCCGCGGTCAGTACCGAGGCGTCATAGTCGCTGAGGCCGAAGTCTTTGATGAAACGTGCCTTTTTCTCGTCCGGCAGTTCCGGCAGATTGGCTTTGATCTCATCCACCCAGGCCTGTTCGATTTCCAGCGGCAAGAGGTCGGGATCGGGGAAATAGCGGTAGTCATGCGCCTCTTCCTTGGAGCGCATGGAGCGGGTTTCGCCCTTGTCCGGATCGTACAGGCGGGTTTCCTGCATGATCTCGCCACCTGCCTCGATGATGGCAATCTGGCGGCGGGCTTCGACCTCGATCGCCTGCTGGATGAAGCGCATCGAGTTCATGTTCTTGATCTCGCAGCGGGTGCCGAGGTGGCTGAAGTCCTGGGTCTCCTTGTACTTCTCGTACTGGCCCGGCAGGCAGACGGAGACGTTGACGTCGGCGCGCAGGTTGCCGTTCTGCATATTGCCGTCGCAGGTGCCGAGATACTGCATGATCTGGCGCAGCTTGGCGATATAGGCGGCGGCTTCTTCCGGGCCGCGGATGTCGGGGCGCGAGACGATCTCCATCAGGCAGACGCCGGTCCGGTTCAGGTCGACAAAGGACATGTTGGGATCCATGTCGTGGATCGACTTGCCCGCGTCCTGCTCCATGTGGATCCGCTCCACACGCACGTTGCGCGCGGTGCCGTCGCCCAGTTCCACCAGCACTTCGCCTTCGCCCACAATCGGGTGGTAAAGCTGGGAAATCTGGTAGCCCTGCGGCAGGTCGGGGTAGAAGTAGTTCTTGCGGTCAAAAGCCGACCACAGGTTGATATCGGCCTTCAGGCCCAGACCGGTGCGCACCGCCTGTTCAATGCAGTATTCGTTGATCACCGGCAGCATACCGGGCATCGCCGCGTCCACAAAGGCCACGTTGGAGTTCGGCTCGGCGCCGAATTTGGTGGAGGCGCCGGAGAACAGCTTTGCATTGGAGCTGACCTGAGCATGCACCTCCATACCGATGACCAGTTCCCAGTCATGCTTGGCGCCCGCGATCACCTTGGGCTTGGGGAGTTCATATGTCAGGTCGAGCATGGTTTTCCGCCGTATCCGAATGTCCGATGTTGGCAAGCGTTCTAGGCCCCCGCGCGGGCAGGGGCAAGGGGGCATTGAGGGGCAGAAGGGTACATTGATTTGCCCTTTTGCATGGGCCGCAGGTCCGGGCAGCGCCCGTCCCGTGCCCATGGACGGGCGCTTCACGCCCACCCTCGGGACGGACTCTGCCCTTCGCAATGGTTCGCTCGGGGCTGATTCAGCCTCTTGGCGAGACGTTCCGGCAGGGCTAGTACTGGCAGCCCGAGCAGAATTTTCAGGAGGCCGCCTTGGACACATCCGCCCGCATCAGCCAGACCATTGCTACGGAAATCGGCGCCGCCGCCAAACAGGTGAGTGCCGCCGTTGCGCTGCTGGATGAAGGCGCCACAGTGCCCTTTGTCGCGCGCTACCGGAAGGAGGCCACGGGCGGGCTGGATGACACCCAGCTGCGCACGCTGGCGGAGCGGCTGGACTATCTGCGCGAGCTGGAAAAGCGTCGGGCGGCCATCCTCGACTCGATCAAGGGGCAGGACAAGCTGACCGACGATCTGGCCGCCTCGATTGCCAAGGCGGAGACCAAAGCGCAGCTGGAGGATATCTATCTGCCCTACAAGCCGAAGCGGCGCACCAAGGCGATGATCGCCAAGGAGAACGGGCTGGAGCCGCTGGCGGATGCCATTCTGGCCGACCGCAGCACCGAGCCGGAGGCGCTGGCCGAAGGCTATGTTACCGAGGCGGTCGTGACGGTGAAGGACGCGCTGAACGGCGCCCGGGATATCCTGACCGAACGGCTGACGGAGAATGCAACCCTCTTGGGTCGACTGCGGGAGTTCCTGCAGAAGGAGGCGGTGCTCACCGCCAAGGTGGTCGAGGGCAAGGAGCAGGAGGGGGCGAAATTCTCCGACTATTTCGCGCATTCCGAACGCTGGGCGGATGTGCCCTCGCACCGGGCGCTGGCGATGCTGCGGGGATCAAACGAGGGCGTGCTGACGCTGGACGTCGGGCCGGAGCCGGAGGAAGGCGTGGCGCGCGCCGAGGCGATGGTGGCGGCGGTGCTGGGCGCGGGCGGCAACGGGCCGGGAGATGTCTGGCTGCGCAAGGTCGCGGGCTGGTGCTGGCGGGTGAAGCTGTCGCTCTCGATGATGCTGGAGCTGATGGGCGATCTGCGCGGCCGGGCGCAAGAAGATGCGATTCAGGTTTTTGCCCGCAATCTGAAGGATCTGTTGTTTGCCGCGCCAGCCGGTGCGCGGCCGACGCTCGGGCTGGATCCGGGCATTCGCACCGGCGTCAAGGCGGCGGTGGTTGACGCAACCGGAAAACTGGTGGCCACCGAGACGTTGTACCCGTTCCAGCCGAAGAACGATCTGCGCGGGGCGCAGGTGTCGATTGTGAAGCTGATTGCCGAACATGGCGTTGAGCTGATCGCCATTGGCAACGGGACCGCCAGCCGCGAGACCGAGCGGATGGTGGCGGAGGTGCTGCAACACCTGCCGGCCAAGGTGAAGGCGCCGACCAAGGTGGTGGTGTCTGAGGCTGGTGCCTCGGTCTATTCCGCCTCTGAGCTGGCGGCGCGGGAGTTCCCGGATCTGGATGTCTCCTTGCGCGGTGCGGTCTCGATTGCCCGCCGCCTCCAGGATCCGCTGGCGGAACTGGTGAAGATCGAGCCCAAGAGCATCGGCGTTGGCCAGTACCAGCATGATGTGGACCAGCACAAACTCTCGAAATCGCTGGAAGCGGTGATCGAGGATGTGGTGAACGCCGTTGGGGTAGACCTCAACATGGCGTCGGCGCCGCTTTTGTCGCATGTCTCGGGGCTTGGTCCCGGCCTGGCGGAGGCGATTGTGGCGCACCGCGACATGAACGGCGCATTCAGCTCGCGCAAGCAGCTGCTGAAGGTGGCGCGCCTCGGCCCCAAGGCGTTTGAGCAATGCGCGGGATTCCTGCGGATCCGCGATGGCAAGGAGCCGCTGGACGCATCCTCGGTCCATCCGGAAAGCTATAATGTGGCGCGCAAGATCGTGGCGGCCTGCGGCCGTGATATCCGCCAGATCATGGGCGATGGTGCGGCGCTTAAATCCTTGCGGGCAGAGGAATTCGTGGGCGGCGACGTGGGCCTGCCGACCGTTCGGGATATCTTTGCGGAACTGGAGAAACCGGGCCGTGACCCGCGCCCGTCTTTTGTGACGGCGTCCTTCAAGGATGGGGTGGAGACGATCACCGACCTGAAACCCGGCATGGTGCTGGAGGGCACGGTCACCAATGTCGCGGGTTTTGGCGCCTTTGTAGACATTGGGGTGCATCAGGATGGGCTGGTGCACGTGAGCCAGCTGGCCGACCGCTTCGTGAAAGACCCGCATGAGGTGGTGAAGACAGGACAGGTGGTCAAGGTCACTGTCACCGAGGTGGATGTGCCGCGCAAGCGGATCGCGCTCACCATGAAGAAGGACGGCGGTGCCTCAGCCAGAGAGGAGCGCAATGCTCGCGGCCCGGCCAAGGGCGCAGCTCCGCAGCGTGGTGGCAAGCCCGGTGGGCATTCGGGCGGCGGCAAGCGCCAGACGTCCGCTGGCCCAAAGGGTGGTCAGGGCAGGGGGCAGGGTTCAGGTCAAGGCTCTGGGCAAAGCTCTGGCCAAACCACGGGCGCGCTGGGTGCGGCCCTGTTGGATGCGTTCAAAAAAACCTGAGCGATGCTGCGCGGCCCGCCTAGTCAGGCGAGACGCGCAGCCCTTTGGCGGAAAACTCCACCCGCTGGCCGGCCTCGATTTCGCTGCGAAACAGGCCGGCGATGAAGCGCAGCGCGTCCCGGCGGCCATGGTCGGCAAACCGGCGCGGTGAGGCGATGCGCAGGTTGTTGTCGAACCGCTGCGCGGCGTGGGCCCAGATCAGCGGATGAATTTCGCGCAGGTGGTCGCGGATCAGCCAATCCGCCGCCCCGGCGATCTCGGCGCGCTGCCCGGTGGTGGTCGTTGCGGTCTCTTCGACATAACGCAGCGCCACCGCGCAGTAAGAGGCCAGCAGGTTGATCATTTCCTGATCCGGTCGGCGTGAGACTATATCGCGCAAGCCATCCATGAAGAAGTCGATGTCGACGCGGGCGCAGGCTTCCGGGTCCAATGCGATGGCGTCGAAATAGACCCAGGCGTAGCCGCCGTCGCCCCAGATCTCTTGTGTACGGGCGGCAATGCGGCGCGCTTCGAGGTCGAGGGCATCGTAGCTGCCGAACCAGCGCGGCAGCATATGGGTGCCGAGACTGCGCATGTGGCGGTGATTGTCGGGGTCCAGGTCGATGAGTGCGGCGAAATCATCCGCCACCTGCGTCGCGCTGGCGGATCGTTGCCCGGCGAGCAGCGCGGTTTTCGCTGCGGCAATAAACGGGCTGTCGAGGGCAATACCATCCAGCGGATGCAGCAAGGCGGCTGCCCTGTCGAAATGGGCGGCGCAGCGCTGGCCATTGGCCACGGTGATTGACAGGACATCGGAATAGCCGCGCCAGATCCAGGCCACATCAATATGGGCGAGGGCCACCAGAGTGCGCAGATAGGGATCGTCGCGGTGTTCCACGCACATCGTCTCCAGCCCCATGACGCCTTCGATCATCTTGCGCCGGTCTCCGGCGTGGCCAAGGCTGAGCGCATGTTCGACGGCATTGACCACATCGCTGCGCGCGCCATGGGCCAGAAGCTCGGCAACGGGCAGGCCATGCGGCGTATTCTGGCGGGCCTTGTCGGCTTTTGCGATCTCTGCGGAGAGGTCGGTCCAGCGGTCCTGACGGGCCAGAAACTGTCCCTTGTCCTGAAGCGTTGCGCAGTCGCTTTCGCCCTGATCCGGCTCGCAGACCGGCACGATGAGCTGCTGCGGCGGGTGATCCGGGCGGTCTGCGGCGCGGCGGGGGGCGGTTGCCTGATCCTGCCTGCTGCGGGCGGCAGCGCAGGGGTGCGCCGCTGTGTTTTGCGTGAGGGTCGCCCGGCCTTCACCGGGTAGCAGAGTTGAAAATACCTGTCTGATAAGGTCGCGCGCTGGGGTGTTTTTGTTGAGCATATCCATGTCCGCGTGCTGGCAGCTGAAATCACTGCAATCAGACTGGCCGTTCTTTGGGGCGCAATCATGGCGGGCGCGCGCCATTGCGATGGACGATTGGGATATTCCAGTGGCAGGTTAACGGGGGTTAAGATTTGCCTGCGTGGCGGCGGGGAGTCGTTTTGGGGAGGTCCGCGCTCAATAGATGCGGAAGTGATGCCGCCTGACGGGCAGGCCTGCTGCGGTGAGGGCCTGTTCAAGGATCTGATGCGGTGGCAGGCAATTGGGGGGAATGCGCAACCGCTTGCCCGCCTCCGTATGAACGGTGGCGCGGTGAGAAAAGTCCCAGCGCCGGTCGAGCGTAACATGGCTTATCCGATTGATCGGCAGGTCTACGGCGCCGGAGGCATTGCGCCAGCAGAGCCGTGTTGCATCCAGCTTCAGACTGGCAGTCGGGTTGCGCCAGAGTTCCCAGAGGCCGGGCAGCATTGGCAGGATCAGCAGCAGCGAGATCCAGAGCGCGACGGAAAGCGCCAGCGACAGCGCCGCAATCCCGGCCCCCCACAGGCCGAGGGCGAGCAGCAGGCGTGGCGAGCGGGCGGCCCGGCTGTAGCGATAGGCGGGAATGACTGCCCGGCGGCTCGTCGGCGGATCTGTCATCGGAGCATCAGCCATGAGGCGGGGCCTCGATGACAGATGGTTCGCGCCGGGGCGCGGAGGAGCGGCGGCGGATTGCGAACGGGCCATGATATGGCCCGCTCTTCTGCGCGGCCTGTCGCATCACCCCTTCAGGATCCGGCTGACCATTTCATGGGTGTCCCGGCTCAGCCCATCAGTGGCCAGAATGCGCTCCAGCTCGGCCCGGATCAGCGCCCGACGCGTGCTGTCGTAGCGCGTCCAGGTCTGGAAGGCAGCACACATCCGTGCGGTGGTCTGCGGGTTCAGCGGGTCCAGCGCGATGAGGTTCTGCGCCAGCAGGGAATAGCCTGCACCACTGTCGTGGTGAAAGCCTGCGTGATGGCCGGCAAGCGCGCCCATGACGGCGCGGAACCGGTTGGGGTTCTTCATGCTGAACAGCGGGTGCTGGGTCAGCTCTGCGGCCGTGCGAGCGGCGACGTCTGGCGCGGCGCAGGCCACTTGCAGGGCAAACCATTTGTCCATCACCAGACGGTCGTCCTGCCACTGATCAAAGAAGGCCTGGCTCTGGTCCGCGCCTTTCTCCGCCTTCATCAGGCTTGCCAGTGCGGCATATTGCTGGGTCATGTTGTCGGCGGTCTGATACTGGCGCGCAGCCTGATCGCCACCGTCGAGACGGGTCAGCAGCGCCAGAATACGGCCGTTCAGCGCCCGCAGGCCCGCGCCATGGGCGTCGGGCTGATAGGGGCCATCGACAGTGGTGGCGGCATAGAGCCGGGGCAGGCTGGTTTCCAGCTGCTGCGCCAGGGTCTGGGTGAAGGTCTCCGCCGCGTCATAGATTGTCTGCGGGTCGGGTGTGACCCCACGATCGTGCAGGGTCTGGGCGATTTCCGACTGGCTGGGGGGAGACAGAACCAGCGCGCGGAAGGCGGGGTCCAGCGCATCGTCGCGCACCAGTTTGACCAGCGCATCAAGATAGGCCGTATCGGGGGCGATGCCATCGGTCACGATGGCGACGCGGGTTTCTGTCGCGAGGAGATTGCCGGCCTCCCAGCGGTTGAACGGGTCGGTGTCATGGGCCAGCAGGAAGGCGCGTTCTGTGTTGGTGGTCTCGCGCTCCAGGATCACCGGGGCCGAAAACTCCCGCAGGATGGAGGGCACCGGTTTCGAGGCGAGGCCGTCAAAGGTGAAGCTCTGTCTGGCTTCGGTCAGCTCCAGCACTTCGGTGCCGCGCAGGTCGTCGCCGTTGGGGGACAACAGGCCCACCGCGATCGGAATGACCCGCGGCGCCTTGTTCTGCTGGCCGGGTGTCGGCGGCGTTGATTGCTCAAATGTCAGGGTATAGGTGCCGTCGGCGTAATCCTCGGACACTTTTACCCGCGGCGTGCCTGCCTCGCTGTACCACAGCTTGAATTGGGTCAGGTCGCGGCCGGTTGCGTCCTCGAACACCTTTAGCCAATCCTCGATGGTGCAGGCCTGCCCGTCGTGGCGCTCGAAATAGAGCTTCAGCGCCTTGTAGTAGTTTTCATCGCCGACCAGCCGCTTCAGCATGCCGATTACCTCGGCGCCTTTTTCATAGACGGTGGCAGTGTAGAAGTTGTTGATTTCCTGAAACTGTTCCGGGCGCGGCGGATGGGCGAGGGGGCCGCCGTCCTCCGGGAACTGGCGGGCGCGCAGGGCGATGACGTCTTCGATCCGCTTCACCGGCTCCGATCGCATGTCGGCGGTGAACTGGGCGTCGCGATAGACGGTCAGCCCTTCCTTGAGGCAGAGCTGGAACCAGTCGCGGCAGGTGATGCGGTTGCCGGTCCAGTTGTGGAAATACTCATGGGCGATAATCGCCTCGATCCGTTCGAAATTGGCATCCGTGGAGGTTTCGGGCGATGCCAGTACGCAGGAGGAGTTGAAGATATTCAGCCCCTTGTTTTCCATCGCACCCATGTTGAAGTCGTCAACCGCGACGATGTTGAACAGATCGAGGTCATATTCGAGGCCATAGACGTCCTCGTCCCATTTCATCGACTTCTTCAGCGCCTCCATGCCAAAGGCGCATTTGCCCTCATCCCCCGGACGGACCCAGATGTTCAGCTCGACATCCTTGCCGGATTTGGTGGTGAAGCGGTCGGGGTGGTTCACCAGATCGCCGGCCACCAGCGCAAAGAGATAGGCCGGTTTGGGCCAGGGGTCGTGCCATTCGGCCCAACCCTCGCCTGCGCCCACCGGGTTGCCGTTCGACAGCATCACCGGCGCGTCGCCTTCAATCCGCACCGAGAACGTCGACATCACGTCCGGGCGGTCCGGGTAGTAGGTGATCTTGCGGAACCCTTCGGCCTCGCATTGGGTGCAATACATGCCGCTGGACATGTAAAGCCCTTCCAGCGCGGTGTTGGCGGCGGGGTCGATTTCCACCTCGGCCTCCCAGACGAAGGGGGTATCGGGGGTGGCGCAGGTCAGCCCGCCGTCGATCAGCTCGGGTGTCACCGGCGCGCCGTCGATTTTGGCCGAGATCAGCTTCAGCGCTTCGCCATGTAGGAAGAACCGGGGATCGGCGGCCTCGGCTTTGGGCGAAAACCGGATCTTGCTCAGAACGCGGGTGGCATTCGGCGAGAGTTTAAACGTCAGCTCGACCTTCTCCACCTCAAATCCGAAGGGTTTGTAATCCTTTAGATAAATCGTCTCCGGTGCGGTGGCGGGCGCGGCATCTTTCATGGTTTTTTCCTGTTCCATGGAACCCGGATGGGTCCGTCAGCGTATCTATACCAAGACTATGTAGCAGCGGCTGCGGCCCCGCGCCAGCAACCGCGCAAACTTGTAGACAAAGGAGCGGCCCATGTCGGCACCTGACACCAATGTTGAACGCGAAGAGAAACTGCACAAACCGGCCCTGTTGGGCATTCGGGGCGTCGTTGTTGCGGTGCTTTTGATGTTCGCCGTCTTCCTGTTGTGGGTTTTCAACAAAGGTGGCGAGCAGGACGTGGTCGAAGCACCGCAGACCGCCGCCGAAGTGCAGGCGACCATCGCCGGTGACTGACCGTGTATGACAATCTGATATTCCTCCCCGACTTGCCCGGTAGCTCGCTACCGGGCTTTTTCTGTTTGGAGAGTGTCGCTAGTCTGAGAGAGGGTCAGCGCTGTCGGGCATCTGTAGAGATTATTTGAAGCAGTTTCGCATGAATTGGTAAACTAATATTACCGCCGACGTTGATGATACGGAACTATTGGTGTATCGGGGGCAGTAATACGCCCAGTTAACAGGAGGATGGCCCCATGAGCGGGATGCAGGAACGTCATGATATGCAGGTGGCTGACACGCTGGTGTCCTTCATCGAGGACAAGGCGCTGCCCGGCACCGGTGTCACGACAGATGCCTTCTGGGGTGGTCTGGCCGGTCTGGTCAACGGCATGGGTGACGAAAATCGCGCATTGCTGGCCAAACGCGCCGATCTTCAGGGACAGATTGATGCCTGGCATATCGCGCGCCGGGGCCAGGCCCATGACGCGGCGGCCTATGAGACGTTTTTGCGCGAGATCGGCTACCTGCTGCCCGAAGGGGATGATTTCGAGATCGAGACGCAGAATGTTGATGATGAAATCGCCAATGTTCCGGGGCCGCAGCTGGTGGTGCCGATCACCAACGCGCGATTTGCCCTGAATGCGGCCAATGCGCGCTGGGGCAGCCTGTATGATGCGCTTTATGGCACCGATGCCATGGGCGACCTGCCGGAGGGCAAAGGCTATGATGCCGGGCGGGGCGCGCGGGTGATCGCATGGGGGCGTGGGTTCCTCGATCAGACCTTCCCGCTTGCTGACGGGTCGTGGTCGGACTGCACTGGCCTGTCGGTTGAGGATGGCGCGCTGGTGCCTGCGCTCAAGGATGCGACGCAGTTTGCAGGCTATGACGGCGCCGCCGCCACGCCGGGCAGGATCCTGCTAAAAAACAACGGGCTGCATGCAGTGATCGTGGTCGATGCCGAGGGCAATATCGGCAAGGGCGATCAGGCTGGGATCAACGATATCATCCTGGAATCCGCGCTGTCGACCATCATGGATTGCGAAGACTCCGTTGCCTGCGTGGACAGTGAGGACAAGGTCACGGCCTATTCCAACTGGCTGGGCCTGATGAAGCGTGACCTTTCCGAGGAGGTGAGCAAGGGCGGGACCACCTTTACCCGCGTGCTGAATGACGATCTGTCCTTCACCGCGCCGGATGGGTCCGATCTGCGGCTGAAGGGGCGCTCGCTGCTGCTGGTGCGCAACGTCGGCCATCTGATGACCAATCCAGCGGTTCTGGACAGCGAAGGCCGTGAGGCGGGCGAAGGCTTCATGGATGCGATGATCACCGTGCTCTGCGCCATGCACGACCTCCAGGCGGAGGGCGGCAATTCGCTGCATGGTTCGGTCTATGTGGTGAAGCCGAAGATGCACGGGCCCGAGGAAGTCGCCTTTACCAACCGGATCTTTGACCATGTCGAAGACGCGCTGGGCCTGCCGCGCCACACGGTCAAGATTGGTATCATGGATGAGGAACGCCGCACCTCGGTGAACCTCAAGGCATGTATCCGAGCGGCCAAGCATCGTGTGGCCTTTATCAACACCGGCTTCCTGGATCGGACCGGCGATGAGATCCACACCTCGATGGAAGCAGGCCCGATGCTGCGCAAGGGCGAGATGAAATCGACCCCCTGGATTGCCTCCTACGAGGATCGCAATGTCGATATCGGTCTGGCCTGCGGTCTGAAGGGGCGGGCGCAGATCGGCAAGGGGATGTGGGCGATGCCGGATCGCATGGGCGAGATGCTGGAGGCCAAGATCGGCCACCCGAAATCCGGCGCGACCTGTGCATGGGTGCCGTCGCCGACGGCGGCGACCCTGCACGCCACCCATTACCACCATGTTGATGTCCACGCGGTGCAGGACAGCCTGAAGGCAGCCGGTGCGCGCGGAACCCTTGCGGATCTGCTCACCATTCCGGTGATGGATGGTCAGAACCTTTCGGACGCCGATATCGCGCAAGAGATCGAGAACAACGCGCAGGGCATCCTGGGCTATGTGGTGCGCTGGGTTGATCAGGGCGTCGGCTGCTCCAAGGTGCCCGATATCCACGACGTCGGGCTGATGGAAGATCGGGCGACCTGTCGGATTTCCAGCCAGGCGCTGGCCAACTGGCTGCATCATGGCGTGGTGGACGAGGCGCAGGTCATGGCCGCGATGCAGAAAATGGCGGCGGTTGTGGACCAGCAGAATGCGGGTGATCCGAGCTATACGCCGATGGCACCCGGATTTGACGGGGTTGCCTTTCAGGCGGCCTGCGATCTGGTGTTCCGTGGTCGCGTCCAGCCCTCCGGCTATACCGAGCCGGTGCTGCACGCCCGCCGCCTGGAGCTGAAGGCGCAGGGCTGAGAAAAACGACTGGGGTCGGGCGGTCTGCCCGGCCCCTTTTTTATGTGCACATCAAGGACAATAGACATGACCCTCACTCTGGATCAGGCCCGCAGCATCATCGAACATACCCGCGCCAAGGGGCGGGAGATGGCGCTGAAACCGCTCTCTGTCGTCGTCTTGGACGCGGGCGGACATGTGCTTGCCTTTGAACGCGAGGACGGCGCCGCGCCCGGCCGCTTTGCCATCGCCCATGGCAAGGCCTATGGCGCGGTGATGCTGGGCATGGCTGGCACTGCGCAGATGGCGCGCGCTGAACAGCAGGCCTATTTCATGGCGGCCGTGAACGGTGTCTACGGCGGGCAGGTCGTACCGGTCCCCGGTGGCGTATTGCTGCGCAGTGATGCAGGTGCGGTGATCGGGGCTGTGGGGGTCACCGGCGATACCTCCGACAATGACGCCGAGGCGGCGATGGCCGGGATCCGCGCCACCGGGCTGACCGGGGAAGCGTGAGCCGAGGCGCCCGCTGACGAGCTGGCAGATGATCGCGATCTGCCGAAAGCTGCGGCGGAGATACAGCTTTTTACGGCAAAGCGGCAGGTTGCGCCCCATAGGGGAATTGCAACCCGCCGCGGCAGGGCTGTAGGATTGCCGTGACCCGGAGATGCTGTCCGAGGATGGACAGAAGGGCCGGCGCCCAAACCGCTGAGGACAGAATGACACGCCCCAAAGTCGGCATTATTGGCAATTCCTATCTCATCAATGATGAATACCCCGCCCATGCCGGGGGGACGATGAACTCCGAGGCGGTGGCCGAGGTTGCAGGCTGTATGCCGCTGCTGATTCCGTCGGATCCCCGGTTTCTGACGGTGGAGGAGCTGCTGGAGAGCTTTGATGGCTTTCTATTGACCGGCGGGCGGCCGAATGTGCACCCGCATGAATACGGCGAGGCCGAGACGGATGCCCATGGCGCCTTTGACCGGGCGCGTGATGCCATCACCCTGCCGCTGGTGCGCGCCTGCGTCGAGCGGGGGCAGCCATTTCTTGGCATCTGTCGTGGCTTTCAGGAGGTGAATGTGGCCATGGGTGGCACGCTTTACCCGGAAATCCGCGATCTGCCGGGACGGATGAACCACCGGATGCCCCCCGACGGGACACTGGAAGAGAAATTCGCCATGCGCCACATCGTTGAGCTGAGTGAAGGCGGCGTTTTCCATCGTCTGTTCGGTGCGGCGGAGGTGATGACCAATTCGCTGCATGGGCAGGGGATCAAGGTGCCGGGCAAGCGGATCGTGATCGACGGAACCGCCCCTGATAGCACGCCCGAGGCGATCTATGTGAAAGACGCTCCCGGTTTTACCCTTGCGGTGCAATGGCATCCAGAGTGGGACGCCGCGAATGACCCGGTGTCGCGGCCTTTGTTCACCGCCTTTGGTGACGCGGTGCGCGCCTGGGCCGAGGGTGCGGGCAGACCAACCCAACGGAAATCGGCCTGAGACACGACATCGGCCTGAGGCATCCGGTCTTTGACTACCCGTAGACACCTCAATCGGCACCGCCTTTAGGGCGGTGCCGTTGGTCTTTCAGACCAGCAGATCAAACTCATGTATCAGCGGCAGCTGACGGGCGCGTTTGCCGGTCAGATCGAAGATCGCATTGGCCAGCGCCGGGGCCGCCGGGGGCGTGCCGGGTTCCCCGGCGCCGCCCATGCGGGGCTGGTTTTCCAGCAGCGCGACCTGCACCTCGGGCATTGTGTGTATGCGCAGGGCGTCATAGTCGGGGAAATTCTGCTGCTGGACCGCGCCACCGTCAAAGGTGATCTCGCCAAAGCAGGCCGCAGACAGACCGTAGACCATGCCGCCAAACATCTGCGCGCGGGTGTTCTGCGGGTCGATGACACGGCCCAGATCTGCGGCGATCCAGGCTTTGGTCATGCGAATCTGCCCGTCCTGGTCGGCGACCTCGATAACCTGCGCGACTGGCGTGCCGAAACTATAGGCAAGCGCCACACCCCGGCCGATGCCATCGGCTGTCTTGCCGGTCCAGCCGGACATGTCGCGCACGGTTTCCAGCACCTTGGCAGCAGGCTCCCACTCGGCGCGGGCCAGCTCCAGCCGGAATTCCAGCGGATCGCGCCCGGCGGCATGGGCCATTTCGTCGATGATACAATCGGAGAAGAAGCCGTTGAAGGAGGCCCCCACCGAGCGCCAGAAGCCGACGGGAATCATCGGTTTGGCCAGATAGCCTTCGACGCGGAAATTGGGGATGGCGAGCGGCTGGTTGAAAGCGGTATCCACATGCCCCTTGTCCGGGCCGGACATTGGCAGGCCGAGCATCCGGCCAGCGCCTTCGACGGTGGTCGATTGCGCGGCGATTTTGCCGTGGACCATCACCGCCTTGCCGTCCTTTACCGCGGCGCGGTAGCGGGCGATGGCGCCTGGGCGGTAGAAGTCATGGGTCATGTCTTCCTCGCGGCTCCATGTCAGCTGCACCGGGGTGTCGGGCATCTGCAATGCGATCTGAACGGCGCGGTCGGTATAATCGGTTTCAATCCGCCGCCCAAATCCGCCGCCGAGGTAGGTTGTATTGACCTCAACCGCCTCGGCATCGAGCCCGGCAAGCGCTGCGGCGTTTTTCTGCACCACGGTTGGCCCCTGATTGGGCGCCCAGATTTGCAGCGCATCCCCGGTGTAAAGCGCGGTCGCGTTCATCGGCTCCATCGTGGCATGGGCCAGATAGGGCAGGCGATATTCCGCTTCGATCACGGTTGCGCCCTCTGGCAGCGCGTCCACATCGCCGTCATCGCGCAGGGTCGAGTTGGGGGCAGTGTCAAAACTGCGGGCGATCTCGTCAAAAATCGCGCCGGTTGTCTCGGGGTAGGGGGCTGCCTCCCACGTTACGTCAATGGCATCCACGGCCTGCTGCGCGAGCCAGGTGTTGCTGGCAACCACCGCGACAGCATCGCCAAGATCCAGTACCTTTTCCACACCGGCCATGCCTTCGGCTGCGCTGGCGTCAAAGGCGGTCTTGCCCACGCCGAAATGCGGGCTTTGTTTGATGGCGGCGAATTTCATGCCGGGCAGGCGGACGTCGACGCCGAATTCTGCGGTGCCGGTGGATTTGGCAACCATGTCGATGCGGGGCACATCCTTGCCGATCAGGCGCCAGCTCGACGCCGGGCGCAGATCCGCCTCGACAGGGTCAAGGGCGGCGGCTGCAACGGCAAGGCTGCCATAGGGCAGGCGGGTGCCATCCGGCGCGATGACATGACCATCTTCGGTGGCGAGCTGATCGCGTCCGACTGCCAGCTGCTCCGCAGCGGCCTGTTTCAGGGTCTCGCGGGCGCTGGCGCCCGCATGGCGCATCCGCTCAAAGCCGTCGCGCATGGAAGAGGAGCCGCCGGTGACCTGAAGATCAAGGAACTTGGCCATGTGACCGACGATTTCGCCCAGTGAATGCTGCAGAGGCGAGCTGTCATAGCCCCGTCCGGGCAGCGCCTCTGACATCATGGCGCTGTTGTAATAGGCCTTGGCGGCGGGGCCGTGCAGGACCGTGACCTTGGCCGGATCGACGTCCAGCTCTTCGGCGATCAGACTGGCCCAGGCGGATTTGACGCCCTGTCCCATCTCCGCCCGGGGCGCAATCAGAGTGACGCCGGATTGATCCACAAACACAAAGGGGTTGAGCACCGCGCGACCATCCTTCTGGTCGAGCGGGTTGGGAGCGGGCTGGTGGTACTTATAGGTGCCAAAGGCGACGCCACCTACGATGGCAGCAGAGCCGATGAGAAAGCTGCGGCGGGCGATTCTGCGAATGCTGGCCATGGCTCAGACCTCCTTCATCATTTTGGCGGCGTCATGGATGGCGGCGCGGATTCGGGGGTAGGTGCCACAGCGGCAGAGGTTGCCCTGCATCGCCTCGTCGATATCGGCATCCGAGGGGGCGGGGTTTTCCGCCAGCAGGCTCGCGGCCTGCATGATCTGGCCGGACTGGCAGTAGCCACATTGCGCGACCTGATTGGCGACCCAGGCTTTTTGCACAGCGACCATGGCGTCGGGTGTGCCGATCCCCTCGATGGTGGTGACCTCACCCCAGACATCGGACAGCGCCACCTGGCAGGAGCGCACGGCCTCGCCGTCAATATGCACGGTGCAGGCGCCACAGGCCGCGACGCCACAGCCGAATTTGGTGCCGGTCAGGCCGACTTCATCGCGCAGGACCCAAAGAAGCGGCACGTCGTCAGGCAGGTCAATCTGATGGGATTTCCCGTTGATGCGAAGGCTGGTGGACATTGGGTGTCCTTTCTGTGCTGGCTGCGTGACTTCGTGACAAAATGATGCATATGTGTCAGTGTGTCAATTGACAAATTTGGTATCGAATGTCAGAACTGCGCTATGGACATGCAGCAGATCGACCCCAAACAGCGCAACATTCTGGAATCCGCCTGGGAAGCCTTTGCGACCTATGGGTTTCGCAAGACTTCAATGGATGACATTGCCAAGCGGGCGGGGATGTCTCGCCCTGCGGTCTATCTGCATTTCAAGAACAAGGAAGCCATCCTGAAGGCGTTGATTGATGCCTATTACGCCGAGACAGCGCGAGCGGTCCACGCAGCGCTGACCGCAGACGGGGAACTTCAGTCGAAGGTTCTGAACGCATTCGACGCGCAGGGCGGCCCGGCTATAGAGGCTATGCTGAGCACGCCCCACGGGATGGAAACGCTGGAAGCCAGCATGAACGCGGCCGGCGATCACATTGAGGCCGGCGAATGCCTGATGCGCGGGGTTTATGCGGATTGGCTAAAGGATATGGCGGCTGCGGGACTGGTGCGGTTGGCCGGCACGCCGCAGGATGTGGCGCGCAGCTTTTGCAGTGCCATGAAGGGCGTCAAACATACCTCGGCAGATTATGCCGCCTACCGCTCGGGCGTTCGCCAGTTGGCGCTGTTGTTTGTGGCTGCGCTGTCGCCGCGCTGACTGGAGCAGGTTGACTGAGGGCAGGTCCAAATGGGGCAGCCTGGGGGGGGCGGGCAGGGCTGGCCTGCCGCCGATCCCATCTGGCGTCAGAGCGTGGTGCGCAGGTGCCAGAGCTCGGGGAACAGCTCCACCTCCAGCATACGTTTCAGATAGCTGACGCCACCGGTGCCGCCGGTGCCGCGTTTGAAGCCGATGACCCGTTCCACCGTGGTGACATGGTTGAAACGCCAGCGGCGGAAATAATCCTCAAAATCCACCAGCTTCTCGGCCAGCTCGTAGAGATCCCAATGCACTTCGGTATTGCGGTAGACCTCGGTCCAGGCCGCCTCAACCGCCGGATTGGGGCTATAGGTTTCGGAGAGGTCACGGTTCAGCACCTCTTCGGGCAGCTCAAACCGCTTGGACAGGGCGCGCAGGGCAACATCATAGAGCGAGGGCTGGCGCAGTTCTTCTTCCAGAAGCGCCAGAATGTCGGGGCGGTGGGCGTGCGGGCGCAGCATCGCCTTGTTGCGGTTGCCGAGCATGAATTCGATCTGGCGATACTGATGCGACTGAAAGCCGGAACTCTGCCCCAGTTCATTGCGAAAGGCAGAATAATCCGAGGGTGTCATGGTGCGCAGCACATCCCAGGCAGAGTTCAGCTGTTCGAAGATCCGCGCAACGCGGGCCAGCATCTTGAACGCCTCATGCGGTTTTTCCGCCAGCAGGCGCGCGCGCGCGGCGGTCAGCTCGTGAATGGCGAGGCGCATCCAAAGCTCTGAGGTCTGATGCTGGATGATGAACAGCATCTCGTCATGGGTGTTGGTCCAGGTCTTCTGCGCGGTCAGCAGCGTGTCGAGTGACAGGTAGTCGCCATAGGACATGCGCCCGTCAAACGACATCTGCGCGCCTTCCTTGGCGGGATCATAGGGGGTGGACATGGAAAGGCTCCTTGGTGTTCCGGTAGTGTATCAGATTGCGGGAACGGGGGCCTTTCTTGCGTTGAGCGTACCGCATTGGGCCAGTCGTCGCCACAGGGCGATCCAGCCCGCTGGCCGACACAGTGGCAGGCGATATGCGGGCAGGCTCGCCATCAGGTGACGGCGTTGCGGGTTTTGTATTCCGGGCGATCCCAGAGCGCGTTGGTCATCACGTCCTCGATGATATCAACAGCGGCCCTGACGTCACCTTCGTCAATGTAGAGCGGGGTGAAGCCGAAGCGCATGATATCCGGCGCGCGGAAGTCTCCCACCACACCACGGGCGATGAGCGCCTGCATGGCGGCATAACCTTCATGGAAGCGGAAGGACACCTGGCTGCCACGGGCGTTGCCGTCGCGCGGCGACGCAAGAGTGAGATCGGGGCAGCGGGATTCCACCTCGGCAATGAACAGATCGCAAAGTTCGATGGATCTGGCGCGCACATCGGCCATATCGGCCATGTCCCAGATATCCATCGAGGCCTCGAGTGCGGCCAGCTGTAACACCGGCGGCGTGCCGACGCGCATCCGTTCGATCCCGCTGCCTGGTTTGTAATTCAGGTCGAATTCAAACGGCGCGGCGTGACCCAGCCAGCCGGAGAGCGCCGGGCGGGCCGTGTCGGCATGGCGCGGCGCCACATAGATGAACGCTGGACCACCGGGGCCGCTATTGAGGTATTTATAGGTACATCCTACGGCGAAATCGGCCTTGCAGCCTGCCAGATCGACCGGCAGCGCACCTGCGGAATGGGCCAGATCCCAGACCGTCACGACACCGGCAGCATGGGCCTGTTCGGTCAGCGCCTTCATATCGTGCTTGCGACCGCTGCGGTAATCGACTTCGGTCAGCATCAGCACGGCAATGTCGTCGGTGATATGGGCGCTGACCTCCTCCGGTGCGACCACGCGAAGCGAATAGTCCGGGCCAAGCGATTTCACCAGACCTTCGACCATATAGAGATCGGAAGGGAAGTTGCCGCTGTCAGACAGGACCACCTTGCGCGATGGGTTCAGCTCCAGTGCCGAGGCGACGGCCTGATAGACCTTGATCGACAGGGTGTCACCCATCACCACATGGCCGGGTTCTGCGCCGATCAGCCGGGCAATCCGGTCGCCGATGGCGGTTGGTTTCTGCATCCACCCGGCCCTGTTCCAGCCGGTGATCAGCATCTCGCCCCATTCGTCCTCGATCGTGCTGCGCACCCGTTCGGCGGTTGCACGCGGCATCGGACCCAGAGAATTGCCATCGAGGTAGATCATCCCTTCGGGCAGGGAAAACATAGCCTTGGTTGCGGCGAAATCGGTCATCTGAACCTCGTGATCATGGGCGGCCTGACGGACGGAGTGGTTTATTTTAGGCTTAAAGCTTCTCGAGTGCTACCGCATCGGATCTGTCCTGTCCAGAGATTAGCGGCTGGTGGGATCCAGCTGCGGTTCCGGAATGCCCAGTTCAGTTCGTTTTCGTTTCGACAGACCGGCGGTCACCAGACTGTACGACAGGCTGATCTGCTCTTTCAGCTCGGCATCGGTCAGGCCGGGATCTTTGAAATGTTGCAGCCACTTCATTCCGCGCGAGGCCAGATAGGGCGCCGGGCGGACGCCCGGTCGCTCCTGCAAAACCTCAAAGGCGATCTCGCCCGTCTTGAAGGTAAAGGCGTCCTTGCCCTCGGCCCAGCCGCAGATGGCAAAGACCTTGCCTCCTGCCTTCCACACGTCGGCATCGCCCCATTGGATGACATGCGATGTAGCGGGGAAGCTGGCGCAGAAGGCGTTGAACTCCTCGCGGGTCATCAGGTCTGCCCACCTGCGATTTCGATGGTTTGTCCATTGATAGACTGAGAGCCGGGACCACAGAGCCACAGCAGCGCGGCGGCAACCTCATCCGGTTGGATCAGCCGCTTGTGCCGGTTCGCAGAGACCATGATCTTCAGCGCCTGTTCTTCGCTCACTCCGGCGCGCTGAGAGATCGAGGTGACGTTGCGGTCGATGATCGGCGTATCGACATAGCCCGGGCAGAGCGCGTTGAAGGTATAGGGCGTGCCCAGATAATCCTCGCTCAGCGATCGGGTCAGGCCGATCAGCCCGTGTTTGCTGGCCGAATAGCAGGGCGCGCCTTGCAGCCCGCGCAGGCCTGCGATGGAGGATACGGTGACGACACGGCCCCAGTCGGTCTGGCGCATGGATTTCATACATTCGCGGATCGTCAGAAAAGCGCCGTCGAGGTTGGTTGCCATCATGTTGCGCCAGAAGTCCATCGACATCTTGTGCAGGGCCTTGCCCTCGGCGATGCCTGCATTGGGGACGCAGATCTGCACCGGACCGCGAGCTGCGGTGGCGGCGTCAATTTTTGCGATCACGTCCTGTTCGTCGCGCACATCCATGGCGAGCGGATGCAGCCCATCGGTTGCGACCTCCTCCAGCACCTCCTGCCGACGGCCGGTGATCGTCACCGCAGCCCCCTCGGCGGCCAGCGCCTTGGCCATCGCCAGACCAATGCCGGTGCCTCCGCCGGTGATCAATGCGTGTTTTCCCTTGAGTGTCATGGTGTTGCTCCGCTGTTGTTCGTAACTGTTGGGGCCATGCGGGTGATCCCCACATGCAACCCGGATCTTGATATGAGCCTAACCGCCGCAGGGAGGCTGGCAAGATCTCCGTTCCGTCACTTTATCAACCGGCACGGGCACAACGCTTGCGGCGGCGGGTCTCGGAGAAATGGTTTACAGAAATATTCCTATGTGTGAATGTAACGGCATGTGGCGACGAACCGCCACCAAGGCTGACGGAGGATCCCATGAAAGCTCTTGTCTGTGGCGTGGCAACCGCGCTGATGTTGCCTCTATGCGGGCTGGCCAGCGAAGATATCGCGGATCAATACCCGCAGTCCGAGTTGTACTCAAAGCCCGTGGAGGTGATCCCGCATGTGTTTTCGGCTATTGGAGCCACCGCGCCGCCAACCTATGAAAATGCCGGCCATAACAATAACCTGAGCTTCGTTGTGACCGAGGCGGGTGTTGTGGTGATCAATGCGGGGGCGTCTGATGCGCTGGCTGCCGCGCTCCATGCCGAGATCAAGGCGGTGACCGATCAGCCGGTGGTTCTGGTGATCAATGAAAACGGGCAGGGCCATGCGATGTTGGGCAACGGCTATTGGCGCGATCGGGGCGTTGACGTTCTGGCGCATGTAGATGCCACGGCCGAGGTGACGCAGAACGGTCATTTTATCCTTCAGGGGATGCAAGGCTACAATAAGGACAGGGCCGGGGACACGCGGGTGGAGCCTGCGAACCTGAGTTTTGAAGATCGTTACGATCTGTCGCTTGGCGGGATCGACTTTCAGGTCCTGCATCTTGGTCCGGCCCATGATCCGGGTGACACGCAGGTCTGGATTCCGCAGTGGGGGATGCTGATCGCAGGCGATATTGCCTTTCACGAGCGGATGTTGCCGATTTTTGAACATACCTGCACCAGCTGCTGGATCGAGACCTGGCAGGACAAGCTGGAACCGCTGGCGCCGACCTATGTGATCCCCGGCCATGGTCATCCGACCAACCTGGATCAGGTCCGGCGCTACACTCTGGAGTATCTGCTCGATCTGCGCAGCAAGATTGGCGCCCATATCGAGGAGGGCGGCGATCTGGCCTCGGCCTATTACGTGGATCAGGCCCGCTGGCAGCAGCTCGATACTTTTGAGGAACTGGCGACCAAGAATGCCGGGCGTGTCTATGAGGAGATGGAGTGGGAATAGCGCGCCCACCCGGTGATCTGCGCCCATCGTGATCCTTGCGACAAGAACTGTGAGCGGTAGCAGAACTCAGCATGCCGATCAGTTGCGGCAGGCATGCAAAAGTATACGTGGTCATTCGCAACAATATATGCAGGATCATGCCGCAAACGGAACGGATTCGCCGTTTCACGACCATTTTGGGCAATCTGTCCTTATCCTTCGGAAGTCATCTCCGAAGGCTGGACGTTCTGGCCACATGAGGGAAAACTGCCGCTGATGCGCATCAAGACCGACAAGGATCACCCGGAGTGCCGTCTGCAATGAAATGGATTGACGTGCCTCCTGTGTGGTTGCTGGGGTTTGCAGTGCTGGCCTGGTGTCAGGCACGTTTCCTGCCTATGGGGCTCGAATTGTCGCATGGCGTGATCGGCGCCGTCGTCGGGCTGGTCAGCGGCCTCTTGATCGGAGCGGGAGTCATTCTGATGCTGCTCGCGGTGATGGAAATGCGGCGTCATAGGACGACGCTGCATCCACACGGGCAGCCAAGCCAGCTGGTTCAATCGGGTATTTTCAAACGCAGCCGCAATCCGATCTACCTAGGTGATTGCCTGCTGCTGCTCGGACTGATCCTGCGGTTTGACGCGGTGCTGTCGCTGATACTGCTGCCGGTCTTTGTCTGGGTGTTGGAACGCCGTTTCATCCTGCCCGAGGAAAACCGGTTGCGGCGGCAGTTCAGGGCGCAGTGGGGGCGCTACGAAAAAGACACAGGACGATGGCTGTGACGGATTTGCGGCACCGCAGCAAAGTGTTGCGGCGACGCAGCGAAACTGTTGCGCAAAAATATTGCGCAATGTAGTCAAAATATTTGCGATCCGTGCTCAGTCAGTCTGATGCGGACACAAAGAGGGGGACCGACAAGGTGAAAATAGGCACACCAAAAGAAGTGTTTGACGGCGAGGCGCGGGTTGCGATGACCCCGGACTCCGCGGTTCAACTGCAAAAGCTGGGGTACGACTGCGCGATTGAAAGCGGTGCCGGGGCAGCGGCAGGTTTTTCTGACGCCACCTACGAGGCTGTCGGCGTCGAGATCATCAAGACACCGGCCGCATTGTGGAAAGCCTGCGATATCGTTGCCAAGGTGCGTCAGCCCACCGAAGCGGAGCTGAAGCGGATGACAGCGGGCAAGACGCTGATCTCCTTCTTCAATCCCGGCGGCAATAGCGAAGGTCTGGAACTCGCCAAATCCAAGGGCGCCAATGTGATCGCCATGGAAATGGTGCCACGTATCAGCCGTGCCCAGAAAATGGACGCGCTGTCGTCGATGGCCAATATCGCAGGTTACCGCGCCGTCATTGAGGCCGGGAATAACTTTGGCCGGTTCTTCACCGGTCAGATCACAGCTGCGGGCAAGGTTCCTCCGGCCAAGGTTCTGGTGGTTGGTGCAGGGGTTGCAGGCCTTGCGGCGATTGGCGCCTCTACCAGCCTGGGTGCGGTGACCTACGCCTTTGACGTGCGCCCCGAAGTGGCGGAGCAGGTCGAAAGCATGGGGGCCGAATTCGTCTATCTGGATTTCGAGGAAGACCAGCAGGATGGCGCGGCAACCGGCGGCTATGCTGCGGTCTCCAGCCCGGAGTTCCGTGAAGCGCAGCTCGCGAAGTTCCGCGAACTGGCTCCCGATGTCGATATCGTCATCACCACCGCGCTGATCCCCAACCGTGAGGCTCCCAAGCTGTGGCTTGAGGATATGGTCGCCGCGATGAAGCCGGGTTCGGTGATCGTTGACCTTGCAGCCGAAAAGGGCGGCAACGTCGAAGGCACGGTGATGGACGAGAAAGTGGTAACCGAGAATGGCGTGACCATCATCGGCTATACCGATTTCCCGAGCCGGATGGCCGCGCAGGCGTCGACGCTTTATGCCACCAACATCCGCCATATGATGACTGACCTGACGCCCGAGAAGGACGGTCAGATCAATCACAACATGGAAGACGACGTAATCCGCGGCGCCACGGTGACCTTCGAGAAGGAAATCACCTTCCCGCCGCCACCGCCCAAGGTGCAGGCCATCGCGGCCCAGCCGAAGAAAGAGGTGAAGGAACTGACGCCCGAAGAGAAGCGGGCGCAGGAGGTCGAAGCCTTCAAGCAGCAGACCAAGAACCAGGTCACCCTGCTGGCTGTGGGCGGTGCCTTGGTGCTGTTTGTGGGGCTGTTTGCCCCCGCGAGCTTCATGCAGCATTTCATCGTGTTTGCACTGGCCTGTTTCGTGGGCTTCCAGGTGATCTGGGGCGTTGCCCATTCGCTGCATACGCCGTTGATGGCTGTCACCAATGCGATTTCCTCGATCATCATCCTCGGCGCGTTGATGCAGATCGGATCCGGGTCGTTCCTGGTGATCTTCCTTGCGGCGCTGTCGGTGTTCATGGCCGGGATCAATATCTTCGGCGGGTTCCTCGTCACGCGGCGCATGCTTGCCATGTTCCAGAAATCTTAAGGAGGCCGGGAGTATGGACTTTGGCTTTACAACTGCCGCCTATGTGGTTGCGGCTGTTCTCTTCATCTTGTCGCTGGGCGGCCTGAGCGGTCAGGAAAGTGCGAAACGCGCGGTCTGGTACGGCATTGCGGGTATGGCGCTGGCGGTTCTGGCAACCCTGATTGGTCCCGGTGCCGGTCTTTGGCTGTTGTCGATCGTCCTGATCGCCGCAGGCGGTATCATCGGCTACTACGTCGCCAAACGCGTGCAGATGACCGAAATGCCGCAGCTGGTGGCGGCGATGCACTCGCTGGTGGGTCTGGCTGCGGTGTTCGTGGGCTTCATCGCCCATATCGAGCTGGGCCGCGTTCTGGCGATGGATGACACTGCGAAAAAGGCGCTCGAAGGCTTTGGTGCGCTTCTGGCCAAGAAAGACGGTGTCGAGATCGCGATCCTGCGGGTGGAACTCTTCCTCGGTGTCTTCATCGGTGCCGTGACCTTCACCGGGTCGGTGATTGCCTATGGCAAGCTGGCAGGCAAAGTGTCCTCGGCGGCGACCAAGCTGCCCGGCGGTCATATGCTGAACGCTGGTGCTGCGGGTCTCTCGCTGATCTGTCTGATCTGGTATTTTAACACTGGCGGTTTCTTCCCGCTGTTCCTGATGACCCTGGCAGCGCTGTTCATCGGCTACCACCTGATCATGGGCATCGGCGGCGCGGATATGCCCGTGGTTGTCTCGATGCTGAACAGCTACTCCGGCTGGGCCGCGGCGGCGATTGGCTTTTCGCTCGGCAACGATCTCTTGATCGTGGTTGGCGCGCTTGTGGGCTCCTCCGGTGCGATCCTCAGCTACATCATGTGTAAGGCGATGAACCGGTCCTTCATCTCGGTGATTCTGGGCGGCTTTGGCGGCACGGCTGGTCCGGCGATGGAAATCGACGGCGAGCAGATCGCGATTGATGCCGATGGTGTGGCCGCTGCCCTGGATGAGGCCGACAGTGTCGTCATCATCCCCGGCTACGGTATGGCAGTGGCACAGGCCCAGCAGAATGTGGCTGAGCTGACCCGCCGTCTGCGTGCCAAGGGCAAGAACGTCCGCTTTGCGATCCATCCGGTTGCCGGTCGTCTGCCGGGTCATATGAACGTGCTCCTCGCCGAGGCGAAAGTGCCCTACGATATCGTGCTGGAAATGGACGAGATCAACGAGGACTTCCCGGACACGGATGTGGCGATCGTCATTGGCTCCAACGACATTGTGAACCCGGCGGCACAGGAAGACCCGAACTCGCCCATCGCCGGTATGCCGGTGCTGGAATGCTGGAAGGCGAAACAGGTGTTCGTCTCTAAGCGCGGGCAGGGTACGGGCTACTCGGGCATCGAGAACCCGCTGTTCTTCAAGGAGAATACCCGCATGTTCTATGGCGATGCCAAGGCCAGCCTGGATAAACTGCTGACCATGATCAGCTGATTGTTCGGCGTATCGCTGCACATACCGAAAGAGCGCTCCTGCCGGGGCGCTCTTTTTTCGTGATCCTGTGGTATCATTCGCCAGCCGAGGAGGATGATATGGAAAAGGCCCAAGGCATAGGTGGCGTGTTTTTCCGCGCCAAAGACCCCGAAGCGCTGAGCCGGTGGTACAATGACCATCTGGGGATTGACCCCGTCGGCGGAACCCCCTGGATGCAGGGCGGCGGCTACACCGTCTTTGCTCCATTTGCCGAGGATACCGATTATTTCGGAGATACCAGCAAACAGTGGATGATCAATTTCCGGGTAACGGATCTGGCCGCGATGATCGCCCAGCTGACCGCCGCCGGTATCGCTGTTGAGACCCGGCCGGAGTGGGACGGCGAGATTGGCTATTTCGCGCGGTTGCATGACCCGGAGGGCAATCCGATAGAACTCTGGCAGCCGATCGGACGCGCCGCAGATACCGCTTGAGCTGGAGTGTACTCCAACCGCTAGGGTGTCCCGACTCACCCATGAGGGGTGGGCAGCAAGAGAGATGTGCATGAAGATTTCAGAGGTGGCGATGGCCACGGGGCTGAGCGTGGATACCCTGCGCTTTTACGAGAAGATCGGGTTGATTGATCCGCCGGCGCGGGATGCCGCCGGGCGGCGGGTCTATGATCGCGAAATCCTCGGCTGGATCCGCTTTCTGGGGCAGTTGAACGCCACCGGAATGAAACAGGCGGATCGGGTCCGCTATGCCCGGTTGCGGGCGCGGGGGCGCGAAACCCTGGCCGAACGCCGCGCAATGCTGGAGGCCCACCGCGAGGTGATCCGCCAGCAGCTGGAGCAGCTTCATGACACGCTTGCCCTGATGGATCGCAAGGTTGCGATCTACCACGAGCTGGAGAAGGAAAGCGCAGATGTCTGACGCAGTGACCAAGGGCCGTAATCTGTTGGCCGAATTGAACCCGGAGTTGGAGAATATCCTGGCAGAGCGCTATGACGCCCATCTGCCCGGAATGTCGGAGAGCCTGGTGGAATGGGCCTATGGGCGCCACTACGCACGCGCGGGGCTGGACCTGCGGACACGGCAGCTCTGTACGGTTGCGGCGTTGACTGCGCTTGGCGGTCAGACCGCGCCGCAGCTCAAGGTGAATATCGCCAACACCCTCGCCGCAGGGGCAAGTGAAGGCGAGATTCTGGAGGTCATCTGGCAGATGGCGGTCTATGGCGGCATGCCTGCGGCCATCAATGGTTTGAATGCGGCGATTGAGGTGTTCGAGGCGGCATAATGTCGGCGAGAGTCGAGGGCTGCCCCATAATTGTATACGGTTGTATCCAGTTAAGGTATTGAAAAAACGTAATTCTTTACAGGTTGCTCCACCTCGGCTAACCTGTGGTCTGCTGCTCAGGGAGACCACAGATGCCGCCGATCCAAGACCACCCGCTGCGCTACCAGCTGGCCAATGAGCTGCACGCCCGCCCGTTCCCGACGATGAGCAACCCCTCGACGGTGATCTACCTGGCGATCAAGCAGCCGCAGGAGGCCGTGCATCGGGATCGCAGCCGGGACCTTGCGCATCTGGTCGATCTCTTGGACCGTCACGGTGTCGCCCACCCGACGCCGGGGGCGACCCATCATTCGGTGCAGCTGGGCCGCCATACGCTCAAATGGGAACAGCATACTGAATTTGTGTCCTACACCCTGTATTTCGACGGTATCAGCGCCCGCCCGTATGATCCTGCGGATTTTGATGTCTTCCCGTCGGACTGGCTGGCGGAGGCTCCGGGTCAGCGCATCACTTCGATCATGCTGCGGGTCTTGCCTCGTGGCGAAACCTCTGACGTTCGGGCGGCTCTGACCGATTGGTTTGTGCCGGAAAGCCTCGCCGTGGCCCGAGTGCTGGACGACAGCTGCGTGGTGGCGGGGGATTTCCGCATTGATCCGGCTGGGCATATGCGGTTTGCGGTTTTCCCGAACCGGGAAACCGGCGCCCAGCGGATCGGCCGGGTGGTGCAGCGCCTTTGCGAGATTGAGACCTATCGGGCGATGTCGATGCTCGGGTTTTCGCGGGCGCGCGGGCTGAGTCCGACGATTGGCGCGCTCGACACCCATCTGAGCGAGATGATGGCCGAGATGACCGGGGATCGTATGCCGGCGGAACAGACCCTTGCGCAGCTGCTCACGGTCTCGGCTGAGCTGGAGGCGATGGCGGCGCAGGCAGCGTTCCGCTTTGGTGCGACGGGGGCCTATGATGCGCTGGTCAACCAACGGATCGCCCTGCTGCGCGAGACCCGGTTTGAAGGGTATCAGACCTTTGCTGAGTTCATGCTGCGCCGATTTGAACCGGCGATGCGCACGGTGAAGTCAACCGAAGGGCGGCTCGCTACGCTGGCAGACCGGGCGCGTCGCGCCGGGGAGCTGCTGCGAACCCGTGTCGATGTGGAACGCAGTGCCCAGAACCAGGCCCTGCTGGAAAGCATGGACCGCCGCGCCGATATGGCGCTGCGGCTGCAACATACGGTGGAAGGGCTGTCAGTGGTGGCGATCAGCTATTACGCTGTGTCGCTGGCGTCTTATGCGCTCTATCCCCTCGCGGCGGTGCTGGACCTCAGCAAGGGGATGATGACGGCAGCACTTACTCTGCCGGTTGTGCTGCTGGTCTGGCTCGCGGTGCGGCAGATCCGGAAGCGGCTGCATTGAGCAGGGCGTCTGCCGCCAAACCGCCTGCGCCAATCGACAGCAGTGCCAGAACAGCCGCTAGGCTGAGGGTTGGGATACCGGCGAGACCGGCCCCGACTGTGCAGCCGCCAGCCAGTACACCGCCAATCCCCATCAGCACCGCGCCAGTGAGGTAGCGGCCGGTCTGCCGCGGGCTTTCAAAGCTCTGCCACTGGAAGCGACCGCTCAGCAGGGCGGCGACCAGCGCGCCAATCAGCACGCCGCCCACCAGCCCGGTCCCGAAGCCCGCAGGCACGGCGCTGGACGCCAGCGTGTAGAATAGTGTTTCCGCCGAAGGCGCGGTGAAGGAGAGGCTCTCCATGGCGATCGGGTCAAATTCATCATACAGCACATAGCCGGTGCCGACCCAGGCCAGCGGCACCAGCGCGCCGATGGCGGCCCCCCCGGCCAGCATCAGCGGATGATTGCCCGAGCGCAGAGCGATGACAAGAGCGGCCGCAACGATCAGCCCGGCGCCCGTCAGCGCGCCGCCGGGCAGTGCGGTGAGAGAGGCGAAATCCCCAATCGGCACCGTGATGCCGCCGATCCAGCTGCGCAGCGGTGCCAGCACGCCTTTGAGCGTGGCGTGGGCGACAATTGCAAAGGTCACGATCACAACCAGCGCCCGCAGGTTGCCGCTGCCGGTCAGAACCATCAGGCGCGAGACGCAGCCACGGGTCAGCACCATGCCGGCCCCGAACATAAGGCCGCCCAGTACCACCGCAGCAATCGGCAGATCCGCGACCATCAGGCGGTGCTCGGCAAAGCTGATCCAGCCCTGCGCCACGGCGGCCTGCGTGCCCAGAACAGCAACGGCCAGCGCCATTGTCCAGACGCCTGCGGCCTGACGGCGATCCGCGCCGACAACAGCGCGGCGGAAACAGAAGCGGGTCAATTGCGCCAGCCCGCCGAACAGGACACCGACAGAGAGTGCAAACAGAACCGAAACCGCCCGCGCGGTGGTGTCTTCAAAGCCAAGTGTCTCGAACATATGCGGCCTCCATTGCTGCGAGCGGATTCGTCGCGTTTGGAATATTTTCCCGAAATGGCCGGTTTTTGTGATCTGAGCAACCCTATGGCACCAAGCTGGCGCGGCATCCGGCAGAATGATGTTCTCTGCTAGGTGCCCTTCGCAGGCTATGTGTCCCAGCCCTGCCGCTGCGGGCAAAAACAAACCGGCCACCTGGGAGAAGTGGCCGGTTGATATGTTTTTATTTGAATGTGTTGAGCCGTTCGGGCCTCACATCTCTGGTGTGGTCAGCGCCCGCGGATCCGTGGGTCCAAGGCGTCGCGCAGACCGTCGCCGAGGTAGTTCACGCTCAGCACGGTGAGAGAGATCGCCATACCGGGCCAGAACACCCGCTCCGGGTATTGCTGGAGATAGTCCGTCGCATCGTAGAGCAGACGCCCCCATGTCGGGAAATCAGGCGGGAAGCCCAGGCCGAGGAAGGATAGGGCGGATTCGGTGATGATCGCGGTTGCAATCCCCAGCGTGGCCGAAACCATGATCGGTGACAGCACGTTGGGCAGGATGTGCCGCGAAATCAGCTTGCTGTTGGTGGTGCCGATGGAGCGGGCCGCAAGAACGAATTCCCGTTCCTTGATCGCCAGGACATCGCCACGCACGATCCGCGCGGTGGGCATCCAGCTGGTGATGCCGATCGAGGCCACGATCAGGATAAAGATCCCCTGTTCCGGGCCGAAGGCGGCGTTCAGCGGCTCGCGGAACAACAGCATCATCACCAGCAGAAGCGGCAACAGCGGCAGCGCCAGGAACAGATCGGTCAGGCGCATCAACGGTCCGTCGAGACGTTTGAAGAACCCTGCGAGAACGCCAACCAATGAGCCGAGGAACAGCGCCAGAAGCATCGCGGTCAGGCCAACGGAGACCGAGGTCGCGCCGCCTGCCATCATCCGGGCCAGCATGTCACGCCCCAGCTGATCCGTGCCAAAAGGATGCGCCCAGCTTGGGCTCTGGTTGCGGGCACGGATATCAATGCGGGTGGCATCAATGTCCCAGAAAAACGGGCCGAGATAGACGGCCAGTACGATCAGCAGGAACAATGCCCCGCCAAGCATGGCGCCCTTGTGTGACTTGAACTGATCCCACACATCCAGCCACTGGCTGCGGGGCGGTTGGTCCAGTTCTTCGATCACGCCTGCCGCAGGTAGCGCGGTCGAGGCGGGCACAATCCCTTCGTCGGGCACCAGACGGTCCTTATCAGTCATAGCGGATCCTCGGGTCTAGAATGCCATAGAGCACGTCGGCAATCAGGTTGAACAGCACGATCAGCACGGCAAAGATGAAGGTCAGCGTCTGCACCATCGGCAGGTCGTTGGCCTCGATCGCGCCGATCAGCAGCTGGCCGATGCCGTTCACCTTGAACACCTGTTCGGTGATGATGGCGCCACCGAAGATCGACGGAATCCCCAGCGCGATCACGGTCACGACCGGGATCATCGAGTTGCGCAGAACATGGACCATGACGACCACATATTCGCTGAGGCCCTTGGCGCGGGCGGTGCGGACGTAATCCTGATTGAGGTTGTCCAGCATCGAGGCCCGCATGAACCGGCTCAGCTGTGCGGTGATTTGCAGCGCCAGCACCATGACCGGCATGATCATCTGTTGCAGCTGCTTAACAAAAGACTCCCAACTGTTCACAACATGAGTGGTGTCGTAGATCGATGGGAACCAGCCCAGCTGGACCGAGAAGATCACAATCACCAGTACGCCGGAGAAGAAGGGCGGCACCGAGAAACCCACCATCGACACAAATGTGCCGACCTGATCGAACCAGCTATACTGGCGATAGGCCGAATAGATGCCGATGGGCAGGGCGATGGCGATGGCGACCAGATAGGCGGTGCCCACGACCCACAGGGTCTGGGGAATACGCTGCACGACGATATCCATCACCGGCGAGCGGGTCTGCCAGGAGATCACCCGCAGGTCACCTGCGGAGAAGCTGGTGCCAAAATAATAATCGATCAGAACCTGAGGTTCGATCCAGAAGAACTGCACGATCCATTTCCAGAATCGGATATGCGCGGGTTGGCCAAGGCCAAGCGCTTCGCGCATCTTTTCTTTGACTTCGGGGGGGACGGTCAGAGGGACCTGAGCCATCGGGTCACCGGGCGCAAGTTCAAGCAGCAGGAAGATCACCAGGCTGATGAACAGAAGCGTCGGTACCGACAGGACAAGGCGTCTGATTGTAAAGGTCAGCATCCAGTAGGCGCCTTTGCAATTGGAAGAATGGGGTGGAACTGGGCGGTCTTTTGCCTGAGATCCATTTCTGGCCGACGCAATGACGTCATTCGGACGTGAATGGCAAGAGGCCCCAGCGCGTTAACCGGGGCCTCTGCAGGCGTTTGACGCTGCTTACTCGGTGCGGTGCCAGTCAGCGGCGTTCCACAGTTCGCTGTCCCAGACGTTCAGATCCACACCGCCAAGGGTGTTGGAGCGCGCGGAGAGGCGACCACGGTGCACCAGCGGAATCATGCCACCTTTTTCGACAATGATGTCGTTCAGGCGCTTGGCGATTTCCGCGCGGGCTTCCAGACCTGCGGTCTGCGCCAGCTCTGCGTGCAGCTTGTCGAACTCTTCGTCACAGAAGCGGGAGATGTTCTCGCCCTGCCACTGGGTCTCGGGACGCGGTGCCTTGTCGCACAGACCGTTGCCCAGGTAGGACTGCGGATCGGTGCCATTGAAGGTGTTGGCGTACATTTCGACGTCAGCATAGAACTTCTGGAAGGTGTCGGGGGAACCCGGATCACCACCGAAGAAGACGGATGCGTTGATGTTGCGCAGCTCGGTTTCGATGCCGATTTCGCTCCACCACTGTTTGATCAGCGCCTGGAAGTCCTGACGCACAGCGTTGGTCGAGGTCTGATACAGGATCTTCATCGGCTTGCCATCGGGGGTTTCCCGTACGCCGTCGCCATTGGTGTCCTTGTAGCCTGCTTCGTCCAGCATGGCGTTTGCGCCTGCGATGTCCTGGGTGTCACAGGTCATCGAGTCGGAGTTGAAGGCCGCAGGTGCCGGTACCCAGTTACAGGTGACCTTACCAGCCTTGCCATAGCCGATTTCCACCAGCAGCGGGCGGTCGATGGCCATCGACATGGCTTTGTAGACCGCAGGATCGCTGAGGAACGGATGCGGGCGGATCACCGAACGCTCATCCGGGCCAAGTGCCGGATCGGGGTTGGTGTTGTTCAGCATGATGCGTTCGACCAGCGGGCCGAAGCCAGCAACTGGCACGCCTTTGCCGCCGGCTTCCATCTGGGCGACCACTTCGGGCGCCAGCTGAAGGTTCCAGGCGTAGTCGAATTCACCGGTTTCCATCACCGCACGGCCCGCAGCAGTTGCGTCGCCGCCCCCTTTGAACAGGAGCTTGGCAAAGGCCGGCTTGGCCGGGTCGCGGTAGTTGTTGTTGGCCGACATGGTGATCACGTCGTTGGGCTTGAACTCATCCACGACAAACGGGCCGGTGCCGATCGGGGCAAAGTTCGCTTCGGTACACTCAGGTGCCTTGGCGCCCAGGCATTCGGCAAATTGTGCCGCCTGAATGATCGGGCTTTCGCCGCCGACAAACGGGCCATAGGGGAAGGGGGTCGGCTTGTCGAAGGTGACCTTGACGGTCAGATCGTCAACGGCCTCGACATTGGTGACACCTTCGAATTTGGTCACCTGCGCGCAGCCGCCCTCGGGGTGCATACAGTATTCGGCGGTGAATTTCACGTCATTCGCGGTGAAGGGCGTGCCGTCGGACCACAGGATGCCGGGTTTGATTTTCCAGGTGATCGAGGTGAGGTCTTCGCTCACGCCGCCATTGTCGACGGTGGGAATGTCCTCAACCAGGTAGGGAACCATCTCACCTTGCGGGTCGTAGCGGGCCAGCGGCTCGATCACGAGGGAGGCGGACTCCACATCCTTGGTGCCACCCGAAAGGAAGGGGTTCAGGATCGAGGGCGCTTGCCAATAAATAATGTTAACCTGGCCGTCGGATCCCCGTTCGGCAAAGGCTGCGGGAGCAAGCGCGGCTGACGCAATTGCACCCAGCAAAAGGGTCTTGATTTTCATAATTCACTCCTTGTCGGACACGTATGTGCCTTCTTTATGACCGGGGCTTTGGCGCCCCGGAGATTTGCCACATCACTGCGGTCTGTGCGTTTGAGCACGCGCTATCTGCCGGGCAATGGCTGCGATCACGTTACCGCGATCATGGCTTGCAACCGGAGGCAGGCGTGGCTGCACTGAAGGTATCGAATACAGACTCCTGCCAAATTGCAAGACTTCCGTCGGAGAAAAAATCGCGCAGGGTTAGGAGGTGGGTTTGACGGGGTCAACGCAGGTGCGTACACATTTCTGTTAACGCCATCGAAAAAGAAGAACACGAAGGGGACGTCACGGTGCTGGATCAACCAATCGCGCAAATTAAGGGACTCCGGGTGGAGTTTCAGACAAAGGACGGTCCGGTTGTGGGGGTGAAGGATGTCTCCTTTGACATCAATCCCGGCGAAACCGTTTGCATCGTTGGCGAATCCGGGTCCGGCAAATCAGTGTCCTCGCTGTCGCTGATGCGGCTGGTTGAGTTCGGCGGCGGCGACATTACCTCGGGGCAGCTGCTGTTTGACCGTCGCGACGGCGAGGAGGTCGACCTCGGCAAGACCGATCAGGCGCTGATGAAACAGATTCGCGGCAATGAGATCGGGATGATCTTTCAGGAGCCGATGACCGCGCTCAACCCGGTGTTCACCGTTGGCCGTCAGCTGACCGAAGGGTTGCGGATCCACAAGAACCTCAACAAGAAACAGGCCGAGGCCCGTGCGCTGGAACTGCTGCGTGAGGTGCGGATCCCCGAGCCGGAGCGCCGCCTGAAACAATATCCACACGAACTGTCCGGCGGTATGCGCCAGCGGGTCGTGATTGCCATGGCCATGGCCTGCGAACCGCGCCTGCTGATCGCGGATGAGCCGACAACCGCGCTTGATGTGACCATCCAGGCCGAGATCCTGGCGCTGATGGACCGACTGAAGCGCGAGACCGGCACTGCGGTGATGTTCATCACCCACGACATGGCCGTCGTGGCGCAGATGGCGGATCGCGTTGTTGTCATGTATCGCGGCAACAAGGTCGAGGAAGGCACCGTCACCGAAATCTTCGAGAACCCGCAGCACGACTATACAAAGGCGCTGCTGGCCGCCGTTCCCAAACTGGGCGAGATGCGCGGCAAGGACTACCCGGAGCCGATGAAGCTGATGGGTGTGGAACAGCAGGAGATCAAGCCGATCAAGGGCAGCGACGAGGTGCTGCTGGAGGTGCGCAACCTGGTGACCCGCTTCCCGGTAAAAGGCGGCGTTCTGCGCCGCACCATAGCCAATGTTCACGCGGTGGAGGATGTCTCCTTCAAGGTGTTCAAAGGGCAGACGCTGTCGCTGGTCGGGGAATCCGGCTGCGGCAAGTCCACTGCCGGGCGGTCGATCCTGCGGCTGGTGGAGCCGCTGTCCGGGTCGGTGGAATTTGAAGGGCGCGATATTCTGGGTCTGAACCCGCGGGAGCTGCACAAGGCGCGCCTTGATATGCAGATGATTTTTCAGGATCCCTTTGCCTCGCTCAATCCGCAGATGCAGCTGCTGGATCAGGTGGCGGAGCCGATGCGCAACTATGGGCTTGCCTCCGGCTCCGAATTGCAGGACCGCGTCGCCAATCTGTTCGACAGGGTGCATCTGCCGCGCAGCTTCATGCGCCGTTATCCGCACGAAATGTCCGGCGGTCAGCGGCAGCGCATTGCCATCGCCCGCGCGCTTGCGCTCAACCCGAAACTGATTGTCGCGGATGAGGCCGTTTCGGCGCTGGATGTGTCGGTGCAGGCGCAGGTGCTTAACCTGATGATGGAACTGCAATCAGAATTGGGCCTGTCCTTCTTGTTCATCAGTCACGATATGGCGGTGGTCGAACGGGTCAGCCATCAGGTCGGTGTGATGTACCTTGGCCGTATCGTGGAACTGGGACCGCGGGCGCGGGTCTTTGAGAACCCGCAGCACGCCTATACGCAGGCCTTGATGAAGGCGGTGCCGATTGCCGATCCAAATCAGCGCAAATCGGAGAAGGACCTGAATTTCAAACCGATCCCATCGCCGATCCATGATCTGAACTACGAGCCGGAGCCATCGCAATATATCGAGGTGGAACCGGGGCATTTCGTTCTGACGACTGACAGCGGCTACTAAGGGTATGGCAGATCAGCTCAGCCCGCTGGAGATCATGACCAAGCTGATCTCCTTTCCCACTGTCAGCAGCGAAACCAACCTGCCGCTGGTGGATTGGGTTGAGGGCTATCTGGCACGCCACGGCATCACCGCGCATCGCTGGGTCGATCCCGAGCAGCCGCATAAAGCGGCGGTTTTTGCCCATGTTGGCCCCGAGGTCGAGGGGGCTGTTGTGCTCTCGGGGCACACGGATGTGGTGCCCATCGAAGGCCAGCCCTGGGACAGCGATCCCTTCACCGTGGTCGAGCGGGATGGCAAGTATTACGGGCGCGGCACCTGCGATATGAAAGGCTTTGACGCGCTGGCGATCTGGGCGCTGGTGGCCGCCCATTATCGCGGCGTCGCGCGGCCCTTGCAGCTGGCGCTCAGCTTTGACGAAGAAGTCGGATGCACCGGCGCGCCGCCCATGATTGTCGCGATGCAGGAGGTCCTGCCAAAAGGATCCTGTGTCATCGTTGGTGAGCCTTCGGTGATGCGACCGGTGACCGGGCACAAGGGCGGGATCGGCTACAGCACCCATCTGGTGGGTTTTGAGGTGCACAGCTCGCTCATGCACACCGGTGTCAGCGCCATCATGCAGGGCGCCCGGCTGATCGACTGGGCCAATGCCCGCAATGCCGAGAATATGGCCAAGGCGCCGGATGAGGTTGCAGCGCTGTTCACGCCTCCCTTTACCACCTGCCATGTCGGGATGATCAACGGCGGAACCGCGCATAATATCACCGCAAAGGACTGTCGCTTCGTGATGGATTTCCGCGTGGTGCCGGGCGAATCTGCCGCCGACTGGGAGGCCGCCTATCTGGCCAGGGTGCGTGAGGTTGAGGCGGAGATGCAGGCGATCCATCCCGACACCCGCATCGACGTCAGCAAGAAATTCAACGTTCCGGGGCTGGTCCCCGAGGTCGAGGGCGAGGCAGAGACGCTGGTGCGCTCGCTCACCGGGGATAATGGCACCCATGTGGTGAGCTATGGCACCGAGGCCGGACAGTTTCAGGAGGCGGGCTATTCCGCCGTGATCTGTGGCCCGGGTGACATTGCCCAGGCCCATCAGCCCAATGAATATATCGAGGTGTCGCAGTTCGACGCTGGCCACCACTTCATGCAGCAGCTGGTCGACCGGCTGGCATCCTGAGCCCAGAACAACGGCGCGTCGGCGGCAGCTGTTTGGGCTGATCGCGGCCTAAGGAGATCTGCTTGCACGTCGATACTTGATAAGGCAACTTTTCTGGCAGAGAGTGGCCGCAGACCCCGGAGGTTAGCGCTGTCGCCGGTCTGCACTGCCTGACTGAACGCGCATCGCCCAGGTGCAGGCTCAGTGCGCATCAGCCAGCGGTGCGGTTGGGGAACGACGGATCAAGTGTAGGGAGACACCCATGCCGATCAAGAATCGCCTGTCCGAAATGCACGCCGAAATCACCGGCTGGCGACGTCACCTGCATCAGATGCCCGAGCTGCTCTATGAGGTGCATAAGACAGCGGCCTTCGTCGAGGAAAAGCTACGCAGCTTTGGCATCACAGACATCACCACCGGGATTGGCCGCACCGGGGTTGTCGCTGTGATCGAGGGCAGGGCGAACACCTCTGGCCGGGTCATTGGCCTGCGCGCGGATATGGACGCGCTTCCCATCACCGAGGCGACCGGGCTGGACTATGCGTCGCAGACACCGGGGCTGATGCACGCCTGTGGCCATGATGGTCATACCTCTATCCTGCTCGGCACCGCCAAATACCTGGCCGAGACCCGCAATTTCGACGGCAAGGTTGTGCTGATCTTCCAGCCCGCCGAAGAAGGCGGCGCCGGGGGCAAGGCGATGTGTGACGATGGCATGATGGATCGCTGGAACATTCAGGAAGTCTATGGCCTGCACAATGCTCCGGGGATTCCTGTGGGCGAATTTGCCATCCGGTCCGGGCCTCTGCTTGCCTCCTCCGATGAGTTCGAGATTAGGGTGACTGGGGTCGGCGGCCATGCAGCAACCCCGCATGAGGCGATTGATACCACGCTGGTCGCGGCACAGATCGTGGTCTCGCTCCAGTCTATCGTGGCGCGCAATATCGACCCGCTGAAACGTGTGGTGCTGACCGTTGGCACATTTGAGACAGACAGTACCGCCTCTAATGTCATTGCCCATACTGCGCGTCTGCAGGGGACGGTGCGGACGTTGGAAACGGAGTGCCGCGGTCAGGCCGAGACCCGTGTGCGCCGCATTGCCGAGGATATCGCCTCTGCCTATGGCGCCCATGCCGAGGTCATCTGGACGCCGGGCTATCCGGTCACCGTAAATACTGAGGCTGAGACCGGATACGCGGTTGAGGCCGCGCGCGCTGTTGCGGCCAAGGTCAGCGATGACACCGACCCGATCATGCCCTCCGAAGACTTCGCCTATATGCTGGAAGAACGTCCGGGCGCCTATATCTTCCTCGGCAATGGGGACACCGCCATGTGCCACCACCCGGCCTATGATTTCGACGATGAGGCAATTCCGCTCGGATGTAGCTGGTTTGCCGAACTGGTCGAACGACGTCTGCCCGCAGCCTGAGGATTATCCGATGCCCGTGAAGAACCGCTTTGCCGAAATGCACGCTGAAATCACCGCCTGGCGTCGGGATATCCACCAGCACCCCGAAATTCTGTATGAGACGCACCGCACCAGCGCGCTGGTTGCCGAGAAACTGCGGGCCTTTGGCTGCGACGAGGTGGTGACCGGTATTGGCAGGACCGGGGTTGTCGGGGTGATCCGGGGGCGCAGCGACACGCAGGGCCGCGTGATCGGCCTGCGGGCCGATATGGATGCACTTCCTATGGCGGAGGATACCGGCCTGCCACATGCGTCGAAGATCGACGGGGCAATGCACGCCTGCGGCCATGACGGTCATACTGCGATGTTGCTCGGGGCTGCGAAATATCTGGCGGAGACGCGCAATTTCGATGGTGCGGCGGTGGTGATCTTTCAGCCCGCAGAAGAGGGCGGCAACGGTGCGGAGGCCATGTGCAAGGATGGGCTGATGGACCGTTTCGGCATCGACGAAGTCTATGCCATCCACAATTCGCCGGGGCTGGAGCTGGGCCAATTCGCGCTGCGGCCCGGCCCAATTCTGGCATCGGTCGACGAGTTTATCATCCGTCTTCAGGGGCGCGGCGGCCATGCTGCCAAACCGCAGGAAACCGTCGATACCACGGTGATGATGTGTCAGCTGATCACCGCCCTGCAATCCATCGTGTCGCGGAACGTCGATCCGGTGATGCAGGCAGTTCTATCGGTCACCTCGGCAGAAACGTCATCGAAGGCCTATAACGTCATTCCCGACCGGGCCGAGGTAAAGGGCACCATTCGCACCCATTCTCCGGACGTTCGGGCGCAAATCCAGGAACGGCTGCGCGCGGTGACTGCCGGTATCGCGCAGAGCTTTGGCGGTTCGGCGGAGGTGGAGTTCGTGAACGGCGTGCCGGTGACCATCAATGACGCTGCCGCAACCGAATATGCCCATGCGGCTGCGGTTGCTGTGGCCGGTCGTTGCGCGGAGGTGCCCCTGGCGATGGGGGGCGAGGACTTCTCCTTTATGCTGGAGGAACGCCCCGGTGCGATGATCCGCGTCGGCAATGGTCCCTCTGCTGGGCTGCATCACCCGGCCTATGATTTCAACGATGACGCAATTCCCAGCGGATGCAGCTGGTTTGTCACCCTGATTGAGCAGCGGCTGCCGCTGCCCTGACGGGCAGGCGCGCTGCGCCCTGATCCAATTACCCGAATACGGCGCAGACCATGACGGTCGGCGCATTGAGCAAAAAAGAGGATATTATCATGCCTGTGAAGAACCGCTTTGCCGAACTGCAAGAGGAAGTCACCGCCTGGCGCCGTGACATTCATGAAAACCCCGAAATCCTGTTCGAGACCCATCGCACCAGCGCTCTGGTCGCTGAGAAGCTGAAAGAATTCGGCTGCGACGAGATTGTCACCGGCATTGGCCGGACCGGTGTTGTGGGCGTGATCAAGGGCAAGTCTGACAGCTCCGGCAAGGTCATCGGTCTGCGCGCCGATATGGACGCGCTGCCGATCCATGAGCAGACCGGTCTGGATTATGCCTCCAAAACCGATGGCGCGATGCATGCCTGTGGCCATGACGGCCATACTGCGATGCTGCTGGGGGCGGCCAAATACCTGTCTGAGACCCGCAATTTCGACGGTACTGTCGTGGTGATCTTCCAGCCCGCCGAAGAAGGCGGCGGCGGCGGCAAGGAAATGTGCGACGACGGCATGATGGATCGCTGGAATATCCAGGAGGTCTATGGGATGCATAACTGGCCGGGTCGGCCGGTTGGATCCTTTGCGATCCGCCCGGGTGCTTTCTTTGCAGCGACGGACCAGTTCGACATCACCTTTGAAGGGCGCGGTGGCCATGCCGCAAAGCCGCAGGAAACCATCGACACCACCGTGATGACGGCGCAGGCGGTGCTGGCGCTGCAAACCATCGCCTCGCGCAATGCAGACCCGGTGCATCAGATCGTTGTGTCCGTAACCTCCTTTGAAACCTCCTCCAAGGCGTTCAATGTGATCCCGCAGAGTGTCCAGATCAAAGGCACCGTGCGTACGATGTCGGGCGATATGCGGGATCTTGCGGAGAAGCGCATCAAAGAGATCTGTGCCGGTGTGGCAGCGACCTATGGCGGCACGGCTGAGGTGACCTATCACCGCGGCTACCCGGTGATGGTCAATCATGAAGAACAGACCGAATTTGCAGCCAAAGTGGCCCGCGACATCTCCGGCAGCTGCGATGACGCGCCGCTGGTGATGGGGGGCGAAGACTTTGCCTTCATGCTGGAAGAGCGCCCCGGTGCCTATATTCTGGTCGGCAACGGCGATACCGCCGCCGTGCACCACCCGGAGTACAACTTCAACGATGAGGCGATCCCGGCGGGCTGTAGCTGGTGGGCCGAAATCGTCGAGCAGCGCATGCCTGCTGCCTGATCAGCCCGTCATCCAGTCGGTGACCTGCTTGCCTGTCCCATCGGGGCAGGCAATTTGCGTTCTCGCCGGGGGAGGGGAGCTGGATCAGCCTGCGGACCAGAGGTCCTGATAGACCGCGTCAATCCCATCGGCCTCGGCGCTTGCGCTAAAGGCCGTTACCGCGAGGTCACGCCCGGCGCGCCCGAAATCCAGCAGCTGATCGGGTGTCGACAGCAGGCGATCTGCCGCTGCCGCCGCGGCCTCGGCAGCTCCCAGCGGCACCACCGTCCCAACCGTTCCCTGTGCGGAGAACGCGCGGTAGTAGCCTGTGTCTGACCCGACAAAGGGGACGCCGCTTGCCAGCCCCTCCAGCGGAGCCATGCCATAGCCCTCATAGCGCGGCAGCTGCATCACCAAGGACAGCGCCCGTATCACACGCGGCAGATCGCCAGCCGGAATTTCACCCGGAAAAAGAATGCGATCGCCAAGGCCAGCCGCCGCAATCCGGGCCTGCAGTCCCTTCAGAAAGCCCTGATGCTCCCGCGCGGCGCGGCCGACCACCAGAGCCACCAGACCGGGGTGATCCGGCAGCAGGCGCAGCATGGCGTCCACGAATAGATCGGTGCCCTTCTCGGGGCGAATGCGCCCGATGGTGGCAATCCCCTGCTGGCCTCCATACCCCATCGCGGCCCAGGCGGAACTGCGGTTTTCCGCCGGTGTGAACAGATCTGTATCGACGCCATGTGGCACCACCGCGCGGACATGCGGGACATAGGCCGCTGCGGCCTCGGTGGTTGCGATCACAGCGTCCATGCGCGAGATCAGCCAGCGCGGAAAGGCCGAGTGGCGCCGCTGCGCCGCCGAGGTGAAGACAATGCGGATGGGCAGGCGCAGGACGTCGCGTGCCCAGATCGCCGCACGCATTTCGGTGTTGCGCCTCACATGCCAGATGGCAAAGGGTTTGGCGGGATCATGCCTGCGTGAGGCCGCGCGGGCAGCGGCGATGCTGATGGGGTCCGGGCAGCCGGGCAGGGGGCGTCCGACCAGCGCCATATCATAGCGGCCCGCCTGCTGACGGATCACATTGGCGGCGGTTGCCGAGACGCCGGTGAAGTTGCGATTGAAATTGGTGACAAGAAGGTCGGCCATCTGCGGGTCCCGTTCAATGGGGCTGGCTGGCGGGCGACAGCGCCAGATTGTCGATCAGCAGATCAACCACGCCATCAAGCGCTGCCGCCTGTGCCGCGACCACGCCCCGCGCCGCGTTGCGCGCTGCGTTGAGGGCGGCATCATCAACCATCCAGTGGCTTACGGCACCTGCTAGCCCCTTGGCATCATTGACCTCGACCGCGCCGCCCGCGCTGATCAACGGCGGATAGGTCTCGGCGAAGTTGGAGTATCCCGGACCCGTGATCACGGCAGCGCCTGCCTGTGCCACCTCAAAGGGGTTATGGCCGCCGATGGGCGCAAGGGAGCCACCAAGAAACACGATGGGCGACAGCGCATACCAGGTGCCGACTTCGCCCAATGTGTCGGCAAGATAGACCTGGGTATCCGCTGTCAGCGGCTGACCGGCGCTACGGCGCGCAACGCTGAGGCCTGCCTGCTCGATCAGCGCGATGATGTCCTCGGCTCGTTCCGGGTGGCGGGGGGCCAGCAGCAGGCAGATGTCCGGGTCCTCGGCCAGCAGCGCCTTATGCGCGGCGATCACGGTCTCTTCCTCGCCCCGGTGCGTGGAGCTGGCCACCCAGAGCGGGCGCTCGCCAAGCTCTGCGCGGACCGCATCAAGGGCCGCCTGATCGACGGGCAGTGGAGCGGAACCGGCCTTGAGGTTGCCGCTGGGATGGACTTTGTCCGGTGCGGCGCCCAGCTCGATCAGGCTTTCCCCCATCTGCGGGTTCTGGCTGAGCAGCAGATCAAACTTCTGCATCACAAACGCCGCGGTGGCCGGTTTCGATTTCCACCGCGCCACAGACCGGGCCGAGAGGCGGGCATTGACCAGCGCGAGCCGCACAGCAGTCTGTTCAGCGGCATGGAGCGTTACCGGCCAAAGCTCGCTTTCGACAAAAAGCGCTGCATCGGGCTGCCAATGGCGCAGGAACCGATCGACCGGGGCGGTGGCATCCAGCGGGGCGAACTGGTGGCGACAGTTGGCGGGCATACGCTTAGCCATCATCTCAGCCGAGCTGGCGGTGCCGGAGGTCAGCAGAAACTCCGCGCCGGGCAGCCGTGGGGCCAGTTTGTCAACCAGGCTGAGCGCTGCGAGGCTTTCACCGACCGATGCCCCGTGCAACCAAAGCAGAGGCGCAGGCCTGCCGTCCGGTCCGCGTGGGGTCGGGCGCGGCTGGCTGGCATAGCCCAGACGCTCGCGCTGCCGTGTGGGAGAAACGCCATGGTCGGCGAGCTTGCCCGCCACCTTGCGAAACGCGAATGGTGCCAGCAGCGCAGTGACGCCACGGTAGAGGTGAAACAGCAGCGTCGGCGCGCTGGTCCTGCGGCTGGCCATGTCAGCCGCCGGTATGGCTCATGTGGCGTGGCATCTGCCCGTCCAGTTTTTGCCGGGAATAGTCGAAATCATGGCCCTTGGGTTTGAGCGTGATCGCAGCCCGTATGGCCGCTTCCAGCGCCTGATCATCCTCGGGGTGATCCCGTAGCGGCGCGCGCAGGTCCGCCATGTCTTCCTGCCCCAGGCACATGTATAGCTCACCGGTGCAGGTCAGGCGCACCCGGTTGCAGCTTTCGCAGAAGTTATGCGACAGCGGCGTGATAAATCCGATCTTCTGGCCGCTCTCCTCCAGGCGGACATAGCGCGCCGGTCCGCCGGTCCGTTCGGTCAGATCAGTGACGCTGTAGTGATCCTCATAGGCGCGGCGCACGTTTTTCAGCGACCAATATTGACCCAGTCGGTTTTCATTGCCGATATCGCCCATCGGCATGACCTCGATCCAGGTCAGATCCATATCGCGCTCGGCGCACCAGCGGGTGATGGCGGGCAGCTCGTCCTCGTTGAAGCCTTTCAGGGCAACAGCGTTGATCTTGATCCGCAGCCCGGCCTTCTGGGCCGCATCAATCCCGCGCAGCACCTGGGGCAGGCGGCCCCAGCGGGTGATCTCGGCAAATTTGGCCTCGTCGATGGTGTCGAGCGAGACATTCACCCGCCGCACACCGGCATCATAAAGATCCTGCGCGTATTTTTCCAGCTGCGAGCCATTGGTGGTCAGCGTCAGCTCCTTCAACGCCCCGCTTTCCAGATGCCGGGTCATGGCGCGGAAGAAAGTCATGATGCCCCGGCGCACAAGTGGCTCACCACCGGTGATCCGCAGTTTCTCAACACCAAGATTGACGAAGGTCGAACACATGCGATCCAACTCTTCCAGTGTCAGAAGATCCTTCTTCGGCAGGAAGGTCATGTTTTCGGACATGCAGTAGACGCAGCGAAAATCGCAGCGGTCGGTGACCGAAACGCGCAGATACGTAATGGCGCGGGCGAAGGGATCGATGAGTGGCGCTGTCATTCTTCTTAGGTAAAGCGGGGCGGCGCTTGCGGCAAGGGCTGAGTTTGGCCGAACCCGGGATTGCCGCTGGCAAAGCCGTGAGCGCGGAGCTAGTGTCGCGATATGCGTTATTCTGTTTTGATCCTGTCGTCTGTCGTGCTGCTTGGAGCCTGTGGCCAATTGCAGTGGAATTCCTCGGTTCTGGGTGGGGGTAGGCCCTCTGGCCCGGTTGGTGATCCGGTCAGTGATACGGCCGCTACGGTCCCGCTGGCGCCGGGTGTCGAACAGACACCGCTGGACGCTGCTAACGGTTCGGTTGCCCCGGTCGGCGCGGCTGCGGGCTATACCGGGCGCGCCTCAACCGTGGCCAGCCTCGGGGATCCCTCGCAGCCCGGCCTGTGGATGGACACGCCTTTGGTCGATAGTGCGCAGGTGGCGCGCGTGCGCTCGCCTCGGGGCACCGAGGTCACGCTGACTCTGCGTCCAATCGGTGGAGACACCGGCGCCGGAAGTCGGCTTTCGATTGATGCGATGCGCGCACTTGGGCTGCCGCTGACGGAGCTGGTCGAAGTTGAGGTGCTGCCTGCCGCCTGATCGGCCCTGAGGTTGTCACCTCCGGCGAGCCCCCCCAAAAAAGAAATGGCGCGAAGGATAGCTCCTGCGCGCCTATTTTGTTGGTAACAGCTGTTGCGAGTTTCCTGCCTGCGCGGTTCAGTCGGCGTGACTGGCAGCGGGCAGATGTTTGGCCGCTTCCTTGCGGGCAAAGGGCTTCATCGCTGCGCCATGTTCGGCAAGGAATGCGCGGGTGCGCTCAGCGTCATGTTTGCTCAGATCGCGCAGCCACCAGGCGATGGATTTCTGAATGAACCAGTTGCGATCCGGCACGTAGCCAGCGGCCCAGCCGAGGATCCGCTCGCGTGCGGCCAGTTCTTCAGCTTTTGGGTTGGGCAGCTTGGCCCAGGGCAGGGTGGCAACCAGGGCTGCCCGGCGGGTCCACATGTGATCAGAGCCGGTCCAGCCCTCGACGATATCCAGACGTGCGGGCGCAGCCTGAAGGCGTTTCTGGATGGCCGAGGCTGCGTGGTCTGCAATGGCCCAGCTGTCAAAATCCGGCAGCCAGCTTTGCAGCAGGTCCCAGACCGGTGCGTCGTCCCTGATCCGCGCCTGTGTCAGCAGCTTTGCCGCCGCGATGCGCGCCTCGAACACATCGCTGGCCCAGAGCTCCTGCGCCAGCGCGCAGCGCGCGGCAACCCCATCGTCGCCCGAACTCAGCTGCTTGCGCCACTCCTGGCTCAGGCTGTTGATGGTGGGATTCGGAACCCCCAGCACAACGCGCTTCTGCTTGTGATAGCTGGCCATCTGAGCCGCGCGCGCAGGCTCGGCGGCGCTCTCCAGCGCGGCGAGTGCCACCTCCAGTGTCAGATCGCTCATTCCACCGTCACCGATTTTGCGAGATTGCGGGGCTGGTCCACATCGGTGCCCTTGGCGATCGCGGTGTAATAGGCGATCTGCTGCGCCGGCACCGCATAGAGGATCGGGGCCAGCGCATCGGGTACCTGCGGCATCACGATCACCTCATGGGTGCCATCACCGGCGATCTTGGCGCCTTCGGTGTCGGTCACCAGGATCACCTTGCCCCCGCGTGCCATGACCTCCTGCATGTTTGACACTGTCTTGTCGAACAGTGCATCACGCGGCGCCAGAACCACCACCGGCACCTTCTCGTCAATAAGCGCGATGGGGCCGTGTTTCAGCTCGCCGCTGGCGTAGCCTTCGGCATGGATATAGCTCAGCTCCTTGAGCTTCAACGCGCCTTCCAGCGCCAGCGGATAGAGCTGCCCCCGCCCGAGGAAGATGATATCCCGTGCCTTCGCCAGCCCGCGTGCCGTAGCGGTGATCTGCTTGGCGCCCGTCAGTGACTGGTTGATCAGACCGGGCAGCGCGCGCAGATCGTCGGGCATTCCGGCAGGCAGGGCGATGCCGCGCTGTTGGGCCGCCCGCAGGGCGAGCAGCAGCAGGATGGTCAGCTGGCAGGTAAATGCCTTGGTCGAGGCAACAGAGATTTCCGGGCCGGCGTGCAGCGGCAGAAGCACATCGCTTTCCCGCGCGATGGAGCTTTCGGGGACATTGACCAGCCCCACGATCTGCTGCGCCTTGCCGTCCATGTAGCGCAGGGCGGCCAGGGTGTCGGCGGTCTCTCCCGATTGTGACACAAACAGCGCCATCGTCTTCTCCGACACCGGCGGCTCGCGGTAGCGGAACTCAGAGGCGACATCGACTTCGACCGGCATCCGGGCGATCTGTTCGAACCAGTATTTCGCAACCATACAGGCATAATAGGCGGTGCCACAGGCCACCATGGTCAGCCGCTCGATCCTGGTGAAGTCCAGCTCGGACGGCAGCGCCAGCTGGCCATCCTCGCTCAGATAGGCTTTCAGCGCGCGGTCAATGGCAACCGGCTGTTCGGCGATTTCCTTGGCCATGAAATGCTTGTGGCCGTCCTTGTCGACGCGCGCATTTGCCAGCTGGATCTGGCGTTTTTCGCGGTTGGCGATGGCGCCGCGCTGGTCCCAGATATCGAGGCTGGTCCGCGTCAGTACCGCAAAATCGCCTTCTTCCAGATAGGTGATCTGGTCGGTGAACGGAGCCAGCGCTATCGCGTCCGACCCGACGAACATTTCGCCCTCGCCCTCGCCATGGCCGATGGCAAGCGGCGAACCCTTGCGGGTGGCGATCATCAGATCCTCTTCGCCCTCAAACAGGAAGGCCAGGGCAAACGCTCCGTCCAGACGCGACACGGTTTCGCGCGCCGCTTCGACCGGGGACTTGCCGTCGCTGATCAGCGCCTCGCAGAGCAGGGCGACGGTTTCGGTATCTGTCTCGGTCTCAAAGGTGATGCCTTTCTGACCCAGCTCCACACGCAGCTCTTTGAAGTTCTCGATGATGCCATTGTGGACAACGGCAACCCTGCCGGCCCGATGCGGGTGGGCGTTGCTGACCGTCGGCGCCCCATGGGTGGCCCAGCGGGTATGGCCGATACCGGATTTGCCGCGCAGCGGTTCATGAACAAGAAGATCGGAAAGGTTCACCAGCTTTCCCACCGCACGGCGGCGGTCCAGCGCGCCGTCACTGACGGTGGCGATCCCGGCGCTGTCATAGCCGCGGTACTCCAGCCGCTCGAGAGCCTTGACCAGGATTGGGGCCGCTTCATGATTGCCAAGAACGCCGACGATGCCACACATTATTCGGCTCCTTTGCCAAGACGGGCCTTCTTGGCGCGCAGCATGTCCATCAGCTTGCGCGCCCGCCCGGGTTTGTTCTGTTGCTCGGCGCGCGCAATGGCCAATGCGCCGTCCTCGACGGATTTCGTGATCACGGCTCCGGTCGCGGTCATGGCCTGATTGCCGACGCGCACCGGGGCCACCAGCATGGTGTTGGACCCGATAAAGGCACCGGCTCCGATTTCGGTCCGGTGTTTCATCACGCCGTCGTAGTTGCAGGTGATCGTTCCCGCGCCGATATTGGTACCGGCACCAACGCTGGCATCGCCGATGTAGCTGAGGTGGTTGACCTTGGCGCCCTCGGCAATTTCAGCATTCTTGATCTCAACGAAATTGCCGATGTGGGTGTTCTCTGCCAGCTCTGCACCGGGGCGCAGGCGGGCATAGGGGCCGACCTTGGAGCCGCGCGAGATATGGCAGCCCTCAAAATGTGAAAATGACCGGATGAAGACGCCGCTTTCGACCGTGACATCGGGGCCGAAGACTACATTGGGCTCGATGATCGTGTCGCGGCCGATGACGGTGTCAAAGGCCAGATAGACCGTCTCCGGATCCATCAGCGTGACGCCATCCTCCATCAGCGCGGCACGTGCACGGCGCTGGAAAATGCGGTCGGCTTCGGCCAGATCCGCGCGGGAATTGATGCCAAGGGTCTCGGCCTCATCGCAGGAGACCGCAGTGACCCGAAGCTCATCGGCGCAGGCCAGCTCCACAAGATCAGTGAGATAATATTCGCCGGAGGCATTGGCGCTGTCGACACGGTCAATCAACGCAAACATCTGCGCCGCATTGCCGACCATCAGCCCGGAATTGCAGAAATCAATCGCGCGCTCGGCCTCGGTTGCGTCCTTGTATTCGACAATACGTTCCAGGCTGTCGCCATTCATGACCAGGCGGCCATAGCGTGCCGGATCAGCTGCGGTGAAGCCCAGAACCACCAGATCGGCGTTCTGCCGTGCGGCGATCATATGTTCCAGCGTTTCGGCACTGACAAAGGGCGTGTCGCCATAAAGCACGACGATATCGCCCTCGAAACCGGTCAGTGCCTCACGCGCCTGCGCGACGGCATGAGCTGTGCCAAGCTGTTCTTCCTGAACGACAATTTCGACATCTTCGTCGATATCGGCCAGGGCTGCCCGTACATAATCCGCGCCGTGGCCGGCCACCACGATGGTGCGCTCGGGGGCCAGCGCGCGACCGGCGGACAGCGTATGTTCCAGCATCGGGGCGTGGGCAATGGGATGCAAAACCTTGGGCAGGTCGGAGTTCATCCGGGTGCCTTTGCCTGCGGCCAGAATGACGAGGGCGGTGCTCATGTGATGTTTTCTCTTTGTCTTTTCAGCGCCCCCGTTTTATCCGCTAACAGCAGGCGCGCAAGGCAAAGCGCCATCAAACAAGGTTGCGGCTTGCAACAAGCGGTGGCGGAAACGCGCCGAGGGAGGGCAGATATGCGAACTGTTATCTTCGATCTCGATGGTACTTTGGCGGATACATCCGGTGATCTTCTGGCTGCGGCGAATGCCTGTTTCCGTCAGATGGGACTGGGGAATCTGCTGTCCTTGCCACGGGATGCTGCGGTTGCCCTGCGCGGCGGCAAGAGCATGTTGACCACCGGGCTGAAACGCGCCGGGGAGTATCGTGAAGAAACCGTCGAGGAATACTATCCGCGGCTTCTGGAGTATTACCGCGATGCGATTGACCATCACACGGTGTTGTATCCGGGCGCCATGGCGGCGGTGGAGCAGTTGAAAACCGACGGGTTCCGGGTGGGGATCTGCACCAACAAGCCGGAGGCGCTGGCGGAGAAGCTGATGCAGAGTCTGGGCGTACGTGATGCGTTCCACTCTCTGGTCGGGGCGGATACGCTGCCGGTGCGCAAGCCTGACCCGGAGCCGCTGCGGGAGGCTGCCCGGCGGGCCGGGGGTGATCCTGAGCGTACAATTCTGATCGGTGATACGGACACCGACCGCAAGACCTCGGCAGCGGCCGGGGTGGCCTCGGTGCTGGTGACCTTTGGTCCGTCCGGCGACGACCTTGAGGCGCTGCGCCCCGAGGCGCTGTTACAGCGTTTTGAGGATCTTCCGGCACTGGCGGCCCGCTTGCTGCCTCTTTGATGTCAGGCGATGTCGTCCGGGCGATGTCGTCGTGACATCGTCGCCGTATTCTCGGGTGGTTCCATGGCAGGGCTTGACCTCCTGTGATCAGGGGCAGACAAAAACACCATGACAGAGATATTCAGCGGTAGCTTTACCCAGCAGGAACCCATCCCCGAAGATGCCATCGAAGCCGCCGTCGCGGTGATGCGCCACGGACGCCTGCATCGCTACAATGTGGTAGCGGATGAGGCGGGCGAGGTAACCCTGCTGGAAGAGGAATTTGCGGCACAGATGGGCGCGCCCTATGCCCTGGCCGTGGCGTCGGGGGGCTATGCGCTGGCAACCGCCCTGCGCGCGGTCGGGGTGCGGCCCGGCGACAGGGTGCTGACCAATGCCTTCACCCTCGCGCCGGTACCGGGGTCGATTGCCGCTGTTGGCGCACAGCCCGTCTATGTCGGGGTAACCGAAGCGCTGACCCTTGATCTTGAGGATCTTGAGCGTCAGCTGGCGGCGGATGGTCACCCAAAGGTTCTAATGCTGTCACATATGCGGGGGCATCTTTGCGATATGGATCGGTTGATGGCCATCTGCGATGCTGCGGGCGTCACCGTGATCGAGGACTGCGCCCATACCATGGGCGCGCGGTGGAACGGGGTTCTGTCCGGCCGTCATGGCGCTGTCGGCTGCTATTCCTGCCAGACCTATAAGCACGTCAACTCGGGAGAGGGTGGTCTGATGATCACCTCGGACCCCGAAATCGCGGCCCGCGCCATCATGCTGTCGGGGTCTTATATGCTCTACTCACGGCATCGGGCTGCGCCCGGACCTGAGGTGTTCGAACGGATCAAATATGAAACCCCCAATATTTCGGGCCGTATGGACAACCTGCGCGCTGCGATCCTGCGCCCGCAGCTGCGGCAACTGGACCAGCAGGTGCAGCGCTGGAACGAACGCTATCAGCAGATCGAGACAGGGCTGCGAGACACGCCCGGCCTGCAGGTCGTCGAACGCCCGCAAGCGGAGCTATATGTCGGCTCCTCCATCCAGTTCCTGCTGCTGGACTGGTCGGCTGACAAGATCCGTGAGGTGCTGCGCCGGTGCAGCGCTCGCGGAGTCGAACTCAAATGGTTTGGTGCGGCTGAGCCGGTCGCATTCACCTCCCGCTATGACAGCTGGCGCTACGCGGCGGCACCGGCAATGCCCGCAAGTGATCGTGTGCTGCACGGGATCATCGACATGCGGGTGCCATTGACCTTCTCGCTTTCCGACTGTGCGCAGATCGCGCGCATCATCCGGGCTGAGGTGGCGGCGGTGTTCCAGGCCGGAGAGCGCTGACGGGTCGGCTGGCTGCTCGGCTCAGATAGGATCCACGACAGCGCGATTGTTTTTGCCGATCCGTTCCAGAAGCCGCTTTTGTCTGGGCTGTGGCGGGATGGGTCTGGCGCTGGCAGGGCCGTGCTGCGCCGCGCCTACCAGATCCGGAAACAGCTGTTTCAACTCCTGCCGCGCGGCGGGGGAGAGGGCGGCCAGCGACGGTTCGGTGACCAGCAGGCTTTCGCTGGGGGCACCATTGGCGAGAACGATCTCGTGGTTGTCGAACAGCATGTGGAAATAGGCGATGCCCTCCTGCGGTGCGGATACATAGATCCCCGGCAGGGCCGTAAGGCGAATGGCCGGGATCAGCACCTCGAATAGGCCAAACATGCGCTGCGCCACGCGTGATCGGATCAGCATCCGATGCTGCCGCGAGACCAGCAGCGGTTTCTTGGGCAGTCCCGGCCCGAGGGCGCCGGCCTCGATCCGCACCGGGCGGAGCCTGGGGTCGTCCCTCATCTCGTTCGCCGAGACACGCCGCCTGCCAATCCAGCGCAGCGGCTTCAGCCCGTCCTCAGTCATGACCATGTCGCCCGGCGTGAGGGTTTCGATGGCGCGGGGACCGTCGGACGTTTCGATCAGGGTGCCATTGCAGAAGCATACCAAGAGCGAGATATTGTCGACGATCGCGCCGAGACTATCGTCGCTGCCAAGTTCGGTCAGGCGCAGCGTGTAGTCTCCGGGGCTGGTGAAGTTCACATTCAGGCTGGCCTGGGTAAAGCTGCTGGTGGTCGGCAGCACCGACATGGAGGCGATAACGGCTCCGCTCGCATCCAGAATTTCGACGGTAAATCCCTCGGTGCCCGCCTGACTCAGCGAGGCAGTGCGCAGGGCGGCGTCCAGCGTCAGCGTGGTCTGGATCGGAGCAGTGACGGTAAAACTCTGCTCCATCACGGTGGTCTGGCCGGATTGACCGTCCATTTCGGCCACGCGATTGGATGAGCCATTCCCGAGATAGGCGCTCTCGGTATTGCTGGCCTCCAGGTCGGTGCCGCTCCAATTGGCGGAGCCGCTGTCAAATGTTCCGTTGATGATCAGATTTTGCATCGCGCCGGGCCTCTGCCTGCTTTTGGTAAACAATGCGTTAATCGCAAAGTAAGGCGCCAGTGTGGCAATCGCACCGCCGTGGCGGCGGGTATGTGCAGATTATTTCTGCACCCTGAGGTGTCATCTTATTGACTGAAGGCCAGGGATGTGGCTATTAATGAACAACTGTTCAATAACCGGCGACTTCGGGAGAAAACGATGTTTAACGCAAGCATGACCTTTGATCTGGGCGAAGATGTGAATGCCCTGCGCGACATGGTGCACCGCTGGGCGCAGGAGCGCGTCAAGCCAATGGCGCAGGAGATTGATCAGAAAAACGAATTCCCCGCCGAGCTATGGCAGGAGATGGGTGAGCTGGGATTGCTGGGTATCACCGTGCCTGAGGAATTCGGCGGTGCCGGCATGTCCTATCTGGCCCATACCGTCGCGGTTGAGGAGATCGCCCGGGCCAGCGCCTCGGTGTCGCTGTCTTATGGCGCGCATTCGAATCTCTGCGTCAATCAGATCAAGCTCAACGGCAATGCCGAACAAAAGGCAAAATACCTGCCGCGGCTGATTTCCGGCGAACACGTCGGCGCGTTGGCCATGTCCGAGGCAGGCGCCGGTTCCGATGTCGTCTCGATGAGCCTGCGCGCGGAGAAGCGCAATGATCACTACCGCCTGAACGGCAATAAATACTGGATCACGAACGGTCCCGATGCCGACACGCTGGTGGTCTATGCCAAGACCGACCCCGAAGCGGGATCCAAGGGGATCACAGCCTTCCTGATCGAAAAGGAATTCAAGGGCTTCTCGACCTCGCCGCATTTTGACAAGCTGGGGATGCGCGGCTCCAACACCGCCGAACTGGTATTCGAAGACGTCGAGGTCCCATTTGAGAATGTGCTGGGTGAAGAAGGCAAGGGCGTGCGCGTCCTGATGTCTGGTCTCGACTATGAGCGCGTCGTTTTGGCGGGCATCGGCACTGGCATCATGGCCGCCTGCATGGATGAGATGATGCCCTACATGAAAGAACGCAAACAATTCGGCCAGCCGATTGGAAACTTCCAGCTGATGCAGGGCAAGATCGCCGACATGTATACCGCGATGAACACCGCGCGGGCTTATGTCTACGAAGTGGCAAAAGCCTGCGACAAGGGGACCGTGACCCGCCAGGATGCCGCCGCCTGCTGTCTTTACGCCTCTGAGGTGGCCATGACGCAGGCGCATCAGGCGGTGCAGGCCTTTGGTGGGGCGGGCTATCTCTCCGACAACCCGGTGGGCCGTATCTTCCGGGATGCCAAGCTGATGGAGATTGGCGCGGGCACCTCGGAGATCCGCCGGATGCTGATCGGCCGCGAGCTGATGGGCCAGATGTAAGCCCGCACCGGGGCAGATGCCCCGGGTGACTGCTGTCTTGCGGCTTGGTGATGCAACACGCCTGCAAGGCGCAAGACAGAGAAAGCGGCGCCCCATAAGGTGCGCCGCCTCTCCCTGAACCACTCGTTCTAATCAGTTACTCGTCAAAGGGATCAGAAACGGTGAACGTAGCCAAACCCAACAGTGATCGGATCAATCTCGGCGGTGCCGATCTTGGTGCCGTTCAGGGTCACATCGGTTTCGATATCCATGTAGCGGACGTTCACCCGCAATGCGCCACGATCCGAGATCTGCCAGTCGGCGCCAAGGTTCAGTGCCAGCCCGACGCTGTCATCAAGCGAAATAACCCCCGCGGGCGAGCTTTCCTCAAAGAAGGTCGTGTAGTTGATACCAACGCCGACAAAGGGTTTGAACTTAGTCTGCGTCGGGAAGTGATAGTTGACCGACAGGGTCGGCGGCAGATGCTTCGTAGTCGCGGTATAGGCGCCGTTCAAAGAAATATCATGTTCGAACGGGCTGGCGGCCAGAAGTTCAATCCCGATGTTGTCGCGGATGAAGTACTCCGCGGTGAAGGTCAGAGCAGTATCGTCGTCAATCGTGGCAGCAGCACCGGCGAGCGTGCCATTGTCGGATTTCGGATTGACGTTGGCGATGCCGATGCCAAGGGTCCAATCCCCCTGGGACTGGGCAAGGGCGGGGCCGGCCAGGGCTGCCAGTGCAGCGCTAAGAGCCAGGGCGGAAACCATACGGGTCATTGGGACTATCCCTCTTCTTTCGTGTACGGGGGATCTATGCGCTCATCCGCCGGGTGTTACACTGATCTGGATCAAACCCGCGCGGGCTTTCCCCTTGGGAATGCAGTGAAAAAACGCATGGCGGCCATGCAACCTGCGAGGGGCTGTTAATGATCAAGCAGACGACATATCCCGGGTTGACGGCCGCAGGCGGCTGGGCGTTTCCTGCGCGCCTCAACATGGCTGAACAAGCTCTAGACCACCCGGACGATGCGCTTGCGCTGATTGATCTCACAACCGCAGACCGCCGGGATGTGACCTACGGGATGCTGCGTGGACAGGTGGACCTGCTGGCCCGCCACCTGTCGGCGCAGGTCGCCCCCGGAGATCGTGTCGGTGTACTGCTGAGCCAGTCTGTCGGCTGCGCCGTTGCGCATCTGGCGATCTGGAAGATTGGTGCCATCTCGGTGCCGTTGTTCAAGCTGTTCCAGCAGGATGCGCTGGCCTCACGCATCGGCGATGCCGGATTGAACCTTGTGCTGACCGATACGGCTGGGGCCGCCCAGCTGGGTGAGCTGGCACAGCCGCTTCTGGTGGAGGAGGTCCTGACCGAAACCCCGGCGCACAATGGCGATCTGCTGCCCTATGTCGAAACCACCCCGGAGACGCCAGCGGTGTTGATCTACACCTCCGGCACCACAGGCAGCGCCAAGGGGGCATTGCACGGGCACCGGGTTTTGTCGGGCCATCTTCCCGGTGTTGCGATCAGCCATGATCATCTCGGCCAACCTGGCGATTGCCTCTGGACCCCTGCGGACTGGGCCTGGATCGGCGGTCTGTTCGATGTGCTGATGCCGGGTCTGGCGCTGGGCGTCCCTGTTGTCGCCGCACGGTTGGACAAATTTACGCCGGAGGCTTGCGCCGACATCATCCGCCGGGGGGACGTGCGCAACGTCTTCTTCCCGCCGACCGCATTGCGCCTGCTGAAGGCGGCGGGGCAGGGGCTCGACGGTCTGCGCTCGGTCGCGTCTGGTGGAGAGCCCCTGGGCGCAGAGATGCTCGCCTGGGGCCAGCGGAGCCTGGGCGTGACCATCAACGAATTCTACGGTCAGACCGAATGCAATATGACGGTTTCCTCCTGCGCCGCTGATTTCCCGGTCCGTCCGGGCTGTATTGGCAGGCCGGTTCCGGGGTGCGTGGTCGAGGTGATCGACGCCGACGGCACCCCCACGCTTGCTGAGGGCGATGTCGCCGTGCGCCGGGGTGCTGCGTCGATGATGCTTGAATACTGGAATCGCCCCGACGCGACGGCTGAAAAATTTCATGGCGACTGGCTGGTCACCGGGGATCGCGGCATCTGGGAGGGTGACTATCTGCGCTTTGTGGGCCGCGAGGATGATGTCATTACCTCCGCTGGCTATCGCATCGGCCCAGCGGAGATTGAGGATTGTCTGATGACCCATCCGGCGGTGGCAACCGTGGGTGTGGTGGGTAAGCCGGACGAGCTGCGCACCGAAATCGTGAAGGCCTATGTGGTGCTGAAACCCGGCCATTCGCCGTCCGAGAAAGATCTGCAGGACTACGTCAAATCCCGTCTGGCAAAGTATTCTTACCCACGCGAAGTGGAGTTCTTGGATGCCCTACCAATGACCGTGACCGGCAAGGTCATCCGCAAGGAACTGAAGGCGCGGGCAGCGGGGGAGATGAACTGATGAAACAGCCGCTCCTTTCCTTTCTTGCAGCCTGTGCTTGCGCTTTAGGCGCGCCCTTTCCTTTTACTGCGGCAAGTGAGGAAACCCCCGTTTTTGATACAGCCGGTTTTCTGAGCGCTTGCTCTGGATTTGTCCCCGATGTTGGCTTTGCGGTGCCCATGGACACCCAATACGTCTCGCAGGCCGTCCGCATGTGCAACACGAGCCAAGAAAACAAGGCTTTACAGTACTGTGTTGAAAGCGCTGCGGCGTGGTTGGAGGCGGACGGAGCACGCATCGTTAGCCTGATGCCCGGCTTCGACAAAAGTGTTCTTGATGGCAGCGGGCCTGCAGGTCTGTCCCTGCCAATTCCTGCCTTCGGTGAGGTTCCCGATTGCACCAAGGTTTCGGACCCCAATCTGCCGTCTGACGTAGCGTGCCGCTATTCGGAGGCGCTTTTGGAATGGCTCAAACTAAGAATTCTGATGCGCGGTGAGAAAATGACCGGTGAGGCAAGCCAATGACTTTAGGTATTGCTTACCCGGCGTACGCTGCCCCAACCAGAACCAATAAGTCTTCCTGTATGACGGGACACAGCCTAACCCCAACAATGGGAGAGTGGACATGAAACTCACATCCAAGGCGATGCCTTCCTCGGAAGGCTTCAAACAGAACCGTGCGGCGCATCTGGACGCGCTCGCGCAGATCAGCGAGGCAGCCGAGGCCGCGCGCATGGGGGGCGGCGAGAAGTCCCGCGCCCGCCACGAGAGCCGCGGCAAGATGCTGCCGCGCCGCCGGGTGGCGAACCTCTTGGACCCCGGCTCCCCGTTTTTGGAGATCGGCGCCACTGCGGCGCACGCCATGTATGACGGTGCTGCTCCTGCGGCGGGCGTGATCGCGGGCATCGGTCGGGTTCACGGCCAGGAGGTCATGGTGGTCTGCAACGACGCCACCGTGAAGGGCGGCACCTATTACCCGATGACGGTGAAGAAGCACCTTCGCGCGCAGGAGATTGCCGAGGAAAACCGTTTGCCCTGCATCTACCTGGTCGACTCGGGTGGTGCCAACCTGCCCAACCAGGACGAGGTATTCCCCGACCGTGACCACTTCGGGCGCATCTTCTACAATCAGGCGCGGATGTCGGCCAAGGGCATCCCGCAGATTGCCGTCGTCATGGGCTCCTGCACTGCGGGCGGTGCCTATGTGCCGGCGATGTCGGATGTCACCATCATCGTGAAGGAGCAGGGCACCATCTTCCTCGCGGGCCCGCCGCTGGTGAAGGCCGCCACGGGCGAGGTGGTCAGCGCCGAGGATCTGGGTGGCGGCGATGTGCACACGCGCCTCTCCGGTGTGGCGGATTACCTCGCCGAGGATGACGCCCATGCGCTGGCACTGGCGCGGCGCGCGGTGCAATCGCTGAATATCACCAAGCCGTTGACAGTGAACTGGGCCAGCCCAGAGGACCCCGCCTACGACCCCGAGGAAATCCTCGGCGTGGTGCCGGGCGATCTGCGCACGCCTTATGACATCCGCGAGGTGATTGCGCGGCTGGTCGATGGCTCGCGCTTTGATGAGTTCAAGCCGCGCTTTGGCGAGACCCTTGTGACCGGCTTTGCCCATGTGAAGGGCTGCCCGGTCGGCATCATCGCCAACAACGGTGTCCTGTTCTCCGAAGCCGCCCAGAAAGGCGCGCATTTCGTGGAGCTGTGCTCCCAGCGCAAGATCCCGCTGGTGTTCCTGCAGAACATCACCGGCTTCATGGTCGGCCGCAAATACGAAAACGAAGGCATTGCCCGCCACGGCGCCAAGATGGTGACAGCGGTGGCCACCACCAATGTGCCGAAGGTTACGATGCTGGTTGGCGGCTCCTTCGGTGCCGGCAATTACGGCATGTCGGGCCGCGCCTATTCCCCGCGTTTCCTGTGGACCTGGCCGAATTCCCGTATCTCGGTGATGGGTGGCGAGCAGGCGGCGGGCGTGCTGGCGACAGTGAAACGCGACGCGATCGAACGTATGGGCGGCAGCTGGAGCACTGAGGACGAGGCCGAGTTCAAACGCCCCACCATCGAGATGTTCGAGGAGCAGAGCCACCCGCTTTACGCCTCGGCGCGGCTTTGGGACGACGGCATCATCGACCCGCGCAAGAGCCGCGACGTGCTGGCCCTGTCGCTGAGTGCCGCCCTGAACGCCCCGATCGAAGAGACCAAATTCGGCGTCTTCCGGATGTAAGCGCCCCGCGTTTCTTCTGGCCCAAAATATCCCCGGGGGTCCGGGGGCAGGCAGCCCCCGGTCCAGAGCTCCAGACAAAGGACCAACCCCATGTTTGACAAAATCCTGATTGCCAATCGCGGCGAGATCGCCTGCCGTGTGATGGAAACCGCCCACGCCATGGGCGTGAAAACCGTGGCGGTCTATTCCGACGCCGATCGTGGCGCAAAGCATGTCGCCATGGCGGATGAGGCCTGCCACATCGGGCATGGCCCGGCGCCGGCCGACAGCTATCTCCTCGGCGATGAGATCATCGCAATCGCCAGGGCGACCGGTGCGCAGGCCATCCATCCCGGTTATGGGTTTCTTTCGGAGAACCCGGGCTTTGTGGATGCGGTAGAGGCAGCGGGCCTTACCTTCATCGGCCCGTCTGCGGAGGCGATCCGCAAGATGGGTCTGAAAGACGCCGCCAAAGTGCTGATGGAGGCGGCTGGCGTGCCGGTGGTCCCGGGCTATCACGGCGCCAATCAGGATGCGGATTTCCTCAAGGATCAGGCGGATCAGATTGGCTATCCGGTGCTGATCAAGGCAGTTGCCGGTGGCGGCGGCAAGGGGATGCGGCTGGTTGAGAAACCTGCCGATTTCGCCGACGCGCTCAAAAGCGCGCAGGGCGAGGCCACCACCGCCTTTGGCAACCCCGATGTGCTGATCGAGAAATACATCCAGCAGCCGCGCCATATCGAGGTGCAGGTTTTTGGCGACGGCAAAAGTGCCGTGCATCTGTTCGAGCGCGACTGCTCCCTGCAACGCCGCCATCAGAAGGTGATCGAGGAAGCCCCCGCGCCGGGCATGACCGCAGAAATGCGCGCCGCGATGGGCGAGGCGGGCGTGCGCGCGGCCGAAGCCATCGGCTACAAGGGCGCGGGCACGGTTGAGTTCATCGTTGACGGCTCTGACGGGCTGCGCCCTGACGGGTTCTGGTTCATGGAAATGAACACCCGCCTGCAGGTGGAGCATCCAGTGACCGAGCTGATCACCGGCGTTGATCTGGTGGAATGGCAGCTGCGGGTTGCATCGGGCGAGAGCCTGCCTGCCAAACAGGAAGACCTCACCATCACCGGCCACGCTTTTGAGGCACGGCTTTACGCGGAGGACGTGCCCAAGGGCTTCCTGCCCGCAACCGGCACGCTGACGCATCTGTCCTTCCCGGCTGAGGCCCGCGCCGACAGCGGTGTCAGGGCAGGGGATACCATCAGCCCCTGGTATGATCCGATGATCTCGAAGGTGATCGTACATGGTCCCACCCGCGCAATCGCCCTGTCGCGCCTGTCGCAGGCGCTGGCGGCAACCGAGGTCGGCGGCACGGTCACCAACCTTGCCTTCCTTGGCGCGCTGGCGGCGCATGAGGGCTTTGCGGCGGGGAACGTCGACACGGGCCTTATCGCGCGCGATCTGGATCAGCTGGTGCAGGCGCCTGGGGTGACGCCCGAGCAGAAGGCCGCTGCCGGTATGCAGGCCCTTGGCCTCCTCGAGGGCGGCTGGGAGACCGGCTTTACCCTTTGGTCCGATATGCGCCGTTCCGTTCACCTCAGCCATCAGGGTGATGTGTTTGAAGCCACGGTTGAGGTGGATGGACCGGATCGCCAGATCTGGGAGTTCCCTCAGGACCCTGAATCCCAGGTCTGCGCCACCAGGATCGGTGGACATTGGGTGCTGGGCGGTAATCGTCTGCCCTCGATCGCCCAATCGGGCAATACGATCACCGTATTTGATAGCTATGGCCTCGAGTTCGAGGTGATTGACCCCCTGGACCGCGCATCGGCAGCGGGCGGGGATCAGAATGTGATCGAGGCCCCGATGCCCGGTCTGGTCAAGGCGGTTTTTGCCGAAGCAGGCCAGAGCGTCAAAGAAGGTGAACGACTCGCTATCCTTGAGGCGATGAAAATGGAACACTCGCTTCTGGCGGCCCGCGACGGCGTGGTGGCCGAGGTGCTGGCCTCGGCTGGTGATCAGGTCGAAGCGGGGGCCGCGTTGGTCCGCCTGGAGGAGGCGGACAGCTAAACGGCTGGCATGGGCGCGATCTCGGGTCGTGCCCGCGCCCTGCGGCCTGATGGGCCATTTGATTTGTGAATTGAGCTTGGGAGGATGTGCTGTGGGTGAAAGCGTCGAGATTTTCGAAGTCGGACCACGCGATGGTTTGCAGAATGAAAAGCGGGACATACCGGTATCGGAGAAGGTCGCGCTGATCGACCGCCTGACGCAGGCGGGCTTCCGGCGGATCGAAGTGGCGAGCTTTGTCTCGCCCAAATGGGTGCCGCAGATGGCCGGATCGGGCGAGGTGCTCGCCGGGATCAACCGTGGGGCGGATGTGCGCTATGCCGCGCTGACGCCGAATATGCGCGGTTACGAGGATGCCTTGGCCGCCAAAGCGGATGAGATCGCGGTCTTTGCCTCTGCGTCGGAGGGGTTCTCCAAGGCCAATATCAACGCCAGCGTGGCCGAATCCATCGAACGGTTCACGCCAATCATCGAGGCCGCGCGCCATATCGACCTGCCGGTGCGCGGATATATCTCCTGTGTGACCGAATGCCCGTTTGACGGGCCGACGGACCCCGACGCTGTTGCGGCGCTGGCGGATCGGCTGTTTTCCATGGGCTGCTATGAGATTTCGCTGGGCGACACCATTGGTCAGGCAACACCGGATTCGATTGCACGCATGTTGCTTGCGGTGCGTGAGCGGGTGCCGGTCAGCCGCTTGGCGGGGCACTATCATGACACAGCGGGGCGGGCGATTGACAACATTGATGCGTCGCTTTCGCTTGGTGTCCGGGTGTTTGACGCGGCCGTCGGCGGCCTGGGCGGTTGCCCCTATGCGCCGGGGGCAGCAGGCAATGTCGCAACCGAGGCGGTGCATGAGCATCTGACGCGGCTTGGCTACGAGACGGGTCTTGACGGTTCTGTGCTACAGGACGCGGCGAAGATGGCCCAGGCAATGCGCAGCGACGGCAGCTGATTCACACCGAAGCGTAAACAACAGCGGACCGAAACCAAAATCGCAGCCCGCCGGCAGTGGGCTGCGAGCAGGACAGGCAGGACGACCCCTATGTACACCACACTCACGCTGACCACCGACGATCGGGGTGTTGCGACCCTCATGCTCAACCGCCCCGAGAAGCACAACGCCATGTCCGGCGAAATGCTACAGGAGCTGAAGGCTGCCGCAGCTGCGCTGGCTGCGGACCGGTCGGTGCGCGTTGTCGTGCTCACTGGGGCGGGCAAAAGTTTCTGCGCGGGCGGCGATCTGGGCTGGATGCAGGCACAGATGACGGCGGATGCCGAAACCCGCGCGCGCGAAGCCAGGGTTCTGGCGGAGATGCTGATGGCCATCAATACCCTGCCGCAGCCGGTGATTGGGGCGGTTCAGGGCAATGCCTTTGGCGGCGGTGTCGGCATGGCCTGTGTCTGCGATGTCGCGATTGGGGCCGACCACATCAAGATGGGTCTTACGGAGACACGGCTGGGCCTGATCCCGGCCACGATTGGCCCCTATGTCGTCGCCCGCATGGGCGAGGCGCGGGCGCGGCGTGTCTTTATGTCGGCGCGTCTGTTCGGGGCTGATGAGGCGGTCGATCTCGGGATTCTTGCGCGGGCCGTGCCCGCCAGCGAGATGGACGCCGCAATCGAGGCCGAGGTGACCCCCTATCTGAGCTGCGCGCCCGAGGCGGTCGGGGCCGCAAAGGCATTGGTACGTGATCTGGGGCCGAAAATCGACGATGCGGTGATTGATCACACGATTGCCGCATTGGTGGAGCGCTGGGAAGGCCGGGAGGCACCCGAAGGGATTGCCGCGTTTTTCGCCAAGGAAAAACCAAGCTGGCAGCGGTAGCCCCGTTAAAAATGCCTGATTTCTTCGCTTGGGGCGTGCCTTTTGCCGGGTACGCCTTATCCTATGAAAACAATAGGGTTTAAGGCCCATGATGTGGATCTGCCGCGCCCGTTACAGAAGGTTTATCCATTAACGATGCGTTGGTTGACGGTGAGGGGGGAGGGGAGTAGACACTGCCCCAAGTCAACACGCCAATTGACGGCGCGCAGAAATCCGCGCGCACGGAAAGGAGCCACTCGTGGAAGAGATGTTGCGGGAATACCTCCCGATTCTGGTGTTTCTGGCCGTAGCGGTCGGGCTTGGAATTGTTCTTATTTTGGCGGCAGTTGTGCTGGCCGTCCGCAATCCGGACCCTGAAAAGGTCAGCGCCTACGAATGCGGGTTCAACGCATTCGACGACGCACGGATGAAGTTTGATGTCCGGTTCTACCTGGTGTCGATTCTGTTCATTATTTTTGATCTGGAAATTGCGTTTCTGTTTCCCTGGGCCGTCGGCTTCAAGGATATGAGCGATGCGGGCTTCTGGTCGATGATGGTGTTTCTCGCTGTGCTGACCATCGGTTTTGCCTATGAGTGGAAGAAGGGGGCCCTGGAATGGGAGTGATGACCGGAGCCAATACGGCTGGCGTCGACAAGGAAGTTGTCACCCAGGCCCTGAATGCCGAACTGCAGGACAAGGGGTTTTTGCTGACCTCGGCAGAGGATATCATCAACTGGGCGCGCACCGGCTCGCTGCACTGGATGACCTTTGGTCTGGCCTGCTGCGCGGTTGAGATGATGCACACCTCGATGCCGCGCTACGATGCCGAGCGTTTCGGTATCGCGCCGCGTGCCTCTCCGCGCCAGTCGGATGTGATGATCGTCGCGGGGACGCTGACCAACAAGATGGCGCCCGCCCTGCGCAAGGTCTACGACCAGATGCCCGAGCCGCGTTATGTGATCTCGATGGGGTCCTGCGCCAATGGCGGCGGCTATTACCACTACAGCTATTCCGTGGTGCGCGGATGTGACCGGATCGTGCCTGTGGATGTCTATGTGCCCGGTTGCCCGCCGACGGCAGAGGCGCTGCTGTATGGTCTGATGCAATTGCAGCGCAAAATTCGCCGCACCGGCACGCTTGTGCGTTAAGTGGCTTTGGTTGGAGAGACAAATATGACTGAAGCTCTGAAAGAACTCGGCACCCAGATCGCTGCCAAACGTCCTGATTGTGTCATCGACTGGGATGTCAGCTTTGATGAGCTGAATGTCGATGTTGCCCCGTCGAACCTTGCAGGGTTTGTCGAATTTCTGAAAGCCGATGCGACGTGCAAGTTCTCGTCGCTTGTCGATATCACGGCCGTTGACTACCCGGACCGCGCCAAGCGGTTCGACGTGGTCTACCACTTTCTGTCGATGTATCAGAACCAGCGGATCCGCCTGCGCGTATCGATCCGCGAGGATGAGATGCTGCCGTCGATCGTGACGATCCATCCCTCGGCCAACTGGTTTGAGCGGGAGGTGTTCGACATGTTCGGCATCCTGTTCACCGGCCACCCGGATCTGCGCCGCATCCTGACCGACTATGGTTTCCGTGGCTATCCGCTGCGCAAGGATTTCCCGACCACCGGCTATACCGAGGTTCGCTACGACGAGGCGCAGAAGCGCGTAGTCTATGAACCGGTCAGCCTGGTTCAGGAGTACCGCCAGTTTGACTTCATGAGCCCGTGGGAGGGTGCCGAATACATCCTGCCCGGCGACGAGAAAGAGGGGGCGAAGTAATGGACGGCTCCAAAATGGACGACGCCCTGACCGGCGAACAGAAGATCCGTAACTTCAACATCAACTTCGGACCGCAACACCCTGCGGCACACGGCGTTCTGCGTCTGGTGCTGGAGCTGGACGGCGAAATCGTTGAGCGCTGCGACCCGCATATCGGCCTGTTGCACCGCGGCACCGAAAAGCTGATGGAGAGCCGGACGTACCTGCAGAACCTGCCGTATTTCGACCGCCTCGACTATGTGGCGCCGATGAACCAGGAACACGCCTGGTGCCTGGCCATCGAAAAGCTGACCGGCGTGGAAGTGCCGCGTCGCGCGTCGCTGATCCGTGTGCTCTATTCCGAAATCGGCCGGATTCTGAACCACCTGCTCAATGTGACGACGCAGGCGATGGACGTTGGCGCGCTGACCCCGCCGCTGTGGGGCTTTGAAGAGCGCGAGAAGCTGATGATCTTCTACGAGCGGGCCTGTGGTGCGCGCCTGCACGCGGCGTATTTCCGCCCCGGTGGTGTGCATCAGGATCTGCCCGACGCGCTGATCGACGATATCGAGGCCTGGACCCATAGCTTCCCATCCGTTCTGGATGACATCGACGGGCTGCTGACCGAGAACCGCATCTTTAAACAGCGGAATGCCGATATCGGTGTCGTGACCGAGGAGGATATCCTCAACTACGGGTTCTCCGGGGTGATGGTGCGCGGCTCCGGCCTTGCCTGGGACCTGCGCCGTGCGCAGCCCTATGAGTGCTATGACGAATTCGATTTCCAGATCCCGGTTGGCAAGAACGGCGACTGCTACGACCGCTACCTTGTCCGTATGGAAGAGATGCGCCAGTCGCTGTCGATCATTCGCCAGTGTATCGGCAAACTGCGCGAGACCCCCGGTGATATTCTGGCCCGTGGCAAGCTGACCCCGCCCAAACGGGGCGATATGAAAACTTCGATGGAGAGCCTGATCCACCACTTCAAGCTCTATACCGAGGGGTTCCACGTGCCCGCTGGCGAGGTCTACGCCGCTGTTGAGGCACCCAAGGGCGAATTTGGCGTCTATCTGGTTGCAGATGGCACCAACAAACCCTATCGCGCCAAGCTGCGTGCGCCGGGCTTCCTGCATCTGCAGGCCATGGATTATGTGGCCAAGGGCCACCAACTCGCCGACGTCGCGGCCATCATTGGCACCATGGACGTCGTATTTGGAGAGATTGACCGCTAATGCTTCGTCGTCTGCATTCCGAACAACCCGATAGTTTTGCCTTCACGCCCGAGAACCAGACATGGGCCGAAGCGCAGATCACCAAATTCCCTGATGGCCGTCAGGCCAGTGCGATCATTCCGCTGCTGTGGCGTGCGCAGGAGCAGGAAGGCTGGCTGACGAAGCCTGCAATCGAATATGTCGCGGACATGCTGGGCATGGCCTATATCCGTGCGCTTGAGGTTGCGTCCTTCTACTTCATGTTCCAGCTGCAACCCACTGGATCGGTTGCACATGTTCAGATCTGCGGGACCACGTCCTGCATGATCTGCGGCGCAGAGGATCTGATTGCCGTCTGTCAGGAAAAGATCGCGAACAAGCCTTTTACCCTGTCGGCGGATGGTAAGTTTACCTGGGAAGAGGTCGAGTGCCTTGGTGCCTGCACCAACGCCCCGATGGCCCAGATCGGCAAGGATTATTACGAAGATCTGACCGCAGAAGGCTTTGCCAAGCTGCTGGATGATCTGGCTGCCGGTCAGGTGCCGCTGCCGGGCCCGCAAAACGGGCGCTACGCGGCCGAGCCGAAATCGGGGCTGACCTCGCTGACAGAATATGAAAGCGGCAAGACGCAGTATAATGCGTCTGTCCAGCTGGCGGCGGATATTGGCGATACAGTCAAGCGTATCGACGGCACCGAAGTGCCGATCCTGACGCCATGGATTGGCAAGGACGGCAAGGTTGCCGGTCGCGACAGTGCCGACACCCCGCCGCCCGCGCCGAAAACACCGCTTCCGGCGGTGAAACAGGCCGAGGTTGCCAAGGCAAAGAGCGACGCCCCAAAGAAGGCCGCTCCGAAAAAAGCTGCTGTCAGCGAACCGGCCTCTCCTGAGGGCGCGGCCGCAGAAGCCGGAGCCGCTGTTGAAGAAAAGCCGGAAACCCTGACCGCAGCGCGTGATGGTAAGGCCGATGATCTGAAGATGCTGAAAGGTGTCGGTCCCAAGTTGGAGCAGACCCTGAATGATCTGGGGTTCTTTCACTTTGACCAGATCGCCGCCTGGACGGATGAGCAGATCGCATGGGTCGATAGCCGGTTGAAGTTCAAGGGGCGCATCGTCCGCGACGGCTGGATCGAACAGTCCCGGCAATTGGCGGCTGGCGAGGAAACCGAATTCGCCAAGAAGGCCAAGGCCGACGACCGCTACAAAAAAGACTGACACCACGATAACCGCGCCTGTCCTACGGGGCAGGGGCCAATATTCAGGACCACATGAGCGTAGAGCGCGACAAAGCACTGGCAGCAAAGGGACGGCACATCGCATTGGTGATTGCCGCAACCATGCTTGGCTGGCTGGCAATGTCGCTGTTCATCGGCCCCGCCCTGGGGCTCGCCGGGCGCTACGCTCTGCTGTTTGATTTCGCAGCCCTTGCAGGCTTCATCTATGCAGCGGTCAACATTTTTCAACTCTGGCGGATGCGCCAGGACAGCCAAAGGTAGGCAGACATGCTGAAGGACCAGGACCGGATCTTTACCAACCTTTACGGGATGCATGAGCGCACATTGGCAGGCGCAAAACAGCGGGGCCATTGGGATGGCACTGCGGGCATCATCGAAAAAGGGCGGGACTGGATCATCCAGAACATGAAGGATTCCGGCCTGCGCGGACGCGGTGGTGCGGGCTTCCCGACCGGCCTTAAATGGTCCTTCATGCCGAAAGAGAGCGACGGTCGTCCCTCCTATCTGGTCATCAACGCCGATGAATCGGAGCCGGGCACCTGCAAAGACCGCGAGATCATGCGCCATGATCCGCACACGCTGATCGAGGGCGCGCTGATCGCCTCCTTCGCGATGAATGCGCATACCTGCTACATCTATCTGCGCGGCGAATACATCCGCGAGCGCGAGGCGCTGCAGGCCGCCATCGACGAATGCTATGACCAAGGTCTTCTGGGTCGCAATGCAGCCGGATCCGGCTGGGACTTTGACGTCTTCCTGCACCATGGTGCAGGGGCCTATATCTGCGGCGAAGAAACTGCGCTGATCGAAAGCCTTGAGGGCAAGAAGGGCATGCCGCGTATGAAGCCGCCGTTCCCGGCTGGTGCTGGCCTTTATGGCTGCCCGACCACGGTGAACAACGTGGAGTCTATCGCCGTGGTGCCGACCATTCTGCGCCGTGGACCCGATTGGTTTGCAGGCTTTGGCCGTCAGAACAACGCGGGCACCAAGCTGTTTGCGATCTCCGGTCACGTCAACAACCCCTGTGTGGTTGAAGAGGCGATGAGCATCTCCTTTGAGGAGCTGATCGAGAAGCATTGCGGCGGTATTCGCGGCGGCTGGGACAATCTTCTGGCTGTCATTCCCGGCGGCTCTTCGGTTCCTTGTGTGCGCGGCGAGAAGATGAAAGACGCCATCATGGATTTTGACTATCTGCGCGGCGAACTGGGCTCCGGCCTTGGCACGGCGGCGGTCATCGTGATGGACAAGCAGACCGATATCATCAAGGCGATCTGGCGCCTGTCGAAGTTCTACAAGCACGAAAGCTGCGGTCAGTGTACGCCCTGCCGTGAAGGCACCGGCTGGATGATGCGCGTGATGGATCGTCTGGTGAAGGGCGAGGCCGAGCTGGAAGAGATCGACATGCTGTGGGATGTGACCAAGCAGGTCGAAGGCCACACCATTTGCGCGCTCGGCGACGCCGCAGCCTGGCCGATCCAGGGCCTGATCCGCAATTTCCGCGAGGAAATCGAAGACCGTATCAAGGCACAGAAGTCCGGGCGCATGGGCGCCATGGCAGCCGAATAGGGTCGGGGGGTAGCGGATGATCACGGGTGTGACCAAAACCATGGCTGTGCTGGCCGTCTGCGGCGGGGTGCTGGCGGGGTGTGACGGTATCGTCAACAATCGCCCGACCTACGCGGGCGTGCCCTTCTCGGCGAAGTCCAAAGCGGTCAACAAGAAAGAGACGCTGGCGGTGTTTACCACTACGGTATCCAAAGCCTCGCGTTCGCTGGAAGGCGCGCGGCTGGCCGCTCATCACGAGAGCACCCGTTACTGCATCGAAAACTTCGGCACGTCGCGCATTGCCTGGCAGGTCAACCCGCTTGATGCGGATATTGCCGTGCCGCTGGATGGCGATACGGCCGTCTATGGCGGAACCTGCACCCCGTGATCGCAGGCCGGGCATATCCCATGGCCGCGCAATCTGCGCCCACGCCGGTGTTATTGCATAACGCCGTCGCCTGCGCGCGTTCTGGTCGCTCCCTCACCAAGGAGTGTTCACCAATGCGAATCCTGATTGCGACCTGTGCCGCCTGCCTGATGCTGCTGCCGTCGATGGGCGCGGCAAAGCCGTCCTTGCGCGATGTGCAAGAGATCGAAGACCCGCTGTTCGCGGTCGCTCTGGCCAAGGAAGTGGCCGACCACTGTGATGCGATTACCGCGCGTTACTTCAAGGGTCTGACCGAACTGCGGCGCCTGCGGGCACGTGCCAATGCTCTTGGCTACACGGATACGGAAATCCGCGCCTACATCGGCTCGGACGAGGAAAAAGCCCGGATGCGGGCCAAGGGAGAACGCTTCCTGGCGCAAAACGGGGTCTCATATGAGAAAACGGAAACATTCTGTACGTTTGGTCGTGCGGAAATCAAGAAAAACAGCGCGATCGGCGTTTTACTGAGGGCGAAATAGACCATGTCTGACCTCCGCAAGATCAACATTGACGGAACCGAGATTGAGGTGGATGGGGCGATGACCCTGATCCAGGCCTGTGAAGAGGCCGGGGTGGAAATTCCCCGCTTCTGCTACCACGAGCGCCTGTCCATCGCCGGCAATTGCCGGATGTGCCTGGTTGAGGTTGTCGGCGGCCCGCCGAAACCTGCCGCCTCCTGCGCCATGCAGGTCCGCGACCTGCGTCCCGGTCCCGAAGGCCAGGCGCCGCAGGTGAAGACCAATTCGCCGATGGTCAAGAAGGCCCGTGAGGGCGTGATGGAGTTCCTGCTGATCAACCACCCGCTGGATTGCCCGATCTGCGATCAGGGTGGCGAATGTGATCTTCAGGATCAGGCGATGGCTTATGGCGTCGATTTCTCGCGCTTCCGCGAAGCAAAGCGCGCCGTCGACGATCTCGATCTCGGCCCGCTCGTCGGCACCGCGATGACCCGCTGCATTTCCTGCACGCGCTGCGTTCGTTTCACCACCGAAGTCGCAGGCATTACCCAGATGGGCCAGACTGGTCGTGGTGAGGATAGCGAGATTACCTCCTATCTGAACGAGACGCTGGATTCGAACCTTCAGGGCAACATCATCGACCTGTGCCCGGTTGGGGCGCTGACCTCGAAACCCTATGCCTTCACGGCCCGCCCGTGGGAGTTGACCAAAACCGAAACCATCGACGTGATGGACGCGCTGGGATCGAACATCCGTGTCGACACCAAGGGCCGCGAAGTGATGCGCATCCTGCCGCGCAACCATGACGGCGTGAATGAGGAATGGATCAGCGACAAGACCCGGTTCGTCTGGGACGGGCTGCGTCGCCAGCGTCTGGATCGCCCCTATGTGCGTGTTGACGGCAAGCTGAAGCCCGCGACCTGGCCGGAGGCCCTGGAGGCAGCGGCCACTGCAATGAAGGGCAAGAAGATTGCCGGCCTGATCGGTGATCTGGTCCCGGTTGAGGCGGCTTTTGCGCTGAAACAGCTGGTCGAAGGGGAGGGTGGCAAGGTTGAGTGCCGGACGGACAAGGCCCGTCTGCCGATCGGCAACCGCGCGGCCTATGTCGGCACCGCAACCATCGAAGATATCGACAGCGCCAAGGCGATCATGCTGATTGGCACCGATCCTCGCAATGAGGCGCCGGTTCTGAACGCCCGCCTGCGCAAGGCCTGGATCAACGGCGCCAATATCGGCCTGATCGGTCAGCCGGTCGATCTGACCTATGACTACGCCCACCTCGGCACCGACCGCGCAGCGCTCGAGACACTGCTCAACGGCGAAACCGAAGGCGCGATTGGTAAAGATACGTTGGTCATAGTCGGCCAGGGCGCCCTGCGTGAGGCCGATGGTCTGGCGGTACTGGCCCATGCGCAGAAATACGCGGCCATGACCGAGAGCAAACTGCTGGTGCTGCACACCGCTGCCGGCCGTGTTGGTGCGATGGATGTGAATGCGGTCACCGAGGGTGGCCTTGAGGCGGCCATCGACGGCGCAGAGGTGATCTACAACCTCGGTGCTGATGAGGTCGAAATCGATGCAGGCGCCTTTGTGATCTACCAGGGCTCGCACGGCGATCGTGGTGCCCATCGCGCCGACGTCATCCTGCCCGGCGCTGCCTATACCGAAGAAAACGGTCTGTTCGTGAACACCGAAGGGCGTCCGCAGCTGGCCATGCGCGCAAGCTTTGCCCCCGGTGAGGCCAAGGAAAACTGGGCGATCCTGCGGGCGCTCAGCGCGGAGCTGGATGCCAAGCTGCCCTATGACGCGCTGGCGCAACTGCGCAGTGCGCTGGTGGCAGAGGTGCCGCATCTGGCGCGCATTGACGAAGTGGCGGCAAATGACGGCCCGGCGCTTGAGGTTGAGGCCATGGGCAAGGCGGCATTCCTGCCTGCGGTCAAGGACTTCTATCTGACCAACCCGATTGCGCGGTCGTCGCAGCTGATGGCGGAACTCTCCGCCAACGCAAAGGCGCGTAGCGCCGAGAAGATCGCGGCGGAGTGATCCGTGCGGGCATCATATCGCCTCTGCTGCTGGCAGCCTGCGTGCAGGCCCCGCAGACGTCTCGGGCGCCGTTCACCCCCGATTACAAAGGGGTAGAGACACGGCTACTGGATGGCGATCTGGTGCAATTCCACGTGGCCATGACCGGCGCCCGCAATGGTGCCGATCTGGACAACTATGCGGAATGCGCGGCGGCGCAATATGCGCTGATCCGCGGTTATGGATTTGCACGTCATGTGCGCACAAAAATGAAACAAGAGGGTGGCAATCAGACGGCAGATGCTGTCTACACCATCTCGCCTTCCCTCCCGCGCGGACTGCGCACCATCGACGCCGAAGTCGTGGTCGCGGATTGCGAGGCTAACGGAATACCCACGGTGTGAGGACCTATGGCTGAATTCTTTAACACCCCAGGCGGCATCGCTGTTCTGATCCTGGCGCAAGTGCTTGCAGTTGTTGCATTTGTCATGATTTCGCTGCTGTTCCTCGTCTACGGGGACCGCAAGATCTGGGCGGCTGTCCAGATGCGTCGTGGCCCCAATGTCGTAGGCATCTACGGCCTGCTGCAAACGGTGGCCGACGCGCTCAAATATGTTGTCAAAGAGGTGGTGATCCCCGCCGGTGCCGATCGCACCGTGTTTATTCTGGCCCCATTGACCAGCTTTGTGCTGGCGATGATCGCCTGGGCGGTGATCCCCTTCAACGACGGCTGGGTCCTGTCGGACATCAATGTGGCGATCCTCTATGTATTCGCGGTCTCCAGCTTGGAGGTCTACGGCGTGATCATGGGCGGCTGGGCGTCGAACTCGAAATATCCGTTTCTCGGCAGCTTGCGCTCTGCGGCGCAGATGATTTCCTACGAGGTCTCGATTGGTCTGATTATCGTCGGGGTCATCATCTCCACCGGCAGCATGAACTTCGGCGACATCGTACGTGCGCAGGACGGCGATCTGGGGCTGCTGAACTGGTACTGGATCCCGCATTTCCCGATGGTCTTCCTGTTCTTCATCTCGGCACTTGCGGAAACCAACCGCCCCCCGTTCGATCTGCCCGAAGCGGAATCGGAGCTGGTTGCAGGCTACCAGGTGGAATACTCGGCGACACCGTTCCTGCTGTTCATGGCCGGGGAATACATCGCCATCTTCCTGATGTGCGCGCTGACAACACTGCTGTTCTTCGGCGGCTGGCTGTCTCCGATCCCTGGGCTGCCCGACGGCGTCTTGTGGATGGTCGGCAAAATGGCGTTCTTCTTCTTCCTTTTCGCAATGGTGAAGGCAATCACGCCCCGCTACCGCTATGACCAGCTGATGCGTCTGGGCTGGAAAGTGTTCCTGCCGTTCTCGCTGGCCTGGGTGGTCTTCGTATCCTTTGCTGCAAAATTTGACTGGTTCTGGGGCATCTTCGCCCGCTGGACCGTGGGAGGCTGATCAATGGCGAACATCGACTACACCCGCGCCGCCAAATACTTCCTGCTGCAGGATTTCTGGGTCGGCTTCAAACTGGGGATGAAGTATTTCTTCGCCCCTAAGGCCACCCTGAACTATCCGCATGAGAAGGGTCCGCTGTCGCCGCGTTTTCGCGGCGAGCACGCGCTGCGCCGCTATCCGAACGGCGAGGAGCGCTGCATTGCCTGTAAACTGTGCGAGGCGATCTGCCCGGCGCAGGCGATCACCATCGACGCGGAACCGCGCGAGGACGGCAGCCGCCGCACCACGCGGTACGACATCGACATGACGAAGTGTATCTACTGCGGTTTCTGCCAGGAAGCCTGCCCGGTGGATGCAATTGTCGAAGGCCCGAACTTCGAGTTCGCCACCGAGACCCGCGAGGAGCTGTTCTATGACAAGGACAAGCTGCTTTCGAACGGGGAGCGCTGGGAAGCCGAGATCGCGCGCAATCTCGAACTGGACGCGCCGTACCGATGAGCGATGCCAAGAACCCATTTGAGGCCATGATGGCCCAGGCCCAGGACATGGCCAAAGCCCTGAACCCGGCGTTGGAGAGCTTTTCTCCCACCGGAGCGTTCAAGGAGTTTGAAGCGCTGTGGCCGACGATGCCGAAGGATGTCATGGAGATGATGTTCGGCAATACCGTCAACAAGGGCGGGCTGGATGCCAAGACCCGGCTGCTGCTGACATTGGCCGGGCTGACAATGCAGGGCGCACAGGCGGATTCAGCCGTGCGCCAGACCGTACGCCACGCCCTAGAGGCGGGCGCGAGGAAACAAGAGATCGTTGAAACGATCGGACAGATGTCGGTGTTTGCCGGCATCCCGGCCATGACCCGCGCGCTGGAACTGGCGCAAGAGGTTCTGGACGCCAAAGGGGACGATGAAACATGAGCGTTTTTGCCTTTTACCTCTTTGCCATTAGCGCCATCACCGGCGGGCTGTTCACCGTGATCAGCCGCCAGCCGGTGCATTCTGTGCTGTGGCTGATCCTGGCCTTTATTTCCTCGGCCGGGCTGTTCGTGCTGCTGGGCGCCGAATTTGTCGCCATGCTGCTGGTCATCGTCTACGTCGGTGCCGTTGCGGTGCTGTTCCTCTTTGTGGTGATGATGCTGGACGTGGATTTTGCCGAGCTGAAAGCAGAGATGGCGCGCTATATGCCGCTGGCGCTGCTCATCGGTCTGGTGATCCTTATGCAGTTCGTGATGGCTTTTGGTGTGTGGGAAACCGCACCGGCGGCGGCCACGCAGCTGGCCCAGCCGATCCCGACTGACCAGCATAACACCGAGGCGCTTGGCCTCATCATTTACGATCAATATTTCCTTCTGTTCCAACTTTCCGGCCTGATCCTGCTGGTTGCGATGATCGGCGCCATTGTGCTGACCCTGCGCCACCGCACCGACGTCAAGCGTCAGGACGTTGTCGCCCAGATGATGCGCGATCCGGCCTTGGCCATGGAACTCAAGGATGTGAAACCGGGGCAGGGGCTTTGAGACAATGATCACACTCGAGCATTATCTAACCGTCGCGGCGACGCTGTTCGTCATCGGCATCTTCGGGCTCTTCCTGAACCGCAAGAACGTCATCATCCTGCTGATGAGCATCGAACTGATGCTCTTGGCGGTGAACATCAACCTTGTGGCTTTCTCCAGCTTCCTTGGGGATCTGGTGGGTCAGGTCTTCACCCTCTTTGTGCTGACCGTGGCCGCCGCCGAGGCCGCTATTGGTCTTGCGATCCTGGTTTGCTTCTTCCGCAACCGCGGCACCATCGCCGTGGAAGACATCAACGTGATGAAGGGCTAAAGCGTCATGGAAACCATCCTTCTCTTTGCCCCTCTGGTCGGGGCCATCATCTGTGGCTTTGGCTGGAAGTTCATCGGCGAGACCGCAGCCACCTGGACGGCGACCGGGCTTTTGTTCCTGTCGGCGCTTCTGTCGTGGATCGTCTTCCTCAGCTTTGACGGGGTGACCCAGTCGATCGAGATCATGCGCTGGATCGAAAGCGGCTCGCTGTCGACATCCTGGGCGATCCGTCTGGACCGGATGACTGCGATCATGCTGATCGTTGTGACCACGGTGTCATCGCTGGTGCATCTCTATTCCTTTGGCTACATGGCCCATGACCCGCAGTGGAAAGACGGCGAGAGCTACAAGCCGCGCTTCTTTGCCTATCTGTCGTTCTTCACCTTCGCGATGCTGATGCTGGTGACCTCCGACAACCTGGTTCAGATGTTCTTTGGCTGGGAAGGCGTGGGCGTTGCCTCCTACCTGCTGATCGGTTTCTACTACCGCAAGCCTTCGGCCAATGCGGCAGCGATGAAAGCCTTCATCGTCAACCGCGTGGGTGACTTTGGCTTTGCCCTCGGTATCTTTGCCCTGTTCTTCCTGACTGACAGCATCAATTTTGATGACATCTTTGCAGCGGTGCCGCAGCTGGCGGAAACCCAGCTGACCTTTCTCTGGTCGGAGTGGAATGCCGCCAATCTGATTGCAGTCCTGCTGTTCATTGGTGCCATGGGTAAATCGGCGCAGCTGATCCTGCACACTTGGTTGCCGGATGCGATGGAAGGCCCGACCCCGGTGTCGGCCCTGATCCACGCCGCCACCATGGTGACCGCCGGTGTCTTCCTCGTCTGCCGCATGTCGCCGCTGATGGAGTTCGCACCCGAAGCGACAACCTTCATCACCGTGCTGGGTGCAACCACGGCCTTCTTCGCGGCGACTGTGGGTCTGGTTCAGACCGACATCAAACGCGTGATCGCCTATTCGACATGTTCGCAGCTTGGCTACATGTTCGTTGCAGCCGGGGTAGGCATGTACTCCGCTGCGATGTTCCACCTGTTCACACATGCCTTCTTCAAGGCGATGCTGTTCCTTGGTGCAGGCTCCGTGATCCACGCGATGCACCATGAGCAGGACATGATGAACTACGGTGGTCTGCGCAAAAAGATCCCCTACACCTTTGCGGCGATGATGATCGGCACGCTGGCCATCACCGGCGTTGGTATCCCGCTGACCCACTTTGGCTTTGCCGGCTTCCTGTCCAAGGATGCCATTATCGAGAGCGCCTATGCTGGCGGGTCGATGTATGGTTTCTGGCTGCTGGTCATCGCGGCGGCAATGACATCCTTCTACAGCTGGCGCCTGATCTTCCTGACCTTCTACGGCAAGCCGCGCGGCGACAAGCATACGCATGATCACGCGCATGAAAGCCCGATGGTCATGCTGATCCCGCTGGGTGTGCTTGCCCTTGGTGCGATCTTCTCGGGAATGCTCTGGTATAACAGCTTCTTCGGCCATGCTGATAAGGTTGGCAAATTCTACGGCATCCCAGTGGCAGAAGCCGCGGCACATGGCGATGCGGCAGCGGATTCGGGCCACGGCGCTGATGACAGCCATGCCAGCACGGCGGATGACGGTCACGGCACAGCTGACGCATCCGGTGAGCATCACTATGTATTCGCAGGCCAGCCGGGCGAAGGCGCGCTGTATTTCGGTGCCGACAACACTGTTCTGGATGACGCGCACGCCGCTCCGAAATGGGTGAAAGTTTCGCCCTTTATCGCGATGCTGCTTGGCCTTGGTCTTGCGATCCTGTTCTACATCGTGAACCCAAGCCTGCCGGGCCGTCTCGCCAAGCAGCAGCAGCCGCTCTACCTGTTCCTCAAGAACAAGTGGTATTTTGACGAGCTCTACGATTTTGTCTTTGTCAAACCGACGCTGATGATCGGCCGCTTCTTCTGGAAGCGCGGTGACGGCAAGACCATTGACGGCGCGCTCAACGGGATCGCCATGGGCATCATTCCCTTCTTCACCCGCCTCGCCGGTCGCGCACAGTCGGGTTACATTTTCACCTATGCTTTCTGGATGGTGCTGGGCATTGCTGCCCTGGTTACCTGGATGTCGATCGGCGGAGGAGCGCACTGATGGACAATCTCCTTTCTATTGTCACCTTTATCCCGGCGCTTGCGGCGGCCATTCTGGCCCTGTTCCTGCGCGGCGAGGATGAGGCGGCGCAGCGCAACGCCAAGTCTGTTGCGCTTTTTGCCACCACGATCACCTTCCTGGTGAGCCTTGGCATCTATTTCCAGTTCGACCCCTCCGACACAGGCTTTCAGTTTGTGGAAGAGGCCGAATGGATCTTTGGCCTGAAGTACAAGATGGGCGTCGATGGCATTTCGGTGCTGTTTGTGATGCTCACCACCTTTGTTATGCCGCTGACCATTTTGGCGAGCTGGGGTGTGAACACCCGCGTCAAGGAATACATGATCGCCTTCCTGATGCTGGAGACGCTGATGCTTGGCGTGTTCATGGCGCTGGATCTGGTGCTGTTCTACCTGTTCTTTGAGGCGGGCCTCATTCCGATGTTCCTGATCATCGGCATCTGGGGCGGCAAGGAACGGATCTACGCGTCGTTCAAATTCTTCCTCTACACCTTCTTTGGCTCGGTGCTGATGCTGGTGGCGATGGTCGCGATGTACGCAGATGCAGGCACCACCGATATTGCCCAGCTGCTGACGCACAGTTTCTCGGCCTCCGGCTTTGATCTTCTTGGAGTGCATGTCGTTGGTGGGATGCAGACCCTGTTGTTCCTCGCGTTCTTTGCCTCCTTCGCGGTGAAAATGCCGATGTGGCCGGTGCACACCTGGCTGCCCGATGCGCACGTGCAGGCGCCGACCGCAGGCTCCGTGGTGCTGGCGGCGATCCTGTTGAAGATGGGCGGCTACGGCTTCCTGCGCTTCAGCTTGCCGATGTTCCCCGTCGGGGCTGACGTAATGACGGATCTGATCCTGTGGATGTCGGCGATTGCGGTGGTCTATACTTCGCTGGTGGCGCTGGTGCAGTCGGACATGAAGAAGCTGATCGCCTATTCTTCGGTGGCGCATATGGGCTTTGTGACCATGGGCATCTTTGCGGCGAACCAGCAGGGCATTGATGGCGCGATCTTCCAGATGCTGAGCCACGGCTTCATTTCGGCGGCGCTCTTCCTCTGCGTGGGTGTCATCTACGATCGGATGCACACCCGTGACATCGACGCCTATGGTGGCCTTGTCATTCGTATGCCTGCCTATGCGCTGGTCTTCATGTTCTTCACGATGGGGAACGTCGGCCTGCCGGGCACCTCGGGCTTCATCGGGGAATTCCTGACGCTGATGGGCACCTTCCAGAAGAACACCTGGGTCGCAGCAGTTGCCGCAACCGGTGTCATCTTCTCGGCAGGCTATGCGCTGTGGCTTTACCGTCGCGTGGTCTTTGGCGACCTTATCAAGGGAAGCCTCAAGACCATCAAGGATATGACTGCCCGTGAGCGGTTCATCTTTGCACCGCTGGTGGTGATGACCATCCTTCTGGGCGTCTACCCGGCGCTTGTCACCGATATCATCAGCCCGTCGACCGAGGCGCTGATTGCAAACTTCAATGAATCTCTGGCTGCCGCGGACCTGTCCCCGGCGACCCAGATAGCTTCGCACTAAGGGGGCGTGGGCGATGATCCCAGCTGATCTCACCGTTATCCTGCCAGAGATTGTTCTGGCGCTCAGCGCAATGGCGGCGCTCCTTGGCGCTGTCTACACCGGCAAGGACAAACTGGCCCCGGCATTGATCTGGCTGATGGCCGGTCTGATGTCGGCGCTGGCCATCTGGATCGCCACCGGATCCTCGGGCAGCCGCGAGGCATTCAACGGCATGTTCGTCGACGATGGTTTTGCCCGCTTTGCCAAGGTCGCCATCCTGCTGTCGGCCTCTGCCGTGCTGGTCATGGGCCAGGACTACATGTCACGCCGTGGCATGTTGCGCTTTGAATATCCCATCCTCGTCGCGCTGAGCGCGGTGGGCATGATGGTGATGGTCTCGGCCGGCAACCTGATGTCGCTATACATGGGCCTTGAGCTGCAGTCTCTGGCGCTCTACGTCGTGGCTTCGCTGCGTCGTGACAGTGTAATATCCACCGAAGCCGGCCTGAAGTACTTCGTGCTCGGCGCGCTTTCGTCCGGTTTGCTGCTCTATGGCGCATCGCTGGTCTATGGTTTTGCCGGGACCACCGACTTTGCCGGTATCTACGCGGTGGCCAAGCATGGTGAAGTCTCCATCGGTCTGCTGTTCGGCCTGGTCTTCCTGATCTCCGGCATGGCGTTCAAGGTGTCTGCCGTGCCGTTCCACATGTGGACCCCTGACGTCTACGAAGGCGCGCCGACCCCGGTTACCGCATTCTTTGCATCGGCGCCGAAGGTTGCGGCCATGGGCCTGTTCGCCCGCGTGCTGCATGATGCCTTTGGTCATGCGGTACAGGACTGGAGCCAGGTTGTGGCCCTTCTGTCGCTGCTGTCGATGTTCGTCGGGGCCGTTGCCGCCATTGGCCAGCGCGATATCAAGCGTCTGATGGCCTATTCCTCGATCGCCCATATGGGCTATGCGCTGATGGGCCTCGCCGCCGGCACCGCCTACGGCGTGCAGGCGCTGCTGGTCTATATGGCGATCTATGTCTCGATGAATATCGGCACCTTTGCCTTCATCCTGATGATGGAGAAGGACGGTAAGCCGATCACTGACATTCGCGCGCTCAACCTCTACTCCCGTCGCGAGCCGGGCAAGGCGCTGGCGATGCTGATCCTGTTGTTCTCTCTGGCGGGTGTACCGCCGATGCTGGGCTTCTTCGGCAAGCTTTATGTGCTTAATGCGGCCTACCAGGCGGATATGGCGTGGTTGGCGATTGCCGGTGTGATCGCATCGGTTATCGGCGCGTTCTACTACCTGCGCATCGTGTACTACATGTATTTCGGTGAAGAGGGCGAGGAGCTGGAAACCAACCGCTCGCCGATCCTCTGGGGGTTCCTGATGGCCTCGGCGGCCGTGATGCTTCTTGGGATCATCAACATGTTCGGCATCGAGGGTGCAGCGGCTGCGGCGGCTGCCACGCTGGTCAACTGACGGTTTCGACACAGAACACACAAAGGCCTGGTCTGCGGACCGGGCCTTTTTGCCTTGAAGGGACAGCATCATGAGTGATTGGCCAGAGGGATACGGGCGGAGCCTGCTTGACGAGGTGGACAGCACCCTCGATGAGGCGGCGCGCCGCGCGCCCACATTGACCGGCCCTGAATGGATCATGGCCAAACGCCAGACCAAGGGGCGGGGGCGCCGTGGCCGTGCCTGGAAGGAGCCCAAGGGGAATTTTGCCGCAACACTCGTCATGCGGCCGGAGGGGCCGCCCGATCAGGTGGCGCTGCGCAGCTTTGTTGCGGCGCTGGCGCTTTATGATGCCTGTGTCGCGCTCTGCGGCGAGACGGCTGGACTTGCACTGAAATGGCCCAATGACGTGCTGCTGAATGGTGGCAAGCTGGCGGGGATCCTACTGGAAAGCGCGGGGGCCGCCGCCGGTGTGACACATCTTGCGATCGGGATTGGTGTCAATCTGATCGAGACGCCGATGCAGGAATGGCTGGAACCGGGTGCTGTCTGGCCTGTCTCGCTGCTGTCGGAAACCGGGGTCCAGGTCACCCCAGAGGCGTTCCTGACCGCGCTTGCGGTCGCCTATGACCGCTACGAACGACAGTTTGTCACCTATGGGTTCGAGCCGATCCGCACCGCCTGGCTGGCCCGTGCTGCGCGCCTGGGCGAGGTGGTGGTGGCCCGCACCATGAACACCGAAACCGAAGGCACCTTTGAGACAGTGGACGGCGGCGGCAACCTTGTCCTAAACACCGCCAAGGGCCGTGTCAGCATTCCGGCGGCGGATATCTTTTTCTAGGGCATAGGAACGGGGCAGGTCATGCTTTTGGCAGTCGATTGCGGCAACACCAATACTGTCTTCTCAATCTGGGACGGGGAGAATTTCATCGGCACCTGGCGTACCGCCACCGATTGGCGGCGCACGGCGGATCAGTATTTTGTCTGGCTCAATACGCTGATACGGCTACAGGGGATCGAAGCGGATATCACCGATATGATCATCTCCTCCACGGTCCCGCGCGTTGTGTTCAATCTGCGGGTGCTGGCGGATCGTTACTTCCACACTCGCCCCCTGGTGGTGGGTAAGCCTGACTGCCTGCTGCCGGTTGCGGTGCGGGTTGATCAGGGAACCAATGTCGGCCCGGACCGTTTGGTCAATACAGTCTCCGGGTTTGACAAATATGGCGGCAACCTCATCGTCGTCGATTTTGGCACGGCGACAACCTTTGACGTGGTGGCCGAGGATGGCGCCTATATCGGCGGTGTGATTGCGCCGGGGGTGAATTTGAGCCTGGAAGCCCTACATCAGGCAGCAGCGGCTCTGCCGCATGTGGATATTTCCAAACCCCAGTCGGTGATCGGCACCAATACGGTTGCATGTATGCAGTCAGGTGTGTTCTGGGGATACGTAGGACTGGTGCGCGAAATCTGCGCCCGCATCAAAGCGGAGCGCGACGTGCCGATGAAAGTAATCTCGACAGGCGGGCTGGCGCCTTTGTTCCAGCAAACAGCAGATCTGTTTGACGCATTTGAGGATGATCTCACGATGCATGGGCTACAGATCATACACAAATATAATAAGGATAACGGTCTCGAGGATGAGCACTGAACGTTTAATCTACCTGCCCCTCGGCGGGGCAGGCGAAATTGGTATGAACGCCTATATCTACGGCTACGGCAAACCGGGCAAGGAACGCCTGGTCCTGGTTGATCTTGGCGTTACTTTCCCGGATATGGACAGCACGCCCGGCGTGGATCTGATCATGCCGGACATCAGCTGGCTGAAGGAACGGGCCGACCAGCTGGAGGGGGTGTTCATCACCCATGCCCATGAGGATCACATCGGCGCCGTGGCGCATCTCTACCGTGACCTGAATGTGCCAATCTATGCCCGTGCCTTTACCGCAAATCTGGCGCGCCGCAAGATGGATGAGGCCGGTCTGGACAGCGAAGAGGTGAAAACCGTCTCCGCATGGCCAGAGGTCACCAAACTGGGGCCGTTTACCATCGGCGTTGCACCGATCTCGCATTCTATCCCGGAGAGTGGCGGTCTGGTGATCGACACGCCTGCGGGGCGCATCGTTCACACCGGTGATTTCAAAACCGACCCGACGCCGATTGTCGGCGAGGCATTTGATCCCGACATGTGGAGCGAGATTGCCAAGGATGGCGTCAAGGCGCTGGTCTGCGACTCCACCAATGTCTTCTCGCTGCATCCGGGCCGGTCTGAGGTCGATGTCGGACCCGAGATCACCCGCCTGGTGGGCGAGGCTGAGGGGATGGTGGTTGCCACCACATTTGCCTCCAATGTCGCGCGGGTGAAAACCCTCGCCGAGGCCGGTCAGCGGGCCGGGCGCTCCATCGTGCTGCTGGGCCGCGCCATGCAGCGCATGATCGAAGCCGCCACCGAAACCGGCGTGCTCAAGGACTTTCCGAAGGTGGTCAGTGTCGAGGCCGCGCAAGAGCTGCCGCGTGAGAACCTGATGCTGATCGTGACTGGTAGCCAGGGCGAACGTCGTGCGGCGTCCGCCCAGCTGGCGCGCGGCAAGTATCGCGGGATCGAGGTGAAGGAGGGCGACCTGTTCCTGTTCTCCTCAAAGACCATTCCGGGCAATGAGCGTGGCGTCATTCGCATCATCAACCAGTTCTCCGAAAAGGGTGTGGATGTGGTCGATGACAGCTCCGGTCTCTACCATGTCTCCGGTCACGCAAACCGCCCCGATCTGGAGCGGATGCACGATATCATCAAGCCGCAGATGCTGATCCCGATGCACGGCGAGCACCGGCACCTGCGCCAGCACGCCCGTCTCGGCGAGGCCAAGGACATTGCCAGCGCGGTTGTGGTCAACGGCATGATGATGGACCTGACCGGTGATCGCCCCAAGGTCGTGGATTATGTCGACACCGGCCGCACCTATCTGGATGGGTCTGTCAAATACGGTGCGCTGGATGGCGTGGTCCGGGACCGGATTCGCATGGCGCTGAACGGCCATGTCATTGTCACCGTCATTCTTGACGAGGAAGATGAGCCATTGGGCGAACCCTGGTGCGATATCAAGGGGTTGGCCGAGACAGGCCGCTCCAATGCCGCGCTGGTCGAGGTGATGGAAGAGGATCTCAACCAGTTCATCATGCGCGCGGGTGCCAAAACACTGCGCGATGACGACAAGCTGGAAGAAAACCTTCGCCGCGTTGCCCGCCAGACAGCACAGAACGAGATTGGCAAGAAACCGGAAGTTACCGTGGTGGTCAGCCGGATGCGCTGATCGCTTCTGACCAAGTTGATAGACAGGCCCGCCGCAGTTTCTGTGGCGGGCCTTTTTTATGTGCACATCGGCCCTGTGGGCCACAGCCCACACGCTTTATAGAAAAAGCCCCGGCGGTGGGGCCGGGGCTTTCTTCGGCTGCTAGGGGCAACCGTCAATCTATACTGCGCAGGCGTCGCTGCGGATGGGGTCAGGCGTGCCGGGGGCGCGACAGCAGCGCTGCAAGTTTGCCGGGCAGGCTGACGATCCCACGGCCCAGGCTGCGCAGGAAGGAAGCCATCGCCTGTGCGCGCAGCTCATGTGCGCGGGCTTCGATGGCGCGGATTTCGTCGGCGGTCACAGTGGGGAACTCAAGGTTGTTCATGGCGGCTCTCATCTTGCTTAAGTGCGTCTTGTTGCCCTCCAGATAGGCGTTCCTGCCGGGGGCGACATCTGCAAAAATGGGCAATCCTGCCATGCTGCAAGTGCAAAGCTCATGAGAGAAATCGGGCGCTGTTTGCGGTCAGGTTCCTGATCACACATATGAAAAAGGGCCGCCCCAAGAGGCAGCCCTTCGGAATACGACTATGCGGTAGCCAGTTTAGCCGGCGCGGCGCTCGGCAAAGCTGAGAGCGATAAAGCTCGGCATATGGTCGCCCATGCCAACCACATTGTTGCGGTCGTTGCCACCACGTCCCCGGCCGGATTTCTGGTTGCCCTTCTGCCCGGTCTTGGGGGCGGAGGGTTTCTCAGCCGATTTCTGACGGGAGGAAGAGCGGCTATCGCTGCGCTTCTCCTGCTCGCCCTGCGACTGATCCGGCGTTGCAGCTTTGGCTTCAGCTGTCGGGATATCCTTAGCCTGTGCCTCTGGCGCTGCGGTCTCTTCCTTGGCGGCCGATTCCTTGGCAGCCGATGCACGGGTGGAAGACCTGCGGCTGCGGGTCTTGCGCTCTGTGGTCTCGCCGGTCGCTGCGTCCTTGCTGTCTTTTGCCGCTGGTTCGGCCTTTTTCAGCGGGTTCTCAAGACGCGGGATCTCGTTCTGGACAAGGCGCTCGATATCTTCGAGGTTCCTTTCGTCCTTGGGCACGCAGATCATCATCGCGGTGCCGTTACGGCCTGCGCGACCCGTCCGGCCGATGCGGTGAACATAGTCCTCGGCATGGCTCGGCACATCGAAGTTGAACACATGGCTGACGCTGGGCACATCAAGCCCGCGGGCGGCCACATCAGATGCCACCAGAAAGCGCAGCGACCCTTCGCGGAAGCCTTCCAGCGTCTTGGTGCGCTGGCTCTGATCAAGATCACCGTGGATCGGCGCCGCGTCATAGCCGTATTTCTTCAGCGATTTCGCAACGATATCCACATCCGTCTTACGGTTGCAGAAGATGATCGCATTGGTGCATTTCTCGCCTTCCTGATCAATCAGGTGGCGTAGAAGCTTCCGTTTCTCGCTGCCTTCACGATCGCGGCGCGAGGCTTTGAACAGCACAACACCCTGGGAAATATTCTCAGAGGTGGTTGCCTGCCGCGCCACTTCGACACGCTCCGGGGCGGAGAGGAAGGTATTGGTGATCCGCTCGATCTCCGGCGCCATGGTGGCGGAGAAGAACAGGGTCTGACGGGTGAAGGGCGTAAGGCCGAAGATGCGTTCGATATCGGGGATGAACCCCATGTCGAGCATACGGTCGGCTTCATCCACCACCATCACCTTGACGTCAGACAGGATCAGCTTGCCGCGCTCGAAATGGTCGAGCAGGCGACCGGGCGTTGCGATCAGAACGTCAACCCCCTTGTCGATCAGCGTGTCCTGTTCCTTGAAAGAGACACCGCCGATCAGCAGGGCCTTCGTCAGTTTCAGGTGTTTGGTATAGGTGTCGAAGTTCTCCGCCACCTGGGCTGCCAGCTCCCGCGTGGGGCAAAGCACCAGGCTGCGCGGCATCCGCGCACGCGCGCGGCCACGCGCCAGCAGAGTGATCATCGGCAAGGTGAACGAAGCCGTCTTGCCGGTGCCGGTCTGTGCGATCCCCAGCACATCGCGCCCTTCCAAGGCGGGCGGAATCGCCCCTGCCTGAATGGGGGTGGGGGTTTCGTAACCCGCTTCCTCAATCGCTTTGAGGACTTTGGGGTTCAGGTTCAGATCTGAAAATTTGGTCATATGCGTCCGTTTTTGCGGACACTGACCTGGCCCGCGCGTGTATGTCAGGGCCGATTCCGCATGGTCTTGCGTCCTGTCTCTATCGGCTTGCGCGGGGCATAGCAAAATCCGCTGCAATCGTCAAACGAAGCCGGGTTTTCGGCGCGTATTGATTGAAAAACGGGCAAACTCGAAACAGTTTATTCAAATTGCGGGAAATGTTCACGCCGTTTGGCGGTCAGATCCAGCGGGCAGTGGTGGATCATCCCACGATTTTGCAGCCGTTGATAGATGTCTGGCGCCTCTGCGTTGATTTCACCAAAGAAACGCTTCAGCCCTTCAGAACCGTGCTCTTCCTCGATCATCGACAGCAGATCATGGGTGTTCAACCCGCCGAGGTTGCGCGAAAACCCGGCAGCCAGACCCGGACGATAAGAGCCCTGCTTGAGCCGGAACCGATAGCTGTCCTGCCAGGCCTCCCAACTCGGGGCGTGGCGATGACAGATCTGCAGGGCGTCCTGCTCCTGCTCGTGCGTGTTTTTTTCACCATGCTGGAACAGGTTGTGGATTCGGAACTGAATGTCAGGCAGGCCGGTGCGGGCGAACAGCTTGCCTGCAGTATGGCTGAGGAACCCGCCTTTCAGGAAGACACCAAATTCGGGATAGATCGCACGGACCTGCTGTTCGCGGTCGGCTGCAATGGCAATCATGGATTTATACATATCCACCCGCCCAGCAAGCGCTTCCAGCGGGCGCATCCGCAAGACATCGGTTTCAGCGGGCAGGGCAGCCAGTATTTCGCCAATCTGCGGCCTCGCACCTCTTGCCGAGATATGGGGCCAGAGAAATTCATCCACATCTATATGGGCGACCCAATCGGCCTGGATCCGGCCGTAGGCATGGGTCGCATTCATCGTCTGGCGCGCCTGGTGCATCTTCGGGCGCGGTTTCTTGCGCTGGCTCCAGTGGCTGTCGTCGCAGGTGGTGACCCGCACCTTTGGATGTGCTTTCAGATGCGGATAGGCATCAGGATTCGGCGCATCCAGATAAAGATGAAGCCGATGGGCCCCCAGATCCAGATGATAGGCGGCGAAATTCAGGATGGTCTCTGCATCGGCCTTGATCGTGCTGACGATGCCCCATTTCGGATCGTTGGGCCTGCTCATGATTTGCGGGGTTTCTTGTAACGCTGAATGCGGCCGAAAATGCTGCGGGGATCGTCCATGACCATCCGCAGCATCCGCACACCAAGCGGGCGCAGCACGGCATCGTCCTCGACCTGGCGCCAGAGCCGCGCCAGCATGTGCCGATCCAGATCTCCGTGGGGCAGGTGATAGGGCTTCATGCCAAAGCCGATATCGTCAAGCTTCTTGCCTTTCACCCGAGGAAAGCCGCTATCGGTCGGCCGTCCTGACAGCCGACGTTCGCTATCGTGCAGTGCGATCAGGTGAAACAGCATCTGGAGCCCCTGACCACCAAGCCGCTGCTCCATGGTATCCCCATGATCGGCAAAGGTGGTGGCGGCGGAAATCAACCAGCGTGTGGGCAGCTCGGCGGCGAGCATCGGGCCCTGTTCGCGCCAGATCCGCAGAAAGAGGCTGCGCGCTTGCTCTGGCGGATCCCGGCGCCGCAGAATCGCGATGCACAGCGCATGTCGTGCCCAAAGTTCGGGCTGCCCTGCGAACTCGGCTCGCAGGGCCTCCCATTTCCGCGCGATATGCCGACTGGGCAGATCGTCCTCTGGTGACTGTGGTGCGGCCTCGGGCAGGGGGGCGAGCAGCGACGAGAGATCCACATCCACCGGCGGCAGCGCCGACGTCGGATCTATGAAGGGGGTCTCTTTTTTTTCAAGCTGGCGCAGCAGGCTGTAGAACCCGCCAGGATAGGTTTCGTTGTCGATATCCATGGCGGGGTCTGATGTCACCTATGTGTCAGGGTGCTGGTCTTAAACCATCATCTCCTTGGTCGCCGTCAGTTTCAAGTCTGGATAGTCGCGCTCTACACGGTCGATATCCCACTGCAGGCGGGTCAGATAGACCACGTCGCCGTCATGGTCATGGGCAATGTGCTGCTTGTTGGTGTTGATGAATTTATCAAGCGCGGTCTTATCGCCACTGACCCAGCGGGCCGAGGTGAACTGCGAGGCTTCGAAGCGCACCGGCAGGCCGTATTCCATCTCGATACGGCTCGCCAGCACTTCGAATTGCAGCTGGCCGACCACACCCACGATAAAGCCGGAGCCGATCGAGGGTTTGAAGACCTTTGCGGCACCTTCCTCGGCAAATTGCATCAGCGCCTTTTCCAGGTGCTTGGCCTTCATCGGGTCACCCGCGCGCACCCCCTGCAACAGTTCCGGCGCAAAGGACGGAATGCCGCTGACACGCAGCGCCTCTCCTTCGGTCAGCGTGTCGCCGATGCGCAGCTGGCCGTGGTTCGGGATGCCGATGATGTCACCAGCCCAGGCTTCCTCGGCCAGCTCGCGGTCAGAGGCCAGGAACAACACCGGGTTGGAGATGGCCATCGGCTTCTTTGAGCGCACATGGGTCAGCTTCATACCGCGTTTGAAATGGCCCGAGGCCAGCCGGACAAAGGCCACACGGTCGCGGTGCTTGGGATCCATATTGGCCTGCACCTTGAATACAAAACCGGCAACCTTCGTCTCATCCGGCGCAATCTGGCGCGGCAGCGCCGATTGTGGCTGCGGCTCGGGTCCGTAGGTGCTGATGCCATCCATCAGTTCCTTCACGCCAAAGGAATTGATCGCCGAGCCGAACCAGATCGGCGTCATATGCCCCTCAAGCACCGATTGCGGATCCAGTGCAGGCAGCAGCTCGCGGGCCATTTCGACCTCTTCCAGCAGCTTCTCAAGCAGATGTGCAGGCACATGCTCGGCCAGCTTGGGATCGTCCAACCCCTCAATCGCGATGCTTTCGGCGATCTTGTTGCGATCCGCGCGGTCCATCAGTTCCAGCCGGTCGCGCAGCATGTCGTAACAACCGATGAAATCACGGCCAACGCCGATCGGCCAGCTGGCGGGCGTCACGTCAATCGCAAGGTTCTGCTGGATCTCGTCGATGATCTCAAAGGTGTCCCGGCTCTCTCGGTCCATCTTGTTACAGAACGTCAGAATCGGCAGGTCGCGTAGGCGGCAGACCTCAAACAGCTTCTGGGTCTGGCTTTCCACACCCTTGGCACCGTCGATCACCATCACCGCCGCGTCCACCGCAGTCAGCGTGCGATAGGTATCTTCCGAGAAATCGGAGTGACCGGGTGTGTCCACCAGATTGAAGCGGTAGCTGCTGTAGTCAAACGACATGGCCGAGGCTGAGACGGAGATCCCGCGGTCCTTCTCCATCTGCATGAAGTCCGACCGCGTGCGCCGTGCCTCGCCTTTGGCGCGCACCTGACCCGCCATCTGAATAGCACCGCCATAAAGCAGGAACTTTTCAGTCAGCGTGGTTTTGCCGGCATCCGGATGCGAAATGATCGCAAAGGTGCGGCGCCGGGCAATTTCGGCCGGCAGGTCGGGGGGGTTGGGGACGATATCGAGCATGAGCGCGCGTATATCAGGATGGCGGGCCGAGGCAAGAAAAACAGGGCGACAGCCGTTGCGTCGCGGTCCTGATAGCTGAGGCCGACTGGTTACTCCCAGACCAGCGTCTGCCCTCCAAGGCAGGCCGGCATGGCATCTGGCGGCAGCTGACCCAGCTGTTCAAAAAAGGTGAAGGCATCGAACTTGGAACTCAGCTCGGCGATTTTGCCGTCCGTAAACCGAATCATCATGATCCCCTCGGCACTGACCGGCGTCATCCCGTCCGGGCCATCAGAGGTCAGCAGATAGCGTGTCGAGGTCCAGTCGCCATCCTCGATATACTGCAGGATTTGAACGCGGAATTTGCCCGCAAGCTTGTGAACGACGTCAATCAGGACGGGATAGTCCTGACGTGGATTGGGGAGCCCGTCGAGCAGTTCGGTCGTATCCAGAGAGGGGGCCAGCATCTCGGCAAACGCGGCCATGTTGCGTTTCTCCCAGACCTCGAAAAACCAGCGCTGCACCAGTTGCTGTTTTGTCATCGTCAGGCAAAGTCCCATAGAGTCCATAAGGAGAGAATTCCCCATATGGTTGAATTGTAGGGGCAATTCTATCAGTAATCGTAAACTCGCTTCGCCTCTCGCCCAGTTCCCGGGCATCTGTTGCGGCCCCGCACATCCCGGCGCGAAGGGGCCATATACCAGCGTGTTTACATCGGGCGCGGCTCCAGGCCCGAGATGCGCGGTGGTTGACCGGGGATCAGGCCCGGCGTGCGGATCAGCTTCTCCTGCGGCAGCGCAGCCCGTGTCAGCGGATCAAGCAGCAGGCTCTCGGCGGCGATCCCTTCGGCAAAGATGATCTGGTGGCGATCAAACAGCAGCTGGAAATAGTCGATGAAGCCGCCGGTTCGTTCGACAATGTCGATGCCATTGACCAGTTCGCGTGCGCGCACCAGCTGATCTGGTCGGCCACGGCGGCGACCTTCACGACAGCGATGCACCAGCAACCGGTGGTCCGGGCTGACAAGCAGGTCATTTGCGTTGTTGAGCGCCCCGGCCCGGATCAGGATCGGAGCCATTTCTCCAACCGCACGGCTGGTGCATTGGCCGATCCAGCGCACCACTTGGGCACCGGCATCGCGGGTCAGAACCCGGTCGCCTACCTGTAGATCCTCAATCGGTCGCTGGGCGCCGGTGTCCAGGGTGATATGTGTTCCGCGCGTGAAGGAGACACAGGCAAGCTGTGCAAGCCGCTGGCGCGTGCCCTCGCGGGTCTTGCGCACAAGGGTATAGCCGGTCTGCGGCAGCAAGGGGGCAAGCGGCAGCAGATAGATCGCCGCGATCAACCCGTCGTCATCGACCTCAACCACCACCAGCGCCTCCACATTGGCGCCGATATCCGGCATCAGCGTCAACAGGCAATCCAGATGCAGCCGGGCACCGGGTGCACCTGTTGCGCTGTCCTGACCAAGAACAAGCTGCCCGTCAGCGCGTGCGGTCAACGACAATTGGCGCGGTGGCGCGTTGCGCATCAGCTGATAGACGTCGTCCAGATGCAGGTCATCATATACCCCAAGCCCATCGCCCATATTCGCGCCCATCTCGACGCAGAAATCGGCGGCAGGAAAAACAGCAAGAATCTGGGCGGCAACGGGGCTCTGATGCAGCTGTGTCAGCATGAATAACCTAACCAGTATCGTGTGCGCATCCTGCGCGTATGACCTTCTATCTTGCGGCGAAATGTGGCGAGATGCGGACCAGAGCGGGGTGGTTTTGCGAAGCCGCAAGGGGAAACTGCCAAAGCCGGCAGGGCAGGGGACGACCACCGGGTCGCCGATGGCATCGGGGCTGGTCAATCCCGGGGCGAGCGTGCAAGCTTCGGGCAACAGAACAGATGCGTGATCCGGTCCGCCACATCAGCCCATCGGGCAGCTGACAGGCGGACGACGACGCGCCGTAACAGGGAGAGATCTGATGGATTTGGGATTGTCGGGAAAGCGGGCGTTGGTCTGTGCCAGCAGCAAGGGGCTGGGGCTGGGCTGTGCTGAGGCTCTGGCCGAGGCGGGCGTGGATCTGGTGATGAACGCGCGCGGCGAAGAGGCGCTTCTGGCGTCGGCCCAGTCGATCCGCGATGTGCATGGTGTCAATGTCGAAACCATTGCTGCTGACATCACCACCGAGGCAGGGCAGGCCGAGGTTATCGCCGCGGCAGAGGGCGTCGATATCCTTGTCACCAACGCGGGCGGGCCGCCACCGGGCATGTGGTCCGATTGGGGCCGTGATGATTTCATCAGGGCGCTGGATGCCAACATGCTGACGCCGATCGCGCTGATCAGGGCGCTGGTCCCCGGCATGATGGAACGCGGATGGGGCCGTGTCGTCAACATCACCTCACAGTCGGTGAAGGCACCGATTCCGGTTCTGGGCCTCTCCAATGCGGCGCGCACCGGGCTGACCGGCTATGTGGCAGGCACCTCTCGCCAGGTCGCGTCCAGGGGCGTGACCATCAACAATCTGCTTCCCGGCATCCATGCCACTGACCGCGCGGTCTCGCTGGATACGGGCGTGGCCCAGCAACAGGGGATATCGCTTGAGGAAGCGGCCGAACAGCGCGCCGCCAGCATTCCCGCCGGGCGCTACGGCACGCGGCAGGAATTTGGCGCCACCTGCGCCTTTCTCTGCTCCCAGCATGCGGGTTTTATCATTGGCCAGAACATCCTGTTGGATGGCGGCGCCACCAATATGACCATCTGATGGGGGCAACAGCGTGGCATCCGGTTTTTCGCTGAAGGATCAGTTATTTAATCTTGAGAAGACCCGCTATCTCGCGGGTCTCTTTGCGGCGGCGGACCCGGGGTTTGAAGCGGACAGATTTGTGTCCGAGGTGATGACGGATCTTCCCGATCTGGAGCTGAAGCAGCGCATCGCGCTGATTGCCGATGTGCTGGCCCGCCACCTACCGGAGGATCTGGAGGCCGCAGCACCGGTGTTGCGGCGCGCCTTGCCACCGCCGCTGGACCCAAGCCTGAGCGATGATGACTTCGGTGATTTCATATTTGCGCCTTTGGGGGAATTTGTGGTGCTGCGCGGGCTGGACCAGGCACCGGAGCTGTCGTTGCAGCTGCTCCGCGACATCACGCAGCGGTTCTCGATGGAATGGGCGATACGTCCCTTTTTGACCCGCTGGACCGATCTGACGCTGGCAGAGATGCAGCACTGGGCCACGAGCGACAATTATCATGTCCGCCGTCTGGTGAGCGAGGGCACCCGTCCAAGGCTGCCCTGGGGGCAGTCGGTACCGCTGACTCTTGCGCAGCCCTTGCCGCTGTTGGATCAGCTTCACGCAGATCCCACCCGCTATGTCACCCGCTCGGTCGCCAACCACCTGAATGACATCTCGAAAAAGGAGCCGGAACTGGTGCTGGACCGGTTACGCAGCTGGCAGGCGGCCGACCAGCAGCGCCCGGAGGAGCTGGCCTGGATCACGGCCCATGCCCTGCGCGGTCTCGTCAAAGAGGGTCATACAGGCGCCATGCAGATGCTGGGCTATGATCCCGAGGCCGCCGTCAAGGCGACGCTGGCGCTTGCCAAGGAGCCGGTCCATATCGGCGGAGCCCTGCAATTTGACTGCCATCTGGACGGCGCGCCCGGCGCCCCTGTGCTGGTGGATTATCGCCTGCATTTCCAGCGCCCCGGAGGCAAGGTCTCGGCGAAGGTCTTCAAACTGAAACAGACGGCGATTTCCGAAGGCGGCACCCGTCTCAGCAAGCGCCATCCGCTGAAAGCCGGGGCCAGCACCTTTACGCTGGTGCCGGGGCCGCATCGGCTGGAGTTGCTGGTCAATGGCCGGGTGCGGGATGATCTCACCTTTGATCTGCTGGAGCCTATGAGCTAGCAGTCCGCCCTCGGTTTACCCTCTGCCAGCCGCCCCTCCGTCAGCGGTGAGTTTGCCCGATCCAAAGCGCGATCTGTCGCGCCGCGCCCCGTTCCCTTGCATGGGGGCAGCGGGGTTGATATCTGCGAGCTAAACCAGATCGTTTTGATCAGAAACCAGTTACGAGGTCGCATGACATCTGCCCCCCTTGATCCGATGGTTGGCACCGATAGACCCGCCGTGACCGCACCACGTCTGGAGATCCGCAACCTGCGGCGCTTCTTTGACGGGCGGGCGGTGGTGGATGACGTGTCGCTACAGATCCAGGCCGGTCAGGTGACCTGTCTTCTGGGGCCTTCGGGTTGCGGCAAATCCACCACTTTGCGGATGATTGCCGGCGTCGAGATGCAGGACAGCGGCGAGATTTACGTCGATGGCAAGCTGATCTGCGACACCGTGTTCCGCGTTCCGCCCGAACGCCGGGAAATCGGGCTTATGTTTCAGGACTTTGCCCTGTTCCCGCATCTGAGCGTGGCCGACAATGTCGCCTTCGGACTGAAGGGCAGCAAGGACGAGAAACGCCTCCGGGTGCAGGAGCTGCTGCAGAAGGTGTCGCTGTCGCAATATATCGACGAATTCCCCCATCAGCTGTCGGGCGGCGAACAGCAGCGGGTGGCCCTGGCCCGCGCGCTGGCGCCCAAGCCGCGCATCATGCTGATGGATGAGCCGTTCTCCGGGCTGGACAATCGCCTGCGCGACGGCATTCGCGACGAGACCCTGACATTGCTGAAGGAAGAGGATGCTGCCGTCCTGCTGGTCACCCATGAGCCGGAAGAGGCGATGCGGATGGCTGATGAGATTGCGCTGATGCGGTCCGGTAAGATCGTGCAGCAGGGGGCGCCCTATAATGTCTATACCCGTCCGGTCGATCGTGCGGCGGTGGGGTTCTTCAGTGACACCAATGTTCTTCATGCCGAAGTGAATGGCGCTCTGGCCGAAACGCCCTTTGGTCAGTTTCTGGCGCCGGGTGTGCCTGATGGCACCAAGGTCGACATCGTGTTCCGCCCCCAACATCTGCGCATTGATTTTGATCGGAACGGGCGCGGCCCGCACCCGACCCCCAGCGACGGGGTAGCCGCGCGCGGCGTGGTCGAGCGGGCGCGCTTTCTAGGGCATGAGAGCCTGGTTGAATTTCGCATGGATTTCGATGGCAGCGTGCTGAAGGCGACAGTGCCCAATGTGTTCCTGCCGGATGCAGGCCGGGTGATGTGGCTCACGGTTCGGCGCAACCGCTGCTTCGTCTTCCCGACCGGCAGCTGAGCTACATCCATCAGCCGGTCGTTGGCCCCGCAGCGGCATCGGACGAGTCGGCATAGGGCTGGTAGTCCATCAACCGTTTGCCCGGCTCATCCACGAACAGCTCGGGCAGGGGTTTGGCCGCCTCGATCAGGTCGACCCGGAACACCCGGAAATCGCCACGCGTTTCGCACCAGGCGGTCAGCGTCCAGACCCGGCCCCAATACTCCATATGCAAGGGGCGGATGACGCGCTCTGTCAGCGTCTCATCAATGCGGCGATAGGTCAGATGCAGCTTCTGGCGGGCCTTTATCGCGGCCCGCAAGGTTGGCATCTGCGTAAAGCCCCGCGCAGCATCGGCAAAGGGGTAGACGGCAAACTTCCACGCATCCGCCTCGGCGATGGTGCCTTCGGGCAGCACCGCGTCCACCTTGGCGGCCAGCCTCTCGGCGGCGGCCTTCAAATCCGGATCGGCGGCCTCGGCCACAATCGCCATGCCCAGGTTCAGCGCCTCCAGCTCCTCCGCAGTCAGCGTCAGCGGCGGCAGCGTGATCGCTTCGCGCACCATATAGCCGACCCCTCTTGCGCCCTCCACCGGGACACCGCTGGCAACCAGCGTATCCATGTCGCGGTAGATCGTCCGGGTCGAGACTTCCAGCCGTTCGGCGATATCCTGTGCGCGGTGCAATTTCCCGTCGCGCAGGATCTGGATAATATCAAAGAGGCGATCAGTACGGCGCATGATCTAGCCTTGGAACGGCGCGGGGAGGAGGTCAAGGCCCGACACCACGCGCAGTGATTGACGCCCCCCGCCGGATAGAGGGCGGATGCAGCGCATCCACCCTCCGTACTTGACCTGAGCCTGGCTCGCGCCCCTCAGGAGGCCATGCTCCACTGTACCTCCTCATGACGCATCTGCGCAGTGCCCTCGGCAATCGCCTGCATCAGGCTGGCGCAGAAGTCCTGCTTGTGGAACTCAGCCGCGACCGACTTGGCGGTTTCCATGTCTGCCCAGATGACATAATCGGTCCAGCGCCCGTCCTCGCCGCAGCTCAGCTGTCGGTGAACAAATCCGGGCTGGGCGCGAACGAAGGATTCGCTGGCCTGGCTCAGCACGATGAATTCCGCCTCGCTCACACCTTCGGCCAGTTTGAAGGTCACAATCTCTGCAACATGTTTGCTCATCACGTCTCTCCTTGAATGCTGTGATGGGGGTGGTGTAGAGCAGTCCAACTGACATAAACCTGTCAGTTGTGTTTTCAGCAGCGCGCAAAAATGCAGTTTTGCGTGGAATCCACGCCCCTGCCGATGTCTCACCGCTTTTCCCGCCGGGGGCTCGGCGCTTAAAAACAGGTCAAACAACAACGCAGACCGTCTCCCGGCGGATCTGCCGCAGAAGGAGACGCTCTCATGCTTAATAATATTGGCCTTCCCGGCCTGCTGCTCATCGCCGTCGTGGTTCTGGTCCTCTTTGGCCGCGGCAAGATTTCCTCGCTGATGGGTGAGGTCGGCAAAGGCATCACCGCCTTCAAAAAGGGTGTGAACGACAGCACCAAGGAGCTGGAAGAAGAGACCACCGCCGAGACCGCGCGCGACGTGACGCCCGAGACCGAAAAAGACAAGGTCTAAGCCGCGATGTTTGATCTTGGGTGGACCGAACTCATGGTTATCGGCGTTGTGGCGCTGATTGTTGTCGGGCCCAAGGACCTGCCGGTTTTGTTCCGCAATGTCGGACGGTTCGTGGGCAAGGCCAAGGGCATGGCGCGCGAATTCAGCCGGGCCATGAATGACGCCGCCGATGAGGCGGGCGTCAATGAGATGGCCAAGGGGCTGAAAGCGGCGGCCAACCCGGTCAATACCGCAATGGACGGCGTCAAACAGGCCGCGCAGGATATGGCAAAATCCATCGACCCGACCAAGTTCGACCCCGACAGTGAAACCGGGAAACTGGCCGCTGAGCGGGCTGAGGATGCCAAGAAGATCCAGGCGGCCACTGCCCGTGCCGCTGCGGACCGCAAGGCACGCGAGGCCGCAGAGGCCCAGGCCAAGGCAGCCGAAGCGGAGGCGGCCCTGGCTGCCACGGACACGTCGGCGACGTCAGAAAGTGAGACCAAGACATGAGCGCGTCCGAGGATATCGACGACAGCACAGCGCCGCTGATTGAGCATCTGGCCGAATTGCGCACCCGCCTGATCCGGGCGGTTGGCGCGTTCATCGTGGGGATCGTGCTGGCCTTCACCGTGGCAGAGCCGATCCTGCAGTTCCTGCTTGGCCCGATCGAGGAAACCCTGCGCAGCCTCGGCGACCCGTCGCCAACGCTGCAATATACCAGCCCGCAGGAATATCTGTTCACGCTGTTCCGCATCTCCATGGTGTTTGGCTTTGCGCTGTCATTCCCGGTTATCGGCTTCCAGCTCTGGCGCTTTGTGGCACCGGGGCTTTACAAGACAGAGAAGAACGCCTTTTTGCCCTTCCTCATCGCCTCACCGGTGATGTTCCTCTTGGGGGCCAGTTTTGCCCATTTCGTGGTCACACCGCTGGCGATGGCGTTTTTCCTTGGCTTTGCCGATGTGTCATCCATCTTTGCCAACCTCTTGTCCGGCGCGGTCGACAACCTGCCTGCGGATGCCGCCGTGGTGCCGGAAACCACAGAAGGTGTGCGCATCACCTTCTTTGGCAAGGTCAACGAGTCGCTGGACATCACGCTGAAGTTCATTATGGCCTTTGGCCTGTGTTTCCAGCTGCCGGTGCTCCTGACCCTGATGGGCAAGGCCGGGTTGGTCAGCGCCGATGGTCTTGGCAGCGTGCGCAAATACGCGGTTGTCGCCATTCTGGTGCTGGCTGCGCTGGTGACGCCGCCGGATGTGATCACCCAAGGCATCCTGTTCTCGGTGGTCTATGGCCTTTACGAGCTGTCGATCCTGTTGGTGCGTCAGGTGGAAAAGACCCGCGAGGCCAAGCTGCGCGCAGAAGGCTACTATGATGACGAGGATGATGACGGCGACGATCTGTACGAGGAGATGGACCGGCATCCCGAAGACGACCCGTTGATGGCCGAGTTCGACGATGAGGACGACGGCAAGACCCGGTAATCCAGACCGGATCTGCTCCTGCCAGATCTGGACCAGCATATCGAGGAAGGGCGCGCCGGAGACGGTGCGCCCTTCCTCATGCGGCCGGGGCGCCATGGCGGATCGGGCAGGGGTGTATAGGCTGCCCCCTTGCTCGCGCAGCCGGAACATGCTTTGACGCCGGTAACCCACCGACGGAGACACCCATGGACCAGACCAAACCCACCCGCGTTGTTCTTTCCAGCGATCACGCCGCAATCGACCTGCGCCAGGCCATTGCCACGCATATTGCCGCAAACGGATATGAGGTGGTTGATATCGGTCCGACAACACCGGAAAGCACGCATTACCCCAAACATGGCGCGGCGGCGGCAGAGCGTGTTGCCTCGGGTGATTGCGATCTGGGCATTATCCTCTGCGGCACCGGCCAGGGCATCATGATGGCCGCGAACAAGGTCAAAGGCATCCGCTGCGGCGTCTGCTCGGAGACTTTCTCGGCCAAGATGATCCGCCAGCACAATAACGCCAACATGCTCTCTATCGGGGCGCGTGTGGTGGGCGACAGCCTGGCGATTGAAATTGTCGATGCCTTCCTCAATGCTGAGTTCGAGGGCGGCCGACATGCCACGCGCGTCGACATGATCGAGCCGCAGGACAGCTGAGCCCGAGCGCGCCGATACGCCCCACGTGCAATAGACCGGAGGCCCCGATGGATGACACAAGCCTGAGCCGCATCGCCGATGCGCTGGAACGGATGGCACCTGCGCCGCTGAAGGCGCCTGACTTTGGTGCTGCCTCTGCCTTTGTCTGGCATGTGGCCCCGGACCGGCTGGAGGCTGTCGAAACCGTGAACCGCGTCGATCTTGAGCTGCTGCTGGGGATCGACCGCGCGCGCGACACGCTGCTGGACAATACCCGCCGCTTTGCCGCCGGGTTCGGCGCCAATAATGCACTGCTCTGGGGCGCGCGGGGGATGGGTAAATCCAGCCTTGTGAAAGCGATCCACGGACAGCTGTCGCCGGACTTCCCCGCTCTGAAACTGGTGGAGCTGCAGCGCGAGGATCTGCCATCGGTCGCGCGCCTGCTGAACCATCTGCGGGCAGCGCCCGAGCGGTTCATCCTGTTCTGCGATGACCTGTCCTTTGGCCATGACGATCAGCACTACAAAAGCCTGAAAGCGGTGCTGGATGGCGGCATCGAAGGTCGGCCGGACAATGTGCTGTTCTATGCCACCTCCAATCGCCGTCATCTGATGCCGCGTGATATGATCGAGAACGAACGCTCCAGCGCCATCAACCCGTCGGAAGCCGTTGAGGAAAAGGTCTCTCTCTCGGATCGGTTCGGGCTGTGGCTGGGTTTCCACCCCTGCGATCAGGATGAATATCTCGCCATGATTTCAGGCTATTGCGCGGCCTATGGCGTTGTGGTGCCGGAGCCGGTTCTGCGCGCCGAGGCGATCGAATGGCAGGCCACGCGCGGCGCCCGCTCGGGCCGGGTGGCCTGGCAGTTCTTTACCGATCTGGCCGGCCGCCATGGGGTGAAGGTCAGCTGACCGCAAAGACGGCAGCAGCCATGATTGAACAGCTGTGATCAACCAAAAGACGGCGCTCGGGATGACCCGGAGCGCCGTCTCTTTATTGCCTGTTGCCGCTTGCGACGTTTATTGCAGATAGGGGAGCGGATCGACGCTTTCAAAGCCGTTGCGCACCTCGAAATGCACATAGGCAGCGGGTCCGTCCCGCAATGCGGCGATGGTCTGACCGCGCGAAACGGTGTCGCCCTTGTTGACCTCGATCTTGTCGACATTGGCATAGACCGTCAGCAGCTTGGCGTCGTGGCGGATCACAATGATCGGAATATTGTTGGAATCCTTGGTGATCGCCGCCACCGTACCGCCATCGGCGGCCTGCACCGGGGCGCCCGCTGCACCTGCGATATCAATGCCGTCGTTCTTGCCCTTGGAATAGGTGCGGATGATCTTGCCCTTGACCGGGAAGCCCATCGCGGCGCTGGAGCTGCGGGTCGGGGTCGGGACCTCTACCTTAGGCAGCGCTTTCGGCGCCTGTGCCGCGGGCGCGACGGTTTCCTGCGGCAGTGGCTTGGTGGCGCTTGGCGGCAGGGGCGTATTGGTGCCTTCACCCGGCGCGGTGACGGTGGCGGCGGCCGGAATCACCGCTGCGGATGCTTCCTTGCGCGGGGCTGGGCGGTCCTTCAGCGGGATCAGCAGGAACTGGCCCTCACGTATGGCAAAATCGCTGCCGAGGCCGTTCCATTCCGCAAGGGATTTCACCGGCACCTGATAAAGCCGCGAGACGGTATAAGCGGTTTCGCCGCGCTTCACCTTGTGGCGCACCGGCTCTGGTCCGCTTTGGACCTGCGGCTTGCTTGCGGTCGGCTGCGGTGCCAGCGGCGTTGTGCTGACGGTGCTTGCCGCCGAGGGTGTGGTCGATGGGGCGCTGTCGATCGCATCCCCCGCCAGCGAGGCGATATCGACGCCGCCGCTGGTCGCCGTACCGGGTGCGCGGCGAGGCAGGGCAATGATCTCCCCCTGCCGCAGCGGATCGTCGGGCTTCATCCCGTTGAACCGGGCCAGCTCGCTGGCGGGCAGACCAATGCGGCCTGCCACATCGTTCAGCGTATCGCCGCGACGGGCAACGGCCACCTGATAGGATGGATAGGTGATCAGCCCCTTGGCATCGGGTTTCGGGCGGCTGGCGGTTGCGGTCTGCGCCGCCTTTGTCGTGTTGAACGCACCGATCTGGCCGCGCAGGTCGTAATCCAGCGGTGCCTCGCAGGCCGCCAGCACGGCCACCAGCGGCAGTGCCATCAGCGCCTTGCGTCCTGTCACACGATTGCGGTGGGTGGGTACAGTCACTGTCATTTCGCTCTCCTCGGAACGCCGTTCCCGTCTTGCGGGCCCCCATTATCCCTGGGGCTTGCCAATAGTCTGTCGGCCAGCCACGCGATCCCGCTCGAGGATGTCCGGAGCGGTTGGGGTGGGCGGGTCTCTTGCCCCTCCCTTACGTGTCTTTGCCGATCCCCTCAAGCAGGGGAACAAAACGCACCGGGCGCAATTCGTCGTATTCGAGGCCGCTGTCGGTTTTTTGAACACGGATCAGCGTCTGTACAGTGTCGGACTGCCCCACGGGCACCACCATAATACCGCCGGTCTTCAGCTGCGCCAAGAGTGGGCCGGGCGGGTCTTCGGCGGCAGCAGTCACGATGATTCGATCAAAAGGCGCCTGTTCGGGGAGGCCGTGGCTGCCATCGCCGACCAGCGAGGTAATATTGGACAGGTGCAGTTGATCGAAGATCTGCCGCGCCTCCCGCACCAGCCGCGCATGACGATCCACGGTATAGACCCGCCGCGCCAGCTTGCTCAGGATCGCGGCCTGATAGCCAGAGCCGGTGCCAACCTCCAGCACCGTATCGCGAGGCGAGATCTGCAAGGCCTGGGTCATCAGACCGACAACAGAGGGCTGCGAAATGGTCTGCCCGCAGGCGATCGGCAACGGCATATCCTCGTAGGCGCGCGCCGAAAACAGCCCCCGCACAAAGGGGCCGCGGTCGATCTGTTCCATTGCATCGAGGACCTGCGCATCCGTCACCCCGCGCGAGCGCAGGGCGAACAGGAACTGCATCTTGGTTTCAGCTGTCGGGTCGCTCATTCAATGCCCTTCAGGCGCTCCAGCGCATCTGTAGCGGTCAGATCCGCCCGCATCGGCGTCACGGAGATATAGCCTGCCAGGTTCTGCGCTGCGTCACTGCCCTCGGCGGTGGCAACATGCTGGTTGCCACCACGGATCCACAGGTAGCGCCGCCCGTTGGGGGAGGTCTGCTCCTCGGCCGAGAAATGGCTGCCGCGCCGGAAACCCTGCGGTGAAATCCGCCGTCCCTTCACATCAGCGGCAGGGACAGGTGGGAAATTAATGTTGTAAAACAAGCGGTAATCGGCGTCTTCCTTGGGCTGCGCTTCCAAGATGGAACGGATCAGATCGGCACCATGTTGGGCGGCTGCCTCAAACGGGTTTTCAAGCTGCGCGTTCTGAGGTCCGAAATACTGCGACAGGCCCATGGCCGGAATGCCCTGCAATGCCGCCTCCATCGCCCCGCCGAGGGTGCCGGAGTAGAGCGCGTTCTCGGCAGAATTGTTGCCCCGGTTTACCCCTGACAACACCAGATCCGGTTGCTGGTCTTTCATCACCACATGCAGCCCGGCCAACACACAGTCCGCAGGCGATCCTTCTGCGGCAAAGTGATGTTCGCCCAGCTGGCTCAGCATGAAGGGGCGGGTGTAGCTGATGCAATGACCAACGCCGGATTGCTCAAACGCCGGTGCCACTGTCCAGACTTCTCCGCCGGGACCTGCAACCTCGCGGGCGATCTGCTCCAGAACCGCAAGGCCGGGGGCGCTGATGCCATCGTCATTGGTGATCAGAATTCGCATGGACGGGGCCTCTCGTCTGGCTCTGGCAGCCTATGTGTCGGGCGTGATTACGCCGATCTGCACTCCAGACCTGAATAAGATGTGGGGCAAAAGGGGGCAAGCCTTTCCCCGTCGTGATCCCGACCAGAGCGCCCGGCGCCAGCCCCTGCGGCACAGAGGTCACAGATTTTCTGGCCCGCTTGAAAACCAGAACGACCGGCGCCCGTTGCAGGCACCGGTCGGCGGAAAGCCGCGTGTTCGCGCAGTTCGCGGGTGTCTCTGACCCTCAGATCAGTCGGCGGCGGCCAGAATCTCGGGGAGCAGCCGTGCGGCCTCGGCCTGCGGCGTGCTCAGCGCATCGCGATCTTCACCCGGAAAGAACCGTGCGCGCACCGCTGTCGCCATCGGATTTGGCGTCAGCACCTGTACTCTGGGGCCGGTCTTGGCGCTTTCGACCTGCCAGCTGCTGGCCAGCGACATCTGCGCGGCCTTGCTGGCGCCATAGGCTCCAAAGAATTTCTCGCCCGCGCGGGGATCGTCAAAGAACACGGCCTGACCGGTCTGCCCCAGAAGCGGCGCCACATAGGGGATCAGAACGGAGGGTGCCGTCGCATTGATCGCGATGGATTTCTGCCAGTCCTTGGCCGCCACGAATTGCGCCGGGCTCAGCGGCGCGGCGTGAATGGCGGTGTGCAGCCAGAGGTCCAGCTGTCCCCAGCGATCATGGATGCCCCGGCAGAGCGTGGCCATGGCCTCCGGAACGGTGATATCCATAGGGGCCAGAGTCGCCGAGCCACCGTTGGCCTTGATACGATCGTCCAGCTCTTCCAATGCGCCTGTGGTGCGGGCCACGGCGACGATGTGATGCGTCGGCGCCAATGCCTCTGCGAGGGCGGCGCCCAGGCCCCGTGAGGCCCCGGTGATGAGAGCGAGTTTCTGTGTCATGGGCGCCTTGTGCGGCGCAGCGCGGCGCGGGTCAAGGGGCCAAAGCGGCGCAGCGGTCTCAAGCCTGGGCGTGATGCCCGTCCGCGCGCCGGTTGCGGGTCACCCGCCCGGCATCGCCAGACGTGATGCCTTGCCGTTTTTCTGAAGGATCAGGCCGTCGGCATCAATGGCAACAACTTCGCCACCGGACAGGCGGCTGCCGCGGGTCACGATCTGCATGCGGCCGTTCGGCATCCGAACCATGGCGCTCAGGTTGTCGTTGGCGCCGAACAACCCCAGAAGGCTGAGGCGGTTGCGGTGCAATGCGTCTTTCTGGGTGGCATGACCGGCGACATTGGCCGGCGTCTTGCCATTCTCACGATTTGCCATTCTGGACAGGATTTCTTTCTTGTGCGGTATCGCCCTTCGGCTATCAGCTGTGCACTGCCGGGAACAGGGGGCGCCGAGAGCGTGGGCAAGCCCATGCCGGTGCGCCCCGGCGCCCTGCGCAAACGCCCGCCCATTCCGCCAAGTGACCCTGCGCAATTGCGCGCAGGGGGCTTGAAGTCTCAGGTGTCGCATCTTGCAAGAGCGACAGTGCAGCGCCTAGGCGGCGCGCAGAGCAGCCTCCTCAGGCATCATAGATGAGCGAGGGCAGATCGTGGCCATAGGCATAAAGCAGCCCCAGCAACTCTTCCATCTGCGCGCCGACCATCTGCAGATTGTAAAGCGGGTGATCCGGCTCGGAGATCTGTAGCTCAGGGTATTGCCCTTCGGGCCGCATATGCAGCATCGCTTCAACAGACTCGCTGTCATCGGGCGGAATGGCATTGGCCAGCCAGGCCCGCTTGCTGTCCATATCTTCGGTGTCCTGCATCTCGAACCGGTCGAGATAGGCATCGAAATCCTCTTGGCTGAGCCGCGCCCATGTGCCCAGAATGAACTCTTCTCCACGTGTGTCCGCCAGCGGTACAGCCAGCACCGCCCGCACAAAGCGCAGATGCCCCAGGCGGCAGAAATCTTCGGTCAGCACATCCCCCGCCTGCGCCGAGATTGCCGTGTTGTCATGCACGAACATATCCTCCGGGCAGACGTCGGGCCGGTCGCAGCTGAGGCTCAACAGCTGGGCAAACGTCGCTCCGCAACAGCGACACTGGCGCTGCGAGCCAAGCATGCGGGCGAGATGTGGATCCAAGGGGGCGGCCTTTCGGGGGCAGGGGCAAAAAGGAAAGAGGCGCCGATCCGGTGATCAGCGCCTCATGAGTCGAACTGATATCGGCTGCGCTCTTACTCTGCCGGCGACTTCATTTCAAACCCCCGTTCGACCATATCGGTCGGAACAACAGGGTATTCGCCCGAGAAACAGGCATCACAATACTGCGGGCATTTGCTGTTACGGCCCTGATCCTGCCCGACGGCCCGGTAAAGCCCGTCCAGCGAGATGAACTTCAGGCTGTCCACGGCCAGATGTTTGGCCATCTGATCCTCGGACATGGTTGCGGCCAGCAGCTTGTCACGTTCGGGTGTGTCCACACCATAGAAACAGGGCCAAGCGGTCGGCGGCGAGGCAATGCGGAAATGCACCTCGCTGGCCCCGGCGTCCAGGATCATCTCCTTGATTTTGCGCGATGTTGTCCCACGCACCACGGAATCATCCACCAGGATCACCCGCTTGCCCTCGATCAGCGCGCGGTTCACGTTCAGCTTCAGGCGCACGCCCATGTTGCGGATCTGCTCGGTCGGCTCAATGAAAGTCCGGCCCATATACTGGTTGCGGATGATCCCCATCGCATAGGGAATGCCCGATTGCAGCGAATAGCCGATCGCTGCGGGCGTGCCGCTGTCCGGCACCGGGCAGACCAGATCCGCCTCGACCGGGTTTTCCTTTGCCAGCTCGCGACCGATGGCTTCGCGGGTCTCATAGACGGACCGCCCGCCAAGGATCGAATCAGGGCGGGAGAAATAGACATGTTCAAAGATGCAGAACTTGGACGACTGGCGGCGGAACGGGAAATGGCTCTCGACACCTTTGTCGGTGATCACCACCATTTCGCCCGGCTCAATCTCGCGCAGGAACTCGGCGCCGATGATGTCCAGCGCACAGGTCTCCGAACTCAGTGCATAGCCTTCGCCGACCCGACCCAGCACCAGCGGGCGCACGCCCAGCGGGTCGCGGACACCGATCAGCTTGGTCCGGGTCATGGCAACAACCGAGAAGGCGCCTTCGACCCGGCGCAGCGCATCTTCCATCCGCTCCGGGATATTGCGCTGCAACGAGCGGGCCATCAGATGAATGATGCACTCACTGTCGGACGAGCTCTGGAAGATCGAGCCGCGCTCGATCAGTTCGCGGCGCAGGGCATTGGCGTTGGTGATATTGCCGTTGTGGGCAATCGCTGCACCGCCCATAGCGAATTCGCCAAAGAAAGGCTGCACGTCCCGGATCGCAGTCTGACCCTTGGACCCGGCGGTGGAATAGCGCACATGGCCAATCCCGATGGGGCCGGGCAGGGTGGACATCACATCCTGCGAGGTGAAGTTGTCGCGGACATAGCCGAAACGACGGGCGCTCTGGAACCCTTCGACAGGATCATGGGTGACAATGCCGCCGGCCTCCTGTCCCCGGTGTTGCAGGGCGTGCAGGCCGAGCGCGACAAAGTTGGAAGCGTCCTGGACGCCGACGACGCCAAAGATGCCGCATTCTTCGCGCAGCTTGTCATCGTCAAACGGGTGGGCGGGGGGCATCTGCGGCATCGGCAAGGCGGTGTAGCTCCGAATCCGGTTGTCAGGATGTCCCCCACATAGAGGGTCCGTCCGCGCATGTCACCCAAGGATCACGGTTTCACGACAGTTGGGTAAAAAAACCGCAGCCCTGACCGCCGTCGGACAGCCGCCAAAAACAAAAAAACCTGCGAAATATCGCAGGCCGCAGGAGGGGGGTGCCGGAGCATATTTATTTGGCGAACAGCGTGGCATATGCAGATCCCGTGACCGGCAACGTCCAGATCCGTGTCCGGTTCGCGCCCGCGTCAGCCTCAGGCGGCCAGCAGCCCGCGCAGCATGTCAAAGGCGGAGAGCACATCGTCACGGTCATCTTCGCGGCTGTCGGTCTCGTCCTTGCCCGCGTCAGAAAGAGCACGCCCGTCCTCGCTGGCGAGGATCTGACGGGTTTCGGCCAGCGACAGCGCCCGGAAGGCACCATCATCGGCGCTGTTGGCGGTGTTCTCATGTGCAACATGTACCAGCATCCCGCAGGCAGCCCAGATCATTTCTTCCTCGGCAAAGGACAGATAGATGCGGGCCATCTTTTCCGGCATGGCGGCAGAGATGCCGTTGTAGCCAATCAGCGACACCACCTTGGTGATCGCGGTGGGCACATCAAACAGCCTCTCGACGGCGGCCAGTTCCAGACCAACCTGCTGATCGGCGGGCAGCATCAGATCGTCATCATTGCCCAAAGCGCCGGCGGGGACATGCACCAGAGAAGTGAGGCGCGGCACCGCGTGTTTGACACCGGTCACCTCCTGCGCACCGCCATCCAGGGTGTAGACCTTGTCGCCGGGCTTGACGTGACGGGCCTGTACAAACCCACGCTCGGTCTCGACCATCATATGCGGCAGCAGACCGCCGGTGCGCGGACGCAGGCGGCTGCGGTTGCATGCGGCAGGGCGCGCAGCTGTCGGGAAATCCATCAGAAGACCAACCGGCTGACAGTCCGCAAATGATGTCGAGTGATCCAGCAGCATGGTGTTGTCCTTCTGAGCGATAGGCCTGACGTTCTGTCCGGCGTCTTGTTGACACCAATGTGCGCTCCGAATTTGGACGGAATTGGGGCAAGGATCGGGCCGATTGGGACAACAGCGGGGTTTTTGGTCTCCAAAGCTGCCTCATTCCCCAAATTGTTGCCGAAAAACACCTCCGATCACAGGATTTGTTAACTTTTATCGGTTTGCCCCCGCGCTCAGCACATGGAGCAGGGAGGCGATCAGGCGCTAAAAATCGCGATTCTAATTGGTTAATAAAGCGTTAATAGGCGTTCTTGATGTTAGGAAAGGTAAACGCCAGTCGGGGCTGGAATGTCGGAATTGGATAAGTCACCATCGCTCCAAAGCCTGCACTGCGCAGCCCTAACCGGAGGATGTCATCGCTAGTCGAGGCGGCGCTTCCCATTGGCGCCACAACGCGCCTCCGGTCGCAGGCGTGACCCGATGTATTAAAAAAGGGCGCCCGAAGGCGCCCCGTTTCAGTCCGGTTGCAATCCCGTTTCTCGCCCGCACCCGTGATCCGCGCAGCCGCCCACTGGCGGCGGATCGGCGTCCGCCTCACTTGTCGCAGGAGCCGATCAGGCTTTCATATTGTGTGGTCACCCAGCCAAGCGCCTGCTCGGGGTTGCGGTCTTCGATCTTGCCGATCATCCGCTCAAACACCACCGCAGAGCGGCTCTCGTCCACGATGGTAAAGCTCTGGCCGGTCATCACCACATTATAGAGGAAGAAGGCAATCGCCACCAACAGGATGCCGCGCAGCACCCCGAAGAAGAAGCCGATCCCCTGATCCAGCCCGCCAAGCGCCGAGCGCTGGACCAATGATGAGAACAGCGGCGTGAAGAACGACACCACAATCAGCGCCAGCGCAAAGACCGCGGCAAACGCCGCGATGATCGACAACTCGCAGCTGTCCGCAATGAACTCCCCGATGACCGGGATCTCGGCCATCAGCGGCTCAACCTGTGGCGCAAACAGAAAGGCCAAGATGGCGGCGGCGATCCAACCAGCGATGGCCATCGCCTCACGCACGAAACCGCGCGAATAGGCCAGCAACGCTGATACAACAATGACCAGGGCCACGACCCCGTCGATAATGGTGAAACCTTCCATGTCCCTCGCCCGTTAACCTGCGATTAGAATTCTTGCGACTTTAGCCAGCCCCAAAGTATTCGCCAACAAAACCGGCGAGATCAGAGGCCTGCCGCACCGCAAGTCCGGGGACCGCGACGGATTTGCCACCACTTGGAGCTATCGCTGCGGTGAAACCAAGTTTTTGCGCTTCTTTCAACCGGTTTTCGGTCTGCGGGGCCGGTCGCAGGGCTCCTGAGAGCGATATTTCTCCGAATACCACCGTATCAGAGGGCAATGCGGTGTCTTCGCGGGCGCTGAGCAGCGCCGCCGCCACCGCCAGATCCGCCGCAGGTTCCGATATCTTCATGCCGCCGGCCACATTCAGATAGACGTCGAGCCCGGCAAAGGGGATGCCGCAGCGCGCCTCCAGCACGGCAAGGATCATCGCCAGGCGCGAAGAGTCCCAGCCCACCACGGCCCGGCGTGGCTGCGAATGCGGCGAGGGCGCGACCAGCGCCTGCATCTCGACCAGAACCGGGCGGGTACCTTCAATACCAGAAAACACCACAGAACCGGGCGAGGGTGTGCCGCGTTCCGACAGAAACAGCGCCGAGGGGTTGCGGACTTCGCTCAGCCCGCCACCGGTCATCTCGAAGACGCCGATCTCATCCGCCGGACCAAAGCGGTTCTTGACCGCGCGCAGAATGCGGAACTGATGCCCGCGCTCGCCTTCGAAGTACAGCACGGTATCCACCATATGCTCGACCACCCGCGGACCGGCAATCTGGCCTTCCTTGGTGACATGGCCCACCATGATGATGGAGATCCCATTGGTCTTGGCAAAGGTGGTCAGCTCATGCGCCGCGGCACGGACCTGGCTTACGGATCCCGGCGCGCTGTCCACATGATCGGCCCACATGGTCTGAATGGAGTCGATGATCGCCAGCTGTGGCCGCTCCGCCTCCAGCGTGGTCAGGATATCGCGCAGATTTGTCTCCGCCGCCAGCTTGACCGGCGCTTCAGCCAATCCCAGCCGCTGCGCCCGCATGCGTACCTGCGCACTGGCCTCTTCGCCGCTGACATAGATCGTCTTGAGGCCTGAATGGGCAAACTGCGCCGCCGCCTGTAGCAGCAGCGTCGACTTCCCGATCCCGGGATCGCCGCCCACCAGAATGGCCGAGGCAGGCACCAGCCCGCCGCCCAGCACCCGGTCCAGTTCCGCAACCCCGCAGCAGGTGCGTGGCGGCGGTGTCTCCTCGGTTGCAAGATCGCTGAGTGGAATGGTCTTGCCCCGGCGCATGCCCAGAGATTTCGACGCCGGGCCGCCTTTGGACAGGCCCTTGTCTTCGGTGATGGAATTCCACTCGCCACAGCCATCGCAGCGCCCGGACCACTTTGAAAAAGATGCTCCGCAGGCAGAGCAGGAATATGTTGTTTTTGCCATCCGGTAGATCTGGCAGATGTTTCCGGTTTGTTCAAGTGTTGCGGTCGCTGAAACCGATCCTGCGAGGCGCTGCCTCGCGCTCCGGGATATTTGACGCCAGAAGATGGGAAGTAGCGGATTTCTTCTGGCCGGAAATATCCCGGGGGAGGCCGCAAGGCCGGGGGCAGAGCCCCCGCGGACCCGGTTCTTACTCGGCAGTTCTGACCCGCCGCTCGGTTATCAGCCCCAGCACCACTGAGGCCAGGATACAGCCTGTAAACAGATAAAGCCCCCAGGCGGTTTCGATCGTCGCGTAGCCGATCCCCTTGGCCAGGGTGATATAGAGCGCGATCAGAAAGACATCGGCCATCGCCAGCTTGCCCAGAATATGGAGGACGGGCTGTAGCCGCATATCCAGCAGGCGCCATTGCACCAGCGCCAGCCCGATGGTTTTGAGATAGGGCGCAAAGATCGCAAAAGCCGTGACCGTCAGAGCGAGGATCACGTCGCTGCCCCAGAGGCTCTGCAAGCCGGTGATCACCGAGATCTCGCTGAGGCCGAAGATCGGCAGCAGACCCGCCCGCATCAACGGCGCAAACCAGGCGACGGGGTAGAGGATCAAGAGCGAAAGGGTGAGGAAGCGGAGGATCATGGCAGCTCGTTTTCTGGGGTCGGCCAAGACTTGCGCGTTTAGTGCCGGATTTGAAGGGGGAAGGCTGTGAGCGAACGCCAGACGCGGTGCCAGAGACAGCGACCCTCGCAAAAAAAAAGGGCCGCGAGGCCTAACGCACCGCCTCGATCGGTCCTTCCGCGCGGCCGTGGATGAACTGGTCGAGATAGGGATCGCCCGACTGGTCCATCTCGCTGACCGGGCCGGTCCATTGGATCACGCCTGCGTGCAGCATCGCCACATTGTCGGCAATGGCGCGGACCGAGGACATGTCGTGGGTGATGGTCATCGCCGTTGCGCCCATCTCGACCACGATTTCGCGGATCAGGTCGTTGATGACGCCGGACATGATCGGGTCAAGGCCGGTGGTCGGCTCATCGAAAAAGATGATCTCGGGCTCGGCTGCAATCGCACGGGCAAGACCCACACGCTTCTGCATGCCGCCCGACAGTTCTGCGGGCAGCCGGTCCGCCACATCAGCCTTCAGGCCCACCCGGCGCAGCTTCTCGATGGCGATTTCGCGCGCCTCTTCGGTGGGCCGCTTCAGCGCGCCGCGCAGGAGGCGGAAGGCCACGTTTTGCCAGACCGGCAGGCTGTCAAACAGCGCGCCGCCCTGGAACAGCATCCCGAAGCGGGCCAGAAACATGTCGCGGTCGCCGGATCCGGCGGGTTTGCCATCGACAAGGATCTCACCGCTGTCGGGCTGGATCAGGCCGAGGATGCTTTTCAGCGCCACCGATTTGCCGGTACCGGAGCCGCCGATGATCACCATCGAGGTGCCTTTGGCGATCTCGAGATTCATGCCATTGAGCACGCGGTTGTCGCCAAAGGCCTTATAGACGTCTTTCATCTGGATCATAGCGAGAAGAAAATCCCTGTAAGGACAAAATTGGCGGCCAGGATCAGCACGGCTGCGGCCTCAACCGAGCCTTTGGTGGCGCGGCCGACGCCCTGCGCGCCGCGGCCCGACTGCATGCCGTAGTAGCAGCCCATCGTGGCGGCGATGGTGCCAAAGGCGGCGCCTTTGACCAGGCTCGAGACGATGTCGCGGGTTTCGAGGAAATCTACGGTGTTCTTCAGATAGGCAGCCGGGTTGAAGCCCAGATTCTGGGTCGCCACCACATAGCCGCCCATAATGCCGATGATGTCACCAACCCCGACAAGCACCGGCACTGTGATCAGCGCGGCCAGCACCCGCGGCGCCACCAGGTATTTCATCGGATGGGTGGAGAGCGTCACCAGCGCGTCGATCTGCTCGGTCACCTTCATGGTGGCGATCTCCGCCGCGATGGAGGAGGTGACGCGCGCGGCGATCATCAGCCCGACCAGAACCGGGCCAAGCTCGCGGACCATGCCGATCGCCACGATCTGCGGCACCACAGCCTCTGCGTTGAAGCGGGCGCCGCCGGCATAGATCTGCAAGGCCAGGGCCGCGCCGGTGAAAATCGCGGTCAGCCCAACCACCGGCAGCGACAGCCAGCCCACCTGCAACAGCGCATTAAGCAGCTCGCGCGGGTAGAAGGGCGGGCGCAGCATGTGGCTGAAGGTCGAAAGACCAAAGAGCGTGACCCGCCCCACAGCCCCCAGTCCGGCAAGGGCCATCTGTCCCAGCCGGGCAAGCAGGCTGAGGGGCGAGAGACGCGAGAGGGTGCTCATCCGGTGTAGCTCCGTGCATAGCGGCTGCCGAGGGAAGTGAGAATTTCATAGCCGATGGTGCCGGCCGCATCGGCAAGCGTATCGACGGTCTGGCGTTCATTCAGAATGGTCAGATGGCTCGGCTCGTCACCAAGGTCGGTGACATCGACCGTGATCAGATCCATCGACACCCGGCCGACCACGGGGCAGGGCGTGTCGCCCGCGTAGACCTTGATCCCACCATTGCCAAGCGCGCGGTGCAGCCCGTCGGCATAGCCTGCGGCGACGGTGGCAATACGGCTGGGGCGCTGTGCAGTCCAGCTGTTGCCATAGCCGACGGTCTCGCCGAGATCCAGGCTGCGGATCTGGATCACCGGCAGATCGAGTTGCACCACCGGCAGCGCATCACCGAAGGGCTGGCCACCATATAGGCCGATGCCCGGACGGCAGAGGTCGAAGTGATACTTGCGCCCCAGCAGCAGCCCGCCGGTCGCGGCGAGGGAGCGGGGCAGATCAAGCCCGTCGGTCATCTCGACGAAGCGCTGCAACTGCTGGTCGTTCATCGGATGGGCCGGCTCATCGGCGCAGGCCAGATGCGACATCAGCAGCACCGGCCCCTGGCTGAGCGCGATGTCGCGCACGGCGCTCCACTCGGCGGCTTCCATGCCGAGCCGGTTCATGCCGCTGTCGAGCTGCACGCCAAAGGGGTGCCCCGGCAGGCTTTCGAAATGGCGCAGCATCTGGTCCAGCGAATTGAGCATCGGCGTCAGCTGGAAATCACGCAGCAGTTTTGCGTCGCCCTCCATATGGCCGGCAAAGACCGAGATGCCGGGGCCGGGGCCGATGGCGCGGCGCAGGGCCACGCCTTCCTCTGCCATGGCCACGAAGAAGTTGCGCGCACCCGCCTTGGCCAGCGCCTTGCCGACGCGGCCTGCGTCCAGCCCATAGCCATTGGCCTTGACCACGGCGGCGGTTTCGCAATTGGTCAGCGCATCGAGGTTGCGCCAGTTGGTCACCAGCGCATCGAGGTTGAGTGTCAGTCTAGCAGTCGTCATGTGCTGTTCATGACATGGGGGGCACAGGGGTCAAGGGGGAAACCGCATTCCGGCTTTGCTGCGGGCGTGCTTGGCGGAGTTTCGGCGCTGACCTGACACATATCGGCCTGCGGGGAGACCGGGGCTTCAGGGGCTGTCACGGCAAGTGATGATCTGCGCCGCGATCGGGGATTTTGAGTATTTCTGGAAAGGTGACAGGCAAGACCTGGACCATGACCGAGGACAAGCGCCGAGCTGCGGCCCAAGTCGGCAGGGCGCGCGGGGCAGGGCCGCGGCATAACAACAAGGCAGCGCAATAGATCTGCGCCGCCTGATGTCGATTGCCGAATTATCAGCGCTCAATATTCGGGCGCATGGTCCTGCTGCCAGGCTTTGGCGAGATTGCCGAAACGGGTGAACTGCGCCTCAAACGCCAGTTCCACGGTGCCGATGGGGCCGTGACGCTGCTTGCCGACGATCACCTCGGCCTTGGCGTGCAGCCGTTCCATGGCCTGTTTCCATTCTTCCATCTTGTCCAGCTCGTGATCGCCGGGCTTCTCGCGCTCCTTGTAGTATTCCTCGCGGAACACGAACATGACCACGTCGGCATCCTGCTCGATCGAGCCTGATTCCCGCAGATCCGACAGCTGCGGACGTTTGTCTTCGCGGCTTTCCACCTGACGCGACAGCTGGGAGAGGGCAACCACCGGAATGTTCAGCTCCTTGGCGATGGCCTTCATGCCCATGGAGATCTCGGCGATTTCATTGACCCGGTTGTCAGCCATGCCGCGACAGAGCTGGAGGTAGTCGATGACCAGCAGATCCAGCCCATGGGTCCGCTTCAGGCGTCGTGCCCGGGCCGCGAGCTGCGAGATCGGCAGCGCCGGGGTGTCGTCGATAAACAGCGGACAGCTTTCCAGATCCTTCGCCGCCTGAACGAACCGGCGGAACTCTTCCTCGGTCATATCGCCCTGACGGATCTTGTGGGAGGAAATTTCCGAAGCCTCGGCGAGGATACGGCCGGCCAGCTGTTCGGCCGACATCTCCAGCGAGAAAAAGCCAACCACCCCCCCGTCAATGGCGCCTTCGGTGCCATCGGGTTTCACACCCCGCTTATAGGCCTTGGCCACGTTGAAGGCGATGTTGGTCGCCAGCGAGGTCTTGCCCATCGAGGGCCGCCCGGCGAGGATCAGGAGGTCCGAGGGGTGCAGGCCGCCGAGCTGTTTGTCGAGATCAGCCAGACCGGTGGAAATCCCGGCCATGCCGCCGCCACGCTGATAGGCTTCATTGGTGACATTGACCGCTTCGGTGACCGCCTTGAGAAAGGATTTGAAGCCGCTTTCCGTCTGCCCCTGTTCGGCCAGTTTATAAAGCGACTGTTCCGCCTCGACGATCTGCTCCTTGGGTTCGGAGGCGACATCGACGCGGCGTGCCTTGTCGGCGATGCTGCGCCCCAGTGCGATCAGCTCGCGGCGGATCGCCAGATCATAGATCATCTGCGCATAGTCGCGCACCGCAAAGGCCGAGATCGAGGCGCCTGCCAGTTTTGCCAGATAGGCAGGGCCGCCCAGTTCCTTCAGCCCCTCGTCATCCTCCATGAACGCCTTCAGCGTGACCGGGGAGGCCAGCGTGTTCTTTGAGATCCGCGCAGCGGCGATCTCGTAGATGCGGGCATGGACCGGATCGTAGAAATGCGCCGAGGTGATGATCGAGGCAACGCGGTCGTAGACGTCGTTGTTGGTCAGGATGGCGCCGAGGAGCTGCTGTTCGGCCTCGACGGAATGGGGCAGGATGCTGACGTCGTCTGCATTGCCCTCGCCAGTGGCATCAGGCTGCGGGGCGGCGGGCAGATTGGGGTCAAAAGGCGTAATATCGTTCATCGCTGCTCTCGTCTTTGGCCCCGCGTTATACCGGCGTGGCGCGCGGTTTGGCTATCTGGAAAACTCTGTGGATGAATTGTGAACAGCCTGTGGATATCCGCAGGCTGGCCTGTGCGCCAAATCCACAGAGACCGGCTTGGGCTGGGCGCATTCTATATCATGTGGTGTAATCTGGGAAGCGATCTATATCTGGGAGATTGCCAGTGGCAGAGAGGATTCGAGGGCAGCCCTGTCCACAGGCCGCCCCCGGTGCATCACTGTGCTGATTTCAGATCAGGCGGATTTATGCGCGTCCTGCCAGGCGCGCGGATCCTTGAGGAAACGCTCCACCTCATCCAGCGTCTCGCTGGAGAAGGCCTGCTGCGCGCGCGCCTCGGCCAGCACGTCCCACCAGGTGCACAGATAGTGCAGCGATACGCCGTGGTCGCCCAGCGTCTTTTCGGTTTCGGGGAAGATGTCGTAGTAGAAGACCACTGCCGTATGGCCACAGGAGGCGCCGGTTTCGCGGATCGCATCGACAAAGGACAGTTTCGAACCGCCATCGGTGGTCAGATCCTCCACCAGCAGCACCCGCTCGCCGTCGCTCATCGCGCCTTCGATGCGGGCGTTCTTGCCATAGCCTTTGGGCTTCTTGCGCACATAGGTCATCGGCAGCGCCATGCGCTCGGCGACCAGCGCGGCAAAGGGAATACCTGCGGTTTCGCCCCCGGCAATATTGTCAAAGGCCTCAAAGCCGGCATTGCGCATCACCGTGACGGTCATGAAATCCATCAGCGTCGAGCGGATCCGCGGAAAGGAGATCAGCTTGCGGCAGTCGATATAGCTGGGCGACGGCAGGCCGGAGGCCAGGGTATAAGGCGTCTCGGTATTGAAATTCACCGCGCCGATCTCCAGCAACATACGGGCGGAAAGACGGGCGATTTCTTCGCGGGAAGGGTAGGAGGAGGGGATCATTCTATCATCCTTGTGGTCGGCGCGAGCCGCCGGTGGCAGGAGCCTCCGGCGGGGATATTTGGAGCCAGCAGATATGGTCAGGCAACTTTCCAGAATACATCAAACCCCGGATCAAAGACGGTCACCGGGCCATCGGCGGTGCTGATCTGGTCGGGGAACACTACGGCATTGTCCTGCTTGATCAGGGTCAGCCTGTCTGCATTGACGGGCAGGCCGTAGAAGGCCGGGCCATGTTCCGAGGCAAAGCCCGCCAGCTTGTCCAGTGCGGCCTCTTCTTCGAAGACATGCGCGAGCAGCGACATCGTATTGGGGGCGGTGAAACAGCCGGCACAGCCGCAGGCGCTGAGTTTGTTGGGGTCGGTATGAGGCGCGGAATCCGTGCCGAGGAAAAACCGCCGATGGCCGGAGGTGGCGGCCGCGCGCAGGGCGATCCTGTGCTCCTCGCGCTTGGCCACCGGCAGGCAGTAGTAATGCGGTTTGATGCCGCCGGCCAGGATGTGGTTGCGGTTGATGATCAGATGGTGCGTGGTGATTGTCGCGCCGAGGTCTTCGTCCTGGCTGGTGACATAATCGGCGGCGTTTCTGGTGGTGATATGTTCCATCACCACCCGCAGGCCCGGTGTCGCCTTGCGGATCGGGTCCAGCACCCGGTCGATGAACACCGCCTCGCGGTCGAAAATGTCGATATCATGGTCAGTGACCTCGCCATGGGTGCAGAGCGGCAGGCCGATCTCTGCCATCGTCTCCAGCACCGCACGGACCTTGTCGAAATTGCTCACCCCCGAAGCAGAGTTGGTGGTGGCCCCGGCCGGATACAGCTTCACCGCCTTGACCAGACCGCTGGCGTGGGCCGCTGCCACATCCGCAGGATCGGTGTCCTCGGTCAGGTAGAGCGTCATCAGCGGTTCAAATGCCATGCCGTCGGGCAGGGCCGCCAGAATACGGTCGCGGTAGGCGGCGGCCTGGTCACCGGTCACCACGGGCGGCACCAGATTCGGCATGATGATCGCACGGCCGAAATGGCGGGCGGTTTCGGGGAGAACGGCCTTCAGCATCGCGCCGTCGCGCAGATGCAGATGCCAGTCATCGGGGCGGGGGATGGTGAGCTGAACGGTCATGGCGTTCGCCTAGCACAGGGCCGCGCGAAGGGGAAGCGACGGGATCATCTTGTCGCGCTGCTGGCCTGTCCCCGGTGTCGCTCAGCGCTCGGGTGGCAGGGTGATCTCGCCCTCGGCAGCGCGTTTCCGGAGCGCCTCAAGCCGACGACGGAAGCGCGGGGCGCGCAGCCTGCCGGTGACATTGCGGCAGAGCAGCGCCATCAGATAGGGGCGGTCTGTCTGTTCCAGCTCTGCCATCAGCTTTCGCAGATACGGGCCATTGGTGCGGCGGGCGCGATAGAGTTTGTAGAACTGCTGTTCGGTCAGCCGGTCGGCACCGGCCAGCGCCAGAATATTATAGAGGATTTCCATCTCGATCAGCCGGGTCTGCACAGTGTCGCCCAGATGGGGCGTGCGCAGGCGCATCACGTTTTTTCGTGCAAACAGGGCGGCATGCATGGAATCCAGCCGCTCACGCGGATCGTAGATCACAAAGCCCTGCCGGGCCGCATCCATCATGTCGGGGGCAAACCCGTAGCGATTGCTGAAATCGACACGGCGCATCTCGGTGAAGCGGTCGTCCCAGTCTGTCAGCCGGGGATCAAGGGTTGCTTGCGGCTGGATCGCGACCACGGTAGCGCCGGGCGCGGCCACGGAGAAGGCGGCCGCGGCATAGCCGCAGGGACCGGCGCCGTAGAACACCACCTTGTCGAATTCGTCAAAGAAACCATCATCGATCAGCTGGTCGAAAAACCCGAAGATGCGGTCATTGCGAAACCAGGTGTCGCCGTTGGAGATGAGGCACAGATGCGACCAGCCCAGGTTCTTGACCAGATCAAACCCGAGGGGCTGCGCCAGATCTGACAGGTTGTGGATGCCTTGGATTGTCTCAAAGCTGACCAGCAGCGTATTGCCCTGATCGATGAAGCTGGCAAAGTGACGGTTCCCGAGCGGCTGATACATGCCGTTTTCTTCGGCCAGCGCGGCCATGCGGGCCTGCCACTGCGCGGGCTTCAGCCCGGACAGATCCTCGTCCAGCGTGTCCAACGTATCCTGCTGCATAGCCTCGTCCTCTCGCCCCGTCCTGGATCGGACGGGTTTGCCTCCAGCAACATCTAAAGGCGAAATAAGGCTAAAATTGGAAATTGTAAGGCCGGTTTGTCGGCCATTGTTGCGCGCAAAAGGAGGCGGAACGGCTTGCTGCGCGGGCGGCGGGGGCGGGCCGATCGCATCCGGTCAGGGCTCAGCTCTGCCCACTGCTCAGTCCTGCCCATTGTCGGGTTTGTCGCTGCCCTGCTGCGCGCTGTGACGGCCCAAGGTGGCAAAACCGGCGAGAGTGCGGGCGGTTCCGGGGCTGATCAGCCGCGAAGGCGGTGTCATCAGCAGGCGCGAAAACAATGTCCGATAGGCCTCCTGCTGCATCAACATGCGAAAGCGGTCGTGGCGCCACTGCACCGCGCGTTCGTGCAGGCGCTGCAGCTTGGGGTCTTCGCGCAGCAGCTCGGCGATCGCCTCACGGGCGGGGCGATAGCGGGCGATGCTGCCGTCCTCATCGGTGTTGAAATTGCGTTCCACCCAATAATCCATGCCCAGCTCGCCCGGGCGGTTGACCCGTCCGCGGTCGGCTTTCAGCACATAGCTCTCCATCGCGCCAAGCGGGTAGTGGTTGAGCTGCACCAGATCGAAATTCGACTGACCATAGTCGGAATAGATCCGCTGCGTCCTGAAGTCCTGACCCAGTTCACGACCCGATCCGTCGAACCAGCGATACCGCGCCAGCGCGGCCTCCTCCTGTGGGCTTCGCGGGCGATGCACCCCCAGTTTGCGATAGGTGCCGTCATTGCGATAGAGCGTCTTGAACATCGCCGCGCGCCACGGCCAGTGGATCACCTCCGGTGCGCAGCGGGTAAAGCTGTCGGTCACCGGCTGGTCCTGATAGCGCACCGTTTCGCCATTGCCGAACAGCCGCCAGGTGAGGGTGATCGCATCCGCCTCCGGCAGCGCGTCATGCAGGTCGGTCAGGCGGCCGTCTCCGACGTGGATATTGACGAACTCATCCACGTCAAACGCCATCACCCAGTCCGCCTTGCGCATCAGCCGGTGTTTGTCCGCTCTCTTCAGCCCGGTGAACTGGATGCCGCCCTTGTCATAGGGGCCGTCGTTGCGCAGATGGGTGATATGGCCCAGTTCATCCAGTCGATCCAGCATCCGGTCGGTGCCATCCGCGCAGTCATTGGACAGGATCAGAATGTCGCTGAAGCCGACGGCCTTGTGATGGGCGATCCACTCCAGCAGGAAAGCCCCTTCGTTCTTTACACATGTTACGGCCAGTGTTCGCATGCTGTCTCCCGCTACGTCTGTGCCGTCGCCGCCTTGGGGGCATGGCGCGCCCTTGGGGCGGATGGCCTGCCTCTGTCATCGCATTGCAGCGAAAGCCGGTCAATGTCATGCGCCGCTGCGCCGGGTGTTTGGGCCTTGCTGTGCAGATCGGTACATGCGGTGCGGGCGTGGTCGGCGGGGCGTCTATGAGACCAAAGTGGCATCGACAAGCGCTTGACCCGACCAGTTCGGCGTGGCCTCTTGGTGCCGAACATATGGCCTGTTGGTCAGGGGCCAGATGTCTCCTGATCAGGGACCAGAAGGGGGGCAGATGTCGCAGGAAACACAGGCGGTCGAGCCGGAAAATCCCACCCGCCACGCAGCGGACAGCGCCCAGGCTCGGGGACGGGCTCAGGGGCAGGCTCAGGCCAACGGTCTGCCCGGCTCCATTGATGCGGTGCAAACCCTGCTGACAGGCGCGGGCTATGTCGCGGATCGCGGGCTTGCCACGGTGGTCTTCCTGTCGCTGCGCCTCGGTCGGCCGCTGTTTCTGGAGGGCGAGGCCGGGGTCGGCAAGACCGAGATCGCCAAGACACTCGCTGCCGCGCTTGGACGTCGGCTGATAAGGCTGCAATGCTACGAGGGGCTGGATGCCGCCAGCGCCGTCTATGAATGGAACTTTGCCGCCCAGATGATGGCCATCCGCACCGCCGAAGTCGCTGCCGGGGAGGCAAGCGACCGTGCTGCGCTTCAGGCGGAACTCTTCAGCGACGACTATCTGATCCGCCGCCCGCTGCTTGAGGCGATGCAGCCGGACCCGGCGGGCGCACCTGTCTTGCTGATCGACGAACTCGACCGCACCGATGAGCCGTTCGAGGCCTTCCTGCTTGAGGCGCTCAGCGATTTTCAGGTCACCATCCCCGAACTCGGCACCATCAAGGCTCCCGAGCCGCCCATTGTGATCCTCACCTCCAATCGCACCCGCGAGGTGCATGACGCGCTGAAACGCCGCTGTCTCTATCACTGGGTGGATTACCCGGACTTTGAGCGCGAAATGGAGATCCTGACCGCCCGCGCTCCCGGTCTCGCACCGCGTCTGTCGCAGGAGGTCGTCGCCTTTGTGCAGGCTCTGCGCACCGAGGATCTGTTCAAACGCCCGGGCATCGCCGAAACCATCGACTGGGCCAATTGCCTGCTGGCGCTGGATGTGATCGACCTGTCGCCCGAGGTGATCGCCGACACGCTGGGGGCCATCCTGAAATATCAGGATGATATCAGCCGCCTGCATGGATCAGAGGCCAAACGCATTCTCGATCAGGCCCGTGCCGCGCTGGGTCCCGCCTGATGCGCCTTCCCTGTCCATATGCCTGAATACCCGCCATTGCCGCTGCCGGAAACGCCCCGGCTGGCGCAGAACATCACCCATTTCGCGCGGGCTTTGCGCCGCGCTGGGCTGCCTATCGGTCCGGGCCGGGTGAGCGAGGCGGTGGAGGCTGTTGCCGCTGCTGGCTTTACCTCGAAACAGGATTTCTACTGGACGCTGCACGCCTGTTTTGTCTCCAAGCCGGAGCATCGTCAGGTCTTTGCGCAGATCTTTCGCCTCTATTGGCGCGATCCGCGCTTTCTGGAGCATATGATGGCGGCGATGCTGCCCGCAATCCGTGGCACGCAGGAGGAGAAGGCCGCCAAACCGGCCCAGAAACGCGCCGCCGAGGCATTGCTGGACGGGGCTGAGGCACCGGATCGCCCTGACCCGCCGGAGGGGGAGGAGCCACCGGAACAGCTGGAATTAAACGCCGAACTCACCATGTCGCGCGAGGAACGGTTGCGGCAGCTCGACTTTGAGCAGATGAGCACCGCCGAGGTGGCCGAGGCCAAGCGGATGCTGGCCAAGATGCAGCTGCCGATCCGCCCCATTCAGTCGCGCCGTTTGATGGCGGCTCCCTCTGGCAGCCGGATCAACTGGCGGCGCACGCTCGCCCAGGCCGCACGTCAGGGCGGAGAGGTCACGACCCTCGCACGGGCGCAGCGCCGGCTGCGCTGGCCCAATCTGGTGGTGATCTGCGATATCTCCGGCTCGATGAGCCAATATTCCCGCCTGATCCTGCATTTCCTGCATGCGGTCGCCAATCGCAAGGGGCCGGGCTGGGCGCGGGTCCATGGTTTTACCTTCGGCACACGGCTTACCAACATTACCCGCCATCTGGCGCAGCGTGATGTTGATGCCGCCCTGGCCGCAGCCGGGGGCGAGGCGCAGGACTGGGAGGGCGGCACAAGGATCGGCGCCTGCCTGCATGATTTCAACCGTGACTGGTCGCGCCGCGTCATGGGGCAGGGGGCCGTGGTCCTGCTGATCACCGACGGGCTGGACCGCGACGATAGCGATCAGCTCAGTGCGGAAATGCAGCGGCTGCATCTCTCCGCGCGCCGTCTGATCTGGCTCAACCCCTTGCTGCGCTTTGACGGGTTCGCCCCCAAGGCGCGCGGCATCCGCGCCATGCTGCCTCATGTCGACAGCTTTCGCGCAGGCCATTCCATTGCCGCGCTTCAGGATCTGGCGGATATGCTCGCGCGTCAGGATGACAGCGGCGAAAAACAGCGCCTGTTGCAGATGCTGACCGCCGACTGACCCCGGCGCCCGACGCCCGCATCGGCAGGCTCTGGCCGAAAAATGACCCTCACAGGCAACTTATTTGCTTTGCCGCGAGTTGGCTCCTTAGGCTTTGCACCGCACAGCGAAAGGAACACCGCATGGTTTCGCAGCTTCTCAGATCCTCGACCGCGTTGGCGGTCATCGTCTCTCTCAGCCTTCCAGTCGCCGCACCGGCGCAGTCCAAATCGGATCCGACCGATCTCAGCCAGATGACGGCGGAGCAGATCACCGAGGCCGTGCAGCGCTGCCTGCGTTGGCTGCAAAACGGCCGCATCACCCCCGAAGGTGAGATCCTCAAAGGCAAGGGCAAAGGGGCCAAGGCACAATTCTGCCAGGCCTATGTCACCGGAGAGCTGGACGCAGCATTGGATCCGGCGCTCGCGTCCGTTGCGCTGATGGCGGGCGCTGAACAGGCTGAGCCTGCACCTGAGGCAGGCGAACAGGCTGAGCCAGCAGCCCCGACCGAGGCCGAGCAGGCCGCCGCCGCTCCGGTTGAACCTGCCCCAGAACCTGCCGAATCTCAGACCGCGCCGACCGAAGCTCCGGCCGAGACGGCAGAGACAGCCGCTGAACAGAGCGCAGGTGAAACCACCGCAGAGGCAGAGACACCGGTGGAGCCGGCAGCCAATGACGGGGTGGATGCAGCCGCCAGCACAGAGGCAGGCGCCGCCGCCGCACCCGAGGCTACGGCTGAGGCCGAGACCACCTCCGACACCGAACTGGCCGCAGCGCTGGCAGAGGCTGAGGCCGGGACCGACCCTGCACCTGCGTCCGATCCTGAACCCGAACCCGAGGTTGAGCCGCTCGACAGTCAGGCGCAGGCCGACGCCCTTGCCCAGACCGAGGAGGCAGATGACAGCGCCGCCGCCGCAGCGGCCAGCGCCGCCGCCACCGAGGAGGCAGAGGTTGTCGAGGAAACCGTGACCGAGGACAGCGCGCGCAGCTCGGATGAGGAATTTGAAACCGCGGTGAACACCCCGGCGGCTGAGGCCGCGGCCACTGCCGAGACGTCTGCAAACGCTGAAACTGACAGCAACAGCGCCGCTGCCACCGCAGACAACGACGATGACGGTCTCAGCAAGTTGCAGAAGGCCGCTCTGCTTGGACTGGGGGCCGTGGCCATCGGCCAGCTCCTGAAACAGGGCGAAACCGTTGTCAGCAATTCCGGCGACCGCGCGGTGGTTGAACAGAACGGCCAGTACCGGGTGATCAAGAATGACGACGCCCTGCTTCGCCAGCCCGGCAGCAATGTCACTACCTACAAGTTCAAGGACGGGTCCACCCGCACCGTTGTCGTACGCGAGGATGGCGCAGAGGTGGAAACCATCCGCGCCCGCGATGGTCGCGTCCTGCGCCGCACCCGCACGCTGACCGATGGCAGCACCGTGGTCCTGTTCGACGACACCCAGCGCAGCGACAATGTTGTGGTCTCCGAACTGCCCACCGCCGCCCCGCGTCAGTCAGGTTTCAGCAGCGACGCGATCAGCGCCGATGAGCTGGCGCTGGCCCTGGCGGCAAAGGAAGCGCCGCAGGTCAACCGCCGCTTCTCCCTGCGCCAGATCCGCAATATTGACGCGGTGCGCCGCTTGGTGCCGGAAATCACCGTGCAATCCATCAACTTCGAGACCGGCTCTGCCGTGATCCGCGCCGCCGAGGCCGAAGAGCTATCGGCGCTGGGCAATGCCATGCGCGAGATGATTGCAAAGAACCCGCAGGACGTGTTCCTGATCGAAGGCCACACCGATGCGGTCGGTGCCGCGCCCTATAATCTGGCACTATCGGACCGCCGCGCCGAGAGTGTCGCGCTGGCGCTCACCGAATATTTCAACGTGCCGCCGGAAAACATGGTGGTGCAGGGCTATGGGGAAACCGATCTGGCGGTAGTGACACAGCGCGCCGAGCGCGCCAACCGCCGCGCTGCCGTACGCCGCATCACGCCGCTGCTACAGGGCGGTAGCTGACCGGGTGGCAGGGGGCAAAACCCCCGCATCTGCACATAGCAAAAGGGCGCCCCAACGAGGCGCCCTTTCTGTCTTGATCGCGCAGCGCGGTTACTTCCGGTTGCGTTTCTTGATCGACTTCACGGTTTTCACCATCTTGCCAAAGCTCTTGTCCTTGGCACGGCGCTGCGCCAGCGAGGCCGAGTTGAACGCCTCCTCCGCCGCCAGCTTGCGCCAGCGGTCAAGCCGCGCGGGGTCCACCTCGCCGGCTGCGATACCGGCCTGCACCGCGCAGCCCGGTTCGCCCTCATGGGCGCAGTTGCGGAACCGGCACTGGGTGGACAGCTCTTCAAGATCGGCGAAAACATCGCTCACCCCCTCGGCGGCATCGGTCAGCTGCAACTCCCGCATTCCCGGCGTGTCCAGCACGCCGCAGCCGTTTTCGATGAAATAGAGCTGCCGCCGGGTGGTGGTATGGCGCCCGCGCGCGTCATCTTCGCGGATGCCTTGGGTTGCGATATCCAGATCATCGCCCAATGCCTTGGTCAGCGTGGATTTGCCCACGCCGGAGGTGCCGAGAAAGGCAATCGTCTGCCCGGCCCGGACCCAGGGCGCCAGCGCCTCGCGCGCGGTCTCGCTCTTGGCGTTCAGCGGGACCACCTCAACCAGATCGGAAATCGCCTTTGCCTTGGTGACATAGGGCTCAAGATCGTCGCAGAGGTCGATCTTCGTCAGCACGATCACCGGCGTCACCTCCGCGTCAAAGGCCATGGCGATAAACCGTTCCAGCCGCGCGACGTTGAAATCCGCGTTGCAGGAGGTGACCACGAACATGGTGTCGATATTGGCCGCAATCAGCTGGATCTTGCGATCCTTGCCCGGCGCGCGGCGGCGGATCAGGCTCTTGCGCTCCAGCACCCGGCTATGGGTCGGCAGCTCGGCGTCCAGCATCAGCCAGTCGCCCACCGTGGCCTCGGGGCCGGGGGGGATCACCATGTCGATGCCATCGCCAAGGGCGCGCAGCCCGCTGCGGTTCACCTCGGTGATACGCACGGGCGGATGGCTGGCGATCTCTTCGAGATCGGTTTGCTGAGAGAAAAAGCTCTGCCAGCCCAGATGCTCCAGCGGGCTCAGCGGTCGCGCGGTATCGGCAGATCCGTCAGTGGAGGCGGGGCTCAGGAATTGGGAATAGTCCCTTGTCATTGGGAATGTCTTTCTTGGTGTGATCGCGGGGCCTGCCCGGATCCGTGTCTCTGATGAATGTCGCGCAGATCTTTCCTGACACCTGCGGATGAGCGCAGGTGGTCTTCACCGGGGCAATCTGCAAACCGGGGTGGCCTCTGCCGCCCCTTCTTCACCAGGACATAAACTCTCCAATTCTCTGGCGCTTGGTCTACCCGAGGCAGGGTGACTTGGCAAGCTTTCGCCGCGCGTGGCCTGTGCGGGCTGCCGGGCCTAGCGCGTCAGCTCCCGCATCCCACGCTCCAGTCCCGCCAATGTCATCGGCACCATCTGATCCTCGAAAATCTCCCGGATCATCTGGATCGAATGGGTATGGCCCCAATAGGCCTCCGGCACCGGGTTGATCCACAGATGTGAGGACCACTGCGCCCGCGCCCGCTCCAGCCAGACCTGGCCTGCCTCCGGGTTCCAATGCTCATTGGCGCCGCCGGGATAGGCGATTTCATAAGGCGACATCGAGGCATCGCCGACAAAGATACATTTATAGTCCGCCCCATAGGTGCGCAGCACCTCATGGGTGGGGACCTGCGCCTCCCAGCGGCGCCGGTTGTCGCGCCAGACCCCTTCATAGAGGCAATTGTGGAAATAGAAATATTCCAGATGCTTGAACTCGCTGCGCGCCGCCGAGAACAGCTCCTCCACCACCTTGATATGCGGATCCATCGACCCGCCGACATCCAGAAACAGCAGTACCTTCACCGCATTGTGCCGCTCGGGCCGGGTCTTCACATCCAGATAGCCATGTTCGGCGGTGGCGCGGATGGTGCCGGAGAGGTCCAGCTCCTCGGCAGCGCCCTCGCGCACCCAGCGGCGCAGCCGTTTCAGCGCCACCTTGATGTTGCGGGTGCCCAGTTCGACATCGCCGTCGAGGTTCCTGAACTCGCGCTTGTCCCAGACCTTCACGGCGCGCTGGTGGCGGCTTTCCTTCTGGCCGATGCGCACGCCTTCGGGATTGTAGCCATAGGCGCCAAAAGGCGACGTGCCAGCGGTGCCGATCCACTTGTTGCCACCCTGATGGCGGCCTTCCTGTTCCTTCAGCCGCTCTTTCAGGGTTTCCATCAGTTTTTCAAACCCGCCAAGCGCCTCGATTTCGCGGCGCTCTTCCTCGCTCAGATGCTTTTCCGCCATCTTGCGGATCCACTCTTCGGGGATATCCACGGCCTGCATCACCGCCTCGGCGGGTATCACCTCCAGCCCGGAGAATGTCGTGGCAAAGGCGCGGTCGAATTTGTCGATATTGCGCTCATCTTTCACCATGGCGGCGCGCGCCAGATAGTAGAAAGCGTCGATATCATAGGTCGCCAGCCCGGCCTTCATCCCCTCGAGAAAGGTCAGATACTCCCGCAGGGATACCGGAACCGCCGCCTTGCGCAGGTTTTCAAAGAAGGGCTGAAACATCGGGGTCTCCGTCAGGGCTGATCAGGCGGTCATGTCGCGGCCCATAGCCCCGCGTCAGAGCAGGGCGCGGTCCGCAAGGATGGTTGCAAACATCCCCAGAATACCAAAAACAATGGCGTATGCAGCGCCATATTGCAGTTTGTCCGCCAAGCTGCCGCCGCGTTTCTGGGCCGTACGGGCCCCCAGGAATGCGCCAATGATCAATGCGCCGATTACGATCATGCCAATGTCCGTATGTTAGAGTGTTCAGGTCTCAGGTGGGGCCGCCGCGGGCCGGGTCAAGCCGGTGCGCCCCTCAGCTGCGGTTATTGCGGCGGCGCCAGGGCTGCGATTTCGCGCATTGCCCCCCGGACCGCCCAATCCGGGCCAAACCCGTATCGCGCCCACCCCTGACTGTCCAGCCTGACCGCATAGGCAGCGTCAGTTTGCCCCTCCAGCAGCAGCGCCTCGGCCTCCAGCAGCATCAGGCTTGACAACAGCACCGCATTCTCGCCGCGCGCTGCCACCGGCAGGGCAGGGCGGATCCGCGCCAGGGCGCTGGCGCCGTCGCCGCGCACGATGTCAAAGGCCGCCATGCGGCTGGCGATCTGCGCGCGCAGCAGCGGGCTGTCATAGCGCCCCTGCAAATAGATCAGCGCGGTCTCGAAATGCTGCTGCGCCAGCTCCGGCTCGTCCCGCTGCAAAATGCGCCCCAGCACATAGTGGTTGAACGCCCGCCGGTGATCCTGCCAGCCCAGATCGCGGGCAATGGCGGCGCCGCGATGGGCGGCCTGCAAACGGGTGCCGCGGCCAGTGCCCGGTGTCAGCGCCGCCTCGGTCGCGCGGATCCAGTCCCGAGAGGTGCGCGGCAGCGGCGCCGCGGCGCGCCCGGCACCTGCCGGGTTCAGCCGTGCCAGAATGGCAGGCAGGCGCGCGGCCACCTCGGCCCGTGTCATGCCGGTACGCAGCTCGGGCGCATAGCCCAGCCGCAGGATCAGCATGTCAAACCCGGTCAGTACCGTATGGATATTGTCATCGTTGAACACCGAATCCGGCAGCCGGTAGAGATCGTTCAGCGGCCCGATCGCCTGCGCCAACTCTTCGTGCAGGCAGTCGCGGGTCTCTTGCGGGCTGACATCATTCGGCACAAAAATCGCCAGCCGCTGACGGGCGCGCAGATTGGCCCAATTGGTGCGCGGATGGCGCTTGTAGCGGCGATACTCCGCCAGCGAGCTGACGTTGGGGACCACGAAACAGGCCGCCCGGGGCGAGGCGCGGCGGATCGCCTTGCGCGGCACGGCTTCGATGGTGATATTGGCCGCCCCGGTGGTCAGCTGCCGCAGGTCCAGCCCCGCTTCTCGGCGCAGCCGCAGCAGCAACGCCTCCAGATCGCGGGTCAGCCCGCTGCCCGGCTGGCCGGTGACGCGCAGCGTGATCGGAGTTTCAAACCGGGTAAACACAGGCAGTTCGGTGCCGCCTTCCAGCTGGAAATGCAGATCCAGGAAATCCCGTGCGATATCGCTGTTGGCCCGCTGCGGAGCCACCGGATGGGCACGGGCAAAGCTCTTGGCCGGGGCCAGCGCCGCCGTGGCCGCGCCGCGGTGACCGGGGGCCGGGGGGGCGCTTCCGGTGCCACATCCCGCCAGTGTGGCGAGCAGCACCAGCGCGGCGCAGCCGCGCCGGAACACGCGGGACGGGGCAGCCGCCGGGCCGCTGCTGCCGCTGGCAGGCTTGCGCGGGGCCGCGATGGGGGGCCGGAATGTGAACAAGCGATATCTCCTGCGGCGCGATCGCCCCAGCTTGTGCCAAGACAGGGTTAAAAATCAATGTTATGGCTGGCCTTATCGCAGCGGTGTGACAATGAGAAGAGCCACCCGGCATCACATTGACGGCAAAATTTCGCCCGCGCCGCGGGCGGTGCGGCTCTGCTGATGCAGGCAGAGGTTGTGCGTCACGGCGGGTCCGATCAACTCTGCCAGCGGCGACGGAACGCAGAGACAGGTTGAAAAGGCTACGCCAATGGCGTATATACGCAAAGAGACACAGAAATGCCTGCGGGTGGATTACCGCATCACCCCGGTCGCGGTCGAGGACGCCATCCACGCCTATCTGGACGAGGATGAGCTGGCCCGGCTGATCGCAACCCTGGTGCGCGACCCCACCATCGGGCGCAAGACGGATGAAGATTACACCCATGTCGCCGGGGATCTGGCGCTGCGCTACCGCATCCATCAGGCCAGCCCTGATCTGATGATGGTCTATGTGCTGCGGATCCACCGCCGACAGCCCGATCCGCGGCTGTCCGGCTTGATGGCGCAGGGGGCACGGGCAGTGCGGGATCTGGCCCTGGATGTGGTCAAATCCCGGATCAAGGCACTATTGAAGGAGGGCAACTGACATGGCAGAGCAGCGGGCAGATCATCGGGCAGAGCATCACGCACGGCGTCGAACCGGCAGCCGTATCCGCCAGCAAAGCGAAGCGGACCGCGACGCCATGGCGCTCAAACAGATGCAGGAGGACATCTCCGGCAAGACGCCCTTGGAGACCATCGCAACCCGCGAGGTGCCGATGGTGGATGTCGTGCGCCTGCGCAAGACCCTCGGCATGTCGCAGGAACGCTTTTGCAGCCACTTCGGCTTTCGCCTCGGCTCGGTGCGCAACTGGGAACAGGGCCGCCGCCTGCCGGAACGTCCCGCCCGCATCCTCTTGCGCATGATCGAGGATGACCCCGAGCGCGTCGAACGCTTCCTGCGCGAGGCGTATTGACCTTGTGACCGCTTCCATGCGGGCAGGGCAGGCCGACGGGGCAACCCCGCGGTGCCCAACACCGCAGACGGAAGACACGGCATAGGCGCCGGTCCAGCCCACTGGCGCACTCAGCCGTCAGCAGGCCGGTGTATGTGCCGCCCCCTTACCAACCCCGTCGCGTCGCCGCGCACCATGCGTGAGCACCGTAAACAACGCTCAGCAATCAGGGAGCGGACGTGCCTCCATCACAGCTTACGATCACACCCCGGCTGTCCTGCGATGATCTGGTCACATGGGCGCATCGCGGTCCCGGCGACAGGCTCGTCGTGTGTTTTTCAGGGATTGGCAAGGATGCCGAAACCTGCCCGCCTTATGAATTCGCGCGAAGCGCGACGGGAAATGGCCGTCACAACACCCTGTTCATCGCGGATCCGCAGCGAAGCTGGCTGAACACGCCGGGTCTTCTGAGCCGCATCGGTGCCGAAATTGAGAGTTACCGCGCGATATGCGGCGCCACCCGTGTGATTGCGATGGGCCATTCCATGGGCGGCTTCAGCGCCATCGTCGCATCCTCCGTTACCCGCATAGACGCCGTTCTCGCCTTTGCGCCGCAGATTTCGATCCACCCCGATATCGTGCCTGACGAAACACGCTGGGCGGCCTATCGCAACCGGATCTCGCATTACGAGGTGAAATCTGCTGCCGATCATTTTCGCGACGGCACGGATTATACCGTCATCCACGGGAGACATGGCCGCGAGGCACCGCAACGGGACCGCTTTCCCCGGCGCGACACCCTTCGCCACTATGTGATGCCCGGCACCCATCATAATGTCCCGCAACGGCTCAAACAGCTGAACTGTCTGGAGCAGGTCGTGCACTTTGCCATCGAAGGGCGCCCACGCAAGCTGCGGCTTCTGTTGAAGCAGACAGCGCAGGCCTATCTACGACCAGAAGAGGAACAGCCCGTCTGATACGGAGGCAAGGACAAAAAAGGCCCGCAACAAGGGGCGGGCCTCTGGTCTGATCCTGCGCGGCTGGCCTTCAGCGACGTCCCCGCGCCATAAAGGCGAGCCGCTCGAACAGATGCACATCCTGTTCGTTCTTCAGCAGCGCGCCATGCAGTTTCGGCAGCGCATCCGCGCCATCGCGCTTCAGATCTTCCGCGCTCAGATCCTCCGCCAGGAGCAGCTTCAGCCAGTCCAGCACCTCCGAGGTCGAAGGTTTCTTCTTCAACCCGGCCGTATCGCGGATCTCGTAGAACTGCGTCAGCGCGGTGGTCAGCAGGCTGTCCTTGATACCGGGATGATGCACCTCGACGATCTTGCGCATGGTTTCGGCATCGGGAAACTGGATGTAGTGAAAGAAGCACCGACGCAGAAACGCGTCCGGCAGTTCCTTTTCATTGTTGGAGGTGATGATCATGATCGGGCGCTGCCTGGCCCGGATCGTCTCGCCGGTTTCGTAGACATGGAACTCCATCTTGTCGAGCTCCTGCAACAGGTCGTTCGGGAACTCGATGTCGGCCTTGTCGATTTCGTCAATCAGCAGAACGACCTTCTCGTCGGCCTCAAAGGCCTCCCAGAGCTTGCCTTTCTTGATGTAGTTCCTGACGTCATGCACCCGCTCGTCGCCCAGCTGACTGTCGCGCAGCCGGCTGACCGCATCGTATTCATACAGCCCCTGCTGCGCGCGGGTGGTGGATTTCACGTTCCATTCGATCATCCGCAGTCCCAGCGCATCCGCCACCTGCCGCGCCAGCTCGGTCTTGCCGGTGCCCGGCTCGCCCTTCACCAGCAGCGGCCGCTCCAGAGTGACCGCGGCATTGACCGCGATTTTCAGATCTTCGGTCGCGACATAATCCTTAGTGCCCTGAAACTGCATGTCTTTCCTGCCTCGTTGCCTCGCTGCAACCCCTGGGGGCGCTCTTATGCAGGTTTTAACCCTTTGTGCGTACTATTGTGTAGTGACAATCGCCTGCGCAGGGGATAAACGCTGCGGCATGCGGGGGGAGCCGCTGAGTTTGTAAACAATACCGAGGAAGACCGGCAGTATGGGGCAAACCAAAGGTAGCGAAATGAAGCAAGACGTGTTCCTGCCGGATGATTATCGTCCGGCTGAAGATGAACCCTTCATGAATGACCGGCAGCAGGAGTATTTCCGTCGTAAGCTCTATGACTGGAAACAGGAACTCCTGGCCGAAAGCCGTGACACCATCGAGGGGTTGCAGGACAATACCCGCAATATTCCCGATGTTGCCGACCGCGCCAGCGAGGAAACGGACCGCGCGCTGGAACTGCGCACCCGGGACCGTCAGCGCAAACTGGTCGCCAAGATCGACGCCGCGATCCGCCGCATCGACGAAGGCGAATACGGCTATTGCGAAGTCACCGGTGAACCGATTTCGCTCAAGCGTCTGGACGCCCGGCCCATCGCCACGATGAGCCTTGAGGCACAGGAACGCCATGAGCGGCGCGAAAAAGTCCACCGCGACGACTGATTTTCTTGCATTTGTGAAAAAAATCACAACGCCGGGGCCTGTCGCTCCGGCGTTTTTCGGTTATCTGGGGGTATCGCCTGGCCAGAACGGACCGGTCGGCGTGCAGACAGCGGGACAGCATGAGACTGACAGACCGGAAAATCACCATCATCGGCGCGGGCATCGGTGGGCTGGCGGCGGCACTGGCGTTCAGCCAGCAGGGCGCCGAGGTCACGGTCCTCGAACAGGCCGAGGCGATCACCGAGGTCGGCGCGGGCATTCAGATCAGCCCCAATGGTGTCGCGGTTCTGCGGGCGCTGGGGCTGGCCGATGATCTCGCCTGGACTGCGCCGCGCGCCCGTGCGGTGGTTCTGCGCAGCCACCGGCGGGGCCGCGAGGTGCTGCGTCTCGATCTCGACCAATATGCGCCGGGGCGGAATTTCTACTTTGTCCACCGCGCCGATCTGATCAACCTGCTGGCTGATGCCGCACGTCGCAGCGGCGTCAAGGTGCGCCTGTTGCAGAAGGTCGACCGCATCAGCTGCGGCGCCCGGCCGGTGGTGCATCTGGCCAATGGCGCGCAATGCGGCGGCGATCTGGTGATCGGCGCAGACGGGTTGCACTCCAAGGCGCGCGCCGCGCTGAACGGCGTGGCCAAACCGCGCTTTACCGGGCAGGTGGCCTGGCGCGCTACAGTTGCCAATCTTCACAATCACCCGGCCGAGGCGCAGGTCTTCATGGGGCCGGGTCGCCATCTGGTCACCTATCCGCTGCGCGACAGCAGCCTGATGAACATCGTCGCGGTGCAGGAGCGCAAGACCTGGGCGGATGAGGGCTGGCATCAGCAGGATGACCCCGAAAACCTGCGCGCCGCCTTCCAGGGCTTTGGTGGCGCTGCCGCAGAATTGTTGGGGCAGGTCGATCAGGTGGCGCTCTGGGGGCTGTTCCGCCATCCGGTGGCCGAAGTCTGGCACAAGGGCGCGCTGGCGATCATGGGCGATGCCGCGCATCCCACCCTGCCGTTCATGGCTCAGGGTGCGAACCTCGCGCTTGAGGATGCCTGGGTGCTGGTTGATGCCCTGCGCACCGCCAAGACCACCGAGGCCGGTCTGGCCGCCTATCAGGCGCGCCGCCACGACCGCACCGCCCGGGTTGTCGATGCCGCCACCGGCAATGCCTGGAAATACCACCTGCGCCAGCCGCTGGCCTGGCCTGCGCATCAGATCCTGCGCCTTGGCGGTCGCCTCGCGCCCCAGCGCATGGTGCAGCAATTCGACTGGATCTACGGCCATGACGTCACCGGCGACAGCGCGGCCCCAGCCGAAAACGACCCCGGCACCGGCGGCCCCGTCACCACGCTGGCCTGACCGGCGGGCAGGCCGTCAGAACCTGGGGCGCGGCGCTGGAGCTAGCGCATTTGCACACCCTCGTCGCAACAATCCGCAGTTGCTGCTTGCTTAGTTGCACAAAGGCAGGTAGGGAGGTCAGGTTAGGTTATCTCTATCGACTTTTCTGCTCCTTACGGCTCAGCGATGCGATCTTGCACTGACTGGCCGAGCTGCCGCATTCCGCGGGTGGCATTTTTAAGGAGACTTACGATGGCTAATGGCACCGTAAAATGGTTCAACTCTACTAAAGGTTTTGGTTTTATCGCCCCCGAGGGCGGTAGCAGAGACGTGTTTGTGCATATCTCGGCGCTTGAGCGCGCAGGCCTGACCACACTGAATGACGACCAGAAAGTCACATTCGATATCGAAGCCGGTCGTGATGGCCGCGAAAGCGCAGCCAATCTGGCTCTCGCCTAAGCTTTTGCCCCCGCGGGGGGATCTGCTGAGATGATATTCGGGCGCATCGGAAACGATGCGCCCTTTGTTTTTTGTGCGCAGTTGTCCGTGCCGAGATGAAATCTTTGCGGACCTCAGGGGGCGGCCGATATCAGCAGCCCGCGCGCCGCTAGGGCTGACCCCGGTCAATCCGCCGGATCGCCCGCGACCCGGCGCTCAGGCTGCTGCCTTATCCGCCTATAGGTCCAGATCGACCCAGACCGGCACATGGTCTGACGGTTTGTCGCGGCCGCGCACCTCCTTGTCGATCTGGCAGTCGCGCAGCAGATCGGCGGCCTGCGGGCTCAGCAGGAAATGGTCGATGCGGATGCCGTTATCGCGGTTCCAGGCCCCGGCCTGATAATCCCAGAACGAATAATGCCCCGGCCCCTGATGGCGGGCGCGGAACGCTTCGGTAAAGCCAAGCGCCACGATCCGCTGGAATGCCGCCCGGCTTTCGGGGCGGTGCAGCGCGTCGTCTTTCCAGGCTTCGGGCGTCTTGGCGTCTTCGGCCTGCGGAATGATATTGTAATCCCCGGCCATCAGCGCGGGCATTTCCTCGGCCAGCAGATCCTTGGCCCGCTGCCGCAGCCGCTCCATCCAGGCCAGTTTATAGGCGTATTTGCCGCCGTCGACCGGCTGTCCATCTGCGTCCAGCTCAACCGGGTTGCCATTGGGCAGATAAAGCCCGCAGATGCGGATCGCCTGTTTGCCCACCACGGTTGCCTCGATCCAGCGCGCCTGTTCGTCGCTGTCATCTCCCGGCAGGCCGCGCCGCACATCCTCCAGCGGCAGCTTCGACAGGATCGCCACCCCGTTGAAACTCTTCTGGCCATGGGTTTCGACATTGTAGCCCCGGTCCTCGAACAGCTCACGCGGAAAGGCCTCATCGACCGATTTGATCTCCTGCAGCACCACCACATCGGGTTGCGCCTCATCCAGCCATTCCGGCAGCGCATGGATGCGGGCCTTGATGCCGTTGATGTTGAAGGTGGCGATTTTCATATCCGGTCTCCTGCCTCAATGGCCCGCAGCGGGGCGCCTGATCTATCGCGCAATCCGGGCGAGGGGGCAAGGGCGCGCCCGGGCGACAGCAGCGAATCAGCAGCACGCGATCCGCTCGGTCTCGCCCTCCCGGCTGCCGGGTGATTTGCAGCCCTGCAAAATCATCGCCTGACGGTCTGCTTATGCTTTGTGCGTCTGCGGTTGTGGATAGCTCTGTGGCTAACCTGTGCAGAACCTGCCATTCGGTTCAGGATCAACGGATTGACGCTCCTTCCTAAACCGTGGACCTATCAGAAAAACAACCGATAGGCGTGTTTATCAGTTGCGAAACAGGCATCCCGTGCCAATCGTCGACGGGTGTTTTTCACCTAGAACGGGAGACGATCCATGACCACATCAACCTTGCGCCACGACCTCTTTGCACAGCCGTCGACACCTGCGGCGGCGGAGCTTCATACCGGCGATCTTCATGCCGGGGACGGGGTCGAGATGTTCTCCTCCGGTTCGACCTGCCGCGAGGGCGACGGCAATCTGGGTGCGGGCGCAGGCACCGCGCTGTTCTCCTCGGGTTCCGCCCCGCAGGCCGATGGCGCCACCACCACCGGCGCGGCCACCGGCCTGTTCTCCTCCGGCAGCTAAGCCGCGATGAGCCAGCCCCCCGGCAGCCTGTCTGACGGCTGACGGACACAGGGCGCGTTCCATCTTGGTGCTTCGACCATGACCATCATCCTGCCTTTCAAGATCCCGGACGCCGAAACCCGCGCGTCCGCTGATGGCCCGCCCGACCATCCGCCTCCCTCTGGACCGGGGCGGCGGGGCACGGCGCCGGGTACATCGGCTGCAACATGGGTCGAGAGCTTTGCCTGCCACCGGCGCCGGCCGCAGGAGGTCTACTGGCTGAAGGAGAACGCAGAACTGCTGAGCCTGCTGCGGGTGATGCAGCAGCGGGCCGGGGGACCGGCAGGCGCAGGGGGGATCGGCGGCGAGGCGGCGCTGTCCCCCCTGCGCCCCTTCTGTGACGGCGCCGCGCGCCAACTGCGGTTTTTCCCGCAATATTATCGCTTTATCCTGTCGATTTGCCTCGACTACGAAGATCTGACCGGCACGCCCGCCGCCGCCGCGGAGCTGGCACATTGGGCCGCGGCTCAGGGTCTCGTGGAGGCGGAACTGTCGGATCTGCAACGCGCTGAGGCACAGCAGCTGCTGGCCCGCCGTGGCATTGCGCTGCCGGTTGATCCTGGGCTTGCGGACCGGCTGCGCCGCTTCACCCGCCGCAGCGCGACCTTTGCGATCCCCAATCGCAAGGCTGCCTACGAGCTGACCCATATCGTGTTCTACCTCTCCGATTACGGGCGGCGGGATCCGGGGCTGGACGACCGCGCCCTGCAAAGCCTGACCTACGCCGGGCTGTTGGCCTGCCTTGATCAGGATCTGGACCTGTTGGCCGAGATCTGCATTGCCCTGCGCTATGCCGGCGCGACGCCTGCGCCCTATTGGGAGCAGCTGCTCAGCCACGCGACCGCGCAGTTTACCCTGACACCAGACGGGTTTGACGGGCGCATGGATGGCTATCACGCCTGTTTCGTTACGCTGTGGTGGCAGCAGGTAACTGCGGTGGCCGGAAAGCCGAGCCCGCCTGCCGGCTCCCCGCAGGCGCCGGGCAGGCCCTGCATATCGCCGCCCCCGCCACCCGCAGCCTGCTGGCGCCGCTGTCGGTCTGGCTGATGGAGGCAGGCGCTGGACCCGGCCGGACAGCACCCGCACTCTGGCAGGATGCCCTCAGCCATATGGCGGCGCACTCCGGTCCCGACGCCCGCAAACAGTTGCGGAACCTGCAAAACAGCACCCCCGCATTCGAGGCGTTCTGGCAGATCTTCAGCAGGGCGGGGGACTGTCACGCCCGATATCGACGGATCGGGGCAGGGGGGCTCAGCCTGTCGCCGTGATCAAAACGCGCCAGCCCGTTTAGCGGCGACGCTCCGGCCATATGGCAGCAGATGACGGATCTGGTCCGCAGGGCACCGCGCGGCCAGCATCACTTAGCGCAAACCGGTGGTCATGCAGCCCCTGCGGGCGTTTCTACATCGAAAACGAGGTGCCGCAGCCGCAGCTTGAGGTGGCATTGGGGTTGTTGATCACGAACCGCGCGCCAATCAGCTCTTCGGTAAAGTCGATCACCGCGTTTTCCAGAAACGGCAGCGAGACCTCATCCACCACCACCTTCTGCCCCTGACCCTCAAGGATCAGATCATCGGCCTGCGGGGCATCCAGCGCAATTTCGTACTGAAACCCGGAACAGCCGCCGCCTTCGACAGCCACGCGCAGCGCCTGACCCTGATCGGCCGCGCCGATTTCGGCCAGCCGGGCAAAGGCGCGCTCGGTCACTTTTGGAGGCAATTGCATCTCTGGTCTCCCAATACGGTGATCACTGCCGTGTTGCAGCTGAGTTCATAATATAGAAAGGTGACGCCACAGGGACAAGATTGACCGGGGAAAAGATTAGTGACCTACGCGCCTTATGCGACCATGCCCGACCGTAGCTGTGGCCGCCAAGTCCCCGAAGAAGAAAGCAGTTTCCGCTCCCCCTATCAGCGCGACCGTGACCGGATCATCCACGCCAGCGCCTTTCGCAGGCTGAAACACAAAACCCAGGTCTTTGTCGAACATGAAGGCGACAATTATCGCACCCGGCTCACCCATTCGATCGAGGTGGGGCAGGTGGCGCGGACCATAGCGGGCGCACTTCGGCTCAATCAGGAACTGACCGAGGCGGTGGCGCTGGCGCATGATCTGGGACACACGCCCTTTGGCCACACCGGCGAGGATGCTCTGCATGCGCTGATGGCCCCCTATGGTGGCTTTGATCACAATGCGCAGGCCATCCGCATCGTCACCTCGCTGGAACGGCATTACGCCGAATTCGACGGGCTGAATCTCACCTGGGAAACCCTTGAGGCGATTGCCAAACATAATGGTCCGGTTGTGGGCGATCTGCCCTGGGCGCTGGCCGAATGCAATGCGGCGCTGGATCTGGAGCTGCACACCCATGCCAGCGCCGAGGCGCAGGTTGCGGCCTTGGCCGATGACATCGCCTATAACAACCACGACCTGCACGACGGTCTGCGCGCCGGGCTGTTCACCGATGCCGATATTGCCGAGCTGCCGGTGATCGGACCGGCCTATCAGGCGGTGGATCGCCGTTATCCCGGCCTTGACGCGCGCCGCCGCCGGCACGAGGCGCTGCGGCGGGTCTTTGGCGTGATGGTCAGCGATGTGATCGACGGCGCCCGCGCCCGTCTTGCTGCCAGCGGCGCGCAAAGCGTCGAGGATGTGCGTGCCCTGGGCGCGCCCGTGGTGGTGTTTTCCGATGCGCTTTGGGCCGACCTGAAGGAAATCCGCGCCTTTCTCTTCACCCGCATGTACCGCGCGCCCAGCGTGATGCGCAAACGCGCTGAGGTCTCCAAGGTGGTGGAGGCGCTGTTTCCGCATTTCCTCAACCATCCGGCAGAGATGCCCGCGCGCTGGCAGGGCGATATCGCCGCCGCCGCTGATGAAACCGCTCTGGCCCGGATCGTTTCGGATTATATCGCAGGCATGACCGACCGCTTTGCATTGCAGGAGCACCGCCGCCTGTTCCCGGCTGAGGCCGCTGCCGCTGCGGCAGATCTGCAAGCCGGGCAATAGGCGCGGGCTGCGCTGCGACTGGCGGTAACGCTGACGCCAACTGGCACTATCCTGAGGCAGGTCCGATGCGGTTTCATGGGGCAGACGCCCAGAACCGCAATCGCAGATGCAAGAGGCCGCCATGGCAAGCAATGGCATGACGCATTGGACCGTGACCTTTCAGGATGCGCCAGAGATGGCGCGGATCCGCGCGGATCGCCCGCGCCGGGATGCTCATATCGCCTTTGTACGCGCCCATCCCGAATTGCAGATCGGCGGCGCATTGGCGATGCGGCCCGAGCAGGATTTTCCGGGGGCGATCTGGAATGTCGAGGCGGCCAGCCGCGATGAGGTTGAGCGTCTGATTCTGCGCGACCCCTATTATGTCGCCTCGCTGCGCCGGTATCAGATCACCAGATGGGGCCGTCTGCCGGCCCGTGATGTACCGGTGGCCTGATCTGCCGCGCCTTGGTGCGTATATCGCGTAACCTCGCCCCGCGCGCAATTTTCTTCACCCGGAAAATTGACCGGAAAACGGGAATTTTCCGGGACGCCCCCGCTGCTGATGGTGATGGGTTCTGCAATCCTGTTGACCCTTCCTGCCGCCCCCGGTATCCGCTGTGCTGAACAGTTGGGACGCCAGATATGAACCTCTTTACCGATATCCGCTCGCTCGTGATCGACAGCCTGACCGCCATGACCGGCGAGGGCGCGCTGCCCGGAGGGCTCGATTTTGCCAATGTCGCGGTGGAGCCGCCGCGCGACGCCGCCCATGGCGACATGGCGACCAATGCGGCGATGGTGCTGGCCAAGCCCGCCAGGATGAAGCCGCGCGACATCGCCGAGGCGCTGGCGGCCAAGCTGGCCGCGGACGATCGGATCACCAGCGCTGAGGTCGCAGGCCCAGGCTTCCTGAACCTGCGGCTGGCTCCGGGCATCTGGCAGGGCGTGCTGAAATCGGTCCTGGACGCAGGCACGGATTTCGGCCGCTCGGACGTCGGCGCGGGCAAGCGGGTGAACGTGGAATATGTCTCCGCCAACCCGACCGGCCCCCTGCATGTGGGTCACACCCGCGGCGCGGTCTTCGGCGATGCGCTGGCGGCGCTCCTGGCCTATGCCGGCTATGACGTCACCCGCGAATATTACATCAATGACGGCGGCGGTCAGGTCGATGTGCTGGCGCGCTCTGTCTACCTGCGCTACCTCGAGGCACACGGGCAGGACGTGGCCTTTGCCGATGGCACCTATCCGGGCGACTATCTGGTTCCCGTCGGGCAGGCGCTGAAGGACAAGGTGGGCGATGCCTATGTCGATCAGGGCGAAGATGTCTGGCTGGCCGAGGTGCGCGAATTCGCAACCGATGCGATGATGCAGCTGATCCGCGAGGATCTGGCCCAGCTTGGCATCGAGATGGATGTGTTCTACTCGGAAAAATCCCTCTACGGCACCGGCAAGATCGAGGCCGCGCTGAAGGAACTGGATGCCAAGGGGCTGATCTATCAGGGCGTGCTGGAACCGCCGAAGGGCAAGAAACCCGACGATTGGGAACCGCGCGAACAGACCCTGTTCAAATCCACCGATCACGGCGACGACGTTGACCGGGCAGTGAAGAAATCCGATGGTTCCTGGACCTATTTCGCGCCCGACATCGCCTATCACTACGATAAGGTTGAGCGCGGCTTTGACGAGCTGATCGACATTTTCGGCGCCGACCACGGCGGCTATGTCAAGCGGATGAAGGCGGCGGTTTCGGCGCTCTCCGATGGTCGGGTGCCGCTGGATATCAAGCTGTGCCAGCTGGTGAAGCTGTTCAAGGACGGTCAGGAGTTCAAGATGTCCAAACGGGCAGGGACCTTTGTTACCCTGCGCGATGTGGTCGATGCCGTCGGCGCCGATGTCACCCGTTTCATGCTGCTGACGCGCAAGAACGATCAGGGTTTCGATTTCGACCTCGACAAGGCGCTGGAGCAGTCCAAGGATAACCCGGTGTTCTATGTGCAATACGCCAACGCGCGGATCTGCTCGACCCTCCGCAAGGCGGCAGAGGCCGGGATTGCGACCGACGAGGCCACGCTGGCCGCGGCCGACCTGTCGCTTCTGGACGATTCCGCCCAGCTGGCGGTGGCCAAGAAGCTGGCCGAATGGCCACGTCAGGTGGAAATCGCCGCCCGCACCCACGAGCCGCACCGGGTTGCCTTCTATCTCTATGATCTCGCCTCGGAACTGCACGGGCTGTATCACCTTGGCAAAACCAACGAAGGTTTACGTTTTGTTAACGAGAGCAACCCATCTGCAACACATGCAAAAATGGCACTGGCCAAGTCCGTTTCCATTGTCATTTCTGCCGGTCTTGGTATTCTTGGGGTCACACCGGCGCAGGAGATGCGATAGCTAAAATCGCCCAGGCCGCCGGATCGAGGCAGATCATCAAGTAGAAACCCGGATCGGCGCATTGCGTGCCGTCTGCGGGCAGTGAGGCGGAAATGGCGTATTTTACGCAGGCAGGTCACGGCCAGTCGTATTCCAATGGTGGGGACCGTTCTTCGGCCTCCGCCACTGAAACACAGGGCACCCGGCAGGAGCCTTCCTTTGCCGATGCGCATCTGCCCTATCCGCAGCCCAAACACCCCTTCGGATTCGATCCGCAGACATCGGCCGCCGCGCCACAGGCCCAGCAGCCGGCAGCGGGCGGCTATTTTGCGCAGCCCCATACATCGCCCGGACAGGGCGCGCAGTCCTACAGCCCCTATCAGCAGCCAGCGCCCAGCTATGGTGCCTCCGCGCAGGACGCCTATAGCGGGCCGGGCACCGGTCAGGGGCATCGCTACGATGACTACGGGTTTAGCCCGGAACCGGCAGGGGCCGGTCGCGCCGGCCTCAGCAAGGCGTTCAGCGTCCTTGGCGCCGTGGCCTCGCTTGCATTGGTCGCAGGCATCGGTCTCTGGGGCTACCAGCTGATTTCCCGCGATGTCAGCGGCGTGCCGGTCGTGCGCGCCGTCGAAGGCCCGCTGCGGGTGCAGCCCGAGAACCCCGGCGGCCTGCCCGCCGATCATCAGGGGCTTGCCGTCAATGCGGTTGCCGCCAATGGCAATGTCGAAACTCCCGCCGACCGGCTGACACTGGCGCCGCAGGACGTGCAGCTGACCGAGGATGACCAGCCCATGCAGGCGGCGCTCACCACCGGTGCTGCGCGGATCAACGACACCCGCGATGGGGCGGCTGATGCCGCTGCGGCGGCCAATGCCGATACAGGCAGGCTCTCCAGCGAAGCGGTCGCGGCCTATCAGGGCGGCGATATCGACGCGCTGGTGGCTGAGCTGACCGAGGATTTCGCCCCTCTGGGGGAGGAGACCCTGCGCGGCGCCGAACAGCTGTCGGCTTCCGCCACAGCGCCGGCCATCGTTCAGCCACAACCCCTGCAGGCCGTGAGCGTCGCGGCCGTGGCGCCCGCGCCAAATGCAGCCCTGCGCAATGCCCCCGGTGTGCGCGTCTCGCTGCGCCCCGCCGCGCGGCCCGCCCGTTTTTCACCAAGCCGCGCCACAGCGTCTGCCCCGGTTGCGCAAACCACGCAGGATGTCTCGCCCGACAGCCTGCCCGCAGGCACCCGTCTGGCCCAGCTCGGCGCCTATGAAAGCGCCGAGGTCGCGCGCGCCGAATGGGATCGCATCCACGGACGCTTCGCCGATTATCTGGAAGGCAAGAAACGGGTGATCCAAAAGGCGGAAAGCGGAGGTCGCACCTTCTACCGCCTGCGCGCGATGGGCTTTGACGACCTCTCCGATGCGCGCCGTTTCTGCTCCGCACTGGTGGCAGGCAACGCCGACTGTATCCCCGTGACCACCCGCTAGGACATGGGCCTCCCTCCGACACCTCCGCGCCCGGCTCCAGCCGGGCGTTTGTCGTTTTCCATCCGGCAAACTGCTGCCAGTTTGACCCATCCGGCCATGGCGCCGCCCCCGACACTGGTGTATCAGCGCCCCAGCACAAGAGGATCGCAATGCGTTACGGAGCCACAATTCTAGATGCCGAAGGTCTGCGTCTCAGCGCCGCCGAAAAGGCGCTGTTCGCCCGCGCCAATCCCTTTGGCTTCATCCTGTTTGCCCGCAATATCGACAGCGCCGAGCAGACCCGCGCGCTCTGTGATGAACTGCGCGAGGCGGTTGGCCGCAACTGTCTGATCACCATCGATCAGGAGGGCGGCCGCGTGCAGCGCCTGCGCCCGCCGCTGGCACGCCAGTGGCGGCCCGCGCTGGATCACGCGGCGGCTGCCGGGGCAGGGGCGGATCGCGCCATGTATCTGCGCGCCCGCCTGATCGCGGAGGAGCTGCGCGGGCTGGGCATCGACAGCAACTGCGCACCGCTGGCCGATGTGGCCGGTCCCGATACCCACCCGTTTCTCCAGAACCGCTGTTACGGCAGCGATCTGGCGGCGGTGGTGCGCCGCGCCCGCGCCACCGCCGACGGCCTGCTGGATGGCGGCGTCGTGCCGGTGGTGAAACATATCCCCGGCCATGGCCGCGCGACGCTGGACAGCCACAAGGACCTGCCCCGCATCAGCGCGCCGCTGGATCAGCTGACCGGCTCGGATTTTGCCGCCTTTGCCGCGCTGAATGACCTGCCGATGGGGATGACCGCCCATCTGGTCTATGAGGCGCTGGACAGCCGCCCCGCCACCCTGTCGCCCCGCGTCATGCAGATGATCCGCACCGACATTGGTTTTGACGGGCTGATCATGAGCGATGACATCTCGATGAAGGCGCTGAGCGGCACACCGCAGGATATCGCCCGCGACACGCTGGCGGCAGGCTGCGATGTGGTCCTGTTCTGCAACGCCCCGCTGGATGAGCGCGCCGCCGTGGCGGAGGCTTCGGGCCAGATGAGCGTGGCTGCACAGGCCCGCGCCGAACAGGCCGAGGCCGCTCGCCGCGCTCCGGCCACGCTTGACATAACCGCGGCCGAGGCCGAACTATCAGCCCTCATGGGCGGACAGGTATATGGCTGACACTTTGTTTGACGACGACGCGACCAGCGTCGAGGAGCGGCTCGCGGCCGAAGCATTGATCGTGGACGTTGACGGCTACGAGGGGCCGCTGGACGTGCTCTTGTCGCTCTCGCGCACGCAAAAGGTCGACCTGCGCCGCATTTCGGTGCTGGAACTTGCGCGCCAATACCTCAGTTTCGTGGAAAAGGCCCATGAGCTGCGTATCGAACTGGCCGCCGATTATCTGGTCATGGCGGCCTGGCTTGCCTATCTGAAATCCCGCCTGCTGCTGCCGCCCGACCCGACGGAGGACGGCCCCTCCGGTGAGGAGCTGGCGGCGCATCTGGCCTTCCAGCTGGAGCGGCTTCAGGCCATGCGCGACGCCGCGGCGCGGCTGATGGCGCGCGATCAGCTGGGCCGCAACTTCTTTGCCCGTGGTCAGGGTGAGGATGTGACCCGCATCCGCACCGTCAGCTATTCGGCCAATCTCCTGGACCTGATGCAGGCCTATGCCCGGATCCGCACCCGCGATGATTTCCGCCCCTTCGTGCTGGACCGCGAGGCGATCTTTACCATGGAGGCGGCGCTGGAACGGATGCGCCACCTGATCGGCTACACCGGCAGCTGGACCGATATGCTGACCTATCTGCCTGATGGCTGGCACTCCGACCCGATGAAACGCCGCTCCGCCACCGCCTCCACCTTTGCCGCCTCGCTGCAACTGGTGAAAGAAGGCCGACTGGAGCTGCGACAGAGCGAGACCTATGCGCCCATTCAGCTGCGCATTCGTGACAAGGATACCTGATGGACGACCACAGCCAGAACACTGTTGCGGAGGAAACCCAAACCCTCTTCGACGCGCCCCCCATGGCCGAACAGGAGCGCATGGTTGAAGCGGTGCTCTTTGCCAGCGCCGAACCGGTGACGGTGCGCGATCTTGAGGCGCGGATGCCGCATGGCTGCGAACCGGGCACCGCGCTGGAGCACCTGCGCAAACGCTACGACGGGCGCGGCGTCAACATCGTGCGCGTCGGCGATGCCTGGGCGCTGCGCACCGCCTCTGACCTTGGCTTTCTGATGCAGAAGGAAACGGTCGAAACCCGCAAACTCTCACGCGCGGCCATCGAAACCCTTGCGATCATTGCCTATCACCAGCCGGTCACCCGCGCCGAAATCGAAGAGGTGCGCGGCGTGTCGGTGTCGCGCGGCACCATCGACCAGCTTCTGGAAATGGACTGGATCCGCCTTGGCCGCCGCAAGATGACACCGGGCCGCCCGGTGACCTTTGTGGTGACGCCCACGTTCCTCGATCACTTCGGGTTGGAAAGCGCGCGTGATCTCCCCGGCCTCAAGGAGCTGCGCGCCGCAGGTCTGCTGGAAAACCGCCCGCCACCGGGCAGCCTGCCTCTGGGCGGGCGCGGCGACAGCGACGAGGTCGAGGAACAGCCGGAACTCTTTGGCGACTGAGGGCAGGCCGCCGCGCCGCAAAAGGGCCGCAAACCTCTGCGATACTGCCGGTGCACGCGGTGAGATCCGCGTGCAACAGATGCCAGGGCCAAGGAGTGACGCAGATGAGCATAGACAGGTTGATCAACATGATCCTGCGCCGTCTTGTGGGCCGCGCGGTCAATGCAGGCGTCAACGCCGGGATCAGGGCAATCGCCAAGCGCGACAAGGGGCAGGGCACGGAAAAATCCGCGCGCCCGCTGCCACAGGACAAGGCAACCGCCCAGAAGGCGCGCCTGACCGGGCGCAATACCCGACCCCCACGGTTCTAGGCTCAGGCTCCCCCAGTCAGGGCGTCAGCCCTGGGTTTGGGGTTTGAAATGCTTTGATAGCTTTAGCCCCTGACCCTGATAGTTTGATGCGATATCAACGCCATAGAGCTGTTCGGGGACTTCCGACATCTTCTCGTAGACCAGCCGCCCCACGACCTGCCCGTGCTCCAGCACAAAGGGCGCATCATGGCAGCGCACTTCCAGAACGCCACGCGATCCGGCCCCGCCAGCGGCAGCATAGCCAAAACCGGGATCAAAGAAGCCCGCGTAATGCACCCGGAATTCGCCGACCATCGCCAGATAGGGCGCCATTTCGGCAGCATAATCCGGCGGGATGGCAATCGCTTCGCGGCTCACCAGAATGTAGAACGCACCGGGATCCAGAATGATCTGCCCCTTGGTGGTGCGGACCTCTTCCCAGTACTCCGCCGGATCGTAATGGCCGAGCTTTGACAGATCGACCACACCGGTGTGATGTTTGGCGCGGTATCCCACCAGATCGCCCCGCTCAGGCCGAAGATCGACGGAGAAGCCCAGACCGTCGGAGATCACCGGTGTTCCCGACACAATCGGCGTCGCCTCATGCACCGCGCGCAGCTCCGCGTCACTGAGGAATGTGCGCCCCTGACGAAAGATGATCTGCGTCAGCAGCTGCCCCGGCTGCACCACAACTGAGAAGCTCTGCGGGCAGATTTCCGCATAAAGCGGCCCGTCATAGCCATCGGTGACCCGGTCGAACTCCACCCCCTGATCGGTGATCACCCGCGTCATCACATCCAGCCGCCCGATGGAGGATTTGGCGCTGGCCGCCGCCGTCATTCCCTCGGGCAGACGGATCCGCTCCATCAGCGGCACCACATAGACGCAGCCCTTTTCCAGCACCGCACCACCGGTCAGCGCCACCCGGTGCATGGTCAGATCCTCCAGCCGGTCGGCGACCGTGCGCCCCAGACCGGGCAGAAAGGAGGCCCGCACCCGATAGGCACAATCGCTCAGCCGCAGATCAAGGCTCGCCGGTTGGATCTGGTCATTCAGGATCGGAGAAGAAGCGGAAATCGCACCCTCGGTGATCATCTGGCGGATCTGGCGATCCGACAGCACGCCCTGTGCCGCTCCGCTCACGAGCCGTGGTTCTGATGTCATCCCGATCCTCCCAACGCTTTATTATCAATACCTTGCACGAAAGGCAGATACAAAAACACCCACCCCAAAGAGGGGCGGGCGTTTTTTAGCCCCTTGCGAGGCGGGGTATTTTGGTCGGGCTAGCAGGACTCGAACCTGCGACCTTCCGTCCCCCAGACGGACGCGCTACCAGGCTGCGCTATAGCCCGTTGCGCTGGTTTCTACCCGTTTTTCCGGCAGGGGCAAGCGAAAAAACCAGATTATTTCGCCGCCTCTGCAAGATTAATGTGACGCGACCCTAGGCAGCGCCCCGATGCGCCCGCAATGCCTCGGCACAGGCGCGGGCCTGTCCGACATGATCCGCAGGCAGCTGCGCAATCCCCGCAAGCCGCGACAGCGCGCGGGAGGTCTGCGCAGCGCGCGGCTCCGCCTCATCGGGGATATCAATCACCAGCGGTCGAAGCTCCGGCGCCGCAGCCTCGGCGGGATCGTCGGCGGTAGGGGTGTCAGCGGCAGATGTATTAGCGGCGGGCAGGTCCGCTTCGGCCACATAGGCTGCGGGGAGATCGGGTTCGACAAATTCCTGCCCAGCCGGGGCGGAAACCGGCGCGGCAGGCTCTGCCGGTTCATCCAGCGCCGGCGCCGTCTCCGTGACCTCTGCGACCTCGGTAACCTCGGCCATGGCCTCCTGGTCCGGCGTCGCCGCATCCACAGGCTCTGCGAGCGGCGCGGTCTGCGCCAGCTCTTCAGGCTCTGCCAATTCGGTTGCCTGGCCCAGTTCGACAGGGGCGGTCAATTCGCTCGGCGGGCTCAGCTCGCCCGTGGCAGCCATATCGGAGCCACCCGCGGGCATCGCAGCCGCATCCTCGTCATATGGCTCAGGCGCGATAGGTTCAACCGCGCCTTCGGTCACCTCGGATGCCGGGTCAGCGGTGGCCAGTTCCGTGGCCTCCGCTTCGGGATGCTCCGGCGCGGCAGCCGCAAATCCTGCGTCCCCAAGTCCCACGAGGTCAGGTTCCGGCAGGTCAGGTTCCGGCAGCGCGGCATCCTCCTGCACCGGCGTGGTCAACAGATCCTCATCAACCGCAGGCGCAGCCAAGACCGGATCGCTGACAATGCCCGCGTCCAGCTGCGGATCCTCCAGGGCAACCGGAGCCGCAACCTCAACCTCGGCCGCAACCTCAGCCAGATCTGGCAGCTCTTCCGGCCCCGCCTCCAGTGCTGCCACAGCCTCAAGCTCCGCACGATCGGCAACCGGGTCAGGCATATCCAGCACGTCAGCCGGAGGCGCGGCAGCGTCCGGCGTCTCCGCCGCATCGGCAAAGGCCAGCGGCACATCCTCGGGCGAGAGGGCCTCATTGTCGTCGGGCAGATGATCACCCGCTGCGTCCGTCAGCAGATCGCTGCCCGCCAGTTCGCCCGGCATCAGATCGCCATCTGCCAGCGCGTCATCTGACACATCGCCACCAGCGAAAAAGTCGGTTGTCGCTACCGGCTCGGCAGCTTCCTGTGCGACATCGGCCTCAGGATCGGCCAGCGGCTGCACTGTGACCTCTGGCACGGCCTCCGCCGCAGGCGCGTCCGGTGGCATATCGCCAAGTGCGGGATCGCTGTCCAGCGCCTCAACCACGGGTGCCGGGCTGTCGCCCTGATCAAACACCACGGGATCTTGCGTATCCGTCTCGGCGAGGGCCTCGGCCATCGGCGCATCAGAGTCGGCAGCAAATACATCCGCGCCAGCACCGGCAGGGGCCTCGGCCTCATCGGCGGCAGGCGCCATTGCCATGGAAACCGGCGTTTCCACCTCGGGCGAGGCAAGCTCCTCATCCCCCCAAGGAGAGAGATTCGGCGCCTCGGCCTCGATTGATGCGTCTTCCGCAGTCTCTTCCACGACCTCCGGGATGAGCTCAGGCTCAGGCTCGACCTCAGGCTCAGGCTCAGGTGCGAGGAGCGGCGCGGGCTCGGCTATCTGCTCCACCGGCGCGACAGTTGTCACCGGCTCGCCCGGTTCTGCCATCAGCGCGGCGCTGTCAGACATGGCGCTGTCAGACATGGCGCTATCAGACATGGGGCTGTCAGGCGCATATGGCGCAGGCGCGGCGCTGTCATCTGCGCCCGCATCTGTGTCCAGAGCCATGGCAACCGGGCTGTCCGCTGGACTCTCAACCGGACTCGCAACCGGTATCTCGATTGTCGCCTCCAGCGCCGGATCCGCTGACGGTTCGGCAAGCCTGTTCCCTTCCGGCGCCACCGTCGGGAGCGCCGCAGCCTCGGCGACCTCCACGGTGCCGGGGTCTTGCGACTCCGGCGTCTCCGGCCAGAGCTGCGCCTGCTCCTGCTCCGGCGCATCTGCCGCAGCGTCGACAGGCGCATCCACCAGCGCATCGTCTTCCTCACCAAGCGGCAGGCCCGGTTGGGTCAGCTCCGCTGCATCATCGGATGGCGCCGCCGGGGGCAGGTCCGCGATCGCGTCGGCGGTATCCGCCGGCACGGAAACGTCGGGTGCCTGCGGCATGGCCGCGCCCATCATGGGCGGGAGGTCATCCGCAGGACCATCTGCCTGTGGCGCGCTCTCGGGGGCGTCTGCCATGACATGCAGATCGCTGGTGGGTTCGGCGGCGGCAGGGATGGCGGTTTCGCTGACCGGTGCGGCAGGCGGGTGGACCGAACCAGTCTGCGCTACAGCCGCGTCAATCGGATCCATCGGCGCCATGGCAGGCTCCGCCGCAAGCGGCGCTGCCGGAGCGGGTGCAGCTGCGGCGGGTGGAACATCTGCCAGTGGGGCAATTGATGCCGCGCCCTGAGGTTGCACTGGCGTCAGGGGGGCAGCGCCGGTTTCGGGCTGCGCCGGGACAGGGCCAGCATCGAAAGGCTGCGCCACGGCGGCGGCGTCGAAGGCGGCAGCCTCAACCGGACCGGCATCCACCGGTGAGGTTGCTGCGGATCCGACCACTGGCGCGGGCGGGCCACCTGCGGTGGGCGCTGCGGGCATTCCGGGCGCAACAGGCGCGGCGGAGGCAGGGGCCATTGGTGCAGCGGCAGGAGTGGTCGCAGCGGCGGCGACAGGCGCGGTGACAGGCGCGGTGACAGGCGCAGTGGCGGGCACGTCCGCAACAGGCATCTCAACAGCGGGGGCGGCTGCCACCTCTGGCGTCTGCGCGGTTGCAGGCTCGGGCGCGGGCGCTTCGGCGTCGGAGAAAAGATCACCCCCGGACAGCTCCGCGCTGGCGGGTTCCTCCTGCGCCTCTGCGACCGTGGCCTCAATTGTGTCCGCCTCGACCGTGTCGGCATCTATCGGGGCGCCACCGCCCATCGCGGCGACATGGACCGGGCCATGTTCGCGCAACAGCGCCTGCACATCCTTGATGGACAGCCCCTTGTCGTGCAGCAAGTATTTGATGCTGCTGATCAATTCCACATCGGCAGGACGATAGTACCGGCGTCCGCCTGCGCGTTTGACCGGTTTGATCTGGGTGAATTTGCTTTCCCAGAAACGCAAGACATGCGCCTGGATCCCCAGCCACTCCGCAACTTCGCTGATGGTGCGGAAGGCGTCTGGTGATTTTGACATCGCGTGGTGTGTCCCGTGGTTACTGACCGTTATTTACGGTTCCCGTCTGCCACCCGGTCCTTCATCAGATGCGATGGTCGAAAGGTCAAAACCCGGCGAGGCTGAATGGGCACCTCTTCGCCGGTCTTCGGGTTGCGGCCAACGCGGGCGGATTTATCGCGCACGCTGAATGTCCCGAAGGAAGAAATTTTGACCTGTTCCCCACGGACCAGGGCGTCAGACATATGCTGAAGCATGCTTTCCACCAGCTGCGCGCTTTCGTTGCGCGACAGGCCAACCTCGCGGAAGACCGCTTCACTCAAATCCATTCGTGTTAGTGTTTTTTCGCCCATGACTATCCCCGCTGTTTGGCAAAGCATAGGGCGGGGGGAATTTCCCTGTCAATATCAATGAATTGCATCGCGGAGTTCCGCCCGTAAAATCGCGCCGCTTCTCGGGCTGGCTTTGCCGCTTACCAGCGCAGGACAACCGATCCCCAGGCCAGACCGCCGCCGATGGCTTCGGTGACGACCAGATCGCCCTGTTTGATCTGGCCGCGTTCCTTGCCCACTGACAGCGCCAGCGGGATCGAGGCAGCCGAGGTATTGCCGTGGTCTTGCACGGTGACCACCACCTTTTCCATCGGCAGGCCCATCTTCTTGGCGGTGCCCTGGATGATGCGGATATTGGCCTGATGGGGCACGATCCAATCGACATCGGCGGCGGTCAGGCCGGCGCGCTCCAGCGCGGTATTGGCAGTGGAGGCCAGTTTCTCGACCGCATGGCGGAACACCTGATTGCCCTGCATCCGCAGATGGCCGGTGTTCTGGGTGGAAACGCCGCCATCCACATAAAGCAGATCCTTGTAGCGGCCGTCGGAATTTAGGTCGGTGGCCAGAATACCACGGTCGGCACTGGTGCCTGCGCCGTCCTGCGCTTCCAGAACCAGCGCACCGGCACCATCGCCGAACAGCACACAGGTGGAGCGGTCGCTCCAGTCCATGATCTTGCTGAAGGTCTCGGCCCCGATCACCAGCACCTTTTCGGCCTGCCCGGAGGCCACCAGCGCATTGGCGTTGCTCAGCGCATAGACAAACCCGGCGCAGACCGCCTGCACGTCAAAGGCAAAGCCACGGGTCATGCCCAGCTGGGCCTGCACCATGGTGGCAGCAGAGGGGAAGGTGAGATCGGCGGTCGATGTGGCCACCACGATGGCGTCGATATCATCCGCGGTCAGCCCGGCATCATCCAGCGCCTTTTCAGCGGCCTTGGTGGCCATGAAGGAGGTGGTCTCGCCGTCGGCGGCGAAATGGCGGCGCTCAATCCCGGAGCGGCTGCGAATCCATTCGTCCGACGTATCCAGCGTGGCTTCGAATTCCGCGTTCTCGACCACGCGTTCAGGGAGATAATGCCCGGTCCCGACAATTACTGCGCGTCGCGTCATTCTGATGCCTGCCTTTTAGTCTTTTTTGGTGGGCGCCTGGTCGGTTTTGGTCTCGTCCATTTGCGCTGGTTTATCTTGGGTAAGCGCCACAGAGGATGCAACCCGTGCGGCGAGTTTTTCTGCAAACCCCTGCTGGGCAAGACGGAAGGCCAGCTTCACCGCCGCCGAGACACCGGTGGCATCCGCGCCACCATGGGATTTCACCACGGTGCCATTGAGACCAAGGAAAACACCGCCATTGACCCGGCGCGGGTCCATGCGCTTGGACAGCCGCTTGAGCGAGGTCATCGCCAGCAGCGCCGCAATCCTGGACAGGAACGAATATTCAAAGGCTTCCCGCAGGGCGACACGCATCAGGCTGGCAGTGCCCTCGCCGGTCTTGATCGCGACATTGCCGGTGAACCCGTCGGTGACGATCACATCGGCGACATCGCCGGGGATATCGCTGCCCTCGACAAAACCGACAAAGTCAAACCCCCCGGTTTCGGAATGATCCGAGATCAGCCCATAGGCTTCTTTCAGGTCGGCATGTCCCTTGTGCTCTTCGGTGCCGACATTCAACAGGCCCACGCGGGGGCGGGGTATGTCCATCGAATTGCGCACATAAGAGGTGCCCATCATGGCGTATTGCAGCAGATCCTGCGCGTCGGCGCGCACATCGGCGCCAACATCGAGCATCACGTTGAAGCCCTGCGGATTGCGCGACGGCCAGAGAATCGCAATGGCCGGGCGGTTCACACCGGGCAGCTTGCGCAGCCGCAGCATCGACAGCGCCATCAGCGCGCCGGTATTGCCGCAGGAGACCGCACCGGCGGCTTCACCCTCCTTGACCGACTCCAGCGTCGACCACATCGACGTGCCCTTGCCGTGGCGCATCACCTGAGAGGGCTTGTCCTCCATGGTGACCACATCGCGGGCATCGCGGAATTCCACCCGGCCGTCGAGAATACGCTTCTTGGCGACCAGCGGCGTCAGCTGTTCTTCGGGACCATGCAGGATGAACCCCAGATCGGGGTTCTTTTCGGCGGACATGGCAATGCCGGCCACCACAACTGCAGGGCCGGCATCTCCGCCCATGGCGTCAACCGAAATAACTATGCGGCCGGCATTCTTCTGCATCTGATCGGGTTTACCCGCCATGAAAATGCCTGCCTGACATTAAGTCTGGTGCAGACGCGGCTTAGGCCGCGTCTTCGTCCATGTCGATCTCGTCAGCGGCTGCGACGATTTCTTTCTCGTCGTAGTGGCCGCAGGAGGGGCATACGTGGTGCGGACGCTTCAGTTCGCCACAGTTGCCGCATTCGTTCGGGTTTGCAGCAACCAGTGCATCGTGCGCGCGGCGGTTGTTGCGACGCGACTTGGATACTTTGTTCTGTTGGACAGCCATGTCTCAACCTTTGTCACTTGGGGCCTTGGGGCTGTCCCCGCGGCGCGTTTCACATTCAATGTTTCGATCGGTCTGCCGTGCGTTTAGGCCTCAGCCTTGCCGATGTCCAACCAAAATTCCGATGAGCGCGCGAAAATACTGCGAATTGACGCTGGCGCAAGTGGTTTTTTGGCCGGTCAGCGCATGAACACCAATCGGAATCGTCTGGCCGCTCTCTTTTCAGTCTTCGCGGCTGCCGTCAAGCTGATCACGCAGCGCGGCCAGCCCGGCAAAGGGCTTTGTGTCCTCGTCGCGCATCGGGGCAACACCCGGTTCGGCGTGCACTGATTCTCCGAGCGAGACGCCGTCTTTACGGGGGTATTGCGGCAGCGCCAGCGCCAGCGCTTCGACCATCACCTCATGCGGGGAGATATGGCTGCCCAGCGGTTCGCTGGTGTCATCCTCAGGCATCTCCACCTCTTCCTCGCTGTCGGGATGCACCATCCCGGCGATAAAGCTGCGGCGCACCTTCTGATCAATGCGGGTGGTCACCGGATCCAGTGTCACCACGCAGGGCTGCACCACGGTGGCGCCCAGATCCGCAACCAGTTCCCAGTCACGTTTGCCCAGAGCGCGGATCTCTCCGGCAAAGCGCAGTTTGCGCAGATCGTCGACGCCCAGCTCCTGCGCGAGGGCGGTCAGACCAGCGGCGTCGGGGCGCAGTTCGAACGAGGTTGCGCGGTTTTGCGGCAGGTCAGCGACCCGAAAAGCGGTGCTCTCAGACATTTGGGGGACTTTCGTTTCTTGAACCGGAGGCTTGGTTTAGGTAATCCGGTTCAAAGGCGTATTCAAGCCGGGGGGGTAAGAGAGTAGCATGGCATCCAAACGTATGAGGTCGCTGAAGGCGGCGATAAGGGTCACGGTTCTCTTGGTAGCGGGGCTCGCGGTTGGCGCCTGTTCCATGTACCGCAAGCACGGATATGTCCCCAGCGAAGAGCTGCTGTCAGAGGTGGTTGTCGGCGTTGATACCAAGGACAGCGTTGCTGAAACCATTGGGGTTCCGGCGGCAGAGGGCGTGCTGACCGATGGCGGCTACTACTATGTTTCCACCCTGATGCGCCGCCGCGGACCTTCGGCCAGCAAGCCGGTCTCGCGGGAGCTGGTTGCGATCAATTTCAACGATCAGGGCGTGGTCACGGGGATCGAGCGCTACGGTCTGGAGCAGGGCCGGGTGATTCCCCTGCAACGCCGCGTGACCAGCTCCAACGTGCAGGACAAGACCTTCCTGCGCCAGCTGCTGGGCAGCCTCGGCAACTTTGGTCCCGGTGGGCTGATCGAATGATGCGGCGGGTCTGATCGGCCTGCATATCAAATTCTGAGAAAGCCATCCCGATCCGGGGTGGCTTTCGTCGTTTGGCTGATACGTGATCCATGCTAGGCAGGCCACAGGCTGCGGTGCCTGTGGTCGCTGGAAGAGCTGCGTTGCGTGATCTGTTGCCCCTTGTGAAGATGTCCCCTGCAAAGGTCGCGCCGCGGCCGCTGCTGTGTCGTGGCCGCTATCGGGTCCGGCTGATTGATGGCGCCGGGCAGGTGGCCGGTGATGGCGGCGATCTGCAACGGGCGCGGGCGCTGCGAAGCCTGTGTTTCGGCCGCAGCAAGCTCGACGCAGAACCGTTGGACCTGCGCTGCCGGCATATGCTGATCGAGGATCAGGCCAGCGGTGTTCTGGTCTGTTGTTTTCGCCTTCTGCTGCTGCCAGATGGCGCATGTATCGCCCAGAGTTATTCCGCGCAAAGATATGATCTGAATATGTTTTCCGCCCGTCGTGGCCCGTTGCTGGAGCTGGGTCGGTTCTGCATCCATCCCGATTGGCAGGATGCCGATATCCTGCGGCTTGCCTGGGGGGCGCTGACGGCGTTTGTCGATGATCACGGGGTCGAGCTGCTGTTTGGCTGCTCGTCCTTTCAGGGTGTTGATCCGGCGCCCTATGGGCAGGCCCTTGCCCTGCTGCTGGCCCGTCATCAGGCACCGACCGGGCAGGGGGTGGGGGTGCGGGCGGCGCAGGTGCTGCCCCTTGCGGCACTGGATCTGCCGCCCGTGGATGGCAAGGCGGCGCAGCAGCAGATGCCGCCCCTGTTGCGCACCTATCTGATGATGGGCGGCTGGGTTAGCGACCATGCGGTGATCGACCGCGAGCTTGGCACGCTGCATCTGTTTACGGCGGTGGAAATCGCCACTATTCCCGCAGCGCGCAAACGTCTGCTGCGCGCCATTGTCACTGGCGTTGACCATCCGGTGCGCTGACAGCCGTTGACCTGCCCCGCGCCCCGGTTTAGCAGCCTCACATGGCACGTATTCCTCTTTTACAGATGTCCGGTATCTCCCTCACCTTTGGGGGCGATCCGGTGTTCGCGGATCTTGATCTGGTGGTGCAACCCGGCGACCGGGTGGCGCTGGTCGGGCGCAATGGCTCCGGCAAATCCACCCTGATGAAGGTGATGGCCGGTCTGGTCGAGGCCGACACCGGCTCGCTGGTGGTGCCGCCGGGCAAATCCGTCGGCTATATGGAGCAGGACCCGCAGATGACCGGGTTTGCCACGCTGGGCGATTTTGCCAGTTCCGAACTGGATCCGGGCGAGATGTACAAGGTGGAGCGCGCAGGCGAGGGGCTGAAGTTTGATCCCGCCCGCCCTGTGGCGACGGCCTCCGGCGGTGAAAAACGCCGCGCGGCGCTGGCCAAGCTGATGGCCGAGGCACCCGATCTGATGCTCTTGGACGAGCCGACCAACCATCTGGATATCGAGGCGATCACCTGGCTTGAGAATGAGCTGAAATCGACCCGCGCCGCCTTTGTGCTGATTTCGCACGACCGGGCGTTTCTGCGCGCCCTGACCCGCGCGACGCTGTGGGTGGACCGGGGGCAGGTGCGCCGTCAGGAGAAGGGGTTTGATGCCTTTGAGGCCTGGCGCGACAAGATCTGGGAAGAAGAAGACCAGCAGCGGCATAAGCTGAACCGGCTGATCAAATCCGAAAGCCGCTGGGCGGTGGAGGGCATCTCCGCCCGCCGCAAACGCAATATGGGCCGGGTGCGCGCGCTTCAGGATCTGAAGGCGGAGCGGTCCAGCCAGATCAAGCGGCAGGGCACGGCTGAGCTGGCGCTGGACGCGGGCCCGAAATCGGGCCGCAAGGTGATCGAGGCCGAAGGGCTGACGAAATCCTACGGTGACAAGGCAATTGTGCGGGACTTCTCGCTGAAGGTGCAGCGCGGCGATCGCGTTGCCTTTGTCGGGCCGAATGGGGCAGGTAAGACCACGCTCCTGAAGATGCTGCTGGGGCTGGAACAGCCTGATGAAGGCCATGTGCAGATGGGCACCAATCTGGAGCTGGCGCTGTTTGATCAGACCCGCGATCAGCTGGATGGCGATGCCAGTCTCTGGGAAAACCTGACCTCGGATCCGCTTCTGGGGATTTCGGGCAAGGCGGATCAGGTGATGGTCCGGGGGCAGCCTAAACATGTGGTCGGCTACCTGAAGGAATTTCTGTTCGACGAGGCGCAGGCCCGCGCGCCGGTGCGGTCCCTGTCCGGCGGCGAGAAGGCGCGTCTCTTGCTGGCGCGGCTGATGGCGCGGCAGAGCAACCTGCTGGTGCTGGACGAACCGACCAATGATCTGGATGTTGAGACGCTCGACCTGTTGCAGGAACTCCTGGACAGCTACGATGGCACGGTTCTGCTGGTGAGCCACGACCGGGATTTTCTGGACCGCGTGGCCACCACCACCATCGCCATGGAAGGCGGCGGGCGCGCCACGGCCTATGCGGGGGGCTGGAGCGATTACCTCTCGCAGCGTGCCCCGGTCGAAGGTGCGGCGGAGAAGGCGGAGAAAGCCAAGGCGAGCAAGCCGAAACCCAAGCAGGAAGCCCAGCCCAAGGACGGTCTGAGCTTTAAGGAAAAACACCGGCTGGAGGCGCTGCCCGGCGAGATCGACCGGCTGGAGGCGGAGATCGCCAAATTGCAGCAGCTGATGGCCGATCCCGAGCTGTTCACCCGCGAACCGGTGAAGTTCCAGAAGGCCACCGATGCGCTGGTGGAGCGGCAGGAGAAACTCTCTGCCGCTGAGGAAGAATGGCTGGAGCTGGAAGAGAAATCCGCAGGCTGAAGCCCCTCTGATTTTTCGGTAAGCAGGGCTGACCCAATGTTTCGCGTGCGAAACATTGGGTCAAAGACGTTGCCATAGTCGTTTGTAAAATATAAATTTTTCCTGATTGAAGCCTGAGGCGGCGCGCGGTTGCTGCGCAACGGGTGCGAGTTTTGACCCTGCGGATGCTAGCGAGGGAGCGTCCGCGCCGGATTGCCGACCACTGTCACCCCGGCCTCCACATCTCGTGTCACCACCGCGCCGGCACCGACGATGGCGCCATCGCCGATGCTGACGCCGGGCAGGATGATCGCGCCGCCACCGATCCAGACATCGCACCCCAGCGTGACCGGATGGGCGATTTCCAACCCCTTGGCGCGCAAGGCTTTATCCTTATGGTGCTGGGCGCAGAAGATCTGCACATTCGGCCCCAGCATGGAGCGGTCCCCAATGCGCACCGGCGCGGTATCAAGGATGGTGCAGCCCGCGTTCAAATAGACCTGATGCCCGAGGGTGATATTGACCCCGTAGGCGCAGTGAAACGGGGCCTCGATCAGGCAATTCTGCCCATGTTCTGCAAAGAGGGCTGCCAGTGACGGGCTGAGGCTGTCGCCGGGGTCAGGGGGGCGGTGATTGTGCTGATGCACCGCCAGACGGGCCTGATGACGCAACGCGGAGAGTTCGCTGTCCAGGCAACAGTACCAGTCGCCCGCCTGCATCTTTTGTCGTTCGGATCTGCTCATGCCGGATCCCTGCCGGGCGCGGAGGGTGCGATGGTATTGACGTAATCATCCATCAGATCCGCCAGCTCCTTTGCCGTGGTGGGGAAGCGGGCATAGCTGTGAGAGGCCGGAACCGTCGCCCAGGGCTGTTTGTCCTCGGTCATGACTTCGACAAAGGGGGTGAACCAAGTCAGATCATCCAGCAAAGAGGCGCGCAGGTTCACCCGTTCTGGTGCCGCCTTCAGGCGGGAGAGGACAAAGCTGAGGCAGGTCGGGCAGTAATAATGGTTGCGCTCTTCGCTGTGTTTTCCACCCAGCACCAGCTCTCCCGTGACGGTGACCGCCTCTGCCGGAAACATGACGGTCAGGGAATAGGCGCTGGCGGCAAGTTTCTGACAATCTCGGCAGTGGCAGGCCAGCGTCAGCAGGGGGGAGGCGGTGACATGCAGCTGGACAGCACCGCAGAGACAGGCGCCGGTCAGCGGCAGGTTGGGCTGGGTCATGGGTCTGCTCCCCCTCGGCAAGGTTGTGCGACAGGCTAGCGGAGAACCGGGAGGCTGTCGCTGATCAATTCCGTATTGCGCGGAGAGGGGAGAGGGGGTGTCTCAAGGGGTGGTCTGCCCCTTGAGGTCTTGGTTTCGATGCGGGTAACCGAGAGCGCCTCAGCGCATCCGCAGCGCGCCGTCGAGGCGGATCACCTCGCCGTTGAGATAGCCCATCTCGACGATGAACCCGGCCAGACGGCCATATTCGGCAGGGTCGCCAAGGCGGGCCGGGTTGGGCACATCGGCGGCGAGCTGCTGCTGCACCTCTTCCGGCAGGCCCGCCAGCATCGGGGTCATGAAGATGCCCGGCGCGATGGTCATCACCCGCACGCCAGAGGACGCGAGATCACGGGCCATCGGCAGGCACATGCCCACAACGCCGCCTTTGGAGGCGGCATAGGCGGCCTGGCCTTTTTGGCCGTCAAAGGCCGCGATTGACGCGGTGTTGATGATGACACCCCGGCCACCGTCTGCCTCAGCCTCGCATTTGGCGATTTCCACCGCAGCGAGCCGGGCGACGTTGAAGGTGCCGACAAGGTTGATGTCGATGGTGCGCTGATAGGCATCCAGAGGGTGCGCGCCATCGCGGCCCACGGTCTTGATGCCAAGGGCGATGCCTGCGCAGTTCACGCAGACGTTGATCTTGCCCATCTTCTCGCTGGCAAGCGCCATGGCGGCGGCAACCGACTCTTCGCTGGTGACGTCGGTCTGGGCAAAATGCCCGCCGATTTCTTCGGCTACGGCAGCGCCGCGTTCGGCGTCACGATCCAAGAGCGTGACCTGGGCGCCTTGGGCGGCAAAATGACGGGCGGTGGCCTCACCAAGGCCAGAGGCGCCGCCGGTGATGACGGCGGCGGTTTGCGACAGTTTCATGAGCAGGGCTCCTCCCGGGGGTCTATGCTATCGGGTTCATATCTGAACGTGTGTTCAGATAATCACGTCCCCCTAGCAGTGTCCAGAGAGCCCGGGGTTCATCAGCCGTTTGTCGAGCGCGGCGAGCGGACGCAGCAGGCGACCCAGCGGCGGCCAATAGGCCCAGGTGCCACCCAGCTGGTGCAGCCGTGCGCCGGTGCCCAGTTTGAAGCGGGCCAGACCGGCGGCGTTTTCGGTGTTGATCACGCCAAGGTCGAGCTGTTCATAGCCGCGTTTGGCAAGCCAGGACATCGCCTCCCACATCAGCAGGTTATGGGCGGACAGCGCCTTGCCGCGATCGGTGGTATGGCCGATGTGATAGGTGGCGCCACGCCCATGGCAGAGCACCAGCACGGCGGCGACGATCTCCTTGCCGTCATGGGCTTCGAAAATCTTGGCCATCCCCTTGTTCTCGCGGGCATAGGCCAGGGTCAGATCCACCGGCCAGTTGCGATAGCCGCGGCTGGATTGCTGCGCGGCATCAGCAGCAAAGATCCAATGCGCCGGGGTCTGGGGCAGGGATTGGCGGGTGATGCGCAGCCCCTGCTGTTCGCCATGGACCAGCCGGTTGCGCCATTTCTGATGCAGCGCCGCGCGGCGCTGATCCGGGTCACCGGTGAGGTCGAGCAAACCGACATGCGCCGGGCTGACCAGCGCCACCGCGCCGTGGCGGGCGAGGGCGGGGGTCGGCGTTTCTGGCGACAGGATGACGGGCGTGCGGCGCAGGCCGTTTTCCTGCAATTGTTCCAGCAGTCGCAACGGCTTGTCGATGCGGGCGCGGTTGACCATGGCCACGTTGATGCGGCCCCAGAGCTTGCGGCGCATGACGACGGTGCCTTTCATCTGGTTCAGCACCAGAGGGTCCTTGCCCGTCGCCTGAAGCGCGCGGGCAAATTCCGCCGATTGCGGTAGGGCAGAGATGGTTTCGTCGCGGAGAATGGGGCGGGGCATGACATCTGCTGGTGTGAAATCGAACATGGCGCCATTAACCGCAGCGAAACCTAAATGATGGTTAATGAAGATATGAAAAATGCGAATAAAATTCGAAATCATTCCGCACCGGCTCCGCGGGTCACCAAAGCTGCGGCTCTTCTGGTGGCTCTGGCGCTGTCGCTGCCGGTTGGGCTGGTGCTGATGCTGCTGGATCTCTGGGTGCTGTGAAGCCTTTTGTTTTAGCCCGGGATCCGAGGGCAGGGTCTTGGCAGCAGCTCCGGTGCACGGCGGTGATGCCCTGTCGTGATGCGCTGCCACGCCGCGCCTTCGCGTGGCGCCCCGCCCAACGGGAACACCCCATCCGGGATGGGGGATGACGGGCGGGAGCCTTTTGCGGAGGTTCCCGCAACGCCTCGGCCCTGGGCTGGCAATGGCGCTGCGGCTGGTCTGATCTTCGGGATCGAAAAAGGGGCCACAGCGGCCCCTTTTTTTGATTGCTGTCGGTTGGTCCGGCCCGTCGGCTGCACCGCGGGGCGATTACCCCTCCAGCTGCACCAGCGCGTGGCGTTTTTTGCCCGCAGACAGTTTGATCGGCGAGGCCAGAGCGGCGGCGTCGATCATCAGCCCTGCATCGGTCAGCGGCGCGTCGTCGATCTTGGCGCCGTTCTCTGCGATCAGGCGCTTGGCGTCCTTGCCCGATTTGGCCAGCCCGGATTTCACGATCAGCTGCACGATGGAGATGCCATCGCCCAGATCTGCGGTAGTCAGGCTGAGCGTGGGCAGGTCGTCGCCAATGCCGCCTTTCTCGAACACTTCGCGGGCGGTGGCCTCGGCGGCGGCGGCGGCCTCGGCACCGTGCAGCAGGGTGGTCACCTCATTGGCAAGGATCACCTTGGCGGCGTTGATCTCCGACCCTTCCAGTGCACCCAGGCGGTTGCATTCGTCCACCGGCAGCTCTGTATAGAGCTTCAGGAAGCGGCCCACATCGGCGTCGGTGGTGTTGCGCCAGAACTGCCAGAACTCATAAGGCGAGAGCAGATCGCCATTGAGCCAGATCGCACCATTCTGCGATTTGCCCATCTTCTTGCCGTCGGAGGTGGTCAAGAGCGGCGAGGTGAGACCGTAGATTTCATGGTCCAGCACCCGGCGGGTGAGGTCGATGCCGTTGACGATATTGCCCCATTGATCGGAGCCACCCATCTGCAACACGCAGCCGTAGCGGCGGTTCAGCTCCAGGAAGTCATAGGCCTGCAGAATCATGTAGTTGAATTCGAGGAAGGACAGCGACTGTTCGCGGTCAAGACGCGATTTCACGCTCTCAAACGACAGCATCCGGTTCACCGAGAAATGGCGGCCGATATCGCGCAGGAAAGTGAGGTAGTTCAGATCATCCAGCCATTCGGCGTTGTTCAGCATCATGGCGGCGTTATCCGCGTCGCTGTCATAGTCGATATAGGCGGCAAACACCTTCTTGATGCCGGCGATATTGGAATCGATCTGCTCATCCGTCAGCAGCGGGCGTTCATCAGCGCGGAAGGAGGGATCGCCCACCTTGGTGGTGCCGCCGCCCATCAGGGTGATCGGTTTATGGCCGGTTTTCTGGAACCAGCGCAGCATCATGATCTGGATCAGCGAGCCCACATGCAGCGAGGTCGCGGTGGCGTCAAAGCCGATATAGGCGGATTGGCCGGGGGTCATCAGTGCCTCGTCCAGGCCCTGGTAATCGGTGCAGTCGGCCAGATAGCCACGTTCCATCATAACTGCGATGAAGTCCGATTTTGGGTGGTAGGTCATGATGTGCCTCGGCTTTCTAATTTGCGCGCTGCTGTATAAAACGCAAATTGCCGGGGGGAAAGCAGTGTGAACGGCTTTGCGCAAGAAATTCGCTGCTGTATCCTTGGCGCAAACCGGCGCGGCGCGCCCAATATCACAGCAGGCACCATCAGCATGACCAGATCCCCCTCCTCGGCCCGTTCTGTGGCGATCCCCAAGACCGGCGTTCTGCGCGCCCTTGGCACCATGAGCGGCACCTCGCTGGACGGGGTGGATGCGGCCATTGTCGAGACCGATGGCGTGGTGATCCACGGCTTTGGCGCCAGTGCCTATCGCGCCTATGAGCCGGTGGAACGGGCGCAGCTGGCGGCCGCACTGGGACAGTGGCAGGGGCCACAGGTGGACGCCGCCGCAGAGATCGTGACCCGCGCCCATGCGGCGCTGCTGGCGCAGGTTCTGGCTGAGGATGCAGAGGCCGGGGCGGATCAGCGGGCGGTTGATGTCATCGGGTTTCACGGTCAGACGCTGGCCCATGCGCCGCGCGTGCAGGGCACCCTGCAGGTGGGCGATGGGGCGGCGCTTGCGGCTGAGCTTGACACCCCGGTGGTCTGGGATTTTCGCAGCGACGATGTGCGGCTGGGCGGGGAGGGCGCGCCGCTGGCGCCGTTCTTTCATTTTGCCTGCGCCAAATACCTGAAGCGGGACAAACCCCTGTGTTTCCTGAACCTCGGCGGCGTGGGCAATCTGACCTATGTCGATCCGCGCTGTGACGCGGCTGAGGATCCCGGCGCGCTTTTGGCGTTTGACACCGGCCCTGCCAATGCGCCGATCAATGATCTGGTGCAGGCGCGCTGTGGTCAGATGATGGACGAAGGCGGCGCGATTGCCCGTGGCGGCGCGGTGGAGACCGGGGCGCTGGAGCTGTTTCTGGCGGAGCCCTATTTTGCCCGGATGCCGCCGAAATCGCTGGATCGCAATGATTTTTCCGAGATGATCACGCTGGTCTCCGAATTGTGCGACCGCGATGCGACGGCGACTCTGACTGGCATGTGCGCCGCTGCTGTCGCGCAGGGGATGGAGCATTGCCCGGAGCCGCCGGAGGTGGTTTTGGTCACTGGCGGCGGGCGCCACAACCCGGTGCTGATGGAGATGCTGCGGGTGTCGCTGGACTGCCCGGTTCAGCCGATCGAGACGGTGGGGCTGGATGGCGACATGCTGGAGGCGCAGGCCTTTGCCCATCTGGCGGTACGGGTTGCGCGCGGGCTGCCGACCTCCTGTCCCGGCACAACCGGTGTCAGCGCCTGCGTTGGCGGCGGTGTGGTGAGTGTGCCGGGGCGCGAGGACTGAGGTCTGGCGGCCGGGAAACTTGGAGGTTTCCCGGCAAATCCCTTCGAAGTAATCTGGGGTCAGGCGCGCGGGATATCGAAGCCGGGGTCGGCGAGGGTGAAGCCCTCGAACCGGAACCCCGGTGAGACGGTGCAGCTGACCAGCGTATAGTCGCCGGTGGTGCGGGCGGCCTGCCAGTGGCCTTCGGGGACGATCAGCTGCGGTTCTCCGGTGGTCAGGTCCGGGGTCAGCAGGTGGTCGTGGGCGGGGCCGTTATCGCTGGCTGACAGCGACAGCACCAGCGGCGCGCCAGCGTGATAAAGCCAGATCTCGGTGGCATCGACACGGTGCCAGTGGCTGCTCTCACCCGCCTTCAGCAGGAAATAGATGCAGGTGCCGGTGGCGCGGTCGTCGTGGCTGGCTGTGGTTTCGGCGATCCATGTCTGGCGGTAATAGCCGCCTTCGGGGTGGGGCTGGAGGTTCAGCCGGGCGATGATCTCATCGGCGGTCATGTCAGTGCTCCGTTTTGTCTGTTGGCTCTGGCAATTTGGCATTTGCCGCATATGTTTGGGCCATGACATTGCACATCCCCTTTGACAATACATATGCCGCGCTGCCGCCGCTGTTCTACAGCAAACAGGCTCCCGTGCGGGTGAAGGCGCCGGAGTTGATCGCCTATAATGGTGCACTTGGCGCGGAGCTGGGCATCCGGGCGGGTGACAGGGCCGAGCTGGCCGAGATTTTTGCGGGCAACCGTGTGCCCGATGGCGCCGATCCGCTGGCGCAGCTTTATGCCGGGCATCAGTTTGGCACCTACAATCCGCAACTCGGCGATGGGCGCGCGATCCTGCTGGGCGAGGCTGTTGGTGTTGATGGCGAGCGCCGCGATATCCAGCTGAAGGGATCGGGGCGCACGCCCTATTCGCGGGGCGGTGACGGGCGGGCCTGGCTGGGGCCGGTCCTGCGCGAATATGTGGTGAGCGAGGCGATGCACGCGCTTGGTATTCCGACGACGCGCGCGCTGGCGGCGGTTGCGACCGGTGAGCTGGTCTGGCGCGAACAGGGCGGGCTGCCGGGCGCGGTGCTGACGCGGGTGGCCGCGAGCCATCTGCGGGTCGGGAGCTTTCAGATCTTTGCCGCGCGGGGCGAGCAGGCGGCGCTGCGGCAGCTTACGGATTACGCCATCCAACGCCATTATCCTGAGGCGAAGGGGCCGATGGGGCTGTTGCGGGCGGTGCGCGATCGGCAGTCGGAGCTGATCGCGGCCTGGATGTCGGTAGGCTTTATCCACGGGGTGATGAATACCGATAACTCGTCCATTTCCGGCGAGACGATTGACTATGGTCCCTGCGCCTTTTTGGATGTCTATCACCCCAGCACTGTGTTCAGTTCGATCGACCGGATGGGGCGTTATGCCTATTCCAACCAGCCCGATATTGCGGTCTGGAATCTGGCGCAGCTGGCCACCGCGCTGATCCAGCAGGCGGAGGATCCGCAGGCGCTGGTTGAGGAGGCGACCGAGATCGTTCATGCGATGCCCGCCCGGACCGAGGCCGCCTGGCTGCGGCGCTTTGGCGCCAAGATCGGCATTGCCGAGGCAACGCCTGACGATATGGCGCTGATCACTGACCTGATGCAGCGCATGGCGGCGGGGCAGGCGGATTTCACCAATACCTTCCGGGCCTTGGGCGATGCTGTTGCGCCGGACTCCGGCAAGGTGCGCGATGAGTTTCTGGAGCCGGAGGCGTTTGACGGCTGGGCAGGGGACTGGCGCGCGCGTCTGGCGCAGGAGGCGGATCCGGCGGCGGTGATGGCGGCGGCGAACCCGGTCTATATCCCGCGCAACCACCGGATCGAGGCGATGATCAGTGCCGCCGTTGCGGGCGATTTTGCCCCGTTCGAGCGGCTCAATACCGTGCTGGCGGATCCCTATACCGTGCAGGCAGGGGCCGAGGATCTGCGTCGCCCGCCGACTGCGAGCGAGGTGGTGAAGGCGACCTTCTGCGGCACCTGAACCTATTTGCGATTGATCAGCAGGATACCGACCGCGACCAGCACCAGTGCGGCCCAGACCTGCGGCAGGATCACCTCGTCCAGCAGCAGCCAACCGAGAATGGCCGCGATCACCGGCGACAGGAAGCTGAAGGAGGCAACGGCATTGGCGCGGTAGAGGCTGATCAGCCAGAGCCACAGCAGATAGCCGAGGCTGGCGATGGCGATGGCCTGAAACAACACGCCGGAGATATGCAGCGCCGTGGGGTCGCGCAGCAGCGGTCCAAACAGCGGCGAAATCGCCAGCAGCACCAGCGCCGATGTGGCCAGCTGATAGGTGAGCTGGCGGATCGGCGGGACATGGGCCAGTGGCGACAGCCGCGCGCAGAGGGCGATCCCGGCCCAAGCCAGCGTCGCCGCAAGCGCGAGAATATCGCCCAGCAGCGAGGCATCGCCGCTGCCCCGGTGCAGCACGGCCAGCACCACGCCGCCCATGGCCAGGATCAGTCCCAACATGCGCAGGCTGTTGAGCCGCTCGCCGGGCAGGAGCAGATGGCCGGCCAGGGCCAGCCAGACCGGCATCGAGTTGAAGATGATCGTGACCCGCGACACCGAGGAGAGATCAAGTGCGATATAGAGGCAGACAAATTCGGCCGTGAACAACAGCCCGGACACCAGCCCCCAGAAGTGGACAGAGCGGCTCCAATGCGCCGACGTCTGGGCAGGGGCAGGAGTGCTGGCGCGCTTCAGCTGGCCGCGAAAGGCGAGCCATGTCAGCAGGACCGCCAGCCCGATGAGAGAGCGCAGGCCCGCCTGAAACACCGGGCCGAACCCGCCGTTGGAGACCTTGATCACCACCTGATTAAAGCCCATCAGCCCGCTGAAGCCGATCAGCATTGCGGCCCCGATGCCGTCCATTGCGCGTTTCTCACTCATGCCGCCAGAGGAGGTGGGCTTGGTCCGAGAGTCAAGCCGGGAAAACAGATGCTTAGGCCGCGATGGGTGTGACAGGGCGCGCTCTGGCCTGCGGTGCGGATTTCGGCCATGCTGTGGCCGTATCACGCACCGGATCGGTGACAAGGCGCGGTGGCAAAGAAGGCAGAGGAATGACGCAGGAACAGGGCACCCGGCCGGGACGGCTGCGGCTGGCAAGTTACAATATTCAGAAGTCGATGGGGCTGGATCTGCGTCGGCGTCCGCGTCGCACCTTGCAGGTGATCGAGGGCACCGGGGCGGATCTGGTGCTGTTGCAGGAGGCCGACAAGCGGCTGCCGCCACGACCCGCCGCGCTGCCGCATTTCATTCTGGATGAGGCAGGATGGCAGATTGTCGATCTGGGCGGGGCAGGGTCGCTGGGCTGGCATGGCAATGCGGTGATCTGGCGGGGCGACGGGATTGCGCTTCAGGATCACGGCCATATTCCGCTGCCGGGGCTGGAGCCGCGCGGGGCGGTCTGGGCGCTGTTCGAGACGGCGCTGGGACCGCTTAGGGTGGTGGGCGCGCATCTGGGGCTGACCACCAAGGCGCGCCATGAGCAGGTCCATCATCTTGCGGGGATCATCGCCAAGCGCCCGGATCTGCCGACGGTCTGGGCCGGAGATTTCAACGAATGGTCCCGCCAGCCGGTGCTGGATCATCTGGCTCCGAAACTGCGGTTTGTGCCGCCACGGCCCAGTTTTCCGTCGCTGCGCCCGATTGGCGCGCTGGACCGGATTGCGGTCAGCCGGGGGCTGGAGGTGGTGGACAGCGGCGTCTATCGCGCCCGTCCGGCGCATATCGCCTCGGATCACCTGCCGGTCTGGGCGGATCTGGTGGCGGCGCGGTAAGTCGATGACGAAAAAGTAAAAACCGGGGACGAAAAAGCCGGGGACGCAAAAGGCATCCCCGGCTTTGTCTGGTTTTCAGCCGTGCCCCCATAGGGGCATGGTGAGGGTTTACTGGGCGCGACGGCGCTGACCGCCGGGTTTGCCCTGAGCCGCGCCTGCGGCGGCACCGGATCCACCGCTGCGCGCACCGCTCTGGCCGCCACCGGCACCACCGCTGCGACGCCGGCGATGACCGCCGGGTTTGCCGCTGCCACCGGGTTTGCCGCCGCCACGACGGCCCGCCGGGGCCTTGGCATCGGGCAGAACCTCCCACGGACGGCCTGAGGCCACCGGGATATTGAGGTTCATGGTCTTCTGGATCGCCTTCAGCTCATCCATTTCATCCGGGGCGCAGAAGGCCACGGCCTGACCGTCCTTGCCTGCGCGTGCGGTCCGGCCAATCCGGTGCACATAGGCATCCGCCACATTGGGCAGCTCGTAGTTATAGACGTATTTCACATCCGGGATATCGAGACCACGGGCCGCAACATCGGTGGCCACGAGGATCTTGACCTCGCCGGATTTGAAGGAGGCAAGCGCGCGTTCACGCTGGCCCTGGCTTTTGTTGCCGTGAATTGCTGCGGCCGAGAAACCGGCGGCCGACAGCGTTTTCATCAGCTTTTCCATGCCGTGTTTGGTGCGGCCAAAGACAAGTGTCCGCTCGTCCTTGTGTTTGGTCAGCAGCTCTTTCAGCAGCGAGAGCTTCTCTGCCTTGGCGATGAAATGCACCGATTGGGTGATCTTGTCGGCAGCCTTGCCGGGAGGGTTCACCTCGATCCGCACCGGGCTTTGCAGGTAGGAATTGGCGATCTCGTTCATCTGCTTTGGCATGGTGGCCGAGAACAGCATGGTCTGGCGCTGTGCCGGCAGAAGAGCGGCGATCTTGCGCAGCGCGTGGATAAAGCCGAGGTCCAGCATCTGGTCGGCCTCATCCAGCACGAGGAAGTCGCAGGAGCCAAGATCCAGCGCGCCACGGTCAAGGATGTCCAGCAGACGGCCCGGGGTGGCGATCAGGATATCGGTGCCGCGCGACAGGCGGCTGATCTGCGGGTTGATGGAAACGCCGCCGACAACCAGACCGGTTTTCATCGGGGTGCCTTCGGTCAGGCCCTTGAGGTTGGCGGCGATCTGGTTGGCCAGTTCGCGGGTCGGCGCCAGCACCAGGCCGCGCACGGTCTTGGCGGCGGGTTTGCGGCCGTATTGCATCATCTGGGCAATCAGCGGCACGCCGAAGGCGGCGGTTTTGCCGGTGCCGGTCTGCGCCAGACCCAGCACGTCCTTGCCGTTCAGCGCATGCGGGATGGCGCGGGCCTGAATCGGGGTCGGATCGGTATAGCCAAGTTCTGCAATGCGCTTCAGAAGCTGCTCGGGCAGCCCCATGGTTGAAAATTCTGTCACGTCTCGTCCTTTCACAGCCGCGCCAACAGGGCTCGGCCGGTGCCGCCACGGGGGCGGTCTGTCGTTGGGGCAGGGACCTCGGGCGGGGCTGGCATCATGCCAGACCGCTGGTCGCTGCGAGTGCCCCACGCGTGATATTGGGAACGGTGGCATATCCTTAGGGTCGGTGTTTGGCCTGCGCATTGATCTGGCGCGGCCCGACGTCCTCTGCTCACGCGGCAGGGAGGGATGCCTGACAGGGCAGATGGCCCCGCCAGCGGATAAAGTCAATGGGCAATTGTTGTATATTCTGCGCCACAGACTGTTAAAACCCGGTTTGCGGCGCGGGCGTCTTTGTATAAACAGGGACGCCACGCTGAATAAGGGATGACCATGAGCGAGACGATTATCGCACGCTGCGAAGCCATAGGTCTGCGGATGACAGGCCAGCGACGGGTGATTGCGCGCGTATTGCAAGAGAGCGACGATCACCCCGATGTCGAGGAACTCTATGCCCGTGCCAGCGCGCTGGACGGGGCGATTTCGCTGGCCACCGTCTATCGCACGGTGAAGCTGTTTGACGAAGCGGGCATTCTGGAGCGGCTTGAGTTCGGCGACGGGCGTGCCCGCTACGAGGATGCCGACCGCGAGCATCACGATCATCTGATCGACATGACCACCGGGGCGGTCATCGAATTCTGCGATCCCGAGATCGAGGCCTTGCAGGAAAAGATCGCCGAAAAGCTGGGCTATGAGCTGCGCGGCCACAAGCTGGAACTATATGGCGTGCCGCGCAAGAAGAGCTGAGCCAGCGCGCGCCCGCTGACCACATGCCGATGCGCCCGCGGGGGCGTGTTTTCTTAGACAGGATAACGGGTCAGTATATTCCCGGAAAATTCCGGGGCGTGCCGCAGCCCGGCGGTGGCCCAGTATCACGGCGCGTGATAGGAGCGGTCACATGAAGTCATGAAGCTGCGCCGCAAATATCGAGTCGTGTCGCAAATGGACAAGTGGGCGGCCGCTTCCGGCTATTTGTTGTGCGGATCAGTCGATGCAGCGACGGCGGGCACGGCCCCTCGGCAGAGCCATCGGACCCATTGGAATGGAACGATCAAGATGAACAATGTCACGGGAATATTGCTGGTGATCCTCGCCATGGCGGGGTTTTCGCTGGAGGATATGTTCATCAAGCAGCTCGCCACCTCGGTGCCGGTGGGGCAGATCCTGATGATGCTGGGGCTGGGCAGTGGCACGATCTTTGTGATCTGGGCCAAGCTGCAGGGCCACCGGGTGCTGGCGCCACGCAACTGGCGCTGGCAACCTGTGCTGCGTGCCTCGACCGAGGCGCTGGCGGCGGTCAGTTTTGCCTCGGCGCTGGCGGTGGTGGATATCTCGACCGTTGCGGCGGTGTTTCAGGCGATGCCGCTTGCGGTCACTGTCGGGGCGGCGCTGTTTCTGGGCGAGGATGTCGGCTGGCGGCGCTGGACCGCGATCCTTGTCGGTTTTGCCGGGGTGCTGATGATCGTGCGTCCCGGTCTGGCCGGATTTGAGCCGGGGGTGCTGCTGGTGCTGATCTCGGTTGTGGCGGTTGCGGCGCGCGACCTGATGACGCGGGTGATGGATAGCGCGGTGCCCTCTGCCGTGGTCAGCTCGCAGGCCTTTGGCTCGGTGATCCCGGCGGGGCTGGTGATGCTGCTGATCCTGCCCGGAGAGCCGGTCGCCCTGGAAGGCAGCCAATGGGGCATGTTGCTGGGAGGCGTCATCTTTGGCGTGCTGGGGTACTACGGGATTGTCACCGCCACCCGGATCGGCGATGCCGCCGTGATCACGCCGTTTCGCTACTCCCGGCTGGTGTTTTCGACCCTGATCGGCGTGGTGATCTTTGCCGAGGCGCCGGATATGATGACGCTGGCGGGATCGGCGCTGATCATCGGCTCCGGGCTTTATACCTTTCTGCGGGAGCGGCGTCTGGCGCGGCGGGCGGCGCGGGCGCAGGCGGCGGTCCCTGTCTGAGCACATCGGGCTGGCGGCGGTGGCGATTGATTGCGCAAACAGCGAACTGTTAGCCCTAACCCCGTAAAATAAGTGACGTTAGCGATAACGCTCATGGTTTACTTTTGACCTGTGAATGCTATGACGCAGGCACCAATTGCCGCAATCACTTGCCAAGATCAGGGACCTGAATAATGAGCACCATTATCGATATCCACGCCCGTGAAATTCTCGACAGCCGGGGCAATCCGACCGTTGAAGTCGACGTCATGCTGGAAGACGGCACAATGGGCCGCGCGGCGGTACCGTCGGGTGCGTCAACCGGGGCCTATGAGGCGGTGGAAAAGCGCGACGGCGACAAGTCCCGTTACCTTGGCAAAGGCGTTCTGGAAGCGGTTGCCGCCGTCAATGGCGAGATCGCCGAAGAGCTGGTCGGCTTTGACGCCTGCGAGCAGGTTGCCGTGGACATGGCGATGATCGAGCTGGATGGCACCGAGAACAAGGGCCGTCTGGGCGCCAATGCCATTCTGGGTGTCTCCATGGCGGTGGCCAAGGCTGCGGCGGATTTCACCACCCAGCCGCTGTATCGTTATATCGGTGGCACCTCGGCGCGGGTTCTGCCGGTTCCGATGATGAATATCATCAACGGCGGCGAACATGCCGACAACCCGATCGACATTCAGGAATTCATGATCATGCCGGTGGCTGCGGACAACATCCGCGACGCCGTGCGCATGGGCTCTGAAGTGTTCCACACCCTGAAGAAAGAGCTGTCGGCGGCGGGTCTGTCGACCGGGATCGGTGACGAGGGCGGTTTTGCCCCCAATATCGCCTCCACCCGCGAAGCGCTGGATTTTGTGCTGAAGTCGATTGAAAAGGCCGGTTACAAGCCGGGCGAGGAAATCTATCTGGCGCTCGATTGCGCGGCGACCGAATACTACAAGGATGGCAAATATGTGCTCTCCGGCGAAGGCAAGACCCTGTCGTCGGAAGAGAATGTGGCCTATCTGGCGGCACTGGTGAAGGATTATCCGATCATCTCCATCGAAGATGGCATGGGCGAGGATGACTGGGACGGCTGGAAAGCGCTGACCGAAGAGCTGGGCGACAAGGTGCAGCTGGTCGGCGACGACCTGTTCGTGACCAACCCGGCCCGTCTGGCCGATGGGATTGCGCGCGGCTGCGCCAACTCCATGCTGGTGAAAGTGAACCAGATCGGCACCCTGACCGAGACCCTGAAGGCGGTCGATATGGCCCATCGTGCGCGCTACACCAATGTTATGTCGCACCGCTCCGGCGAGACCGAGGATGCCACCATTGCCGATCTGGCGGTGGCCACCAACTGCGGCCAGATCAAGACCGGTTCGCTGGCGCGCTCTGACCGGCTCGCGAAATACAACCAGCTGATCCGTATCGAGGAAATGCTGGGTGAAGTCGCCGAATACGCGGGTCGTTCGATCCTGAAGTAAGACCAGAGGCCGGGGCATGTTGCTCCGGCCTTTTTGTTCCTGTGTTCCGTTGTTGTGTGGTTATCATGCTCAAGAAGGTTGCCCATTTCCTGATCCGGCGGGCTGAACGCCGTATTGGCGTCTCGCTCGATTATGCCCATGCCATTGCCGATACGGACCTGGGGTTGCTGGCCCGCTACAATCGGGTGTTTGGTTTTCTGGATCCGAACCGTCAGCTGCCGGCCGCCGCCTATCATGCGGCGCGGCTGACCGGGGCGCTGAGCGCGGATTGCGGGTCCTGTGTCGAGGCGGAGATCAACCTGGCGAAATCCGCCGGGCTGTCGCCCGAGCTGATCAGGTCGATCCTGACAGGCAGCGCGCTGGAATCTGAGCTGGAGGCGGTTGTGCGTCTGGCGGGCGCGGTGGCTGGCACGCGCAGTGACGATCCTGAGGCGCGGGAGGCCGTGCGCGCGGCCTATGGCGAGGCGGGGCTGATCGAGCTGAGTTTTGCGATGAACGGGGCGGCGATGCTGCCGGGGATCAAGCGCGCCATGGGCTATGCCACTGCCTGCGACCTGCAGCTGATGCGTCGGCTGTCCTGAGCGTCTGAGTGCCGGGCCTGGGTGCCGGGCCTGCGTGTCGGGGCGAGGACGGCCCCGGATCTGCGCCGATAACCTCTCAGATCGAAATCTGTGCGGATGGCGCACTTCTGTGGCCTGCTTCACAGACCTGTGATCGCGGCTATGGCAGTCTTGGTCGCAGGCGCTACGGGGGTGGCGCTGGCCAGGAGGGGAAGATCATGGGAGCGACTGCACATCTGAAAGCCCGGGAGAGTGTTTATCCGAAGCCTGCGGTGAGGGTGGCCGGAACCGCAAGCTGGCTGCCGCTGGGGTTCATCATTGCGGTGGCCCTGCTGGCCGGTTGTGCGGGGCCCGGGCATTATCCGCTGACAGGGCATGACGCAAATGTGGCTGATCCGGTTCACAGCATGTCGATGACACAGGGCGCAATGGTGGCCGGGGGGCTCTGAGGCGCCCTGCCAAAGGGGGATCGACATTGTCAGCCCTGAGTATGTCAGGGACTTGGCGCAGAGGGGGCGCGGCTTAATTTCAAGCCGTTGGCGACAGGGAAAGACCCTGAGAGCGGATCCGCTCTCAGGGTCTTTCTTTGACTGTTGGGTCGGATCCGCGATCCGTGATGCGAACGCCGCAGGTCTCGCCCGCGCTCTGCGCTGGAATCACGGGCAGGCCGCTGTGTAATAGGTGCCGTCACCGCGGGAATAGGCGCATTGGCGCGACTGGTTGTTCTGCGCCACAAGCGTACCGGCGGCGGCCCCGCCAAGGGCGGCAATCAGGCGCCAGTCGTCATCGGCCTTGAGCGCGTCGGCGGCAATCAGACCTGCTGCGGCACCACCGGCGACACCGGCCACTGTGCGCTGTTCGGGGGTCAGATCGGTGCAGGCGGAGAGCGCCAGCGTCGCGGCGCTGAGGCCGGCGAGGATATGGGATTTCATGAGATTTCCTTTCCTGTCATTGATGCGCTTGTGATGGCTGTGCAGGAGCGCTCCTGCATCTTTGTGGCTTGTCCCGGCGATACGCCGTCTCCGGCCCGCTTCGACTGGCGCCAACCGGAGCCGCCACACCCCAGGACGGCTCCGCTCAGCTGCTGGGGCCCACCCCTGAACCCCGGTTTGGTCGACCGCCAAAAGGCTGCCGCCGTCGTGCGGATCCATGGCCCCATGGTGTGATGAGGCGTGACGGATCCGGTGTTACGCGCGCGGGTGTTCGCCCGGCGCCCACCCCGGTGGGTGGCTGTGCATCACGGCTTCTGCCGCTGTCTTCGTTGCGCCGCCTATCGGTTGGCGGCGCGCTCCCACACGTTCCACGGTGTGTTCAATTGGTCTGTTCCATCGCGCTGTGATCGCGCTGGCGCTGGCCGGTGCCCCGCGCCGCTGGTTCAGAGAGAGAACCCCAGACGTGCAGATTGGTTCCCTGTGTCATGAAAAATAATTCACGGGGCGCGAAACTGGCGCCAGACAGCGTGCCATCCGCGCACAGGCAATCGCTGTGCGGCGGCCTGCGCGCACGTCCGGGAACGCCCGGGCGCGTCCGCAAGCGGGCGGCATGCGCGGTGGTCCGGTGCTAGAGCTTGCGGCTCATCAGCATGTGTGTGTCGCGCGGCTCGAACCGGGCTCGGGCATAGAGCCCGCGGGCAGGCGCATTGTTTCTGTCGACGTCCAGATGCAGCGCTTTGATGCCGGCTTCGGCCAGGGTGCGGGGCAGGGAAAACAGCACTTCGGTGGCAATGCCGCGCCCGCGCACGGGCGGGCGGATGAACAGCTCGTCGATAGAACCATCCATGCCGCCAAACTCCACCGACCAGCTGAAGGTGACAACGATATAGCCCACCGGTGCGCGGGTCGGGCCGATCAGATAGACGGCGCCATAGGGCAGCCCGTTCAGCAGCGGCTCAATGGCGGCGCGGCGGTGCGGCTCATCTGAGGCGATGCCCATCTCGCCGTGAAAGGCCGCGACGAGATCCAGAACACGGGTCAGATCCTCGGGGCCTGCAAGGTGCAGCGCGGCGCTCATAGGGTGGCCAATCGGCTGGTGATCAGGTCAAAGAAACCATCGGCGTCCAGATCGCCAATGAACAGCGCATTGGCAGGCCGGTCGGTGACCCCCCACCAATCGGCCACAGTCATGCCGAGGGTCAGCTCGGAGGTGGTTTCGACCACCACGTTGATCTTGCGGCCCGAGAACAGCTCAGGCCGGATCAGATAGGCAATGACGCAGGGATCATGCAGCGGGCCGCCTTCGGAGCCGTATTTCTCGACATCAAAGCGTTCAAAGAAATCAAGCATATCGGCGGTGAAATCGCCCACTTTGGTGGCCAATGCACGGATCGCCTCGATCCGGGGGCGGGTGGCCAGCGCCTTGTGGGTGACATCCAGCGGCATCATGGTGACCGGCACGCCGGAGCTGAGCACGGCGGCGGCGGCCTCCGGGTCGACGTAGATGTTGAATTCCGCCGCCGGGGTGATGTTGCCGACCTCGAAATAGGCGCCGCCCATCAGCACGATCTCCTGTACGCGGGCGACGATGTCGGGGGCTTTCTGAAAGGCGGTGGCAATATTGGTCAGCGGCCCCAGCGGGCAGAGCGTAACGGTGCCGGGAGCTTCGCGGCGCAGGCTGTCGATGATGAAATCGACAGCATGTGTTGCAGCCAGCGGCATGGTTGGATCCCAAAGTTCCGGCCCATCGAGGCCGGTCTTGCCATGCACATGTTCGGCGGTGATCAGCGGCCGGGCCAAGGGCGCGTCGCAACCGGCGTGGACGGCCATGTCCGGGCGGCCTGCCACTTCGCAGACGCGGCGTGCATTGGTCTGGGTCAGCGCCAGCGGCACATTGCCCGCAACACAGGTTATGCCAAGCAGATCAATCTCTTCTGGGCTGGCCAATGCCAGCAGAATGGCGACAGCGTCATCCTGTCCGGGGTCGGTGTCGATAATGATCTTGCGCGCGCTCATGGGGCTGTCCTTCTGGTCGTTGCCAGACCCTCGCAAGGGTGGCGGGCAATGTCCAGCGGCGGCGCGGGCTGCGGTCGGGAATTCGCCGGTTTGCGGCCTAAGCCGCCAGCAAAAAGTCGCGCCGCCTCAGCCTGCGCGCCCCGGTGTCCGATGAACCCCGCCGCCCGCAGAGTCAGGCGGCAGCGGCCCCCATGGCGTCGGCCATCGCAGACAGCAGCACAGTGGCGATCACATCGAGTTCGTCGCGGCTGAGGCGCACCGGCAGGCGCACATCGCAGGCCTGCATCAGCATGGCGCGGGTCTGCGGCAGCTCGGGGATATCGCGCAGGAACTGCCAGTTCCAGAAAGCGCGGGCGTTGTCTTCGGAGAGGCCGAAGATCTGCACCTTGACGCCCCGCGCCTCGGCTGCGGCGGCAAAGCGGTTGATCTCCTCGCTGCTCATATCGACCAGGTTGAACTGGATCGAATCCGGCGCGCGCTGTTCCGGCGGCAATGGGGCAGGCACGTCGATATGCGGCGAGCGGTTGAGCTGATCTGCGACATAGTCGTGGTTCTTCAGCCCGTCGCGCACCCGGCGCGCCAGTTCGGGCAGCTGCGGGCGGATCACGGCGGCCGACAGGTTGCTCATCCGCAGGTTATAAAGCGGCAGCTGGTTCTGCCAGTTGGCAAAGGCCTGCTCGAGCGCGCCGGTGTTGTCGCCGGGGGCGGATTTGTGTTTTTTCCAGTTGTGCTCATAGGCGCCGGACATGATCACGGCGCGGGCGACCAGATCGGCATCATCGGTAACCAGGATGCCGCCTTCGCCGGCGTTGATCATCTTGTAGGACTGGAACGAGAAGCAGCCGATGGCGCCCAGCGTGCCGATATTGCGGCCATGCCAGGTGGTGCCCAGCGAATGGGCGGCATCCTCAATCACCGGAATGTCGCGCGCGCTGCAGAGCGCCATGATCGCATCCATATCGGAGGTATGGCCGCGCATATGGCTGATGATCACCGCCTGCACATCCCCCAGCTTGGCCTCAAAATCGGCCATGTCGATCCGGTAGTTGGCCCCCACCTCGCAGAGGACCGGCACGCAATCGGCGTGGACAATCGACGAGGGCACGGCCGCAAAGGTGAAGCCGGGGATCAGCACCCGGGCATCGCGGGGCAGGTCCAGCGCCTTCAGCGACAGGAACAGCGCCGCAGAGCAGGAGGAGACCGCCAGCGCGTATTTGCTGCCAAGGAGCTGGGCAAATTCCTCTTCCAGCAGGGCAACCGGCGCATCCTGCGGCGCGGTGTAGCGGAACAGATCGCCAGACTGCATCAGGGCGTCAATGGCGGCGCGGGCGGCCTCCGGGATCGGTTCTGCCTGATGGACGTTCGGGACTTGCGACGGGGATGCCTGGCTCATATTTCAAAATCCTGAATCTACCTTTCCAAAAACATAAATGCTTGGCGCAAAAATGCCAAGCCTCGCCCGCGGGATCGGCAGGTTTTGGCGGAAAATTTCACAGAACTGTTGCTTTGGCTGCGGGCGTGGTCTGCGGGGGTGATCCCCTGTGGCCTGGGCCGCGCAGGATCAGACGCCGATCCGGTCGCGCAGCGCATACCAGGTCATCGCCAGCGCCAGCAGGGGGCTGCGCATGGCGGTGCCGCCGGGAAAGGCGGGGGCGGGTACGCGGGCCATGGTATCAAAGCCGTCGCTCTCTCCGGCGATGGCCTGCGCCATCAACTGGCCTGCATGGGTGGCGGTGCCGACGCCATGGCCGGAATACCCCGAGGCCGAGAGCACATTGGGCGCCAGCCGCACCAGATAGGGCATCCGTTTCATAGTGATCGCGAGGGTGCCGCCCCAGGCGTAGTCGATCTTCACATCGCGGAGATGCGGAAAGATCTGGACCATCGGCTTGCGCACGGTGGCGGCGATATCGCTGGGGAAGCGGTAGCCATAGCTTTCACCACCGCCGAACAGCAGGCGGCCGTCGTGGCTGAGCCGGAAATAGTTCACCACAAATTTGCTGTCGGCCACCGCCACATCGCGGGCCAGTACCCGCGCGGTTTCGGCGCCAAGCGGCGCGGTCGCGGCGATGAAATTGTTGATCGGCATCACCCGCGCCGCCACGCGGCGGTTGAGCCCGCCGAGATAGCCGTTGCAGGCCAGCACCAGCTGATCGGCAACGACCTCTCCCGCCGCGGTGCGCAGCCGGATCTGCTTGCCCTCGTCGATGTTCAGAACCTCGCTGCCCTCACAGATCCGCACACCGGCTGCCGCAGCGGCACGGGCGAGGCCAAGCGCGTATTTCAACGGGTGCAGATGCGCCGCCCCCATATCGAGTGAGCCGCCGACATAGGCGGGCGAGGGGCAGATCGCCTGCAAACCATCGTGATCCAGGGCGGTGATCTCCTGGTAGCCATAGCGGTTCTGCAGATGCTCCACATAGCGGTGTTCGTGGTCGACCTCGCCCTTCGAGAAACAAGCATGGGCAATGCCGGGCTTCAGATGGCAGTCGATATCGTGGCGCGTGATCAGCGATTTCACCAGATCCTTGGCGTCCTCTGCCAGCTGCCAGAGCTTTTCGGCATCCGCCGCACCCAGCAGGTTTTCCAGCCCGTCCTGTTCCATACGCTGACCGCTGCCAAGCTGGCCGCCGTTGCGACCGGAGGCACCAAATCCGACGCGGTTGGCCTCCAGCAGGATCACCGAACGCCCGGCCTCGGCCAGATGCAGCGCCGCCGACAGCCCGGTGTAGCCACCGCCGACAACGCAGACATCAGCGCGGGCGTCGCCCGTCAACGGCGCAAAAGGCGCCAGCGGTGTGGCCGTTGCGGCATACCAGCTATCGGGATAGGTCCCTTTGCGGTCGTTGGAATAGAGCAGGTTCAACCCCATGGCACACCTCAGTCCCCGGCAGTCGCCGCCCCATGTCCGGTTACGCGCAACTGCCTGTCATCTTTCCATAAATACTCACCGGCGCTGACCTCGGCGGAGAGATCAGCGCCGACAGTGTTAGACGTTCATCAGCAGATGCTCGCGCTCCCAGGGGGAGATCACCTGCAGGAATTCGTCATATTCGGCGCGTTTCACGATTGAGTAGACGCGGGCGAACTCGGGTCCCAGCACCTCATGCAGGGCGGTGGCCTCTTCGAACAGGTCAAGCGCCTCGCCCATGACCTGCGGAATGTCGCCATCCCCGTCATAGGCGTTGCCCTTGAACTGCTTGCGCGGGCGCTTTTCCTCCATCAGGCCCAGATACCCGCAGGCGAGCGACAGAGCGATGCCCAGATAGGGGTTGCAGTCCATGCCGGCGATGCGGTTCTCCACCCGCCGCGCTTCGGGGCCGGACAGCGGCACGCGGATGCCGGTGGTGCGGTTGTCGCGCGCCCATTCCAGATTGATCGGCGCGGCGTGGTCCTTCACGTAGCGGCGGTAGGAGTTCACATAGGGTGCCATCACCGCAAGGCCTGCGGGCAGGTGGTTCTGCAAACCGGCGATAAAGTGGAAGAAGGCATCCGTCTCGCCGCCCTGCGGGCCTGAGAAGATGTTCTCGCCGGTCTCCATGTCGATCACCGAATGGTGGATGTGCATGGCAGAGCCCGGCTCATCCTCGATCGGCTTGGCCATGAAAGTGGCAAAGCAGTCGTGGCGCAGGGCGGCCTCACGGATCAGCCGCTTGAAGTAGAAGACCTCATCCGCGAGCTTCACCGGGTTGCCGTGGCGCAGGTTGATTTCCAGCTGGCCCGCGCCGCCTTCCTGGGTGATGCCGTCGATCTCGAACCCCTGCGCTTCGGCAAAGTCGTAGATGTCGTCGATGACGGGGCCGAATTCGTCTACCGCGGTCATCGAATAGGCCTGCCGTGCCGCGGCGGGACGGCCGGAGCGGCCCATCATCGGCTTGATTTCATGCGCCGGGTCCAGATTGCGCGCGACCAGGAAGAATTCCATTTCCGGCGCCACAATCGGCTCCCAGCCTTGATCGTGATACAGCTGGACCACCCGCTTCAGCACGTTGCGCGGGCTGTAGGGGATCGGGTCGCCGTCCCGGTCATAGGCGTCGTGGATCACCTGCAGCGTCCAGTCCGCCGTCCAGGGGGCGGCGGTGGCGGTGGATATGTCCGGCTTCAGCGTCATGTCCTTTTCGATCCAGCCGTCGTCATCCGCAGCATCAGCCCAGTCGCCGGTGATGGTCTGGTAGAAAATGCTGTCGGGCAGGTGGAAATAATCCTGCTTGGCAAATTTGGATGCCGGCACCGCCTTGCCTCGGGCGATGCCCGGCAGGTCCGAGATAACGCATTCGACTTCGTCGAGACGACGCCCCTCCAGATAGGCTTGTGCTGCTTCGGGAAGAGTGTCGAGCCAGGCTGACATCAGGTCCTCTCTTTCTTGAAAAAAGCATTGAGGAAGGTTGCGATTTCGTCCGATTGGACGGGGTGATGCAGGTCGGCGCTGGCAGCGTCCAGTATCTCATCGGGGACCACGCCGCGACCGCGGCTGTCGATCAGACCGCCGACAAAGCTGCTGGCGAATTCCGGGTGCGGTTGCAGGGTCCAGATATGATCGCCATAGGCCAGGATGCCGTTCTTGCAGTGGTCGTTGCCCGCCAGCACGCGGGCGCCTTCGGGCAGGGCGGTGACCTGATCCTGATGCCAGGCATTGAGCCGCAGGGGCTTGCCGTCCATCTGATACGTCACCGGGCCAACGGCCCAGCCGCCTGCGAATTTCTCCACCTTGCCGCCGAGCGCCTGAGCGATGATCTGATGGCCAAAGCAGATGCCGACCAAAGGCTTCTTGCGGGCGTGGATTTCGCGGATCAGATCCTCCAGCGGGGGGATCCAGTCGTGATCCTCATAGGCGCCATGTCTGGAGCCCGTGATCAGCCAGCCATCCGCCGCATCGGCGCCGGAGGGGAAGACATTGTCGACCACCGCATAGGTGTCGAATTCAAACCCGCCGTCGGCGAGCAGGGTGCGGAACATCTGGTCATAGTTGCCGGCGCTGTCGATCAGGTTTTCGGGCGCATGGCCGGTTTGCAGAATGCCGATTTTCATAAGTCACCAGTTAGAAAGGAGTTCGCTGCACGGGACGATAGCCCGCCGTCAGGACGGCGGGCAAGAGGCCGTCAGACGGTATCCAGGTAGATCTCCACCCGTTCCTCCGGGGTGAGTTCTTCCATGTAATGCAGCTCCTGGCGTTTGGTCAGCACCATGTTGCGGATCATCTCGGCGGAGAAGAACTGCGGGATGATCTCGGAGCTCTCGAATGCGTCGATGGCGCTTTGCCAAGTATTGGGCACCTGCGGCAGGTCCAGCGCATAGGCGTTGCCGGTGATCGGCTCATTGGGGTCGATCTTGTTCTCGATCCCATAAAGCGCTGCGCCGAGGATGGCGGTCAGCATCAGATAAGGGTTCACGTCGCCGCCGGCAAAGCGGTGCTCGATGCGGCGCGCCTTGGGGCTGCCTGAGGGCACGCGGATGGCGGCGGTGCGGTTCTCATAGGCCCAGCAGATGCCGGTGGGGGCATGGGCGCCCGGCACCATCCGGTCATAGCTGTTGCCATGCGGCGCAAACACCAGGGTGGAATCGCCCATGGCCTTCAGACAGCCGCCGACGGCGTGGCGCATCGCATCGGTGCCCTTGGGGCCGCCATCGTCAAAGATGTTGTTGCCGTCCTGATCCAGCACAGAGAAATGGGTATGCAACCCGTTGCCGGCGTAATCGTCATAGGGTTTGGCCATGAAGCTGGCCGCGAAACCGTGGCGGCGGGCAAGACCCTTGACCAGCATCTTGAACAGCCAGGCGTCATCGGCGGCGCGCAGTGCGTCGGGACCGTGCATCAGGTTGATTTCGAACTGGCCCAGACCCGCCTCGGAAATCGCAGTATCGGCGGGGATGTCCATGTCCTCGCAGGCGTCGTAGAGATCGGTGAAGAAGGTGTCGAACTGGTCCAGTGCCCGGATCGACATGGTCTCTGCTGCCTTGCGGCGCTTGCCGGAGCGGGGAGAGGTCGGCACCTGCAGTTTTTTGCCGCTGTCGTCGATCAGGAAGAACTCAAGCTCCACCGCGACCACCGGGGTCAGCCCCAGTGCCTTGTAGCGGTCCACCACGGCGCGCAGCGCATGGCGCGGATCGCCCTCATAGGCGCGCCCGTCTTCGCGGTACATCCAGATCGGCAGCAGCGCCGAAGGCGCGTCGAGCCAGGGCATCGGCACAAAGCCACGTTCGGTTGGCTTCAGCACGCCGTCGGCATCGCCGCTTTCAAACACCAGCGGGCTGTCGTCGATATCCTCGCCCCAGATGTCGAGGTTCAGGACCGATAGCGGGAACCGGGTGCCTTCCTCTACCGCCTTGTCGGCAAAGCGGGCAGGGACGCGCTTGCCCCGGGCCTGACCGTTGATGTCCGCCGCCGCAACGCGGATGGTGCGCACATGCGGGTTTTTCCTGAGCCAGTTCTTCATTTAATCACCTGACGGTTTCGAGGGCACCACCGGCCGCCAGCGCCCCCGGATGGGGCGCAGCAGGGCCGGGGCAGTTTATCACCCCTGGTCCAATTTTTGATCATAACTCAGTATAACCTAGAATTTGTCCATGAACTCGCAGGATTCTGCTGCCAGAAACTCAGGTTCTAAATTTGATCAAATAATGGATACTACCGGATCAGATTAGGACGCAAGCGAATTTTTTTCCGCCGGTCCTGCGGCAGATGTGCGTTCAGACGGGTATTGATCGCGCCAAAGAGGGTGATCACCGCCAGCGTCAGCAGGATGAAATAGAAGGCCAGGATCGGGTAGGGCACGAAGGGGTTGAAGGTCTTGTCCGCGAAATAGCTGGCGTAGTAGAGCGCATCGCCGCGCTGTTGCCATGCCGGAAAGCCGGAGAAGAACACCAGCGTGGTGGCGTGGAAGAGAAAGATCGCTTCGTTGGTGTAGGAGGGCCAGGCCAGCCGCATCATCGTTGGCCACATGATTCGACGAAACCGGGTCCAGCCGGAGAGGCCATAGGCATCTGCCGCCTCGATATCGCCCTTTGGGATCGACCGCAGCGCGCCGTAGAAGATTTCGGCGGAATAGGCGGCGGTGTTGAGGATCAGCACGATCAGCGCCCCGAGCCAGGCCGCCGACAGCGGGTCAAAGATGGAGGACACCGATTTCAGTTGCAGGAACAGGAAGTAGGCAAAGAAGAACTGGATGAACAGCGGCGAGCCACGGAAGATGAATATGAACCATTCCGCAGCTTTGCGCAGCGGCGTGGAGGTGGAATTCTTGGCCAGCGCCACGCCATTGGCGATGACAAACCCGATGATGACGGCGATCGCGCCGAAATAGATGTTCCACAGCATCCCCGAACCGATCAGCACAAACTGGTCGCAGAGGGTGAAATCGCTGCGCGGCAACATGCGTTCGCCGATGCCGAGGGCGCGCAGGCCGTAATCTTGCAGTGTCTGGATACAGCTCATGACGCTTTCCTTTGCGCTTCGCCGGCCAGCGTGGCCTGACCGTGGGAGAGCCGGTCGCGGATCCGGTCCAGCACCAGTTCGGAGAGTTTGGTGAACGCGAGGTAGAAGACCAGAAGGCCGAGGAAATACCACATGCGCCAGTCGCCATGGGGGTAGTCGGTGAAGCGGGCCGTCTTGGAGCCGCCGAGTTCACGTGCCCAATAGACGATATCCTCAACCCCCAGTAGGAACAGCAGCGGCGTCGCCTTGATCAGGACCATCCACAGGTTCGACAGACCGGGCAGCGCATAGGTCCACATCTGCGGCACCAGAATGCGCCAGAAGGCCTGTCGGTGGCTCATGCCATAGGCTTCGGCGGTTTCGATCTGGGCGCGGGGCACAGCGCGCATGGCGCCATAGAGCACATTGGCGGCAAAGGCGCCGAAGACGATAGCGAAGGTGACCACCGCAAGGGTGAAGCCATAGACCTCATGGATCCACTGTTCGGAGGTGCTAAGCGGCATCTTGGCGATGTCGCAGACAACAAAGTCATTGCCCTGGCGCACCGGCGCGTCCCAGTCGGGGCATTTCACCTGATGGCGCAGATATTCGATGCCCTGATCCAGAGCGATGACGAAGAACAGGAAAAAGGCAATATCCGGCACGCCGCGCACAATGGCGATATAGGCCTTGCCCAGCCAGGAGAGCGGCGCGAATTGCGCGCGGGCAGCCATGGCGCCGCCAAAGCCGAAGGCCAGCGCCGCGGGCGCAGTGACAGCCAGCAGCAGCAGAACCGTCCCGAAGGAGGCGTAGAAGGCAAAATGCTTGCCGGTGGTGAGATAACAGCTCAGCCACTGGAAACCCTCCAGGCTGGCCGGATCGGTGCAAAAGGAGAAGATGGCGGGCCTCGTTCGGACAGGGACCGGTCAGGGCGCCACAGCGGAGCGGGACCGGTCAAGGGCGAAGGGGGGCCATGCCGCCCCCCTTCCTTGATATCAGGATGATGCGAGGGCTCAGAACCGGCCTTCGATTTCCCATTTTTCCAGCAGGGCGTTCAGCGAGCCGTCTGCCTTCATCGATTCGATGGCAGCGTCGAACTTGCCGCGCAGCTCATCATCGGATTTGCGGAACGCCATGCCGATGCCACCGCCCAGCAGCACGTCCTCTGCAACGAAGGACAGCTCGGTTTCGTCGACGATCGGGATCAGGAAGTCCTTGTCGGCCATGACCGCGTCGACTTCGCCAGCTTTCACCGCAGCGACGGTTTCATCCGGGGTGGGGAATTCGACCAGGGTGGCGCCGGTGGAGGCGACATGGGCGGCCTGAATGGTGGAGGCCTGTGCTGCCACAACGGCGCTGTTCACATCGACATCAGCCGACATCGCCGCATAGGCGGAGGGCGACGGGCGGGTGTAGCCGGTGGTGAAGTTCACAACTTCCTTGCGCTCTTCGGTGATCGACATGCCGGCGATGATGGTGTCGTAGTTGCCCGACAGCAGGTTCGGGATGATCGAATCCCAGTCATTGGTGACCCATTCGCAGTCCAGTTCGGCGCGCTTGCACAGCTCGTCGCCCAGCTCACGCTCAAAACCGTCAACCTGACCGTCGTCGTTCAGGAAGTTGTACGGAGGGTAGGCGCCCTCGGTGCCCAGACGCACGGTGTCGGCCATCGCGATACCGGCCGTAAGAGCCAGCGCAGCGGTGCTGAGGATAAGAGATTTCATGAGGTTACTCCCGTTTGGTTTGGTTGTTATGATGATTATTTACCGTGTCGCGTGGAGGCAAGAAAGCCCCGCAGGCGTTCGGAGCGGGTGTTGCCAAAGAGTTCGTCCGGGCAGCCTTCTTCTTCGATGAGGCCCTTGTGCAGAAAGACGATATGGCTGGACACATCTGCGGCCATGTTCATGTCATGGGTCACGATGATCATGGTGCGGCCTTCGGCGGCGAGATCCTTGATCACCCTGACCACTTCCTGTTCCAGTTCGGGATCAAGAGCAGAGGTCGGTTCGTCAAACAGCAGCGCCTCGGGTTCCATGCAGAGTGCGCGCGCAATGGCGGCGCGCTGCTGCTGTCCGCCGGAGAGCTGCGCGGGATAGGCATCGCATTTGTCGCCGATCCCCACCTTGGTGAGGTATTTGCGCGCGGCCTCCTCGACCTCGGCACGGTCGCGACCGAGCACGGTCAGCGGCGCCTCCATGACGTTTTGCAGAATGGTCATATGGGCCCAGAGATTGAACTGCTGGAATACCATCGACAGGTTGGTGCGGATGCGCAGCACCTGTTTCGGGTCCGCGGGACGCCGCGCAAGACCGCGTCCTGACCAGCGGATCGGTTCGCCTTTGAAGAGGATGTCACCCTCCTGGCTGTCCTCCAGGAGGTTGCAGCAGCGCAGCAGGGTGGATTTGCCCGAACCGGATGATCCAATGAGAGAGACCACATCGCCCCGGTGGGCGGTGATATCAACACCTTTGATCACTTCCAGCTCGCCATATGACTTGTGCAGGCCGCGGATTTCCAGAACTGGTGTTGTGTCGGTCAAGGTGTCTCTCGTTCAATTGTCGTTGAATTCGTCCTTATTGGACCGAAAAAAAGAGCGGATGCAACGTGCAAACCGATAAGGCCGGTGCGGAATTTATCATTTTGGCGGGTAATCTGATCAAATTGTACTCATACATGTGGAGGCTGTGGCAGATGCGAGATCTGCCTGTAATCAATGGGCGAGTTTGTGGCCCTTCGACTGCTCGCGGCGTGGTTGTCAGGCCCTCGCGCCCCCTCCGGGCCTGCTCAGCGCGGGCCCTGAGGGCGGGAACCAAGGGGTCAGACTGCGGCCTGCTGGCGGATGGATTGTTCCGTCAGCACCGGCCCGAGCGGTGTCGGGACCGCCAGATAGGCGCCGGGGGCAATATCGCTGACGCCCTTCAGGTGCAATACCTGACGGTGGGTCTCGTCCAGCTCGGCGACAGCCTGGGCCACGGCGGCGCGCAGCGGAACCGGATCGCGGGTCCGGGCGGTGATCAGCGGCAGGCCCGGCGTCGGTTTGGTGCGGGCGATTTCCACAAGCTCCGTCACCCAGTCGTCATGCTGCTGCATCAGCGCCCAGCTGACGGCATCAAGTGCCGCGAAATCTGCGGTCCCGTCGGCGACGGCGCGGGCGGATGCGCGATGGCTGCCGGATTGGAACAGGCTGCCGGGCAGCAGCGAGAGGTCGCGCAGGTGCATCATCGGTGCGGCCCAGCCCGATTGCGAGAGCGCTTCGTTATAGGCAAAGCTGCCGCCCGCGATGGTCCGAAGATCCGCGCCGGATCGGTCGCGATGGGCGACAAAGACGCTGGTGTAATAGCCCGGCGGACAATCCGCGACGCCGTGGTCCAGCGTGGTGACCAGATTGACCTGTTCATAGAGCCGCGTGCGGTAGGGCAGGCCACAGGTCTGCGCCAGCAGCAGTGTCGAATCGGACCAGATCGACCAGAGGTCGCCGCCTCGGCTCAGGGTTTCGGGGGCCTCGATTGAGGCATCGGCCAGAGCGCTGCGGATCGCCTGCCACAGGGCATCAAGCGCTGCGGCGGTTTCCGGGCGGTCATACATCGCCAGGCTGGCAATCATGAGCTGGCCTCGGCGCGTTGGCGGGCGCGGGCGCTGTCCATATCGCTGACCCCGAGCAGGCTGGCGGAAAGCCGCAGGAGCGCATCCTCGGCGTCGTCGCGTTTGCCATCGGCCAGCACCACCTGCCACAGCGCCTCGACCACGGCCATGCGGTTTTCATAGGGCACCGCGTCCTTGATCGCGCGGGTGAAGCGGACGGTGTCGGGGGCCTCGGCCTCCAGCGCCTCGGCCTGTTCGCGCAGCAGGATCGCACCGCCCATGTCGAGGTCGTAACGAGCGCGCAGGATCCGGTCGATCCGGTCCCGTTCGTCATCGGAGTAATTGTGATCGGAGCGCGCAATCCGCACCAGCAGCGCGCAGAGCGCCAGTCGGGCGTCGCGGTCATCCAGCGGTTCGGGCGCGGGCGCCAGAAGCCGTCCCAGCAGTTCCTTGATCATGGTTGCGGTTCCCTGTCTGGAATGGGCGGCGGCGGGGTGTCCTCGGCCGTGCCCACAGCCTGCGGTCGCTGGGCTGCGGCAATGGCTGGCTCCGGGGCGAGCAATTTGCCCTGCGCGCGGGCGCGGGCGGTGTCGCTGTCGGCCCTTGACAGACCCATCGCCTTGCGCGCGTCTTCGACGATTTTCATCTCGCCGGGGTGTTCGTGACCATCGGCCAGCACCACCTCCCAGAGCGCATCCAGCGCCGCGAGCCGTTCCTCAAGCCCGGTTGTTTCGCGGATCAGACGCCCGAATGTGTCGGTTTCCGGCGCGGCGGCATGGAGTTTTTCGCAGGCGGCACGGACCTTTGCCGCCTCGATCGCGTCGTGCTGGTAAAGGCGAGCCAGAATGCGGTCGATAAGGCTGATTTCTTCCAGCTGGTAGTCGCGATCCGATTGCGCCACACGCACCAGAAGCGCACCCAGCGCCAACTCGGCATCCGGGTCCGGCTGGGCGGGGGTCTTTTGCGGTCGAAAGACCTGAAACAGTTTCTTCAGCATGGCATTACTCTACTGTTGAGTGCGTCCAGGGCCAAGCGGGTCCTAGTCGCCGTAGCCTTCGATGATTTCCATGTCGCCGGTTGCGACCGGATCGCGCAGCGCCTTGGCCTGCTGGTAGGCGACAGAATCATAACAGGCCTTGGCGGTGGCGAAATCCTTGAACTCGATGACCACGGTGCGCGCACGCGTCTGGCCTTCGCGCACTTCCTTGGCACCACCGCGGATCAGGAATTTCGCACCATATTCGGCAAAGGCGGTGGCATTGGCTGCGACGTAGTCCTTGTAGCGGTCCATATCATCAACGTCGACATGGGCGACCCAGTATCCTTTGGGCATGGGGGGTCCTTTCTGGCGCGGATATCAAGCTGTTGGCACAGGCTGATACAGAACCGGAGCAAAGGCAATGACCGCGTTGTGTGGTTTTTCCCCTTATGGGGACGATTTGACGGGATGGCTCAGCCAGGAGTGCAAATCGGGGCGGCAGATCGCGCCGTTTATGCAGGGCATATGACCTGATCGCGGGCGGTTGCTGCCGCGGCGCTGGATCTCATCTTTGGAGATCGTACCGGGGCAAGCCGGTAGGAATACCAATGGCTTGCCCCGCAGTTTGTTGTGATCAGCCGATCTCGGCAAGGCGCGCGAGCGCTTCCTTCACCTTGGCTTCTTCTTCCTCGCGCAGGTTCAGGTTTTCGCGGGCCTCGGCGACCACCTCTTCGGGGGCGGAGGCCGCGAATTTGGGGTTGTTGAGACGTCCGCGCAGGCCGCCCAGCTCCTTGGCCAGCTTGCCCAGGGTCTTCTCCAGACGCGCCTTTTCGGCGTCCACGTCGATGACATCCGCCAGCGGCAGGCCGAAGGAGGCGCCGGGGGCGGCGACGCTGGCGCAGCCCTTGGGGAAGGTGTCGACCTGTTCCAGCGTGGTGATGCGGGCCAGTTTCTGGATCATCGCCTCGTTCTTCTCCCAGGCGCTGCGCGCCTGATCGGAGAATTCGGTCACCACCATCGGGATCTTGGCGCCCGCCGGGACGTGCATCTGCGCGCGGGTGGAGCGGATGTTCTCGATCGCGGTGATCACCCAGTTCATTTCGGCGTCCGCATCGGCGTTCACCAGCTCGGTGCCATAGGTCGGCCAGTCTTCATGCACCAGCATGTTTGACCGCTTGGCGGTATTGCCCCACAGCTCTTCGGTGATGAAGGGCATGATCGGATGCAGGAGGATCATGCACTGATCCAGCACCCAGCCCAGCGTCTGCCGGGTTTCGGCGATCACCGCCTCATCCTCGGAGCCGAACAGTGGTTTGCTGAGTTCGATGTACCAGTCGCAGACCTTGCCCCAGACAAAGGCATAGAGACCGAGGGCCGCGTCGTTGAAGCGGTAGGCGTCCAAGGCGGCATCCACTTCCACGCGGACCTTGGCGGTCTCGCCGATGATCCACTGGTTCACGGCAGCCTTGGCATCGGGGATGTCATAGGCCGGGGTGTCGGCGTCATAGACGTTGTTGAAATGGGCAAAGTTCACCGCATTCCACAGTTTGGTGCCAAAGTTGCGGTAGCCTGCGATGCGCTGCATGTCGAGCTTCAGCACGCCACCAAGGCTGGCCATCGCCGCATTGGTAAAGCGCAGCGCGTCGGCGCCGTATTCGTCGATGATATCCAGCGGATCGACGACGTTGCCGGTGGATTTCGACATCTTTTTGCCCTTGGCGTCGCGGACGAGGCCATGAAGGTAGACGGTGTCGAAGGGGATGCGCTGTTCGACCGGCAGATCCTGATCCAGAACCGCCAGCTGCATCATCATCATCCGCGCAACCCAGAAGAACAGAATGTCCTGACCGGTGACGAGGGTCGAAGTCGGGAAGTATTTCTGCATCTCGGGCGTGTCTTCCGGCCAGCCCAGGGTGCCGATCGGCCAGAGGCCGGAGGAGAACCAGGTGTCCAGCACGTCGGGGTCGCGGAAGAGCGGTGCTTTCCCTTCCAGAGCAAGCTTCTTGGCCTCTTCCTTGTCTGCGGCAAACACAACGTCTTGGTTCCAATGGCCGTAGTGTTCTTGAGCTTGCCTCAAGACTTCACTTTCCGAGGCTCCACAGAACACTGCAAACTCGCCCTTATGGTGCTTCTCCATTGATGCCTTCGCGGCGTCAGGGTCTTTCACGAACGTGTTGCAGAGATGCTTCGCGCCATACCAAACTGGGATCTGGTGGCCCCACCAGAGCTGGCGCGAGATGCACCAGGGTTCGATGTTTTCCAGCCAGTGGTAATAGGTCTTCTCGCCGCTCTCCGGCAGGATCTTGACGGTGCCGTCTTTCACGGCGTCCAGCGCCGGGCCAACGATTTTGGCGGCGTCCACAAACCACTGGTCGGTCAGCATCGGTTCAATGACCACTTTGGAGCGGTCGCCAAAGGGCTGCATGATCGGCTTGTTCTCGACATAAGGCGTGGTCTCGGTCACCTCGGTCTCGTTGCCGTCCTCATCCTTTACCGTTCTGCTGGTGGTCTGCATCACGGCGAGACCTTCGGCGGTGATGTCAGCGACCACGCGTTTGCGTGCCTCGAAACGGTCCAGGCCACGGTATTCTTCCGGCACCATGTTCATCGCGGCGATGCTGGCTTCGGTGAACTCTGCCTCGCCATTAGCGATGGCCTGTGCTTTGGCGGCTTCCTCGGCATAGGGCGCGCCGTCGCTGCGCATATTCGCCTTGGTATCCATCAGGTTATACATCGGAATGCCGCCGCGTTTGGCGACCTGATAGTCGTTGAAATCATGCGCGCCGGTGATCTTTACGGCGCCAGAGCCGAAATCCTTGTCCGGGTATTCATCAGTGATGATCGGGATCAGGCGGCGGTGCGCCTTGGGGCCGACAGGGATTTCGCACAGCTTGCCCACAATAGGCGCGTAGCGTTCATCCGAAGGATGCACAGCCACCGCGCCGTCGCCCAGCATGGTTTCGGGACGGGTGGTGGCGATGGAGATATAGTCGCGCTCTTCCTCGAGGATGACATTGCCGTCCTCGTCCTTCTCCACATAGGTGTAGGTGGCCCCACCGGCGAGCGGGTATTTGAAGTGCCACATGTGGCCCGCAACCTCGATATTCTCCACCTCAAGGTCGGAGATCGCGGTCTCAAAATGCGGGTCCCAGTTCACCAGCCGCTTGCCACGGTAGATCAGCCCCTTGTTGTACATCTCAACAAAGACCTTGATCACCGCATCGTGGAAATTGGGCGAATTCTCATGGCCCGTACGGGTGTCGCCCGCAGCGCCGGCCATGGTGAAGGCGGTGCGATCATAGTCACAAGAAGCGCCAAGGCGCTTCAGCTGGTTGATGATGGTGCCGCCGGATTGTTCTTTCCATTCCCAGATCTTTTCCAGGAACTTCTCGCGGCCCAGTTCTCCGCGGGAGGGCTGCTGGGTCTGGGCCAACATGCGCTCCACCACCATCTGGGTGGCGATGCCCGCGTGATCGGTGCCGGGCTGCCAGAGCGTGTCATACCCCTGCATCCGTTTCCAGCGGATCAGGATGTCCTGAAGCGTGTTGTTGAAGGCATGGCCCATGTGCAGGACGCCCGTGACATTCGGGGGCGGGATCATGACGCTGTAGGTTTCGCTGCGCTTGGCGTTTGCACCTGCGCGGAAACAGCCTGCCTTTTCCCAGGCCTCGGAAAGCCGGGTTTCGGCTTCGGCTGCGTTAAATGTCTTGTCCATCGCCATCGGAATGTCCTGCCTGCGTATCCATCTAATCGGCTCATCCCATAGCGAATGGCGGGGGAAAGGGAAAGGCTCGATAGGAGGCGGCGGTGCTGGCGGGGCGGTGTTGGCGGATGATTTTTGAAAAACCAAAATTAATTTGGAACGATCGCGGTGATAACGGCGTTTTAAGCTTAATCCGGCACGGTTGGTGGTGGGGATATCGGGATGCAGATGACAGTGAGTGATGTCGCGCCCGGGTCACCGAGGTGGAGTTCCAAGCCGCCTTTGTCCACAGGGATCTCCCTCGGATCCTGATTGCCGATGTCTATGGTTTCAAGCCGCCCGGGCGCCCTTGATGCGGATACCGCAGGGGCGGCCGGGCGCACGACTGTTCACGTTTTCCAGGGTTTGGATGTGGTGGGAGGCTTTGGCACGTGTTGCGGCGCGTTGGAACACTATTGGCCGGTGCGGTCCAGTTTGGTTGCGAGATGGATCAGGCTTTCGGAAGAGCGCACGCCGCGTGCCTCGCCGATGCGGTCAATGGTTTCGTCCAGCTCCGCCGTGGTCTGCGCCACCACCTGTGCCAGAAGGTCAAAGCGCCCCGAGGTGGTATGGACCACCTCGACGCCGGGTAAGCCGCGCAGCCGGGCCAGCACCTCGGGGCCGGAGCGGGGTTCAATCGAGATCAGCACCGTCGCCTGAAGCGGCGGACGCGCCTGCGACGAGGTGCGCAGCGTGTAGCCGCTGATCACGCCTGAGGTCTCCAGCCGCTCGATCCGTGCCTGCACCGTCGTGCGCGCCAGCCCCAGACGCCGGGCCAGATCCGCCACAGGGCGGCGGGCGTTCTCGCGCAGGAGCGTCAGCAGATGTTGGTCGGTTTCGTCGGTTTGCATGTTTGACCTGCGATATGACGGTGATTTTCGTCACTATAGTCAATGTGACGAGCGAAATCGACGGGGTTTCGGCGGAAACTGATAAAAACACCACCGAATATTCCAATTAGGGCCGTTCCCCATGCAGCAGATCCCACCCCTCTGGCTTTCCCCTGAAACCCATCTGGCGCGCAGCACCCCGGATCATCCGATCCTCTACTTCTCGCCGCGGGTGCTGCATGATGTGGCCAACCGCTTTCAAAAAGGCTTTCCGGGGCTGGTGACCTATGCGGTGAAGGCCAACCCGCATCCTGCTGTGCTGTCCAATCTGGTGGCGGCGGGGATCACCGGTTTTGATGTGGCGTCGCCTGCGGAAATGGATGCGGTGCGCGCGGCAAGCCCCGATGCGGTGATGCATTACAACAACCCGGTGCGGTCGGAGGTGGAGATCGCTGCAGGGATCGCCCATGGCGTTGCCAGCTGGTCTGTGGATGAGGCCAGCGAGCTGGACAAGCTGGCCGAGGTGCCCAAGACCTGCGAAATCGCCGTGCGCTTTGCGCTGCCGGTGGCCGGTGCCGCCTATGATTTCGGCAGTAAATTCGGGGCCGAACCCGAGCTAGCGATTGAGCTGCTGAAACGGGTGGCAGCTGAGGGCTGGACCCCGGCCTTGTGTTTTCACCCCGGTACCCAATGCGAGGATGAGAGCGCCTGGGTCGAATATGTTCATGCCGCCAAACGGATCGTGGATGCCGCCGGTGTCCGCATTGCCCGGCTCAATGTCGGCGGGGGGTTTGCTGCCAACCGTGACGGGGTGGCGCCGGACCTGGAAAAGGTTTTTGCGGCGATTTCAGCTGCCGCCGATGAGGCTTTTGGTGCGGAGAGGCCGCAGCTGATCTGCGAGCCGGGGCGCGCGATGGTCTCTGAAAGCTTTACCCTGGCGGCGCGCGTCAAGGGGATGCGCAAGCAGGGCGCGGTGGTGTTCCTGAACGACGGGATCTATGGCGGGCTGGTCGATATCCGCGACATGGGCCTGCCGGGCCGGGTCGAGGTGGTGGCCGCCGATGGCACCCGCCGGGTGGCGGACTGCCAGCCGCGGGTGGTCTTCGGGCCGACCTGCGACAGCCTGGACCGGCTGCCGGATGGGCTGCCGCTGCCAAGCGACACCCGGATCGGTGACTATGTGCTGTTTCCGGGGCTTGGTGCCTATTCCTCGGCCATGAGCACGCAGTTCAACGGTTATGGGCTGTCGGACGTGGCGACAGTGATCGAGCTGTCTGGACAAGCGCGCCCCTGAGGCTAGTCTCGCTTTTGACAGGATCAACACGGCGGCGCGGGGCGGACCCGGCGCCGCTGTGGACGTTTTGCAGCTGAAACGCGATCCGACACGCAAGGCAGGTCAGGGGCAGTGATGGATAAATTCGGCAAGAGCCAACCCGTGAGACGGGTCGAGGATGTGCGGTTTCTGACCGGGCAGGGGCGCTATCTGGAAGATATCGCGCCAGCCGGGGCGCTGAGGGCCTGGGTGCTGCGCAGCCCTGTCGCCCATGGCACCATCACCCATCTGGATCTCGACATGGCGCGCGAGGCCGACGGCGTCGCGGCGGTGCTGGCGTTGGCTGATCTTGAGGCAGCTGGACTGATCGTGGGCATGGACGGTGCCGTGGTGACCAACCGCGATGGCAGCAAGGCAGCTGCGCCTGAACGGCCAATGCTGGCGCGCGAGCGGGTTCGATTTGTCGGTGAGCCGATTGCGGTGGTGATTGCCGAGACGCTGGATCAGGCGCGCGACGCAGGTGAGATGATCGAGCTTGATATCGACGATCTGCCCGCGAAACTGGATCTGGTCGCAGGGGGCGAGCAGCTGCACCCGGAGGCGCCTGACAACCGGGCCTTTGACTGGGGCATGGGCGATGAGGCCGCGACGGACGCCGCATTCGCCGCTGCCGCCCACCGGGTGGCGCTACAGGTCGAAGACAACCGGATCATTGTCAACACGATGGAGCCGCGCGGCTGTTTTGCGCGCTGGGCCGATGGCCGGTTGCAGTTCACCTATGGCGGTCAGGGCGTCTGGGCGATGAAAAAGCAGCTCAGCGAGAAGCTGGGACTGGCGCCCGAGGCGGTGCATGTCACCACACCGGATGTCGGTGGCGGCTTTGGCATGAAGGCGATGCCGTATCCTGAGTATTTCGCGGTTGCCCATGCCGCGCGGTTGCTGGGTCGGCCGGTTCTGTGGGTCTCGGACCGTACCGAGGCGATGCTGAGCGATAATGCCGGGCGCGATCTGACCTCTCTGGCGGAGCTGGCCTTTGATGCGGATCTGCGCATTACCGGCTACCGGGTCCACAGTCACTGCAACCTTGGCGCCTATAATTCACATTTCGGCCAGCCGGTGCAGACGCAGCTGTTCAGCCGGGTGCTGGCCGGGGTCTATGACATCCGCGCCACCTGGCTGCGGGTTGAGGGGATCTATACCAATACCGCTCAGGTCGATGCCTATCGCGGGGCCGGTCGGCCGGAGGCGATCTATGTGCTGGAGCGGGTGATGGATCACGCCGCTCACGCGCTGGGCGTCAACCCATGGGAGTTGCGGCGACGCAATTTTATCCGCGCCGACCAGTTTCCCTACCAGACCGCAACGGATGAGATCTATGACCTCGGCGATTTCCACCAGCTGCTGGCGCGCACCGAAGAGGCGGCAGATCTGGCGGGATTCGCTGGGCGCAAGGCCGCTGATGCGGAACGCGGAAATTTACGGGGCGTTGGGCTGTGTTACTATATCGAAAGTATTTTGGGCGATCCTTCTGAAAGCGCGGAGGTCGCCTTTGAAGCGGAGGGTCGGGTGAGCATCTATGTCGGAACGCAGAGCAACGGGCAGGGCCATGAAACGGTCTATGCGCAGTTTCTTGCGGATCAGACCGGAATCCCTGCCGCCGATATCACCGTGGTGCAGGGCGACAGCGACAGGATTGCCCAGGGCGGCGGCACCGGCGGATCGCGTTCGGTGACCACCCAGGCCAATGCCACGCTTGCAGCCGTCGATGTGATGATCGCCGCCTTTACCCCCTTCCTCGAGGAGGAGCTGGGCGTCGCCCATGGCTCCGTCACCTTTGACGGGGAACGGTTCACTGCCCCGGGCAGCAACCAGCGGCCAAGCCTGGTGGAGGCCGCAGAGATGGCCCGTGCGCAAGGCCGCCACGAGTTGCTGCGTCACGCGGCACGGGCCAAACTGCCGGGGCGTTCGTTTCCAAACGGAGCCCATGTTGCCGAGATCGTGATCGACCCGGAAACCGGGCTGAGCCATGTCGATCGCTACACGGTGGTTGATGACTTTGGCAATCTCATCAACCCGTTGCTGGCTGAAGGTCAGGTTCATGGCGGGGTGGTGCAGGGGCTGGGGCAGGCGATTCTGGAGCGTGTCGTCTACGATGCCGACGGGCAGCTGCTCACAGCATCGTTTATGGACTATGCCTTGCCGCGTGCCGCCGATGTGCCGATGATTGAGGTAGGCTTTGCGCCGGTGCCATCGACCCAGAACCCGATGGGTATGAAAGGTTGCGGCGAGGCCGGAACCGTGGGGGCGCTGGCGGCGGTTGCCAATGCGGTGCAGGACGCGGTCCGGGAGCGCGGCGTTCAGCAGATAGAGATGCCGTTTACACCACTTAGACTATGGGAAGCATTGAGGAATGTCGCTGACGCAGCTGAGTAAGAGGATCCTGGGATGGCTTGGGCGGCCTTTGCGCTCCGAGCATTCCGCCGAGACCAAGCTGCGTGGGCCGCAGGCGCATGTGATCATCCTGGATGGCACCATGTCGACGCTGGAACCCGGACATGAGACCCATGCGGGCATGGTCTACCGGCTGTGCCGCGAGGTCGGCCCGCAGGTTTCGGTGTTCTATGAGGCCGGTGTGCAATGGCAGAGCTGGCGCAAGACGACGGATGTGATGATCGGGCGCGGCATCAACCGTCAGATCCGCCGAGCCTATGGCTATCTTGCCTCGCGCTATCGTCCTGGCGACCGGATCTACCTGATGGGCTATTCGCGGGGGGCCTATGCGGTGCGCTCCCTTGCGGGGGTCATTGACGAGGTGGGGCTGCTGAAGGCCGAACATGCCACGGTGCGCAATATCCGCACCGCCTACCGGCATTATCAATGCGGCGGGGCCTCGGCCAGCGGGATGCGTGATCATACCGCCACCAGCCTGCCGCCCGTGGCAGAGACGGGCGCAGAGACGGCCCCTGAACCCGATGCGACCGGTCATGGGCAGGCAATGGCGCAGACCGGAGCCTGTGTCGCCTCCACCTTCAGCGAGCGGTATTGCCACCGAAATGTGGAGATCGAAATGGTGGGGGTCTGGGATACGGTGAAGGCGCTGGGTCTGCGCCTGCCGCTGCTATGGCGCTGGGCGGAGCGGCGACACGGATTTCACAACCATCAGCTGGGCCGACATGTGAAGAACGGCTTTCACGCGCTTGCGCTGGACGAAACCCGCCGGGTGTTTGAGCCGGTTCTCTGGGAATGCCCGGATGGTCACGACGGCAAGGTTGAGCAGGTCTGGTTTCGCGGCAGCCATGGCGATGTCGGCGGGCAGCTGGGCGGGTTCGAAGCGGCGCGGCCGCTGTCAAATGTCTCGCTGGTGTGGATGCTGGAACGGGCAGAAAACTGTGGCCTACCGCTGCCGCGCGACTGGCGGATGCGGTTTCCGGTTGATCCGACGGCGCCCTCCGTCGGGACCTGGCGCGGCTGGGGCAAGATTTTCCTGCTGCGCGGCAAGCGGCGGGTCGGGCTGGACAGCAGCGAGAGGCTGCACAGCAGCGTTGGCGCCAATGCCACCGACAAACGTCTGGCGCATTGGCAATCAGAGATGTCGAAGGCAGCCCGCTAGGCGCGCAGTAGGGCGCGCCATTGTCTGTGAGCGGCTGTGGGGGCCGGGATGGTGGATGCGCTGATGACGAGCACACAGCTGCGGGCAAAACCTGGCGGCTGCGGGAAGAACACTCATAGTCGTTGGTCCGAAAGGGGGCAGGCCTGAGGGCAGGTTGCGGCTGAAGTTATTCGCCGCGCTGGAGGAGGTGTGAGGGCAGGGAGATGTATGTTCCTGGTTCATCATATCCTGCGGCAATTTTCTGTGACATATTGCGTGGCCGCGAAAGTCATAGAGATGCCGACAGTTACGCCTCTTTGACCAGATGCGGTGCGTTCTCCGCGTCCTCAAGAAAAGCGCGTCAGGCTCGACCGCCCAAACACCCAGGATTTCGGACCCAGTCCGGCCCTTCACCACGAGCGTGCAACGGTCCGGAGCGCGGGACGGGGACGAAGCCGCGACGGCGGCAGGGGCGCTCGGTGATACCGTTGCGGGATGATCTGACGACTGAGATTTTGGGAATGGGCGTGTCTGTCTGACGATTGGGGTCTCTCAATCAACAGACAGGAGTTTCCCATGGCGGACATGAAGTTGACACCGCTTCGAGAGCGGATGATCGAAGATATGCGGATCAAAGGGCTCGGGGAGAGTTCGCAGAAGGCGCACATCCGGGCCGTTCGATATTTTGCCGAGTTTATTGGCCGATCGCCGGATACTGCAACGCCCGAAGACCTGCGCGCTTACCAGCTGCATATGGTGAACACGAACGTCACCCCGTCGACCAACAATGCGCGGCTTGTCGGGCTGCGGTTCTTTTTCGAGACGACGTGTAAACAGCCCGAGATGAAGGATTGCCTGCACTTTCGCACGGAACCGCGCAAGCTTCCGGTGGTGTTCAGCGCCGAAGAGGTGTTCGAGATCCTCAGGGTCGCGCCCGGCCCTCGGCTTAAGTATCGAGCGGCGCTCAGTATTTCCTACGGTACAGGGGTGCGCGCGTGGGAAGATTTGCAATCTCAAGGTCACGGATATCGACAGCGATCGGATGTTGGTCCACGTCGAGAAGGGCAAAGGCGGTAAGGATCGCAAGGTGATGCTGTCGCCCGGATTGCTGGACCTTCTGCGTGACTCCTGGCGTGAGGCTCCACCGGATGGCTGGCTCTTTCCCGGAAAGCCCCGGGTCAACCCGCTCTCACCGCGGCAATTGCATCGCGCCTTCAGCGCAGCCAACTGCGCCTCACGTCGGCCATCGAGATCCGTCGCACGGAAGCGCTCGGCGCCCGTGTCGGCTTGACCAGCGTGCTGCATACCTGGGGCTCGGCGTCTTGCTGAAAGCACGCCTCCGGCGTGGCCCCATCATCCCCACATCCACATGATCGTCCCGGGTGGCGGCCTGCCGCCGGACGGCACCCGGTGGGTCGCGTGCAAGCCCGGATTCTTTCTGCATGTCGCCTGCTGTCGCGGCTGTCCCGGCTGGTGTTTCTGGACGGGCTGATGGCGCTGCACCGCACAGGACAACTGAGGTTCTCTGGTGATCTCACCTTACTGGCATACCTGTCCCACTACACCCGCCGCATCGCCATCTCCAACCACCGCCTGGTCAGCGCTGATGCAAACACCGTTGCCTTCAAATGGAAAGACTACCGGATCAAAAGTGGGGATCGCATGAAGACAATGCGGCTCAATACGTATGAGTTCATCCGCCGCTTCCTGATGCACGTCCTGCCAAACCGGTTCCATCGCATGCGCCATTACGGCTTCCTGGCAGGTGCCGGTCGCAAAGAGGCTTTGCCCCAATCCAATCCATGCGTCGCAACGGGGGCCAAACCGACGCAGTAAGGCCGATAAACGAGACCAACCCCATGCCAAAGGCACCTGCGCGGAGCCTACAAACTCAGAAAAACCGCGAAACTCTAACCGATATTATGGACCGATGTCTGCGCTTTCCCCATAGCACGGCGCTTCCATCCCGTGGCTTCCACCTTGTCAGATTGGTTAACGCGGTCCACACGCATGACACGAGCCTAACCAACTGATATAAATGGAAAAATATTAGATAGAACGGGCTTCCGCTGCGGCTGCGCCAAGATCATTTTTGATGATTTAGCGGCGTCAAAACCGGTCCTTTCCGCCGGTGTTAGAAACTGTTGAGTCTTGGCAAAGAGTGCTGCCTTCGGCGCTGTTAACTGGAAGCCGCACTCTTTTTTATTGGTGGATCGAGCGAGAGCCTCTCTTAGAGCTCAAGACCAAACGTAATTGCGTCAATCAGCTGCAAGTGCGCAGTGGTGCGATCCGCGCCTTTCGGGTCCGTGCAGATCGGGTCGTCCTGCTCCTCTTCAAGCAACGCGGCGGCACCAGATTTGCAGGTGCCGAGGAACGTGAAGTGGTTTGCCGCTGCAATCTCAACGTATGTTGCATCGGGCAACCTGTTCGCGAGGTCATTTCCATCCGGTCCCACGTCAACAGCTCCGAGTCTGTCTGCATCACCCAGGTTGATGAGAGTAATCCCCGCCAAAGCGCCCTGGAGCGTCCCTGGATCAGCGGCACCGCCAAAGCCGGGGTCGACAATCACGGCCCGTGAGATGCGCGGGTCGCGTGCATCCGCTTCGAAACCGGGGTAGTCGGCAAACCGTACTCCGCCACGGCGGAAGAAAACGCAATCAGCAGCATCGGGACCAGTGCTGCAATTCGTGTCTTGCGCAGCACCATCGAAGCGGACGCCGGCCATTCCGAGAGCGGTGGTCCCGCCCAAGGAGAATCCGACGACGCCAATCCGATCTGGATCGATGAATGGCGCAAAAGCAGGGTCAGCGAGGATCATGTCGAGCGCGGCCGTCAGGTCATTTGCGCGCGCGCCCAGATCAACCGATCGGCGAGGGGAACTATCGCCGCTTGTGGATCCCGGATGGTTCACCGCCAAAACAATCGCCCCGTTCGCGACAAGGCCGCTTGTCAGCCATCCCAGGCTATCGGAATTACCGCCTGATCCATGGGACAAAAGTACAAGCGGATGCTCTCCCTGTGCAATGGCGGGGCCAATGAACGCGAAGGTCGGGTCGAAGATCGGACCATCGCCGACAGGCGCGCGATATGTGGGGTTCGCTGCCGGATACCAAATCGAGGCGGCGATGGGGCTGGCGCGGTGGTCGGCCGTCAGATCGAACCGGTCATAACCGGGCAGCATATCCGCCGCAACCGGAGCCGCGATTGGCAATCCAAGCATGGTGAGAAGGGCAAGGCGTTTCATGGGAACCTCCGTTTTTGAACGCATGCCAATTGATGTGCGGATAAAGGCAGTTTATCGCGTCCTATTTTCGGGATTCAGGTCGTCACAATCCGGATTTTGGACAATAGTCGTGGCATGCCCATGCTCCCGATCCCTGCTTTTGCAGCCATTGTCCTCGCGTATCTTGCCGCTCGCACCTTTATGTCAGAGGGCAGGCCGCTGCTTGTCGCCTTCCTTACCGCCTGCGCGGTTCAATCTCTTCTGGTCGCTCTGGTTCTGGGCTACGATATTGCGTGGCTCAGACCCATTTTGCCAGTCAGTGCCACGGTCATCCCGCCGCTCGCCTGGATCACATTGCAGGATGCCCTGATCAGCCGGATATCGCTGCGTCAAACCGTGCTGCACGGCGCGGCCCCGTCATTTACACTGTTCTGTCGTGTCTTCGCGCCCGAGACGACGGATATCGTCGTGCCGCTAGTCTTTACTGGCTATGGCTGCGCGATCCTATATCTGTTGCACAGCGCCACAGACATGCCCCTTGCCCGGCTGGACGCCGGGCGAGTCCCTAAGGTTCTTTGGCAGGTCCTGGGCTGGGCGTTGATTGCTTCCGCCCTCAGCGACGTTCTCATCGCGGTCGCCTTCATGACGGGCAACGAAAAATGGGCTGGATGGCTGATCACCTTCTCTTCGTCTCTGGTGCTTGTGCTTTTGGGGTTGCTCAGTGGCAGCCCCTCTGCAGCGGGTGTGGTTGGCGAAGACCCAGATGAGCCAGCTCCACGCCCCAGAGAGACGAGTAAAGAGGACATCGAAATCCTGGAAGTGCTTGAGACGTTTTTGAGGCGCGAGCCCATGCATCTTGATCCCAACCTGAGCTTGTCGCGGCTTTCGCGCCGCTTGCATCTGCCGGAGAAGCGCCTTTCGATGGCCGTCAACCGCGCGACCGGTGCCAATGTCTCTCGCTACATCAATAGCTGGCGCATTCGTCATGCCTGCAAGCTTATCGAGGATGGTGCAACCGTCACCGATGCGATGCTGGACAGCGGTTTCAACACCAAATCGAACTTCAATCGGGAATTTGTACGAGAGACCGGCGTTCCGCCGAGCCAATGGAAACGCGGAGTGCAACCATCTGCAAATGTGGCGCGGATTTTCGACGCGGGCAAAGGTGTTTGAACCGGTAAGCGTTTGAACATTATCCCCCTGCAAGCCGCCAGGCGCAAGAAACGGCCCTTTTGCCACGCACAGCCTGAAGCCCGAAGTCTCGGGAAAATCTCGCGCCACAACCCTGTGGCAAAACCTCGTTTGGTTTTAGCATGTTTTAGGCTGCCGACGGCCAACCTGTCATTCGTCGCCCCGCAGCATCCCTACACGTTGGGCTCAAACTGTTCGTCTGGAGCACCTTTCGCGAACGGCTGGTTTTGCGCTCCGCTGCCTCCGGTGCAACCCGCAGCATCCCATGAAGCAACTTGGCCCTGGCGAGCGTCCGCTTCCGGGGAAATGACCATGGAGTTTCGCACCAGCAGCATCATTGGCGCGGCACCACTTATCTACGACAGCTTTGGGCTGTGTCCTTCCCTTAGCTGAGTATCCATTGGGGTACTGGATTGTGACTTTATCGACTAATTCAGAGACCGAATCATCACCGTGAACTGCAGCGCCCTTCCTGCGCTGGAAGGTTTGTGGCTTTTTCCGAGGCTCGGGGCTCCATCCCCAGGATTGACGGAAAAGACCTCTTAAAAGCGCTGATTTGTGCTCTCGACGCATGATTGCCGCCTTGACGCGGTCGGGTCCTTTCGGAAGAAATAACCGCATGGCGTTTATGGCACATATTCTTCGGCTGATCAGGGTGACTGCTACATGTGCAGTGATCATTGTGCTGGGTTTTTCGCTGCCATCCGCCGCGCATACTGTCGCGGGGCACCACGGCAATACGCTGACTGCGCAAAGTGCTAGCAACCACGGCGACGTTGCCGTGATCGCCGCTGCGCAAGACGTTTCCACGGCCGGGGCGCATGATCCCCAGGAGGCGTCGCAAAATGCTGCCGACACTGGAAACTGTTGCCTAGGCGCCTGTATGGCGGTTGGCGTGATCTCCCTGGAGTCGGCGGAAATCGCCCTCAAGCGCCCAGTGCGCTGGCGGCAAGCAGCTTCGCAGCTGCCGTCCCAGCAACTGAACTCCCTGCTGCGTCCTCCGAAAGCCTGAAACATCTGAACCGTTTTTAACGGCCGCTAATCACTCCTGCACATCCATGCAGGAGCCGCGCAGATATTTCTCAGGAAAAACACATGAAATCTCTCTTACTGGCCGGGGCGGGCGCCCTGCTGCTGGGGGCGTGCGCCAAGTCACCGGCGGCGCTGCCCGATACCGCAGACTTGCAACGTGCCGCCGCGCCCTCCGGCCCCTACCGGTCCCTGAATTACCAGTCCCCTTTCAGGGGATTTGAAAACCACACGCCCCGCGGCCCTGCGTCCTGGCGCGGTGTCAACGGGCAGCAGCAGGAGAACCACTGATGACAGCGAAAACTTGGCGCGTTCTTTTGGCGTCGCCCCTGGTGCTGGCCGCCTGTTCGGCGGCGGTGCCGGAGAAATACACCAGCCCGCAGGCCGGGTTTCAGGAGGTCGCCAGCCAAACCGCGGCCGCAATCGGCAAGCGCACGGCCTTTGCGCGGACACAGGCCCAGAACGAGGCGCTGGCGAAAGAAGTCCGGCAGTTGGTGCAGGGCAAGACAATCTCTGCCGATACCGCGGTGCAGGCGGCGCTTTTGAACAATAAAGGCCTGCAGGCGTCTTATGCCGCAGTCGGGCTGTCGGCGGCGGAGGCCTGGCAGCAGATGACGCCGGAGAACCCGGTGGTCTCGATCGGCCTGATGGGGATCGGCGCGCCGGAACTGGGCCTGTACCGGGCTCTGGAATCCACCATCGCCGTGAACCTGCTGGACGTGAAGACCCGCAAGCAGCGCATCGCCGTGGCTGAGACGCAGTTTCAGCAGGCGCAGCTGAATGCGGTGAACGATACGCTGGCATTGGCGGGGCAGACCCGGCTGGCCTGGATCAATGCCGTGGCGGCCTTTGAGCGGCTGAGCTATCTGCGCCAGGCTGGCGAGACAGCAGCGGCGGGGGCAGAGCTGGCCAGCCAGCTGGGTAGGACCGGCGCGCTGAACAAGGCGAGCCAAGCGCGGGAGTTCGCCTTTAACGCGGAGCTTGCAGGGCAGGTGGCCCGGGCGCAGCTGGAAGCAAAGCTCGCCAAGGAGGAGCTGACCCGGCTGATGGGGCTGTGGGGCAGCGATGCCAATTACTATGTGCCCGACGCGCTGCCGCCGCTGCCCAAATCGCTGAGCAAAGTGTCGGCCATCGAAAAGGCGGCGCTGCAGAACCGGGTAGACCTGCAGGTGGCCAAGCTGGGGCTGGAAGCGCAGGCTCGGGCTTTTGGCCTGGCAGACCGGACCCGGCTGGTCACCGACCTGGAACTGATCGCTGGGGCCGAGTCCGAGCGCGAGCGGGAGGACGGGGTGACAGACACCGAAACCCTGCCGCAGCTGGAACTGGAGTTCGCCATCCCGGTGTTCGACACCGGCAAGGCGCGGATGCGCAAGGCGGAGCTGTCCTACATGCAGGCGGCCAATGCGCTGGCGGAACGGGCGGTCACTGTCCGCTCAGAAGCCCGCAGCGCAGAGCTGGCCTATCACTCCTCTTACGAGATTGCGCGCCACTACCGCGACGTGCTGCTGCCGCTGCGCCGGACAATCGAGGAGGAAGGGCTGCTGAGTTACAACGGCATGATCACCAGCACCTTCGAACTGCTGACAGACGTGCGCGAAAAGCTGGCGGGCTCGCTGGAAGCGGCCAACGCCAAGCGCGATTTCTGGCTGGCGCAGGCCAATGTAGGTGCCGCGATCTATGGCGGCGGCACGGGGTCCGCTCCGCAGGGCGGCAGCGCCGAGATCGCTGCTGGCGGCGGCGAAGGCCATTGAAAGGATCAAATGACATGATGAACAGACGTCAAATGCTTGGGGCCGGCGCGGCGGGGGCTGCGCTGGTGTCCAGCCAGGCCTGGGGCAAGACCGCGAACATGGGGCTGCCCGAGGCCGCCAGCATGAACAGCGCGGCGACCCAGCCGCCGCTGGCCCCTACCACCGGGCCGGACTACAACCCTGTGGTCACCCTGAACGGCTGGACGCTGCCGTTCCGGATGAACAACGGGGTGAAGGAATTCCACCTGGTGGCCGAGCCGGTCGAGCGCGAGCTGGCCGACGGCATGACCGCCCATCTGTGGGGTTACAACGGCCAGTCCACCGGTCCCACCATCGAGGCGGTGGAGGGCGACCGGGTGCGGATCTTCGTCACCAACAAGCTGCCGGAGCATACCACGGTACATTGGCACGGGCTGATCCTGCCTTCCGGTATGGACGGGGTTGCCGGCCTCAGCCATCCCGGCATCCCGCCCGGCAAGACCTTTGTGTATGAGTTCGACCTGATCAAATCCGGCACCTTCATGTACCACCCGCACGGGGATGAGATGGTGCAGATGGCGATGGGCATGATGGGGATGTTCATCGTGCATCCCAAGGACCCCTCCTTCATGCCCGTCGACCGGGATTTCCTGATCATGCTGAACGCCTTCGACATCGACCCCGGCTCTTATGTGCCGCGGGTGATGGAGATGACAGACTTCAACCTGTGGTGCTGGAACAGCCGGATCTTCCCGGACATCGACCCGCTGGTGGTCAATCAGGGCGACCGGGTGCGGGTCAGGACCGGCAACCTGACCATGACCAACCATCCGATCCACATGCACGGCTACGACTTTGAGGTCACTTGTACCGACGGCGGCTGGGTTCCGGAAAGCGCCCGCTGGCCGGAGGTGTCGATCGACATTCCCGTCGGCGCCATGCGTGCCTATGAGTTCGACGCGGTGCATCCGGGTGACTGGGCGATCCACTGCCACAAGTCCCACCACACGATGAACGCCATGGGCCACGACATTCCGACCTTCATCGGGGCCGACAAGCGCAAGCTGACCGGTCAGATCCGCAAGCTGCAGCCAGAATACATGCCGATGGGCACCTCAGGCATGGCGGATATGGGTGAGATGTCGATGCCGCTGCCCGACAACACCGTGCCGATGATGGCCGGTTGGGGGCCTTACGGGCCGCTGGAAATGGGCGGCATGTTCTCGGTCGTGAAGGTGCGCGAGGGCATCGGCGCAGACGACTACAGCGATCCCGGCTGGTACGAGAACCCGCCCGGCACCCAGGCCTATGAGTGGACCGGACAGCTCCCGGAGACTGCCCGCGTCGAAGACGCGCAGACGCGCATTACCCCCAAACCACCCGTCAAGGGCTGACCAGCCCTTGACCTCAACCAAACCTAATAAGGAAACAAACATGAACAAAGCTCTTTACACCGCCCTTCTTTGCCTACTTCCCGCAGCTCCGGTCTTTGCCGATGGAACACACGGCGGCGGCCATGATGGCGGCATGGAAGTTGGCAAGCCCGGCGACCTGTCCCGCACGGACCGCGAGGTCGCCGTCACCATGATGGAAACCGATGACGGGGAGATGCTGTTTGAGCCTTCCAGCTTTTCTTTTGTTAAGAATGAGACGGTGAAATTTGTGATTACCAACGCCGGTGAGCTGGAGCATGAGTTTGTGCTGGATACAGCAGAGCGTAATATTCGGCACAAGGCGATGATGGCCGAAATGGAGATGGAACATGATGATCCGAACTCGGTGCGCCTAGATCCGGGTGCAAGCGGAGAGGTCATCTGGACCTTCTCCAATGCAGGCACATTCGAGTTCGCATGCCTGATCCCTGGTCATTATGAATCGGGCATGCACGGGCCGGTTGCCGTGCTGGCTGATAGCTTCACCAAGGGCACGGTAAAAAAGCTCGATACCAAATCTGGCAAGGTTACCATCATCCATGAGGAACTGGTGAACCTGGAGATGCCCGCGATGACCATGGTGTTTCGGGTAGCGGATCACGCGATGCTGGACCAGCTCGAGGTTGGCGATGCCATCGAGTTCGTTGCCGAGCGGATCCAGGGCAAGCTTACCGTGACGGCCCTGAACTAAGTTAGGCGGGAGGCGGGCCATCCCGCTTCCCGTGTTTTCCAGCAGAGAATTCGATGCCCAAATTTCACAGTCTAGCGCATGATGCAGCGGCGGCACTTGGCTTCAGCTATGACAGCAGCGCGCCGGCCTGGCTGCATCCGGTGATGCATCTGGTGCTGGTTCTCGCCCCGGCACTGCTGGCAGCAACCTTGGCGGTTCAGGCGGCCTTGCTGCTGCGCAGGCATCTTCGGACCGTCGTGTCACCTGATGAAGCGATACCGGGGCAGGCAGCCGGAATTCGGGCCAGTCTTCCGCGCCATATCCTGACCGCCACCGGACGGCAGCAGGCAGTCCTGGTTGTGCTGAGCCTGACCGCCATGCCCACCCTCTACCTGACACTTGAACTGCCCAAGCAGATCGTGAACCGTGTTTTTGAAAGCCAAGACGGGACGGTTGCGGTCCTGGGATATGACCTCCCGCAAATCTCGCTGCTGTTTGTGCTTTGCGGCGCCTATCTGGCGGTTATATCGCTCAACGGCCTCAATAAATACTGGCTGAACATCTGCAAGGGTCGGGTCGCCGAGAGCTTCGTGCGCCGGCTCCGCCTTGCAGTCTACCGCCAGTGGCGACGAAAGCACCCCGCGCAGCGCCAGGCTGCCATCATGCCAGTACTTGGTCCCGAGGTTGAGCCTGTCGGCGGCTTTGCCTCCGAACTGCTGGCAGTCCCGCTGCTTCAAGGCGGAACCCTCGCGACAATCCTTCTGTTCATGTTCGTGCAGGATCCGATCCTTGCGGCTGCTGCGCTCACAGTGCTCCCTTTGCAACTGATCATCGTGCCGCGACTGCAGCGGCGGGTAAATGCGGTATCCCGCAAACGTATCCGCGAGATGCGCCTGCTTGGTGGCCATCTGGACTTGCAACTGCGGGAGTTGGGCTCCGGCGTTCTGCCGGTTGCGCAGAGCTTCCGCCAACTGCAGGATCTGCGACTGCAGATCCACCGGCTGAAATTCCTTGCCAAGGCCATCAACAACTTCCTGACAGCCTTGACCCCGTTCCTGTTCTATTCCCTGGGCGGCTATTTTGTTTTGCAGGAGCGCGTCTCGCTGGGTGCGCTTGTGGCGATGCTATCGGCACACAAGGAGTTTTCCTCACCGCTGAAGGATCTGTTCCGTTTCTACCAGCAAAGCGAGGATGTGCGGATCCGCTACCAGGAAATTCGCGCCTTCGCGGCGCTTTCCGGCGGGATACTGAGACCAGCGCCTGACTTCCAAAGATGAAAGAACTTCTCATGAACAAAATCACCACGATCATTGCTGCTGCGACCTTTTCAGCGGGAGCGACCTATTTCGTACTTCGCAGCGCTGGCGGAAACGAAGCGGCCCTGCAGGGTTCCGTTTTGGAATACGGTGCCCCCCTTACGGACGTTCAGCTGCCGCACGACTTGAGCCAGACTGCAGCAATCGGCAAACGCGCCTTTGATGCGGTCTGCGCCGAGTGCCATGGTACGAATGCCGCAGGACGAAACGGGATTGGGCCGCCGCTGGTTCATAACATCTATGAACCATCTCACCATGGTGACGCTGCTTTCCTGCTCGCCGTCCGCAACGGAGTGCGGGCACACCACTGGGATTTTGGCAGCATGCCGCCGCAGCAGGGGCTTACCGATGGCGACGTCAGTGGCATCATCCGCTATGTGCGGGAACTGCAGGAAGCAAATGGTATCCGCTAGCTAGGGTCAGGCCCCATTGATTTCCGCTTGGCTGGATGGTTCACGGTTCGAAAACGAGCGGTGAACATGTCTGATCTTTTCTGGCTGAGGGACGCGCAGGTGGCGCGCCGTGAGCCTTATTTTCCGAAGTCCCACGGCGAACCACGCGTTGATGACGGGCGGGTGCTGGGTGGGATTATCTTCATTAATATCAGTATCTTACGTTGGCGCGATGCGCCTATAGCATATGGCCCGCAGAACACCCTATACAACCGTTGGAAGCGGTGGAGCGACAAAGGCATTTTCGCTCGGATGATGATCGGCCTGGCCGCCGAGGATGGCGAACAGAAGACCGTGATGATCCCCTCTCATTGATTGCTGCGTAATCAACTGCCGGGCAGTGGACGCGACCTATTTGAAGGTGCATCGCACTGCGACCAGCATGGCCGCGAAAAAGGGAGGCGCGGTAGTCTGATCGGTCGCACCAAGGGCGGCATGAATACCAAACTGCATGCCATTTGCGACAGCTAGGGGCGCCCGCTCAGCCTGTTCGTCACGGCCGGTCAGGTCAGCGACTACATTGGCGCACGGGCATCGCTGAGCAGCCTGCCTGATGCCGACCGGCTGCTTGGGGACCGCGGATATGACGCTGATTGATTCAGAGATGTGTTGAAAGACAAAGGGATACGCGCATGTATCCCAGGCCGAAAACAGCGCAAAAAGCCCGTCAAGTACGACAAGCGGCGCTACAACCGCCGCAACCGGATCGAGATCATGTTCGGCAGGCTCAAGGGCTGGCGACGTATCGCAACCCGCTATCACCGTTGCCCCAAGGTCTTCCTCTCAGCAATCGCTTTGGCTGCAACTGTCACTTACTGGCTATGAGTCCTGACCGCTATGCTTGGTTCCTGTCCCAGCACAACAGCATTTTCTTTGGAGGGATTGCTATTCTCGGATTCCTGCTTCGGGATGTGACCGATGGGACAACCCTCCGGAGGCTGCTGACCGGGATGATGGCAACCAATGCGCTTGGGTTTATCGTAACGCTATATGCCGCCATGATTGGTGTCTTTACCGGCTTTGGCTGGTCGGACTCCGCCTTCTTTGTATTTCTTGCGGCGATGAGTTTCTTACAACTTAAAAAGTCTGATCAAGCCTGATCATCAGAAACAGAGTTCGGGTCGCTCAGCTCCGAACGCCTTCCTTAAAATCTGGCCCTACTCGTTCGTGATCCGGACACCAATCAGCTGACAACCTGAGCAATGTGTGAGCGGCTGCTTTGAGATAATCCGCTGCACCGTCGCAAACGCCACGTCGCAAGCGCAACGGTTGTCTGCATGAGCACTGGCCGCACGGACAAAAGGCGGGTTTGTCCGCATTGTGTCAGCTCACCGGCTCTATAGCCTCGCAGGCGCAGCGAACGGCAGGAACTGCGGGCCGCACCGCAGCAGAAACCCTCGGCTGGTTGCGTCAAGCAGCCGAGTTGCAAGGGGCGCTTTGCTGCGAAGCTCTGTCACAGAGCCTAGGCCCAGCATCCGCTGGTCTGGTCTCAATGCCCGCTTTCGCGGCGTCTTCCATCAACGAACGCTGTCGTTCTCATCGCACCAGATGCGGGAGAAGCGGTTCTGGCTTGATTTTTTATGCGTTGGCCAAAAGAGCCCGGCGCGCTCCCTCTGGGAGCGATCTTTGGGGGAGTTTCCGAACTCCAAGCAGCGCCTGCACCGGAGGGGAAGCGCTTCGGCGCTTAGCCGGCGGTGATCTGCATCACGATGCAGGTGGTGGAGCCGGTGGCATAGAGGCGGCCATCCGCAAGCCCGCGCAACTCACCATGGGCGACACCGGTCGAGCGCCCGACATGGTCGGTCATCCCGATACATTCGATTTCAGTGCCGAGTGGGATGGAACGCAGGATATTTACCTTGAATTCCAGCGTGGTATAGGCTGCTCCCTTCGGCACGCGGGTCATCACTGCGCAGGCCATGGCGCTGTCCAGCAGGGTGCCGTACCAGCCGCCGTGGACCGTGCCCATTGGATTGGTCACAGCAAATTCCGGGGTGCCGCGAAACACGACTTTGCCTGCCTCGACGCTGTGCAGGTGGTAGCCCAGTCTCTCGCCAATGGGCGGACCGGGCAGGCGACCTGCGAGAATGCCCTGCATGAAGTCCAGCCCGGACATGCCGGTGATGTCCTCGGGGCGCAGCAGGTCGTCCGGGCCGGTCGCGCGGCGCAGAGGGGAAGCGGCTGCGGCGGTGGTGGAGGACGTCTTGGCCGACGTTTCGGGCGAACTTATGGGTGAGGTCATGCAGAAATCCTGATCCGGTCGGCAAAGACGATGCCCCCGCCGACAGCGGCAGGGGCGACCAGATCAAAGGCTAGGAGGACAGCGGTGGCAGGACAAGCGCTACGCCACGTTCTCCAGCGAGACCGTTGGTGTGATGCCAAGCGCAAAGCAGACATCGCGGGTCAGCTCGGGCCGGTTCAGCGTGTAGAAATGCAGCTTGTCAACGCCGTTGTCCATCAGATCGGAGCAGAGCTCGGTGCACAGCGCCGTGGCAAGCAGGTCCTCGCGCCCATCGCGGATCGCCTTGTCAAACGCATCGTCGATCCAGGCCGGAATATTGGTGCCACAGCGTTTGGCAAAATTGCGCGCGCCCTTCCAGTTTTCGATGGGTAGGATACCGGGCGTGATGCGGCTGGTGTCGATCCCGGCCTTGGCGCAGTCATCGCGAAAGCGCAGGAATGTATCGGCTTCAAAGAAGAACTGGGTCAGCGCCTCATCGGCGCCAGCGTCCAGTTTGCGCTTCAGCCAGTCGACATCCGCACGCGCGCTAGTGGCCTCCGGGTGGCGGTCGGGATAGGCGCCGACGCGGATCGAGAACTGATCGCGCTCTGCCAGCGCCGAGATCAGCTCGACCGAATTGGCAAAACCCTCGGGGTGGGGTTCAAACCCGGCGGAGCCTTTTGGCGGATCGCCACGCAGGGCAACGATTTCGCGCACGCCGGCCTCGGCAAACTGGTCGGCAATCTCCATGGTCTCGGATTTGCTGGCGTTCACGCAGGTCAGATGCGCAGCCACATTGAGACCGGAGGATTTATGCAGCGTTGCCACCGCATCGCGGGTCAGGTCGCGGGTGGTGCCGCCGGCCCCATAGGTGACGGAGACAAAGCGGGGCGCCAGCGGCGCCAGTGTCTGAACCGTATCCCAGAGCCGGAAAGAGGCCTCCAGCGACTGCGGCGGGAAGAATTCAAAAGAGATGTCAGGGGTCGTCATTTTCAAAAGCGCTCCGCATGATTTCATCTCTTGTTGCATAGCGTCTATTGTGAAACAATTTCATAATACTCAAGAACAACATGAGCGACACGATAGATGCACATCGAATTTCGTCACCTGCGCACCATCAAGGCCATACATCAGGAAGGCGGGTTGGCGCGGGCGGCCGATCAGCTGAATATCACTCAGAGTGCGCTGAGCCATCAGATCAAGGGGCTGGAGGATCAGGCGGGGGTCGAACTGTTCCTGCGCCGCTCCAAGCCGATGAAACTGTCGGCGGCGGGGCTGCGGCTGCTGCGGCTGGCGGATCAGGTGCTGCCACAGGTGGAGGCGATGCAGGCGGAATTCTCGGCCCTGCGTGACGGAAACACCGGGCGGATGTATATCGCCATCGAATGCCACGCCTGTTTTGAATGGCTGTTCCCCGTGCTGGAGGGGCTGCGCAAGAACTGGGCCGATGTCGATGTCGATATTCGCCCCGGCCTTGCCTTTGACGCGCTGCCTGCATTGCAAAAGGAGGAGGTCGATCTGGTGGTGTCCTCCGATCCAGAGGTGCTGCCGGGAATCGAATTTATCGAGTTGTTTGACTATAAACCGGTTTTTGTTGCCTCGGCGCTGCATCCGCTGGCTGAGAAACCCTATGTTGAGGCCGAGGATTTTCGCGGCGAGACCCTGATCACCTATCCGGTGGACAAGGCACGGCTGGATATCTTCAGCCAGCTGCTGACGCCTGCGGGCGTGGAACCTGCCGGCATCCGGCAGGTGGAGCTGACGGCGGTGATCCTGCTCTTGGTGGCGTCGAACCGGGGTGTTTCGGTGCTGCCGGACTGGGTGGTGCGGGAGGTCAAATATTCCTCCGACTATGTGACCCGGCCGCTGACTTCCAAAGGGATCACCCGCAGGCTTTATGCGGCGATCCGCAGTGAAGATCGTGAAAAACCCTATATGCAGGAGCTGATCCGACTGGCCAAGGTGGAGGCGCGCAGGCTGCAACAGCAGTAGTGCGCGAACACTGGCGGTGGCGCAGGGGGCAGAGCAGGGCATACCCATGCGCCAGAGGCATAGCTCTCATGTGTCGTGCTGGTGCGTTCAGGCCCCTATTGGGCCTTGGCAAGCGGCAATCAGGCGCGTATAGGCACGGTTTGACCGACATCTCCCCCTTTTCGCTCAGGAGTCTTTCGCATGATTGGCAGCGCAAACCTCAACATCATGATCAAAGCTGCCCGCAAGGCGGGGCGGTCGCTGGTCAAGGATTTTCGCGAAGTTGAAAACCTTCAGGTGTCGAGAAAGGGGGCAGGCGATTTTGTCTCCAAGGCCGATATCGCTGCCGAGAAGATCCTGAAAGAAGAGCTGATGGGCGCCCGCCCCACTTACGGCTGGCTGGCCGAAGAGGGTGGCGAAGAAGAAGGCGCAGATCCGACCCGCCGCTGGATCGTCGACCCGCTGGATGGCACCACCAACTTCCTGCACGGTCTGCCGCATTGGGCGATTTCCATCGCGCTGGAGCATAAGGGCAAGGTTGTCGCCGGTGTTGTGTATGATGCCGCCAAGGACGAGATGTTCTTTGCCGAAAAAGGTGCTGGCGCCTGGATGAATGACACCCGGATCCGGGTCTCGGGCCGTCATCGCATGATCGAGTCGATCTTTGCGACGGGGCTGCCGTTTGCCGGTCGTTCCGACCTGCCTGCAACCCTGCAGGATCTGGCGCGTCTGATGCCTGCCTGCGCCGGTGTGCGTCGCTGGGGCGCGGCTGCGCTGGATCTGGCCTATGTGGCGGCGGGCCGCTACGAGGGCTACTGGGAGCGCCGCCTGAATGCCTGGGATCTGGCTGCGGGTGTGATCATCGTGCAGGAGGCAGGCGGCCTTATCGAAGCGGTGAACCCCGAGGATGATATCCTTACCTCCGGGGATGTGCTCTGCGCCAATGAGTCGATTTACGACAGCTTTGCCAAGGTGATCCGGGGCTGATGCCGCCCCGGTTTTTTCGCTGGATTTGACGTATTTAAACGCGGCCCCTCGGGTCGCGTTTTTGTTTTGCGGCTGATTTGCGGCGTCTGCCTAGCGGTCAGAGGGGTGATTCACCCCGTCGTGCCAGGGAATGTCACCATAGGTTTCGGCGTGGGTGCGCGGGTTGCCACCGTCGATGCAGCCCAGATTGATCCCGCATTCTGCCGGATCGGAACGGCGCTGGTGATAGACGTAGATGCCGCATGTCTTGCAGAAATAGTGTTTCGCCGTATGGCTGCCCCAGGTGTAGAGGCTGAGATTTTCGGCGCCTTTGAGAATGGTCAGGCTGGCGGTACGCGCGGTCACTGCCGCGGCCCCGCGACGGATGCAGAAGGAGCAATTGCAACGGCTGGCTGAGGCGAGCCCGTCAGGCAGCTCGGCTCTGATTACAACGGCGCCGCAATGACAGCTTGCCTGCCAGGGCTGGGCGCCGTTCTGCGGCGTGGCGGAGGTGGATGCGGACATCTGCTGCGGCCCTTTGTTTGAGATTGCGATATCTGGACGGCTACTTGCCCCAGGGGGTGTTGCGCCGGTTGGGGGCGGATGGCCTGCGCTGCACGCGTGGGATGCGGCTGTCGGTATAGCTGACCTCGGGATGAGGTGGATGGCCGTGGGTCTTGCCCCAGTACACCGGCCCGCCGCGCCTGAGCCAGAGCGGTAGTGTCAATACCAGCCCGACGCCGAAACCGCCGGCATGCGCCCAATAGGCGACGCCGCCTGCCTGAGGGTCAGAGCCAATCCCGCCGAGGAACTGCATGCCCAGCCAGACGCCCAGCATGACGAAGGCAGGGATCGAGAAGACGCGGAAATAGATGATCAGGATCAACAGGATATCGACGCGCGCCCGTGGGAACAGCAGTAGGTAGCCGCCCATGACACCGGCAATGGCGCCGGAGGCCCCGACCAGCGGCACCAGCGAGTCCGGGGCACTTGCGACATGGACCAGCCCGGCGCCGATACCGGAAACAAGGTAGAAGGCGAGAAAGGTGAAATGCCCCATCTCGTCCTCCATGTTGTCGCCAAAGATCCATAAAAACAGCATGTTGCCGCCTAGGTGCATCCAGCTGCCATGCAGAAAGGTCGAGGTGAGCAGGGTTTTCCAGTCATAGCCTGCCATGATCTCCGCCGGCAGCAACGCATAGGCGTTGTAGAGCGCGGTCAGGCGGCGCGGGCTGTCATAGCCAAAGTAGGTCAGCGCAAAGATCGCGATATTCGCAACCATGAGCGCATAGGTCACATAGGGCGTGCGCCCGGAGGGGTTGTGGTCACGGATTGGAAACATGGGGGAACGCTGGGCCGGATATGGCCCAGCGTCAAGAGTTTAGCCGGATATTGTGCGCATTGGCCTGACGCTCGCGGTCAGGACATGCCGCCAAGCAGGGCTGCGTTGCCGCCTGCGGCGGTGGTGTCGACGCAGACATGCCGTTCGGCCTGTACCCGTGCCACATCCGGCAGGCCGGGGATCAGCGGCAGGATTGGCCCGTTGCGTCGCGCCAGCCCAGTTTCAATCTCGCGCGCGGTTGCCTCATCACCCCACCAGATCACCCCGGAGATGCCCTCTGCGGTCAGAAGCAGGGGCATATCGCAGGGGCCGGTCGCTTCGATCGCGGTGCCGCCGAGCGCGTGAACGGCGCGGGCCTGGGCCGCCACGGCCTGTGGTCCCGGTCCCAAGCAGAGCAGCGGTGGGCGGGCCTGCTGCGACAGGCGGTTCGATTCGCCGGTCGGGCCGGGCAGGCTGGTTGTGGTCTGCTGCATTGGCTGACCTGTTGGTGCTGGCAGGGACACCATCGCTGCGGTATCGGCGGGCCAGCTGTCGGTGCTCTGCTGACGGTCAGGCGCACAGAAACGCGTCATGTAGAAGGGGCCGCCGGCCTTGGGACCGGTGCCGGACAGGCCTTCGCCCCCAAATGGCTGGCTGCCGACGATGGCACCGATCTGGTTGCGGTTCACATAGAGGTTGCCTGCGTGAATACGGTCGCAGACATATTGCACCCGGTCGTCGATCCGCGTGTGCAGGCCAAAGGTCAGCCCATAGCCGGTGGCATTTATATCGTTGATGATCCGGTCGAGATCCTGCGATCTGAAGCGGGCGACATGCAGGACCGGGCCAAAGATCTCCTGTTCCAGCGCGCTGATGCCGGAGACTTCGATCAGGGTTGGCGCCACGAAGGTGCCGCCCTGCGGTGCGGTCAGTTCCTTCAGCACCCGGCCCTCGGCGCGGGCGGTGTCGATATGGGCGAGAATACCGGCGCGGGCGGCCTCGTCGATCACCGGTCCGCTGTCGGTTGCCAGGTGCCAGGGATCGCCAAGCCGCAGGGCATCCATCGCGCCTTTGAGCATTTTCAACACGTTATCGGCGATATCTTCCTGGAGGTAGAGGCAACGCAGGGCCGAGCAGCGCTGACCTGCCGACTGAAAGGCGCTTTCGATGACGGCCTGAACGGCCTGTTCCGGCAGCGCGGTGCTGTCCACGATCATCGCGTTGAGACCACCGGTCTCGGCAATCAGCGGCGCGCCGGGACGCAGGTGCTCGGCCATGGCAGCGCGGATTTTCAGTGCGGTTGCAGTGGAGCCGGTGAAAGCGACGCCGCCGACGCGCGGATCTGAGGTCAGCGCGCCGCCAACAGCGCCGCCGCCGGGCAGCAGCTGCAACGCCTCTTTCGGGACGCCTGCCTCATGCAGCAGCGCGATGGCGCGATGGGCGATCAGCGGGGTCTGCTCGGCCGGTTTCGCGAGCACTGCATTGCCGGTTGCCAGGGCGGCTGCAATCTGGCCGGAGAAAATCGCCAGCGGGAAGTTCCAGGGCGAGATGCAGGTGAACACGCCGACCGGCGGCTCTGCTGGAATGCGGGCGGCGTAGTAGCGCAGGAAATCCACCGCTTCGCGCAGCTCGGCCACACAGTCGGGCAGCGTCTTGCCCGCTTCGCGCGTCAGCAGCGCAAACAGTTCGCCATAATTGGCCTCGTAGAGGTCGGCGGCCCGGTTCAGCACTTCGGCGCGGATGTCGGCGCTGGCTTGCCACGGGGCTGCGGCGCCGAGGGCCGCCTCGATTTCGGCCTGACCGGCGCTGTGCACCTGGCCTACCGTGGTGAGATCAGCCGGGTTGCGTACTGCGTCTTCGGTGGTGCTGGGGCTCGCGGGCGCCTTGGCCAGCAGGGGCGCTGCGGTCCAGCTGTGGCTCTTCCAAGGCGCGCGGGCGGCGTCGATCGCCGCAAGGGTGGGGGCGTGGCCCAGATCGAACCCGGTGGAGTTCGGCCGCTCCGGCTGGAACAGCTCCGGTCCGCTGCGCAGGTTCGCAGTCAGATCCTCGACCTGATCGAAGGGATCGGCGGCGACCACTTCGGGAGGCACGTTTTCATCAACGATCTGGTTCACAAAGGAGCTGTTGGCGCCATTCTCCAGCAGACGGCGGACCAGATAGGCCAGCAGGTCGCGATGGGCGCCAACCGGCGCATAGATCCGGCAGTGGGTGCGGTTCTGTTCCAGCACCATCTGATGCAGGGTCTCGCCCATGCCATGCAGGCGCTGAAACTCATAGGCGCCTTTGTCGGTGTCCTTGGCCATATGCAGAATGGCTGCGACGGTATGGGCGTTATGGGTGGCAAACTGCGGGTAGATCCGGTCAGTCATCGACAACAGTTTGCGGGCGTTGGCGATGTAGGACACATCGGTCAGCGATTTATGGGTGTAGACGGGGAACCCATCGACGCCCTCGACCTGGGCGCGCTTTACCTCGGTGTCCCAATAGGCGCCTTTGACAAGGCGGACCATCAGGCGGCGGTCATAGCGGTTGGCCATATCATAGAGGGCATCCAGCGCCACTCCGGTGCGCGGTCCATAGGCCTGCACCACCACACCAAACCCATCCCAGCCAGCAAGCGCGGGATCGGAGATCACCTCTTCGATCACCTCAAGCGACAGGGACAGGCGGTCGGCCTCTTCGGCGTCGACGTTCAGCCCCATGCCGGCGGCCTTGGCCAGCAGCGCCAGCGCCTGCAGGCGCGGCACCAGTTCCTCCATGACGCGGGTTTCCTGCGCCAGTTCGTAGCGCGGATGCAGCGCCGAGAGTTTGACCGAGATACCGGGGTTCTGGCGGATATCCTCGCTGTCGCAGGCGGCGGCGATGGCCGAAATCGCGCGGGAATAGGCCAGGTGATAGCGGGCGGCATCCGCTTCGGTGCGGGCGGCCTCTCCCAGCATGTCGTAGGAATAGGTGTAGCCTTTGGCTTCCATCCCGGCGGCGCGTTTCATGGCCCCTTCAATGGTCTCGCCCAGCACGAACTGGCGACCCATTTCCTTCATCGCGCGGCTGACGGCGGTGCGGATCACCGGTTCGCCCAGACGTTTGATGGCGCCGCGCAGCGCCGAGACCGGGCTGCGTTTTTCGTCAAGCACCTTGCCGGTCAGCATGAGGGCCCAGGTCGACGCATTGACCAAAGAGGAGGTGGATTTGCCCAGATGCTTGCCCCATTCCGACGGCGCGATCTTATCCTCGATCAGCGCGTCGATGGTGTCGGCGTCGGGCACCCGCAAGAGCGCCTCGGCCAGGCACATCAGGGCAACGCCCTCGTCGGTGGAAAGACCGTATTCGGCGAGAAATACTTCCATCAGGCCGGGCGAGGAATGGCCCCGGATGTCGCGCACCAGGGCGGCGGCATTGGCGCAGATGGTGCGACGGTCCGCAGCGCTGAGATCGGCCAGCGCAAACAGCCGGTCGCGCATCTGAGCCTGATCAACATAGGTGCCCGCGTCGATGCGGTAGCGCAGCGCCTCCGCGTGGTCCGCAGTCTGTGCGGAGGACAGGGGGGGCGTGGGCCGGGATTGGGTCGCTGTCATTTTAGGGAACTCTCCGAAGGAACCACAGGTCGTGCCGTGGTTGGTCTATCCGCATATGATATCGCGAAATTGCCGGGACAATCGCCCTATGTTGTGCAATCAATAGGCATAACGCCCAAAAAAGGATCTCAGGACAATGCAAATAGACTTTCCGGGCATGGATCGGTTCGATCAGGCGATTCTGGAGGCGCTTGGAGAGGATGGCCGCATGTCCATCGCGGATCTGGCGCGGCGGATCGGCCTGTCCAAAACGCCGACACAGGCGCGGCTGCGGCGGTTGGAGACCGAGGGCTTCATTACAGGCTATCGGGCGCTGATCGATCCGATCCGGCTGGGCCTGGATCACGTCGCCTTTGTCGAGGTGAAGCTGACCGATACCCGAGAGGAGGCGCTGGCGAAATTCAATGCGGCGCTGGCGCGGGTGCCCGAGATCGAACAGGCCCATCTGATGGCCTCGCATTTCGACTATCTGCTAAAGGTGCGGACGCGGTCGATGTCGGCTTATCGTGCGGTGCTGGGCGAGAAGATTTCGGCGCTGCCGCATGTCGCGTCGACTTCCACCTATGTCGCCATGCAGGCAGTAATTGAGGATAGCGCGCTGCTGCCGTGACCCCCCAAGTCGTGACGTCCACGCGAAATCGTGACTTGTCCGGCGATCGCTTTGCGGCAGAATAGGGGGATGCGACAGTCTTGGATTGCCCCGTTTCTAGCTCTTGGCCTCGCGGCCGCTGCACCCTTTGCTCTGGCCGAGGGGGCGGGCCAGGCGAGAGAAGCCGAGGCGGCCGGGGCCTGTCCTGCCGCACCGGATCACCGTAATGCGGTCGAAGGGCTGATCCGCCGCGTGCAGGCGGCAAGCGATGAGATGACGGCGCAGGCCATTTCCAACCAGTTCTGGCAATATTGGGCAGATGCACCCAATGCTCAGGCGCAGGCGCTGCTGGATCGGGGGATGACCCGGCGCTCGGCCTTTGACTTTCTCGGTGCACTGGAGGCATTTGACAGGTTGGTCGCCTACTGCCCGGATTACGCCGAGGGCTACAATCAGCGCGCTTTTGTCCATTATCTGCGGCGGGATTTTGGCGCGGCGCTAACGGATCTGGATCGCGCAATCGCCCTGTCGCCGCGTCATGTTGCGGCGCTGAGTGGTCGGGCGCTGTCGCTTTACGGGTTGTCGCGCCTGACGGAGGCGCGCCAGGCGCTGGAGCAGGCGCTGGCGCTCAATCCTTGGCTGCCGGAGCGGCATCTGGTCGCGCCGGGTGGTCCATTGGCACCGGAAGGGGCAGGCCCGACGGCGCCCGAAGTGGACCTGTGATCTGTGGGCATTGAGACCCCTGTTTCGCATGACGCGGCGTCCGAAACACCGATGCGGGAAAAATTCCATGATCCGTGAGATATCCCATTGTGCCGCTGCGGCGTCCTCGCTAGGTCTGTGATTGCAACGGGCCAAGCCCGCTGTGCGGACGTGGTGGAATGGTAGACACCGGAGACTTAAAATCTCCTGGCCGTATGGCCGTGCGGGTTCGAGTCCCGCCGTCCGCACCAGTTTCCTCAGTTTGAGATCAGGAGCCTCAGTTGTCTTTTACGCTGGTTGCGACTGCCAAGAATGAGGGGCCCTCGATCCTGGAATGGGTCGCCTACCACAAGATGATCGGGTTTCAGAACATCATCATCTATCAGAACGACTCTGATGATTTTACAGATGAAATTCTGAAAACTCTGCGTGATCTCGGTGAAATTTCCTATTTCTACAATCGGGCTGAACGCGGGCGACATCAGGTCAAAGCCTACAAACGTGCCGCGCGCCAGCCGGAGTTCCGGGATGCGCGATGGGTCCTTGCGCTTGATCTTGACGAGTTTCTCGTCGTTCACACCGGCGCGGGAACCGTCGGCGATCTCATTGATGCCGTGCCGGACTGCGACCAGATCATGGTGAACTGGAAGAAGTTTGGCAGCGCAGGCAGTGCAACCCTGTCGGAGCAGCTGGTGGTGGAGACCTTTTTGCTGGCCGAGGATGACGAACGGGTTGCTACGCATCTGACACCGTTCAAGACGATGTTTGATCCTGCTGCCCATGAGCGGTGCGGCATCCACAGGCCAAATGGCGCGAAGCTTCCCGATGATCAGATCAGAATTTGCAATGGATCCGGCCTGCCGAGCAGCGCCTACGAACATCGCAATTTCAGGGCCAAGGACCCCAGCCTGCGCGCGCTGGCCCAGATCAACCACTACATCACCAAGGATGCGGCGAGTTTTGTTCTGAAGTCGCACCGCGGCAGTGCCCATCAGGCGAACCGGCTGATTGATCGCAAATACTGGCTGCGCCGCAATCACAATGTTCAGGCCGATACACGGCTTGCGGCCAAGGCTGATAGAATCAGGGCGGGTATGGCCGCATTGGATGTGGCGTCGGGCGGGCGGTTGTTTGACCTGCGCAGCAAGGCCATCGCGCTGCATCGCGCCCGGTTTGAGGCGTTGATGAAAGAGGCCGCCTATCGCGAACTCTATGAGTTCTGTCTGGAAAATCAGATGCTGCCGACAGGCGGCTGACCGTTGAGGTCTCCCCTAGATCCGATCGTTCTGCTGCCCATTCGCCGGATGGATTATCAACCCCAAGGCCGCAGGAGGGCGTCGGCCGTGGTGTTGCGGAGTGGTTGGATGAGGGCGTAAGCCGAGGCTGGCGTCAGGAGTTGGTGCCGTCCTTGGTCTGATCCTGCGGTGCCGCGCGTTCGGCTTGCACGGCGGCGATGGTTTCCAGCAGCAGCGGCTTGCGGATCGGTTTTTGCAGAAAACGGTCCATCCCGGCATCCAGGCAGGCGCGGCGATCGCTGTCAAACGCATTGGCCGTCAATGCGATGATCGCGGGCTGGGCCATGTCGCTGGCGCGGATCTGGCGGGTTGCAGTCAGGCCATCGACCTCGGGCATCGACATATCCATCAGGATGATGGCGGGTTGATGGTCGCGGCACATATCTACCGCTTCGCGTCCATTTTCGGCTTCGATCACCTTCAGCGGCGTGTCGGCCAGGAATTTCAGGATCAGCAGGCGGTTGGTGCGGTTGTCATCAGCCAGCAGCAATACCCCCGGACCAAGCTGCGGCTGGGAGGTTTCCCGGCTGATCTGGGTCGGGGCGATGGGGGCCGTGCGGGCAGCTGAAAGGCGGATTTCCAAGCGGAAGCAGGCGCCGTTGCCGGCGCTGGATTGCAGGCTGATACCGCCGCCCATGCGCTGTGCGAGGATATTGGAGATGGTCAGCCCCAGACCGGTTCCGCCATAGTGGCGTGTGGTTGCGGCATCGGCCTGCGAAAACCGCTCAAATACGTGTTTGGCCTGATCTTCGGAGATGCCAATGCCGGTGTCCACCACGTCGATAAAAAGATGATAGGGATCCTTTGCTCCGCGACTGACGTGCAGGGCGACACTGCCATCGTGGGTGAATTTCACCGCATTGCTCAGCAGGTTGACCAGGATCTGGCGCAGCCGACCGTCATCGCCATGGACCTGTTCGGGCAGGTCATGGGCAAAGCTCAGGGTAAAGGATAGCCCCTTTTCGCGCAGCTTCGGCCTGAGCACGTCGACGGCGCCGTCGACGCATTTGCGCAGGTTGAAATCGACCGTGCTGATTTCCATCTTTCCGGCCTCGAGCCGGGACAGATCCAGGATGTCGTTGATGATTTTCAACAGCGCGACTGAGGAATCACGGATGGTTTCGACACATTGCTCCTGTTCCTCCGACAGCGGGCTCTCAGCGAGGATGTCGGACATGCCGATGATCCCATTCATCGGCGTGCGGATCTCGTGGCTCATATTGGCGAGGAATTCGGTTTTTGCCTGATCGGCCTTTTCGGCGGATTGTTTGGCCTGGGTGAGCTGGGTGTTGCGATGGGTCAGCTGCTGGTTCGCGCGCTTCAACTCGTTGTTCAACTCAACATCGCGGGTGACATCCCATTCGACACCGATCATCCGGTTGCGCCCCCGTCGATCACGGAACGAACAGCCCATGGCCCGGATATTCTTATGAGTGCCATCTTTCAGCTCGATGCAGAAATCGACCGAGTGGTTGTTGCCATTGCGTAGCGCCTCCTGGAAGCCGCTAATAACGCGATCGCGATCCTTGGCGTGCAGAAACGATCGCCAGAGCGACAAAGGCACTTCACCGGCTTCGGCAGGGTCCCCGTAGAGTTCACGCATCCGGCGGTCCCAGAGGGCGTTGTCAGAAGTCTCGTCTATTTCCCAGATGCCGATTTTCGAGGTTTCAACAGCCATTTCGAGACGGCGCGAGAGCGCCTCCAGATCACGTTCGCGCCGTTTGAGTGTCTGGATCACCGAACGCCGCGCTGCGGACAGGCGACCGGCGAGCGCGGTTGGAAACAGAATGAAGGCGCCAGCCAGCAGAACGGTGAACCGCAGTTGCCACTGGTTGTCTGCATGGGCGGGCCAGCCACCTTTGGGCCGGGCAGCCAGCTGCCAGGTGCCTACGGGCAGGACAATGTCCATCAGGACCGGGTTGTCCTTCAGTATGCTCGGGTCACCGTAGAACTGCTCGCCCTCGGCGCCCCTGCCGTCTTTGCCGACCAGCGCCACGTCGATCATAAGATCCGGGTTGTTGAGCCCCCCTTGGGTATAGATGGCATCGACATCAATCACCGCCGAGAGAATGCCCCAGAATGATCTGGTCGCTTGCGGGCCCGCGAAGATCGGAAAGCGGGCGATCATACCGCGACCGCCCTGCAGCAGATTGACCGGTCCGGCAAGGACAAGGTCGCCGCTGTCGCGTGCGCGGAGCGCCGCAGCACGCTGGGCTTCGTTCTTGCGGTAGTCCAAGCCAATTGCAGCCTCGTTACCCGCAATCGGATACATCAGGCGGATCACCAGATCCGGCGCCGCGGCGATGTTGCGCAGACTTGCTTCATCAGCAATCAGTTGTGACGCCAGCTCGGCAAAGCGCCGCTGCGTCATGTCGGGTTCGGTCGAGAGGACCGCCTGCAGCCCGCGCACCAGCTGGATATCGGCTGACAGGTTTCCCTCGATCCGGGCGCGGATCAGCCCCGCTTCATATTGAACATCCGCGCGCAACTTCTGTTCATAGATTGTGTCATTCTGGGACTCGGCAGACAGCCCGGCCGCCACGATCACCACAAAGGCGACCAGGGTCGGAAGATAGGTCCGATTGTTCAGCGCCTGGATCCATGCTTTGGGCCGAAAACTCATGAAGGCTACACCGGTGGTTATCGTTTACTGCAATCTAGGGTCATTTCTGTCGCAAAACTGTTCAGCCAGTA
>NZ_JAYMWT010000020.1:0-4978 GCF_048056095.1 Phaeobacter sp. JH20_34 | reverse complement strand
CACTCCTCGAGGCCTTGCGCGATATTGGCGAGACCGCGGGTGATCTTGCGCGTCACAAAGGTCTCGCCCCGGCGCGGGCTCTCGTGGTTGAACAGGATGCCGTTGCAGGCATAGATGCCATAGGCCTCGCGGTAATTGACCGTGATCCAGTAGGAATAAAGCTTGGCCACCGCATAAGGGCTGCGCGGATAAAACGGCGTGGTCTCGCGCTGCGGGGTTTCCTGCACCAGGCCGTATAATTCCGAAGTCGAGGCCTGATAAAACCGGGTCTTTTTCTCCAGCCCCAGGAAACGGATCGCTTCCAGCAGGCGCAGGGTGCCGATGCCATCGACATCTGCGGTATATTCCGGCGCCTCGAAACTGACGGCGACATGAGACTGCGCGCCGAGGTTATAGACCTCATCCGGTTCGATCTCGCTCAGCAGCCGCGTCAGGTTGGAGGTATCGGTGAGATCGCCGTAATGCAACTTGAAGCGGGCATGATCCACATGCGGATCCTGATAGATGTGATCCACCCGGCTGGTGTTGAACGACGACGCCCGCCGCTTCAGCCCATGCACCTCATAGCCCTTCTCCAGAAGAAACTCCGCAAGGTAGGACCCATCCTGACCCGTCACACCGGTGATGAGGGCTTTTTTAACACTTGGCATTTTGCTGTCCGTTGTTTCTGGAAATCGCCATCGGCCGCAGCTCAGGCTGCGCGGTCATGAATGCTCTTGGGACGCGCAACCGCCTTGAACGCGTCGGTGACGCAGGTCACATCCGTCGGCGACAAATTATGGTGGTTGGGCAGGTAAATCCCATAGTCGTGAATCAGATCTGCGTTTGGCAGCACCTGATGCCCGTAATGCCGGATCCAGAACGGATGGCGCGCGATATTTCCGCAGATGAGCGGTCGACACTCGATATCCTGGTCCCTGAGGTGCTCGAATACCTCCATCCTGTTCTCCACCAAGGTGCCATAGGCGAAGGAGGATAACAGCTCAGTCTCGCTGTCCTGACGATAAAAACCCCGCAACTGCGCGGCGTAGATGTCAAAATTGCGTTCGCGAACCCGGCAGATATCATCGAGTTTCAGAATTTGCTGACGCCCGATGAAGGCCTGCAGATCCGTCGAGCGCAGGTTAAACCCGGCGTAGTAGAAGGTGTAAAGGTTGCGGAAATCGTCGATATTGTGGTCTTGCTGCAGCTGATCGCGCAATGTCGGGTTGAGATCCCGGCTCCAGCCATGAGACCGCAGCGATAGCATGACCTGATGGAGCTCACTGTCATCGGTGACAACCATCCCCCCTTCGATCGTCGAGATATGATGCCCGTAATAGAATGAGAAACTGCCCGCAGTCCCATGACAGCCGAGTTTTCGCCCGTCGCTGACCGATCCCAGGGCTTCGCAGCTGTCCTCCAGCAAGAGGACATCATAACGTTCGCAGATGTCCCGGATCGCCGCCATATGGTTGGCGTGACCAAGCACATGCACAAGGATCAGCAGGGCCGGAGCCTCCTCCTTGCAGAGCCGTTCGAGATGATCCAGATCCAGCCCGAGATCGGTCGGATCGCAGTCGCAAAGCCGCACATCAAAACCGAACTGGATAAGTGGGGACACCGTGGTCACCCAGCTGACGGCGGGCGCGATCACCTTATTGTTCCGCAACCGTCCGGCTTCGCGCGCGGCATATATCATCAACAGGTTTGCAGACGAGCCCGAGTTCACAAATACCGCATGTTTGCAGCCCATCCATGCCGCGAACTCGGCTTCGAAGGCGGTTGTTTCTTCCGCCTTTGTCAGGCGATTCCCCGCCATCATCCAATCGGCGGTCTGCTGCAGTTCCCGCCGCGAGATGGTGTCCTGGGCCAGGGTGATCGGCCGCGGTGGCTGAAAATTCTTCATGCTTGCGCCCCTCTAACAGCCTGCATCGCCTTTAACTCGACGTAGTAATGTCGCACCTCGTTGTAAGCGGCGGTGATGTTGGCGGCCTTCTTCTGATCTTTCAGCGCGTCGATGGTGATCGAGCCATCATGAGCCCGGAAACTGGCAAGAGGTTCCTTCACAAAGCCAACCTTCGGATATCGCAGCATCGATAGCAGCGAGGCGAAGATATCTGGCCCAACCCCGTGGTATTCGCTGTTTTGCAGCGGTAACCGCCCCTGGTAGAGCGCATCGATCAATACCTGGCGCCGAAACAGAGCCGCGCCGGGGGAGATCAGGGATCCGACGATGTTTTCCTCCGCCAGGCGGTTCTCAAAAATACCCGTATCCGGCAGCCATCCCAAGAACTGCGTCATCATCTGCTTGCCGGTTTTATTGTCGACAACCTCAGCCCCGGTGAAGGCAAAGCCGACATCATCGCTGAGGACAGTCAGGCATTTTTCAATGAAGGTCGGAGCAATCCAGTCATCGTCATACTGCAGGTGGACAAATTCGCCAGATGCATGCAGGACGCCCTCAAGCCAGCAAAAATGCGGGCCGAAGTCCTTTTCCCGCCGGACGTAGATGATCTTATCACCATATTCCGCGGCAACCTGCGGCGTATGATCGGTCGACCCGTGATCTACGACGATCACTTCGCAGGCGACAGTCTGATCAAGCGCACTGTCGATTGCTTTGGGCAGCATATCCGCACGGTTAAATGTGGGAACTACAATGGAAACTCTCTTAGTCATGGCGTTCTCCAAGGATCGCACGCAGGCGCGTGACATCGGCCTCTAGCGTGTCGTTCTGGCCCAGGGGCCGTATGTTCAAAGGGAAAGGAGCAAGGGATTGGGCAAAATCTGCTACCGTCATCGCACACCCGGAGCCGACGTTGACCGGCCCCTCGGCATCCGAAAGAGCGAGTTCGACAATAAGGCGGGCCGCCTGTGCAGCGGGCAGAAAATCCCGCCGACTGTCGGCACCGTAGAGGTCAAACGGCGCCTCCGGCACGGCGGTCTTCAACCGAGTGACAAGCGTCGGGCGCAGATAGCTTCCAGATTGTTCAGGGTCGTGGATCGAAAACAATCTGGCGATGCAGAGCGAGCGACCCGTCGCGGCGCAAATCTGTTGCGCAGCCAGCTCTGCCATCCGCTTGGTCTGACCATAAAGTGAAACCGGTTCGATGGTATCGGTTTCGAAAATTGGCGTCTCTTTGCTCGCATAGACATGGCTGGAGGAACACAGAAGCATCCGGGCATGAGTATTGCCAAGCGCAGCCAGAAGGTTGATCGTGCCGCCTGCGTTTACAGCAAAGGCGCCGCCGGGATCGCCCTGCACCGCCTTGACCGGCACCATGGCAGCAAGGTGGATGACCAGATCAAGCGGGCCCGCCGTGTTGATGACCTGGGCAATCTCATCGGGTTTTGTCAGATCTGCGGTGTTGCGGATCACAACCGCATCAGGCGCAAGCTCTGCCAGAGCAGCCATGGCGTGGCGGCCAACGATACCGCCGCTGCCGGTTATGAAGATACGTTGCGACATGGTCACTGCATCGAGATGCTTTGGGCCGCGCCATGCGCTCTCAACCCCATTGAACGAAATTTCGCGGCCAGCTCCGCACTGGCTCGTTCGATTTTATTCAGCTCGACAGGGTCCGGGACACCAGCTGCGGGAGCAAGGCCGGGCCATTTGGAAAAATCACCCGAGGTGATGAAATCGGCAAAGGAAGCGCGACTGATCCCGTGATCACGCAGGTACTCATTGTCCTGGTGCGGGCGGAATTCGGCCTGGGATGTCTCGTCAGAATAGTACCGGCCGACCACCATCGGGATCCGCGTGAACTTGCGATTATTCTTGGCAAGGACCTGCCAGAAGATGGCATCGCCAATCGATTTGATCGGTGTCTGGTTGCCGAAGTAGCTTGGGTACCACGGGCCGACCTGCTCCAGGCTCCACAGTGTGGCAGGTCCATATGTTCCCCGCTCAGCCGTTCCGCTGCCAAGCCGCAGATTTGATTGTTTCTTCGGCGGCCAATCGGCAGCGAAGCAGGTATCCCAGAGGTCTTCCACAGCAAACTTTTGGTCGAGGTGACTTTCATCAAAGCTGACGAGCCATTCACCACCAACCAATGCGGATTTGGTCGCAATCGCTGCGGCGACCATCGCCTGAACGGCATTGGTGGCCAGGCGATCATCCATATTAAGGTTCATGATATATTTGGTACGTGCCAGTGCAGTTGCTGCGGACCAGGCCTCGTAGATCGTGAGCGGCTCGTCAAAACTGTGCCAGGGCGCGTCCAGCCACTCGGGGGCAACATCACCATTGTCAAAGATGTAGCAAGGCTCAACGGGGATCGACTGTGCCTTCAGATTCTCCCAATGAGACCGCAATAACTCGTGCTTGTTCGGCTGCTTATGCCAGACGGCGCAGAAAACCGTCACCAGAGGACGATCGCCTGTATCTGGATCAGGAGCATTGAAAGAGCGAAACTGCATGTGACCGGTTCTCCAGCAAAGCACGCGCAACGAACTGCGCTCACGATCCCGAAGATACGCCCATAAGAAATAAATTTGAGTTAAGTCGCGTCCGTTTCTAAAAGTCCCCAGCGACAATAGCCTGAATCCTAGTGGAAGAGCAGGACCGCGACGCGGCCTCCGGTGCAAAAGATCGCAAATGCTAAGGACCTGTTAGGGCTGAACGAGCGCTTGCAGTATCAAGGTCGCCCTCTCTTCGGACCGCGCCCGCCGTTGCGGTCAAGCGTTCGGGCGGCGGAGTTTTCCGCGCTGATGTGTACCGCTTTGGTTTGGCGCGCCTCGTTTCATGACTGGTATGATAGCCGTGGGCGCTGGGGCGCTATTTTACTACCGTAGTGCATCCAGTGCCTGTGCCTGAACGCGAAGATCCCCGCCGGAGCGAGGTTTAAGGTTGTGATATTTCATCGATGCGTTGGTTGCGGGAGTAGGATTTGAACCTACGACCTTCAGGTTATGAGCCTGACGAGCTACCGGGCTGCTCCATCCCGCGACATTTTTATTCAGGCTCTGGCGCGTTGCGCGAGTTGAGCCATTA
>NZ_JAYMWT010000019.1:0-291663 GCF_048056095.1 Phaeobacter sp. JH20_34 | reverse complement strand
GGCGCGCGTTCAAGAGGCTGGGAGACCCGGCCGAAGATGTGATAGTCGACAGATGCTCTGGCAATAGAAACCAATTGTCGGCCACCCCTCCACGACGGGGAGGTGGCCGGCATACAGCGTCAGCCAGCGTTTGACACAAGCTCGAATGTGGCATTGTCGTTCAGCACCTGGATGCCCTGGGCGACGCCGACGCCGTTGCTGCCGAATGTCGTTGCGCCCTCCGTGTTGAGCGACAGATAATAGCCAGCAAATGTCGAGCATTCGAAGGCGAAATAATTGGCGCCGACGACACGCAGTATCCAGCGCTCGAGCCCGCCGCAGCCGAACTGGCAGTTGATCGGTTTGATCTCTCCCGGCGATGGGGTGCCGATGCGCACGTAGCAATTGTTCCATGCCGCTGAGAGCAGGCCGACTGTACCGTCTTCCTGCGGTGTCAGAATAAACTGCTCCCATGAACTTGCGCCGATTTGCGCGTTGACCGTTCCGGCGCCTTCGGGCGCGGGCGCGTCGACACCGCTGCCATCCATGCGAAGATAGGCGTCGTCATAGGCCGCGCATTTGAGAGCATAGGTCAGCTTCTGCGTCGCTGATGCGGTAGTGTTCTCTTCCAGTAAACCGAGATTCATAGCAGGTACTCCTCCGTTTCAGGGAGGTTTGAATAGCATGAAATACAATCAAAGATTGAGTTAAATCGCCATCATTCCAGCGCGATGGCAGAGTGAATTGCGGCCTCGTGGCTAGGAGCGTTTGATGATCGCAAACAGCGATCCAGCGCTCGGCCACAGGGGTGTGGGTCACGCACTGGGTTTCTGCGCCGCGGCAATATCGACCGGGATCGGCGCGTTGACCGTCAGGGTTCGGTAGGGGAAGGGAATCTCGATACCCGCATCGTCCAGGGCGGATTTCACGGCACTGACAACCTGATCCCGGCTGGCGCGGATATCCACCGGTTCGGACCCGGTCCACCAGGTAATTTCGAAGTCGATGGAGGACGCGCCAAAGCTCTTGGCAAAGACCTGAATGTCGCGCACGTCATTGCGCACCATATCGACGCCTCTGACCGCTTTTGAGATGACATCACGAGCGGTATCGACGTCTTCGCCATAGGCGACGCCGCAGATCAGCGTGGCGCGCCGCAGCTCGCGGTTGGTGCGCACGGTGACGGCGTTGTGGAACAGCTGCGCGTTGGGGACGACAACCAGCTGGCCGTCTGTCTGACGGATCCGGGTGTCGCGCACGGTGATCGCCTCGATCTTGCCCTCGGCACCCTCGCATTCGATGAAGTCGCCGATTTGAAAGGGTTCTCGCAGGAGGAGCAGAATACCAGCCAGGAAGTTTTCAAAGGTATCCTTGAAGGCAAAGCCAATCGCCACCGACCCAAGGCCAAGGGTGGTCAGCGCCTTGCCCGGCGTGATCGTGGGGAAAACAACGGTGACTGCGATCAGGCTGCCGATAAGCCACAGCAGGACGCTGGCAAGGAGCTGTAACACATCGCAGAGATTGCGTCGCAGTTTCAGCTGGCTGCTGATCCGCCGGATGATCGTTTTTGCCGCCCAGACCAGCGCAGCTGTCAGCACCAGAACGATGATGGCAACGGCCAGACGCGGTAGCGCATCGATGGCGCCTTCCAGCCACCTCGTCAATTGGTCCATCAGTGTGGCGCTGATCTCGGCAGTCATCGGCGTATCCCGTTACAGGTCTCTAGGGCTAACGCTCCGGCGTGAAAAAGGTTCCGCGCGGCGGAACCGACTGGGACACTTGGGCGTTGAACTGGATATGGAAAACAGGAGTTGCAGATGATCGAGGCCAAGACGTCCGGCGAAGACCTCATCCAGGAAGAGTCCGAGAATGAGGCCGTCGAAGAGGCAACAGGCCTGTCTCCAAGGCTGATCTTTGAAACCATTCGTCGCAACGGTGAGGAAGAATTGGAGCGACCCGTGCGGGCGCTGTGGTGGTCTGGCATCGCTGCCGGGCTATTGATCAGCTTCTCGGTGTTGGGCAAGGCCGTTTTCAAGACCCATCTGCCAGATGCCAGCTGGTCCCCGCTTGTTGAGAACCTTGGATATTCACTAGGCTTTCTGATGGTCATCCTTGGCCGAATGCAGCTGTTCACCGAAAACACCATTACCACCGTGGTGCCGGTCATGTTGCGCGGGGACAAGGCCAGCCTGCTGCGCACCGCGCGGCTTTGGTCGGTGGTGCTGGCTGCGAATGTTGTCGGGGCCTTCCTGATTGCGTCGTTCTTTGCCCTGACCCCGGTGCTGGACCCGGCCCTGCGCGCCTCCATGGTGGAAATCAGCGAACACGCCACCGGAATGCCACCGTTTATCGGCATGATCAGCGGTATTCCGTCGGGGATCCTGATTGCCGCAATCGTCTGGATGCTGCCCTCTGCGCAGCATAGCGAAATCCCCCTAATCGTCATCTTCACCTGGCTGATTGCCGCCGGGGACTTCACCCATATCGTCGCGGGTTCGGTTGAGATGGCGTTTCTGATGGTGCAGGGGATACTGCCTCTGGGGCAGGCTGTCTTTGGTTTTTTCCTGCCGGTCTTGGTGGGTAATATCATCGGCGGGACAGCGGTCTTCACCGTGTTGACCTACGCGCAGATCAAGCCTGAGATTGATGAGAAATAGGCGTCTGTTTCAGACCCGGTCCGCGCCAGTCAGTCGTAGGACCGGCCAAGTCTCGGAACCTTTTCCTGTCAAAAACGTTGTGTTTGCAGAACCATAACGGATAGAGACGAGGATGATCGATGATGAATTGGCCACTGGTTTTTTCTCTGATTGCAGCTGCTTCGGCAGTACTGGCATTTGGTGGTGTCGCGGCAGGGGCGGCATTTGCTGCCAACGTGGTATTCCTGATTTCAATGTTCTTGCTGGGGCTTTCGCTCATCGATCGGACGCTATGCGACTGACCGGACGACGCCTCCGATAAGAGCAGACAAAAAAAGACGCGACCCAGAGTGGATCGCGTCTTTTTTTGTCTGCGGTATCTTACGGGCCGACCGTCTCTTCTGCAAAACTGGGGTGAATGCCGACGACTGCGTCAAGATCGTCTGCGGTGGCTCCGCTTGCGATCAACGCGGCGAAGGGGGCGATCAGCTCCGGTGCTGCGTGATCGACCAGCGCCACGCCGCTCAGCAGGGGGCCCTTGAACGATCTGTCAAAGAACGAGTTGGCAGCCGTGCCGTCGTCCAGCACATCGCTGGACAGGCCAGACACCTGTTCACCGCCGCTGTTTGTCTGATCCATCCGGCCGACCTGCGCGACCGGCGGGATGGTATAGGCCGACTGCGGCACCAGATTGAGATCTATCTGTGCGGCGCCGTCGCCAAAGTGTTGGGTCGCAAAACAAGCGCCGTCTCGCGTCGCCACAGGGGTAAGCGGCAGACGGTCGGCAGCGTCGCCGACCGCGTAGATGCCGGGAATGGATGTTTGGAAATGCTCATCAATGGCCAGCGCGCCGGATTTCGCATGGACGATGCCCTGCACCCCTGGCCCAAGGGTGTCGGTGTTTGGTACTCTCCCGACAGCGGCTATCACCTGATCTGCATATTGGATGCTGCCATCGTCGAAGCTGACTTTGAACATTGTCCCGTTGAAGTCGATCTGCTTCGGCTTGCGGCCAAAGCTGATGGTGACGCCCTGTTTCTGAAGACCGGCCTGCACGCAGGCGATCGCCGGTGCGTGAAATTGATCAAGCAGTCTGTCGCCATCGGTCATCAGCTGCACCTCGCTGCCAAAAGCCGCGAAGATACTGGCGAATTCACATCCGATATAGCCGCCGCCGATAATCAGCAGCCGCCCCGGTAAATCACTCCACCCAAAGACATCATCACTTGTGGCGGCCAGATCACCGCCCGGAATATCCAACGCGCGCGGGCGCGCCCCGGTCGCAAGCAACAGTTTTCCGGGCTGGAAAACCTCACCACCGGCGTGAATCTGGCCCGCTTCGCCAATCTCGGCAGTAGCGCGCAGCAGGCGCACACCGGCCTGTTGCAATTGATCCTCGAAGTGGTGGTTGAGGTGGTCAATCTTGGCGTCGGAGCGACGGCGCAGCGCCGCGAAATCAAAGTCGGGCAAGGCCGTTAGGCCAACCTTGGCCATATCACGGTGGCTCTGGCGATGGGCCGCGGCTTTCCACATCAGCTTCTTCGGGGTGCAGCCGCGGTTGACGCAGGTTCCGCCCAGCTCAGCCTGTTCGATCATCACAACCGAGGCACCCAGCCGCGCTGCCGCCTTGGCGGCCGCCAGCCCGCCGGAACCGCCTCCTATGACCACCAGATCGTGGGAAGCAGCCGGGTGATGGGTGAAGTGGCTCATAGTTGTCTCCAATTGGATTGCGTCAGAACCTCAACTCGCGGGCAAAGGCTAAGTTCCAAGAAACAAAACGCCATCTTGCTGCGTTTAGATGGCAACGCGGGAGACAGCCTCATGCCAAAACAGTCAGATCACAGCTCAACCTCCAAGTCGGGGACGACCACCACCACCGACCAGTCGAAAACAGCCCCCAACCTCGACCGCGGCGGTCCACCGAGTGACCCCGGACGGGACCTGAGCGGGCAGACACAGGATGGATCGCTTGCGCAACTGGCGTCGTTTGCGAAACTGCTCTGGCGGGCCTGGGGCCGGATGGGACAGGCCAACGGCGGGCTGCTCGCCGCCGGAGTCGCCTTTTACGGCCTCCTGTCGGTTTTTCCAGGTATTACGGCAGCGGTTGCTCTGTTTGGTCTGATTGCGGATCCAAACCTGATCACTGCACAGGCTGCTTGGCTGACCGGGCTGTTGCCACCGTCGGCTGCGGATTTGGTCAATCAGCAGTTGGTGCAGGTAGCGGGCGCGCGCCCAGAGTCGCTGGGCTGGGCCGCCGCGGTTTCCGCTGCTCTGGCGCTTTGGTCCGCATCGCGTGGCACCGACAGTATGATCCAGGGGCTGAACGTAATTTTTGGCACCCGGGAAGGGCGCAGTTTCATCGTTCTGAAGGCGATGACTGTCGGCATTACTTTCACGGCCATTATTGGCGGGTGTGTCCTGCTGCTGGTCGTTGCGGCGATACCCGCCGCGGCTGCGCTCCTGGGCGAGTCAGCGTTGTTGTCGATGGTGACCCAACTCCTGCGCTGGCCCCTGATGTTCGCAGTCGGCATCGCTGGAATTTCGGCACTCTATCGATTTGGACCGGACCGGTCGGGGGATGGCTGGCAGCTGTTCACGCCCGGCGCGATACTGAGTTGTACGCTTTGGGTCGTCGGCAGCATCGGGTTCAGCCTCTATGTGCAAGCTTTCGGCAGCTACAACGAGACCTTTGGCGCCCTCTCGGGGGTGATCGTTCTGCTGACCTGGATGTGGTTGTCTGCTTTTGTGATCCTGTTCGGGGCCGGGCTTGATGCCGAGCGCCGCGCGGTGGTGAAAACCGGCCATTCTGTAGCGAGTGACGCGCCGCGTGAAGACAAGCTGACAGCGGATCACGTGCCAGCTCCCCACGCCGCCTAACCGAGCGATGGGATCGGGAGAGGCGACAGGGAGATGACGGGGGCCAGTTGGGGTGTTAGCCTTCGGCATCCTCCTGCACTTCGCTCAACCGTGAGCCAAGTGCCGCTCCCAGCCCGCTAAGCAGGGCGAGGAGCGCCAGCACCGGTGCTGCGCCAACAGCATCGGCCAGCAGCCCAAAGCCCCCACCCAGCAGCAACAGCACGCCAATCATCGTGTTGGAAAGTGCGGTATAGACCGATGTGTGACCATCCGTATCCATATCGGTCAGATGTGTTTTTCGACCGGCGCGCGCGCCTTGATAGGCGATCTGGGCGACAAAGACGAAGCAGGCCACCACGGCACTGGCAACAACGCCCTCACCCCAGCCGAACGCCGCCGCCGCCGCCAGCGTCACAGCGCTCAGCGCACCCGACACCATCAGGGTTTGGCGGCTTGATCGGTCCGATAGCTTGCCCCAGATGTAGGAGGAGACAATCGCAGCAATGGAGGAGGCCAGCACCAGCAGCCCGAGATTGCCAAAGCCGCTTTCGGCGTCGCGTCCACCAAGCATCACCAGAAACGGCGGTGCCAAGGCGGTTGAGATCAGCAGCGCCCGGGTGCCGATGTAACGCCGCAACTCGCTGTCCTGCCGCAACGGCAGCAATAGCTCCTGCGGGCTGAATCCTTCTTCGGACTGAGGCTCGGCTTCTGGCTCGTTCAAACGTGCAAAGACGGCAGCGGCACCGAGCCAAAGCAGGCCTGATACGGCAACAACCAGCGAGATGGCCATCGGGCTGCGGGGCAATAGCCCGGTGCTGAGCAAAATCGCAAACAGAAACACACCGCTGGCGGCGACGGTTCCCGCCGTTCCCGAGACGGACCCCCGTTTGCCCTTGTCCACGGTTCGGGCGAGGATGTCCTTGTAGCTGGCGCTACACGCCGACCGCGCTAGGGCCAGCATGGCAAGGCAGCCCAGAATGACCCAGCCTGCCATGACACCTGGTAGCAGCATGGCAGCGGCGGCAATGCCAAGCGCAGCGAGACCCTGAAGCGCCGATCCGGCAGCCCAATAGTATTTGCGATATCGGCTTTGTTCGATCCGCTGGGCAAGGACCAGCTGCGGCAGGAGCGATCCTGATTCCCGCACCGGGACCAGCACCCCAATCAGATAGCCCGGCGCACCGATTGCGTTCATCAGCCAGGCCAGCACCAGTTTGGGATCAATCAAACCATCGGCCAGCTTCGTCGCAGTGAGGGCGGTGACATGGGTCGCAACCCGGCGGGCGGCTTTGGGATCGGAAGCCTCAGACCCGGCCGTCAGCTTATACGTCAATTTTGCAAAACCCATTTCAGTCTCCGCCTCGCGCTGTTCCGATATCCTCTGCGATATGTGGCAACGGGCGCAGAAGTCTACGATCACATACAATTGCCGCCAGAAAGCGTCGCCGAAGGAGGAGGTGGCCCGGTTTCAGCCGCGGGTCCGTCGCGCGACCTTCAGGAGCCGTTGAAAGGTTGGGCATTCCATATGCGATGGCGCAGGGCAGTCGGCCACATGGCGGATCGCGTCACGAAGCGTCGACAGGTTGCGGATCTGTTGATCCAGCTTGTCCGCCCTTTGGTGCAGCTCATCGCGTGGCAGGTCCGGCCGCCCATCCGAGCCAAACATCCCCGAAATTTCCGCCAGCGAGAAATCGGCTGCCTTGCCAAGCGCGATGACCGATAGCTGCAACAAGGTCTCAGGCCCGAATTGTCGCCGCAATCCCTTGCGCGCGAGCGAGGTGATAAGGCCGAGCTCTTCGTAATACCGCAATGTGGCGGGGGTGACGCCACATCGGGCGGCTACTTCTCCGATGTCGTACAGGCGCATCGCTCTTTCCTCTTGACCTAAAGTGGGCTTGAAGTTGCAGGCTGCGCCAGAATGCTCACACCCACAAGAGGAGACTGGCATGTCTGTACCGGCAGCCCCGATTTCTGATGCCGTCTGGAAGGATCCGCGCGCGCTGGCCCTGCTATTCGCCGCAACCCTGACCATTATGGCGAACGCCACCATCAGCCCGGCCCTTCCCGGGCTTGAGGCCGAGTTCGCCGATACGCCGAATGCGGCCTTGCTGACGCGGTTCCTGGTCTCTGCACCGTCGCTGTCGGTTCTGATCTGCGCGCCGCTCGCCGGGTGGATGGCGGATAGGTACGGGCGGCGCTGGATGCTGTTGCTGGGTATTGCGTTGTTTGCCGTCAGCGGCGCCGCAGGGGCGGTGCTGCCGAACCTGCCGGCGATCATGATCAGCAGGTTGCTCTTGGGCGTGGCGGTGGCGATGATCATGACTGCCCAGACAGCGCTGATCGGCGATTATTTCACCGGCGACGCGCGGCGTTCTATGATGGGTTTGCAGACATCGGCACGCAACTTCGGGGGGCTGATCTTCATCACCTCAGCTGGGGCGCTGGCGGTGATCTCAACCCGGCTTCCCTTTGCGATTTACGCGGTTGCGATCCTTCTTTTGCCGCTGGTCTGGCGTTACCTGGCAGAGCCGGATCCGGCCCAGCGGAGCGAAACCGCAACCGGATCAACCGAGGGCGCAGCCCGTTCGGCTTGGCCTGTGCTGCTTGTCGGCTTGGCATCGTTGCAGATGATAACCAGTCTGGTTTTCTTCATGATGCCGACACAGCTGCCATTTTTTCTGGCGACGCAGGCTGGCGATCATTCCGCAAAAACCGGGCTTCTGTTGGGGGTGCTGACACTATCTGGCGGGATGACAGGTTTTCTTTACCTGCGCATCAATCGCTGGCTCGGTGCGGCGGGCGCCTACGCATTGGGATATGCCTTGATGAGCAGCGGGTTTCTGATGCTGACGGGGGGCGGCACCCTGTGGCAAAGCCTGGCGATGGTCGCCATCGGTTCCGGATTGGCCACGGTGATGCCGAATTTCGTTGCGCTGGCCTTGGCGCTGTCACCCGCCTCGCGGCGCGGCGTTGTGGCGGGCGCGTTGATGGCATCGGTGTTTCTGGGACAGATCCTGTCGCCTGCCGTCAGCATACCCGGCATTGCGACCCTGGGGTTTCTGGAGATGTTTCGTGCGGCGGCTGTGCTGCTGATCTGCCTGGCGATTGGCGCTGCTATGTGGGCCCTGATTCCCCGGCTCTATGCGATTCTTCTTGAGCCGATCAGGGGGCTGCGCCGCTCCAGATAGGTCGAATTGGCAGCATCACACCACCGCGCGTTAAGATATTGCAGATAAGTCCTAAGGGAAGGTTAAGGCGGAGTTTTGGTTATTTGAAAGTTAAAACGGCTCTTCCTGTGCTCTGTCGACCGACCCGCCGCGCGGCGCCTGCGGCAATGTGGCAACCCTGCCGCACGGTGGCCGTAATGCCATCGTCAGCTGCCAGCGACCGGCTGCAGCCTGATTTGCCACCGTGAGAATTTATTAAGCGATCACAAAGGTTTGCTAAAAAATTAATAAAACACCCGAGAAATTGTGTGCGCTCTGCGGTTTTTTTGCGATGATGGGCCATCAAAACCCTGGGGGGGGTCCTGATTTGTGTAGAGAGACTTATTTTGCGCATGGTTTCGGCCATGTCGGGCAGTTTTGCGTCTCATTCCAGCCGCACGCTTGAACCAAGGTGTGAGCGTGGGAATTTGGAGTGGGCGATGAAACGCATTTTTGCTGCATTTGCGGCATGCCTCCTGTTTGGCATGCCTGATAGCTCTGCTGCGGAAGATCCGCAGTCGAGCATCACCTCCGTTATTGGATGGGAAGCCGTGGGTCGGCTGAACATTTCAGGACGGAATATGTGTACCGGGGCCTTGGTGGCACCCGATCTGGTCGTGACGGCGGCGCATTGCGTCTACAACCCCGACACCGGCCGCCAGGTTGATCCGACCAGCATCCGGTTCGAAGCGGGGCTGAACGGGCGACATGCCAAGGCGGCGCGGTCTGTCACCAAGGCGGTTGTCCACCCGAGCTACGAGTATCAGCCACTCGGCGATTCACAATTGGGCAGCGATATTGCGATCCTGCGTCTGGATCGGCCAATCAGCCGCAACATGATCCAGCCCTTTGAACTGGCCAATCGTCCGGCGCGCGGGGCGTCGGTTGAAGTGCTGTCTTATTCGATGACGCAGCAGAACCGTCCAAATCTGGAACAGAACTGCCACGTTCTGGCGCGACAGGCGCAGGTCGTGGTGATGACGTGCCGGGTTGATTTCGGTGCGTCAGGCGCGCCTGTCTTTGACGTCGTTCCGGGCCGGATGCCGCGACTGGTCTCGGTTATCTCGGCCAAAGCGGCGATGGGCAATCGTCGGGTCTCAATCGGAACTTCGTTTGATCAGACCGTTCTGGCGATGATGCGGTCCGCCAGCTGATGGTACGATACGGGGACAAACCGGCATTCAGACCGGTCGAGCAGACCCCGTTCATCCATCTTGCGAAGGATCTTTAGGCAGCACCGATCCGAGGAAACCAGCTGACGGCCGCGGATGCACACCGGTTTTCTCCAAGCGATCAACCTCTTAGACAGCCCCCCTGCATCCAATTGGATCGCGGGGTTTCTGGATGTGTTGCCTTAGGGTTCGCGCAGGGCCTCGCGGGATTTATACAGCGGTTTCAGCATGTAGTTCAGGATCGTTTTGCTGCCGGTCTGCAATTCAGCGGTGGCGCGCATCCCGGGGCGGATCTCGATGGCCTGCTGGCGTTCGGTAAATTCGGAACGATCAACCTTCACCGTCACCCGGTAGTACGGCTCTGCACGGGGATTGCGCTCGTCTTCGAAGGTATCGGGCGAGACAAAATCCACCTTGCCGCGCAGCGATCCGTAGATGGTGTAATCATAAGCTGAAAGCTTGATCGTGGCATCCTGGCCGGGTTGGACGCTGGCGATGTTTTCGGGCTTCACCCGTGCCTCTACAAACATTTCCTCGCCGAGCGGGATGATCTCGACGATTTCCTCACCGGGGCGGATCACGCCGCCGATGGTGGTGACCGCAAGGCTGTTGACGATCCCGGCCATGGGCGAGGTGATCACGGTTCGGTCAAGCTGATCCTGCGCCAGCCGCAGCTCCTGCCGGTACGAGGTCAGCTCGCGAAGGGTTTTGGAGTAATCCTCCGCCAGCTCCAGCTCTGACTGGGTGCCAATTTCATTGTATTTGGCCTGGGCGTCGCTCACGGCCTTTTGCGCGCGGTTGACCTCAATCAACGCCACGATCTCTTTCTTGTAGAGACGCTGCATATTGGCCAGTTCGTCCTTCAGCTGGTCGAGGATCTCGCGGGCGCTGGCGCGGCGACTGGTGAAATCGGTCTGCCGGGCATTCAGCAGCGCACGCTCCGAGGTGTAGATGCCTGGGGAGCGTTCGGCCAGATCGTCGGGAACATTGAAATCAAACGCACCCTCCAGTTCGGCCTCAAGCCTGTATTGTTTGATTTCCAGCGCGTCGATCCGGTCCTGCAGATCATCAGCGGCGGCGCGGAACTTGGTATCCTGCAGACGGGCGAGGATCTGCCCGGCCTTCACCGTGTCGCCCTGATGCACATGGAGTTCGGCAAGAATGCCGCCTTCAAGGTTCTGCACGATCTGAGAGCGCGAGGAGGACACAACCTCGCCGTCGGCACGAACGATTTCGTCGACCCAAGCAAAGCTGGCCCAGATCAGAAACACCACCAGAGCGCCCGCCGCCAGATAGATGATGCGGCTCGCCCCGCGCGAGGTTTCGCGAAGATCGTAGCCGGTCGAGGTCATTTGCCCTCACCTGCGGCAAGATGTGCCAGAACCTGATCACGCGGTCCGTCGACCACCATGCGCCCGGATTGCAGGATCAGCGTCCGGTTGGTCAGCGACAGGATCGGCATCCGATGTGTCGCAATCACTGTCGTGCGACCCTCCAGCCAGGTTTCCAGACGGCTGACCAATGTGCGTTCCAGCGTTTGGTCCAGTGCGGCAGTGGGTTCATCCAGAAGCACAATTGACGGGTTCTGCAACCACAGGCGCGCCCAGCCGATCGACTGGCGCTGCCCGATGGACAGCCCGCCGCCGCCGTCGAAGATTTCCAGATCGAGGCCCTTGTGGTGATTGCGCACATGGGCGCCGAGGCCTGCAAAATCCAGCGCCGTCATCAGCCGGTCGTCGTCGCGTTCCAGCTGGTTGAGGTTCAGGTTCTCGCGCAGCGTCCCGGCAAACAGCCGCACATCCTGGCTGAGATAGCCGATATGGCGGCGCAGGTCGCGCGGGTCGATCTGGGTCATGTCGGTGCCGTCAATCATCACCCGTCCACGGTCCGGCGCATAAAGTCCCGACATCAGTTTCAACAGCGTCGATTTCCCGGAGCCGTTGACGCCAAGAACCGCAACCCGCTGGCCGGGGGTAACGGCAACGCCCGGCACGTCCAGCGTCGGGGCGCCGTCTTCGTCATAGCGAAACATCACTTCGCGCAGTTCGAACCGGCCTTGCAGGCTGTCGCGGCGCAGATAAGAGCGTTCGTCTTCTTTTTCCTGAGCGGAGTTGGCGATGGCGTCCAGTCCTTCCAGCGCACCTTTGACGTTGCTCCAGCGGGCCAGCGTGGCGGCAAACTGGGTCAGAGGTGCCAGCGTGCGGCTGGTCAGAATACCGGTTGCGATGATGGTACCGACGGTGAACTCACCGGCGAAAACCATCAGAGTGCCCACCACGACAGAGCCGATATAGGTGGCCTGCTGGACCCCCTGCGACCAATGGGTAAGCGCGCTGGCAAGGCGGCGCTGCTCGGTCGCGGCATGAGTGGAGAGCGTGTTCAGCTCATCCCAGAGCCGCAGAACCCGGTCTTCGCCACGCTGGCTCTTCAGCGTGTCCAGCTCGTTCACGACCTCATGCAGCAGGCGTCCGGCTTTGGCATTTGCGCCCTGTGTCTGACGTGTCAGCGCGATCATGCGCTTCTGCATGAAATAGGCGGGCAGCAGCATCAGGATGCCACCTGCAATGATAATCCAGACGATCGGGCCCGCAATCGATGCCACCAGCAGCAGGAACACGGCGATGAACGGAATGTCGGCCAGTGTTGAAATCGTGGTGGAGGTAAAGAACTCGCGCACCGATCCGAAATCGCGCATCGCGGCAAACAGACCTGAGGGGGGCAGTGGTTTCTTGTCAGAGCGCATCCCGATCAACCGCCGCATCAGGTTGTTCTGCACCGACAGCTCGATCTGGCGTCCGGCAGCATCTGTCAGCCGGGCACGCGCCAGCTTCAGCAGTGCTTCCAGCATGATCGCAAGGAAGGCGCCGACTGCCAGCACCCAGAGCGTCGCATGGGACTGGTGAGGAACCACGCGGTCATAGACCTGCAGCGAGAACAGCGCGACTGAGACGGCCAGAATATTGGCAACCAGCGAGCCGAGCATGATCTCGCCGACCTGACGGCGGTATTTGGGGAACTCACCCCAGAACCAGTGATCACTTTCCAGCTGCGGTGTATGGCGGGCGGCGATCTGTTTCAGGGAATTGCGTGCGCCCAGCGTTGTGCCGGTGAAATAGGGGCCGAACTCGGCCACCGGCACATCCGCGCGATTATCTGTGCAAGTGGTGTCATAGACGCTCAGCATATCCCGGCTTTGCGACAGGACCAGAACGCATTGACCATTGTTCATCATGGCCAGCGCGGGCCAGCTTTCGGGGATGAGCGGCACCTGATGATTGATCTGCGCCTGCATCCCCGTGGTCTGAAGCGCGCGGGCAAGCGAGTCGACGGAGACATCGCCCGGATCATTGCGCCACATATGTTCGGCAAGGTCGCTGAGGGCGACATTCGTGCCTTTAAGGGCTGCAAAGGTCGCGATGAGCGCGGCGCGATGCTGAATACGCGCTGTTGCGTCCTCGATCAGCGCGCTGACCTCGCCCACGTTTCCATCCTCCAGCAGGCCGGTCAGATCGACATCGGGCATCGGTGGGGTCGCGGGACCGGGGGCCGGCGCAGGGGCAGCCGCGGCCGGCGCCAGATGTGGCGTCGACTGGGTATCAATGGCGCGCAGCACCGGTTTGCCACCACTGGCACGTCCTGCCGTCCCAGTGTCGCGCGGGGCAGGGGGGACGGTCCGCAGCACGGTGTCATCTGTCGGGCGGTTGGAATTGCTCAAATCCGGTCCCCATCGGCCAATAGTCCCATATCGCTTGCCAGCGCCAGCTGGATCAGAACGACTTCGTATTTTGCGTCGATATGGGCGTGTTCGCGGCGTACCACCTCTTCGTAGATGGATACCACATCCATGACCGAGCGTTGCCCGGCCTTAAACTGTGCCTGAAACAGGCGATAAGTCTCGCGGCTGGTCTGCGCCAGGGATGCCGCTTCGGCCTCTTGCCTACGATAAGAGGCGAGGCGCTGCATCTGGCGACTGAAATCGCGGCGTGCATCTTCCTCGGCCTCGGATACCTGCCGTTTGGCAATTTCCTTGGAGGCTTCGATCGCTTTCAGCGCCGCAGGCGTGCCAAGGCCAAAGGGCTGCGCCAGATCAAGGGTCAGTCCGGCTCCCGAACCATCGCTGGTGACATTGCCCGCGGCTGAGACCTGCGGCAGCAGCCCTGCGCGCTCCATCTTGGCCTGTTCGACACTGCGGGTGGCCTCGGCTTCGGCTTTGAGAACGGTGAGATAGGCACCGGCCTCCGGCGGGGTCGCCAGTTGCAGGTGGCTTGGCGTCCCGTCGAAGCTTTGACCGGTCATCGCCCTGAGTTCGGCTGTTGAGGTGGCGGTGGCGTCCTTGGCCGTGGCCACGGCTGAGCGGATGCCGTTGATCTTGCTCTGCACTACGTTGAGGTCGGACCGGTCCGACACGCCGCCATCAACGCGCCCCTTCACGATACGTTCAAATTCATACATCCGCGACAGGGCGCGGGTGCCGATCGCAGCTTTCTCAGCACCGCGCAGGCCCGCGACATAGAGGCCCAAGGCCGTCTCTACACGGCTGTTCATGTCAATCGAGAGGTTGACCGCTGCGACTTCGACATCGGCGGCGGCAAAGGCGCGCTCGGCCTTGCGGCGTCCATTGTCGAACAACACCTGTTCAATCAGGATACCCGCCACCAGATCCCCGAGATCGGTGAGGCTGACAGAGGGGCCAAGCGTCGGCAGCCAGTTCTTGGATTTTGCCTCCGCACGCAGTTTGGCGCTGGTCAGCTCGGCCTCGGCAGCGCGGGCAGAGGCGGAAATCGCGGATTGCGCAACAACGTCATAGACACTGCCGTCTTCAAGCAGGGACTGACGCTGCATCAGGGTTGAGATCACCACCGAGGGGTTTTTGGCATCCGGCTGGGCAAAGCTGCTGGCGCGCCGATTGACATCGGTTTCGGCGCCTTCGCCGGTTTTGGCAAAGGGCAGGGACTGCATGCAGGCCGACAGGCAGCACAACAGTGCCACCGCGCCAATGGGTCGTCCCAATTGCATTCTGCCCCCTCGCATCGCCTGTGCCCTTACCCTTGTTGCCGGGTAGTTTTGCCGGGGGCCGTTGGTTTGCGCCAAACGGCCCTCGGGTGATCGCTGTGGATCAGAAGACCACCTGAACGTCCTGATCGACGATCAGCGTCGTGCCATCGTTGCCAATGGTATAGACATTGTAGAGTTCACCATCGACCACACGGGTGCCCGCGCTCGCGGCGTTGCCGCCGGTGAGGGTGATCTGGTCGTTGTCATTGTCGCTGCCGTGGATCGTCAGGGTGTCGGAATTGTTCGACAGTGCCTTGATGTCAGCTTCATTGAGTGTGAGGTGCACATCGTTTGCAAATTGCAGGTCCAGATGGTCGATGTTGAACTGGCCCAGCCCGGCGTGATTGATGGTGCCGCTGTTCGTTGCGTTGTCATCAAAGATCACCAAGGTGCTGGAGGTATTGCCAACATCATCGCTGCGCGACAGGACCAGATGTGTGCCATCCGGGATCGGCGTGCCGAAGGCAAACTCGGTGCCATCCTGCGGGTCGACCGTCTTGGTCGCCGCGGGAGAGCCAACAGTGCCTGCCGGGTTCAGCGTATTGACAGCGTAATTGTCGGTCGCGTCCTTGGTTTCCAGCTCAAGAATGCCCTGGCCAGTGATTTTCAGCGCATAGATGGACGCCGGATCAACCAATGTGTCGATGTCGAACTGCTCGGTGATGCTGCGTTCGTTACCGGCAGCGTCGGTCGCGGTAATGGAGGCTGTCACGGTGCGGTCACCGTCCGGCAATGTTGCGTCGTCGAGCGTCGCCGTCCAGTTGCCGAGGGCGTCGACTGTGGCAGTCTGCTCTTTGCCTTCAACGTTGATCACCACCGTCGATCCTGCTTCGACAGTTCCGCTGAAGGTGACACCCGCCTGCTGCTCTGCCTTGTTCACGATGTCGTCCGAGGTCTGGTTCGGTTGCACCGTCAACGGCGTCACCAGCGTATCGAGCGCAACGCTATCGGAAACGCTCGCAGTATTTCCCGCGTCATCGATGATGGAGGCGGTGATCGGCAGGTTGCGGGTGCCGGTCGGGATCTGGGCCGCCGGGAAGGTGGTCGCCCAGTCGCCGTTTGCATCGGCGACGACCTGACGGCTTGCGGTGCCAAGGCCAACGGTCACGGTCAGGCCCGGCGTCGCGGTGCCGCTGATTTCGACACCGTCGGCGCGTTCGACAGCGTTGATCACGTCGTCGATCTCGATCGGGTCGGGAGATAGCGTCACAGTGCCCGCAACGGTGTCTACCCGCAGGGCAGAGGAGGCCGAAGCGGTGTTACCCGCCGCGTCCGTTGCCGACACTGTGACCGAGGTATTGTATTCGCCAGCAGCCAGCGCGCCGGGCTCGAACAGCGCACTCCAGTTGCCATTTGAAGCCACGGTTGCGCTGCGGGTCACGCCTGCAACGGTCACCGAAACCACGGAGCCGGGCTCGGCGTTGCCTGTGAGCGTGACACCGGCCTGCGCCTCTGCTGCGTTGACGATATTGTCGCCGCCTGCCTGGTTGGCATCAATGCTGACAGCGGTCGAGGTATCGACACGCAGGGTGCCGGAGGTGCTCTCGCTATTGCCGGCCGCATCGGTCGCGGTGACGCTGATCGGGGCGTCATACTCGCCGGGGGTGATTTCGTTGGTTGCGTAGGGCGCGCTCCAGCGGCCCTGTGCGTCGGCGGTGACGGTCCGGGTGATGCCCTGGAAGGTCACCGCGACAGAGGCGCCAGGCTCGGCGCTGCCGGTCAGGGTCAGACCACCTGCGGCTTCGGCACCGTTCAGCACATCGTCGCCACCGGCCTGCCCGCTATCAAGCCCAACGCTGGTGGTGGTATCCACACGGATCTGGCTGCTGGTGGAGGCGGTATTGCCGTAGGCATCGGTCGCTGTTGCGGTCACCGTTGTGTCATAGGTGCCATCGGCGATATCCGACCCGGCGAAGCTGGCCGTCCATTGCCCCTGGGCGTTGGCTGTCACAGTGCGGGTGGCTGTCCCCAGCTGGACCACAACGCTGGCGCCCGCTTCGGCGGTGCCGGTCAGGTCCAGACCGTTGTTGGCCTCTGCCGCATTGATCATATTGTCGCCCGCCAGCGGATTGCTGAGGGTGATATCGGTTTCGGTATCCACACGGACGGTGCCGGTGGTGGAGGCAGTGTTGCCTAGTGCATCAGTTGCTGTCACCGAAATATTGGCGTCATATTCACCGGTCGGGATCTCGCTGCTGGTGAAATCGGCGCTCCAGTTGCCCTGCGCATCCGCAGTGACCGTGCGTGTCGTTCCCTCGAGCGTCACCGCGACACTGGCGCCTGGCTCGGCCTTGCCGGTCAAGGTTACGCCGCTGGCGACTTCCGGCGCGGAAATCACATTGTCGCCGGCCTGAACCGCGTCGAGCGACGCCATGGTTTCAGTATCGACCGGGATCTTGGTGGAGGTGGAGCTGGTATTGCCGCTGGTGTCTGTTGCCACGGCAGAGACGCCTGCGTCATAGGTGCCGGTTGCGATTTCAGAGCTGAGATAGCTGGCCGACCAGTTGCCCTGTGCATCTGCGGTTACGGTACGGCTGACCCCCTGGAAGGTCACCACAACACTCGACCCCGCCTCGGCTGTACCGGTGAGGGTAATGCCCGCTGCCTGTTCCGCGCCGCTGATCATGTGATCAGTGCCCACTTGGGTGTTGATCGTGACCCGGGTTTCGGTGTCGACGTCGACCGTGTGAGTCGTGGTGCTTGTGTTGCCAAAGGAATCGGCGCTGGTGACTTCGATGGTGGAGCTGTAGATGCCCGTCGCCACTTCGTTCACGCTGTAGTTCACCGACCATGTTCCATCATCGGCCACGGTGGTTGTGCGGGTCACACCCTGGAACACAACACTGACGCTGGCCCCTGCTTCGCCGGTGCCGTTGATCACAACACCGTCGGCCACTTCGATATAGTTGATGTGATCGTCGCCTTCGACAGTGTTGACGTCGATTGGCGGCGGGGTGGTGTCGATGATGACCGAGGGACCATCCAGATTGAATTCGGTCCCGGCCGGATCTTTTACATAGACTGTGGTCTCGTAGGAGCCATCCGGCGGCAGGTTGGTCACCGGGAAGTTGGCAACCCAGGTGCCATCATCCTTGACCGTGACGGTTTCGGTAATTGTGCCGAGCGTGACTTCCACGGTGGAGCCGGGGGCGCCAGTGCCGCTGACGATCACATCTTCGGTGGTCGAGCCTGCAACCGGATAGGTCGCATCGGGATTGTCGACGGTTGGCGTGACGGCCCCGCCGCCTCCGCCACCACCACCGCCGCCTGCACCAACAATGGCCGCTGCGCCAACGACGCCAGCTGCAGCGCCTGCGGTGCCGAGGCCGCCGATCAGCGGGGCCACAAGGGGGGCAACAACCGGTTCGATGCGGTCCACGTCAAGGAACACCATGTCATCGTAGGCGCTCCACTTGCCGCTCATGTCGAGAGGTTCGTAGCTGGCATAGAGCATGCCATCGGTGCGGTCCTCCAGAACCACTTCGATGAAGTTGCCTTCCTCGCTGAGGAACAGGTTCTTGCCACCTGTCGCATCGGTGTTGAAGAAATCGTCCAGCACCACCACCTGACCGTCGATCAGCGTAATATGCAGGTCCTGGCCCCGCCGCGCGTAGCTTTCGACATCGGAGGGTCCGAGGTTCAGCGAAATGTCTTTCGCGGTTGCTGTCGCAATTGTCGCCTGGGGGGTGTCAGCAGATGTACCATGCTGCTTGGTGCCCGCCATGTCGCGGACGATGTATCCAACCGTACTCATTTTTATATACCGCTCGTCAAAAGACCAAAGCGCCGAAACTGTGACGCCCAGGTAGCCTGCATTGTTTTGCCCATCAGCCGTCTCCGCGGCCATATTGCCGCCATATTGCTGCCTTCCCAGCGGCCTTGTCTAGGTTTTGATGAGCGGATTTTTACCGAAAAGATCAGGGTGTGGCTAATTTGTATTCAATTTGCATCGAAGTTTATCCGTCGGTTTTTGTTAATGATCCCCTCTGGTTGACGTTAGGGAGGTGGCTGCGGTGGGTTTGCGGTGCATTTGCGATGGGCGCTGCGTTTATTTGCCTTCTGTTTATGGTGGTTCCATGTGTCCGCAGGCTGAAGAGCCGTCAGAAAGGGGGCCGGTTTCGGCTGTTCGGGTCACGTCTATATCGCCAATGTGTGAACAAGCGTTCTATTAAAACGCACTGGCAATTAACCAAAAAGACACCAGTTTCAGATAGGCTGAAGGACATAATTGGTGTAGAGTTGATCCTAAGTACACGACGCCGAAACCCAGGCCACAGCTGGAATGTCACCGCTCAGAGTGACCCGCTGGTCTTGTATCGCCGGATCCGGCGCCGAGCAGAATTCAGACGAATATTTTCACGCGGACATTACTTGGCCCTCGCGCTGGGCGCCCTCTGTCCGTGTGCGATCTTGGACCCCAGGAGGACCGGCGCGCAGTAACTAGGAGGCTAGAGCCAGATGAAAGACATTGCCGAAATTTTTGCCGAACAATACGGCGAAACGCGCGAGCAGGAGATGTCGTTACAGGACTATCTGAATGCTTGTCGAGATGATCCCAGCATGTATGCCAATGTCGCCGAACGTATGCTCAAGGCGATTGGCGAAGAGGAGCTGGTTGATACGTCAAAAGATGCGCGACTGGGTCCGATCTTTCAGAACCGCACCATCAAGCGATACGCTGCCTTCAAAGATTTCTACGGCATGGAGGACACGATCGAGCGGATCGTGGGTTATTTCCGCCACGCCGCGCAGGGGCTGGAGGAGCGCAAGCAGATCCTCTACCTGCTGGGTCCGGTCGGCGGTGGTAAATCCTCGCTCGCGGAACGTCTGAAACGTCTGGTAGAGGAGCAGCCGATCTACGTGCTGAAGGCTGGAGATCAGCTGTCGCCAATCTTCGAGAGCCCGCTTGGCCTTTTCGATCCGGTGCGGATGGGCAAATTGCTGAGCGATGAATATGGCATCGCCCAACACCGGCTGCCGGGGCTGATGTCGCCCTGGGCGGTCCAGCGGCTGGATGAGTTCGGCGGCGATATCAACAAATTCTCGGTGGTGCGGCTCTATCCGTCGCGGCTGCGCCGGATCTGCGTTGCAAAGGTTGAGCCGGGCGATGAGAACAATCAGGACATCTCCACGCTGGTCGGGAAGGTCGATATTCGCCAGCTGGAACATTACAGCCAGGACAATCCCGACGCCTATAGTTTCTCAGGTGGCCTGAATCGTGCGACCCAGGGCGTTCTTGAGTTCGTCGAGATGTTCAAGGCGCCGATCAAGATGCTGCATCCGTTGCTGACGGCGACGCAGGAAGGCAATTACATGGGGACCGAGAGCTTCGGCGCGATCCCCTTCACCGGGCTGATCCTTGCCCATTCCAACGAGAGTGAATGGCAGCAGTTCAAGAACAACAAGAACAACGAGGCCTTCATCGACCGTGTGTCGATCGTGAAGGTGCCTTACTGCCTGCGGGTTTCCGAAGAGGCTAAGATCTACGACAAGCTGATCGAACACAGCGAGCTGGCTGCGGCCCCATGCGCGCCTGAAACTCTGAAGATCCTCAGCCGGTTTTCGGTGCTGACCAGGCTGAAACCGCATGAAAACTCAAATCTCTATTCCAAGCTGCGCGTCTACGATGGCGAAAGCCTGAAGGACACCGACCCGAAGGCCAAGACCGTGCAGGAGTATCAGGATCGCGCCGGTGTCGACGAGGGGATGAACGGGATTTCGACCCGTTTTGCCTTCAAGGTACTGTCGACCACCTTCAACTTTGACACCGATGAGGTGGCGGCGGATCCGGTGCACCTGATGTATGTGCTGGAGCAGATGATCAAACGCGAACAATTCCCGGCGGAGACAGAGGCGAAATACCTTGCCTTCATCAAAACGGAACTGGCCCCGCGCTATGAGGAATTCATCGGCAATGAAATCCAGAAAGCCTATCTGGAGAGCTATACCGAATACGGGCAGAACGTGTTCGATCGCTATATCTCTTATGCCGATGCCTGGATCGAGGAGCAGGATTACAAGGACCCGGACACCGGCCAGCTCTATGACCGCGAGGTTCTGGACGCCGAGCTGAGCAAGATCGAAAAACCGGTAGGCATCGCCAACCCCAAGGACTTCCGCAATGAGGTGGTCAAATTCGCCCTGCGTCATCGCGCCAATACCGGCTCGAACCCGGCATGGAACTCCTACGAGAAGCTGCGGGATGTGATCGAGAAACACATGTTCAGCCAGGTCGAGGAACTGCTTCCGGTTATCTCCTTCGGATCGAAGAAGGACAGCAAGACCGAAGGCAAACATCAGGAGTTCGTCGAACGGATGCGCAGCCACGGCTATACCGACCGGCAGGTTCGCAGGTTGGTGGAATGGTACATGCGCGTAAATAAGGCGGGCTAACAGCAAAGGGTGGGTGGCAGATGCATCACTTTATCGACAGGCGCGCCAATCCCAAGGGCAAGAGTTTGGGGAACCGGCAACGGTTCCTCGAACGCGCCCGCGAAAGCATCAAGGAGCGCGTGGACAGATCGGTCCGCGACAAATCGATCAAGGATGGTGGCGGTATTCCTGCCGAAGGTGAGAAGGTCACTATTCCCTCACGGGGTTTGAAAGAACCCCGGTTTCACCATTCCGCCAAGGGGGGGCGCCGCCGTCACGTGCTGCCCGGCAACAAGGATTTTGTTGTCGGCGACACGCTCAAGCGACCGCAGGGGGGCGCAGGAGAGGGCGGCAAACAGGCGTCCGAGGATGGCGATGGCGCGGATGAATTTTCCTTTACCCTGACGCGCGACGAATACCTTGAGATCCTGTTTGATGGCCTTGAGCTTCCAGATCTGGTCAAAAAAGCCTCTGTAGAGACTGAAACCATCGGGACACGCCGTGCCGGGCTGACCACTGCGGGCACGCCGAACAACCTCAACCTTGTGCGGACGATGCGCAATTCGCTGGGACGTCGGATCGCACTGCAACGCCCGACTGCCAAATCCATAGCCGAGCTGCAAAAACAGATCGAGGAGCTTCAAGCGCTGGCGGAACGCAGCACCGAACAGGAAGCCTATCTTGAAGAGCTGATCCTCCGGTTGGAGGCTCTGGAGCGCAAACGTCGCGTGGTGGGGTATATTGACCCGCTGGATCTGCGATATGACACCCACGTGCCGGAGAAGATCCGCAACTCCCGTGCGGTCGTGTTCTGCCTTATGGACGTCTCTGGCTCCATGCAGGAGCGGGAGAAGGATCTGGCCAAACGGTTCTTCCTGCTGCTGCATCTGTTCCTGGCGCGCAGCTATGAGCATACCGAACTGGTCTTTGTGCGTCACACCCATCACGCGCAGGAGGTTGATGAAGAAACCTTCTTCTATGCCCGCGAGACAGGCGGCACCATCGTGTCGACCGCGCTAGAAAAGATGAAGGAGATCGTCGCCGAACGCTACCCGCCGGATGAGTGGAACATCTACGGGGCGCAGGCCTCTGATGGGGAGAATTTCGGCAATGACTCGGCGCGTTGCAAGGCGCTGCTTCTGGAAGAGCTGCTGCCGGTCTGCCAGTACTACGCCTATGTCGAAATCGTCGATGAGAACGCCGAGATGCTGTTGAGCAATCCCGAGGCGGGTGAGGATCTCTGGCAGAACTACCGGCAGGTCAAGGCTCAGGTCCCGCATTTTGAGATGCAGCGTGTGTCGCAACCCTCCCATATCTATCCGATTTTCAGGGAGTTCTTCCTCCCCAAGGCAAAAGGGGCGCAGAATGCAGGCGGGTGATACTATCGCGAAGCCACTGTTTACGGGGCCGGAATGGACCTTTGAACTTCTGGAAGTTGCGCGGGACGCGATTGAGGATATTGCGCTGAATGATCTGGGGCTTGATGTATATCCGAACCAGATCGAGATCATCTCGGCCGAGCAGATGCTGGATGCCTATTCCTGCGTCGGTCTGCCGCTGATGTATCAGCACTGGTCATTCGGCAAGCATTTCGCCCGCGACGAGGCGCTGTATCGGACCGGGCGGCAGGGGCTGGCCTATGAGATCGTCATCAACTCAAACCCCTGTATCAGCTACAATATGGAAGAAAATACCATGGCCATGCAGACGCTGGTCATGGCCCATGCGGCCTTTGGGCATAATCATTTTTTCAAGAACAACTACCTGTTTCAGCAATGGACTGATGCGGCCGGCATTCACGACTATCTGGCCTTTGCCAAGAACTACATCGCCGCCTGCGAGGAGCGCTACGGGCTCAGCGCAGTAGAGGAGATCCTGGACGCGGCCCATGCGCTGCAATCGCAGGGGGTCTTTCGCTATGGCCGTCCGCCCAAACCCACCACCGAAGAACTGGCAGCGATGCAGAAGGTGCGTGAAGGTTATGAAAGCGGTCAGAGCGTTCTGGATATATGGACCGATGCAACCATGGGGGGCGACAAGCTGGAGCAGATCAGGGACGAGCCCTATAGTGCCCGTCGCAAGCTGATGAATCTGCCGCAGGAAAACTTGCTGTATTTTCTGGAGAAACACAGCCCGGTTCTTGATCCCTGGCAATCTGAAATCCTGCGCATCGTGCGGATGCTGGCGCAGTATCTTTACCCCCAGAAACAGACCAAGGTTATGAATGAGGGCTGCGCGACCTTTGTGCATTATTACATTATCAACAAGCTGTTCGAGCAGGGCCGCCTGACCGAAGGTGCCTATATGGAGATGATGCACAGCCATACCAATGTGGTGCTCCAGCCGGAATATGACGACCCGCGGTATTCTGGCATCAATCCCTATGCGCTGGGCTTTGCGATGATGCAGGACATTCGCCGCATCTGCGAGAACCCGACCGATGAAGATCGCGAATGGTTTCCGGATTTCGCGGGTGATCCCGACTGGCGCCGGGTGATGCGGGATGCCTGGGCCAATTACCGCGATGAAAGTTTCATCCAGCAGTTCCTGTCGCCGCATCTCATCCGCAAGTTCAAACTGTTCACCCTCGCTGATGACGCCGAGCAGTCACATCTGGTGGTGAGCCAGATCCACAATCGCAGCGGCTATCGCTCGGTGCGGCGCGATCTCGCGCATTCCTACGATCTGGCCTATTTAGAGCCTGATATTCAGGTCACCGATGCCGATCTGAAAGGTGACCGCGAGCTGAAGCTGACCCATACGGTGCGCGACGGCATTCACCTGTCGGAGGATGACCGCGACGAGGTGTTGAAGCATCTGCGTCGCTTGTGGGGCTACGATGTCAGCCTTGAGGCGGTGGACGCCGGATCCTAGAGGTGCGGTAGGGCGGCAGTGCGGCGTTAGGGGATCTGCGCGCGTAGCTGATCCTCAAGCGAGGTTTTGGCAGCCAGAATATGCTCTGCTGTCAGCTGGGCCGCGAGATCGGCATCACCTGTTTCGCAAGCTGCCAGTATCGCGCGATGCTCCCTGCTGCTGCGGGCCATGCCGTCGCTCATGATAAGCTGCGCGCGAAGGTAGCGATCAATCCGGTCCATCGAGGTTTCGACGATCTCGACGTGATAGGGCAAGCCGCTGACGCTATAGAGCGTGCCGTGAAATTTTCGGTTCAGCGGCCCCCATTGCATTGGCGCATCGCAGGCGGCAAAGGCATCCAGATGCGCGCGCGCCTGTGCGAGGATGTCGATGGTCATGTTCGGGACGGCGGCGCGGATGATATCCGCTTCAAGCTTGGCGCGCAGGTCAAAGATTTCTGAGGCGTCCTGCATCGACAGGGTTGCGACCACGGCACCCTTGTAGCGCTGGGAGGTGACCAGCCCCTGCTGTTCCAAGCGGGCAATCGCCTCGCGGACGGGAAAGCGCGAGGTGTGAAAGGCCTTGGCGATTTCATCCTGCCGCAGGGGGGTTCCATCCGACAGCTCACCGGTGATGATCGCCTTGCGCAGGGTGCGAAAGATGATCGTCGCGGCGGATTCGGTCCGGGAGATGTCAACGGCTTGTAGTTTCAAGCAAGGTCCTCAACCAAAGCGGGGTAGGTGCCGGGCAATTATGCCTTTGGTTGACGCGGCTCGCCACCCCTTGCTGGCAGGACGTTCGCCGAATGCAGGCAGATGAAGTGCAAAAAAAACGCAGGCCCTGCGGCCTGCGTCATGATCTCGGGTATGCGGGTGGATCAGAATTCGACCACGGCGCGGATGGACTTTCCTTCGTGCATCAGTTCGAACCCATGGTTGATCTCGTCCAGCGACAGTTTGTGTGTGATCATCGGGTCGATCTCGATCTTGCCGTCCATATACCAGTCCACGATCTTGGGCACGTCGGTACGCCCGGCGGCGCCGCCAAAGGCGGTGCCACGCCAGCTGCGACCTGTGACCAGCTGGAACGGACGGGTCGAAATCTCGGCGCCTGCCGGAGCCACGCCGATGATGATGCTCTCACCCCAGCCTTTATGCGCCGCTTCAAGCGCGGTCCGCATGACCTGCACATTGCCCGTCGCGTCGAATGTGTAATCGGCGCCACCCTTGGTCAGCTCAACCAGATGCGCCACCAGATCGCCCTCCACCTCTGAGGGGTTTACGAAGTCGGTCATGCCGAATTTCTTGGCCATCTCAACCTTGCCGGGGTTGAGGTCGACGCCGACGATCTGATCCGCACCTGCCAGTCGCAGACCCTGGATCACGTTGAGTCCAATGCCGCCAAGGCCGAAGACAATCGCGCGCGACCCGATCTCGACCTTGGCGGTGTTGATCACCGCGCCGATGCCGGTGGTGACGCCGCATCCGATGTAGCAGACCTTGTCAAAGGGGGCGTCCTTGCGGATCTTGGCCAGGGCGATCTCAGGCACCACTGTGTGATTGGCAAAGGTCGAACAGCCCATGTAATGGTGGATCGGTGTCCCATCCAGCATCGAGAAACGGGTGGATCCGTCCGGCAGCAGGCCCTGACCTTGGGTAGAGCGGATCGCCTGACACAGATTTGTCTTTGGGTTGAGGCAATACTCGCATTCGCGGCACTCGGGGGTGTAAAGCGGAATGACGTGATCGCCCACTTCAAGGCTGGTGACGCCTTCGCCAACTTCGATCACGACGCCTGCGCCCTCGTGGCCCAGGATGGCCGGGAAGATCCCTTCCGGGTCATCCCCGGAGCGGGTGAATTCATCCGTGTGGCAGAGGCCGGTTGCCTTGATTTCGACCAGCACCTCGCCCTTTTTCGGACCTTCGAGGTTCACTTCCATGATCTCAAGCGGTTTGCCCGGGGCAACGGCCACAGCGGCGCGAGTGCGTATCATTGCGAAATTCCTTTGTTCTGTCAGTGACGGCAGGCGCCAATTGCGCTGAGCGGCATATTGGCAGACCTATTGGGGGGGCGTAAACCATCGGCCGTCGCGGGATGTGTATTTCTTGCGCTACCACACTAGCGGCTTCGGCTGGCTGCGCCTCAGAAGAATACGACGAGGGCCTCTTCGTTCCCGTCACCTGCCGGTCCGGTGGGCGTAAGTATGGCCACATCATCTGTTCGAGAAACCTGCGCTATCTGCCCTTGACCTTCCCCTGACTGGAAGCCTCATATCTGCCGCAAAAGGGGATGATCAGATGTCGAAAGGGGCGAGCCATGGAACAGGCGCGTGTCAGAAAACTGAACGTTAAGGTGACCGGCCTCGGCAACAGCCTGGGCTTGCGTCGGATGAGTTCCGAAATAGATCCCTTAGGAAAGTTCCCAAACGCGCGAGGCGCGCAGCAATTGGCAGAGGTGCGACCATGAATATAGGCGATGTGGCGAACCGCTCCGGCCTACCGGCCAAGACCATTCGATACTATGAGGACATTGGGCTGATCAAACCGCGGCGCAGCGAAAACGGGTATCGCTGTTTTGCGGAGACCGACCTTCACAAGCTGGCGTTTCTGGGTCGTGCCCGCGCGCTTGGGTTTACGATCGAGGACTGCCGCACGCTTCTTGCGCTTTACGAAGATGAGAGCCGTGCCAGCGCAGATGTCAAACAACTGGCGCAAGAACATCTGGACAAGATCAACCTCAAGATCGCGGATCTGGAAGCGATGCGGGACACATTGTCGGAACTGGTCACCTGCTGTTCCGGCGATAATCGCCCGGACTGCCCGATATTGCGTGATCTGTCGCAGATCCCGGAGCAGCAAGACGTCGCGGATTGAGGAGGCTTGGCGCTATATCTCATGGCCAATGGGATGCGAGGGATGGTAACGCGCGGCGCATTCCAAGCCCTGTGCAACTCGGGAGGGTTAGGCAATCAGGCTACAGCAGCCGAGGGAGGAGCGGCTCTTGCTGCGAATGCGTCGCGCGCATCCTCGAGATAGGGTGCGATATGCGCGCAGGCAAGGGGGGCAGGCTGGCTGACGCCGCGTCCCTTGGGTTGGGCATGAAACAGCCGAAAGAGGTGTCTTGGGTCGGCCTATTGCTGCGCTGATAGGTGATAGCCGGTCGCCCCGTTTCAGCCGTTGGCTGCGCGCAGGCCCAGAATGCTGCGGGCCTGATGAGCGGTAGCAACGGGTCGCCCGTAGCGTTCGCACAGATCCGCCGTCCGGCGCACCAGTGCGGCATTGGAGGGGGCAAGCGTATGCCGGTCCAGTCGCAGATTATCCTCCAGCCCGGTACGGGTGTGCCCGCCTGCCGCGATGGCCCATTCGTTGACCTCGATCTGTCCGGCTCCGATCCCGGCCGCGCACCACTGCGCATCCGGGGCAAGGCGCTGCATGGTCTTGACGTAGTAGTCAAACACATCACGATCCACCGGCATTGCATTCTTCACGCCCAGTACAAATTGGACGTAGAGTGGGGCCTTCAACCGGCCGTCACGCGACATCGCCACCGCCTGATGAATATGGGAGAGATCAAAGGCCTCAATTTCCGGTTTCACGTCGTAGGCCTGCATCTGCGCAGCCAGCCAATCGACCAGATCCGGCGGGTTCTCGTAGACGCGGGTTGGAAAATTATTGGAGCCCACCGAGAGCGAAGCCATATCAGGCCGTAGAGACAGCATTCCGCCGCGTTCGCGACCAGCGCCGGAGCGGCCGCCGGTAGAGAGTTGGACAATCATGTCGGGACAGTGCCGCCGGATCCCATCCATCAGTTCAGCAAACCTGTCAGGATCGGAAGTTGGTGTTTCGTCGTCCTGGCGGACGTGGCAATGGGCGATGCTGGCACCGGCTTCATAGGCTTCCTGTGTGCTCTCTACCTGTTCGGAAACAGTGATCGGCACGGCCGGGTTATGGGCCTTGCGCGGCACAGAGCCGGTTATCGCGACGCAGATGATACAGGGATTGGTCATGATCAGCCCTCAGATATCGAAGAACACGGTTTCGTCCGGCCCTTGCAGGTGAATGTCAAAGCGATAGGTCACGGGTGCCTGCGCATCGTCCGCCCTGCCGTGATCCTGGCGGCGGGCGATCAGGGTTTTTTGCCGCTCGGTCTGCTCGATCAGCGCCATGATGGGATCGCTGGCGTTGGCCTCCGGCTCATCGTCGAAGTAGAGCCGGGTATTCAGCCCGATGTTGATGCCACGCGCCACGATCCAGAGGTTGATATGTGGTGCCATGGTCTTCCCGTCACGCCCGATGACACCTCCCGGTTTCACGGTATCGAACTGCCAGTCCCCGGTGTCGAAATCAGAAATCGCGCGGCCCCAGCCACGAAAGCCGGGTTCGACCGGCGCGCGCGTGTTATCGGATGTCGGAGTTTCCGGGTGCGGATAGCGCCCATCGGCATTGGCCTGCCAGACCTCGATCAAAACGTCCTTCAGAGCTGCGCCGGTGCCATCGAAGACCCGGCCTTGAACCCGAATGCGCTGGCCCCTGGCATTAGGCCCGGCGATATCCTGACCCAGCTCGGCCTCATAGATTTCAAACCCGGCGGCACCGGGCGCTAGGCCGATATGCACATAGGGGCCTGCGGTCTGAGACGGGGTTTCCTTCAGTGGCGGCACCATCAGTTCCCCTCCGGCCGGTTTTCAAACAGGGTAGAGCGACGCCCGCGCAGCACGATATCAAAGCGATAGGCAATCATGTCAAACGGCAGCGTCTCGTCCATGTCGAGCCGCGCAATCAGTTGCTGAACGGCGGCGGGATCGGGGATGGTGCTAACGATAGGGCAGCGGGCAATCAGCGGATCGCCCTCGAAGTAGAGCTGGGTGATCAGCCGCTGCGCAAAGGCGCGGCCAAACACCGAAACGTGTATATGTGCAGGCCGCCAGTCGTTTATGCCATTGCGCCAGGGGTAGGCCCCCGGTTTCACTGTGCGAAAGGCATAGGCGCCCTGATCATCGGTCAGAACACGACCGCAGCCGCCAAAATTGGGGTCCAATGCACCCAGATAGCCGTCCTTTTTATGGCGGTAGCGGCCCGAGGCATTGGCTTGCCAGATCTCGACCAGTGTATTGGGAACGGGACGTGCGTTTTCGTCCAGAACACGCCCATGCAGCAATATGCGCTCGCCGATCGGACTGCCGCCATCGTGGGCGAAATTGGTCAGAAGGTCATTGTCTCCGGGAGCGATATCGCTGGGCGCAAACGTCGGGCCGGTGATTTCGCTGGCAGTTTTTTCGAGGCTGAGCAGCGGCAATCGGGGGGATCGGCTGACCGAGGTTTTGTAGTCCGGCGTGAAGGCAGGAGGGTGCCAGCGGCGGTCGCGGGTAAAATAATCAGGGGGCGTCACAGCTGTCTCCTGCGGGGGTGGCGTCGCCTCGTTCTTCGGCGGCCATTTCGGCATAGGTCCTCTTGGCGAGCTTCAGCGCATGATTGGCGCGCGGCACCCCCGCGTAGATGGCAACATGTTGGAAAACTTCAGCAATATCTTCGGGCGTTGCACCGGTATTTGCGGTTGCACGGATGTGCATCGGGATCTCATCGAAATTGCCGAGTGCCGCAAGAAGGGCCAGCGTCAGCATCGAGCGTTCGCGTCGGCTGATCTGCTCAGAGGCCCAGACTGTCCCCCAGGCTGCTTCGGTAATCAGGGACTGGAAAGGTGCATCCAGCGCTGTTGTCGCAGCATCTGCGCGGGCCACATGGGCTTCGCCCAATACCTCGCGACGAACCTTCATCCCTGCGTCATACTGCGGCTTGTGCATATGCTCCTCCATGGATTATCCCTTATCTCATATCGTAATTGGTCTGTATAATCCCCTTGTGTGGATATTTTTATGTCGAAAATGATATGCGCCTTTCATCTCAGCTGAAGCTCCGCCATCTGGAGGTCTTTGTCGAGGTTGCCAGAAAGATGAGCGTGACCCAAGCGGCGGAGCGCCTGGGCATGACCCAGCCGGCAGTGACGCGGGCGCTGCGCGAATTGGAAGCCGTCTGCGATAAACCTCTGGTCGAGAAACACGGTCGCGGCATTCGACTCTCCAGCTATGGTGAGATGTTCAGGGACTATGCGGGGCGCAGTCTGGCCCTGACACGCGACGGTGTCGAATTGCTACGTGGGATGGACGAGGCCGCAGGATCCAAGGTCGCGATTGGGGCTTTGCCGACGGTCTCGGCAACCGTTGTCCCGGAGGCACTGGCCAATATCTGGGCGCAGGGCGCGCGCAACCGGTTTTCCGTCATGTCGGGAGACAATCAGCATCTGCTGGATCTGTTGCGACGCGGAGAGCTGGATGTGGTCGTAGGGCGACTACCGGCACCCGAAAATATGGTGGGCCTGGATTTCGATCCGCTGTTCCGTGAGCGGGTAACCGTGGTCGTCGCACCGGGCCATCCGCTGACGGAGCTGGCACCGCAGGATCTCCCCTATGCGCTGTTCGGCGCGTTTCCGGTTTTGATGCCGCCGCCGAAGTCAATTATTCGCCCTTCGGTTGAACGCATGTTCTTGGAACAGGGCATTTCGATGCCTGAGGCCGCCATCGAAACAGTCTCGTCGACGTTTGGGCGCCAGTTCACATTGGCACATCAGGCGGTCTGGATCATCAGCCATGGGGTGGTGAAATCTGACCTCGCCAGCGGCGCCCTGGTAGAGCTGCCGCTGGACACTGACAGCACCCTTGGGCCGGTGGGGCTCTGCCTGCGGAGTGAGCACCGCTTGTCGGCAGCGGCCGCGAGATTCTGCGCTGCGCTAAAGAGCGTCTGCGGCTGACTGGTCACCTCGCGCACCGGTTCGGCCCAAGATTGCGCCGCGAATGGTAGAGGCATTTTTCGAATGCGGTAGCCTGTTTTTCTGGCGCTGACGCAGTGTCGCGCGGATTGACAGGTGAATTTCAACCTCTCTACTCTGGGTTTAATCGCAGCGGCGTTTTGGCTTGAGGAGGTCTGAAACGCATAGGACCTGCGCAAAAAAGAAAAGCCGCCTTGAACGGGTGGGGGAGGACAATTTGGACGGAGTGCAGCTGCTGGTCAGCGGGCTCGCGAACGGCTGTGTTTACGGTCTGATCGCGCTTGGCTTCGTGTTGATCTACAAGGCGACCGAGGCGGTCAATTTCGCTCAGGGCGATTTCATGATGCTTGGCGCCTTCGTTACGCTGGGACTGACCAATGCTGAATATCTGGACTTACCCTTCTGGGTCGCGGCACCGCTGTCGATCGCAATCATGGCCGGGCTTGGGTATCTGCTTGACCTGCTGATCCTGCGTCATCTCTTTGGGCAGAACCAGACGGCGGTTGTCATCCTGACGATCGCGCTGGGCTTTGTCATTCGCTTCTTTGCCGGTGCGATCTGGGGCCACGAGCCACAGACGCTTGAGAGCCCGCTGGCGCTGGGAGATGTACAGCTTGCCGGCGTCGTTCTGGGGCTGGCCGATATAGCGGTGATTGTTGTCACGGTGCTGTTGACCTGGTTGCTCTACCAGTTCTTTCAGCGCACCAAGCTGGGTCTGGCCATGCAGGCGGCCAGCCAAAACCAGATGGCGGCCTATTTCATGGGCATTCCGGTCAGGCGGGTGCAGGGGCTCATCTGGGGGCTCTCGGGAGCGACGGCGGCTGTTGCGGGAATCCTCTTTGCGTCGAAGGGCGCGATTGATCCAAATGCCGGGCTGCTGGGCATCAAGGCCTTTGCTGCGGCGGTGATCGGTGGCTTCGGCTCGCTTCCGGGTGCGTTGGCGGGCGGGTTGATCGTCGGCGTTATCGAACCTTTTGCCGCGCGTTACCTGGCGGCTGGCTATTCGCAGATTGCTCCTTATGTGCTGTTGCTTGCGGTGCTGGTCTTCCGTCCGCATGGTCTGTTCAGCCAAGTGCGCACAAAGAAGGTATAAGGCGATGCGGATTCAGTTCAAAACCAGCTACGACCACGACATCCGCCTGTTTCCTGACCGTCATAGCCTGCTGGTTTATGGTGCGTTGATTGTGCTGGCGCTGGCTTTGCCACTGCTGATCAACGAATTCTACATCGGCGAGGTCACCAATGTTCTGATCTGGGCGATTGCCGGGCTGGGGCTGATGCTGCTGACCGGCCAGACGGGACAGGCCAGCCTTGGCCATGCTGCGTTTCTGGCGATTGGCTGCTATGCCAATACCATCCTGATTGAACAGGGGGTGCCCTTTGTTCTGGCGTTCCCGCTGGCAGGGGTCCTGACCGGGGTTGTTGGGGCCATCATCGCCATTCCGGCCCTGCGATTGCACGGGATCTATCTGGCGATTGCTACCATTGCCCTGTCGATCCTGGCCGATGACATCATCGTTCTGCTTGAACCCTGGACCGGTGGTGTGTCGGGCAAATTTCCTGACGTGATCCGTCTCTTTGGGATCGAGATTGAACGCTGGACCATGCCGGTGCGCTTTTACTATCTGGTTCTTGGTGTCACGGTGATTTCAACGCTGTTTTACCGCAATCTATTACGGTCACCGCTTGGCCGGGCCTTTGCAGCGGTGCGCGACAGTGAAGTCAGCGCCACAGCGATGGGCGTACATATCGCCCGGACCAAGGCAACCGCCTTTGGGCTGAGCTGCATGATCACCGGTTGGGCCGGGGCGCTGATGGGCTATTACGCCGGTGCCTTTAACAATGAGACCTTCTCTCTGGTGATCTCGATTACGCTGCTGATGATGATCGTGATTGGCGGGCTGGGATCAATACATGGCGCGTTTTTTGGCGCGGTGGTGGTCGCCTTTCTGCCGCAGGGGCTGTCGATCCTGAAAGACAGCGTGCTCGGCAGCGGGGTTGCCATTCCGGGTCTGGAAACCGGCGTCTTTGGCATGATCCTGATCCTGTTCATTCTGTTTGAGCCGATGGGCCTCTATGGACGCTGGCTGAAGATTCGCATCTGGTTCGAGCTGTTCCCCTTCGCACGCAAGGATATGTTCCGGCGTCAGAAATCCTATCTCAAGACGGAGCGCCTCAGATGAGCCTGTTGGAGATTGAACATGCCACGTTGAAATTCGGTGGCGTTGTGGCGGTGAATGATCTCAGCTTCTCGGTTGAGGAAGGTGAGGTCTATGCCATCGTCGGGCCAAATGGGGCGGGTAAGTCCACCGTATTCAACCTGATTTCCAGGTTCTACCAGCCACATTCCGGCCAGTTCCGCTTTGATGGGCGTGACCTGTTGCAGTGCAACGCGGATGCGGTGGCGGATCTGGGCATTGCGCGGACGTTTCAGAATATCGAGTTGTTCGATCATGCGACGGTGCTGCAGAACCTGCTGGTCGGTCGGCATCGTCATCGGCGCACTACCCTGATCGAAGAGCTGTTTTTTGCGCCACGTGTCCGGCGCGAGGAACGGTTGCACCGGGCTGCTGTTGAGGAGGTCATCGATTTCCTGGATCTGCAAGCCTACCGCAACAAGATGATTGCCGGGTTGCCCTATGGCATCCGCAAGGTTGTTGAGCTTGGCCGTGCATTGGCCTCGGGGCCGCGGCTTTTGCTGCTGGATGAACCCGCCTCCGGCCTATCGGTGGAGGAAACCCAGGATATGCGCTGGTGGATCGACGATATCCGCAAACAGATGGGGATCACTGTCCTGATGGTGGAACACGACATGGGTCTGGTGTCCAGCGTGTCGGACCGCGTTCTGGCCCTCGCCGATGGCGCGAAACTGGCCGAAGGCACCCCGGCTGAAGTGCAGGCCGACCCGGCTGTTATCGAAGCCTATCTGGGCGCGGGGGCGGTGTGATGGGCGCGGCCTTGCTGGACATTCGCAATCTTGAGAGTTTCTACGGGCCGATCATGGCCATTCGCGGTGTTTCGCTATCGGTTCAGGCCGGGCAGATCGTCACGGTTCTGGGCGCCAATGGCGCTGGAAAATCTACCCTGCTGAAGACGATTTCGGGTATCATGGATCCTGAGAAGGGCACGGTCAGCTTCGACGGCGAAGAAATCCAAGGTGAGGAACCGCATCGGATCGTCCGCCGGGGCATCGTACATGTGCCCGAGGGGCGCGAGGTCTTTCCGTTGCTCAGCGTTGACGAAAACCTGACCCTCGGGGCCTATACCCGCCGCGATCAGGCCGAGATCGAGCGCGACCGCCAGATGGTGTTTGATTATTTCCCCATCCTGGCTGAGCGGCGCCATCAGGAGGCTGGCACACTGTCAGGCGGTCAGCAGCAGATGCTGGCGATCGGGCGTGGGTTGATGCTCCGTCCGCGCATCATGCTTCTGGATGAACCAAGCCTTGGCCTGTCGCCACTGCTGGTACAGGAAATCTTTGGCATCCTGAAGCGGCTGAACCGCGATGAGGGGGTGACCATGATGCTGGTGGAACAGAACGCGCGGATCGCGCTGGAGTTGGCGCATGTCGGCTATGTCATGGAAATCGGGCGTATCGTCATGGATGGCAGCGCCGACCGGCTGATGGACAGCGAGGATATCAAAGCGTTTTACCTCGGCCATCAGGAGGCCGGGCAGCGCAGCGAGAAACGCTGGAAGCGCAAGAAGACATGGCGCTGATCGGCGCGACTGAGATCAACTAGGGACCTGAATGGATGCGAGGACAGCGGTGACACAGACAGCGTCGGCGGCAGACATAACAACACAGGCGGGCGGCGATGCGGCCCCGCTTCCTCAGGTTGAACTGAACGGCGCCAGCTACAATGCCACGCCGGGGCAGCGGCCCGTCATGGTCGATGGCTGCGATACCGTGGCAAAATTGTTTTCGCTGCGCTGTCATCAACTGGGCAAACGGACGGCTCATCGCGAAAAGGATATGGGCATCTGGAAGGCCTATTCCTGGCAGGACTACTGGGACCATGCGGAAAAGATCGGCCTGGGCCTGATGGCGCTGGGGCTCGAGCGAGGTGAAGTTGTTTCGATCCTGAGCGAAGACCGCAAGGAATGGCTCTATCTCGATATGGGCATCCAGGGCGCCGGGGCCATTGCGTCTGGCGTCTATACGACAGATTCCGCCCAGCAGCTGGCCTATTTGATCAATGACAGCGGCAGCCGGTTTCTGGTGGTGGAAAACGACGAGCAGCTGGACAAGTTCCTGGAGATCGAAGCCGAGGTCCCGCATCTGCGCTGGGTTATCATTCTGGAGCGCGACGGGCTGCATGATCTGGAGCATGACAGATGCCTGTTTCTCGATCAGCTTTATGATCAGGGCGCGGCCTTCAAGATGGCAAATCCAACCGCTTTCGAGGACGCGGTGGCCCGGTCGCGGCCAGATGAAACCGCGCTGCTGATCTATACGTCGGGCACCACTGGCCTGCCCAAGGGCGCCATGTTGAGTCACGAGAACATCCTCGCGACGATGGAGTCAGGCGCGCGTGCACTGGAATGCTACGCCACGGATGAGCAGCTCTGTTTCCTACCGCTCTGCCATATCCTTGAGCGCAACGTCTCCGTCTACCTGCCAATGGCGGCCGGCAGTACGGTGAATTTCGCCGAAAGCCCGGAAACCGTTTTCGACAATATGCAGGAAGTGTCGCCGGCCACCTTCTTTGCGGTGCCGCGTGTCTGGGAAAAAGTCTATTCCCGCGTTCTGGTCCTGGCGCAGGAGGCGACCTGGCTGGGGCGCTGGGCCTTTGGTCGGGCGGTCGCTGCGGGGGCTGCGCGGGCCGAGTATGTGCTGGCCGCAAAACCCGTCCCTGCGGGTATCGCCCTGCGCTATCGGATCTGGGATATGCTGGTTCTGCGTAATCTGCGCCGAATGCTCGGGCTGGACCGGCTGCGCCGGGGCGGCACCGGGGCGGCACCGATTTCGCCTGAATTGCTGCGTTGGTATTGGTCGATTGGCGTGCCGCTGATCGAGGGCTACGGAATGACCGAAAACGCAGGACTTACCGCGGCAAACCGGGTGTTGTCGCATCGGCCGGGCACTGTTGGCCAGGCCGTGCCGGGCGTTGATATTCGTATCGCGGCGGATGGGGAAATTCAGCTCTGGGGGCTCAACAATTTCCAGGGATATTGGCGCAAGCCTGAAAAAACGGCTGAGACCTATACCGAGGACGGCTGGCTGCGCACTGGCGATGTCGGGCGGCTGGACGAAGATGGGTTCCTGACCATCACCGGGCGGATCAAGGACATCATTATCACCGCTGGCGGCAAGAATATCACACCGGCTGAAATCGAAAGCCGGTTAAAGTTCAGCCACTATATTTCCGACGCAGTGGTGATCGGTGACCGGCGCAAATTCCTGACCTGCCTGATCATGATTGATCAGGAAAACGTCGAGAAATTTGCGCAGGATCGGAAAATCCCGTTTAGTGATTTTGCCTCGCTCTGTGCTGCGGAACCGGTGGTTGATCTGATCCGGGGTGAGGTCGATGCGGTCAACCGTGATTTCGCGCGTGTCGAGCAGATCAAGGATTTCCGTCTGATCAACGTTCTGCTCACGGCCGAGGATGACGAGCTGACCGCGACCATGAAGTTGAAACGTGGGCTGGTGGAGAAAAAGCACAAGAACCTGATCGACCAGATGTACTGACAAACAGGCGCATCCGCGCCGGGGGACACAAGGGAGTAAGCGCAGATGAAGAGATGGACAGCGGGCTTTATCGGGGCCGCACTGGCGGCGGGGCTTGCGCCTCAGGCGATGGCGCAGACCCAAGGAGTGAGCGACAGTGAAATTGTGCTCGGCTCGGTCAATGACCTGAGTGGAATATTTGCCGCTGTTGGTGTGCCGGCCGTAAACGGCGCCAATTTGCGGTTTGACGAGGCCAATGCCAATGGCGGCATTCACGGCCGCCAAATTCGTTTCGTGGTCGAAGACAATGGCTATCAGATTCCGCGGGCCATGCAGGGCTACAATAAGCTTCTGAATCGCGATCAGGTCTTTGCAATGCTCCTGTCGTTGGGAACGCCCATGAATATCGCAGGGTTCAAATTGCTGGATCCGAAAGGCATTCCCAATATCAGCCCGCTGACAGCTGCGCGTCAGATGTTGCAGGAGCCGATCGACAATAAGTTCATCGGGTTTTCCAGCTATTACGATCAGGTCCGCGCCGGTGTGACCTATCTGGCGGAAGAATTCGATGCGAAAGAAGTCTGCTCGATGTATATCCCGTCGGATTTCGGCAAGGAGATCAAGGAGGGCAGCCAGGATGTTGCTGCCGAACTAGGGCTGAGTTTCGCTGCCGAGACGACCCATAAGCCGGATGAGCTGGACTTCGTCGGTTCGTTGACGAAGCTGAAGTCCGAAGGATGCGATATCATCACCATGGCTCTTGGCGTGCGGCAGGGGATTACCGTGGTTGGCACCGCCAAGAAACTGGGCTGGACCGAGGCGAAATTCCTCAACACCTCCGCCGGTTTTCTTGAGGTGGTGGCGGCGGTGCCCGGCGGCGTAACGGAGGGGCTCTATGCTGCGGCTGGCTGGGCTGACCTGATCGCGCGGGCTGAGGACGACGTTCCGGCGAAGTTTATGGCGGATTACGAAGCAAAGTTCGGCCAGCCCGCCGGTGGCTTTGCCATGCTCGGGTATAGTGCAGCCAATACCGTGGTGAATGCGCTGGAGGCCGCAGGCCCCGATCTGACTCATGAAAGCTTTATCAAGGGGATGGAAAGCCTCGATTTCTTTGATGCCTTGACCGATACCCAGATCACCTATGGGCCGGATGACCATAGGGGCGCCGATGTCATTGTCATCTCGGTGGTAGAGAATGGCGTCTGGAAAGAGCTGAGCCGGAAATAGGCGACCGCCTCGAAAACAAAAAGGAAAAAGCCGACAGGTTTCTATCTGTCGGTTTTTGCTATTCTTGGATCAGGCCCTCTATCCGGCGTATTGGGCTTCATTTTATGCACATATTTGAATATTATTACTCTTGCGGAAGAGGGAGTTGAACCATGGCAGTAACAAGACGGCATTTTGTGCAGGGGTTGGGGGCCGGGCTCGCGCTGGTGCCCTTCGGGCGTGTTTGGGCGGAAACCAGAGTGTCGCTCGGCGCAGCGGAGCTGCTCAGCCTCTCAGATGGCCGAATGCAGTTGCCACCCTCTTTTCTGTATGGGGATCTGGAGCCATCTGCGCTTGCGCGTGTCCTTGCGGAGCATGGGATGTCTCCTGATGAGCCGCTCACACCGGAGGTGAATGTCACGCTGTTGCGCGACAAGGATCACATCATTCTGTTTGATACCGGTGCGGGGCCCGCCTTTCAGGATGGGACTGGACAGCTGCCCGATGCGCTAGCTGCCGTGGGGATCAGCCCGGAGGATGTCACGCATGTGGTGTTCACGCATTGCCATCCTGACCATCTCTGGGGCGTTCTGGATGATTTCGACGAACCGCTCTTTAGCAACGCTCAACATATGATGGGGCGCAAGGAATGGGACTACTGGTTTGATCCTGCAACCGTGGGGTCAATCGGCGCGGCGCGTGAGTCCATGGCGGTTGGCGCACGCCGACGTCTGGAGATCCTTGCCGATGGTATCACCCTGTTCGATGATGGCGCCGAGATCCTGCCAGGTGTTGCTGCACACGCGACCTTTGGCCATTCACCCGGCCATATGTCGTTTGAAATTTCAGGTGGGACGGATAACGTGATGGTGCTGGGTGATGCGATCACCAATGCACATGTCAGCTTCTCCGAGCCGGGCTGGGAAATCGCATCCGATCAACTCCCGGCCCCCGCGGCCAGGATGCGGCAAAAGCTGTTGCAGCGGCTGTCATCTGAGCAGCTGATGGTTGTAGGGTATCACCTACCGAATGGTGGCGTGGGTCGTGTCGATACTGTCGGCAGCGGGTATCGGTTTATATCTGAAAATTAATCAAAACAATCATAGGGTGCATTATTTCGCATCCGTATCCGGTCTCCCGATCAATGACTGTTAGAGAACGGCGTCGGATGTGACGGCTATTCCGCCTGCGCGGCTCGGCTGTCCTGACACCGGATGTGCAGTTTCTCCATCTGGAGGAGGCAATATATTGCGGCTGTCGTCTCATTCAGCCGTGGTCAATAGCTGGATGCCGATCAGTAGTTTGGATGCTGGAGGGAATACTCCACAAGTGTGCGTTATCCAAACATACTGAAATCCTTTAGGTTGTATTATTTGTGATGACTTTTATTGATTCTTGTGAGATGGTTAATGAGTGGGTAATCAATTCGGTCGGAGTTGGGGTTTATAGGTTCCGGTTGTATTGCTAGAGGTAATGGGTTTGGGATATGGAAAATAAACTTAGAATTCGCCATTTTGGCGCGTTTGGAGTTTTTCTGCCCGACGGAGACAGTCTTCTCCTCGGCTCAAAGCACCAGGCACTGTTGGCACTTTTGTCTACTGCAGAAGGCGGTGTGCGAACACGAGCGTTTTTGGAGCGTACCCTGTGGAGTCTGGCCCAGCCAGAGCAGGCGAAGGCCAGTTTGCGAACCGCGCTCTCGACTCTCCGTCGGCATCTTGGAAGCGAATGTGCGTCCTTTCTGTCCGCCAATCGAGAGCGCGTGGTCCTGGATCTGTCGAAAATCGAAGTAGATGCAGACCCTGCCAAGGGCGATTTCATGGAAGGCTTTGAGCTGCCGCATGAAACGACATTTGCGGTCTGGTTGGAACAGCAGCGCAATGAGCTGACGCGCGCCGATGCCCGCAATCGGGCCGCCACGGGCATGCTGCGTGACTACAGCCGCGCCGTATTGGACAGCCTGTTGCCGCCGATCGCCGTTCTGCCGTTTGTGCACCGCGCGCCGGGGGATGCAAAATCTCCGCTTGGGGCATTGCTCTCGGAGGAGTTGGTGCGCCACCTGTCGCGCAGCCATGCCTTTTGCGTCACGTCATATCTGGCGTCGCGGCAGTTCGATCCGCATCAGATCCGCCCTAGCGAAGTCTATTCGATGGCGGGTGCCAGCTATCTTGTATCGGGGACCGTCAATGTTACGGGCCAGACCTACCGTTTGCAGGTTGACCTGCATGACGCCGAGCGGGAGCGGGTCATCTGGTCGCGAGACTTCACCGAAACCCTCGCGATGCTGACCAATGGGTGCAGCATGGCTTTGCGAGATGTTACCGCGCAGATCGGCTGGACCGTGGTCGGTGAAGCGGTGCGTTTGGTTGGCTTCAGGCCACTGTCCAAACACGATAGCCATACCTTGCTGATGGCGGCGATCGCGCTGATGCAGGACATGCAGATGCCGCAGTTCAACCAGGCGCAGGAAATCCTCGCAGTCCTGCTGGAACGTGAAGTGCAGCACCCGGTTGCCCTGACGTGGATGGCGATGTGGCATGTGATGCGCGTGCAGAAAGGTTTCTCCACGGATCGTCAGCTTGACGCGCATCTCGCCAACCAGCTGGTGGCAGCGGCACTTGCCCAGGATCCGACGTTCTCTCTGGCACTGACGGTGCGGGGGCTGATCGCCAGCCACCTGATGTTCCGGTTCGATCTGGCGCAGGATTCCTATGACCTCGCACTGAAGGACAATCCGAACGAAGCATTGGCATTGCTGCTGAAGGGCACAACCCTTGCCTATCAGAACCAGCCGGAGGATGCGGTAAGGCTGACGGATGCCGCACGGCGGCTCTCTCCGCTGGGACCGCAGCGCTATTACTTCGATTCATATTCAGCGACGGCCAATCTGGGCGCGCAGAATTACGAGCGTGCAGTCAACCTGGCAGACCGGTCCTTGCAGGCCAACCCGACCTTCCCGGCAACGTTACGGACCAAAGCCATCGCCCTGCAGGCATTGGGGCAATCGGACAAGGCGCGGGATGTCGTGAAATCGCTGCTCACCGTGCAGCCGGGGTTCAACATTGCACGTTACGAAAAAGATCACGCGGCATCCAATGCCCCCTTCGGCAAGGATTGGAGCAAGGCGCTGCGGTCAGCGGGTGTGCCTGCCTGAGCGGTAAAAATCCATCGGGCGGACCATCGACCCGGTGAGAGCAGTGGAGACGCGGGGGCTTGCAGGCCTGCCGTGTCTTCGCTCATCTACGGGGGCAGCAGAGGGTGTGCATCGCGCTCGCCAGCACGAAGAGGTCCCTATCATGAAGGCAGTCACCTATCGCGCGTTTGGAGCGGCAGAAACCGTCCTGCAGCTGGAAGACCTGCCCGATATCGCACCGGGGCCAGGTGAGCTGCGTGTGGAACTGACCTATTCCGGCGTAAACCCCTCTGACGTGAAGGCGAGGGCCGGCGCCCGCGCCGGAGTGACTGAGCTGCCCTATCCGGTGATCATTCCCCATAGTGACGGGTCGGGCGTGATTGCGGAGGTCGGCGAGGGTGTCGATCCGGCGCGTATCGGGGAGGCCGTCTGGATCTGGAACGGTCAGTGGCAGCGGCCGTTCGGGACCGCCGCCACCTCCATAACGCTGCCGGCTGAGCAGGCTGTTCCGCTACCGGAAGGGCTTGACCTGAAACAGGGCGCGGCTCTGGGGATCCCGGCGCTAACGGCTGCTCATGCGGTGTTCTCGGGTGGGGATGTCACCGATCGAACAGTGCTCGTTCAGGGCGGTGCCGGCACCGTTGGTCTATTGGCCGTGCAGCTGGCCAGATGGGGCGGGGCGCGGGTGATCGCGACCTGCGCATCTCACGCGGCGGACCGGGTCCGGCAGGCCGGAGCTGACGCCACCCTGGCCTATGCCGACGGGGACCTGACAGAGCAGATCCTGGCGGCAAATGATGGTCGCCACGTCGACCATATCGTCGAAGTTGAGTTTGGTGCGAACTGTGCCGTCGACACCGAGGTCATTGCACCAAATGGTCGGGTAACGGCCTATGGGTCGGCGCAGCAGATGACACCGCAGCTGCCGTTCTACCCGTTGATGTTCAAATCGGTGACGCTGGAGATGATGCTGGTCTATCTGCTGCCGCCCGTGGCCCGTCGTGCAGCGATCAAACGTATCGAACATGCCGCAGCCGCTGGGGCGTTGCATCTGCCCATCGCTGAGGTTTTCGATCTGGTCGACACCGCCAAGGCGCATCAAGCCGTCGAACGGGGGCATCGCGTCGGCTCCATCCTTGTAAGGACCGGAAGAGATTGAGAAACCCAGCACCAGAGCTGAGTATTTCCGGGTCAGAACAGACCAGCCAAAGGGAAGCATGAAAACTGCATTTTTTTCCAAAAATCCTCTTGCACCTGCTGAAATCTGGCATTAGACACCCGCTCACCGATGGGGTGTGGCCAAGTGGTAAGGCAACAGTTTTTGGTACTGAAGATCGTAGGTTCGAATCCTACCACCCCAGCCATTTATCCACATATTATGATGCTTTTTAAGGGTCTGGCTCCTCTGGCCACAGTTGGCGTATCGGTGTGGCCAACTGATACCTCGCGGCATATTCGTCTTTAGGTGAAGACCGAGGGGAGGCGCGCTCTACGGTTGTAGTCTCGCTCTGTTCAGCTGCGATATCCGTGCTGAATGCCTCTGGTGCTCGTCAAATCAGAATGGATAAGAGGCAAATACTATTTAAATTTTAATATATTTTACAAAGCAGTATCGATTTTCGGACCGTTGCAAGCCCTGTATTCATTTTGTTTCAACCATAACAGCCTAACCTGATGCACCCGTCGAGACGCGGCAGGCCCACCGGCGCGCACTCGAGGAACGGTAGACTCGGAGGCTGGCCATGACGGTTGGGTATCTTGTCACTCTTGGCGACGGCACACTGGATGCCGGCGACGGGATTTCTGCGAACCAATCCAACTTTACTTCAGCCGACGTCATCGGGACTGGCAGCTGGACCTGGAGCGGTGTCTATCAGGGCGACGGTCAGACCTACTCAAACATCAGTGACACTGGCACCTATCACTATGGAAGTGACGGGAATGTCTATTTTGTTCCAGATACTTGGTACACGACCAGCGGATCCGGCAGTGCGACGACGATCCCTGCCAATTCGATGTCGGGCACATCGGGTAATGACGCAATCAACGGCGACGCCAATGACAATGTTATCTATGGCGGTGATGGTGATGACTACCTGACCGGCTCCTCGGGCGATGACATTATCTTCGGCGGCGAGGGGAACGATAACTACGATACCGATACCGGCAATGACACCTTCTACGGTGAGGGCGGAGATGACTGGGTTGCAATCTATGACAACATGGATGGCGAATCGCTCTACGGTGGCGAAACCGGAGAGACCCTGGGCGATATGCTTGAGGTCTACGGCGATTATGCGGGTGTTGATGTCAACGTTACCTTTACCGGCGATGGGGACGGAACCGTCACATTTGCGGGGCAGACGGCCTATTTCTGGGAGTTTGAGCGGTTCTATCTCCATTCGGGAGACGACACGCTGGACGGCTCTGCGGCGACTTCGGCGCTCAACGTGCAAACCGGCAGCGGTGCCAACAGTGTTACGGGTGGGGCTGGTGATGACACGATATCGACCGGCGCGGGAGCGGATGTGGTCGACGGCGGCGCAGGCGACGATCTTGTCTGGGGCGGGGTAGGGTCCGACACGGTTGACGGCGGCGCCGGGGCCGACAGGCTCTTTGGTCAGGACGACAACGACCTCATCTACGGTGGCACAGGGTCTGACACCATCGATGGGGGCTTGGGCGACGACACGATCTACGGGGGTGAAAACCCGGCAACCTCGGTCGGCGGAAGCAATACCGCAGGGAACACCTATACGGTCATTCATCTTGGGACGGCGTCCGAGGTCGACAGCGTCGAGGGGAACGCCGCCAACGAAAACCCGAACGCTCTACTGGGGACATACGGGAGCGCGGGGGCCGAGCTATATAACAACTTCCAGACTGCCATCGCGTCAGACGATAATGCGAATACGCGCATCGACTTCGATGACGAAGCCGCGCCGGAAACGATCAATATCAACGGTGTAGACAAGCTCGTCGACACCGGCATGGTCTATAACGCAACGGTAACGTTCACCGACGGCACCACCGGGACGTTCACGGCTGTGGTCATCCAGACCACGGACGGCCACGTCTACATGATGCCGGAAGCCTCGAACAACGCCGAGAACGTTCTTCTAACCAGCAAGACGATCGAGAGTATTTCGCTTGATAGTGTTGTTGTCGGCTACTCAAACGTCACCGCAACCCGGGTAGATGCCGACTATGCTCTGCCGGGTGACACGGATACCTCGGGCGACAGCATCATTGGCGGTGCCGGCGCAGACGTCATCTATGGCGGTGCCGGGAATGACACCATTGCGGGCGGAACCGGCGCTGACAGCATAGATGCCGGGGACGACGCGGACCTCATCCTTCTCCAGGATGGCTTCGGCAACGACACCATTGTTGGTGGTGAAGGGGGCAACGACAGCGATACGCTTTCCATGTCGAGCCTGACCGGGCCAGTGACTGTGACCTATACCGGCGACGAGATGGGGACGATCACCAACGGAACCGATACGGTCAGTTTCTCGGAGATCGAGCGTCTGAACCTGACCGAGCAGGCCGATGTCGTGAATGCCAGTGCGGATAGTGCCGGGGTCGATATAGATGCTCGAGGCGGTGACGACACCATAACCGGCGGCGCGGGTGCCGATTCCATCAAGGGCGGCAGCGGCAGCGATTCCATCGTTGCCGGGGCTGGTGCTGATACGATTGTCGGCGGCATTGGCGACGACACCATTCGGCTGACTGCGGATGCAGATCGCGATCAGCTGGTGTTGGCCGATGGGGCGGGATCCGATCTGATCTATGATTTCGATCTGACGGACAGCGGTGACGGGACCACGGTTGATCAGCTGGATGTTTCAGGGCTCACCAATTTGGCTGGAGATCCAGTTAAAATCGGTGATGTCGTGGTGACCGATACCAATGGTGACGGGACCGGCGATGCGATCATGACCTTCCCCAATGGGGAGAGCATCACATTGGTCGGGGTGCAGCGGTCGCAGGTGGACAACGGGCCCGAAATGCACGCGATGGGCATACCCTGTTTTACGGCCGGGACGCTGATCCAGACGCCAACCGGGCGCGTCAAGGTCGAATACCTCAGCCCCGGTGATTGTGTCAGCACAATGGGGGCGGGTGCCCAGCAAATCCTATGGGTTGGGGCATCGTCGTTCACCGCCACGCGCAAGCGCCTATCGGAGGCGCTGATGCCGGTGCGACTGGACCCGGACGCCTTTGGAGGTGAGCGGGCGCTGCTTGTTTCGCCTCAGCATTGCGTCCTGATGAAACAGCGCAGTAGCGGGCGCCCGGTGCATGTGCGCGCCAAGCATCTGGCACAGGTAACCGGATTTGCATCGTTCGCACGGGAGGTGACGCAGGTTACCTATGTTCATGTACTACTGAAAAAGCACGAGAATATCCTGTCGAACGGAATCCCCAGCGAGACGTTTTATCCCGGCCCTATGGCGGTCTCCACGCTTGGCCCGGCAGATCGCCTGGGACTGTTTAAATGCCTGCCGCAGCTGATCCTCCATCCGGTAGAGCAGGCTTATGGGCCTCGTGTTCTGCCCGTTCTGACACGCCGGGAGGTGCAATCACTGGCCCGCGCCGGAGACCTGGTGCCCTGGCTGATCGGTGACATATCTCGGCACCCGCCCGCGGAGCAGTGGGCCGAGACGGGCGGCTGGCAGGCAATGTATTCGCCGCGGTACAGCTTTCAATCCGGCGCCGCAGCAGGGTAGGCAGTCGTCTCACCCTATCAGCTGTGTGGACATGGTCAGTGGGTGTCGCGCAGGATCATTTCTGCGTCCAGCCTCACCGTTTCTTCGGGGGCCTGCGGGTAATCCAAGCGCCGCTCCAGGCAGCGCAATACGGCGGCAACCATGCCGTCAATCGGGTTTCGCAACGTGGTCAGTCGTATGGTCGGCCAACGGGCCATTTCGATGTCATCAAAACCGATCACCGAGACGTCGTTGGGAACCACCCGACCGGCATCCCGCAGCGCACCGAGTGCGCCGATGGCCATGGCATCATTAGCACAGAATATCCCATCGAAATCAGTCTGTTCCAGCAGATTGCGGGTGGCGAAATATCCGCTCTCGGTGGTGTAGGTTCCGGTGATCTCCCCCGCCAGTGTGATGCCTTTGGCCGTCAACCCGGCAAGCAGTCCGCTGCGGCGTTCAGCGGTCGCGCCGAATTCCCCCGGACCGCCCACCATCGCAACCCGGCGACGGCCGCGTTGCGCAAACAGATCCGCCGCCATCTGTGCGGCTTCGTGGTTGCGCAGACAGATGTTGTCGACGCCCTCTGCTGCGATGATTCGGCCAGAGGCGATGACCGGGATATGCAGTTTGCTACAGAGTTCGACGATTTCGGTCGCAAGACTGCCGCTACGCAGGATCATCGCATCAAGCGGATAGCGGAGCACCTGGGTCACCGCATCGCGGGCATGGTCGCCACCACCGGCGATCACCACCGGCCATTTGCCCGCGGCATTCAGGCCGGCGATCAGGGCAGAGGTCGCCTCCTTGTCGTATTCATTGCGCATCTCACCGGCGAAAACCGCAACCAGATTGGAGCGCGCCCCCTGCAGACTGGCGGCCAGCGCATTGGGCTGGTAGCCGAGTTCATGTGCCGCCAGCAGGATCCGTTCACGTTTTTCTTGATCCAGATAGGCGCCCTCGGTGAAAGCCCGAGAAACAGCCGAACGCGAAACGCCAGCGATTTCAGCCACATCTGCGGCTGTTACCCGGGATTGGCGTTTGCCGCCAGCTGACCCTTGTCGCTTCATCTGTCGTCCCTTTCGGGCGTGATGTTTTTTTTGTGAGACACCGAAACCCTTGACACAACCGTTACATAGCGCCCCTATATGAACACGTGTGCAGTTCTGGTGCAACGGACAAGCTCCTGGCAAAAGACACAGGGCGGAAAGACGCAGCGAGCCGCACAGGCCTAGGGGAGGCCATTTCAAAAAACACCATCGGTGGCCGTTTTCGGCTGCCTTGGACAATTGAATCGTTGGCCCGATTGGGCAACGGCAGACCGGAGACTGATGATGAAGCGTATTACGTTTACGACCGCTGCGACGCTGGCTTTTGCTGCAAACGCTGCGTTTGCCGAAACCGAGATCACCTGGTGGCACGCAATGGGTGGCGCGCTGGGCGACACCGTCAACCAGATCGCATCCGACTTCAACGCGAGCCAGGATGAGTACAAGATCACCCCGGTCTTCAAGGGCACCTATGAAGAGACCCTGACCGCAGGCATCGCTGCCTTCCGCGCAGGCGAACAGCCGAATGTGATGCAGGTGTTTGATGCTGGCGCCGCAACCGTGATCGGCGCCAAGGGCGCGACCATTCCGGTTCAGGATCTGCTGGCCAACAATGGTGTTGAATTCGACATCAACGATTACATCGCCGGCGTGCGCTATTTCTACGCCGACAGCGATGGCAAGATGATCGGCATGCCGTTCAACTCCTCCACGCCGATCATGTATTACAACATCCAGGCGCTGGAAAAAGCGGGCGTTTCCGCGCCCACGACCTGGGAAGAGTTCCAGACCGTCACTGCACCAGCGCTGAAAGAGGCAGGCTATACCGCCCTGTCGCAGTCACATCTGCCCTGGATCTTCACCGAGAATTTCCACTCGCGCCACAACCTGCCGTTTGCCACCAACAACAATGGCTATGATGGGGTCGACACCCAGATCCTGGTGAACAACGACGCGATCAAGGCACATTTCACAGCTGTCACCGACTGGCAGAAAAACGGCTACTTCGAATGGTTCGGCACAGGTTGGGGCGACAACCAGACGCCGTTTGAAGAAGGCAAGGTTGCGATGTGGCTGGGCTCCTCCGGCTCCTTCGGTGGTCTGAGCAAGAAAGACCTGCCGTTTGATTTCTCCGCGACCATGCTGCCCTATTGGGAAGCCGTGACAACAGAGCCGACGCAAACCTTCATCGGTGGCGCCTCGCTGTTTGCCATGGCGGGCCATGATGCCGAAGAAAACAAGGCAACTGCTGCGTTCTTCGACTTCCTGACCTCCGCCGAGGTTCAGTATTTCTGGCACAAAGAAACCGGCTATGTGCCGATCACCGAAGCCGCATATGAGATGGCAAAGGCGGACGGCCATTATGACCGCGCCCCTGCGGCCGAGGTCGGCATCCAGCAGCTGTCGCTGGCGGCTGGTGACAACACCAAAGGCTATCGCATGGGCTTCTACGTACAGATCCGTGACGTGATGAACCGCGAATACGGTCGCATCCTGACTGGTGAAACCTCGGTTGAAGACGCCTTCAACGCGATTGAGTCCGAAGCCAACAACCTGCTGGCCCGTTTCGCCAAGACCCAAGGCTAATCGCGGGGAATTCCCCCTTACCTGTGACGGCCGCAGCCCCTGCGGCCGTCACGCATTACAACGAAGAGGCACACCGTGAAACGCGCCGGATTCTCGACCAAGTGGATGCCGATCCTGCTGCTGATGCCGCAGCTCGTCATTATCGCTATTTTCTTCTATTGGCCCGCCTGGCACGCAATCCAGTCGTCCTTTTACCTGCAGGATCCGTTCGGGTTTGGCTCTACCTTTGTCGGTCTGGAAAATTACACCGATCTTATGGGGAACAGTGAATATCGCCGCGTTGCGGTTTTCACGCTTGTATTTACGGTTTTGGTGACCTTCTTCTCGCTTGCGATTGCACTGTTGCTGGCGGTGAAGGCGGACAATGTCCTGCGCGGCGCACGCACCTATAGGACCCTTCTGATGTGGGTCTATGCGGTCGCCCCGCCGGTTGCCGGCTTCATTGGTCTGATCATGTTCGACCAGAGCTGGGGACCATTGACGCGGCTTGCCGGTTTCTTTGGCTGGGACTTTGTTCTGGGCGTGAACTTCAACGATACCGCAGCCGCGATGGTTCTGGTCTCGGTCTGGAAACAGATTCCGGTCAACTTCATCTTCTTCCTGTCCGGTTTGCAATCCATCCCGCGTTCCGTACGTGAGGCGGCTCTGATCGACAACGGATCGGCGACCAGCCGGTTCTGGGATGTGACGTTCCCGCTGCTTGCGCCGACGGGCTTCTTCCTCCTGATCATCAATATCACCTATGCCCTGTTCGACACCTTCGGCATTGTCGATACACTGGTGAAGGGCGAGCCGGGCAACAATCCGATGACCCTTGTTTACAAGGTTTATGTCGATGGTTTCCGTGGCAATGACCTTGGCGGTTCCTCGGCACAGTCGGTGATCCTGATGGTTCTTGTCCTCGCGCTTACGGTCTTCCAGTTCCGGCTGATTGACCGTCGGATCCACTATACCTGAGGGGGCTGACATGGCTGACCAAACACCCGTTCAAACGCCGCGCCGCTCCATCAACTGGGGGGCCGTTGGCGACCACACCGTTCTGATCCTCGGCTCGCTCTTCATGCTGGTGCCGCTGATCATGGTGGTGATGACCACAACCGTGCCGGATGTGGATATCATCAAATACGGACCGCAGCTGAAGATCGGCGACCAGTTCGACGAGAACTTCAACAAGGCGATGTTCGAGGCCTCCGGCTTTTCCGGGGCCAACACCGGCACGCGGATGCTGTTCAACTCCTTTGTTCTCGGCATCGGCTTTGCGCTTGGGAAGATCCTGATTGCGATGATGGCGGCCTATGCCATCGTCTATTTCCGCCTGCGGTTTGCCACGCTGGCATTCTGGGTGATCTTCACCACGCTGCTGCTGCCGCTGGAGGTCCGTATTCTGCCGTCCTATGAGGTGGTGCAGCAGCTGGGCATGCTCAACACCTACCAGGGTCTGATCATCCCCTTGATTGCGTCTGCAACCGCAACCTTCTTCTTCCGCCAGTTTTTCCGGTCTGTGCCGGAAGAGCTGGTCGAGGCTGCGCGCATTGATGGGGCTGGGCCGGTGAAGTTCTTCATCGATATTCTGGTGCCGCTGTCGCGGACCATGATTGCGGCCATGTTCATCATCATGTTTGTCTTTGGCTGGAACCAGTATCTCTGGCCCACCATGATCACCACCGAAGAGGACATGTATACGCTGGTGCGGGGGATCAAACAGATCACCCAGACCCTCGAAGGCACCAATGTCCCCGAATTCGGTCGCGCAAATCTTCTCGCCGTGATCGCCATCCTGCCGCCCGTGGCAGTCGTCATTTTCTTCCAAAGCTGGTTCGTCAAGGGCCTGACAGAATCCGATAAGTAAGGACTTCAAATAATGGCTCAGGTTTCCCTGAATTCTGTACGCAAGGTCTACCCCAATGGGGTCGAGGCCGTCACTTCCTCCAGCTTCAAGATCGAGGATGGCGAATTCGTCGTCCTGGTCGGCCCATCGGGCTGCGGCAAATCCACGTTGCTGCGCATGATTGCCGGTCTGGAGGATATCACCGAAGGCACGCTGGAAATCGGCGACCGGGTGGTCAACAATGTCGATCCGGCGGATCGCGATATCGCGATGGTGTTTCAGAACTACGCGCTCTATCCGCATATGACGGTGCGCAAGAACATCGCCTATGGCCTGAAGAACCGCAAAACCCCCGAGGCTGAGATCAAGCAGAAGGTGGCCGAGGCCGCCAAGATGTTGAACCTTGAGGAATATCTGGACCGCAAACCCTCGCAGCTGTCCGGCGGCCAGCGCCAGCGGGTTGCCATGGGGCGCGCTATCGTGCGCGATCCGGCGCTGTTCCTGTTCGACGAACCTCTGTCGAACCTTGATGCCAAGCTGCGCAACCAGATGCGGATTGAGATCAAGGCCCTGCAACGCCGTCTGGGCGTCACCTCGATCTACGTGACCCACGATCAGGTTGAGGCGATGACCATGGCGGATCGCATCATTGTCCTGAACGGTGGCCGGATCGAACAGATTGGCACCCCGTCTGAGATCTATCACAATCCGGCGTCGGTCTTTGTCGCCTCCTTCATGGGCGCGCCACCGATGAACCTGGTTGATGCCACGATCTCCGATGGTCAGGTCACCCTGCCGGATGGTGTGGCGATGGGGGCACTGGATGGCGCCGCATCAGGTGCCGTCAAGCTCGGCATCCGCCCCGAGGATGTGCAGCTGGTCAGCGAAGGTGGTATTTCGATCAACGTTGAACTGATCGAAGAACTGGGCGCACATCGCCTGCTGCATGGCCATCTCGGCGGGCAGCCGTTCACAATCCACGTCCTGAAGGACATTCCGGTTGATCCCGGACCCCATCAGATCTCGGTGGATCCGGCGGCGATCTGCCTGTTTGACGCAGAAAGCGGCAAACGCAGATGACCGAGGTCCTGGACAGTCTGCCGCCGGTTTCCCCCGAGATGCAGGCCCGGATCAAGGCAGCGCCGCGCACTGCAGAGGCGCATCGCGCGCTCATGGCAGAGGTGCCGGCGATGGCCGCCTTGCAAGGCGGTGGTAAGGGTCATCTGGAGGCGCTGGCCTCCTCGGTGTCGGTTGTGGCCTGGAACGTCGAGCGCTGCCTTTTTCCTGAGGATACCGCGGGCCACATCCACCCGCTGGCGCCGCAGGTTATCCTGCTGTCAGAGGTCGACCATGGCATGGCGCGTACCGGTCAGCGCCACACCACCAAGGAGATGGCTGCCGCACTCGACATGGCTTATGTCTTTGGTGTGGAATTTCACGAGTTGGATCTGGGTGGACCTACAGAACAGGCGTTCTGCACCGATGATTTCAATCTGTTCGGCTGGCACGGCAATGCCATCCTGTCGGCGGTCCCGCCGGAACGGGTGACGCTGATCCGGTTGGATGATCACGGGCATTGGTTCGCCTCGGATGAGGTGCCGGCTGACCCGGACCAGCCGCGCCTTGGTGGCCGCATGGCGATTGCCGCGGTTCTACCGACTGAGGCTGGACCGATCTGCGTGGTTTCCACCCATCTGGAGAGCAACGCCGACGCAGCCCATAGGCATCAGCAGTTTGACAGGCTGCTCCGCGCCATCGACGCATTTGCGCCGGATATGCCGGTACTGATTGGCGGTGATCTGAATACAGGCAATCACCTGCCGCCTGATTTCGACTGGCAGCGCGAGACGCTGTTCGATCTGGCCCGTTCCCACGGCTACGACTGGAGCGCGACCCCGGATGGTGTCACCACCCGCCCCAGTCTCATCACGCCGCATCCTGATCGGCAGATGAAGCTGGACTGGTTCTGCACCCGCGATATGCGCGCGACCGAGAGTCGGCTGCTGTCTTCGGTTGATCAGAATGGTCGCCCGTTGTCTGATCATGATGCCGTCTGGTGCCGCGTCGTGCTCGATTGATGCGGGCACTGGCCTGATCCATTGACCGGGCGGCATGTGTCCGGCCGGTCAAGGCCCTGAGGTGCTATACGCCCGCGGTATTAAAATACACGCCTGATTATCGGCGGCAGGTCTGCGGTCGCGTGATAAACAGGGCGCATGTTGTTTGATCTTCCTGACCACGAAGCGCTCTATCAGGCGCTGCTGAACCGCGATGACCGCTATGACGGGCAGGCCTATGTCTGCGTGGCCACGACCGGCATCTTCTGTCGCCTGACCTGTCCGGCACGCAAACCTAAGCGGGAGAACTGCCAGTTCTTCGGCAGCGTCGGCGAATGTATCGAAGCCGGGTTCCGGGCCTGCAAACGATGCCACCCGCTGCGCCCGATGGCAGAGGCCGATCCGGCAGTGGCCAGCCTGTTGGCCGCCTTGGATCAACGCCCGGAGCACCGCTGGAGCGAGGGCGATATCCTCCGCATGGGTCTTGATCTCTCCACGGTCAGGCGCAGCTTCAAGCGGCAGTTCGGCATGACCTTTCTTGAGATGGCGCGCCAGCGCCGTCTTCGCGAAGGCTTCACCGCGCTGTCAGACGGCGGCAAGGTCATTGAGGCACAGTTGGATGCGCAATTCGACTCTCCCAGTGCGTTTCGTGCGGCCTTTGCCCGGTTGCTGGGCAGGGCGCCCGGCAGCCTGACCCGCGAAGGCCTTTTGCTGGCCGATTGGATCCCGACACCGCTCGGCGACATGATCGCAGTCAGCAGCCGGACTGAGTTGCACCTGCTGGAATTTGTGGAGCGCAAGGCGCTGAAGGGCGAGCTGGACAAGCTGCAAAAGGCGGTGAAGGGCGATCTTGGTATTGGTCCGACACCACCCGGAGAGCAGATCCGTGCGGAACTGGACGCGTTCTTTGCCGGGATCTCCGCCCGGTTTGAAACGCCGCTGGCCTATCACGGGACACCTTTCATGCAGCAGGTCTGGGATGCTCTGCGCCAGATCCCGCCCGGCGTGACGCGTAGCTACTCGGAGATCGCGCGCCAGATCGGACGTCCAGAGGCGACCCGCGCTGTTGCACGCGCCAATGGTGCCAATCAGATCGCGCTGGTGGTGCCCTGTCACCGGGTGATCGGGGCTGATGGGTCGCTGACCGGTTACGGCGGCGGTCTTTGGCGCAAACAGCGCCTGCTCGATATCGAGCGGCAGTATCGCGCGCCCGTCCGGCATACCGCCAGATCCTGCAAGTAAGGGCGGGAAAGGGCGCCCGGATGCCCTGCAAAGGCCTATCGGCGGTTTCCCAAGTCCCGGCAAATCTGTAGAAGGCGGTAACGCCACTCAGAGCCGGAGCCTTAAACCATGTCGACGCCCAAACCTGTTGTTCTGTGTATCCTTGATGGCTGGGGTAGCGCCGATCCGGGAACCGCCAACGCGCCCTATCTGGCCAAGACGCCGACGCTGGACGAGATTGCGAAGACATGCCCGACAGCACGGTTGATCACGCATGGGCCGGACGTCGGCTTGCCGACCGGGCAGATGGGGAACTCCGAGGTGGGGCATACCAATATCGGTGCTGGTCGCGTGGTGGCGATGGATCTGGGCCAGATTGATCTCGCAATCGAGGATGGCTCATTCTTTGACAATGACGCGCTGCAAGCCTTCATTGCGAAGATGAAGCAGACCGGCGGCACGGCCCATCTGATGGGGCTTGTTTCGGACGGTGGCGTGCACGGCCATATCACCCATATCATTGCGGCGGTGAAGGCGATCCGCGATGCCGACGTCCCTGTCTGGCTGCATGTGATGACGGATGGCCGCGACGTGGCTCCGAAATCTGCTGCCGGTTTCGTCGCTGCCCTGCAATCGGAACTGGCGGCTGGCGCGCGCATCGCAACAGTGACAGGCCGTTATTACGCCATGGACCGCGACAATCGCTGGGAGCGGGTCAGCCAGGCCTATGACGCAATGATCCATGCCAAAGGCCAGCACCGGGCAGCGACAGCGGAGGCTGCTATTGAGGCCAGCTATACCCGCGAGGAGTTCGACGAGTTCATCAAGGCGACAGTGATCGAGGGCTATGATGGCGTGAAAGATGGCGATGGCCTGTTCTGCCTGAATTTCCGCGCCGACCGCGCCCGCGAGATCCTGCGTGCGATTGGCGAGCCGAGCTTTGATGCTTTTGACACCGGCGCACGCCCGGATCTTGCGGCGCTGCTTGGCATGGTGGAATACTCCGAAGGCCACAACAGCTATATGCAGACCGTGTTTCCCAAACGGGCCATCGTCAACACCCTGGGGGCATGGGTGGCAAAACAGGGCAAGCGCCAGTTCCGTCTGGCCGAGACCGAAAAATACCCGCATGTGACCTTCTTTCTCAACGGTGGCAAAGAGGATCCCGAGGACGGCGAAGATCGCGCGATGCCGAAATCGCCGCAGGTGGCGACCTATGATTTGCAGCCGGAGATGTCGGCGCCAGAGGTGACGGAGCGATTTATCGAGGCTATCGAAGCGGGGTATGACCTGATTGTCACCAATTATGCGAACCCGGATATGGTGGGCCATACCGGTGATCTCGACGCTGCGATCAAGGCCTGTGAGGCCGTGGATCAGGGTCTTGGCAAGGTCGTGGCCGCGCTGACGGCGGCGGGCGGCGTCATGCTGGTCACCGCCGATCACGGCAATTGCGAGGTGATGGTGGACCCCGAAACAGGCGGGCCGCACACCGCCCATACCACCAATCTTGTGCCAGTCGCGCTGGTTGGTGGGCCGACAGGCGCAAAGCTGCGCAACGGTCGGCTCGCGGATCTGGCCCCAACCGTGCTGGAGCTGATGGACCTTGCGAAACCGGATGAAATGACTGGAGAGAGCTTGCTCGTATGAGGCCTGCGTTTGGCATCACTGGACTGTCGGTAATCCGGCGCGCTCTGCTGATATCGGCGGCGTCGCTTGTCCTGCCGATCCTGGCCGGGACTGCGGCGGCCGCGGATAATCCCGCCGCTGCCGCGCAGCAGGCCGCCAACCAGCTGGAAGCCGCGACGCTGGCCTTGCAGGACGCCGAAAGCGCGCGCGACCGGGTTGCCGCGCTGACCGAGACGGTGCGGGCCTATGAGGCGGGTCTTGCGGCGATGCGCGATGGGCTGCGTCGTGTGGCGCAGCGCGAGGGCCAGCTGGCGGCCCAGCTGAAGGCACGCGAGGACGATGTGGCGGATCTTCTTGGCGTGTTGCAGACCATTGAAACCTCGCCGCCGCCGGTGTTGATGCTGCACCCCTCAGGCCCTCTTGGCGCGGCGCGCTCCGCCATGACACTGGCAGAGGTGACACCGGCGCTTCAATCGCGCGCAACCGCACTGCGTCGCGACCTTGAGGAGGTCCAGACCTTGCGCCTGTTGCAGCAGAACGCGGCGAATACGTTGCAGGAGGGGCTTAACGGTGTGCAGGAGGCGAGGGCGCAATTGTCTGCCGCTATCGCCGACCGGACCGACCTGCCGCGCCGCTTTACCCAGGACCCGGTGCGGACGGCTATTTTGATTTCATCCACTGAAACCCTCAGCGGATTTGCCAGCGGGCTTGCTGAAATCGCCGAAGGCGAGATTGCAACGACTGATGCTGATATCAGCGCCCTCCGGGGTGAGTTGTCGATCCCGGTCGAAGGGCTGGTTCTGCGCGGCTACGGCGAGAAAGACGCCGCAGGCATCGCCCGGCCCGGCTGGCTTGTTGCGGCACGTCCGCGCGCGCTGGTGGTCTCTCCCACGGCGGCAACGATCCGCTATCAGGGGCCGCTTCTGGATCTTGGCAATGTGGTCATTCTTGAACCACAGCCGGAGACACTGTTTGTACTCTCCGGGTTGGCTGAGGTTTACGGCACCATGGGCGAGGTCATCCCGGCAGGAACCCCGGTTGGCCTGATGGGGGGCAAAAGCCCCGAAATCGGTGCCATTTTGTCACTAAGCGGTGAAGGGGCTGGAACTGACCGCACAGAAACGCTCTATATAGAAGTGAGAATGGACAACAGTCCGGTGGACCCCGAAACCTGGTTCCGCACCGACAAGGATGGAAATTAGTTCATGAGAAAATTTGCGATGGCCGCGGTGGGCGGCACGCTGGCAGGAATCCTTGCCACCACCTATGTAGCTGAGCCGCTTCTGGCTCAGGAAGGCAGCCGAGAGGCCAGCGTCTATGAACAGCTGGATCTTTTTGGCGACATCTTTGAACGCATCCGCGTGCAATATGTCGAAGACGTCGATGAGACCGAGCTGATCGAAGCCGCCATTGGCGGAATGCTGGCCTCGCTGGATCCGCATTCCAGCTATCTGTCGCCCGACGATGCCACCAAGATGCGGGTGCAGACCCGTGGTGAATTCGGCGGTCTCGGGATCGAGGTCACGCAGGAAGAGGGCTTTGTCAAAGTTGTCTCTCCGATCGATGGAACACCGGCGGATGAAGCCGGGATCGAGGCCGGTGATTTCATCACCCATGTGGATGGCGAAAGTGTTCTTGGCCTTTCGCTGGACGATGCGGTTGAGCTGATGCGGGGGCCGGTTGGTTCCGAAATCATCATCACCGTTGTGCGCGAAGGCGAGGCGGAGCCGTTTGACGTCTCGATCATCCGCGACACGATAAAGCTGACAGCGGTGCGGGCGCGGACCGAAGACGACACTGTCGTGCTGCGACTGACCACATTCAACGATCAGACCACGCCGAACCTGGAAGCCGGGCTGAAAAAACAGCTCGAAGAAGCCGGTGGTATGGATAATGTCAACGGGATCGTGCTGGACCTGCGCAACAACCCCGGTGGCCTTCTGACACAGGCGATCAAGGTGGCCGACAGCTTCCTCGACAGCGGTGAGATCGTCTCGACCCGCGGTCGTAACCCCGAGGACGGCGAGCGGTTTAACGCTACGCCGGGCGACCTTGTGGACGGCAAACCGATTGTGGTGCTGATCAACGGTGGATCGGCGTCTGCATCGGAAATCGTTGCAGGTGCCCTTCAGGACCATCGCCGCGCGATCGTGGTCGGCACCAAATCCTTTGGCAAAGGGTCTGTGCAGACGGTGATGCCGCTGAAAGGAGAGGGCGCAATGCGCTTGACCACGGCGCGCTATTACACACCCTCCGGGCGCTCCATTCAGGCCTTGGGTGTCTCACCCGATATCGTCGTGGAACAGCCCCGACGCACCCCGGATACCGAGGAGGAGGACGAGAAGGCCTCCGCAGCACGCCGGACCCGTTCGGAGGCCGACCTGCGCGGACGTCTGAACAATGACAGCCTTTCCGAGGATGAAATCCGCCAGATCGAAGAAGACCGCGCCAAGGCCGAGGCCGCTGCCGAACGTCGCGAAGAGGATTATCAGCTGGCCTATGCCATCGACATTCTGAAAGGCTTGTCGAAGCTGGGGCCGGAGCAGCAGTAAACACCACCTCGCAGATATGACCCATGATTACCGCCCCGGACCTGTTCCGGGGCGGTTTCAGTTTGACCATCTTGATCGCAAATGGGGTTTGGCCAGGGCGGGGCGGCTCACGCGCGGGGCGGTTTTCCCGCAATGATATCGCGACGAAACCGGCGTGGTGGCAGCCCGGTGCCCCGGGTAAACACGCGGCTGAAATGAGCCGGGTCCGAATAGCCCAGCTCGTAGGCGATTTCTGCCGCACTCAGCGCGGTATAGATCAAAAGTCGCCGTGCCTCGCGCAGCATCCGCTCACTGATAAGTTGCGAGGCTGGCTGACCGGTAGCCTGATGGCAGATCCGATTGAGGTGTGTTGTCGAAACGGCAAGTTCGCGCGCATAGTCGCTCACTTGACGCCGTTTGCGGAAATCCCGGTTCACCAGTGTTTCGAACTGCGCAAACAGCTGGTGGGCCTTGGGGCTCGCGTTGCGATATCGCAAGGCGCCGATAGACTGCGCGACAGTGCCGGTAAGCGCGTCGACAAGCCCGCGCAGGATCTGGCGGCGTGCAAATCCATCGGTTTCATAGGCGTCCCGGATACTCTCGACAAGGCGCTCCAGAGGCGCATCCAGCGGGGTGATGGTTGCGCGGTCTAGCGTGGTCAGGACATCGGGAATGTCATCAAGTACCTGATCAATAAGGTCTGATGTCAGGGTCAACACCCAGCCGCAGGTGTCACTGTCAAAGCGGAAGCCATGCACCGCACCGCGTGGCACATTGATCACGCAAGGCGGTGTCAACTGTTGAGCGATGCCATCCAGGGTAGCCTCACCGCTGCCCCGCATCAGCACGATCAGTTGGTGAAGCCGCGCGTGGCGGTGTGGTTTCAAAGCCCAATCATGCAGCGAGGAACGCGCCTCGATGCTCTCGATATGCAGAAGGTCTGCCAGCTCCCCATGCTCTCCAAACAGGGAGTAGGTATTGATAGCGTATTCTTCGCTCATGTGCGAAATATACAAGAAATCGGCGGTAGGGTCTATTCGCAACCCTGCCTTCTCCGGGCAAGATATGGATGCGAACAGGAGAGAACCGGAATGCCGAACCAGACAACACAGGTGGTCATTGTAGGGGGCGGCCCGTCTGGCTTGTTGCTCTCGCAACTGCTGCACCGGGCCGGTATCGACACGATTGTGCTTGAGCGTCAGACCCGCGACTATGTGCTTGGTCGCATTCGTGCCGGTGTGTTGGAACATGGGTTTGTGGACCTGATGCGCCGGGCAGGAGCCAATGCGCGTATGGACCGCGAAGGCGTGGTTCATCACGGATTTCACATTGCTCATCAGGGTCGTCTGGACCGGATCGACCTTTCGGGCAGAACCGCCGGTCAAACCGTCATGGTCTATGGCCAGACCGAGGTCACGCGCGACCTCTACGACGCCCGCGATGCCATGGGCGGGCAGATCATTCACGAAGCGATGAATGTCGCTCTTCATGATATCCAGTCGGATCAACCCTATGTCACCTATGAGTTGCAGGGCGAAACCCGCCGGATCGATACCAAGTTCATCGTCGGGGCGGATGGGTTTCATGGCGTCAGCCGTCGCTCAATTCCAGCGGATGTGCTGCGTGAATATGAGAAGGTCTACCCCTTTGGCTGGCTTGGCGTGCTCTCACAGACGCCGCCCGCAACGGCTGAGCTGATCTATGCCCGCCATGAACGCGGATTTGCCCTGTGCTCGATGCGCAATGCACAGTTGAGCCGTTACTACATTCAGGTGCCGCTGACCGACCGTGTCGAGGATTGGAGCGATGCGCAATTCTGGGAGGAGTTGAAGAGGCGCTTGCCTGCGGATGTTGCGGACAGTCTGAAAACCGGCCCCTCGATTGAGAAATCCATCGCCCCGCTGCGCAGCTTCGTCGCAGAGCCGATGCGCTACGGCGCGCTGTTTCTGGCAGGCGATGCGGCGCATATCGTGCCACCCACCGGGGCCAAGGGGCTGAACCTCGCGGCATCTGATATCTACTATCTGTTCGAGGGGCTCTCGGATCATTTCCAGCGCGGCGATGACGGCGCGCTGGACAGCTATTCAGAGCGCGCACTGGCGCGGATCTGGAAGGCGGAGCGCTTCAGCTGGTGGATGACCAACCTGCTGCATCGGTTCCCCGACATGTCGCCGGCGGATGTACGATTGCAACAGGCCGATCTCGACTATCTGTTTTCCTCCGATGCGGCCCAGGCCTCTCTGGCGGAAAACTATGTCGGCCTGCCTTATTAGGCTCTACCCCAGGCCACTGTCAGCCGTTTATCCGGCCGGTGGTCCTGTTCCGCCAGATCCATAAGCGCACCGCCGAAATCGGCAAAGGAAATCTGTGACTGGCCTTCGTGATCGGTGACCTGCGTGTCGGTTCCCCAAGCGTACCGCCCCTTGCGCGGTCCCTCGTGTAGCATCACTGGCGGGCGCAGGCAGGTCCAATCCACATCCGGTGTGGAATCCAGTAACTGATCCTGCGCAGCGCAGGCTTCCGCGATCGGGCGCACCGCTTCGGGCAGAAAACCAGGTGCGCTCAGCACGGTCTCGCCGCTGCCATCTGCAAGCTTCAACAGAGCGGCGCCACCGGTGATGAGGGCAGGGATCCCGGCGGAGCGGGCGGCATTCAGGACCGCCCTGGTCAGATCCACCAGCAGTGCATCCTGCCCGGGCAGCGGGCGGAGGGCGCTGATAATGATCTGGTGTTGCCGGGCCAGCCCCGCCAGCTGGTCTGCACTGGACAGAACATCCAGCGTGACGGCGGTGACCCGGGCGTCGCCGCTATGGCCTGACCGTTCAGGATGACGGGCGACGGCGGTCACGGTATGGCCGCGTTCGATGGCCTGTTGCAGGGTCGCACTCCCGACATCGCCGGTCGCCCCAAAGAGAAGAATATCCATTTCAAACCTTTTATCTTGATATCGAGATAGTGGGTATTGATTGCTTATCTTCACGTCAAGATATTTGGTGCAGTGCAAAAACGCACAAAATATTGCGCGCAGGCAAACATTTGGCCTGCATTCCACGCTGGCGATCCGATGACCTGGACGCTAACGTGCACTGAACTGATCAGTTTACTTTTAAGGGAGGCAGCAATGTCAGCCATCCTATCTATCCGTGATTTGGAAAAGACATACGAAGGCGGGTTTCAGGCGCTCAAAGGGGTCTCGCTCGAGATCGAGAAGGGGGAGATCCTCGCCCTTCTGGGGCCGAATGGCGCAGGTAAGACGACGCTGATTTCGACCGTTTGCGGCATCACCACCCCCAGCTCTGGGAAGGTGTCGGTGGGCGGTCACGACATCATCGAAGACTTTCGGGCCGCGCGCAGCCTGATCGGGCTGGTGCCGCAGGAGATCAACCTTGAGCCGTTTGAGACGGTGTGGAATTCGATCAAGTTTTCGCGGGGGCTTTTTGGCAAGCCGCGCAATGATGCGCTGCTTGAGGATATTCTCCGCAAGCTGTCGCTCTGGGACAAACGCAAGAGCCAGATCAAGGAATTGTCCGGCGGCATGAAGCGCCGTGTGCTGATCGCCAAGGCGCTCAGCCACGAGCCGCGCATCCTGTTTCTGGATGAACCGACTGCCGGGGTGGACGTGGAGTTGCGCAAGGATATGTGGGACGTCGTGGCAGAGCTAAAACGCGGCGGTGTCACCATCATCCTGACCACCCACTACATTGAAGAAGCCGAAGCCATCGCGGATCGGGTCGGAGTCATCACCAACGGAGAGATCCTGCTGGTTGAGGACAAGGACAAGCTGATGGCACAGCTTGGCAAGAAGCAGCTGGAGGTGCAGCTGACAGAACCGCTAACAGCCGTGCCGGAAGGTCTCAGCGGCTATGGTGTGACCCTGACAGAAGATGGCCGAGGCCTGATCTATTCCTATGACACCAACGCCGAGCGGACCGGCATCACTGCCCTGCTGAACGACGTGGCCACCGCGGGTCTGACGCTGGCGGATGTGCAGACCCGGCAATCCAGCCTCGAGGACATATTCGTCGGGCTGGTCTCAGGAGAACCGACATGAATTGGACTGCAATCGCCTCCATTTACCGCTTTGAAATGGCGCGATTTTTTCGCACCCTGATGCAGAGCTTCCTGTCGCCGGTGCTGTCAACCTCGCTTTATTTCGTGGTGTTTGGTGCCGCCATCGGTAGCCGGATCGACCAGGTCGAAGGCGTGCCTTACGGTGCCTTCATCGTGCCGGGTCTGATCATGCTCAGCGTGATGACGCAAGCCACCTCCAATGCCTCTTTCGGGATCTATTTCCCAAAGTTCATCGGCACTATATACGAGCTGCTATCGGCGCCAGTGAACTTCCTTGAGATCGTGATCGGCTATGTCGGCGCCGCCGCCACCAAGGCCCTGTTTATCGGTGTGGTGATCCTGCTGACGGCCTCGCTCTTTGTCGATCTGACCATTGCGCATCCGCTCGCCATGGTGCTGTTCATGGTGCTGACCTGCGTCAGCTTTGCGCTGCTGGGATTCATTATCGGGGTCTGGGCGAAAAACTTTGAACAGCTGCAATTGGTGCCGCTGCTGATTGTCACGCCTCTGGTCTTCCTGGGCGGGTCTTTTTATTCGATTTCGATGCTGCCGCCGATCTGGCAGAAAATCACCCTGTTCAACCCGGTGGTTTATCTGATTTCCGGCTTTCGCTGGTCCTTCTTCGGAACCTCTGACGTGCCGGTCGGGCTCAGCCTTCTGGCCATCGGCGGCTTTACCGCGCTTTGCCTGGCGGTGATCTGGTGGATCTTCAAAACCGGCTGGCGGATCCGCGCCTGACCCTGAGTAACCGCGCGGCAGAATAGGACCATAACCCGCCCGCCGCGCGGCTTTGGTGCAGCCGCAACATCGCTGCCCCAAGGGAAGGTAAGCCCGGTTAATTCCGCACGTATGTGGCGAACGTTGCAATTTTACCCAAGGTGCGCGGCTTTTTTGCTGCTGCTTTCGCCTCGTTCCGGTGCCATCCCTTGTTTCAGGGCAGTCGGCATTCTACATCGGCGCCATGAACCTGAGATTGCCTTTCTTGAACAAGCCTCCGCTGGTTGCTGTTGTGCGCCTCAATGGCGCCATTGGCATGGCCGGTCGCGGTGCGCTGAATGATGCCACTCTTGGACCGGTGTTGGAGCGCGCCTTTCGAAAGGGAAAGCCGGCAGCGGTCGCCTTTGAAATCAATTCGCCCGGCGGTTCGCCGGTGCAAAGCGCCCTGATTGGTGCCCGCATTCGTCGCCTCTCCGAAGAACTGAAGGTTCCCACCATCGCTTTCGTCGAAGATGTCGCCGCGTCCGGGGGTTATTGGCTGGCCGCCTCGGCGGATGAGATCTGGGCCGACGAAAGCTCGATCCTCGGATCGATTGGGGTGATATCGGCTGGCTTCGGCGCCCATGTCTTTCTGGCCCGCCAGGGTGTCGAACGGCGGGTCTATACCGCTGGCCGCAGCAAATCGATGCTCGATCCCTTCCGCCCGGAAAACGCTGAGGACGTGAAGCGTCTGAAGCAGCTTCTGGGGGACATCCACGACAATTTCATCGCCCATGTCAAAGATCGCCGCGGCGATAAACTGGACACCAGCGAAGATCTCTACACCGGTGAAATCTGGCTGGGACGACGTGCGGTCTCGTTGGGGCTGATTGATGGCATCGGCCATCTGCGCCCCAAGATGCAGGCCCGTTTCGGCGACAAGGTGCGGTTCCGCCGCTATGGTATCAAAAAGCCCCTGTTGGGCCGGATCGGTATGCAGATGGCGCAGGATGCGCTGAACGGTATCGAGGAACGCGCTGAATATGCGCGGTTTGGCCTCTGACGTGATCTTCAAAATCGTTTCCCTGTTTCTTGTGGTGATGGCTGTGCTGGCGATGTTCGGCAAGCTGCGGATGCCCGGGCAAAAGCGCCTGGCCTCGCGGCGCTGCGCCAGCTGCGGACGCTTCAAGATCGGAAAAGGCCCCTGTGCCTGCAAAAAGAATGGAGGGCCTCGGCAATGATGCCATGGCTGTTATCTGGACTTGGGCTGGTCATCCTGCTGTTGGCAGGGGATGCGCTAGTACGGGGCGCGGTGAACCTCAGCCTGCGGATCGGCGTGCCCGCATTGATCGTCAGCCTGACCATCGTTGCCTTTGGCACCTCGGCGCCTGAGATGCTGATCTCCATCCGGGCTGTCGGAGACAATGCCGACGGCATCGCCCTTGGCAACGTTGTTGGCTCGAACACGGCAAATATCCTCATGGTTCTCGGCATCCCGGCGTTGATGCGATCGCTTCACACCAGCGAATGCGATACCCGCAAGAACTATGTGTTCATGTTGATCGCATCGGTTCTGTTCATTGCGCTGGCGTTTTACGGAACCTTCACGGTCTGGTCCGGCCTTATCCTGCTGGGCGCGCTGTCGGTTGTTCTGGGCGTGGCCTTCCGCGAGGCGCGCGCCCATCGCCGCAACGGCAAGGATAGTGACCTCGACGAGATTGATGAGGCGGATCCCGATATGCCCTATTGGCGGATCGGGATCTACCTGTTCCTCGGATTGGTCGGATTGCCGCTGGGGGCCGATCTGCTGGTCGACAACGCGTCGATCATCGCGCGGACCTATGGCGTTACCGAAACGGTGATCGGTCTCACGCTGGTGGCCATAGGCACCTCGTTGCCGGAGCTGGCAACCACCGTCATGGCTGCACTGCGTCGGCAGGCGGATGTGGCACTGGGCAATGTGATCGGCTCCAACATGTTCAACCTGCTGGCAATTGTCGGCGTTGCCACCTTTGTCGGCCCGATCAGCGTTGATCCCTCCTTCCTGCGGGTGGATCTCTGGGTGATGCTGGCCTCATCGCTGCTGCTGGTGCCGTTTGTTTTTCTCAAAATGGACATCACCCGCACCTGGGGTGTGATTTTATCGGCGGTTTATGTGGTCTACCTAGTGCAGCTGTTCTAACTCATTGCCAAACAGGCAGATGAGGAGAGAGCAAGATGCGGGCATTGGTAACCGGCGCGGGCAAGCGACTTGGCCGCGCGATGGCACTTGAATTGGCTGCGAGTGGCTATGACGTCGCCGTTCACTACGCCAGTTCCGCAGATGCGGCGGAACGCACGGCGGAAGAGATCCGCGCCATGGGGCGCATGGCTGTTACCCTGCAGGCCGATCTTCTGCAGGAGTCGGCGACAGCCGCCCTGCTGCCCGCCGCTGCCGAGGCTCTGGGCGGTCCGATTACCTGCCTTGTGAACAACGCGTCAATCTTTGAGCACGACAGTCTGGAAACGGCGACCCGCAGCAGCTGGGATCGTCACATGGACAGCAATCTGCGCGCGCCGTTCATTCTGACACAGCAGCTGGCCGCGCAGGACCTGCCCCAGCAGATGGACGATGAGGGGCGACCGCTGGCTTCTGCCGCTGTCATCAATCTGATCGATCAGCGTGTGCGCAAGCTTACACCGGAGTTCATGACATATACGCTGGCGAAATCCGCCCTCTGGACGTTGACGCGGACCAGCGCACAGGCGCTCGCCCCGCACATCCGGGTAAACGGGATCGGTCCCGGCCCAACGCTGAAAGGCCCGCGTCAGAGCGAGAGCCAATTTGCCCGTCAATGTGCAAATACACCGTTGCAGCGCGGCGCTGACCCGGCCGATATCCGCGCGGCTCTGGCCTATCTCCTGCGCGCACCCTCGGTCACCGGGCAGCTGATCTGCATCGACAGCGGTCAGCATCTCAGCTGGGAAACACCCGACGTTGTGGGGTTGGAATAAGGGGCTCTGCGGCCTGGTTCAAAAGTGGTAGCGGCGAAGTTGTGCACGTAGCGTCAACGCGTCGTAAATCCGTTACAAAATTCCTTTTGGAATCATAAACTTGTCAGCAATTGGAAAATTTTACGATTGAAATCAATAACTTATGATAGTGCCTAATTATTAGGCAAACGCTGGAAATCAGCCGAAAATAAGGAAAAATCGCGGATAGCCATAAGATACTACCAGACTTATCCACAGCATCGGTGGATTTGTTCGCTGTTGATCCCGATGCGCTAACATTGCAGACCAGCCCCGGGAATCATAGATCTCGAAACATGACAGACCATCAGCCCGACACCCCATCCGAAACGGCATCTTCCCCGGCATTGACGGGGTATGCCGTGATTCAGGAGTACCTGAAGACACTGGACCACTCGCCCGGTGTTTATCGGATGCTGGATAGCGAAAGCCGCGTGCTCTATGTCGGCAAGGCGCGCAATCTACGGGCGCGGGTGTCGAATTACTCTCGTCCCGGCCATTCGCCGCGGATTGAACGAATGATTGCGGCGACCGCTTCGATGATGTTCCTGACAACCCGGACCGAAACCGAGGCGCTGCTGCTGGAGCAGAACCTGATCAAGCAGCTGAAGCCAAAATACAATGTGCTGCTGCGTGACGACAAAAGCTTTCCGAATATTTTGGTGGCAAAGGATCATGCCTTTCCCCAGATCAAGAAACACCGTGGTGCCCGGCGTGAGAAAGGTAGCTACTTTGGACCTTTCGCCAGTGCGGGCGCCGTAAACCGGACGCTCAATCAGCTGCAAAAGGCATTTCTGCTGCGCAATTGCAGCAATGCCATGTTCGAAAGCCGCACCCGCCCGTGTCTGCAATATCAGATCAAGCGCTGTACTGCGCCCTGCACCGGTGAGATATCGGCCGAGGATTATGCCGCATCCGTACGGGACGCCGAACGTTTTCTGTCCGGTCGCTCGACCAAGATCCAGGAGGAACTCGCCGAGCAGATGACCGCCGCATCCGAGGCCATGGAGTTTGAACGCGCCGCTGCCCTGCGCGACCGGATCAAGGCGCTCACTCAGGTGCAGACGTCTCAGGGCATCAACCCCCGTGGTGTGGCAGAGGCCGATGTGATCGGCCTGCATCTCGACAGCGGACAGGCCTGCGTGCAGGTGTTCTTCATCCGCGCCAATCAGAACTGGGGCAATCAGGATTTCTATCCCCGCACCAGCGGCGATGTCTCCCCGGCGGAGGTGATGGAAGCCTTTATCGGCCAGTTCTATGACAATAAGGAACCGCCCCGGCAGCTGATCCTGTCGGATGAGATCGAGAACTGCGACCTGATGGAACAGGCGCTCAGCGACAAGGCCGGGCGTCGCGTCGAAATTCTGGTGCCGCAGCGCGGGGAAAAGACGGAACTGGTGGCCGGTGCTGTGCGCAATGCTCGCGAATCTCTGGCCCGCCGCATGGCCGAAAGCGCGACGCAGGCGAAACTGCTGCGCGGCGTGGCCGAAGCCTTCGGCCTTGATGGGCCACCCCAGCGGATCGAAGTCTACGACAACTCGCATATTCAGGGCAGCCATGCCGTCGGCGGCATGATCGTCGCAGGTCCCGAGGGTTTCATCAAAAACGCTTATCGCAAGTTCAACATCAGAGGTGACGAACTGACCCCCGGCGATGACTTCGGCATGATGAAAGAGGTGCTGAACCGACGTTTCTCACGCCTGCTGAAAGAAGATCCCGACCGTGACAAAGGTCTTTGGCCGGATCTATTGCTGATCGACGGTGGCGCCGGTCAGGTCAGCGCCGTTGCCGAGATCATGGCCCGCCACGGCGTCGAAGACATCCCGATGATCGGCGTCGCCAAGGGGGTTGATCGCGATCACGGCAAGGAAGAGTTTCACCGTCTCGGCGAAGCGCCCTTTGCTTTGCAGCGCAATGACCCCGTGCTTTATTTCGTGCAGCGGATGCGGGATGAGGCGCACCGCTTTGCCATCGGGACCCATCGTGCCAAACGGGCGAAAGCCATCGGCGCGACCCCACTGGATGAGGTGCCGGGGGTTGGTGCCGCGCGCAAACGCGCCTTGCTCACCCATTTTGGCAGCGCAAAGGCGGTGAGCCGGGCCAACTTGTCGGACCTGAAAGCGGTCGAGGGGGTCTCGGCAGCGCTGGCGCAGCGGATCTATGATTACTTTCACGGGCAGGGGTAGCCACGCAAACCGGCCGTCCGGTGCCATTGGCGCCTAGTCATTCGTTGGGCCGGGCAAGGTCCTGACTTATTGGTCAAAAAACAGCCTCGTAGATGTGACCATTCGCGACGGAAAATTCATCTGTTCCGCTTTCCACCCGTGAAACTGCGGGCTAGTGTGCAGCCATGAAATGGACTGTTCCCAATATCCTCACCCTCCTGCGACTGGTGGCAGCCCCGGGGCTCGCGATCATGTTCCTCTATTTTTCGCGCCCTTATGCCGATTGGTTTGCGCTGATCCTATTTGTCAGCGCGGCCATCACCGACTGGTTTGATGGCTATCTGGCACGCTCCTGGGGGCAGGAGACCAAGATGGGCGCGATGCTGGACCCGATTGCCGACAAGGCAATGGTGGTGATCGCGCTGATGATCCTGGTTGGATATGCTGCCGAGCATTGGACACCCTGGCTGGTCCTGCCTGCAACGGTGATCCTGTTTCGCGAAGTCTTCGTCTCAGGCCTGCGCGAATTTCTTGGAGATACGGCGGGCACGCTCAAGGTGACGTCACTGGCGAAATGGAAAACCACGGCGCAGATGATCGCGATCGCCACCTTGTTTTCGCAAGGGATCTTTGAACACTATCTGGTCATGTCCTCCTTTGGCATGGATCAGGTGATTGTGGATCAGATCATGATGGGGGAGATCAGCGATGAATTCGGCCTGCGCTGGAAGTTCGAGGGCATGATCTGGACCGGCCGACTCGGGTTGTGGCTGCTTTGGATCGCGGCCGCGCTGACCCTGATCACCGGCGCTGACTACATGCGTAAAGCACTGCCACATCTGAAGGAGACCCGCTGATGGATATCCTCTATTTCGCCTGGGTGCGCGAACGTATCGGCCTGCCAAAGGAAAAGATCGAGACAACTGCCGGCACCGTGCGCGAGCTGGTGGGCGAGCTGAGCGCCCGGGATCCGCGCTATGCGGCCGCATTTGCCGACCTGTCGGCGCTTCGTGTGGCGCTGGATCAGGACCTCTCGGATTTCGATGCTCCGTTGGAGGGTGTGCGCGAAGTGGCGTTCTTCCCGCCGATGACCGGAGGCTGAGCCATGCGGATCGCAGTGCAGGAGGCCACCTTTGATCTGGGCGAGGAGAGCCAGCGCTTTGCGGCAGATGTTGTGACGTCCGGCGCCAATGCCGGCGCCATCGTGACGTTCACCGGCGTTGTGCGCGGGTCGGACAGCGGCGACATGGTGGCGATGGAGATCGAACATTACCCCGGCATGACCGAGCGTGCGATCGGGCAGATCACGGAGGAGGCGCTGCGGCGCTGGTCTCTGGCCGATGCGCTGGTGATCCACCGCCATGGACGTCTGGTCCCCGGCGAGCAGATCATGATGGTCGCCACTGCCGCACGCCACCGCTCCGATGCTTTTGAGGCGGCGGAATATCTGATGGACTATCTCAAATCCCGCGCGCCCTTCTGGAAGAAAGAGCTGACACAGGACGGTTCGGGCAACTGGGTCGAGGCCAAAGACAGCGATGAAGATGCCCTGACCCGCTGGGACTGACCCGGCGTTCTGCGCCCGGTCAGCGGGCAGCCAGACTGGAACGTTTCTGATTCCGGTATTAACCGTGCAGCTGGCCGCGCAGTTCTTCCGCCTCGCGACGGGCATCGCGCAGCCCATCCATGGCAGCCCGCAACTCGGCCTCGGTCTGAACCAGCTGATTGGACAGCTCTGCCTCACGTTGTTGCAGGTAGGTGATCGCCTGATCGCGGGTTTCCTCCGCTTCGTGCAGCTCCTGGCTCATCCGATCCAGATCGGCGACATCGCTTTGCCGCACGCGGGTGAAACGATGCACCAGCCAATTGGCAAACCACCCCATCGCAAAGGCGACAAACAGGATAATGGCAGTGGTGATGATGAACTCTGTCCTGTTCATTGTCCGGAGGTCTCCTGTTCGCTGTCTGGGGCGGCTTCTTCGGCGGCGGCCTCATCAAGGGTCGTTTCGCTTGTCGGGTCATTGGCCGGGCGGATCAGCCGGAATTCGATACGGCGATTGGCCTCGCGCCCTTCCTCGGTATCATTGGTCGCAATTGGTGTGCTTTCGCCATAGCCCTTGGCGGTAAAGCTGCTGGTCACCAGCCGCCGTCCGCGCAGCTCGTTCAGAACCGATTGGGCCCGCGACTGGCTGAGCGACTGGTTCATTTCCTCGCGCCCCTGACTGTCAGTATGGCCCTGGATCTCCAGCCGCACACCGTTACAGCGCGACAGGATATCGGCGATCTGATCCAGCGTATCGCGGCTGCCCGCGGCGACGGTTGCCGACCCCGGCTCAAAGGTGATTTTCGAAACGGTCTGCACCGCTGCCAGTTCGGCTTCGCAGAGTTCCGGCGACATCGGTTTGTCCGCAGGCTCTGGCGGCTCCTCATAGGAGACGTTCAGCTCATAGCTCTCCGCCTCGCCCAGCTTGGCCGACAGCAGCTTGGCAATTTCAGCCGGGGCGTCTTCGCGGTGGCTCATCCCGCTCAGTGTGAGACTATCCGGCGTCACGGAGACCGCACCGCGTTGCAGAAAGGACAGCGCCTCCAGCCCGGCCAGCACCCGCACAGGCCAGTCGGCAGGCAGGTCTTCGACAACGCGGGTGGCGCTGTGAACATTGTCGGAACCAAACCGGGCCTTGGCATAGCTGCTGCTGATCTGACGCAGCGCCTCATCCGAAATGCGCCCGCGCAGCTGGACCTGGCCCTCCGGGCTCAGGGTTGCGGTGAACTCAGGCGGCCCATTGCCCGCGTTGGCTTCGGGTTGCGGCAGGACCGCGTGAACCGCAAAGACCTGCGGCAGGGCGCTTTCCAGCTCTCCCACGACATGGTCGAACAGCGCCGCTGCGGTGCCTTCGGCGGCGACCAGCGTCATATCGGCATTGGCCAGTGTCATGGATCCAGCGCCCAGCTCGGCCAGTGCCGCGATCCCCAGCTCTGCGGCGCGCGCCCAATTGGGCGAGGGAACGCCCATGCCGATCACGCAGTCAACCTTGCCGTCAAACCCGGCCTTCTCGGCGGCCCGCAGGATGCGGTCGCGGCTCAGCTCGCTTTCGGCGGAACAGGCATCAAAGCGCCCGCCAGAGCCATCAATGCTGTAGCGCAGTGTAAATGGAGTAATGACCGGGCGCGGGGCCGCGATATCCAGCGATAGGCGCAGACCGGCCGGCGCCATCCGTGTCAGGCGTTTCTCGATCTGTTCCTTGGCTTCGATACTGTCCGAGATCGCGGTGATCGAAACTTCCTCGGCCTCAACCGAAATCTTGGACCGGGGCAGCAGGCTCAACGCGTCCAGCGCGTAATCCATCGCAGACATCCAGCCCTTCGGAGCGGCGTAATTGGCGGTCTCCAGCAGATCGGCGACCTGATCGGCGCCCGCAATCGTATTCAGCCGCGTGATCACCGTGTCACGGTCCGTGACGCGGGGGATCAGTCCGATGATCGAAATGCCGCTGTCATTGCGCAGGATCTCAGCCGAAAATCGCGGAGGGGCGATCCCTTCGGACGGGGTGATCTGCATGTCGTCGATCACGCGCGCCGCATCGACCACGCCACCCACCAGCGAAATCGCGCCAAAGCGTGTGGCCTCATCGGGGGCGGTGCCGTTCAGGATCACCCGCAGCCCGTCGGCGGTCACCTCGGCCCAGGTGTAGCCTGCCTTGTCCAACGCGCGCCGCACGGCGGTTTCGCTGCCTGCTTCGATCCCCGTCACGGCAAACCCGGCCACAACCAGACTGAGCGCGGCAGCCGCGACAAAGGTCAGGCCAGAGATCAAAAGCGAGGACAGGCGCATGGGCAGACTGGTCTCCGTTGGGGCATCCGTCCGAGACGGCTTTTGTCTGTCTTACAGGGGCGCGGCGGCGGGTTCAATCATGCGAACAGAGCTGCGGCAAAGAAGATCAGCGGAATCAAGCCCGTATCCCGATTGAGCCGAAACAGCTGCAACAGGCGCTCGCCGTTTTCGGCATCAAACACCCTGAGTTGCCAGGTCATGTGCCAGCCCATCGCCCAAGGAGCCACCAGCGCCAGCACCAGCGCCAGCACCGATCCCTGCGGCTGCACCGCAAGAATGATCGCGATCCCCATCAGGCTGACCGTTGCCACGATGAAGCGGCGCAGCCACATCGGCGTTTGCGTGCCAAACAGCCGGGCGGTTGATTTCACGCCGATCAGCGCGTCATCCTCGGTATCCTGATGGGCGTAGATCGTGTCATAGAACAGCGTCCAGGCAATGCCCGCCAGATACAGGATGACCGCAGGCCAGTTCAGCGTGCCGGTATGGGCAACCCAGGCCAGCATCGCACCCCAGTTGAAGGCAAGGCCAAGAAACACCTGCGGCCACCAGGTAAACCGCTTGGCAAAGGGATAGATGGCCACCGGAAACAGCGCGAGGATTCCCATGGCAATGGCCGCCTGATTGAACGTCAGCAGGATGCCAAGGGAGACAAGCGCCTGAAGCCCCATCCAGATCACCGCACCGCGAACGGTCACCTGACCGGATGGAATGGGGCGCGAGCGGGTGCGTTCGACCTGACCGTCAAAATTGCGGTCGGTGATATCGTTCCAGGTACAGCCTGCGCCGCGCATCAGCCAGGCACCGGCACCGCAGGCCACAAAGATCCACAGATCACCCCAGCGCGGGCTTTGATCCCAGAGGATCGCCAGCATCAGTCCCCACCAGCAGGGGATCAGCAGCAACCAGGTTCCGATGGGGCGATCGGCGCGGCTCAGCCGCAGATAGGGACGGCTCCATGCCGGGGCGTAGTGATCGACCCAATTGCCTTTGACCGCATCTGCGACCTGTCCATCTGGTGTTGGCGTCCCGCCTTGCATATGTATGCCTCATGAGTGCAAAGATCAGACTGTATGTAGAGCACCCGCTGGGGGCAGGGCAATCGGTTCCTCTGGACCGCGATCAGGCGCATTACCTGTTTGGGGTCATGCGGCAGACGGTGGGGGCGCAGCTGTTGCTGTTCAACGGACGGGACGGCGAATGGCGCGTCGAGGTGGCCGAGGCCAGCAAGCGCAGCGGTGTCCTTATCTGCCAGGAGCAGACGCGGCCATTGGTGCTGCCGCCGGATTTGTGGCTGCTGTTCGCCCCGATCAAGAAGGCGCGAACCGATTTCATCGTGGAGAAGGCCGCTGAAATGGGCGCGGCGCGGATCTTGCCGGTGCAGACTGATTTCACCAATTCCGACCGCATCCGGCGGGATCGACTTCAGGCCCATGCGGTGGAGGCCGCAGAGCAATGTGGCGGCACCTACGTGCCGGAGGTCGCGGATCTTCAGAAACTCTCGCGGCTGCTCGACCATTGGCCCGAAGAGCGCCAGCTGATGTTTTGTGACGAAGCAGAGGTCGGCAGCGCATTGGCACTGGCCAGCGAGGCACAGGCACAGGTACCTTGGGCCATCCTGATCGGTCCCGAGGGCGGGTTTTCCGAGGCAGAGCGCAAGCGTCTCCACGCGTTGCCGCAATCCCATGTCGTGAGCCTTGGTCCCCGCATCCTGCGCGCGGATACCGCAGCGGTGGCGGCGCTGACCGTTTGGCAGCAACGCTATGGGGATTGGTAATGACTTGGCGCCCGGCACAGGACAATGATCTCCCGGCGGTTCAGGATCTGCTGCATCGCCATATCGAAAGCTCCATGTTTCTGCTGATCAACCTGCGTGATCACGGGCTGGCTGGCACCGCGCCAAAGGCGGTGCAGCTCTGGGTGCGCGGTCGCGCAGAGGATGGTGTTGCCGGGCTCACCAATGATGGGAGTCTCTTGATCCAGGCGGGCGCCGCCACCGCAGAGGACTGGCGGCAGCTGCAACAGCTGGTGGATCACCGACTGGCGCAGACAGCGTCGCAACAGCAGGTCGGCGTGTTGGGGGAGACCGCCCAGCTGCGCCGCTACCTCGCTGCCACTGGCCTTGATCAGCGGCCCAAGCGCCTTGACCGCGATGAGCCGGGGCTGGCGCTGACCCTGTCCGATCTGGATCGGAGCAGCCTTGATCGTCCGCAGCTGCGGGGCGCGGTGTTGCATCCGCTATCTGCGGCACCCCGCCCGATGTTGGTACAGTGGCGGGCCGCCTACCATCAGGAAACTCTGGGCACTCCGGCATCAGAGGCCGTCGCCGTCGCGGTCGGCGATATCGACAGCTATCTGCTGCGCGACAGCCATAGGGTGCTTAAGGTGGCGGGCCATTGGGTTGCGATGACCGGCTTCAACGCCCAGCTGCAGAAGGTCGTACAGATTGGCGGGGTCTATACGCCACAAGAGCAACGCGGTCGCGGCTATGCCCGCTGCGCTCTGGCATTCCACCTGCAAGAGGTCCAGACCGCAGGGGTCGAGAAGGCGGTTCTCTTTGCAGCTGGAGACGCGGCAGTCCGGGCCTATCGTGCCATCGGGTTCCAACCCATCGGGGGCTATTCGCTTGTCCTGTTCGATCAGGAACCCGAGACCGTCGTGACCGAGGGAGCGCTGACAACATGAGCTTCATCCGACCCGAAGCCCGCCGGTCCCTCTGGCGCTGGCGCGAGATGATCGCGGCGGTCGTGCTGGGGGCTCTCGGCTTGTTCTGGGCTTTTGGTGGCTATGGGGTTCAGGCGCTGATCGGCTGGGCTCTGCTGGGCCTTGGGGTGATCATTGCCGTCATCGGTATGCAGCGGATGCGGTTCCGTCTGGGTGGAGGTGGCCCCGGCGTGGTTCAGGTCGACGAAGGCCAGATCGCCTATTTCGGTCCGCTGACCGGTGGGGCCGTTGCGCTATCCGAACTGGAGCGGCTGACACTGGACCACGCCGCGAAACCACCCCATTGGCTGCTGGATCAGCCGGGGCAGGCGGCGCTGGCGATTCCGGTCAATGCGACCAACACGGATGCGCTCTTTGATGCCTTTGCGACCCTGCCGGGGTTGCGTATGGAGCGGATGCTGGCAGAATTGCATAAATCCGGCGCTCACCAGGTCGTGATCTGGGAGCGTGCACCAACACGTCAGACCGTGCACAGGCTGCATTGACACCACCGGAAATACCGAGCACGACTTGCAACGCAAGACGGATCAACCTTACGGAGAGCCCCAGATGTCTATTCCTCAATCCGGCGGTGGGCCGATCGAACGTCACGAGCAGCTTGCGGAATATCTTGCCTCCGGCTGCAAGCCCCGTGACCAGTGGCGGATCGGTACGGAGCACGAGAAATTCGGCTACTGCAAGGACTCCCTGAAACCGCTGCCATTTGAGGGCACCCGCTCCATCGTTGCCGTGCTTGAGGGCTTGCGCGACCGCCATGGCTGGTCCGAGGTGCGCGAAGGGGGGCATCTGATCGGTCTGGAAAAGGATGGCGCCAATGTTTCGCTGGAACCCGGTGGTGCCTTGGAACTCTCTGGTGCGCCATTGGAGACCATCCACGAGACCTGCGACGAGGTGAACACCCACCTGCGCGAGGTGAAGGATATCGCCGACGAGATCGGCGTCGGGTTCATCGGTCTGGGCGCGGCTCCGATCTGGACCCATGAAGAAATGCCGCTGATGCCCAAGGGTCGCTACAAGCTGATGGACGCCTATATGGGCAAAGTCGGCACCATGGGGCGGACCATGATGCGGAGGACCTGTACCGTGCAGGTCAATCTCGACTTCGGATCGGAAGCCGACATGGTGCAGAAAATGCGGGTGGCCATCGCGCTGCAACCCGTTGCCACTGCGCTGTTCGCCAATTCTCCCTTCCTTGAGGGAAAACCGAACAACCACAAATCCTGGCGCTCGCGGGTCTGGCGCGATCTGGATGCAGATCGGACCGGCATGGTGCCTTTCGTGTTCGAAGAGGGCTTCGGCTTTGAACGCTGGGTGCAATATGCCCTCGATGTGCCGATGTACTTTGTCTACCGCGACGGCCAGTACATTGATGCACTTGGCATGTCGTTCCGCGATTTTCTCAACGGGGAACTGCCCGCACTGCCGGGTGAAACCCCGACCCTCAGCGACTGGGCCGATCACCTGACGACGGCTTTCCCTGAGGCACGTATCAAGAAATACATGGAGATGCGGGGCGCCGACGGTGGCCCGTGGCGTCGCCTCTGTGCCCTGCCGGCCTTCTGGGTGGGGATGATGTACGATCAATCCAGCCTTGATGCCGCCTGGGATCTGGCCAAGGGCTGGGACGCGGAAACCCGTGAAGCCCTGCGTGTCGCCGCTTCGGAGCAGGGGCTGCAGGCACAGGTGGGCAATATCAAGATGCACGATCTGGCGCGCGAAGTGGTGGCGATTTCCGAGGCGGGACTCAAATCCCGCGGTCGCGCGGGCGCCGGTGGGCTGGTGCCGGATGAAACGCATTTCCTCAACGCGCTGAAAGACAGTATTGAAACCGGCAAGGTCCCGGCGGATGAGCTGCTCGACCGCTACAATGGCGACTGGAACGGCGATCTGACCCGGATCTACGCGGAATACAGCTACTGAGGAACGCTCAAGATCGCCTCAGACCAATCTCAGGGGGTGCCTATCGGGGCGCCCCTTTTTTCATATGGCGGCCGGTTGATACCTGCTCGCTATGACTGGGTGTCGCAGGGGCGTTCACCGGTGGGTTCACTGGCGCTATCCAGCTGGTTTTCCCCCTAAATGACACCTTGCTCACTCATTTACTGGTCCCTAGAAGAGCGCGCATTCTATAGCTCTGAAAGGTGTTGAAATGGGCAATTTCTTTATCTCTGCATTTGAAAAACTTGTAGGCGTTTTCATGGTTTTGCTGCTGATCGCCGTCGCAGGGGGTGCTGTGCTTGCGGCCCTGCAGCCCGGTGGCGGCGGTATCCTCGCAGCCCTTGGCGTGCTGGTGGTCGGCGGTCTCTACGTCGTTCTGATTGGTGGCTCGCTGTATCTGGCGGTGGGGATCTACAACAACACCAAGCGGACGGCTGATGCGATCGAACGGCTGGCTTCAAAGTAACTATTGTCGGCTGGGGCGATGGTCCCAGCATTGCGGTAATACAAATGGGCGGCAGGATACCTGCCGCCCATTATTCATGATCTAGCGTCGCGCGCTGGGAAGGTTACTGCAGAAGCTCGGCCGGTTCAGCGTCGGCGATTTCTTTCCAGTTCACATCAGCTTTTTCAATGAAGCCGGGAATGTCCTTGCTCCAGCGTTCCTGAATGTCCTTCGACAGGTTCAGGTAAAGCACATTGTCGACGATTTTCCACTCGTTCGGGTCGCCGTCGAATTTGAAGCCCATCGCGGCCCCAAAGGCGCAGTAGCCACCATAGGCCGGGACATAGGCCTCGGGGCTGGCTTCAAACAGTGCTTTGTTTTCCTCGGTGGCAAACCAGTAGGTGGCGTCATCGAATGTCGCGGTTACCTTGTAGGATCCTTTGGTCGGCTCTCCGGCGTTGAAATATGCGACCGGGTCGTAGCCCTGCATTGCCAGACCGGTGGAGGAGGCGTTGACATCCACGCCGGCTGCCAGTGTCGAGGTTGCCAGTGTCACGGAAAGGGCGATCCCGCCCAGAAGGGATTTTACGGTGTTCATCGATGTGAACCTTTCGATTTGTCGGATGCCGTGGCACCCGGAGTTGGAATGATAAAAGGCGTGCGTCATCAAAATGTCGGTGTTCGAAATTGGACCGTCCTGGTCACGACACTGATATGAGGGCTCTACCGATCACGTTCAAAACAACTCCTTTTGTATGTGTGTTGATGCACAATCACTCTGCACCGGAGCGCTGGCACATTCGCGTGATGAAAAAAGCCCTCATCCGATGTGGATGAGGGCTTTTCTTTGAAAACAAGTGCTTATATGGCGATGGCCGCTATTTCTGGCCGATCCTCGGTTCGGTGCCCATGCGCAGCCGGGCGATGTTTTCCTTGTGCCGCCAGAGGATGATCAGCGCCAGAAGCGCGGCCAGTGCCGTGATCAGAGGTACACCCAGCAGCAGGCACCACAGCGGTGCGGCCACGGCTGAGAGCAGAGCGCCCATCGAGGAAATCTTGCTCAGATAGGCTGCCGCCAGCCAGGTGAGACAGCAGGCGATGCCCACCGGCCAGGCCAGGGCCAGCATCAGGCCGAGGAAGGTCGCGACGCCTTTGCCGCCTTTGAACTTCAGCCAGATCGGGAAGCAGTGACCCAGAAACGCGGTGAGACCGGCCAGTTGTGCTGCATCCTCACCGGCCAGAACACGGGCCAGCAGGACCGCCGCCGCGCCCTTGCCGCCGTCCAGCAGCAGCGTCAGCGCTGCGGCCTTTTTCGATCCGGTGCGCAGCACATTGGTGGTGCCGATATTGCCGGATCCAATGGCGCGAAGATTGCCTAGGCCCATGATCCGGGTCAGCAGCAGGCCAAAGGGGATGGACCCCAGACCATAACCGATCACGGCCCAAAGCAGCAGAAATGGGGCGGCAGTCTCAATTGGCGGCATCAGTCTCTCCGATAGACCGGTTCGCCGGCCACATAAGTTGCCAGCACCCTACCTTGCATGCGCTGCCCGTCAAAGGGGGTGTTCTGCGATTTCGAGTGCAGCGAAAAACGGTCCATTACAAAGGGCTGGTCGGCGTCAAACAGCACCAGATCAGCCGGTGCGCCTTCGGCCAGGCGACCGCAGTCGAGCCCCAGTCGTTTGGCCGGGTTCAGCGCCATCGCCCGAAACAGCGTTGGCAGGTCCAGCTGTTCGGCATGATAAAGCCGCAAGGCCGCGGGCAGCAGTGTTTCCAGTGCGACAGCCCCGGCGGCGGCTTCCTCAAACGGCAGGCGCTTGCTTTCTTCATCCTGCGGTGTGTGCATCGAGGAGATCGTGTCGATCAGCCCCTCGCGCAGCGCGTCGATCAATGCCAGCCTGTCCTCCTCGGATCGCAGCGGCGGTTTGACCTTGAAGAAGGTGCGGTAGTCGGCAACGTCCAGCTCGTTCAGGGTCAGGTGGTGGATCGAGGTTCCGGCAGTGATATCCAGCCCGTTGGCTTTGGCCCGCTGAAGGGCGGGCAGGGCGCGCGCGGTGGTGATCTGATCTGCGTGATACCGCGCTCCGGTCATTTCCAGCAGGGCGATATCGCGATCCAGTCCCATCCGCTCGGCCATCGGGGTGACGGCGGGCAGCCCACGCAGGGTGGCGAATTTACCCGAGGTTGCGGCGGCCCCTTTGCTCAATCCCGGCTCCTGGGGGTGGGCGATGACCAGCGCGCCGCAGCTGCGCGCATAAGACAGGGCGCGGGAGAACACCTTGGTGTCGGCGACGACATGATCGCAATCGGAAAAGGCAACCGCACCTGCATCCATGAGAAAGCCGATCTCGGTCATTTCGCGGCCCTCGCGCCCCTTGGTCAGGGCGGCCATTGGCAGCACGTTCACCGGTGCATCGGCCTGCGCGCGACGGGTCACGAATTCCAGTGTCTCGGGGCTGTCGATGGCGGGCGTCGTATCCGGCCGAGTTACCATGGTGGTAACCCCCCCTGCCGCTGCTGCAAGGCCTGCGGATTTATAGCTTTCCTTGTGACGTTCCCCGGGTTCGCAGACCTTGACCCCGATGTCGACGATACCGGGCGCAAGACATTTTCCGTAGCAGTCAATAAGGGTCACATCCTCTGCCCCAATGTTTCGCGTGCGAAACAATTGGTCAGGGTCGGTGCCATTCTTTTCAACCGCTGCAATGCGCCCCGAGTGTACCAGAACCGCACCTAGGCTGTCGGTGCCGGCTTCGGGGTCGATCAGTCGGGCGTTGGTGAACAAGAGGGTCATGCGCGTGGACTTTCCGGGTGGTCAGAGAGGGCGGTTTCGATGGCGGTGCGGGTCGCAGCCGGGTCAGGCTGGTATTTGATCAGGTATTTGTGGCCGTCGCGGGTGACGATCTGCACAGTGCTGCCGAGCTGGTTCACCTGGGCAATATTGGCCAGCGGAATCTGTTGGTGATCCGGGCCGATCACCGATGTGTCGCCAAGGGCCCAGACCCGGGTCAGCTCATCCGACATCAGATAGCCACCACGCAGGCCGATCGCGGCGAGCCCGCCAATGGCGCCAGTCCAGACATATGGGTTCCCCATCACCCAGAGAATGCCCATCGCGCCAACCATGGCGATGACCGCGAGCCAGGCGTGGCTGCGCCAGTAGGCCATGCGGTCCGGGGAAAAGCGGGTCTCGGCCATGATGTCAGCTCGCCAGCAACAGCACGACGAGGAGGATCAGTGCCATCACGATGGCAAAGATGGTCGCGCCGATGCGTCGGGCGCGTGAGCGTGCCGCGCGCGGGGAGGGGCGTGGAGCCGAATAGGGTTTGGCGCTGTCAGGGGTTTCGTCGGGATTGCTCGGCAGGCTGGCCCAATCCGCACCAAGTTCGCTGTAATCGCCGATATGGCGGATCTGATGCGCCGGGATCAGGCGGGTTTCCTCGCCCCGAAATGCGCGCGACCGCAGCAGCAGCACATAGCCGTCGATTGCCATCAGCCTCTGGGCATCGGTTTGCAGCTGCTCGGCGGGAATGCCGCAGCCGTCGCGCAGGTAACCGATCAGCCCCAGATCCTCCAGATCGCTTACCGGAAAGATTTCGACGTGATCGAGGTCGACATACTCAATCCCCAGAACCTGTGCCAATGCGCCGGGCTCTCGCAGGAAACGGGCCTGTTCCGACCGCATGTCGAGATCAAAGACATGGATCATCCGCTGCTCGCCTGCGGGGATGGTCAGGGGCTGCGTTACCGGCTCGGTCATTGATCAGACCACACCCGGTTGCGCCATGGCAGTCTGACGGCTGGCGCGCAGATTGCGGGCCAGAAGATCCATCACCGCCATGCGAACGGCGACACCCATTTCGACCTGCTCCTGAATGACCGAACGATTGATATCGTCCGCCAGCGTACCGTCGATTTCAACGCCCCGGTTCATCGGGCCGGGGTGCATAACGATGGCGTCGGGTTTGGCCAGCGCCAGCTTCTCGGCATCCAGCCCGTAGCGGTGGTAATACTCGCGTTCTGAGGGAATAAATCCACCGTCCATCCGCTCCCTTTGCAGGCGCAGCATCATGACCACATCCACGTCTTTCAGCCCTTCGCGCATGTCGTCGTAGATTTCGGCACCGAACTCTGCGAAATGGTCGGGCACAAGGGTCGGCGGGCCGATCAGCCGGATGCGGTTTTCCATCTTGCCCAGAAGGATCAGATTGGAGCGGGCTACCCGGGAATGCGCGACATCGCCACAGATCGCAATGTTCAGACGGTGCAGGCGCCCTTTTGCACGGCGGATGGTCAGCGCATCCAGCAGCGCCTGTGTAGGGTGCTCATGCCGCCCGTCGCCCGCGTTGAGCACGGCGCAGTTCACCTTTTGCGCCAGAAGATCCACGGCACCTGAGTGCGGGTGGCGCACAACCAGCAGATCGGGGTGCATCGCGTTCAGTGTCATCGCGGTGTCGATCAGGGTCTCGCCCTTTTTGATCGAGCTGGCCTGCATGGCCATGTTCATGACATCTGCCCCCAGCCGTTTGCCTGCGATTTCAAAACTGGCCTGAGTGCGGGTGGAGTTCTCAAAGAACATGTTGACCTGGGTCAGCCCGGACAGCGCATCGGCGTGTTTGTCAGGGCGTCGGTTCAGCTCGGCATAGCTGTCGGCCAGATCCAGGATGGCGGTTATTTCATGCGGCTTCAGCGGCTCAATACCCAGAAGATGCCGTTGGTTGAAGGACATCGGATCAATCGACGTGGGGGCATTGGGCATGGGCTGGCTCCGTGCTGTTTGGCGCTCTTATAGCAGGGCTGTGGCGTCCGGCAAGACAGCCGGCGCGTGTTCTGGGCCGGGGTGAAGGCTGCGGTGAAGTCAGGTGTTTTGCTTGGCTCCCGAGCAGAGTAGGTTGGGGCCATGGAATCGTCATTGGATTATCACAGCGCGCGGGCGCTCTTGGCGTGGCAGATTGAACTGGGGGCGACCGATGCAATCGGCGATGCGCCGGTCAATCGCTATGAGCTGCAGGCGCGGCTGCCCAAGGCGGCTGCGACGGCTGCGGATGCCGCGCCGATCAAACCTCTCGAAATCGACCCGGTTGCGGTGGCGCGACAGATGGCAGGGGCGGCTGGTTCGCTGGCGGCGCTGCGCGATGCGCTGGATCAGTTTGAACATTGCGAGCTGAAAAAGGGCGCGCGTAACCTGGTGTTTGCCGATGGCCACCCGGGTGCCCGCGTGATGGTGGTTGGCGAAGCCCCCGGTCGGGATGAGGATATGGCCGGAAAGCCTTTTGTGGGCCGCGCCGGGCAGCTGCTGGACCGGATGCTGGCAGCCATTGGCCTGTCGCGTGAGGACAGCGTTTATATTGCCAATGTGTTACCGTGGCGACCGCCGCAGAACCGGGATCCGCTGCCTGCGGAAATCGCCATGATGACTCCGTTTTTGGAGCGCCACATTGCCCTTGTGCAGCCGGATATCCTGATTGCCATGGGCAATATCAGCTGTGATGCCCTGCTCGGAAAACGCGGTATCACCCGGATGCGTGGCACTTGGCATGAGGCGCAGGGCAAACCGGTGATGCCGATGTTTCACCCGGCCTATCTGCTGCGTCAGCCGGTGCAGAAACGCGCCGCCTGGGCGGACCTGCTTGAGGTGAAGACGCGGCTGACCGCCGGGTGATACGCAACCACTAACGGGGCGGGCCGGAAACGGGCGCGACCCAAGGCAGCTGATATTTCAGATGGGGGCCGGAAACATGGCACAACTCGACGACAGCAAGGATTTTATTCCCGTCCGCATTGCAGTGCTGACGGTCTCGGACAGCCGGTCGCTGGCGGAGGATCGTTCCGGTCAGGTTCTTGTGGATCGGCTGGAGGCGGCGGGGCATGTGCTGGCCGATCGCAAGATCCTGCCGGACGAGCGGGCCGAGATCGCAGGCCAGCTGCGTGACTGGATCGCCGACCCAGAGGTCGATGTGGTGATATCGACCGGCGGCACCGGGCTGACCGGCCGCGATGTCACGGTCGAGGCACACCGGGATGTCTATGAAAAGGAAATCGATGCCTTTGGCACGGTTTTCACCATCATTTCCATGCAGAAGATCGGCACATCAGCGGTGCAATCAAGGGCCACTGGCGGCGTCGCTGGCGGCACCTATCTCTTTGCGCTGCCCGGAAGCCCGGGCGCCTGCAAGGATGCCTGGGATGAAATTCTGGTGAAGCAGCTGGATTACCGGCATCGTCCCTGCAATTTTGTGGAAATCATGCCGCGGCTTGACGAACATTTGCGTCGCAAGTGAGACGGAATTGATCCGTGACTGCGTGTAACCTCGTATAGTTTGTACAAACTGGTATTCTTGCGGCTTAAGGTGTTCATTTTGAACGCTGCGGTGGTGGTGTGGCCGGTTCGTTTAGCCGATTGAAGGATAAAGAATGCGCTTTTTGCGGCAAACGGTGATTGGGGTCTTTCTTGCGGCGCTGACAGCGGCGCTGCTGCTTCTGGCGGTGCAGATGGTGGTGTCTGCCATTCAGACCCGTATGGCGGACGAACGTGGCGCGCCGCCGGATCGTGAACGGGTGTTTGCGGTGAATGTCGAGCGGGCTGAGCTGGGCACGGTGCAGCCGCGGCTGACCGCCTTTGGCCGGATCGAGAGCCGCCGCAGGCTGGAGCTGCGTACGGCGGCTGCCGGTCGGGTGGTCGAGCTGGCGCCGGGTTTCGAGGATGGTGGTGACGTGAAGGCCGGGGCGCTTCTGGTGCAGATCGACCCGGCAGATGCGCAGGCCGCCCTGCGACGCGCAGAGGCGGACATGCTGGACGCAGAGGCCGAGACCCGAGAGGCCCGGCGCGGGCTGGCGCTGGCGCAGGATGAACTGGCCGCTGCCGAGGATCAGGCAGAGCTGCGCACGCGCGCGCTGGAGCGGCAGCGCAACTTGGAAACGCGGGGCGTCGGATCGGCGGCAACGGTTGAGGTGGTGGAACTGGCGGCGGCACAGGCCCGGCAGGCGGTGATTTCTCGCAGGCAGGCGGTGTCGCTGGCCGAGGCCCGCATTGATCAGAGCGTCACGCGACTGGCGCGGGCCGAGATCGCACTTGAGGATGCCCGCCGCAATCTGGCCGACACCACGATCACCGCTGCGTTTGACGGGACGCTGCAATCGGTGAACCTGGTGGAAGGGCGGTTGGTTTCGGCCAATGAAAAGCTGGCCGATCTGGTGGATCCGGCGCAGCTGGATGTGGCGTTCCGGGTGTCGACGGTTCAATACGCCCGTCTGCTGGATGCCGATGGGCAGCTGGTTGCGGCCCCGGTTGAGGTCACGCTGGATGCCACCGGCGCCGCATTGAAGGCAACGGGTGTTGCGGTGCGGGTCAGCGGTGATGCAGGCGAAGGGCTGGCAGGGCGGTTGATCTACGCGCGGCTTGATCCGGCACTTGGCTTCAAGCCCGGCGATTTTGTCACCGTTCACGTGCAGGAACCGGAGCTGGCAGAGGTGGCGCGGCTGCCGGCCTCGGCGCTGGGGGCGGATGGAACGGTTCTGGTGCTGGGGGAGGATGACCGCCTAGAGGCGCTTCCTGTAACGCTGGTGCGTCGCCAGGGTGATGACGTGCTGCTGCGCGGCGCAGGTCTGGAAGGCCGCGACGTCGTCACCGGGCGCACGCCGCTGCTGGGGGCGGGGATCAAGGTGCGCCCGCTCCGTCAGGGGGCGGAGGCCAGCAGCGCAGGGGATAGCGCCGCCGCGGAGGCGGATCTGGTTGAGCTGACCGAGGATCGTCGAGCCAAGCTCGTCGCCATGGTCGAAGGCAACAGCAGGATGCCGCAGGCGGTGAAGGCGCGGATGCTGGAACAGCTGGCTGCGGCCAAGGTGCCCGCTGGGCTGATCAACCGGATCGAAACGCGGATGGGAGGGTAGCGGCGATGCTGCGCAATCTCCCCCGATCGGCTGGCGGTGTTCTGAGTTATTTCACTCGCCACCGGACCTTGTCGAACCTGCTGCTGGTCCTGCTCCTGGTGCTGGGTGCGGCGGCGATCCCCAATATGCGGGCGCAGTTCTTTCCCGATGTGATCGTGGACCAGGTGTCGGTCGGAATCGAATGGGAGGGGGCTGGCCCGGAAGATATCGACAGTGCGATCGTGCAGGCGCTGGAGCCGGCGCTGCTGGCGGTTGATGGGGTCGAAAGTTCAAGCGCGACGTCGCGCGAAGGTTGGGCCAGCATCTCCTTGGAATTCGAACCCGGCTGGGACATGGCGCGGGCTGCCGATGACGTGCAAACCGCCGTCGACGGCGTCACCACCCTGCCGGAGGAGGCGGAGGAGCCCAGCGTGCTTCGCGGGGCCTGGCGTGACAGGGTCACGGATGTGGTGATCACAGGCCCGATCGCGCCGCGCCAGCTGGGGCTGTTTGCGGATGAGCTGATCGCGCGCCTGTTCGAGGTCGGGGTGACGCGAACCACGATCCGTGGCATCGCCGCACCGCAGACCATGGTCGAAGTGCCCTCGGCCAGTCTGATTGCCCATGATATCGCGATGACGGATATCGCCGCCGCAATCGCCGCAGAGGTTGATGCCAATCCCGCGGGCGATGTGAGTGGCGCAAATGCCCGGATCCGCACCGGCAGCGAAAAGCGCAGCCCGGAGGAATTGGCAGGCATCGTGCTGCGTACCAACCCCGATGGGTCCGCACTGACCGTGGGAGATGTCGCCACAATCCGTGTGGAGGGTGTGGATCGCAATCGTTCTTATTTCGTCGGCGACGATCCGGCGATGTCGATCCGGGTGGACCGGTCGGATCAGGGCGATGCGATTAAGATTCAGCATCAGGTCGAAGGGGTGGTTGAGGCTTTGCAGGCCAGCCTGCCGGATGGTGTCAGCGCCAGTCTGATCCGAACCCGGGCCGAGGCGATCACCGGTCGTCTGGATATCCTGCTGGACAACGGGCTGATGGGTCTGGGTCTGGTGTTGGCATTGCTGTTCCTGTTTCTGAACGCACGCATTGCCTTCTGGGTCGCGGCAGGGATCCCGGCGGCGATGTTTGCCGCAGTGGCCTTCATGTATATGGCTGGTCTGACGATCAATATGATCAGCCTGTTTGGCCTGATCATCACGCTGGGCATTGTGGTGGATGATGCGATCGTGGTGGGTGAACATGCCGATTTTCGTGCGCGGCGTCTGGGCGAGCATCCGGTTGCGGCGGCAGAGAACGCCGCGCGCCGCATGGCCATGCCGGTTTTCGCGGCCACATTGACCACGGTGATCGCATTTTTCGGATTGGTGTCGATTGGCGGGCGGTTCGGCGAGCTGATCCGCGATATCCCCCTGACGGTGATTGCCGTGCTTGCGGGGTCACTGATCGAGTGTTTCCTGATCCTGCCCAATCACCTGGCCCATGCCCTGGCCCATAGCGCCAAGGAACATTGGTATGATCTGCCGAGCCGGGTGGTCAATCGCGGGTTTCGCAGGCTGCGCGATGGTCTGTTCCGACCGCTGATGGCGCTGGTCGTACGCGGACGCTACGTAGTGCTCGCGGGTGCTTTGGTGATCCTGGCCAGTCAACTGGCGCTGTTCATCGGCGGCGATGTCAAATGGCGGTTCTTCAATGCGCCGGAGCGTGGCTCGGTCACCGGTAATTTCGCGATGGCCGAAGGTGCGACGCGGGCCGATACGCTGGCGATGATGCGCGAGATGCAGCGTGCGGTGGATGAGCTGGGTGCGGAGTATGAGGACCGCTATGGCCGCAACCCCATCGAATTTGTCATGGCTGAGATCGGCGGCAACGCCGGGCGCGGTCTGGCCGGTGTCGATGCCAAGGATAGTGATCTTTTGGGCGGGATTTCGATTGAGCTGATTGATGCGGATCTGCGGCCCTATTCCAGCTTTGCCTTTGTTGCAGAGATCCAGGAGAGGGTGCGCCGTCATCCGATGACGGAGACGCTGTCTTTCCGTGGTTGGCGGTCCGGCCCGGGTGGGGATGCGCTGAATGTGCAGTTCAGCGGTGCGGCGGTCGAAGTTCTGAAAGGCGCATCGGAGGATCTGAAAACGGCACTGCTGCGCTATCCTGAGGTTTCCGCTGTTGAGGACAATCTTGCCTATGACAAGGAAGAGCTGGTGCTGGAGCTGACGCCGCAGGGGCGCGCGCTGGCGTTCACGGTTGAGACGCTTGGCCGGGCGCTGCGTGCGCGGCTCAATGGGATCGAGGCGGCAACCTACCCGGAGGGCCCGCGTAGTGCCACGATCCGGGTGGAACTGCCGAAGGACGAGCTGACGGCCGATTTCCTGGAGCGTACGCTGATGCGTAGCCCGGCGGGTGTCTATCTGCCGCTTGCGGATATCGTCTCGGTCAGCCAGCGCACCGGTTTTTCGACAGTGCGGCGGGAAAACGGGGTACGCGTGATCAGTGTCACGGGCGATATCTCCGAGGACGATCCGGCCAGAGCTCAGGCCATAGCAACCGCGCTGGAAGAGGAAATCCTGCCGAGCATCGCGAGCGAACGGCAGGTCGATTGGCAGCTCGCCGGGTTGAGCGAACAGGAAAACGAGTTCCTGAATGACGCGCGAACCGGACTTATACTCTGCCTGACCGGTATCTATCTGGTGCTGTCGTGGATATTCGCCAGCTGGACGCGGCCCTTGGTGGTAATGGCGATTATTCCCTTTGGTCTGGTTGGCACGATCTGGGGCCATTACCTGTGGGACGTGCCGCTGTCGATGTTCACTGTGGTGGGGCTGTTGGGAATGACCGGCATCATTATCAACGATTCGATCGTGTTGGTGACCACGATCGATGAATATGCGCAGGAACGTGGCTTGATACCGTCGATCATTGACGGGGCCGCTGACCGGCTGCGGCCGGTGATGCTGACGACGCTGACAACGGTGCTGGGGCTGGCGCCCTTGATGTACGAGGGTTCGCAGCAGGCGCAGTTTCTGAAGCCGACCGTGATTACGCTGGTCTATGGTCTTGGTTTCGGGATGTTCCTGGTGCTGCTGGTGGTACCGGCGCTGATCGCGGTTCAGGCCGATGTGGCGCGCCCCTTTGCGGCGCTGCGGCGCGGGCTGACATCGCGGGCGGGCGAACTGCGCTGGCTGACGCTGGGGCTGGGAGCGGCGCAGCTGCTGTGGCTCGCGGTAACACTTGGCTATGCGATGGCGGTTGGGCTGCTGCATCCGCTGCTGCGGACGTTTGTGCCGGTGCTGGCGGCGATGGATCCGGTGCGGGCAGCCACGCTGCTGTTCATCGTTGGTGCTGCGCTTCTGAGCCTGTTTGGCTACCTCTGCGCCCGCGCGGTGGGAGCACGCCGCGCCAGGGTCTGAGCGCGCAACAGTTCTGAGCGTCGACCCGGGCTTTATGGATGCAGTGTGAGCGGGATTGCCAAGGCTAACCCGTCATCCGGCGGCGCTGCTGCTGGGCGAGGGCGGCGACCTCCGCCACCTGGTCAATCAGCATCCGGTCAGGAGACCGGTCGAAGCCAGTGGTCAGATCGGAGACCTGCACCCATTGTGCCTGCAGGGCGTCATCATTGGGGGCGGGCTGGCCTGAGACGTAGTCGCAGAGCACGGCGATGAGAAGATATTGCCGCTGCACCTCACCCGCGTCATCCCGCAGCATGACGTCGATATGGGTCAGCACTTCGCGGGGGCTGGCGATGACGCCGGTTTCTTCCAGCAGTTCGCGGGCGGCAGCCTGCATCGCGGTCTCGCCGAGTTCGACATGGCCGCCGGGAAAGCCCCACCAACCTGCATTTGGCGGCGATCTGCGCTGGATGAGGATCACCTGATCACCATCCTGCCGGGGATGGCAGACCACGGCCAACGCCCCCAGGACCGGGCGGCGAGGGGCTTCGTCGGAGGCGGGATTGGCGGGCATGGCTGGATCCGGTCGGGCAGATGATCCCTTGTTAGTGCCGGGTGCAGCCCTGAATGTCTACCGCCCGGTTCTGCCCAAGTACGGTGATACGCATCTGCGAGCGATCCACAGCGAAGGGACCGCCATCGGCGGAGATGATTTCGGTTTTCGCCGTCAGCTGGTGGCCCTGTCGGCTGGTCGTCGTTTCGGTTGTGACCAGCGAGGGGACGCCGGGTTCGACAACCACGACCTCCTCACCGCCTGCGCTGGGCATGGTGATCCGGGCAACCAGCTCCATCCCATAGCGGCTGGGGGACAGCGCACAGGTCGCGGCCTGCACCCCTGCCTCCTTTGCGGACCAGGGACGGTCAGCCAGTGCTGCGACAATTGCCGGGTTGCGCGGGCTGTCCGGTTTCAGCGCCTGATCGAAACGCAGTTCCGAGGGTATGCAGACATCCTTGCAGATGCCGAGCTCCATGCGGCCCTTCAGCCGCAGCGGCTGCCCCGGTTTGGCCGGGGTGATCTCGACCGGAAGCACCAGCTGATCATGATAGCCGATGGTGCGAAATCCTGAGGTGAGGAACACTTCGGGCGTGGGCCAGCGGATTGCGACGGCCCCGACATTGCGCGAGCCTTGCCAGCTGAAGCGGGGCGGAATGCCGGCATCGCCGGGCGCGCGCCAGTAGGTTTTCCAGCCTTCGGAAAGCGTCAGCCGCAACGCCCCCATATGGGTGCCGCGTCGCGTGGTGCCGCCGTCCAGCACCTCGATACGGACAATATCGGACATCTGCTCGGCGGGGGCCGTGGCAGGCAGGGCCAGAAACGACAGCGCCAGCGGTGCGCAGAGGCATTTCGCCAAGGTCTTGGCCGTCGTGGTGCGGGCCGTCAGGGGCGTCGCAAGCGCCGAGAGAAAGGAGAACATAACCATGCCCATTTACATGCGCATTCCAGCACGAAAAGCCAAGTCACGTTCCGGTCAACGGCGTTGAGCATTGGCTAAGGCGCGGGTTGGTCTTGAACCTCTGCCTGTGGGTGGCCATTGTGACAGGGCAGGCAGGTTGCCCGGTCACGGGTGGCGGCAATTTGAAAAAAGGACGACAGATTCATATGGATCTTACCGGCGAACTGCTGATTGCGATGCCCGGCATCGGTGACCCGAGGTTCGAGCATTCGCTGATCTTGCTATGCTCGCATGAGGACGATGGTGCGATGGGCTTGATCGTGAATAAACCGGCCACCGGCGTTGATTTGTCCAACCTGTTGGAACAGCTGGATATTACTCCGCGCAGTGCAGAAGAGGCCGCGCTACCGGTGCGGTTTGGCGGGCCGGTCGAGACGCAGCGCGGCTTTGTCCTGCATTCACCGGAGTACAAATCCAACGTCAGTTCGCTGCGGGTTTCCGAGGCGTTTTCGATGACCGCGACCGTTGACGTGCTCGAAGATATCGCGATGGGGCGGGGACCTGAGCAGGTGATGGTCATGCTTGGCTACGCCGGCTGGGGGCCGGGGCAGCTTGAGGCCGAGATTGCCAATAATGGCTGGCTGACCGCAACAGCAACGCCGGAGGTGGTGTTCGAGCTGGACGATTTCGCCAAATGGGAGGCGGCGCTGCGCTCCCTCGGCGTCGATCCGCTGACTCTGTCCACCAGCGCCGGTCACGCGTGACCGGCGGCTTACGATGCCCTGAGCAGGCTGCTAGCGTGGCGCGGCGGCGCGGCGCAGCCGGTCGTTGATGGCGACACCCAGCCCGATTTCCGGGATTGGGGCGACAGCGATAGGGCGGGCCTTGGCGTCAAGCTGGTGAAGATGTCCAAACAGCTGCGCCGCAGCCTCGCGCAGATCGCCGCTGGCCGAGAGGTTGAGATCACAGTCCATTTTGCCAAATCCGAGATAGAGCTCGCCCTCTGCTGGGTTTGTGACGTTCAGCCTGACGCTGGCGCGCGGGGCGTAGTGCGACAGCAGCTGCCCCGGAGCGGTCAGTGGATCGCCGACATCGCGCTGCTGCAGCGGGTGTCCCAGAACGGCCTCGATTTCCTCGGCGGCCAGCCCGCCGGGACGCAGCAGCAATGGCGTGCCGGTTGCAAGGCCGACAATGGTGGATTCCACGCCGACGCCGCAGGGACCGTCATCGACCACGGCCGCGATGCGGCCGTCCAGTCCGGCGATGACATGGGCGGCGGTTGTCGGGCTGATCCGGCCCGATGGGTTTGCGGAGGGGGCCGCCACCGGGCCATCCAGAACCGACAAAAGCGCCCGGGCCGCAGGATGGGCCGGGATACGGATGCCGAGGGTGGTCAGCCCGGCAGTGACCAGAGGCGAGATACCGTGGTCCTCACGCAGCGGCAGGACCAGCGTCAGCGGGCCCGGCCAGAAGGCCTCGGCGAGTTTGCTGGCGGTGTCGGACCAGACCACATAGCGCTGGGCGGTCTCCACCGCGTGGAAGTGGGCAATCAGCGGGTTGAAACTGGGGCGGCCCTTGGCGGCATAGAGGGCCTCAACCGCGTCGGTCTGGCGCGCATCAGCCCCGAGCCCGTAGACGGTTTCGGTTGGAAATGCGACCAGTCGGCCCTCTTTCAAAAGGTCCGCAGCTGTGCTGATCTCCTGTGGTTGCGCGGTCAGGAGGCGGGTTGTGGGACTGGACATGGCTGGTGACGCGGCGTTTTGGTTGCTTGATTAAAGGGCCCGGTTAGGTAATCGGACAAGACATTCAACATAAAGGTTTGGGGCAATGATGCCAAGGCTGCCCCAACCAGCTCTCTGAAAGAGGCCAGACATGACCTTCCGTGCCCCGGTTCCCGAGTATCAGTTTCTTCTCGAACATATCATCGGTTTTCATGAAATCGCCGCTACCGAGCGCTTTGGCGAGGCCAGCGATGATGTGGTTACGGCGATCCTGACCGAGGCGGGGAAGTTCTGCGATGAAGTTATGGCCCCCTTGAATCGTGGCGGCGATCTGCAACCGGCGCGTCTGGAAAACGGGGTGCTGCGCAGCTCTCCCGGTTATGCCGAAGGCTGGCAGGCGATTTCCGAAGGCGGCTGGATTGGGATGAGCGCGGCAGAGGAATTTGGCGGCATGGGGCTTCCGATGACCCTGACCACTGCGGTCAATGAGATGATGTCGGGCGCCTGCCTGTCGCTGCAACTGGCCCCGCTGATGAGCCAGGGTCAGATCGAGGCGTTGGAACATCACGCCAGCGATGAGCTGAAGTCGCTCTACCTGCCCAAGCTGATTTCGGGGGAATGGTCGGGCACGATGAACCTGACCGAGCCGCAGGCCGGATCGGATGTGGGGGCGCTTAGCTCCAAGGCAGAGCCTCTGGACGACGGCACCTATGCGATCAGCGGTCAGAAGATCTATATCTCCTGGGGCGACAATGATTTTGCGGGCAATATCTGCCATCTGGTTCTGGCCCGCCTGCCTGATGCGGCACCCGGAACCAAGGGGATTTCGCTGTTCCTCGTCCCCAAGTACCTGCCGGACGCCGAGGGTAACCCCGGCAAGGCCAACACGCTGAAGGTGGTGAGCCTTGAGCATAAGATGGGCCTGCACGGTTCGCCGACCTGCGTCATGCAATATGACGGCGCAATCGGCTGGATGGTCGGCAAAGCGGGGGGCGGTCTGGCGGCAATGTTCACCATGATGAACAATGCCCGGCTGGGCGTTGGTGGTCAGGGCGTCGGTGTTGCTGGTGCGGCCTATCAAAAGGCGCTGGCCTACGCGCTGGAGCGCAAGCAGGGCAAATCCGCCTCCGGCACCATCGTGGACCATGCGGATGTGCGCCGGATGCTGATGGAAATGAAGGCCGATCTCTTTGCAGCGCGCGCGATCCTGCTGGCCTGTTCGCAGGCCATCGACATGCAGACCGCAACCGGCGCACAGGAGTGGGCCGCGCGGGCAGCGTTTCTGACGCCAATCGCCAAGACCTTTGGCACGGAAACCGGGATGCGTGTTTCGGAAACCGGTGTGCAGGTGCATGGCGGTATGGGGTTCATTGAGGAAACCGGTGCAGCGCAGTTTTATCGCGATGCGCGGGTGACGGCGATCTACGAAGGCACCAACGGCATTCAGGCGATGGATCTGGTTGGGCGCAAGATGATGGACGGCGGCGACATGGCCAACCGTCTGATCGACGAGATCGAGGAGCAGGCCGAGCGCGCCCGAACCACTCATCCGAATATGGCCGAGGCCGTCTGGCAGGCCTGTGAATCCCTGCGCGAAGCGACCGAGTGGTTGACCGCACAGAGCGACATGGATGAGCGTTTCGCAGGAGCGGTTCCCTATCTGCATGCCTTTGCGCGGGTTCTGGGCGGGCATTACCACCTGGCGGCTGCGATGGCCGACATCGGTGGCCCGCGCGAAAAGCTGGCGCGGTTCTATATCAACCGGATGTTGCCGGAACACGCCGCGCTCTTGGCTCATGCGCAGGCGGGTGCGGACGGTGCGCGCGCTCTGACGCTGGATGAATTGGCTGACGGATGACCAGCCCGCGACCCGACGGTCCATGGAACACGCCGCCTGCCGAGGGTGAGGCGATCGAGGTGGCGGAAGGCGTCCTCTGGATGCGGCTGCCGCTGCCGATGAAGTTGGATCATGTGAACGCCTATGCGCTGGATGATGGCGATGGCTGGACCATCGTCGATACTGGCATGTCCTCAAACAAGACCCGCCGCATCTGGGAGCGGCTGATGGCGGGGCCGCTGGAGGGCAAGCCGATCCGGCGCGTGGTGGTCACGCATCATCACCCCGATCACATCGGCAATGCCGGCTGGTTCCAGTCTGAGCATGGGGCTGAGCTGGTGACCACGCGAACGGCCTGGCTGTTTGCTCGAATGCTGACGCTGGACGTGCAGGAAAGCTGGCCTGAGGAAACGCTGGCGTTTTACCGCAGCTCGGGCATGGATCCCGCGATCTATGACGCACGGTTGGCGGAGCGGCCGTTCAATTTCGCCGATACGGTCTATCCGATGCCGCTGGGCTTTACCCGGATCAAACAGGGCGACGTGTTTCGCATGGGCGGGCGCAACTGGGACGTCCACATGGGTAATGGTCACGCGCCAGAGCACGCAACCTTCTGGAGCCGCGATGACAATCTGGTGATCACCGGCGACCAGATCCTGTCCTCGATCAGTCCCAATATTGGCGTCTATGCGACCGAGCCGATGGCGGATCCCGTGGCTGAATGGCTGGAGGCCTGCGAGCGTCTGGCACCGCTGACACGGGGTGATCAGCTGGCTTTGGGCGGGCATAAGTTGCCATTTCGCGGTCTGCCGCATCGGATGGCCCAGTTGATCGACAACCATCACGGGGCGCTGGCGCGGCTTCTTGAGCATCTCGACGAACCGCGCAGCGCGGCCGACTGTTTTGCGCCGCTGTTCAAACGCAAGATCGGCTCCGGGGAATATGGCCTTGCTTTGGTTGAGGCGGTGGCCCATTTAAATCATCTGTACCATCTGGGTCAGGTTGACCGCAGCCGTCGTGCGGACGGGGCTTGGCTTTACCAGCGCAAGGGGTGATCGACCCCTGGAAAGGGAGAGATCATGACCGATGAGATCGCAACCAGCGCCGAGGCGGCAGAGGCGGCCGTTCTGCCCTGCGTTCACGAGGTCCACGCGGATCCCGACGCCTGCACCGGTATCGAAAAAGTGCAGATGCCGTTGCAAAAATCCGTTGCCGAGAAAAGCGCCGCACGCTGGGCCTATGAACGGTTGATCCTTTATATCAAGAACTTCGAGGAGCAGCTGGATAGCGAGCATGAGGTCGCGATGGGATTTGCCGGCGGCGATGCCGGTGTGATGCGGATCGAGGGTATGGGCTACTTCGACCCCGATATCATCACCTATTACGGCAGCGATTCCAGCGGCGCGCGCACGCAGCTGGTCCAACACGTCAGCCAGCTCAATGTGATGTTGCGGGCCCTGCCGAAGCGGAATGAGGCGGCACCTGCCAATCGGATCGGTTTTCGTTTGGTGTCCGACCTTGAGAGTGATCCGGCTGAGACCTGACGTTTGGGCAGCCTGTTGCGCTGGGGGTGTTGCCGCACTTCTGTTCGGCGCGTTCAGCAGCGTTGCGGCCGCCGAAGACGCGGTTGCGGCGGGTTATTGGGCAATGTTGGAGCGTGCAGCTCATCGCGGCCTCATGCAGGAGGTCGCGGCAGCAGATGGCAGGCCAGCCCCCTTTGCCACCGATGGCTGTAGCGGTGGGTTGTCTGCGATCTGGCGCCAGTTCAGTGGCAGGGAAGAGACAGCCGACGGTCCGCCGTTTGAGGCCTGTTGCGTGGCTCATGACCTGCTCTATCACGATGCCGACGGGATCGGATCATCTGGCCGAATCCTTGATGGTCGCGACGAAGATCTGGCCACCGCCAGCCAGCAGGCAAGACTGGCCGCGGATCAGGCTCTGCGCCGCTGTGTAGAGACGCAACTCAGCAGCCGCGAGTCCCCAACAGCGGCCATCGCCGCACCGGTCGCAACCGCCATATATGCTGCGGTGCGATTCGGTGGCGCGCCTTGCAGCGGGCTGAGCTGGCGCTGGGGCTACGGCTATGGTCACTGCCAAGCGGTGTTTGGCCAGTGAATTGCCCGGTGATTTGCCCTGGCTGCGCCCGATTGACGTGGTGACAGGGTCTGTGAAATCCAGTATTCAGCGGAAAACAGACGCGAATAGGAATGGACACATGGCTGACCATAAGCACGGTTCGATGGATATCACCGTTCAGGAAAAGACCTACAACGGCTTCATCAAGTTCACGACACGGTTCTGCATCGCAGCGCTGCTCTTTGCAGTGTTCCTCGCGATTTTTGCAACCTGATCACCCTCGTGAATGGTTCTGATCTGAGCGGGCGTTGTGGCGCCCGGCACCTTGCGAGCGGGCTAAGGCTTGCGCTTGTGTGCGCCGGTGTGGCGCTGCTGTCGGCCTGTGCCGCCCAGCAGCAGCCCAACGCGGATGACGCCACGCTGGAACGGGTTGCCTATCGGCATAATGGTCCGCCTGCGCTGACGCTTTATACGATGATCAACAATCGTACCGGGCAGGGCGCGCATACCTCGCTGATGATCAATGCCTCGGAACGGGTGATCTTTGATCCTGCCGGGTCATTCTATGCCGATGTGGTGCCGGAGCGGGATGATGTGCTCTTTGGCATCACGCCGGGGGTGGAGAAAGCCTATCGCGGATCACATGCGCGCAGCACCCATCATGTGGTGGTGCAGCGGATCGAAGTGACGCCCGAGCAGGCGCAGCGCGCCTATCAGCTGGTACGGGCAAACGGTCGGGTTCCGGGCGCGTTCTGTGCCAATGCCACAGCCTCGATCCTGAAGCAGGTACCTGGGTTTGAGACGCTGGATGTGACTTTCTACCCTGGCAATCTCTCGGAACAATTTGGCGCCCTGCCGGGGGTGACGACTGAACGCTACCGTGAAAACGACAGCGCAGACTTGCAAGAGGGGCTGGCAAAGAACAATGCGGCGTTGAACGCAGGCGGGTAATGCTGCCAAGTTCAGGCACAGCTATTGATGGGAAAAGCCGCAGCATCGTCTGCGGCTTTTGTCTGTTTGTCGGAATGGATCAGCCTGCCAACAGAAAGAGCAGCAGGAAGCCAACAGCACCGCTGCCCATGGCGATCAGGACATTGCGTGTCCAGTACCCGAGCGCGAAGACCGCCGCGGCGACGGCGAGATGGGGCAGGCTGGGGGTGCCACCGGTCGGCGTCGGCCAGACCACCAGCGGCGCCACCAGCGCAGGAATGATCGCCACCGCAGTATAGCGCAGATGGCGCATCAGCCAAACGGGCATGGTCCTGCCGCCCATCAGCCCGATAAAGGCAAAGCGCAGGGCGAAGCTGCCAATGGCAAGGCCGATGATGATCGTCCATAGCAACGTCGGATCGGGGGGCTGGGTCATGACGGATCCTTTGCAATGCTGCGGCGCTCCAGCCAGAGCTCGGCCTGGGCGCCAGCCATCATGCCGATAAGACCGGCAACAATCAGGCCAAGATTGTAGGGCAGCGCGGTGGCCGGCAGCGCGGTGGCGACCGCGGCGAAACAGGCAATGACATGGGCCGGTGTGCGCAGCATTGGGCCGATCATGGCCAGGAACGCCAGCGGCAGGACAAAGTCGAGGCCCCAGCTGGCCGGGATCTGGGTGCCGACCAACGCCCCGATATAGGTTGCGAGCATCCAACCGGGGGCAACGCAGCCATTTGTGCCGAAGAAATAGGCCATGCGCTGTGATAGGGTCATCTGCGGATGGGTTTCGAACTGCACGATCGAGAGCGCATAGGATTGGTCGACAGTGAGATAGGCCGCACAGGCGCGTTGCCACAACGGAGCGCCGCCGAGGTACGGCGTCAGTGATGCCGAATACATCGCCACCCGCAGGTTTACTGCAAGCGCTGAAATCAGGATGATCAGAACAGGCGTGTTCTCTTGCATCAGTTGCAGCGCCGTAAACTGGGCCGAACCGGCAAAGACCGACAGGGAGAAGATCATGGCCTCAGGGACAATCAGTCCCGCTTCGGCAGCAAGAACGCCAAACAGCAGCCCAAATGGTCCCGAGACCAGAAGGAAAGGCGCGCCGTCGCGAAACCCCTTCCAAAAGGCCGATTTCGTGGTGGTGATTGCCATGATCAGGTCCTAGGTTATTGCTGAAACGGCATAGGCCTGCTGGCGGAGGTTTGCAATTGATGATGGTTGAGAACAGCTCCGACCTGGCGTCGATACTGGCTGAATATGTGATTGCACCTGCGCCGAACGATGCACGGCTGACACGGGTGGTTCAGGGGTTTGATCACACGGGGACCGCGACGGAGATCTCTGTCGTGGAGGAACGGCCGCTGACGATTTACCTCAACCGTCAGGAAATCGTCACCGCCATGACCATTGGCGATTACCCCGAATATCTGGCGCTGGGGTTTCTGCGCAATCAGGGGATGTTGAATCCCGGTGATGAGGTCACCGCCATCGATTACGATGAAGAGCTGGATACCGTGGTCGTAAGGACCGCAGTTGAGACCTCATACGAAGACAAGCTGCAAAAGAAGACCCGCACGTCAGGCTGTGCGGTGGGCACTGTGTTTGGTGACATGATGGAGGGGCTGGAAGGGGTGAGCTTGCCGCAGACAGCGGTGCGCAGCTCCTGGCTTTATGCGTTGGCGCATAAGATCAACCGCACCCCCTCGCTCTATCTTGAGGCTGGCGCCATTCATGGCACGGTTCTGTGCCAAGAAGATCGCCCATTGGTGTATATGGAGGACGTGGGGCGGCACAATGCGGTGGACAAGATCGCCGGCTGGATCCAGAGCACCGGCGCGGAGGTCTCCGACAAAATCCTCTATACCACCGGGCGGCTCACCTCGGAGATGGTGATCAAAACCGCGATGATGGGGATTCCGGTGCTGGTGTCTAGATCCGGCTTTACCGCATGGGGGGTGGAGATCGCACAGGAGCTGGGTCTCACTTTGATCGGGCGGATGCGGGGGCAGCGGTTTATCTGCCTGTCGGGAGAGGATCGGCTGATCCGGGATGTGGATCCGGCAAAGGTGCCGGTTGAGGCAAAAGCGCATCGGCGCAAGAGTGCGGACCATTAGGCGCAGACCGCCCGCGATATGGTCCGCAGACGATGTGGCATCAGGCGCAGAGAGGAGATGTCGTGAGACAAAGCAAACCATTGGGCATCATCCTTGCTGGCGGGTTGGCCACAAGGATGGGTGGCGGTGACAAGGGACGCTTGCGGATTGGGGGACGCAGTCTGATTTCCCATGTGATCGACCGTCTGTCGCCGCAGGTCGAGCGTATCGCGCTGAATGCCAATGGTGATCCTGCGCGCTTTGCCGATCTTGCGTTGCCGGTGATCGCCGACAGTATTGACGGCTTCGCAGGTCCTCTGGCGGGCGTGCTTGCCGGGTTGGACTGGGCGGCAGCGCAGGGAGCCGAGAGCATTGTCACGGTGGCTGCCGACACGCCGTTCTTCCCAAAGGATCTGGTTCAGCGGCTAAAGGAGAGCGCCGCCGGGCAGCAACATCCGCTGGTGCTGGCGACAACGCCAAAGTCCGGCGAGGAACATCTGAAATCCGGTGGCGGCGGCCGGGTGAACCGGCATCCGACCTTTGGTCTTTGGCCTGTTGCCCTGCGCGATGACCTGCGCGCGGCGCTGGAGGGCGGCCTGCGCAAGGTGGTTTTGTGGACAGACCGTCACGGCGGCCAGGAGGCCCTGTTTGAGGCGGATCCGTTTGATCCGTTTTTCAACGTCAATACGCCTGAGGACCTGGCCCGGGCGGAGGCCTTGCTGCGATGAAAATATATGGCGTCACCGGCTGGAAGAACTGCGGCAAGACCGGGCTGATGGAGCGGTTGGTGGCTGAGTTCTGCAGACGTGGTCTTACCGTGTCGACCTTGAAACATGCTCATCACAGCACTGATGTGGATCAACCCGGTACTGACAGCCATCGCCACCGGATGGCGGGTGCCGGCGAGGTGATCCTTGCCTCGCCCAATCGGGTGGCGATCATGCAGGAGCTGCGTGGCATGGCCGAACCCAGCTTTACCGAGCTGCTGGCCCGTCTGCGGCCTGTGGATCTGGTGCTGGTTGAGGGGTTCAAACGCGAGGTGCATCCGAAGATTGAGGCATATCGCACAGCGGCGGGCCAGCCGCTCATCGCGCCTGAGGACCGGTCCATTCGTGCCGTTGCCAGTGACATTCCGCTGCATCTGGACAGGCCGGTTTTCGATCTGGACGACACGGTGGCGATTGCCGATTTCATCGCCGGGGAGATTTCCCTTTGAGCGGATGGCAGAGCTTTGCCATGGTGGATTGGTCTGGCGGCAACGACCGCGGGCCAAGCCCTTGCAAGGATTCCATCTGGGCCAGCGTCAGCCGCGATGGATCAGCGGATGAACCGGTATATCTGCGCAATCGGCAGCTGGCGGAGCTGTGGCTCACCGAGCTGGTCGAGGCAGAACTGGCCGCCGGGCGCCGCCTTATGCTTGGGTTTGATTTCCCCTTTGGCTATCCGGCGGGGTTTTGCGATGCAATCACGGGTTCGGATGATCCTCTTGGCCTGTGGGACTGGTTTGAGACACATATTGAGGATGCGCCAAAGTCTAACAACCGCTTTGATCTGGCGGGGGCGATCAATCGCCGCTTTGGTGGGCAAGGCCCATTCTGGGCCAATGGGCTAGCCCGCGACATCGACGGTTTGCCGCGTCGCAAGGACCGCTATCGCAACCCGTTCCCGGACCGCCGCGCGGTTGAGCATCGGGCCAAGGGCAGCTTTACCTGCTGGCAGATGGCCGGGGCAGGTGCCGTGGGCAGCCAGGTGATGATGGGCCTGCCGGTTCTGTCACGCCTGCGAAAGCGTTTTGCCGGGCAGGTCGCTGTCTGGCCGTTTGAATCCCTGGACACGCCGGTGGCTCTGGTGGAGATCTGGCCGACCCTTCTGGCAGGCCCCGCGCCGGATCACTGGATCAAGGATGCCTGGCAGGTGCATAAGGTGTCCCTAGAATTGTCGGGCCTGCACATGGCAGAGTTGGACCAGTTATTGACCGTCACAGCGCCCGAAGAGGGCTGGATCCTGGGAGTGGACCAGATATGAGCCTTGCCCCGCCACCCCTGCGTAATGATTGCTTTGCTCTGCCAGCAGGCGTCGATTGGACACCGGTGGATGACGCGCTGGATCACTTGCGGCGAAATCTCACGGCAGTGACGGCGGCAGAGGTTCTGCCATTGGGGCAGGCTTTGGGGCGGGTTCTGGCTGAGGATGTTTTTGCCGCGCGCAGCAACCCGCCACAGGCGAACACGGCCGTGGATGGCTACGGGTTTGCGGGTCCCGCCGGAGAGGGGCCGCAGGTGATGCAGCTGAGCGAGGGACGTGCGGCGGCGGGGCTGGCCCATGAAGGCGCGGTTGCTCCGGGCCAGGCCATCCGCATTCTGACAGGGGCGGCGTTGCCTAGGGGGGTTGATACCGTCATTCTTGAAGAGGACGTAACCTGCGATGGTGCGCAGATTGCTTTTCACGGACCACTTAAACTGGGCGCCAATACTCGCCGGGCTGGCGAAGATGCCGCCGTCGGCGATCGGATCCTAACCAAGGGTCGCGTGGTGACCCCTGCGGATCTGGCGCTGGCCTCTGCCACGGGATTGTCTGAGCTACCGGTGCGGCAACTGCTGCGGGTGGGTGTGCTGTCGACGGGAGATGAACTGGTCGAGCCGGGTGAGACGGCTGCGGCAGGGCAGATTTACGATGCCAATCGCCCGATGCTGCTCGCGCTGCTGGCAAAGATGGGGTTCGACGCTGTGGATCTGGGCAAAGCTGCCGACGATCGCGCCGCGCTGCGACGTCACCTGGACGCTGCGGCTGAGGCGGTGGATGTGATCCTGACAAGTGGCGGTGCCTCTGCCGGGGATGAGGATCATATGTCGGCGCTGCTGCGCGAAAGCGGGGCCATGCAGCAATGGCGGATTGCCCTGAAACCGGGCCGACCGCTGGCGCTGGGGATTTGGCAGGGAACGCCGGTGTTCGGTCTGCCGGGCAATCCGGTGGCCGCGATGGTCTGCACGTTGATCTTTGCCCGCCCTGCGATGGGGCTGATGGCGGGGGCAAGCTGGGCTGAGCCGCAGGGGTTTGATTTGCCAGCCGCCTTTGAGAAACGCAAGAAGCCGGGACGGCGAGAATATTTGCGCGCCCGTGTACGCAACGGTCAGGTCGAGGTCTTCAAATCAGAAGGGTCGGGCCGTGTCAGTTCGCTGAGTTGGGCCGAAGGTCTGGTGGAACTGGCGGATGGCGCTGCGGTGATTCAGCCGGGGGATCCCGTCCGTTTTATTCCCTACGCCAGTTTTGGCATGTAACCGGAGCGCGGGCGGAAACCGTCAGTCAAAGGTGCCAGCGACCCGCCCCAGCAGCATGAAGGCGCGGGCGGTGCGGGTTTCGCCAAGCGATGATATCTCGGCGTCGCTGGCCTCTTGTTCAAATTCCGCCAGCATCTGGTCAAAGCGGCGCAGGAAATGATGTGCGGCATCGCGAAAGATCGGATCCTGTTTCATCCGCGCATTTGTCAGGGCAAGTGAGCTGCGATCCCTCACGCCGCCCAATGCGGCAACGGCGCGACCGCGTGTGCCCTGGGCGAACTGTCGCCAGATCTCTGGTCGGGCCATATCGGGGCGCAGGTCGTCCATGTAGATGCCATCCTGGCTGAGCAGGGTGAGCACATCCTGCGCGGCCTGAATGATCTGGGCGGCTTTGCGGTCCCGCAAGGCAAGGCGCAGGGCGGCAAAGCCTTCCTCGTCTTCGGCGGTTTCAGGAAAATTCAGGGCCCGGATCAATTGCGGAGCAGGCAGCGGGGCTGCAAAATCCTCGGCGGGCGTGCCAAGCGCCAGCAGTCCCTGATCGGTCGCGTCGCCGCCCGTCGCCGCGGTGGTGGATATGCCCGGCATGGGTCGATCACGGCGGCTGGTGTGAAATGTCGCGAGGGCGGTTTCCGTCTTGCGGGTCGCGGCGGCAATCTCGTCCAACTTGCGTGTGACGGAGGGTTCGGAGACCGAAGCCGCCTGCTGCGCATGGGCGATATAGGCGTTGCGCATTCCGTCGATGGCAGCGTGCAGGCGCTGCGATTCATCCCGCATCACCTGGGCGGATCGCAGGGCGATAGCACCGACCCAGATCAGGAGGACAGGCAGGACCACAGCGACGATCCGCAGCAGGATATCCGACCATCCCGCCGCAGGCGTCGCGTCAGGCGTACCACCCAGCACGAAAACTGCGACAACCACGAGCAGCCACAACGCGCTCAACGCAAGCGCCGCAGCCTCGATCAGGCCAAAGACCGGTCGTTCCGGCGGCGCGTCGAGGGCGCTGGTGGGCGGCTTTGCAGCGGTGGAACTGGTGCGGGTCATACTGTTGCTCGAAACAGAGGGTGGCGAGAGAGGTTGGCATATGCCGCATGGCGCGGCGGCGAGATGGACATGGCGGGGCGCCGGTGACTGGCGCCGAGCCGGGAATGCGTATCAGGAAAAGACGATCTTGAGGATTTCATAGGCGCGGTCGCCGCCTGGGGTGCGGACCTCGACGCTGTCGCCTTCTTCCTTGCCAATCAGAGCGCGGGCGATCGGTGATTTGATGTTCAGAAGGCCCGCTTCGATATTGGCCTCATGCTCGCCGACGATCTGCCAGGTCTTTTCCTCATCGGTGTCTTCGTCGACGACGGTGACCTTGGCGCCGAATTTGATCGCGCCGGACAGTTTGGCCGGGTTGATCACATCGGCGAGCGACAGGATGCCTTCCAGCTCCTTGATGCGGCCTTCAATGAAGGATTGCTTCTCGCGGGCGGAATGGTACTCGGCGTTTTCCGAAAGATCGCCGAGTTCGCGGGCTTCGGCAATGGCCTTGATGATGGCCGGGCGTTCGACCGACTTCAGGGTCTTCAATTCAGCTTCTAGGGCGGCGTGACCCGCGGGGGTCATCGGGATCTTTTCCATGTCTGTGTCCAGATATCGTGTCAGGTTTGGCCACCGGCCGTGGCGGTTCGCGTCTATAGGAAAACCGGTTTGTCCCACTGCCAGACTGACAGCGGGACAAACCGGTTATGTCTTATTTACCTGACCCAATCCTGCCGCCGAATGCAAGAGGGCGGCAGGGGCTGTCCACAGCGATTTCATGCCAACAGGCGGAAAACTCCGCTTTTTTACGCCTGTCCGCTTTGCGCCTGTCCGGGGTGCGGTGTGGCGGCAAACGCGTCATGGACAGGCGGGGCGACGGGCGGGCGCCTCGCAGTCCTGCCGTTACGGAGTAAGGTCAGCGAACCTGCGCCGTGGTGGACGTCTTGCCGGTGATGCTGTGACGGGGCACCCGCGGGCGCGGATCCAGTTGCCGCAGCAGCTTTAGCAGACGGCTGTACCCGAGCAGGGTTTCTTCCCGCCCGAAGTGTGGCTGTATCACAGGTTGCCGCTTCGAGCGTTCGGCGTCAGGCGTGATGAGGCGCGGAGGCAGGATCGCGCGCGGGCGGCTGGCGTGCCAGAGCAGATCAAGCATCATATTGAACCACCTCGAATTCGATATTGTCGCGGTCGCGGAAGTAGAACCTGCGACCCGGCTCGTAGTCGTGATGCTCACCTGGGGTGAAGCCTGCATCCCGTACACGGGTCTCGACCGTGCTCAGATCATCAACGACGACGGCAATGTGATTGAGCCCTCCGGTGATGCCGTAGCTGATCGGGGCTTTGGCCAGCGGTTCCGGGGGGCAGTAGAGCGCAAGATAACTGTCAGAACCACCGATATGCAGGCTGTAGCCGCCGTTGATAGCCTCACCCTGCCAGCGAATGCGCCAGCCGAACACATCCTGCATCCAGGCGGCGGTGGCTTCAGGGGAAGAAACGGTGATGTTTGCATGTTCAAGACGTACAGTCATATCAGGCTCCGATGCTTGTCAGTTTGGATCGATTACCTGTAGGCTAATTTCTCAACCTAACTTTAGATCAAGGTTTTTCTTTACCTTGAAGGTGAAGCTGCAAACCTATTATTTTTCAGTTGTTTATCAGAATGATGGAGGGGCTATGGCAAAGTCAGCTGGCGTGTCGATCGGATATCTTGCGGAGCGAACCGGGCTCGCCGTGTCTGCTATCCGCTATTATGAGTCGCAGGGTCTGGTTGAGCCCTGGCGGAATGCGGGAGGACAACGGCGGTTCCACCGGGCGGACCTGCGGCGGCTGAGTTTTGTGATGATCGCGCAGAAGTTTGGGTTTTCCCTGCCTGAGATCCAGGGGTTTCTGAAGAGCCTGCCGGGTGGGCGCACCCCGACCAAGGCTGACTGGACGCGGCTTTCAGCGCAGTTCCGCGAGCACCTGAACGCCCGAATCGAAACGCTGGAGCGGCTTCGTGACAATCTGGATGGCTGCATCGGCTGTGGCTGCCTGTCGCTGCCCAATTGCAAGTTGTACAATCCGGATGATGCTGCCGCTTCCAAGGGGCAGGGGCCGCGCTATCTGATGGGGGACCGGCCAGCGGATCTGGCCAAAAACGGGAACAGCGCGCCAAATGACGATATTTGACGCACCATTTGTCGCAATTGAGGGTTCTAGATCATCGTAACGTAGAGTTTGGATTGACCAGAGCCTCTGGCACCCGCTAAGCAACCGCGAAAGAAAATTGCGCCAAGGACGCACAGCCTACACGGGCTGGTCCTGAGCCATAGCCTAAGGAGCCTTCGATGGCCGAGATTGAACGCGAAGCAATGGAATACGACGTTGTGATCGTTGGGGCAGGCCCGGCTGGTCTGTCTGCGGCGATCCGTTTGAAACAGCTGGACAGCGACCTGCAGGTCGTGGTGCTGGAAAAAGGCTCTGAAGTGGGTGCGCATATCCTGTCCGGCGCGGTGCTGGACCCCTGCGGGCTGGATGCACTGATCCCCGACTGGAAAGAAAAAGGCGCGCCACTGAACGTTCCGGTCAAGGACGACAATTTCTACATGCTGGGTGAGGCGGGGCAGATCCGCATCCCGAACTTCCCGATGCCGCCGCTGATGAACAACCATGGCAACTACATCGTCTCGATGGGCAATGTCTGCCGCTGGATGGCTGAGCAGGCAGAAGAGCTGGGCGTCGAGATCTTCCCGGGTATGGCCTGTTCCGAATTGGTCTATGGTGACAATGGCGAAGTCAAAGGCGTGGTTGCCGGTGTCTTTGGTCTGGAATCCGACGGTACCTATGGTCCGAACACCGAGCCGGGGATGGAACTGCACGGCAAATATGTCTTCCTCTCCGAAGGTGTGCGCGGCTCGCTTTCCAAAGAAGTGATTGCCAAATACAGCCTGTCTGACGGCAAGGAGCCGCAGAAATACGGTGTTGGCATGAAAGAGATCTGGGAAATTGATCCTGCCAAGCACAAAGAGGGCTCTGTCACCCACACCATGGGCTGGCCGCTGGGGTCCAACGCGGGTGGCGGATCCTTTATCTATCACCTAGACAACAATCAGGTTTACGTCGGTTTCGTGGTTCACCTGAACTACAAGAACCCGCATCTGTACCCCTACATGGAATTCCAGCGCTTCAAGCACCATCCGATGGTGGCTGAGCTGCTGAAAGGCGGTAAGCGCGTGGCCTATGGCGCCCGTGCGATCACCGAAGGTGGCTATCAGTCGATGCCGAAGCTGGTCGCCCCCGGTGTGGCGCTCTTGGGTTGCTCGGCTGGCATGGTCAACGTGCCGCGCATCAAGGGCAACCACAACGCCATGCTGTCGGGCAAGGCAGCCGCCGAAGCCGCCTATGACGCGATCAAGGCTGAGCGTTCGGGCGACGAACTTGCCGACTATGAGGTCAGTGTCCGCGACGGCGCGATCGGTGCCGACCTGAAGAAAGTGCGCAACGTCAAACCGATGTGGTCGAAGTGGGGCCTCACCGCCTCGCTGATGCTGGGTGGTCTGGATATGTGGACCAATACGTTGGGCTTTTCGCTGTTTGGCACTTTGGGTCACGGTAAAAATGACGCAGAGGCAACCGAGGAAGCCTCCAAGCACAAACCCATCGACTATCCCAAACCCGATGGTGTGCTTTCGTTTGACCGCCTGACCAACGTTGCCTTTGCGGCGACCAACCACGAAGAGAGCCAGCCCTGCCACCTGCGTCTGGGCAATCTGGACACGCCGATCAGCGTCAACCTGCCGAAGTTCGCGGAGCCTGCGCAGCGCTATTGCCCGGCGGGTGTCTATGAGGTGGTGGAGAAGGACGGCAAGCCGGAGTTCGTGATCAACTTCCAGAACTGCGTCCACTGCAAGACCTGTGACATCAAGGATCCGAGCCAGAATATCACCTGGACCACACCGCAGGGCGGTGACGGGCCGAACTACCCGAATATGTGATCGGTTTCGGCAGGTATTTGCCGGAATAATTGGGGCAGCCTGCGGGCTGCCCCATTGCGTGTTAAGGGGCGGCGTTCTACGCTTTGTGGCGAGGCAGTATTTGACCAGTCACCAACGAGGAGGCCCCCCGTGCCCGTCCCATTCTTTCGCAGCCTGACAAGCGCAGCGGCTCTTGCCGTGGCGATCACCCTGCCGATACTGGTGCAGGCCGATGCGGTGCGTGCAGATGGGCTGGCGGGTGCGTATCTGGCGGCACGGGCTGCTACCCTGGATAGTGATTTCCGCGCCTCCGCGGATTATTACAACCGCGCGCTGGTGCGCGACCCGAAGAACCCGCTGCTCATGGAGCATGTCGTGTTTTCCCGGCTTGCGCTGGGTGATATCAAAGGGGCCGCGCCGGTCGCCGCCCGCCTGTCGGAGATGGGCGCGCGCAGTCAGGTCGCCAATATCGTTACCACTGCCAACCTGGTCCTGACCGAGGACTATCAGACCATCATCGAACGCGTGACCTCTCAGCAAGAGGGGCAGTATGAGATCAATGCCCTGGTGGATGGCTTGCTGTTGGGCTGGGCACATCTGGGCGCTGGTTCAGTGTCCGATGCGCTGACACAGTTTGACGTCTTGGGTGAAAAAGAGGGGCTTGGCCTTTTCGCGCGCTATCACCGGGCGCTGGCGCTGGCCTCTGTCGGGGATTACGAGGGGGCGGAGGCCCTGTTTGCTGCCGAGGAGGGCCAGCTGACCAATACCTCGCGTCGGGCGGTGATCGCGCGGCTTGAGATTCTGTCGCAGCTGGGGCGCAATGAACAGGCGCTCGATGTGCTGTCCGACGCCTTCAATGGGCAGCTGGATCCGGGGCTTGCAGCGCTGTCCGCACGGCTGAAGGATGGCGAAACCCTTCCCTATACGCTGGCGGCCACGCCGACACAGGGCATTGCCGAAGTGTTCTTCACCATGGGGGCTGCCCTTAATGGTGAAATGGCCGATGACTATGTGCTGATGTATGCCCGTGTCGCAGCTGCCTTGCGCGAAGATCACGTGGACGCATTGTTGCTGGCTGCGGAGCTCTTTGACCAGCTGGGCCGCTACGCCCTGTCGATCGAGCTTTACAAGCAGGTGCCGCGCGAGCATCCGGATTACCACGCCGCAGAACTGGGACGCGCCGAAGCATTGCGTCGCGCCGCCAAACCTGATGCGGCCGCCGAGGTCCTGCAGCAGCTGGCGCGTGATTTCCCGAAAGAGGCACCGGTCCACACCAATCTGGGTGATCTGTTGCGGCAGCAGGAGGATTACAGCGGCGCCGTCGCTGCCTATGACACCGCGCTGGGGCTGATGGATGAAAGCGTGGAGGGACGTTGGTTCCTGCTGTATGCCCGTGGCATCTGCCACGAGCGGCTGAAAAATTGGGAGCAGGCAGAGGCGGATTTCCGCGCCGCACTCGAAATTCGCCCGGATCAGCCGCAGGTTCTGAATTATCTCGGCTATTCTCTGGTGGAGAAGCAGATCAAACTGGACGAGGCGCTGTCGATGATCGAACGCGCTGTCGCCGCGCGCCCTGACGCGGGCTATATCGTCGACAGCCTCGGCTGGGTACTCTATCGGCTGGGTCGCTATGAAGAGGCGGTTGGCCATATGGAAACCGCGGTTGAATTGATGCCGGTCGACCCTGTGGTCAACGACCACCTCGGGGATGTTTACTGGGCTGTCGGGCGGGCGCGGGAAGCTGAGTTCCAGTGGAAGCGCGCGCTGTCGTTCATCGACCCCGAAGATACTGACAGTGAAGCCGACCCTGAGCGCATTCGCCGCAAGCTGGAAAGCGGCCTTGATGCCGTTCTTGCCGAAGAGGGTGCGGCGCCGTTGAACGTGGCACATGACGGTTGAGGGATTTGCCCCGGCCAAGATCAATCTGACCCTGCATGTGATCGGCCAGCGCACAGATGGCTATCATCTGCTGGATTCGCTTGTGGTCTTTGCTGACATCGGGGACCGGATCACGGCTGTATCTGCCGACACCCTGAGCCTGCGGGTGGGGGGCGCCATGGCAAAGGGCGTACCGACCGACAGCTCCAACCTGATGATGAAAGCGGCTGAGCTTTTACAGGTCGAGCGGGGGGCGGAGCTGAGGTTGGACAAGCAGCTGCCACCGGCCTCTGGCATCGGGGGCGGGTCCTCCGATGCGGCGGCGACGTTGCGGGTCCTGTGCGAGCTGTGGCAGGTACCTCTTCCCGGAGTTGCAGAGGTTCTCCCCCTGGGAGCGGATCTGCCGGTTTGCATGGAGCCGGGCGCCCAGCGGATGCGTGGTATCGGTGAGCAGCTGGAGCGGCTGCCAGCCTTGCCTGACTGCGCGATTGTTCTGGCAAATCCGGGGGTGTCAGTCGCCACGCCCGCGATTTTTCGCGCGATGAAGAAACGTGACAACCCACCGATGCCCGACAGGCTACCCGTTTGGCAGAGCGCAGAGGAGCTGGCGGCCTGGCTTTCGGGTCAGCGCAACGATCTGCAGGGGCCGGCAATCATGCTCGAGCCTCTGATCGGAGCGGTTCTCGACGCGCTGTCGGGTTTGGCCCCGCTGTTTCACGCGATGTCGGGGTCAGGTGCGACCTGCTACGCGTTATTTGCCGACGAGGCGACGGCAGAGGCGGCGGCTGCCACCTTGCAGGCGGCACATCCTGACTGGTGGGTGCGCGCGGGCCGGTTGCTGGCATGACCGGCGCACAGCCAAAAAAGCCTGCGCAGTGGGGTGTGCCTTTCAGGCGTTAATCCGGTTATTCTTTAGGCCTAGGCAAGGCGGGCGACAACATAGTCGGCCAGATCATGCAGCATCTGGCGGATCGGGTCCTCTGGCAGGGAGGTCAAGGCGTCCTGTGCCTTGGCAACCCATTCCATCGCATCGCGGCGGGTTGCGGCCAACGTGTCGTATTTGTCCATCAGGGACAGCGCATGGTCGAGGTCGCCCTCATCCTGACGTCCCTTTTCAATGGTGCGAACCCAGAAGGCGCGCTCTTCTGCGGTGGCCTGTGCAACGGCCTTGATCACCGGCAGGGTCAGCTTGCGTTCGCGGAAATCATCGCCGACGTTTTTTCCCGTCGCGGAGCTATCACCCTGATAATCCAATAGATCGTCGGCAATCTGGAAGGCGATACCAAGCGCATCGCCATAGGCAAACAACGCGTCTACCTGCGCTTCGGGTGCGCCGGCGACGACGCCACCTGCCTGAGTCGCGGCGGAGAACAGCGCTGCTGTCTTGCCGCGCACAACCTGCAGGTACACGGCCTCATCGGTGGCAAGATCACTGGCCGCAGTCATTTGCAGAACTTCACCCTCGGCAATAGTCGCCGAGGCGTTGGCCAGGATATCGAGCACCCGCAGAGAGCCGGTTTCCACCATCAACTGGAAACTGCGCGCAAAGAGATAGTCGCCGACTAGAACGGAGCTTTTGTTGTCCCACAAGAGATTGGCTGTCGGACGACCGCGGCGCTGTCCGCTTTCGTCAACCACGTCATCATGCAGCAGGGTGGCGGTGTGAATGAATTCAACGGTTGCTGCCAGTTTCACGTGGTTTTCACCGCTGTAGCCACACAGGCGCGCTGCCGCGAGGGTCAGCATCGGGCGCAAACGCTTGCCGCCGGCCTCGACAAGATGGGCCGTTACCTCGGGAATGCGCGGCGCATGTTTCGAGGCCATGCGTGTCTGGATCAGCGTATTGACCGCTGCCATTTCGTCGCTGAGTGTCGCGGCCAGCATGTCATGCGGCTTTTGCGTCAGGATTTGATTCATCGTTTTCCCGCTTGCAAGGCTCGACAAGGCGCAGCCCTTGCCCTTAGATCCATCCCTATGAAGGAACTTTTGCGCAGCACAGACCCAACTGTCATGGCCTTTGCCACCGCCCTTCTTGAGGGTGAGGATATAGACTGCTTTCAAATGGACGTAAATATGAGCATCCTTGAAGGTGGTATCGGGATATTCCCGCGCAGATTGATGGTGCGCAGCGATGATCATGCCGCTGCCGAGCGCGTGATGCGTGACAATGATATTCCGCTGCGCTGATGTCGGGATTTGAGGACAGCGCTCTTAGCCAGGACGCGTTTCTGGGTGGGCGGGTACAGTTGTTGCAACCAAAGCAGGGGTATCGCGCCGGGGTCGACCCTGTCCTGCTGGCCGCAGCCGTTCCCGCACAGCCTGGTGATCGGGTGCTGGAGCTGGGCTGCGGAGGCGGTCCGGCTCTGTTATGTCTGGCTGCACGGGTCCCGGATCTGGACCTGACCGGGGTCGAGCTTCAGTCCGATTATGCCGATCTGGCGCGACGCAATGCCGCGCTGAACGCAGTCGATATCACGATCGTCGAGGCTGATCTGGCAGCACTGCCGGTGGATCTGCGCCAGATCCAGTTTGACCATGTCATCGCCAACCCGCCCTATTATCGCGCCGGTGCGCACAGTCCGGCGCAGGACGTGGGGCGGCAGATTGCACTCGGCGGGGCGACGGAGTTGACCGTCTGGTTCGATACCGCAGCGCGACGCCTCACCCATAAGGGATATCTGCACATGATCCAGCGGGCCGATCGCCTGCCGGAAATGCTTGGGGCCTGTTTTGGACGTCTGGGCTCACTTGAGGTGTTGCCATTGGCCGCCCGTGTCGGTCGTGGCGCCGAATTGGTTCTGCTGCGGGCGCGCAAGGGTGGCCGTGCAGGGTTCAGGCTGCATGCGCCGCTGATCCTGCACAACGGTGAAGCACATTTGCGTGACGCCGAAAACTACCAGGCGGAGATCCGGGCTGTTCTTCGTGATGGCCATGGGTTGCCCTGGCCAAGCTGATATTTGCGGGAGACTCGCGGAGAATCGGCTCTCATTCGGCGAGGACATGCCGAAATGACGGTTTCATGACAAAATATATGCTTCTGCAGCGTGACAGAGCAATAATCTTGTGTTCCACTCACTTTGTACGCAACACGCTCAAAGAAGGAGGAATGACATGAGCCTCAGCTCGCATCTGACCGAACTAAAGAAGAAGCACGAGCATCTGAGCATGGAAGTCGAACACGCCCAACGCTCACCCGCGACCGACGGGCTGCGTATCGCGTCGATGAAGAAACAGAAACTGAAACTCAAAGAAGAAATTAAACGTCTCTCGACGGAGGAACTTGCCGTCTGAGAGAGTGGTCTGATCTGAGGTGACCGCAGTCCCGTCGCTGCGGTGCCTGAGGCAGAACCGATTGGTTGTTAGGGGTCATCAGCACGGCTGGTGACCCCTTCTTGTTTCTGCATCTGGCGCGGGATTTTCTGTTGCGGCCCTTGGGGAGGGATGCGCCGGTAGATGGATGCTTCAGGGCGTCGCATTGGCCCGCGCGGCCAGCAGCGCCCCGCCTGTTATCAGGCAGGCTGCAATCGCCAGCGTCCATGACGCAGGCGCAATTCCTGCAACAACAAGGATCAGTGTTGAAAGCAAAGGTGCTGCATAAGAGCTGGTGCCGAGCAGTTGGATGTCACCCTGTTTCACTCCGATGTCCCAGACATAGAACGCAAGGCCGACCGGCCCCAGACCCAGCGCGACTGTCGCTCCCCAACCGCTGATGCCGATGGGCCAATGGCTTTCTTCCAGCGCGAAATGAAGGCCCCAGGATGCTGCCGCAGTGATCAGGCAGAATACGGCAACCGTGCTGGTGGGGGCTGTCCCCAGGCGTCGCGCAAGCACGGAATATCCCGACCACGTCAGTGCGCAGAGTAGCGCAAGCCCATAGCCGGGCAGTGCCGCGGCATCAAACTCGGCTCCGCCACCGGTGATGATCGTTGCGGCACCGGCGAAGCCGAGGAGGGCCCCCAGCAAATGCCCCGCGCGCAGTGTTTCCCCTGGCAGCAGGCCGGACAACAGCACAATCAGCAATGGCCAGAGATAGGCAATAAGCCCTGCTTCGGCTGCGGGGGCCATCCTCAGCGCGGAGAAGTAAAGCGCATGATAGCCAAAGAGACCGAGGCTGCCGAAGAGATAGACCCGCCATGACACTCGTCGCAGTGCCGTGAGGCCACCACTGCGCCAACACCAAATGAGGCCCAATGAGCCGCCGATTGTGAAACACAAGGCGTTCAACAGGAGCGGTGGGGTCGGCGCAGTGCCAACGGTGAGAACAGCCAGTAGCGACCAAAGCAATACCGCGACAAAGCCGGTTGCCGTTGCGCGGTTCCTGGTCATGTGAGACTGTCTACCGACACGATTTTCAGCCCATCTGACACAGCGGCGGTCTTTTCGATTTCGGCCAGGATCCAGTCGCGGAATGCCACGATCTGCGGGCGCGTTTCAGCGCCTTTCTGACAGAGGAAGCAAAATCGGGCCTTGCCGGTTAGCGCCGTTTTGAAGGGGGCAACCAGACGCCCTTCGGCAAGATCCTTTACCACCAGCGCGCGCCGCCCTAAAACCACACCGGCCCCTGCCAAAGCGGCATCCACCGCGTGGTCGGCGTTGCTGAAGCGGGCGCCATGGGTGGGGTTGAACTCCTCACCCATCAACTTGAACCAGGCGGTCCAGTCGAGCTGCGGTGACATAAAGTTCAGTGAATCGTCGTGGATTAGCGGCGCGTCTTTCAGCGCGGCGACGGTGGGGTAACGCTGCGCGATATCAGGTGTCATGACCGGCATCACCCACTCCACAGGCAGCGGCATTGAATAGACGTCTGGGTATGGGCCGTAGCCAAAACGGATCGCCACATCGACGTCGTCGCGCATCAGATCAACACGGCGCAGGCTGGCCGAGAACCGAAGGTCGATTTCAGGGTGGGCGCGCGCAAACTCGTAAAAGCGCGGCGCCAGCCATTTCGCGGTAAAGGCAGGGCCGGCCGTGACCGTCAGGACCCCATCGTCCTGTAGCCGGATTGCCGCGCGCCAGGCTGCCGTCAGTGCCTGAAACCCATCAGACGTCCCGGGCGCTAGGGCAGCCCCTGCTTCCGTCAGCTCGACGGCGCGGTTCAGGCGGCGGAATACCGGTGTTCCCAAATGCTCTTCCAGGGATTTGATCTGAAATGACAGCGCTGCCGGGGTCACGTTCAACTCCTGTGCCGCACGGGCAAAGGACATATGGCGGGCGGCGGCTTCAAAGGCGCGCAGGGCGGTCAGTGGTGGCAGGCGATCAGACATGTGAGATAAGTAATACTTAAGTGAAGTGCTGAAAAGTCTCGTTTGTCTGTTGTCACGAAAAGGCGCATATCTAGGTCAAGTTAGCAACACTGATCTGAATGGAGGCCGAAACGATGGAATATTCTGCCAGTGCTACCGTAAAACTCGCCCTGCAACGCGCACATGAGGAGCGCGGCCAGGTCGTACGTGCGCTGTGGGCGCGTATATTTGCACCGCGTCGCGCCACGCGGCTGCGTGCCGGGGTTTCCCGCTGGGCATAGCGCGCATGTCCTTACGGGATTGGAAAAGGGCCGGCCCAGTGGACCGGCCCTTGCCATCTGTGCTCGGTGCGGTCTTACACGAAGAACTGCGCGCCATTGGCCGAAATGGTGGAGCCGTTGATAAAGCCCGAGTCCTCTGATGCGAGGAAGGTCACGCAGCGAGCAATCTCCTCCGGCTCACCCAGGCGGCCGGCTGGGATCTGGCCAATGATCGACTCGCGGACCTTCTCAGGAACGGCCATCACCATCTCGGTCGCAATATAGCCTGGGCAGATCGCGTTGGCGGTGATGCCCGCCCGCGCCCCTTCCTGGGCCAGAGATTTCACGATGCCGAGGTCGCCTGCTTTGGTCGCGGCATAGTTTACCTGAGCGAACTGCCCTTTCTGACCATTGATCGAGGAGATCACGATCACACGGCCGAACTTGCGTTCGCGCATGCCGGGCCAGATCGGGTGCACGGTGTTGAAGACACCAGTGAGGTTGGTGTCGATCACCTGCTGCCATTGCTCCGGTGTCATCTTGTGGAACGGAGCATCGCGGGTGATGCCTGCATTGGCGACGACGATATCGATCGGGCCGATATCCGCTTCAACCTTGGCGATGCCGGCGGCGCTGTCCTCGTAGCTGGCAACGTCCCACTTGTACGTCTTGATGCCGGTTTCATCGGTAAACTTCGCCGCTGCCTCATCATTACCGGCATAGGTCGCCGCCACAGTATAGCCTTCCGCTTTCAACGCCTGTGAGATTGCAGCGCCGATGCCGCGAGAGCCGCCGGTGACGAGTGCGTTACGTGCCATGGAAAAGTCCTCCGTTATTTGACTTGGTAATCTTGCTACTATTTTGTTTTTGATTGCGCAATTATATTACTCCGTGAATCCGGGCGCTGGAGCCGATACGGAGTGCGACGCTGCGTCGCCCTCTTCGACAAAGCTATCGTAAAATGCGCTCCATATAGAAAAGGGCGCCAATCGGGCGCCCTTGATATGGTCAGAATAATGCGCCTCAGGGACGCTCCACGCACATGGCAACGCCCATACCGCCGCCGATGCAAAGCGTGGCGAGGCCTTTCTTGGCACCCCGCCGCTTCATTTCAAACAGCAGCGTATTGAGGACGCGGCAGCCGGAGGCACCAATCGGGTGACCAATTGCGATTGCGCCACCGTTGACGTTGACGATTGCCGGATCCCAGCCCATGTCCTTGTTCACGGCGCAGGCCTGCGCTGCGAAGGCTTCGTTGGCCTCAACCAGATCGAGGTCATCCACGGACCAGCCGGCTTTCTCCAGTGCCTTGCGCGAGGCGTAGATCGGACCAACGCCCATGATGGAGGGGTCCAGACCTGCGGTGGCATAGGAGGCGATCCGGGCCAGCGGTTCGATACCCCGCTTTTCGGCGTCATCGGCGCTCATCAACAGTGTGGCCGCGGCGCCGTCGTTCAGGCCTGAGGCATTGGCGGCTGTGACCGAACCATCCTTGGTGAAGGCGGGGCGCAGCTTCTGCATGGCCTCGATGGTGGCACCGTGGCGGATGTATTCGTCCTGATCCACAATGATGTCGCCCTTGCGGGTCTTGACGGTGAAGGCTGCGATTTCATCGGCGAATTTGCCTGCCTTCTGTGCCGCTTCGGCCTTGTTCTGGCTTGCAACGGCAAATTCATCCTGCATGTCACGGGAGATCTGCCATTTCTCGGCAACATTCTCCGCAGTCTGGCCCATGTGGTAGCCGTTGAAGGCATCCCAAAGGCCATCGCGGATCATGGTATCAATATAGCTCATATCGCCCATTTTGTGCCCGGCGCGCAGATTGGCGGCATGGGGCGAGAGGGTCATGTTTTCCTGACCGCCCGCACAGACGATGGCCGCGTCACCGAGTTGGATGTGCTGGGCGCCAAGTGCCACGGCACGCAGACCGGACCCGCAGACCTGATTGATTCCCCAGGCTGCCGATTCCTGTGGCAGGCCGGCATTGATATGGGCCTGGCGAGCAGGATTCTGACCCTGCGCCGCCGTCAGCACCTGACCCAGAATGGTTTCGGAAACTTCGGATTTGTCGATCCCGGCACGTTCAACCACAGCCTCCAGTACTGCGGCGCCAAGATCATGGGCGGGGGTATTGGCGAATGCGCCACCAAAGCTGCCGACGGCGGTGCGTGCGGCGGATGCAATTACTACATTGGTCATCAGTTAGGGTCCTCTGCCATTCATAGTCCCGGGAGGCCAACCGCGCAGTCCGCATTTCGCAGCCGCAGCAACCGGGATCCCCCTGCCTTTTTTTAAAGGCCGTGTGTTTCGCTGCAATTGCAGCACGTGCAAGGTGTCCCACAGGGAGAGCCTGTGTCAATCAATACTATGGCACATTTTCTGAGGCAGGTCCGGTCGTTTGCCAAGCGATCATTCCCGACAGGAATTCGCCCTTACGTTGCGCGGCAGGTATCTGGCGCAAAGATGCGCGAATTCACCCATAAGGCAACGTGCTGTGAGGTCAGGATGCGCGACTGTTCCTGCGCAGCTCTTCCAGCCATGGCGGGCTGACCGAGGGGGCGCCGAACAAATAGCCCTGCAGGCAGTCCACACCGATGGAGATCAGGAACTCGGCGTCAGCTCGGCTTTCGACGGATTCCGCAACCACCAGCATATCGAATTGCTTGGCGATCCCTACCAGCGCGCGGACAACAGCCTGATTGTCGTGGTTGGCATGAATGTTGCGTATGTACTGCCCGTCAATTTTCACCGCATCAAAGAAGAACTGCCGGAAATAGCTAACGGCCGTTGCCCCGGCGCCGAAGTTATCAAGCGCAAAGGCGATACCGTGTTTCTGCATCCGGTCCATGAAGTCGATGACCAACTCGGGCGCAGCCATGGCAGAGGCCTCAGTGATTTCCAGCACCAGCCTTTCGCCTGCGGCGGCATCTTTCTTCAGATGTTTCTCCAGGACACGCATCCAGCGCTGATAGCCGATCGAGCGCGCGGACATATTGACGGAGAGGCGGATATTGGGGCTGCGCGCAAGTGCCTTCAGGCCATGTTCGAGGGCAAGACAGTCCAGTTCACGCCCGGTTTCCTTATCCTCGACCAGCGGCATGAATTCGCGCGCAGGTATCACGCGACCCGTTGAATCGAGAACCCGGATATACCCTTCGTAAAAGGCAACCCCTTGTGGCGGCATAGCCTGTATGATGGGCTGATAGGCAAGCATCGTCTGGTTGTGGCGAATCGCGTCGCTGACCATGTCGAGAGTCGACCGATCACGCGATACAACCGCAGAGGTCAGCGGGTTATCGCCGCCTTCTGGCATGTCGGCCATGACCTTTTGCTTCTTCTTCACGGGTATATCCCTTGGCGCTGGGGTGGTCTGATCAATATGGATCAGACCGGACCTTGGCGCAAAAGCGTTGAGCTAGGATTAAGGCGACAATTTTACCCAAATTGAGAGCTGCACTCAGGTCTTGTCAAAGCCAGCGCTGCCGATGTCCTCAGGATGACGTTGCAAGTGCTTTGCGCGGATTGTGTCGGAGCTGTCGCGGCTGCCGTCATGGCTGTAGCCCGGCGGGGCAACCGCATATAGCAACCGCTGCCGGAACGTCAGCCCGGGTTGGGTCACATCCTTGAAGATGCTGACCCATTCGTGGAAGGCGACACGCAGTGGGTTGAAGGTGCCGATGTTGTGAACCAGGCCGTAATCCGGGCGGTCGTGATCCTGTTCGGGTACGAATGTGCCGAACATCTTGTCCCAGATGATAAAGACACCAGCATAGTTGCAATCAAGATAGCGCGGATTGCGGCCGTGGTGTGCGCGGTGATGGCTGGGTGTGTTCATCACGGCCTCAAACCAGCGCGGCATCCGGCCGATGGCCTCGGTGTGGATCCAGAACTGGTAGACCAGATTGATGCCTCCGACAAACAGTACCATGGCAGGATGGAAGCCCAGGAGAACCAGCGGCGCGCGCACCACCATCATAAAGGTGAATGTGCCCGTCCAGGTCTGCCGCAGAGCGGTGGTGAGGTTGTAGTGCTGGCTTGAGTGATGATTGACATGGCTGGCCCAGACCCAGCGCACCCGGTGGCCAAAGCGATGCACCCAGTAGTAGCGCAGGTCGTCCAGGACGAAGCACAGAACGATCACCCAGACCGATGTGCCCAGGTCCAACGGCGTGATCTGCCACAAAAGCATGAAGAAGGCCCAGGCGATGAAGCCAAGCGCAATGCCTGACGCCACGCTACCGGCGCCCATAACAAGAGATGTGACGGCGTCGCGGGTTTCATATCGCCCGCCACGTCCCTTGATGGCGATCCAGAGGAACTCAGCCAGAATCGCGGCGATGAAGAAAGGGACCGCCCACTGGGTGACATCAGGGTACGAAATCGTATCAGGCATGTGTCTGTCCTTCTGTCTGCGCTGCCACGGTCGGTGTGATTGGTGCGCTGTGGTCGCCCATGATGCGCCGTCGCCAATCGTTGCGCTCGGCATCCGACAGGTGGAGCACCACGGAGGGGGTAGCAAAATCGGCGAACCGCAGCTTCAGGCCCTTGGGGTGATCCAATAGTCGCACCCCGGCAAGTGGCCGGGCGATGGTATCGGCGCCAAAACACCAGACCAGACCAAGCCCGAGATCGGTTTCAATCAGGGCCGCCTGACCAAGAGTGCTTGGCCATGTGTTCAGGATTTGAGTATCGGGATCATGACGAGACCAGGCCTTGGCGGCGGTGTCTCGCGTCATCAGAACCGGAGCGGACCGCCCGGTGACATGAAGCAGTATAGCTATGACAACAATGCCGATCAGCACCATCGCCACCAAGATTTCCAGCGGCATCACGTCCTCCCTGCCGCTCAGATTGGCGGCAGGGTGACGGCTCTGTCAAAGGTGGCGTTGGGTCAAGCTCCGAAAGATGCCAGCTATCTGGCCACCGCCCGCGCACGCCCGGGAAAGCTGCTGCACTGCGGTACGGCCGCGGGTCTTCTTAATGAGCGTCAATCAGTCATTCTGCGTCGATCAGAGTTTGCAGGATTGCCTTGGCACTGTCGGAGTTCCACTCTGCATCGCCACGCAGGCGGCCGATTTCATTGCCGTCGCGATCGAGGATCATTGTCATCGGTAGGCCAAACACGGCCATTTCCTTGGCCAGCGCACCCTTTGGATCCTGATGGCGGGGCAGATTGGTGATGCCCGTTTCATCAAAGAACTTCTGAATCCCGTCGGGCGAGTTGCGGCCGGTGGCTAGGGTCAGGACCTCAAAATCCTCACCGCCAAATTCACTTTGAAGTTCGGACAGCATCGGCATTTCTTTCCGGCAGGGAGCGCACCAGGTGGCCCAGAAGTTCAGCAGGACAACCTTGCCTTCATAATCGGCAAGCGAGGCGCTGCCCTTGCCGTCTTCCAGTTCAAAGCTGTTGCTGGAGGTCGGTTTTGCTTCCGGGTGGAGGATCAGACGGCGCATGTCACCTTCGCGGAGCTCGGAAAGGGCTGCGGGGTCCGCGGCAAAGGCGGCATTTGCACCGAGGGCAAGGGCCATATAAAGGGTTAGCTGACGAAACAGACGCATATTATCTCCGGGGTTCCACACCATGACAGATCAATCCTCGAACCAGATGTGGGGCGGCCGCTTTGCCGCTGGCCCGGACGCGATCATGGAGGCGATCAATGCCTCGATCGGGTTCGACAAGCGGATGGCGGCGCAGGACATTGCCGGCTCCAGGGCCCATGCGGCGATGTTGGCCGCGACAGGTGTCATTACGGATAATGATGCCGAGGCCATTCGGGAAGGGCTGCTCACCGTATTGTCAGAGATCGAGGGCGGAACCTTCCAGTATTCCACCGCACTGGAAGACATCCATATGAACGTGGAGGCCCGCCTGAAAGAGATCATCGGTGAGCCTGCGGGCCGCCTGCACACGGGCCGGAGCCGCAACGACCAGGTGGCAACCGACTTCAAACTCTGGGTACGTGACCAGCTGGACGCCGCCGAAAGCGGCCTCTTGGCGCTGATCCGCGCGCTTCTGTCGCAGGCAGAAGCTGGCGCCGATTGGGTGATGCCGGGCTTTACCCACCTGCAGACCGCGCAGCCGGTGACCTGGGGCCACCACATGATGGCCTACGTGGAGATGTTCGGCCGCGATCTGTCCCGCGTCCGCGATGCCCGCGCGCGGATGAACGAATCGCCGCTGGGCGCGGCGGCGCTGGCCGGTACCTCCTTCCCGATCGACCGGGAAATGACCGCCAAGGCGCTGGGCTTTGACCGCCCGGCGGCAAATTCGCTCGATGCCGTCTCTGACCGCGATTTCGCGCTGGAGTTCCTGTCCTGCGCCTCGATCAGCGCCATGCACCTCTCCCGCTTTGCCGAGGAGCTGGTGATCTGGTCTTCTGCCCAGTTCCGTTTCGTGACGCTCTCCGACCGCTTCTCCACCGGCTCGTCGATCATGCCGCAGAAGAAGAACCCGGACGCGGCTGAGCTGATCCGCGCCAAGGTGGGCCGGATTTTTGGCGCCAACACCGCGCTGATGATGGTGATGAAGGGGCTGCCGCTCACCTATTCCAAGGACATGCAGGAAGACAAGGAACAGGTCTTTGACGCTGCCGACAACTGGATGCTGGCGCTGGCGGCGATGGAAGGCATGGTGAAGGACATGACCGGCAACCGCGAGAGCCTGGCGGCGGCCGCGGGTTCCGGCTTCTCCACCGCCACAGACCTGGCCGACTGGCTGGTTAGGGTGCTGAAGGTGCCGTTCCGCGATGCGCACCACGTGACCGGCACCCTGGTGGCGATGGCCGAAAAGCGCGGCTGCGACCTGCCGGATCTTTCGCTTGCGGATATGCAGGGCGTGCATGCCGGCATCACCGGGGACATCTTCTCTGTGCTTGGCGTCGAAAACTCGGTAAACTCGCGCATGTCTTACGGCGGCACCGCACCCGCCCAGGTGCGCGCGCAGGTGGCCCGCTGGCAGAGCCTCCTGGCGGACTGATAGCAGGGCGGTTGCGGTTAAGCGGTGATGTGCCGGTTCAGTCGCAACCGCCCAGATCGAAAGGGATCAATATGCAGAAAACCGTTCTGATCCTGGGTATTCTGGTGGCCTGCGTGGGTCTTGCGGCCTGCGGGGTCGACGGAGAGCCGGTACGACCCTCGCTCAATGCCGGAGTTGGCGTGTCCAGCAGCGGCGTCCACGCGGGCGGCAGCCTTGGCCTGCACAAAGGGCCACTCAGCGTCTATCTGGGCGTCTGACCCTGAGCGGAATCATTTGATCCGCGCCCCGGTTCTGGTCTAAGCGCGATCTATGGATCATTTTCTCTATCGTGACGGCGCTCTCTACGCCGAAGATGTGCCGGTGGCCGAGATCGCGGCTGCTGTGGGCACTCCGTTTTACCTGTATTCAACGGCGACACTGCTGCGCCATTTCCACCTCTTTGATGATGCGCTGAAGGAGATGGATCATCTGGTCTGCTACGCAATGAAGGCAGCCAGCAATCAGGCGATCCTGAAAACGCTGGCACAGGCTGGCGCCGGCATGGATGTGGTCAGCAAGGGCGAATATCTGCGCGCCAAGGCGGCCGGAGTTCCCGGTGACAAGATTGTGTTTTCGGGCGTCGGCAAGACCGAGGACGAGATTCGAACCGCCCTGAGCGGTGGTATCCGTCAGTTCAATGTGGAATCCGAGCCGGAAATGGACGTGATCAACGCGGTTGCGCAGGAACTGAGCGTTGTGGCGCCGATCACCGTACGCGTGAACCCGGATGTCGATGCAAAGACGCACGCCAAGATCGCGACGGGCAAATCTGAGAATAAATTCGGCATTCCGATTGCGCGGGCGCGGGAAGTCTATGCCCGTGCCGCCAGCCTGCCAGGGCTGAAGGTGATCGGCATTGACGTACATATCGGCTCGCAGCTGACCGAACTGGCCCCGTTCGAGCTGGCCTATCAGAAAGTGGCGGAACTGACCGAGCAGCTGCGCGCTGATGGTCATGAGATTCACCGTCTCGACCTTGGCGGTGGCCTTGGTATTCCCTACACCCGCTCGAACGATACGCCACCGTTGCCGGTTGAATACGGCGCTATGGTACAGCGCACCTTGGGGCATCTTGGGTGTGAGATCGAAATCGAACCGGGGCGTCTGATTGCCGGCAATGCCGGCATCATGGTGAGCAAGGTGATCTATGTGAAATCCGGCGAGGACCGGGATTTCCTGATCATCGACGGCGCCATGAATGATCTGATCCGCCCCGCCATGTATGAGGCGCATCACGAGATTGTTCCGGTGATCGAAGCCGACGCCGGAGTGGAGCAGCGTCCATATGATATCGTTGGACCGGTCTGCGAAACTGGCGATACCTTTGCGCGCCATCGCGATATGCCGCCCCTGGAAGCGGGGGATCTGGTGGCTTTCCGCAGCGCCGGCGCCTATGGGGCAGTGATGTCGAGCGAATATAACTCGCGCCCGTTGATCCCTGAAGTGCTGGTCAATGGGGATCAATTCGCGGTTATCCGCCGACGTCCGGACTTTGACGAAATGATAAACCGCGATACCATCCCCGAGTGGCTCTGACGGGTACCGCGACATCTGCCGCGGCGCAGGGCTGATCGGAGGCGCCGCCCGCATGGTCAACGACCCCAAGTTTCGCCGCAAGGCTGACGCGACATCTGCCGCCGCGCCGGGTTCACCGGCGCGCCCGCAGGCGGAGGGTGGGTACTCGCGGAAAGACGGCGGTTCCGATCTGCCGTCCGATCCGATCCCAACAGGTCGCGGCTCAGGCCCGAGGCTCTCAGATCCGCGCCTTGTGCGGCTTCGCTGGCCGTTGCGGCTGACCTGGGTGGGGCTGTTGTCGGAACGTCTGGTGCGCGCCTTCTGGCCGTTGGTTTCGCTGCTGATGCTGGCGCTTGCCGCTGTGATGTTGGGCCTGCACGAGCAGTTGCCGATCGAACTGGTCTGGGTGGGGGCCGTGCTGCTGGTGTTGGCTGCAGCAGTCGCGATTGGCTTTGGGGGCTGGCGGTTCAGAATGCCCAGTCTGTCCGATGCCCTGGCTCGTCTGGATATGACGCTGCCCGGACATCCTATTGCGGCGCTGCTGGACGCGCAGGCCATCGGGTCGGATGATCCGGCGTCGCAAGCCCTGTGGCAGGCGCATCAGCGGCGGATGCAGGCGCGCGCCGCCACCGCAGTTGCCCCTAAACCCAATCTGTCAGTCGCGCGCGCTGACCCCTTTGCTCTGCGCTATCTGGCACTTCTGGCGCTATCGGTTGCCATGCTCTTCGGTTCCATCTGGCGGGTTGGTAGCCTTGGCGAGATGACCCCCGGCGCGGTGAATGCGGCAGCAGGGCCGACATGGGAGGGCTGGATCGAACCGCCGCGCTACACCGGTCTGCCGGTGCTTTACCTCAATGATCAGTCCGAGCCGGTTCTGACCCTGCCCGAAAACAGCCGCCTGACCCTGCGGTTTTACGGTGAGGTCGGAGATCTTACACTGGATGAAACTCTCTCGGGGCGCACCGGAGACGTGCCCTCTGCCGCCGCGGCTGAGCAGAGTTTCGTGATCACCCGCGACGGGACATTGACCATCAATGGCACCGGAGGGCGCAGCTGGGATGTGACGCTGATTGAGGACCTGCCTCCGACGATTGCCATTGTGGGAGAGCCGACGCTGGAGTCTGATGATACGACCTCGCTTGCCTATACCGCCAGTGACGACTACGGCGTGGCGGCTGGTCAGGTCGAAATCTCGCTGGATATGGCCGAGATTGATCGGAGCCATGGGCTGGCAGCCGAACCAGATACGCGGGAGCCGATTGTTCTGGACCTGCCACTGCCGCTGACCGGTGATCGCCACAGCTTCGACGAGCAGGTGATCGAGGCCTTCGCCAAACACCCCTGGGCCAACATGCCTGTCAGCTACCGTATGGTCGCACAGGACGCCAAGGGGCAGGAGACCGAGGCAGAGGTGCTCAGGGCGCCGTTGGTGACCCGGCGTTTCTTTGATCCGATGGCCGCAGCGGTGGCAGAGCAGCGGCGCGATCTGCTCTGGGCGCGTGCCAATGCGCCACGGGTGGCCCAGGTCCTGCGCGCCCTGTCGACCTATCCGGCCGAAGTGTTCCACGACCATGGGGATTATCTGCGTCTGCGCACTATCCTGCGTCGTCTGGAACAGCACAGCAACGCAGGAACGCTTGGGCCAGAGCAGCAGGACGCGTTGGCTGAAGCGCTCTGGGATTTGGCAATCCAGCTGGAGGAAGGCGATGTCGGCGACGCTCTTGCCCGCATGCAGCGCGCTCAGGAGCAGCTGAGCCAAGCGATGCGCGATGGTGCCAGCGATGAAGAGATTGCCCGTCTGATGCAACAGCTGCGCGATGCCACGCAGGACTATCTGCGTCAGTTGCAGCGACAGGCGCAGGAGCAGGGCAATGACGGGCAGCCGCAAGGCGCTCCGGATGAGAACGCCATGCAGCTCACTCAGCAGGATCTTCAGGCGATGATGGATCGTATTCAGGAGCTGATGGAACAGGGCCGGATGGCCGAGGCCGAGCAGGCGCTGCGCGAGTTCCAGCAGATGATGGAAAACATGCGTGTCACCCAAGGGCAGGAAGGTCAGGATGGCAGCCCCGGAGAGCAGAGCATGGAGGGGTTGGCCGAAACCCTGCGTGAGCAGCAGGGCTTGTCGGATCAGGCATTTCGGGATTTGCAGGAGCAGTTCAATCCCGGTGCACGCCGCGGCGAAAGTCAGGGAAATGAAGGGCGCAATGGCGGCCTGGGCCGTGGGGAGTCCCACGAGGGCGGTCAGGGCAATCAGGGTGGCCAAGGCGACAGGCCCGGCTCCGGCGACCCCAGCGGTGACCGGCAGCCCGGTCAGGGTGGTCAGGGACAGCGCGCGCCTGATAATGATGGGACCGGGCAGGGTGGCGGCGCCAACACTCCGCAGGGCGGCACACAGGGTCCTGCCGGGTCGCTGGCTGATCGCCAGCAAGCTCTTCGCGATCAGTTGCGGGCGCAGCGGGATGGCCTCCCGCTTGGCAATGGCGAAGGCGGTCAGGCGACGCGTGATGCGCTTGATGATGCCGGACGGGCCATGGATGGGGCGGAGGAGGCTTTGCGGCAGGGTGACCTCGCTGAGGCCATCGACCGCCAGTCCGACGCGATGGAAGCTCTGCGAGAGGGAATGCGCGCGCTGGGAGAGGCAATGGCCGAACAGCAGCAACCGGGTCAGGGACAGGGGCAGGGGCGCACCAGCAGCTCAAGCCAAGGCAACCAAATGGATCCGCTTGGCCGACGCAATGGGGAACAGGGTGATGGTGGTGTTTCCGACGGGCAGTTCAGCGAAGGGCAGGCCTATCGCCGCGCCTGGGATCTTCTTGAAGAGATCCGCCGCCGCGCCGGAGAGCGCAGCCGTAGCGAGACTGAGCGAAGCTATCTCGAGCGTCTTCTGGATCGCTTCTGACGACGGCGGTGGACCTGCGGGGCGACCGTTCGTGTCCGATCGGTCGCCGGTACCGTCTGGCTGCGGTTCTACTGCTGCACTGTGAAGGCACGCACCTGCGTATCTAGCCACAGCCGCGCCGCGTCCACCTTGGCGACATAGGTGCTGAGGTAGGGATCCGCCTGTGGCAGCTTCTGGGCGATCAGGGGCGCGTTGTCATAGGCCATGGCAAGACCCAGCGCGATCAACAGTGCAAAGGCAAAGCCCCGCGCAAAGTTCCGCTTTTTCCTTGGGGCCGGTGCATCGACTGGTGGTGCGATCGGGGCCGCAGGCCCTTCACCGGATCGCAGGGTGGAGTTGATTTCGTCGATATTGGGCAGCAATCCGCGACGGGATTCGGTTTCCGAGGTGGAGAGCTGCTGGGGATCTTCGCCACGCATCCGGGCCATCTGCTCGCGGGCTTCGCGGGCACGGCGGGCGGATTCTTCTTCCGGCAGAGAATCCAGTCCCAAATCCGTCTGTGTTTGTAAGCTGTTGCTTTCAGCGGCGCGCAGCCGGGCTTCACGCTCAGCCTCCTCGCGCAGAATATCGCTGATCGTCGGGTCAAGACCTCGCGACGTGGCTGTGATCTCTGGCGGTTGATTCTGGATTTCATCCTGCTGATCAGGCTCTGCGGTCTCCTCCTCCGGCGCGTCTTCCACGATGTCATCCTCTTGTGTCGCCGTAAGGGAAGCAGGATCAGGGGCGCCGATTTCGTCCTCAACCGGGGCTATATCGTCGCCGGGTTCCGCAGCGGGGGAAATGCTCGGGTCATCCTCCGCCTCAATCGCACGGCCAGCCTGAAACCACGTTTGCCCGCAGTTGGAACATTGCACGTCGCGCCCCTCATCGGGGATCACATCATCCGGCACCTCATATTGGGCGGCACAGTTCGGACATGTCAGTCGCATGGGTCACTCCTTGGGACCTGAGGTGGCTCCCGGGGGGGCCGGGCGGCTGTCGGCGGGTGATTGTTGAATAATCATAGGCAGTTCCGTCTTTCCACGAAAGAGCCAATCGCTCTCATCTGAACGGACTGTTTCAGCCGGGGTGGCGTGGCAACAGCGCGGACCATTGAAACTGGGCGCACAGTCGGGCAAAACACCGGTGACCAAAAGGGGACCGCCGTGATCGAGCTGGACAATGTGGGGTACAACTACGGTGGCGGGGAACTGCTGAGCGACGTGTCGGTGCAGCTGGCACCGGGGTCGTTCCATTTCCTGACAGGCCCATCGGGCGCGGGCAAGACCACCCTGTTGAAACTTTGTTACGGCGCGCTGACACCAACGTCAGGCCGCGCACGTGCTTTCAACATGGATATCAAGGGGCTGGATCGTGACCAGATGGCCTATCTGCGCCGCCGCATCGGGGTGGTCCACCAGGATTGCCGGTTCCTCGATCACCTGCCGGTGCTGGAGAATATCGCGTTGCCGTTGACGGTCTCCGGGCGGGATATCACCCAGGAAGAGGCTAATCTGCGCGAGCTGTTGAACTGGGTTGGCCTGTCGGAGCGCGCCCATGCCACCCCACCGGAGCTCTCTGGTGGTGAGCGGCAGCGCGCGGCGCTGGCCAGATCGGTGATCCTCTCGCCTGAGGTGATCATCGCCGATGAACCAACTGGCAACGTGGATTGGGACATGTCGCAGCGGCTGCTGCAATTGTTGGTGGAATTGAATCACATGGGCAAAACCGTTCTGGTCGCGACACATGATCTGTCGTTGATCCGGGCCGCCAAGAAGCAGGTTCAGGCACGAGTCCTGCGGATTTCGAACCGCCAGCTTCAGCAGGCCGGAGCGGACCTATGAAACTGACCCGTTTGCGCAACCTGATTGTCGGGGATGCCCAGGCTGACCGTGTTGTTCCGCCCAGTGGATTTACCGCCCAGCTGACTTTGTTTGTCTCTGGTGCGATGGCGTTTCTGGCGGTTTTCGCCTTGGCGCTGTCGCTGGCCTCCGGCCGTTTGGCAGATCGCTGGGCAGAGGAACTGGCGCGCGCGGCCACGCTACGGATCAATGCACCGGCGGAGCAGCGTGCTGCCCAGACCGAGGCAGCAATGACCATTCTGGAACAGACGCCGGGTGTCGCCTCGGCTCGTGCGCTGAGCCGCGAGGAACAGGCGGCGCTGTTGGCGCCATGGTTTGGCACCAAACTGCCGCTGGATACGCTGCCGATCCCACAGCTGATCGAAGTGATCGAGGGCGATCCGGGCTATGATGAGACCGGTCTGCGCTTGCGCCTTCAGGCTGAGGTTCCGGGCGCGATCTTGGATGATCACACGCGCTGGCGGGCGCCGCTGGTGGATGCTGCCCAGGCGCTGCGGCGGTTGGCCTGGGTGTCCATCCTGTTGATCGGCGGGGCCACCGCGGCGATGATCACCCTTGCTGCGAATGCAGCGCTTGCGGCCAATGCCCAGGTGATTGAGGTGCTGCGTCTCGTCGGCGCGCTGGACACCTATATCGCTCAGGCCTTTATCCGGCGTTTCACCCTGCGCGCGCTATTTGGTGCCAGCGTTGGCATGGCGCTGGGAATGCTCGGGGTCTGGCTGATGCCCGAAGCCTCCCGCGAGGGCGGGTTCCTGACCGGGCTTGGCTTTCAAGGTTGGAGCTGGCTCCTGCCACTCTGCATCCCTCTGCTTGGTGCGCTTGTCGCCTTTGCCGCGACCACCCGTGCGGCCAACAAACGTCTTGGAGATTTGGCGTGATAACTGCGTTTAGATGGCTGCTCTCGGCCGTGTTCATGATTCAGATCTATGCGATGATGCTGATCTTTGGTCTGGTCTTTGCGCCATGGGCCCTGGTCTCGCCGCGCGGTGCCCGAGTGGCCTGTCGCAGCTATGCCGGTTATGTGCTGTGGTGTGCGCGTTGGATGCTGGGCCTGCGTACGGAGGTGCGTGGCGAGGTCCCGACCGATGAGGTGATCATTGCGGCCAAACATCAGAGTTTTCTGGATATTCTGATTATCTTTCACGCCACGCCAGCAGCCAAGTTCATCATGAAACGTGAGCTGTTGTGGACGCCGATTATCGGCATTTATGCCAAGCGCCTGGGCTGTGTGCCGGTCAACCGTGGCAAGAAGGGCAATGCCATTGCCCGCATGGTCAAGGACGTGGCAGCAGAATTCGCAGAACCCGGCCAACTGGTGATCTATCCGCAAGGCACGCGGGTCGCGCCGGGCGTTGACCGGCCCTACAAGATCGGCACTGGCGTCCTTTATGCCGCGCTGGAGCAGCCCTGTGTGCCTGCGGCGACCAATGTGGGGTTGTTCTGGCCACGCACAGGGATCATGCGCAAACCGGGGTTGGGCGTTGTGGAATTTCTGCCTGCTATCGCCCCGGGACTGGACCGCGATGCCTTCATGGCTACGCTGGAGCGCGAAGTGGAGACACATTCAGACAAGTTGATGCGGGAAGCGGGGTTCAAGGTCGATGGAATTTCTCAGCACAGTTGATGAGTTGGAGGCGCTTTATGGCGCTCCGGGAACACCGTCCCTGCGCAAGGTGGCACGTCAGATTACGCCGCTGTACCGGCAGTGGATCATGGCATCGCGACTATGCATGTTGGCCACCGTTGGGCCGGAGGGGACCGATGACAGCCCGCGCGGTGATGATGGTCCGGTGGTGCTGGAGCTGGATCCCGGAACGCTCGCGCTGCCGGATTGGCGCGGTAACAACCGTATCGACAGTTTGCGAAACATCCTGCGGGACCCCCGGGTTTCGCTGATGTTTCTGGTACCGGGGTCAAACAATGTGGTGCGGGTCAACGGGCGGGCACGGGTCACTGCGGATGCGGCGATGTTGGCCCGGTTCGACAAGAACGGCAAGCAGCCGCGCACAGTGATTGTGATCGAGATTGGCGAGATCTACAGCCAGTGCGCCCGCGCGCTGATGCGGGCTCGGACCTGGACCTCGGGCGACGAAAGCGCGGGGCTTCCTTCTATGGGCGAGATCCTGGCCGAGCAGACCGCAGGGCAAGAAGGCGGTGTCGCCTATGACCAGGCCTGGGCGCCCCGTGCAGCCAAGACCCTCTGGTAACCGGGAGCGGCTGTGAATGCCCCATCCGGGCTTTCACAGCAGGGTTCGCCCGGGTGGCAGAGCAGGGTCAGCTCATCAAGACCTCACCGACAAGGATCTGCGGACGCACATTGGTGAAATTGGCGACGTCGTCGATGATTGGTCCGCTTTTTTCGCCCATCGCGCGGTCCAATGTATCCATATCTGGAAAGGTGATCGTGGCGATCAGCAGATAGGCCGGCGGAATATCCGGGCCGCTTGCAATCCCGCGCGATGCCTCGACGGTTTCCATCAGATCGCCAAAATGTTCTTCGACCAGTGGCAGGTGGGTGGTTTCATAATAATCATAGTCAAACGTCGCGTCGGCGGAGGCGGGGTAGATCACTTGCAGGCTGACAGTCATGGCAGAGGCTCCGGTTCATGAGAAAGCGGCCCACCATGGATGGGCCGCTCTGGTGTGGGTTAGATATCTAGCAGGCGGAGCCCGGGTAGGGCACCCGGTTTCCTGCGCTGCTCCATTTAGCTGTGGATCGGACCGTCACCGCAGGCCAGCGCCGCTTCGCGGACAGCTTCGGAATAGGTCGGATGTGCGTGGCAGGTCAGCGCCAGATCCTCGGCGGAGGCGCCGAACTCCATCGCTACACAGATTTCGTGGATCAGGTCACCGGCTGCCGGGCCAATGATCGAAGCGCCCAGGATGCGATCGGTCTCCTTATCGGCGATCAGCTTGACGAAGCCGCCTTCTGCCTGATGCACCGCTTTGGCGCGGGCGTTGCCCATGAACATGAACTTACCCACCTTGATCTTGCGACCTTCGGCTTTCAGCGCATCTTCGGTCTGGCCGACGGTGGCCACCTCCGGTGTGGTGTAGACCACGCCAGGGATCACGCCGTAGTTGACGTGGCCATGTTTGCCCGCAATCACCTCGGCAACGGCCATGCCTTCGTCTTCGGCTTTATGGGCCAGCATAGGACCTTCGATGACGTCACCGATGGCATAGACGCCTTTGACATTGGTCGCCCAATGGGCGTCGGTGGCGATCTGACCCCGTTCGGTCATCTTGACGCCGAGGGCGTCCAGCCCCAGCCCCTCCGCATAGGGTTTGCGACCCGTCGCTACCAGCACCACATCTGCGTCGATCACCTCTTCGTCGCCGCCTTTTTTCGGCTGGTACTTCACCTTTGCCTTGGTCTTGGCGGCGTCGACCCCTTGGACGGCCGCGCCCATCACAAAGGTCAGGCCCTGTTTTTCAAGGATCCGCTTGAAGCTGCGCTGAACGTCCTTGTCCATACCGGGGCAGACGGCGTCCATATATTCCACCACGGTGACTTCGCTGCCCAGGCGGGCATAGACCGAGCCCAGCTCCAGACCGATGACGCCAGCGCCGATTACCACCATTTTCTTTGGGATCTTCGGCAGGTCCAGTGCGCCGGTGGAATCCACCACGATGCCCTTGTCATTGTCGACCTCGACGCCCGGCAGAGCCGAGGGAACGGAGCCGGAGGCAATCACGATGTTCTTTGCCTCATGGGTGTCATCGCCCACCTTGACCTTGCCAGCCTCCGGGATGGAAGCCCAGCCCTTGATCCAGTCTATCTTGTTCTTCTTGAAGAGGAATTCGATGCCACCGGTGTTCTGGCCGATGACCTCTTCCTTGTAGGATTTCATCTGTGCCCAGTCGACCGAGGGGCTTTTGCCCTTGAGACCCATATGGGCGAAGTTGTGCTCGGCCTCATGCAGCAGATGGGTGGAGTGCAAGAGCGCCTTTGACGGGATACAGCCGACATTGAGGCAGGTGCCGCCGAGGGTTTCGCGGCCCTCGACCACTGCGGTCTTGAGGCCCAGCTGGGCGCAGCGGATAGCGCAGACATAGCCACCGGGGCCGGCGCCGATTACGATCACGTCATAGGATGCCATATTGATGTGCTCCTTGAGGGGTTAGCGATGAAGATCATGGGGAAAGGGGGCGCTGCCCCCGGCCCCGGTCGGGGCCTCCCCCGGAGTATTTTGGGAAAGATGACGGCTCATGTCAGGGCCGCAATCAGCATGAGGGTGGTTGCGAGGTAGCCCACAGACCAGATCAGCGAGCGCCACGGGACCCAGCCAAAGGCATAGGCGGGAATGTAGAGGACGCGCGCGCCGAGGTAGGCATAGGCGCAGGCCGCGGTGAACCCGGTTGACTTGCCCGCCAGTGACACCACCAGGCAGGCGATCCCGAAGAGGATCAGCCCCTCAAAGTGGTTTGACATCGCCCTGTGTAGACGCGCGGTGCGGGTCGAGAGCTGATCGCGCAGATCACCGCCCAGACGATCCCGGTCGCGCGGGCCAAGCGTTTTGCCCTGACCCAGCTCAAGGTTCGCAGGCACCGCCATCAGGGCGATCTGAAACACCTGCAGAAGGGCGGCGAGGGTGAGGGCGGTGAGTTCTGGGGGCATCTAGACCTTACACAATGCTTGTAGAGGTTGCAGATCGGTTTCGCAGCCAGATCACGATGCCGCACAGAGCCACGAAGTTCAGGATACTGGAAACGATGGTGCCAAGAGCGTAAAGCAAGCCCAACCCGATAAGATTGCTGCCAACAAAAAATCCTAGCAGAAGGTATCCACCGTAAAGAATGCCCACTACCGCCCAATCGCGGGCGAGAGCATAGAGAAAAAAGATATAGAATATGCAAACCGCTACCATCGCTTGCGAGTAGGGCGCAATCTCATTCCCAGCAGCAATCTCCAGCGTGCCAATAACGGCGAACAGCCCCCAGACAACGGCGAGCTGAACAAGAGTTGCGCGCGCTGCGAGGCGGCGGCCGTCAGCCGCCCGGCCCTTCTCCGTAATCTGGAACAGCGCGCGCATGCTATCCTACAGATCCATCAGCAGGCGGCGGGGATCTTCCAGCGCTTCTTTGACGCGCACGAGGAAGGTCACGGCACCTTTGCCGTCGACGATGCGGTGGTCGTAGGATAGCGCCAGATACATCATCGGGCGGATTTCCACCTTGCCGTTGATCGCCATCGGGCGGTCCTGGATCTTGTGCATGCCGAGGATACCGGACTGCGGCGGGTTCAGGATCGGCGAGGACATCAGCGAGCCATAGACACCACCGTTGGAGATGGTGAAGGTGCCGCCCTGCATTTCCGCCATCGACAGCTTGCCGTCGCGGGCGCGCGCGCCTTTTTCGGCTATCGCTTTTTCGATGTCAGCAAAGGACATTGCATCGGCGTCGCGGATGACCGGAACCACCAGTCCCGTGGGCGTGCCTGCGGCGATGCCCATGTGGACGAAGTTCTTGTAGACGATGTCGGTGCCGTCGATCTCGGCATTAACCTCGGGCACTTCCTTCAGCGCGTGGCAGCAGGCCTTGGTGAAGAAGGACATAAAGCCCAATTTTACGCCGTGCTTCTTCAGGAACAGATCCTTGTACTCGTTACGCAGGGCCATCACCTCGGTCATGTCGACCTCGTTGTAGGTGGTGAGCATGGCCGCGGTGTTCTGGCTGTCCTTCAGACGCTTGGCGATGGTCTGGCGCAGGCGGGTCATTTTCACCCGTTCTTCGCGCGCGGCGTCGTCGGCTGCCACAGGTGCGCGCACCGGAGCGGCAGCTGCGGGCGCCGAGGCAGTAGCCGCCGGTGCCGCTGCGGCCGCAGCCACAGCGCGGGCGACATCGTCCTTCATGATGCGGCCATCGCGACCGGTGCCCTGGACCTGATCTGCGGACAGACCGGCCTCGGCCATGGCTTTCTCTGCGGAGGGCGCATTGGCGACATCCTTTGCGGGACCGCCCTGACCTGCAGGAGGTGTGGTGTATTGCGCACCACCGGCGGTTTCTGCCTTTGTCGGCTCGGGGGTGACGGCGCCGGCGTCGCCACCGGAGATCACACCAAGTTTGGCCGTTGCATCCACAGTGCTGCCTTCTGCGGCGGTGATTTCGGTCAGAACGCCGGAGACCGGCGCGGGCACTTCGACCGAGACCTTGTCGGTTTCCAGCTCACAGAGCATTTCATCCTGCGCGACGGTATCGCCGACCTTCTTGAACCAAGTCGAGACGGTGGCTTCGCTGACCGATTCACCGAGAGTGGGGACCATCACATCGGTGCTGGCCCCCGCCTTGTCACCGGTGTCTGCGGCTGGCGTGGTATCGCTCTTGGGCGCACCCGAGGTTGCGGCGCCGGAGGACGCACCTTCGGAGATGGTGGCCAGAAGGGCGTCGACCCCTACGGTCTCGCCTTCGGCGGCGACGATTTCACCCAGGGTGCCTGCGGCAGGGGCGGGGACTTCGACGGTGACCTTGTCAGTCTCCAGCTCACAGAGCATTTCATCAGCCGCTACGGCATCACCGGGTTTCTTGAACCAGGTGGCAACGGTGGCTTCGGTCACGGATTCGCCCAGGGTGGGCACGCGAACTTCGGTGGTCATAGGGTGTTATCCTTCGATGCTCAGCGCTTCGTTGACGAGCGCAGCTTGTTGGGCTTTGTGTTCGCTGGCCAGACCCGTCGCGGGTGAGGCCGATGTGGCGCGACCGACATAGATCGGGCGGCTGTTCTTGGCGCCGATACGGGTCAGCACCCATTCGATATTCGGCTCGATGAACGTCCAGGCACCCTGGTTCTTGGGCTCTTCCTGGCACCAGACCATCTCGGCGCCCTTAAAGCGCTCCAGCTCTTTTACGAGGGAGATGGCAGGGAAGGGATAATACTGTTCGATCCGCATCAGGTAGATGTCGTCGATGCCGCGCGCGTCACGTTCTTCCAGCAAGTCATAGTAGACCTTGCCAGAGCAGAGCACCACGCGCTTGATCTTGTCGTCGGCCACCAGCTTGGTGTCGGAGTTGCCGTGCTGTGCATCATCCCACAGCACCCGGTGGAAGCTTGAGCCGGTGGTGAACTCCTCGGCCTTGCTGACCGCCAGCTTGTGACGTAGCAGCGATTTCGGCGTCATCATGATCAGCGGCTTGCGGAAGGTGCGGTGCAGCTGACGACGCAGAATGTGGAAGTAGTTTGCCGGTGTCGTGCAATTCGCCACAATCCAGTTGTCCTGGCCGCACATCTGCAGGAAGCGTTCCAGACGGGCGGAGGAATGCTCCGGGCCCTGACCTTCGAACCCGTGCGGCAGCAGGCAGACGAGGCCTGACATACGCAGCCATTTGGACTCGCCGGAGGAGATGAACTGGTCGAACATGATCTGGGCGCCGTTGGCGAAATCGCCGAACTGGGCCTCCCACAGGGTCAGCGCATTGGGTTCCGCCAGCGAGTAGCCATACTCGAACCCGAGGACAGCATATTCCGACAGGGCGGAATCGATCACCTCATACTGCGACTGGCCGCTGCGGATGTTGTTCAGCGGATAGTAGCGCTCTTCGGTCTCCTGGTTCACGATGCCGGAATGGCGCTGCGAGAAGGTGCCGCGCGTGGCATCCTGACCGGCGAGGCGGACAGGGTAGCCTTCAGTCAGCAGCGAGCCAAAGGCGAGTGCTTCACCGGTCGCCCAGTCGATGCCTTCACCGGTCTCGAACATCTTGCCACGGGCTTCAAGGAAACGGCCGATGGTCTTGTGGATCGGGAAGCCCTCCGGCACGCGTGAAAGTGCGGTGCCGATTTCGTTCAGGGTGTCCGGCTTGATGGCGGTACGGCCGCGCTGATACTTGGCGCCGTGCTTGTCGAGGTGCGACCAGCGTCCGTCCAGCCAGTCCGCCTTGTTCGGCTTATAGTTCTTTCCGGCTTCGAATTCCTCGTTCAGGCGAGCCTGGAACGAGGCTTTCATATCCTCAATCTCGCCCTCGGGGATCAGCCCGTCCTTCACCAGACGTTCGGTATAAAGCGACAGCGTGGTCTTGTGGCCCTTGATCTTCTTGTACATCAGAGGGTTGGTGAACATGGGCTCGTCGCCCTCGTTGTGACCAAACCGGCGGTAGCAGAAGATATCCAGAACCACGTCCTTGTGGAACTTCTGCCGGAACTCGGTCGCGACCTTCGCGGCATGGACCACCGCTTCCGGGTCATCGCCGTTGACGTGGAAGATCGGCGCCTCAACCACCAGCGCGTTGTCGGTGGGATACGGAGAGGAGCGAGAGAAATGCGGTGCGGTGGTAAAGCCGATCTGGTTGTTCACCACGATATGCATGGTGCCGCCTGCCTTGTGGCCGCGCAGCCCTGACAGGGCGAAGCATTCCGCCACGACCCCCTGGCCGGCAAAGGCCGCATCACCGTGCAACAGGATCGGCAGAACCTTGCTGCGATCGTGGTCTTTCAGCTGATCCTGCTTGGCGCGCACCTTGCCCAGAACCACCGGATTTACCGCTTCGAGGTGAGAGGGGTTGGCGGTCAGCGACAGGTGGACGGAATTGCCATCGAATTCACGATCTGATGACGCGCCAAGATGATATTTCACATCGCCCGATCCATCCACGTCTTCGGGTTTGAAGCTGCCACCCTGAAATTCGTTGAAGATCGCCTTGTAGGGTTTCTGCATCACATTGGCGAGCACCGACAGGCGGCCCCGGTGCGGCATCCCGATCACGATGTCTCGGATCCCCAGCGCGCCACCGCGCTTGATGATCTGTTCCATCGCCGGGATCAGGCTCTCGCCGCCATCAAGGCCAAAGCGTTTGGTGCCCATGTACTTGACGTGCAGGAATTTCTCGAAGCCCTCGGCCTCGACCATCTTGTTTAGGATCGCCTTGCGCCCTTCGCGGGTGAAGGTGATTTCCTTGTCGTAGCCCTCAATCCGCTCCTTCAGCCAGCTGGCCTGCTCGGGGTCTGAGATGTGCATGTACTGCAGGGCAAAGGTGCCGCAGTAAGTGCGTTTCACGATGTTCACGATCTGGCGCATCGAGGCGACCTGAAGACCCAGAACATTGTCGATGAAAATCGGGCGATCCATGTCGGCTTCGCTGAAGCCGTAAGTGCGCGGATCCAGCTCGGGGTGCTGGGCGTCCTCGCGCATACCGAGCGGATCAAGATTAGCTGCCAGATGGCCGCGGATCCGGTAGGCCCGGATCAGCATCAAGGCCCGGATCGAATCCAGCACGGCGCGCTGGACCTGATCGTCGGTCACTTCGACACCCTTGGCGGCAGCCTGCTCCTTGATCTTCTTGCCGGCGCTCTTGCTCTCTTCCGGGGCGGGCCATTCGCCGGTCAGCGCGGCCGTCAGGTCGTCATTGGGAGCAGGCGGCCAGTCGGAGCGCGCCCAGGAGGGGCCTGCGGCCTCGGCCTTCACGTCGAGCTCTGCGTCCCCCATCTGCCGGAAAAACTCCGCCCAGGCGGCATCCACCGCATTGGGGTCATTGGCATATTGGGCATAGAGCTGCTCCAGATACTCCGCGTTGTGCCCCTGCATGAAGGAGGAGGCATGGAAGAGATCGTTAGGGCTCTGGTCGGTCATGAGAGTACCTCTTGCGGGTTGGGACCGGTTTTGGTGCGACCTTGGGTCAATGCGTTGCAGCCTGATCAGAAGGCGTTTCGGAAGAGTAAAACGCCCTCGGAATCCTGCAGCAGATAAGAACGGCCTCTGGAGGTAACAATCTTATCTGCAAAAGGATCCCTGAAACGGGAAGACGAGCGGCCCGGACAGCCGCTCGGTTCCCGGACAGACAGGGTGTGCCCGTCCGGGATTTGGTCCTTGATGCCATATGAGGCAGCCTTCGGCATTATTTGCCGATAGCTTTCAGAACGGCCTCGCCCAGGGTGGCCGGGCTGTCAGCCACAACGATACCAGCGGATTTCATCGCTTCGATCTTGTCCTCTGCGCCACCTTTGCCGCCTGCGACGATCGCGCCGGCGTGGCCCATGCGACGGCCCGGAGGGGCAGTACGGCCTGCGATGAAGCCAGCGACCGGCTTCCAACGGCCTTTTTTCTTCTGCTCGGCGAGGAATTCTGCCGCTTCTTCTTCAGCGGAGCCACCGATCTCACCGATCATGATGATGGATTCGGTTTCCGGATCGTCCAGGAACATATCCAGCACGTCGATGTGCTCGGTGCCCTTGATCGGGTCGCCGCCGATGCCCACAGCGGTGGACTGGCCGAGACCGATATCGGCGGTCTGCTTAACAGCTTCATAGGTCAGGGTACCCGAGCGGGACACAACGCCGACCGAGCCACGCTTGTGGATGTGGCCGGGCATGATGCCGATCTTGCAGGCATCTGGAGTGATGACGCCGGGGCAGTTCGGGCCGATCAGACGCGATTTGCTGTCTTCCAGCGCGCGCTTCACCTTCATCATGTCCAGAACCGGGATGCCCTCGGTGATGCAGACAATCAGCTCCATTTCGGCGTCGATGGCCTCAAGGATGGAGTCAGCCGCGAAGGGCGGTGGCACGTAGATCACGGAGGCATTCGCCTCGGTGACGTGCTTGGCTTCGTGCACGGAGTTGAACACCGGCAGGTTCAGGTGGGTCTGGCCACCTTTGCCGGGGGTCACGCCGCCGACCATCTTCGTGCCATAAGCGATGGCCTGTTCGGAGTGGAAGGTGCCCTGCGAGCCAGTAAAGCCCTGACAGATCACTTTGGTGTTTTCGTCGATAAGGACTGCCATTTTAGGAGTCTCCTTATTAGTGCGGCTTGGCCGCTGTTACAGCGCTGTGGAATCTAAGCTCTCCAGCAAATGCCTTAGTTCGCGAGGTGGACAGAAACGATAGTCCCCGAGGTTGAAGCCTGAAGGCTGATCTCATTCGTGCCCTTGATGAAATAGGTGAACTTTCTGCCTTTTCTGAACGTCCTTACTTCCTTGCGGTAGCCCTGCGCAGAAAGAACACGTTCAGCTCTCGCGAAATATGAAACCATTTCATTGCGGGTTTTCGGGGTGATTGTCACAAAACACTCATCTCCCCGAACCGTGGTAACGTATACTTTGGGGTCCTCGAAGCTTGAGGACGCTAGGAAAGGCTTAGTTGACCAAGCGTCCAAACTTTTCCTGAAGCCGACATTGCTCAAGGTCTCAATAGGAGTTCCTGACTGCAAATAACCAATGCAAAATTTGACACCATGGTCAAAGGCTGCATCTGCTGAAACAGATGTTTGGCTGGACCCCGCTGCCGCAGTTTGAGGCTGCGTGTCTTGCGTGGCTGAGCCAGTGGTCTGGCATGCAGCAAGCGCTAAAATCGGAAGGGAGAAGATGAGCTTCCGCAAAGAATTACCCTTTCACCGCTTTCACGATCTTCTCGGCGCCGTCGGACAGGTTGTCGGCTGCGATGACATCAAGACCGGAGTTGTTGATGATGTCTTTGCCGGCTTCCACGTTGGTGCCTTCGAGGCGAACAACCAGCGGAACCTTCAGGCCGACTTCTTTCACCGCGGCGACCACGCCTTCGGCGATGACGTCGCAGCGCATGATGCCGCCGAAGATGTTGACCAGGATGCCTTTGACGTTCGGGTCAGAGGTGATGATTTTGAACGCTTCGGTCACTTTCTCTTTGGTGGCGCCGCCGCCAACATCGAGGAAGTTCGCAGGCTCAGCGCCGTAGAGTTTGATGATGTCCATGGTGGCCATCGCCAGACCCGCACCGTTCACCATGCAGCCGATCTCACCGTCCAGAGCGATGTAGTTCAGATCGTATTTGGAGGCTTCCAGTTCCTTGGGGTCTTCCTCGGTGGTGTCGCGCAGCTCGGAGATATCGGCGTGGCGGTAAACCGCGTTGCCGTCGAAACCGACCTTGGCGTCCAGGACCTTCAGATCGCCACTGTCGGAGACGATCAGCGGGTTGATCTCCAGCATTTCCATGTCTTTTTCGACAAATGCCTTGTAGAGCTGGCCCATCAGTTTGACGCATTGCTTGATCTGCTGGCCCTCAAGACCCAGCGAGAAGGCGATGCGGCGGCCGTGGAACGGCTGGTAGCCGGTTGCCGGATCAACGGAAAAGGACAGGATCTTCTCGGGGGTGGCTTCCGCCACTTCCTCGATGTCCATGCCGCCCTCTGTGGAGCAGACAAAGGAAATGCGCGAGGTCTGGCGGTCCACCAGCAGCGCGAGGTAAAGTTCGGTCTGAATGCCGGAGCCTGCCTCGATGTAGATGCGGTTCACCTGTTTGCCGGCCGGGCCGGTCTGGTGGGTCACAAGCGTGCGGCCCAGCATTTTTTTGGCTTCGTCAGCGGCTTCTTCGACCGACTTGGTCAAGCGCACGCCGCCTTTTTCGCCCGCGTCGGCTTCCTTGAAGGAGCCTTTGCCGCGGCCACCTGCGTGGATCTGAGCTTTGACCACCCAGAGCGGGCCGTCCAGCTCACCAGCTGCGGTTTTGGCATCTTCTGCCTTGAGCACCACACGCCCGTCCGAAACCGGCGCGCCGTAGCTGCGGAGGAGGGCCTTGGCCTGATATTCGTGGATGTTCATCTGAAACTGTCCCGTCTGGCTGCAATTGTCTTGTCTAATACGCCGTCATGGCGCCAATGTTTAAAGGGTTTTCTCACAGCTGGTAAAGAATTCCCGAAGATTTATCGAATTTGTGATCACAGTTTTCCGGCGTGTGATCACAAATTTACAGAATGTGAATGCAGTTGATTCGATGGGAGAGGTTTGGATCCTGACCGACCGTAAGATGCCCGGATGCGGCATTCGACCGCCCGGACGCCGCGCGTGTGGCACGAACTGGGCATGTGGGGTCGCCGTCTCAGCGGGGCACGGCAGAGATTTCCAACACCGGAGCGCTGAGGCGACGGGCAGTTTCCATGATGCAAAAGGGGGGGGCTTCATGACCGAGGGGACAGCGCGGCATGTCATTCTTTCGGGATGTTCAGGGGGTGGAAAATCCACTCTACTGACCGAGTTGGGACGGCGCGGGTTTGCGACCGTGGCCGAGCCGGGGCGTCGGATCGTCGCCGAGGAAAAGCTGGGGAGCGGCGCTGCGCTGCCATGGGTGAATATGGAAGCGTTTTCGCGACGGGCGATGGATCTTGCGCGCGAAGATCGCCGCGGCGTTTCTTCTACCCGGGGATGGGTGTTCTTTGACCGGGGGATGGTGGATGCGGCGGTCGCGTTGTCGCATGTCACCGGACGGCCTGTTGGCGATATTCTGGCCAAATCCGAACGCTACCACGATCTGGTGGTCCTAACGCCGCCCTGGGCGGAGATCTATTGCCAGGACGCCGAGCGGCAGCATGGTTTCGGACAGGCTGTTGAGGAGTATGACCGCCTGGTAATGGCTTATCGACGGCTCGGCTATCGTGTCGTTGTCCTGCCTAAAACGACTGTTGCGGCTCGAGCCGATATCGTGCTGCGCCTTCTTGGGATCTAACTGGGTACGGGAGGGGGCGGCTTCCTGCTGGAGGCCGTGCGGCAAGAAAAAGGCCCGCCAAGATGGCGGGCCTTCTAAAATGACGTGTTTCTTGCCGTCGAATTCAAGCCAATGAGCCGTCGATACCTTTGCAGGCTTCGACCAGGCCTTTGACTGCGTTGACTGAATTGTCGAACATTGCCTGCTCGTCTGCGGTCATCTTGATGTCGATGACGCGTTCGATACCTCCGGCACCAATCACCGTGGGCACGCCAACATACATGCCTTTAAGGCCCAGAGCACCATCAACATAAGCCGCGCAGGGCAGGACGCGCTTTTGATCTTTGAGGTAGGCTTCTGCCATTTCAATCGCCGAGGTGGCGGGCGCGTAGAAGGCCGACCCGGTTTTCAGAAGGCCGACAATCTCGGCGCCACCGTCACGGGTGCGCTGAACGATCGCGTCGAGTTTCTCCTGGCTGGTCCAACCCATTTTCACCAGGTCCGGCAGCGGGATGCCCGCGACGGTGGAGTAGCGTGTCAGCGGAACCATCGTGTCGCCATGTCCACCCAGCACAAAGGCGGTGACATCTCTCATGGAGACGTTGAATTCTTCAGCCAGGAAGTGACGGAAGCGGGCGCTGTCCAGAACACCGGCCATGCCGCAGACCTTCTCGTGGGGCAGGCCCGAGAACTCGCGCAGGGCCCAGACCATTGCGTCCAGCGGGTTGGTGATACAGATCACAAATGCGTCCGGCGCGTGGTCACGGATGCCTTCGCCGACGGATTTCATAACTTTGAGGTTGATGCCCAGAAGGTCATCGCGGCTCATGCCGGGCTTGCGCGGGACACCGGCCGTGACGATGCAGACGTCGGCGCCTGCAATGTCCTCATAGGACTGGGTGCCCTTCATTTTGGCATCGAAGCCCTCCGAAGGACCGGATTCTGCGATGTCGAGCGCCTTGCCTTCAGGGGTGCCTTCGGCAATGTCGAACAGGACGACATCGCCGAGTTCTTTCAGTGCTGCGAGGTGGGCAAGTGTGCCGCCGATCTGGCCTGCGCCGATCAGGGCGATTTTGGGTCGAGCCATTGGAATATCTCTCCGGTCCGGTTGTGATTGCCGGGAGGACTAAGCCCTTCTGTGTCTTGGCGCAAGATCCCTGCGTGGCTACGGCTGATCTGCCGCAGACTGTTCATTTCGGACGGATCTGTTTAAAAAATCGACATATGAGGCACTTAGAGGGATTTCTCAGATGCCCGAGATCACGGTTATGTTTTTTCTGGTGGCGGTTCTGGCAGTTACCTTCGCGGGTGTTTCCAAGGCGGGCTTTGGTTCTGGTGCTGCCTTTGCCTCATCCTCGATTCTTGCTCTGATTGTGGAGCCTGGTGTAGCACTAGCCTTTATGTTGCCGTTGCTGATGCTGATTGATGTGGCATCACTCCGACCGTACTGGGGGCGCTGGCGGATGCGCGAGTCGCTTTTGCTGATTGTCGGCGGTTTGCCCGGTGTGCTGTTGGGGGCTGTCTTCTACCGATCTGTCGACGCAGATGCCATGCGGATCCTCATCGGTGTCATCTCGGTGGGGTTTGTGGCTTGGCAGCTGTCGGGGCATCTGCGGGCGCGATTGGCAGAGCCGCGTGAGAACGCTGATGTGACCGGGCTGTTGGCCGGACTGGTTGCGGGGTTCACCAGCTTTGTAAGCCATGCCGGCGGGCCGCCGGCGGCGGTCTATCTGCTGGGGCGCAACATGACCAAGACGGAATATCAGGCCTCTACCGTATTGGTGTTTGGCGTTCTGAATATGGCGAAGTTCGTGCCCTATGCGATGCTTGGGTTGGTGACCCCGGCATCGTTGACACTTGATCTGATGTTGGCGCCCTTTGCCTTGCTGGGGGCCTGGATCGGGGTGCGGCTGCACCACCGGGTATCTGAGCCGCTATTTTTTGGACTGACCTATGTTTTATTGCTGGCCACGGGGACCAAGCTGATCTGGGATGGGTTGACCTAATGATCGACCCCGCCCCAAAGGTTTAAAATGCCGGAGCCAGAGAAATCCAGGTGTCTTTATCCGTGCCCGTAGTCCCGGTCAGCCAGATTGGCAGAGGGCCGTTTGCTGCTCCCCTCCGCCGCTAGACGAACCGACCAATTGGGCAGGTGGTCTTCTGTCTTCGGGTGGGCCGTCTGTCAGGCGTCACTGTCGACAGCTGGGAGCGCCTCAGCCAGGAACTCAAAGGATTGGCCCGAGGCAACAAGGCATGTCACCCCACCCGGCGTTGTGATCGTGATTGTCCAGCTGCCAGTGTCGGCCGAGGCGAATGTTTCCATCACGACACCACGTTGGCCAATCCCAATGCTTTGGCGGCTTTCACCGTAGCGCTCAGCCAGCCGTTTCACGACCTGATCGCGGGGCGCGCAGTTATTGCTGGTTTGTGCCGCCGCCGGCAGGGCCATAAGGCCAAGTGCCGCCAACGTGGCGCCTTTGAGAACTGCAACTTCAAACGTCTTCTTCAACATGGGTTTTACCCTTTCCGGAAGATCCGGCAGCGGGGCGGTCCCTCGGGTCGTGTGATCCGACCCGGGCGGGTCATGCATCGCGCCGGTATCGCGTCATCGTCTGCGCGGATCTGTTTGCCCGCTCCCGGAAGGGTCATGCCGTTTTGGTTCGGTCCTCATCCGGTCTGAAAAGTGTTGCAAATAGATGCTGACATCCCATTAACGCAGAGTTCTCCTTGATTTTTCTTTAAAATAATAAATCGTTCCAAGTGTTTAGGTTTTCACGGTGACTCGTTTCCAACCGGTGTGATGTCGGGAATTCTGCGCTGCGGCGTAATTTCACTTGAAAGCTTCCTTTCACTTGGGTACCCGTTTGCGCAACAAAATGTCTCAGGAGGTCGCTCATGGATCCGCGCACACGTCCCTATCGTTCGGTACTTTACATCCCCGGTTCCAAGCCTCGCGCGCTCGACAAAGCGCGCAGCCTGCCTGTGGATGCGATTATCTTTGACCTCGAGGATGCCGTTTCTGCCGATGAGAAGGAAAACGCCCGGGCGACGCTGGCGGCGGCACTGGACGAAGGGGGGTATGGCGGTCGGATGAAAATCGTTCGGATCAACGGTCTGGACAGCCGCTGGGGCGCCGCGGATGCAGAGGCGGCGGCCGAGATGGATTGCGATGCAATACTGCTGCCCAAGGTGTCCTCTGCCGCTGACTTGGATCAGCTGTCCAAGGTCACAGGCGATACGCCGCTCTGGGCAATGATGGAAACGCCTCGCGGCATGTTGAACGCAGCAGAAATCGCCGCACACCCGCTGCTTCAGGGCATGGTGATGGGCACAAACGATCTCGCCAAGGAGCTACAGGTCCGTTTCCGCGCGGATCGGCTGCCGTTGATGGCCGGGCTCGGTCAATGTCTGCTCGCGGCAAAGGCGGAAGGGGTCATTATTGTGGACGGGGTCTATAATGCCTTCAAGGATGGCGAGGGCCTTGCAGTGGAGTGTGCCCAGGGCCGCGACATGGGGTTTGACGGCAAGACGCTGATCCATCCGGCGCAGGTTGATGTGGCGAATACGGCCTTTGCTCCGTCAGAGGATGAGATTGACCTCGCCCGTCGTCAGATCGCGGCCTTCGATGCAGCCGAAGCAGAGGGGCAGGGGGTCGCGGTGGTCGATGGCAAGATCGTCGAAAACCTGCATGTCGCCACGGCCCGCGAAATTCTCGCAAAAGCGGATGCAATTGCGGCGTTTTCCGCCTAGGCGTTGGGTCAGTCATATTTCTTGGGGAGACTGACATGGCATTGTTGCTTCTAGGCATCCTGATCTGGTGGGGCGCGCATTTCTTCAAAAGGCTGGCGCCGGATGTGCGCGCCGCAATGGGGGGTCGTGGCAAGGGGATGATGGCGCTTGCGCTGCTTGTAAGCGTTGTCTTGATGGTGATCGGCTACCGCAGTGCCGAATCCTTCGATCTGGCGCTGCCGCCCCCGTTTCTTACCCATATCAACAACACTCTGGTGTTGCTTGGCCTCTACTTTACCAGTCCTGGCCCCAGCAAGGGGGCGCTGTTTTACAAGCTGCGTCACCCCATGCTGCTCGGCTTTGCGATGTGGGCCGTGGCGCATCTTCTGGTGAATTGGGATCCGGCCTCTTTTGTGCTCTTTGGCAGTATGCTCGTCTGGGCGCTGGCTGAAATGGTTGTGATCAACCGGTCCGAGCCGAACTGGACGCCGAACCCCAAAGGCAGCATCGCAAAAGATGGGATGTTCCTTGTCGCGTCGATCGTGCTTCTGGGGGTGATCGGCTATATCCACGGGCTGGTTGGCCCTTCGCCGTTTCCGGGGTGATCGCTGATGAAACTCTACCGTTTTCTGTCCGAGGACGACACCTCGGCCTTCTGCCACAAGGTGACCGATGCACTGAACAAAGGGTGGGAGCTTTATGGCAGCCCCACCCAGACCTTCGATCCGGTGAAGGGTATCATGCGCTGTGGTCAATCTGTGGTGAAAGAGGTGCCCGGCACCTATACCCCTGACACCAAATTGGGAGATCACTAATGGCCAAGACCAATCCGGGCCGGTTCTTTGAGGACTATGCCGTCGGCGACGTGCTGCATCATGCGGTGCCGCGGACGGTTTCAGGTGGGGAGCGCGCATTGTATCATGCGCTCTACCCGGCGCGACATGCGCTCTATTCCTCGGATGAATTTGCGCGCGGATGTGGTCTGGCTCAATCGCCGCTGGAGGATCTGGCGGCGTTTCACATGGTTTTTGGCAAAACCGTGCCGGATGTTTCGCTGAATGCGGTGGCGAACCTCGGTTATGCGGAGGGGCGCTGGCACCTGCCTGTTTACCCGGGCGACACCCTGCGCGCCGAGAGTGAGGTGATTGGGGTCAAGCAGAACTCAAACGGAAAGTCCGGCGTGGTCTACGTGCGGACGCGTGGCCTCAACCAACATGATGATTGCGTGCTTGACTATGTTCGCTGGGTGATGGTGCGCAAAGGCGATCTGGACGTCCCTGCGCCGGAGACCTGCATTCCGGACCTGGCCAGGGTGATCTCTGCTGAGGAGCTGGTCATTCCTGCCGGGCTGGATTTTTCCAACTATGATTTCACGCTGGCAGGCGAGACGCATCGCTGGGGCGACTATGAGGTTGGCGAGCAGATAGACCATATTGACGGGGTCACTGTTGAAGAGGCTGAGCACATGCTGGCCACGCGCCTGTGGCAGAACACGGCCAAAGTGCATTTCGACACCACCGCGCGGCCCGATGGCTCACGATTGATCTATGGTGGTCATGTGATTTCCATGGCGCGGGCGCTGTCGTTCAACGGCCTTGCCAATGCACAGATGATCGTGGGGCTGAATGGAGGCGCCCACGCAAACCCCTGCACATCCGGCATGACCATTCGCGCCTGGTCGGAGGTTCTGGACAAGGCGGAAACCGCGGCTCCCGGGGTTGGGGCAATCCGGTTACGTCTGGTTGCGACGAGTGGCGGTGCTCCGTTCCAGCTGAAGGGGGATGACGGCAAATATCGGCCCGAGGTCCTGTTGGATCTGGACTATTGGGCGCTGATGCCACGATGACCTACGCGGGATCAATGGGTGTGAAATGATCGAACTTGATCCCGCCACTGTTCTTTACATCACGCATCCGCAGGTGGAGATAGACGCGGCTGTCGCCCCGCCTGATTGGGGGCTGTCCGCGGTCGGCTCAGCGCGGGTGGCGCACCTGGCGCAGCGTCTGACGATATTGCAGCCGACAGGCAAGGCGGCGGTGATCGCCAGCGCCGAACGCAAAGCGGTCGAGACCGCCGCGCCGCTGGCCGCCGCGCTTGGGGCGCTGGTCAGCTGTCGACCGGACACGCATGAGAACGATCGCTCCAGCACAGGGTATCTTTTGCCTGACGCCTTTGAGGTGCAGGCTGATGCCTTCTTTGCGAAGCCGTCGCAGTCGGTACGAGGCTGGGAGAGAGCTGTGGATGCGCAGGCGCGGATCCAGCGGGAGGTTCAGGCGGTGGAGCAGGATTACCCGGATTCAGCGCTAGTTTTCTGTGGTCACGGGGCGGTCGGCACACTGCTATACTGCGCCTTGAGGGGCGTGGCGATTGACCGGCGCTGGGATCAGCCCGCTGGTGGCGGCAATTGGTTCGCCTATGATCGGCACAGCCGCCAGGTGCTGGGTCACTGGGCGCCGATCGAGACCCTGTTTGCGGGACAGCGGGCGGGCTGCGAAAAACGATAGGGCAACCGCCCGGTTTTCGCTAAGCTTGGAATATGCGGATCCTTCGACTGTGCGTTATTATGCTTGTGACACTGGCGCCGATGCAGGCGCGGGCGTGCGATCTTGCCTTGGTTCTGGCGGTTGACGTCTCCGGCAGCGTCGATGTCGAGGAATACCGCACGCAGATGGAGGGATTGGCTGCGGCGCTGCGCGATGGGATCGTCGCCGAGGCTCTGGTGCGGGCACAGGCGCGGGTAGCGCTAATTCAATGGTCGGGCAGCGGGCGCCAGGACCTGACGCTCAGCTGGCGCAGCGTCACAGATTTCCCGGCGGTCGACCGGCTGGCTGCGGATATTGCCAGTGCTCCGCGCCCCTGGCGCAACTACGCAACCGGCATCGGTGAGGCACTGCAGCTGGCGTTGGAGCAGTTCCAGCTGGTGCCGAGCTGTCGCCGCCGGGTGATCGATGTTTCTGGTGACGGGCCGTCGAATGAGGGGATCGAGCCGACGGCGATGCGCGGTGCTCTCAGCGCGGCAGGGGTGACTGTCAATGCGCTTGCAATTGAGGAGAGCGAGCCGGATCTGACGGCGTATTTCTTTGAACAGCTCATTCACGGACCCGGCGCCTTTGTTCAGACTGCGGCCAGATTCGACGACTATCCAGATGCGATCCGCAAAAAACTGTTGCGGGAAGTGGCACAGCAAAATGCAGATTTGGGCAGCTTTGTCCCGTCAGTCCATTAAATTCGCGAACACCATGTGATTCTGTAAGGATTCACCTATATGCTGTTTTGTGATCACTTACCGGAACCGTGTGATCACATATTGTTGTTTTCGTAGCATTCCCAAAAATAACTGCGCATTTTTACCGCTCGTTTGCGTGACAGGACGCAAAAAACCGCTAAAACGTCGTCAGCTAACCGGAAAGGAGCCAACATGGCCGATGTAAATCGGGGCAACCGCCCGCTTTCGCCACATTTGCAGGTCTACCGCCCGCAGATCACTTCGATCACCTCGATCCTGACGCGGATTACGGGCAATGCCTTGCTTGTGAGCGCGCTATTGATCGCCTGGTGGTTTCTGGCGGCGGCAACTTCTGAAGATTATTTCCGCACCGCAAATGCGGTGATGACCAGCTGGCTCGGCGACATCGTGATGAGCCTGTCAGTGCTGGGCCTCTGGTACCACACGCTGGCCGGTGTGCGTCACCTGATCTGGGACAACGGCAAGATGTTGGATCTGGAACCCGCGCAGAAACTGGGCTGGGCCGTCATTATCGGATCGGTTGTTCTGACCGTCCTCACCCTTGTTATCGTCTGAGCTGAAGGAGCCGTCGCAATGCGCTATTTGACAGATCGCAAGCGTGCCGTTGGCATGGGTGCAGCAAAATCCGGTACAGCACATCACTGGTCGATGCAGGTCAGCTCCATTGGATTGCTGATCCTGGTTCCGCTGTTTGTCTTCACCTTTGGCTCCGCGCTGGGGGGATCCTACGAAGAGATCACAGCCTATTACGCGCGCCCGTTCCCGGCGCTGGTTGCTCTGCTGACCATCTGGGTGGGCATGATGCACTTCAAATCCGGCGCGCAGATTATGATCGAAGACTATGTTCACGGTTTTGCAGGTCGTCTGACGATTATTCTGATCACCTGCCTGTCCTATGCCGTGGCCGCTGTCAGCGCCTATGCGCTGATCCGCCTGGCCCTGTAAATTCCGAGGTTCTCAATGGCTGCTTACGAATACGAAACACATGATTATGACGTGGTCGTGGTTGGCGCCGGTGGTGCTGGCCTCCGTGCGACCCTCGGCATGGCAGAACAGGGCCTGCGCACAGCCTGTGTGACCAAGGTGTTCCCGACCCGCTCCCACACCGTCGCGGCGCAGGGCGGCATCGCGGCATCGCTGTCAAATATGGGGCCTGATCACTGGCAGTGGCATATGTATGACACCGTCAAGGGGTCTGACTGGCTGGGTGACACCGACGCGATGGAATATCTGGCCCGTGAAGCGCCCAAGGCGGTTTATGAGCTGGAGCATTACGGCGTGCCGTTCTCGCGTACCGAGGAAGGCAAGATCTACCAGCGTCCCTTTGGCGGTCACACCACAGAGTTCGGCGAGGGTCCCGCAGTGCAGCGGACCTGCGCCGCTGCGGACCGGACCGGCCACGCCATTCTGCACACACTCTATGGTCAGTCGCTGAAGAACAATGCTGAGTTCTATGTCGAGTATTTCGCCATCGACCTGATCATGTCCGAGGACGGGCAGTGTCAGGGCGTTGTCTGCTGGAAGCTGGACGACGGCACCATGCATGTTTTCAACGCCAAGATGGTTGTGCTGGCGACCGGCGGTTACGGCCGGGCGTACTTCTCTGCCACCTCGGCGCATACCTGCACCGGCGACGGCGGCGGCATGGTGGCGCGCGCAGGCCTGGCGCTGCAGGACATGGAGTTCGTTCAGTTCCACCCGACCGGGATCTACGGCTCCGGCTGTCTGATCACCGAGGGCGCGCGTGGCGAGGGTGGCTATCTTACCAACTCCGAAGGCGAGCGGTTCATGGAGCGCTATGCGCCCCAGTATAAGGACCTCGCGCCGCGTGACTATGTTTCGCGTTCGATGACCATGGAAATCCGCGAAGGTCGCGGTGTTGGCGAGCATGGCGACCACATTCACCTGAATCTCAGCCACCTTCCGGCCGAGGCGCTCGCCGAGCGGCTGCCGGGTATTTCCGAAAGCGCCAAGATCTTTGCCGGTGTTGACGTGACCAAGGAACCGATCCCGGTTCTGCCCACGGTGCACTACAACATGGGCGGTATCCCGACCAACTATTGGGGCGAGGTGCTGAACCCGACCGCAGGTAACCCGACCGCCGTTGTGCCGGGCCTCATGGCTGTGGGCGAGGCGGGCTGCGCCTCGGTGCATGGTGCCAACCGTTTGGGGTCGAACTCGCTGATCGACCTCGTGGTCTTTGGCCGCGCCGCAGCGATCCGTGCGGGCAAGGTTGTCGATGCGGATGCCCCGAACCCGGTGCTGAACCAGGCACAGGTCGACAAGGCCTTTGATCGGTTTGATGGTCTGCGCCACGCGAAGGGCGGTATTCCAACCGCTGATCTGCGTCTTGAGATGCAGCGCACCATGCAAAGCGACGCTGCCGTGTTCCGCACCTCGGAGACCATGTCCGAAGGCGTAACCAAGATGACAGCGATCGCTGCTAAGCTTGATGATCTGGCTGTGACCGATCGGTCTCTGGTGTGGAACTCGGACCTGATGGAAACGCTGGAGCTGACCAACCTGATGCCAAACGCGCTGGCCACTATCGTTGGCGCCGAGGCGCGCAAGGAAAGCCGTGGCGCCCACGCGCATGAGGATTTCACCAACCGAGACGACGAAAACTGGCGGGTTCATACCGTCAGCCGCGTCGATGGCAACAAGGTGGATCTGTCCTATCGCCCGGTGATCGTCGAGCCGCTCACCACTGAGGCCGAAGGTGGCATCAGCGAGGCGAAGATCGCGCCCAAAGCACGGACCTTCTAAGAGCGTGATGCAGGCAGCCCCAGCATATCAGATTGCAACATTTCCCCGCATACGCGGGGGAGTGGCGACATCTGTGCAGGTGGTCGCGTGATGGCGACAGGCCGGACATCGTCGGTGACGCCGGTTGCAGGCGTTGTTGGCAATGCGGGCTGTTGGCCAGAACTCGGCTGGCGGCCCGATGCTGCGCTGCGGATGTTCGGGATGCGTCGTTCCGGCAATCATGCGGTTGCCAATTGGTTGCAGCGCAATGCGCCGCACGGACAGGCGTTGTTCTTCAACAATTGCAAATCGGGCCGGGGGCCGCTGGCGCATCATCAGGGAGTGGAGCGCAACGCTGTGCAGCTGGCGCGCCATGATACGCGCGATCTGGCAGGGTTGGGGGCAACGCTGGGGGCCGGTGGCCTTTTGCTCATCTCATATGAGGATACGGTGCCGTCGGACTTCGGTCTGGAACGGCCAGTTTCCGGTGATCTGGACGAGACTCTTCTGAGCGGTGATATCCTGTTGCTGCGTGGGTTTCTGAACTGGTCGGCCTCGCTTTTGAAGAAGCTACAACGGAACCCGGATTTCACGGTAGCGTATCGTAGCGCTTCGGTGCTGCGGGCGATCGACAGCTACCGCAAGATGCTGGAGTTGGTCGCGCAGGCGGATGATCTCGCTCTGACCGTGATTGACTATGATGTCTGGATACATGACGCGGAATACCGCTCCGCTCTGCTGGATCGACTGGGGCTGCCCTGCGTTGACAATACCCTTGGCAAGGTTCAGCGCTATGGCGGTGGTTCGTCCTTTGATACGCCAGAGGCTGGCGCCGATTTTGATTTGCGGACGGATCAGCGCTGGCAGCGCATGTCCGGTGACGCTGAGTATCAGGCGATCCTGCATATCGCAGCGCGTGACACGGCACTGCTTGCCGCGCTGAGCCGACACTACCCTGACGATGCCAAAAGGCTTGCGTCGCTTGCAGATCAGACGCCGATAGCGGCGGGAGGGCTGCGCTGATGCTGCCCTGCGCCTGCCAGATTGCGACCGACCGGGTCGCCACACCGACAGATCTTCGTTCCGGCCCTGCCGGAGCGCGGACACCGATCTCCTGCCAGCGCAGCGCTTTGTGCCTGTGGCTGGCGGGCAGCTAAGCAAGGAGAACGATCTATGGTCGAATTCGCACTTCCGAAAAATTCCAAGATCACCACGGGTAAAACCTGGCCCAAGCCCGAAGGCGCAACCAATGTGCGCAAATTCAGCATCTACCGCTGGAATCCGGATGACGGCAAGAACCCGCAGGTGGATACCTATTTTGTCGATATGGACAAATGCGGTCCGATGGTTCTGGACGCGCTCATCAAGATCAAGAATGAGATCGATCCGACCCTGACATTCCGCCGGTCCTGCCGCGAGGGGATCTGCGGCTCCTGTGCGATGAACATCGATGGGATCAACACCCTGGCCTGTATCTACGGCCTCGATGAGATCAAGGGCGACGTAAAGATCTACCCGCTGCCGCATATGCCGGTGGTGAAGGATCTGATCCCTGATCTGACCCATTTCTACGCCCAGCATGCCTCGATCATGCCATGGCTGGAAACCAAGACCAACCGCCCCGCGAAAGAGTGGAAGCAGTCCATCGAGGATCGCAAGAAGCTGGACGGGCTGTATGAATGCGTCATGTGCGCCAGCTGCTCGACATCCTGCCCGAGCTACTGGTGGAACGGGGATCGTTACCTTGGGCCGGCCGCGCTGCTGCACGCCTACCGCTGGATCATCGACAGCCGCGATGAGGCAACCCCTGAGCGTCTGGATGAGCTGGAGGATCCGTTTAAGCTCTATCGCTGCCACACCATCATGAACTGTGCGAAGACCTGCCCGAAGGGATTGAACCCGGCCAAGGCAATTTCGCATATCAAGCAGATGATGGTTGAACGCGCGGTTTAAGCCCTGCCAAGCTTTGATTAGGGAGAACGCCGCTCACCTGCTGTGGGCGGCGTTCTGCGTTGTCGAGCAGCCACTGCGCCCCGAAGTTGCGGCTGACAGTGGGGATCGGTAAACAGGCGATATGCCAGTGTTGATCCTCTTTCTGTTGCTCGGTGTCCTTGGATATTTCCTTTGGCGCCACAATACATCCACCCTCAGCCGGGATTGTCGCTGGCGTCAGGAAAAGTCGGCGAGCCAGTGGCGCTGTGCATCCTGTGGTGCCGTCCAACCAGGAGACGGTGCGCCGCGTGCATGCCTCAGACCTCGAAACACCGGGTAAGTGTTGCAATAGGTGCATGGCTGAAATCTGATCAAATTCCCCATGAAAATAAGGGCTTCAGTGGCCCAGAAAACTCTTGATCGACTCGTGTGTTTGGTAGATATGGCGGACAGACGCCAACGCACGCGCCTCTGTCCCAAGGGTTATCCCCCATGGTTACGTAGCGACGGTAACGTCTCTGATTGAAGTGAGCGGTCATAGATGGCCGGGTCTTTTGGAGATGACCATGAACGCAAACGTAACCGGGCAACTTGCCCGTCAAGATGCTATTGTCCCCGTTTCTCGCCACCTGTCCTATATCGCACAGACCGCGTTTGACCGCCCGACACTGGTGATTGACAGCCAAGCTGTTGCCCGGCAATACGCCGCCCTGGCCCAAGGCCTTGGGCGTGCCCGAATCCACTATGCGGTAAAAGCCAATCCAGAAGCGCAGATTCTGCGTCGGCTCACCACTATGGGGGCAAATTTCGATGCGGCCAGCCGCGCCGAGATTGAAATGTGTCTGGCTGCAGGCGCAAGGCCTGGCCAGATTTCCTTCGGCAACACCATCAAACGGCCGAGCGATATCGCCTTTGCTCATGAGATCGGGATCACCCATTTCGCGGTTGATGCCTTGGCCGAGCTGGACAAGCTGGCCGCCCATGCGCCTGGTGCCCATGTCTGCATTCGCCTGCTGGTCGAAGCCACCGGGGCGGATTGGCCGCTCAGCCGCAAGTTCGGCTGCTCCAGTGCGATGGCGCTTAGCCTGATGGACCGCGCCCGCGAGCTTGGGTTGATTGTCTCCGGCGTATCCTTCCACGTTGGCTCGCAAACCCGCGAGCCGCAGATGTGGGCTGGTACGCTTGATCAGGTTGCCCAGGTTTGGCAGGCCGCAAAATCCGCCGGTCATGAGCTGACCCTTCTGAACATCGGTGGCGGTTTCCCGGCGAGCTACGGCACCGAGGTGATGGCCCCTAATCGCTATGCGCAGGAGGTCATGGCGCTCGTGGAGGCACGTTTCCCCGACGCAATCGAGATCATGGCGGAACCCGGTCGTGGCCTGGTGGCTGAGGCTGGCGCGATCGCGGCCGAAGTGTTGCTGGTCTCGCGCAAGGATGCGCACGATCTGCACCGCTGGGTCTATCTGGATATCGGCAAATTTTCAGGCCTGGCGGAAACCATGGACGAGGCTATCCGCTACCGGATCACCACCGATCATGGGGATGAGCAGACCGGCCCCTGCATTCTGGCGGGCCCGTCCTGTGACAGTGCTGATGTGCTCTATGAAAAGCAGCTCTACCAGCTGCCGCTTGATCTGAAAGCAGGGGATCGCGTTGTGATCCATTCCTGTGGAGCCTATACGACGACCTACGCCTCCGTTGGCTTCAACGGCTTTCCACCGCTCGATGCGGTGGTGATCTGATCTCGGATCTTTGATCAGCAGGGCCTGAGCACCCTGCAATGTCGGCTTGTTTCCGGCGGCTGCATTGGATTTCATGGCGCAAACAACAGAGAGGTTTGCGCCATGTCCGCTACTGATTTTCCCGGCACCGAGGCACAGCCTCCCGAAGATGCAGAGCAACGGCGTGCCGTGGCGCCAGTCATCTGCTACCCGAACGAGACATTGCCCAAGCCGGATCTGTCGCGATATCGGACTGCTCGTGAGACGGCGCAGAAAACCGCCGAAGTATTGGTCTCGCCGCGGGAGGCGGCCTGTTTCAGCGTCTCTGCTGGAAGCTTCTTTCGTATCACGTCGGTCGAGGGGCCGCAGGTCGGGGACCTCAATCTCTGGAACAGTGCTGATCTGACCGAGCGCTTTTTCTCCGGCAAGACGCGTGCGCTGCATGGAACTCATGTAACCACGGGGGAGAGGCTGTGGAGCAGCCTGCCGCATCTGCGTCCGATGGCGACCATTGTTGCGGATAGCCTGGGCTGGTACGGGATCGACGGCTATGGCGGCTCGGTTCATGACGTGATCGGCACCCGCTGCGACCCCTACACCGGTAACCTGCTGTCTGGCGGCCACTATCATCATTGCTGCCATTCCAACCTGACCCGGGCGCTGGCAGATCATCTGGATATGCCACTGGACGCAGCCGAGCCGCATATTCACGATGTCCTGAACGTATTCATGTGTACCGGATTTACTCGTGACACCGGGCAGTACTTCATGAAAGCGAGCCCAGTGCGCCCAGGCGACTATCTTGAGTTTTTTGCGGAAATTGACCTCTTGGGCGCATTGAGCGCCTGTCCGGGAGGCGATTGTGGTGACGAACACACAAGTGACACCGCGTCCTGTCATCCGTTGTTGATTGAGGTCTTCACCCCCGAAAGCGGTGCATTGGGAGATTGGCGGCCACCTGCGCGCAACGGGTATGACCGTAGTCACGGGCGCGGTTGAGCCTGTCTGCTGGCAGAACGAAAAAGGCAGCGCGATCGGCGCTGCCTTTTCTATGGGTCTTTGCGATTTCTCAGTTCAGGCAAAGGCCGCTTCGAGAGCGATTTCCACCATGTCGCCGAAACTCCGCTCACGCTGATCGGACGGCAGCGCCTCGCCTGTCCCGAGGTGATCGGATACCGTCAGCACCGCCAGCGCGCGGCGTCCGTAGCGGGCCGCCAGGGTATAAAGCTCGGCTGCCTCCATCTCGACGCCCAGAATACCATGACGCACCATCTGCTCGTTCAGGTCCGGTCGCTCGTCATAGAAAACATCGGATGAGTAGATGCCACCGATATGCGGCGTGAGCTTATGCGCCTCTGCGGCCTTCGCGGCAGCCTGAAGCAGGGACCAGTCGGCACAGGGGGCGAAATTGACCTCTTTGAAAATCCCACGCGAAGGGGAGCTGACAGTGGTTGCCGTCATGGCGAGGATCACGTCACGGATTTTCACCTTGTCCTGCATTCCGCCACAGGACCCAATGCGGATCAAGGTTTTGGCGTCGTAGTCACGGATCAGCTCATTCACATAAATAGACAGGGAAGGCATGCCCATTCCGCTGCCTTGAATGGTGACCGGATGCCCATTCCAGGTGCCGGTGAAGCCCAGCATTCCGCGCACTTCATTCACGAGGCGGGCATCTTTCAAAAATGTTTCGGCGGCCCATTTCGCGCGATAGGGATCGCCGGGCAGCAATACCGTTTCGGCAATCTCGCCCTTGGCGGCTCCGATATGAACAGTCATACTTTGTCCTCAACTTCTGGAAATCAGATTTCCAGATCGGAAATATCAACGCCCGATGTCAGCGCTGCATGGACCCAATGAGGTTTGCGACCGCGACCGGTCCAGGTTTCTTCCGGGTTCTGCGGGTTGCGGTATTTCGGAGCTGCCTTGGTTTTCTTGGCAGTGCCCCGGTTGTTGCCTGCAATCTCGTCAAGCGAGAAACCATATTTTGCGGCAGCTTCTTCGGCGGCTTTCAATGCTTCGATGCGCTCGCGCTGCTCGGCTTCTTTCAGTGCCTTTTCGACATTCGCCTGCAATTCCAAAAGCTCTTTTCGTGACATCGTTGTGAGGTCAACGGCCATTTTCTTCTCCATAAATGAATGCGCATCGTGATGCTACGAGGCGCATTCATTTATGACCCTATTCCCAAGGTGATTTCACCAAGAAAATTGTGTCGATTAAATTGATTTGCGAAAATCCGCTAATGTGAAGTCGTTTGCGGTTGTTTTGCAAGTTCAACAATATCACCCATGATTGCGTTGAGTTCGAAATCCTTGGGGGTATAAACACGGGCCACACCCATCTTTTTAAGGCGGGCAGCGTCGTCGTCGGGAATGATTCCACCAACGACAACCGGAATATGCGACAGGCCCGCATCATTCATCCGACCCATCAGCTCCTCAATCAGGGGCAGATGGCTGCCGGAGAGGATGGACATGCCCACCACATGTGCATCGTCCGCCAGTGCCGATGCTACCAGTTCTTCGGGTGTCATGCGGATCCCATCGTAGGTGATATCCATACCGCAGTCGCGTGCGCGAAAGGCGATTTGTTCGGCGCCGTTGGAGTGGCCGTCTAGGCCGGGCTTGCCGACGAGGAATTTCAGGCGGCGTCCCAGTTGGTCGCTTACGGCATTGACCTTTTCGCGCAGCTCATCCAGCCCCTCTGTCTTGTTGGAGGCGGACCCGGACACGCCGGTCGGGCCGCGATATGTGCCGTAGACCTTGCGCATTTCCTCGGCCCATTCGCCAGTGGTGACGCCGACCTTGGCGGCGGCAATCGACGGCTCCATAACATTGGCGCCGCTTTGCGCCGCGGCGCGCAGGGCCGCCAGCGCCTGTTCTACAGCCGCCGCATCGCGTTCGCCGCGCCACGTGTTCAGCCGCGCAATTTGCTCCTGCTCCACCGCCGGGTCGACCACCATGATGCCGCCGTCTTCGGTCTGCAGCGGCGAGGGCTCGCCTTCGGTCCACTTGTTGACGCCGACCACCACTGTCTCGTTCTTTTCGATCCGGTTCAGGCGCTCGGCATTGGAGTCAACGAGGCGGCCCTTCATGTATTCGATCGAGGCCACTGCGCCGCCCATGGATTCCAGGTTGGCGAGCTCGGCGCGGGCGCCTTCCTTCAGCTCTTCCACCTTGGCGTCGACTGCCGGGTTGCCATCGAACAGGTCGCCGTATTCCAGCAGGTCGGTTTCATAGGCCAGGATCTGCTGCATCCGCATCGACCACTGCTGATCCCAGGGGCGAGGCAGGCCAAGCGCTTCGTTCCAGGCGGGCAGCTGCACCGCGCGGGCGCGGGCCTTCTTGGACAGCGTCACTGCCAGCATCTCGATCAGGATGCGGTAGACGTTGTTCTCCGGCTGCTGTTCGGTCAGCCCCAGCGAGTTCACCTGCACGCCATAGCGGAAGCGGCGGAACTTGGGGTCCTCGACGCCATAGCGGTCGCGGCAGATCTCGTCCCAAAGATCGACAAAGGCGCGCATCTTGCACATCTCGGTCACGAACCGGATGCCCGCGTTCACGAAGAAGGAGATGCGTCCGACCATGGCCGGGAAATCCTCCGGCGCGATGCGCGGTTTCAGCTCGTCCAGCACCGCCTGCGCGGTCGCCAGGGCAAAGGCCAGCTCCTGCTCCGGTGTCGCGCCGGCCTCCTGCAGGTGATAAGAACACACGTTCATGGGGTTCCACTTGGGCACGTTAGTGTAGCAGTACTCCGCCACATCCGCGATCATCTTGAGGCTGGGCTTGGGCGGGCAGACATAGGTGCCGCGGCTCAGATATTCCTTGATCAGGTCGTTCTGAACCGTGCCCTGCAGCTTGGACACATCCGCGCCCTGTTCCTCTGCCACCGCTATATAGAGCGCCAGCAGCCAGGGAGCCGTGGCGTTGATGGTCATCGAGGTGTTCATCTGCTCCAGCGGGATCTCATTGAACAGGGTCCGCATGTCGCCCAGATGGCAAACCGGCACGCCGACTTTGCCCACTTCGCCGCGGGCCAGCACGTGGTCGCTGTCATAGCCAGTCTGGGTCGGCAGGTCGAAGGCGACCGAGAGGCCGGTCTGCCCCTTGGCCAGGTTGGCGCGGTACAGCGCGTTGGATGCCGATGCCGTGGAATGGCCGGCATAGGTGCGGATCAGCCAGGGGCGGTCTTTTTGCATCTGCGGCATGTCGGGCCTCGCGAGTCAGTGTTGCGGTAATTTTATTTCGTCAAGCTGATGTAGACTGCAATTTTAAACCCATGTCAATTCGCTGCGTTGCGGCATTTCATGCCAGCTGCTAAATATGGGGCCTCTGCAGATCCGGCAAAGTGCTTGTAATGACAGCAAGCATGGGGAAGGGTCTCAGGATGACGCAGACCGTGGAACTCCCGCTTTGGCTTTTTGTGCTTATCGTGCTGTTTGCCGCGATCACCTTTGCCTCGCATTTCCTGTTTCCGTCGGTGCGGTGGTTCTTCCGTCGTCGTTTGGAGCGGGCTGTGGCGCGGTTGAACCGCCGCCTGGAACGACCAATTCAACCGTTCAAACTGGCACGCCGTTACGACATGATACAGCGGCTGATCTATGACCCGCAGGTGGCCCAGGCGATTGCAGACCATGCACGTGCGCAGGGCATTCCCGAAAACGTCGCCTTCGAGGAGGCCCGGCGTTATGCCCGCGAGATCGTCCCGTCGTTTTCCGCAGTTGCCTATTTCAGCATCGCGATCCGTCTCGCACGGTTTTTGTCCAATGCGATCTATCGTGTTCGCCTCGGTCATCTGGATGAAGCTGCAGTGAAGGCAATAGACCCTGAGGCGACGGTGGTTTTTGTCATGAATCATCGCTCGAACATGGATTATGTCCTGATCACCTATCTGGTGGCGGACCGGTCGGCCTTGTCCTATGCGGTGGGTGAATGGGCGCGGGTATGGCCGTTGTCGCGATTGATCCGGGCCATGGGTGCCTATTTTATCCGCCGTAAGTCACGCAATGACCTCTATCGTCGCGTTCTGGCGACCTATGTGAGGCTGGCGACGCAGGGCGGGGTGACCCAGGCGATTTTTCCCGAAGGCGGGTTGAGCCTAGATGGCGCTTTGGCACAGCCGAAGGTGGGGCTGCTGAAATACATCGTTGACGGTCAGGCGGAACAGGGCGAGGGCGGGCGTGATGTGGTGTTTGTGCCTGTTGCGCTGAACTACGACCGCGTGCTGGAAGACAAGATCCTGACATCGGCTGCGAAATCCGGTGATCGACGATTCCGCGCACGCATCCATGTGGTGGCGGTTCGTATGCTGCGTCAGCTGTGGCTATGGGCGACGAGGCGCTACCAGCGATCCGGCTATGCGGCAGTCAGTTTTGGGCGCCCTCTCAGCCTGCGCGACTTTGTTCTTTGCAGCGGGGGAGAGGACACGCCGACGAGTCTTGCGCAGGAGCTGATGGGTCGTATCGGCGAATGTGTTCCGGTATTGCCTGTGGCCTTGGTCGCCGCCACTGTGGAGTACCTCCCAAAGGGTCAACAGCCGCTCAGCCGTGCGGATATTGAAGCAGGGATGGACGCGCTGCTGTCGCGATTGCCCTATGCTTATATCCATACATCGCGCAACGACCGCGGTTCCGCCGCCGAGTTGGGGCTACGTCAACTGACGATGAGAGGCATCCTGCGACAGACAGCGGGCGGCTACGAGGTGGTGGCCGACCAACACGATCTGCTTGTCTACTACGCAAACTCAATCCGTCATCTGATCCCGGAGCCTGACACTGACGGGCCAAAAGAGGCTGGTATTGCTGCAGGTGCAAAGGATTATTCTGCATCCGCTGGGTCATAAAATTACCCAAATCAAATAAATGATGTTGCATTGTTGCTTGGCGGATCTTATTCCCTAGATAGCAGCTGCGATTCTGCATTGCGGCAAACAGCGGAAAAAAGGAGGCCAGCATGGCTTTGGACACGCAGAACGGCGCCCTCTCCTACGAGGCCCCTGAAAAAGAGCTTTATGAGATCGGTGAACTGCCGCCGATGGGCTATGTGCCACAGAAGATGTATGCTTGGACCATCCGCAAAGAGCGCCATGGCACCCCTGATACTGCGATGGTGCAGGAAGTGGTCGATGTGCCCGAACTGGACAGCCACGACGTGCTTGTGCTCGTGATGGCGGCGGGTGTGAACTATAACGGTGTGTGGGCGGCTCTCGGCACACCTATCAGCCCCTTTGATGGTCACGGTGCGCCGTTCCATATTGCCGGTTCCGACGCCTCGGGCATCGTTTGGGCCGTGGGCGACAAGGTTAAGCGCTGGAAAGTCGGCGACGAGGTGGTCATTCACTGCAATCAGGATGATGGCGACGACGAAGAATGCAACGGTGGCGATCCGATGTACTCTCCCAGCCAGCGCATCTGGGGGTATGAGACGCCCGACGGCTCCTTTGCGCAGTTCACCAATGTTCAGTCGCAGCAGCTTATGCCCCGCCCCAAGCACCTGACCTGGGAAGAAAGCGCCTGCTATACGCTGACCCTTGCGACCGCCTACCGGATGCTGTTCGGCCACGAGCCGCACGATCTGAAGCCGGGCCAGAACGTGCTGGTCTGGGGCGCTTCGGGCGGCCTCGGCTCCTACGCGATCCAGTTGATCAATACGGCTGGTGCAAATGCCATTGGCGTGATCTCGGACGAAAGCAAACGTGATTTTGTCATGGGGCTGGGCGCCAAGGGTGTGATCAACCGCAAAGACTTTGACTGCTGGGGTCAGTTGCCGACAGTGAACACGCCCGAATATGCCAATTGGTTCAAGGAAGCCCGTAAGTTCGGCAAGGCTATCTGGGACATCACCGGCAAAGGCGTGAATGTCGACATGGTGTTTGAACATCCGGGCGAAAGCACGTTCCCGGTTTCGACCTTTGTCTGTAAAAAAGGCGGCATGGTTGTGATCTGCGCAGGCACCACTGGCTATAACCTGACGTTCGATGTGCGTTACATGTGGATGCACCAGAAGCGTTTGCAGGGCTCGCACTTTGCGCATCTGAAGCAGGCCGCCGCTGCCAACAAGCTGATGGTCGAGCGCCGCCTAGACCCCTGCATGTCGGAGGTGTTCTCCTGGAACGATCTGCCGGAGGCGCATATGAAGATGCTCCGCAACGAGCACAAGCCGGGTAATATGTCTGTTCTGGTTCAGGCGCCCCGGACCGGTCTGCGCACACTGGAGGATGTTCTGGCAGGGTAAACACCCTCGAGAGACACATTATTTCACCCGTCAGTCGCTCCTGTGACTGGCGGGTTATTGTTTTGCTGGTGCGAACGTGGTTGTCGAACATTTGTGCGGAATGACCAGCGGTCATGCGCTGATGGTGAAGACATTTTGTGGCCGCGCCCTAGATAATCGCTTATGAAATAAAAACCTGATCATTATGCGGGCTTACCGTTGACGCTGCATCGATGATCGCGGCACAAAGGCCAGAGCTGCGGCAATTTGGATCTGCCGACAGCCAAATAGGTGCAGAGGTTCTGCGCTGAGACCAAGTGAGAATTCAGGCATTTCATGGCAACCAAAGTTAATCTTGATCTTATCCTTGAGGTTTTGGACGCCACGACAACGGTCGATGGTCTGCAAGAGATCATTGAGCGGGTCTGTGAGACCTTTGAGGTTGATCACGCCATGTATCACTGGGTCGACAGTGCTGGCGATCACTATCACTTTGGCACCTATTCGCGGGAATGGGTCGAGCGCTATCAGGAAAAAGCCTATGTGCGTGTCGATCCGGTCATTATCGGCTGCTATCAGCGGTTTCACCCGGTTGACTGGCGCCGCCTTGATTGGTCGTCCAAGCCTGCGCGCGAGTTTCTGCAGGACGCCCTTGCCCATGACGTAGGCAATCAGGGGTACTCAATCCCGATCCGTGGGCCAAACGGGCAATTCGCTTTGTTCACGGTCAGCCACAACTGCAACGATGAGACCTGGACGAAATTCACGGACAGACACAGCCGTGACCTGATCCTGATCGGGCATTACTTCAACCGCAAGGCGCTGGAATTTGAACCGGATCGCAGCCCGGAGCATGTCCAACCCCTGTCCCCACGTGAGATTGACGCGTTAACCTTGCTCGCGATGGGCTACAGCAGAGCCCAGGTGGCCAGGACGCTGACCATTTCGGAGCATACATTGCGGGTCTATATTGAGAGCGCGCGATTCAAACTGGGGGCGATCAACACCACGCATGCCATCGCACGGGCACTGAGTCTCGGGTTGATCATCATCTAAGACGTTGAAGCTGTTGATGTTCATTAACCCTATAGTTGAAAATATCTTCTGATCGTAATCTGGTCCCACTTTTCTATCTAAAGGGGACTAAGTTATGCTTCGTTACGTATATGCACACGACCTGTATAAGCACCGTGAGCTTGCCCATTCGATGTTCGTGGATCGCGCGGATCAGTTCAAGACGCGGCTGGGTTGGGAGGTCTCGGTAGATGCCTGCGGGGAAGAACGCGATGAATACGATGCGCTTGATCCGCTATATGTGATCTGGCAGCAGCCCGATGGCAGCCACGGTGGGTCAATGCGTTTTCTGCCCTCCACGGGTCCAATCATGGTAAATGATGTTTTTCCCGAGCTGACCGGCGGGGAGGCGATCCGCAGCCCTCTGATCTGGGAATGCACCCGGTTCTGCCTGTCCCGACATGTCAGCGGCAATGTGGCCGGGGCACTGACCCTGGCCGGGCTTGAGATAATGCGGAACTTCAATATCGCGCATTTTGCCGGGGTGTTTGATCGGCGGATGGTGCGGATCTACCGCTCTCTTGGGTTTAGCCCGGAAATTGTCGGCACCATGGGCGCGGGGCGGGACCGGATCTGCCTTGGCCTGTGGGACTATTCTACCGAGGCGTATCACCGGGTCGCGCAGAAGGCAGGCATTCAGCCGGAATTGTCGACACTCTGGTTCGACCGCTCCTTTGGCGGTGCAGGCGCGCCAGGAGCCGTTGCGCTGACGGGGTGAACAGGGTGTCGATGGGCATAGCGCTGAAGGAGGGCGAGCTGCGCTGAAACGATATGATGTGGGGCCGTCTGCTCTGGTGCAGCCGGCCCGGCGGCTGTAGTGTCGCCGAATGAGCGCAGCACCCATTAAATTCTCCGACGATCAGGCCGTCGCTTTTGATCGTGTCAGCAGTCTTCTTCGTGACGCAGGGGTCGATCTCGAAGACGATCTGCTTCACCCGCCCCGCGGTGACGGTGGCGCAATGGCGGTTATTGGCAAGGCCGGATCTGGTAAGACGCTGTTGTTGGCGGAGCTCTATAAGGCGTTGGAAAAGGCCGGTGTCGAGGTTGTTTCCGGCGACTATGAGAGCCGCAAGAAGAATGAGGACCGGCGCACACTCGCAATCCTCGCGCCCACAAACAAGGCCGCCAGCGTGCTGCGCCTTCGTGGTGTTCCCGCAACTACGATCCACCGGATCCTCTATACGCCTGTCTATGATCCGGAATATGAGCGGATAGCGGAATGGCTGGCGGGTAGTGGCGATGAACCCGAAATCGAGGGGTTAACCGAAGAAGCCCTGGCGCGGGCGAAGGCGTTTTATGAACGCAACAAGTCGATCCCTGGTGCGTTGGCTGCTGCCGGTCTGCGCGGATCTGACTTCATCACCGGTTGGAAACGGCGGGAGGAGCCGCTGGATATCGGCTTTATCGATGAAGCTTCGATGCTGGATGACCGCCAGTTCCAGGACCTTCAGGAAATTTTCCCGACATTATTGCTGTTTGGCGATCCCGCACAGCTCGCCCCGGTGAACCAATCCGGAGCCATGGTTTTTGAAACGCTGCCAGAAGAGCGCAAACTGATCCTCAACCGCATTCACCGCCAAGAGGCAGGCAATCCCATTCTGGACCTCGCTCATGCTCTGGCTGATCCGAACATCGGGTTTGAGGATTTTGAGCGCATGGTTGAGGACCTCTCTCGCCAGGATGATCGCGTCGTCTGGGGGCAACGGGTCGAGGTGGATCTGATGGCACGTTCTCCGGTTCTGGTCTGGCGCAACAACACCCGGATTCGGCTGATCAATGCGTTTCGTAACGTGCACGGTGCGCCGGAGGACAGTTTGCTGGCTGGCGAGCCGCTGATCTGCGACGGAATCGAATTGCCGATGAAACATCGCAAGAAAAGGCTGGATCTGGAAGCCCGCGGCCTGATCAAGGGGGCCCAGGTCATCTACCTCGGACCGGGTCGCAAGCCTGGATTCTCGCGCCTTCATGTCATGGGAGCCGAGGACCCGCAGGTCTCCGCGGCCTCTATCGTGAAGATCGAAAAACCGGATGAAGAAGAACCCTTCATTCCATTTGCTGCGCGTATGGGGGCGGCGTTTCTGCACGGGGCGGCCGTCACTATTCACAAGGCGCAGGGCTCGCAATGGCCCACGGCGCAGGTTTTTGCGCCTGATATCTATGCCGCGGCGCGCATGGGCCGGGTGGAGGCCGGGCAACCGCTCTGGAAGCGGCTTGCTTATGTGGCCATTACGCGGGCGCAGGAGCGCCTGATCTGGGTGGTGCGCAATCGTCTGGCAAAGCCGACAGGCCCTCTGCAGGTGGACGACCTGCGGGCCGCGCCGGTAGGCGCCCTGACCCTGGAACTGCAAGAGGACAGCCCACTATGACGATCCAAGCTCCAGATTCTAGACGCACGATCCTGATCACCGGAGCCAGCTCCGGTATCGGCCGTGCCGTGGCGGAGCTGTTTCTGGATGAAGGCTGGCAGGTGGGTCTGCTTGCCCGCCGCGCAGAGGCGCTGGAGGCCGTGGCGCAGGGGCGCGACACGGCTCATGTCGTGCCGGCGGATGTCACCGATGCCGAGGCTGTCGATCGTGCCGTGGAGACCTTTGCAAAGCGGGCCGGACGGTTAGATGTGTTGTTCAACAATGCAGGCATCTTTACCCCTTCCGGCACGATTGATGAGATTGCGCTGGAGGATTGGTTTGCAGCCGTCAATGTGAACTTGAACGGCATGTTCCTTTCGGCCCGAGCGGCCTTTCGCCAAATGCGCCAGCAGGCCCCGCAGGGCGGGCGGATCATCAATAACGGATCAATTGCGGCCCATGTTCCGCGCCCACATTCGGTACCCTATGCAGCGACCAAAGCCGCGATCACCGGGCTGACCCGTAGCCTGTCGCTGGATGGGCGCCCGTTTGATATTGCCTGCGGGCAAATTGATATCGGCAACGCACGCACGCCGATGGTTGCGGATTTGAGCGCCCGGCAGGCCGAGACTGATCCGGCAGCGGGCGCGATGGAGACCTTCGCCGTTGAGGATGCTGCACGGTCGGTGCTGCATATGGCAAATCTTCCGCCTGAGGCAAATGTTCAATTCATGACCGTGATGGCAACCAAGATGCCTTACATCGGGCGTGGATAGTCACTGCAGAGGTCTCCCGCCCGTTGTGAGACCAGCAAGCTGGCACCACGCCCGTTGGGCGTAGCGCCGCGCTGTGCGCGGCGGTCTGGGTCTGGGTCTGGATCTGGTTCGTGGTCGTCAGCTGTTGCGCAGCAGGCGGAAGGCGGCAGAGGCACCCCAACCTGCGGCAATTGCAATGGCCAGTGACATAAGGCCGTAGAGAAACGGCTGTTCGCGTGAAAGTGTGTAAAGAAACCGTTCCAGCCCGACTTTGCGCACGTCGATGCTGGTTTCGTACTGAGCGACAACCGATCCGCCTCGTGTGAGCAGGATGCGGGTCCGATAGGCCCCTTCGGTCAGGTCGGCGGGCATCTCGATCGCAGTGCGAAACAGCGTTTGCTGATCGACGGCGACAGTGTTCTCCCGCAGAGAATAGAGATTGTTCTCGGACCGGATGCGGATCACGGCTTCGGCGAATTTCTGTGCCCCGCGGATGTGCATTCCGGCACCGACCGAGCGGATGGCCCGCCCCACGGAGACTCGATACCGCAGGTCCTCAGTATCGCTCAGCACCTGAGAGAGCGGCGCGCTTGTCGCAACTGCGTAGAAGCTCGGTGCCGAGTCTACCAGCACGCTGTCGGTGTTGACCCAGATCCCAAGCTTTTTCTCCTTGCGGCGGACCATCACGGGCGAGGCCGGACCGGATACGGCGACGATCACCTGAAGAGGGTCGTCCTGCGGGATAGGGGCTTCCCGCTTCACGGCCCCAAAGACGAGGATTTCCGATCCATCGAAGTCGGCGGTGATGGCAACACGGTCTTGGCTCAGACCGAGCACGACTTCCTCGCGCGGGCCAGCGGGAGGGTCGCTATCTGCCGGATCGGTGGAGGTCTGAGCGGTGGCCATCGACCCGAGTGGCAGGACCAGGAGGAATGCAATCCAGAGCCGCGCGGAGCCGCGGGCCGGCTGGGATTGCGGCGCGCGGCGGAGGCGTTGCCTGATGACGCGATGGAGCATCTCAGTGCCCTCCATCGCTGCCGAGCGAGTAAAGCTCAGATGGCATCAGCAACAGGTCCAGCCCGAGTTTGACGCAGACAATAATTACCATCAGCGCCAACAGGATGCGGAGCTGTTCAGCCTTGAGATAGACGCCGATCCGGGTGCCGATCTGGGCACCGATCACCCCGCCGATCAGCAATAGAACCGCCAGAACAATATCCACGGTATAGTTCGTGGTCGCGTGCAGCATCGTGGTAAAGGCAGTGACCAGAATGATCTGAAACAGCGATGTGCCAACCACAACCTTGGTTGGCATCCCGAGGATGTAGATCATGGCTGGCACCATGATGAAGCCACCACCAACACCCATGATTGCCGCGAGGATGCCGACGACGACACCGACCAGCAAGGGAGGAATCACGGAGATATAGAGGCCGGATGTGCGGAACCGCATCTTGAAGGGCAGGGCATGGACCCAGCCACGCTGCCGACGCGGCGCGGGGGCGCCACCTGCGGAGGCTTTGGATTTGCGGATCGCATTCAGGCTTTCGATGAACATCAGCCCGCCGACAACGCCAAGAAAGACGACGTAACAGAGTTTTACCAGCAGATCGACCTGGCCCAATGCTTTGAGATAGTTGAAGACCACAACCCCAAGCGCCGCACCGAAAAGACCGCCCGCTTGAAGAACCAGGCCCATCTTGATGTCGACGGTTCGGCGCCTGAAATGAGCAAGCACACCGGAGAATGAGGAGGCCACGATCTGATTGGCTTCGGTGGCAACGGCCACTGCCGGCGGGATGCCGATGAAGAACAGGAGCGGTGTCATCAGGAAGCCGCCACCGACACCAAACATGCCGGACAGGATACCGACCATACCGCCAAGCCCCAGCAGCAGGAATGCGTTGACCGAGACTTCGGCGATGGGAAGATAAATCTGCATATCAGTGTTAGAGCGCAGCAATTGGCTAAAATCAACTGCCGATGCCGCTCCGCAGAAAACAGGACTGACGCTAGGGCAAAAACTGGACCTATGAAAGTTGGCCGGAACTCGCATCGGGAGAACTGGTTTCCGAAAAGTCTGACTCTGGCTGTGTCAAAACGGCAAACGCCCGGCCGGAGCCGGGCGCTTGCAGATGCCTTTGGTACAGCCCTGCGGGCTGTACCAAATTGATGGCTCTATCAGCGCTCCTTGACGTAGGGTTCTCCACCGGCTTTGGGCGGAACCGCCTTGCCGACGAAGCCTGCCAGGATCACCACAGTCAGGATGTAGGGCAGCGCGTCCATCATCTGCACTGGAATCACAAAGTTGCCGATTTCGATGTTCTGAAAACGCAGGGCCACCGCTTGAAGCAGGCCGAACAGAAGGCAGGCACCAAGCGCGTGCCAGGGGCGCCATTTCGCGAAAATCAGCGCTGCCAGGGCGATAAAGCCGCGACCGGCTGTCATGTCCTTTACGAACCCGGCCTGTAGCGCTGTTGCAAGATAGGCGCCGGCAATGCCGCAGAGCAGGCCACAGATCATTACCGCCGCATAGCGCAGACCGACCACGGACACGCCGGCGGTATCGACAGCTGCGGGGTTTTCCCCGACCGCGCGCAGGCGCAGGCCAAAGCGCGTACCAAAGAGGATCCAGGCGGTAGCAGGCACCGCGAGGAACGCCAGGTAGACCAGCACGGAGTGACCGGAAAGCAGCTCGCTATAGATCGGGCCCAACACTGGGACATCCGCCAGCGCATCTGCAAACGGCAGGCTGAGAGGTTCAAACCGGCCACCCGAGAACAGCGAGGGTGTGCGTCCGCCCTGCTGGAACCAGTCCTGCGCGATCAGTACGGTCATGCCTGCGGCCAGGAAGTTGATCGCCACACCGGAGATCAGCTGGTTGCCACGGAAGGTGATCGAGGCAAGCCCGTGCAGGCCGCTGAGAACCAGCGATGATGCGATACCGGCCAGGAGGCCGAGCCAGACATTGCCAGTGGTCGCAGCCACCGCCGCCGAGAAGAAAGCGGCCATCAGCATTTTGCCTTCAAGGCCGATATCGAAGATCCCCGCCCGTTCGGAGAACAGTCCAGCCAGACAGGCCAGCAGCAGCGGTGTTGCGAGGCGAACGGTGCTGTCGAGCACCTGGATCAGAGTCAGAAAATCCATCACGCTTTCCCCCGGCGCAGAGCAAGGAAGATCCGTTCAAGCGGTCCTCGTACCATATTGTCCAGCGCGCCTGTGAACAGGATCACCAGTGCCTGAATGACGACGATCAGTTCCCGCGGGATGCTGGTCCATAGCGCCAGCTCCGCGCCGCCCTGATAGAGGAACCCGAACAGGATCGCGGCCAGAAACACGCCAAAGGGATGGCTACGCCCCATGAGTGCCACGGCGATGCCGATGAAACCGGCGCCCTCGGTTGAGTTCAATACCAGGCGCTCGGCCTCGCCCATCACATTGTTGGTGGCCATCATGCCCGCCAGACCGCCAGAGATCAGCATCGCAATCATGGTGATCTTGACCGGCGAGATTCCGGCGTAAAGTGCGCCATATTCGGAGTTGCCATAGGCCCGGATCTCGTAGCCCAGTTTGGTACGCCAGATCAGCAACCAGACCGCAACGCAAGCAGCAAGCGCGACGAGGAAGCTCACATTGGCAGGTGCCGCCTTGGAAAACTCGATCCCGATAGGTGCGAGGAGCTCATGCAAGGACGGCAGGTGGACAGCTTCGGCAAAACGGGCTGTCGCCGGGTCCATCGAGCCTTCTGGACGCAGGAGATTGACCAGCACGTAGTTCAGAACGGCCGCCGCAATAAAGTTGAACATGATTGTGGTGATCACGATATGGCTGCCGCGCTTCGCCTGAAGATAGGCGGGGATCGCGGCCCAGGCCGCACCAAAAAGGGCAGCACCCAGGCTGGCAAAGATCAGTGCCAGCGACCAATGCGGCCAGGGAATATAAAGGCATACGAGGGCCACACCCAAACCACCGAGCATCGCCTGACCTTCACCACCGATGTTGAAAAGCCGGGCGTGGAAGGCCACGGAAACGGCCAGACCCGTGAACAGGAAGTTGGTGGCATAATAGAGCGTATAGCCCCAGCCATAAGTGGATCCAAGCGCGCCCGAAACCATCAGCTTCACGGCGGCAATCGGGTCTTCGCCAATGCCAAGAATCACCAAGGCAGACAGAATAGCGGCCAATACGAGGCTGATCAGCGGGATCAGTACGACATCGGCCCATTTAGGCATTTTATCCATTTACGCGGCCTCCCCCGCGACACCGGCCATCAACAGGCCCAGCTCTTTCTCATCGGTCTGATCGGCCGGGCGCTCGCCCATGATCATTCCGTCAAACATCACTGCAACACGGTCGGCGAGTGACAGGATTTCCTCCAGTTCAACCGAGACCAGCAGGATCGCCTTGCCCTGATCGCGCAATTCGACGATTTGCTTGTGAATAAACTCAATGGCGCCGATATCGACGCCCCGTGTCGGCTGCCCAATCAGCAACAGGTCAGGGTTGCGCTCGATTTCGCGGGCAACAACGATTTTCTGCTGATTGCCGCCGGAGAAATTCTTGGCCGCAAGCCAGGGGTCCGGGGGGCGTACGTCAAACTTGGCCATCTTGGCCTCGGTATCGGCGCGCAGTGCAGCATTGTTCATTAACAGGCCGCGTTGGTATTCGGGCGCGTGATGATAGCCGAACGCCACGTTTTCCCAAGCGTGGAAGTCCATGATCAGACCTTCGCGCTGACGGTCTTCGGGAACGTGGGCCACATGTGCTGCGCGACGGGCGCGGGCATCGGATCCGGCACCTGACAGGGGCAGCGGCGATCCATTGAGACGAATGGTGCCCTGACCTTCGCGCATGCCACCGAGCACCTCCATCAGTTCGGATTGACCGTTGCCGGCCACCCCGGCGATGCCAAGGATCTCTCCCGCACGCACGGTCAGGTCGATATTCTTAACCCGCGCAACGCCCGCCTCATCGACAACACTGAGGTTCTCGATCTCAAGGATCGGCTTGCCGGGAGTGGCGGGAACCTTGTCCACCCGCAGCAGCACCTTGCGTCCCACCATCAGTTCGGCCAGATGTTCGGGGCTGGTTTCAGCGGTTTTCACGGTCGCGGTCATCTGGCCGCGGCGCATCACCGACACCGTATCGGTATACTCCATGATTTCGCGCAGTTTGTGAGTGATCAGGATGATCGTTTTGCCCTCGGCGCGCAGCCTGTCCAGAATGCGGAACAGCTGGTCGGCCTCTGCCGGGGTCAGAACCCCTGTCGGCTCGTCCAGAATCAGAATATCGGCCTGGCGGTATAGCGCCTTCAGGATCTCGACACGCTGCTGCATGCCGACACCGATTTCGTCGATACGGGCATCGGGATCAACGTTCAGCTCATATTCTGCTGCCAGGTCTTTCAGCGAATTTCGGGCCTTGCTGAGAGAGGGCTTCAACAGTTTGCCATCTTCGGCTCCGAGGATGATGTTCTCCAGTACCGTGAAATTCTCAACCAGCTTGAAGTGCTGGAACACCATGCCGATCCCTGCCGAGATCGCCGCCTGGCTGTCGGGAATCTCGGTACGTTTCCCGTGAATCCAGACCTCACCCTTATCGGCTTTGTAAAAACCGTACAGGATACTCATCAGAGTTGATTTGCCTGCGCCATTCTCGCCGATGATCCCATGGATCGTGCCGGGGGAAACACGGATTGAGATATCCTTATTGGCCTGAACGGGGCCAAAGGCCTTGGAGATGCCTTTTAGTTCAATTGCTGGTGCCGTCATTCGGGCTCCCCTTATTCATCCTGGATCGGTTGGCACAGATCCACGCCGAAGCGAGCGGCGGTTAACATGTGCAATTTGGCCAACCTAGGAAAAACCAAACCCGGAGGCGGCAAAGGCGCAGCCTCCGGGCAATATGAAACCCCCGGTCACCACCATAATCATCAAGAGGATCACGGTGGGCCGGGGGGCAGTTCAGTACTTAGAAGGACAGAGCCGGGCAGCTGTCATCCGACATGTAGTCATGCACGGTGATTTCGCCGGTTGCGATCTTGGCTGCGGCTTCATCAGCGGCAGCCTGCATCTCTTCGGTGATCAGCGATGCGTTGTTATCGTCAACCGCAAAGCCGACGCCGCCGTTCGACAGGCCCATAACGGAGAAGCCGGTTTCCAGGTCAGGACCGTCGGAGAAGGCTTCAAACACAGCGTTGTCGACGCGCTTCATCATGGACGTCAGAACTTTGCCCGGGTGCAGGTGGTTCTGGTTGCTGTCCACACCGATTGACAGGATGCCTTCGTCGGCGGCGGTCTGCAGTACGCCAACACCAGTGCCGCCCGCAGCTGCATAGACAACATCAGCGCCCTGGCTGATCTGCGCCTTCGTCAGTTCGGAGCCCTTGACCGGGTCATTCCAGGCCGCAGGGGTGGTGCCGGTCATATTGGCGATCACAGTTGCGTCCGGGTTTGCGGCCTTCACGCCCTCGGCGTAGCCGCAGGCAAATTTGCGGATCAGCGGGATATCCATACCGCCGATGAAGCCTACTGTGCCCGATTTGGACGCTTTGGCCGCCAGCATACCGACAAGGTAGGAGCCTTCATGTTCGTTGAAGACAACAGAACGTACATTCGGCGCATCAACAACCATGTCGATGATCACGAATTTGGTGTCGGGGTAGTCGGCTGCAACCTGGCCCAGAGCGTCGGCAAAAGCAAAACCGGCCATGACGATCGGGTTCGCGCCCGCTTCGGCAAAGCGACGCAGGGCCTGCTCACGCTGAGCTTCGGATTGCAGTTCGATTTCGCGGAAGCTTTCGCCGGTTTCCTCAGCCCAACGCTGCGCGCCGGTGAAGGCGGCTTCGTTGAACGATTTGTCGAACTTGCCGCCCAGATCAAAGATCAGTGCAGGCTCTGCCAATGCGGCACCCGCTGTCAGCGCCACGGCCGCCGCGGCGCTCATCAGGGATTTCATCAGGGTCATAGGGGTACTCCCAATTTGTTGTTCTTGTTGCGGCCAGTTTGACCGCCCCAACCCATGTGTTTTTAAAAAGGTGCGACAATTTAGGCCGTAGCCTGCGGAAAGGGTCAACCGTTTTTTGACCTTTTGGTGTTATTCTGCGGTTTCGGCCTTGCGTAAACTGACGCACATGAGCACTGCGTCCACTGAAGACGCGCCTTCGCGCGGGTAGTAGCCGACCCGCCGCCCGGTTTCGGCGAATCCATAGGAGTGATACAGGGCACGCGCCGATCGGTTGTCTGCGGCAACTTCCAGAAAGCCATCGGTTGCATCTCTGGCCAGCGCGGCTTCCTGCCAGCTGTCCAAGACCATACGCGCAAACCCTTGACGCCGGTAGTCAGGGTGGGTCGCTATGGTCAGCAGTTCGGCCTCTCCAGCGACAACGCGTCCCAAGGCAAAGCATCGTGTATCGCCGACAGCATAGCTGAACGGGCTGTCGAGCAGGGCAGAAAATTCATCCGAAGACCACGGGCGCCCCTGCACAAAGGCAGCCCGATGGGTGTGGGCCATGTCCTGTGGTGTCAGATTTGAGGGACAGTTTCGTAGCATGGTCGACCGAAGGTATCAGCCATCAATCAGCGTTGGTGGGGCGTCTCTTGCCGGCGCGGCATCAGCAGCCCGCAGGTACAGCGGGGCAGGGGCAACTGCTTCTGTTTGGTAACGGTCGGCGGCGTTGCGGGCGATGGCTTCGGCGATATTCGGCGGAGTTGCCTCGGCCAGCAACTCTAGATCATGCGCGGCGGCAACCGCCTGCGCTTCAACAAGTGGCATCAGCCGGGGCTCGCCTCCGGGAGGCAGTGCATAGACATGATCGCGAGGTGCGGGCACCGCAGCGAGAGTGCCGGGGTGATGGCGTGCGTCAAATCCGTTTACACCGACTGCCGGAATATCCAGCCCCAGCGCCAAACCGCGTGCAGCGGACACGGCGATGCGAATGCCTGTGAAGTTTCCGGGTCCGATACCGACACCAATGGCATCAAGATCCGCCCAAGCTGCGCCACCTTCGGCGAGCACCTCGTCCAGCAACGGCATCAATCGTTCGGCCTGGCCGCGAGTCATCTCCTCCAATCGGGAGGCCAGCACCGTGTCCCCACGCAACAAAGCGGCCGCGCAATGCGCGGCCGATGTATCAAAGCCAAGGACGAGAGCGTCAGACGGCAACGGGGCGAACCTCGGTCACTTCGGGGATGTAGTGGCGCAGCAGGTTTTCGATGCCCATCTTCAGCGTCAGTGTCGACGAAGGGCAGCCTGCGCAGGCGCCCTGCATATGCAGGTAGACCACACCACGGTCAAAGCCGTGGAAGGTGATATCGCCGCCATCCTGAGCCACAGCAGGGCGCACGCGGCTGTCCAGAAGCTCTTTGATCTGGTTGACGATTTCGCCATCCTCACCGGTGTGTTCCGCGTGGCCAGAGGTCTGTTCGCCACCTTCGGAAATCACCGGCTGACCGGACTGGAAATGTTCCATCACCGCGCCGAGGATCGCCGGTTTGATGTGGTCCCATTCAACCGTCTCTGCCTTGGTCACGGTTACGAAATCGTTGCCGAAGAACACGCCAGTCACGCCTGCAACAGCAAAAATGCGCTGCGCCAAAGGCGATGAGCCTGCGGCCTCTGCGCTGGGAAAATCAGCTGTGCCCATTTCCAGTACGGTCTGGCCCGGCAGGAATTTCAGCGTCGCCGGGTTGGGCGTGGATTCTGTCTGAATGAACATGTCGGGCCTCCTTAAAGCGTGGCAGAGATATGCGCCTCCGGTGGGCTTAAGTCAAGATTTGGAACGGTTCTAAAATTGCGGAACCTTGTGGCGCGCGCTGGGGCCTTTCGCTTCGGATCCACTCGCGGCGAGTTCGTGCAACCCGCAGATCGGTCAGCTTGGCAGCGATCAGGTGATCGCTTCCAGTTTTTCTTTAGACAGATCGCCGGGTACGATTGTGATCGGCACCGGCAGGCTGCCGGATGAGCGACTTAGCTGGGTGACGAGGGGACCAGGGCCTTTGCGGTCGTCACCGGCGCCCAGTACCAATACGCCGATTTCGGGATCAGATTCGATCTGGGCGATAATCTCTGGCACCGCTTCGCCTTCGCGGATCACGAGTTTGGGTTCGATACCTTGCCGGTCGCGCATCCACTTCGCGAATACTTCAAAATGGGCGTGTATGCGTTCGCGGGCCTCTTCGCGCATCACTTCGCCGACGCCAATCCAATGATTGAATTCGTCGGGTGGAATCACCGAAAGGATTTCTACTCCGCCGCCAGTCTTGGCGGCACGCATGGCGGCGAACCGCATGGCGTTCAGGCATTCGCGGCTGTCATCCAATACCACAAGAAATTTGCGCATATTGATCCTCTGGTTGTTCCGTCTGGATCATGGCGCAAGCCATCCCCCGGCGCAATAGATGAGCACAAAGGCTAGTCGCACGCAGCTATCCACGGCTGCTTGTTGCCCAATCCCAATAGAGATCCCGTGTGCGCTTGGCGATTGGTCCGATCTGGTATTGCCGATCGTCAAAGGCGGCAACTGGCGTGACCTTGCTCATATTGCCGGACATGAACACTTCGTCGGCGTCTTCAAAGTCTTTATAGCCAAGCACCGTTTCATGAACGGTGACACCATCTGAGCGCAGGTTTGCGATGTGACGGGCACGGGTGATCCCTGCAAGGAAGGTGCCATTTGCAATCGGAGTAAAGACCTCTCCGTCACGCACCATGAAAATATTGGCCGTGGCGGTCTCAGCGACATTCCCCATGGCATCGAGGGCGAGCGCGTTGCTGAATCCTTTTGCGCGCGCTTCACGCAGCATGCGGGCGTTGTTCGGATAGAGGCAACCGGCCTTTGCATTGACCACAGAACTCTCCAGCACGGGCCGGCGGAAGGAGGTGCGTGTCAGAGTCGCTACAGCTGTCGGGGCAGCCATAGGGATTTCTTCCAGACAAAGAGCAAACTGGGTGCTTGCGGGTTCCGGTGCGATCATCGTGGAATCGCCCTCGGCCGCCCAGTACATAGGGCGGATGTAGACCGCGGCATCTGGTGCAAAGAGAGCGAGACCCTCTTTGGCGATGGCGACCATATCTTCGACGCTGACGGTTGGAGCCATCATCAGCGCGTGGGCCGATGCGTTGGCTCTGGCGCAGTGCAGATCAAGGTCGGGCGTGACACCATCGAATAGCCGCGCACCGTCGAAAACCGACGATCCAAGCCAGGTTGCATGGTCAGCGGCCTTCATGATTGCCACATCGCCCTCATGCCAGCTGCCGTTGAAATAGGTGCGAATGGTCTTGCTGATCGCCATGTCGGGCCTCGTTTTTGGGGTGCTGGAACAGGCTGACCCTAGGACGCGATGGGTCAGTCGTCCAGACCTTTTCCGCTGGGTTCTTCCGCCATATGGGTGGGTGTCGGGCGGTGCCTTGATGCCGCCGCTTCAGGCCGGTTCGGGAGCTTCCAGCCCCAGCTCTCGCAACACGCCACGCATCTCGCTTTGCCACCGTGCGCGCAGCTCTGCGTTGCTGCGATGGCGCAACCCCAGTGTGCGAAGGGCTTCGAATTTGTCGGAGTCATCGACCCCAAAGCTGATGGCGACACGTGGCCACCAGTAACCGATGGACTCCTGCAACATGCCGATGTCGCCTTCCTGGACGAGACGCGACAGGCCTTCATGGGCAAGCCGCGCGTGATGCGCCTCAATCGGTTGAATGGCGCGGAAGGCCTCGGCCAACGGCTGGTAGGAGATCATGGACAGTTCTGCCAATTGCACGGCAACGGCGCGTCCCATCAAAAGGTTCATCACCACTGCATCGGCCCAGCCTTCGAGCGGGTAATTGAACACAGCAAGGCGCCGGTCATGTTTGGATCTGGCCTGGTCCAGTCCAGCCTCGCGGTCCAGTCGGGCTGTCCAAGGGTGGTGGTCGACATAGCGCTCCGTGTCGGCCCCGAAATCGCCCATGACCTGTAAGACCCGGTCTGCATTGGCGGTTTTTTCCAATACGATCCGGGCGGCAGCCATGCGCGATTTGATCCCCGGGCCTTCGTTTATGATATCGACAAACCCCGCCGCTCCCGCCAGCGCGCTATCCACGAAACTGGCCATGATGGTCATCAGCTCAGCGCGATAGCGTGGCGGTACGTTGGAAGGATTGCTGAGGACGCCACCGGCCGCCAGATAGCTCTCAATGCTCATCTCGTCACTCATGCGATTGTCCTCTTGAGTCTGTTGCTGTGTGTTTCGTCCTGATCGCTCGGGCTCTAACCTAGTGGGCTATTGATCGTAGTCCACCACCACCTGATCACTCAGCGGATAGGCCTGACAGGACAGCACATAGCCTTTTTCGACCTCGTAATCCTCCAGCGCGTGGTTGGCGACCATTTCGACCTCGCCCTCCAGCACCTTGCAGCGGCAGGTGGAGCATACACCTGCCTTGCAGGCATAGGGCGCGTCCATGGCGTTCTCCAGCGCCGCGTCCAGCAGGGTCATGTCCTTGCCCATTTCGATGGTCTGGGTGGCGCCGTCCAGCGTAATCGCGGCCTTGGTCTGGTTGGCGCTGCTGGCCGCATCCGTTGCGGTGGCCTTGCGCTTGGCGCGGCCCGGCTGAGCAGATGCGAACAGTTCGAACTTGATCTGGCTATCGCCTAGACCGGCGGTGCGCAGGGCACTGGCAATACCCAGCATCATCGGCTCCGGGCCGCAGATAAAGGCGGTGTCGACCGACTGGATGTCGATCCAGTGCTCGAACAGCTGGGCGCATTTCTCCTCAGTCACCAGACCGGTGAACAAGTCGATTTCCTGAGCGTCGGATTCCAGTACATGGATCACATTGAAGCGGCCCATGTAGAGGTTTTTCAGATCCTCCAGTTCCTCGCGGAACATGATCGTGTTCACGCCCTTGTTGGCGTAGACCAGCGTGAAGGAGGATTTGGGCTCCGCCGCCAGCGTGGTCTTGAGGATCGACAGCACAGGGGTAATGCCGGAGCCGCCGGCAAAGCCCAGGTAGTGCTTTTCGGCGGTACCATCGAGCGGGGTGAAGAAGGTCCCCATCGGCGCCATCGCCTGCAGGGTATCACCCGCCTTCAGCTCGGTGTTGGCCCAGGTCGAGAACGCGCCGCCGTTGACGCGCTTGATGCCGACCTGCAGGATGCCTTCGTCCTTGCCGGCGCAGATCGAGTAGCTGCGGCGCAGTTCCTCGCCGTCGAAGTCGCGGCGGAAGGTCAGGTACTGGCCTTGGGTGAAATCGAATTCCTCAGCCGCGCCACCCGCGGGCTTCAGGGTGACAACCACCGCATCGCGGATGGTCTTGCGGACGTCGGTGACTTCAAGGTCGTGAAAGCGCGCCATCAGGGTCTCCTCAGATGCACTTGAAATAATCAAAAGGTTCGAGGCAGTCCTGGCAGCGCCAGTGGGCCTTGCAGGGGGTCGAGCCGAACTGGCTGACCTTGGTGACATGTTTGCTCCCGCAGTGCGGGCATTTCTCGGGGCCGCCTGCGGGCTGGGGCGGGGCGATGCCGTAAGCCTCCAGCTTGGTGCGGCCTTTTTCCGACAGCCAATCGGTGGTCCAGGCCGGCGAAATCTGCGTTTTGAGCCGCAGATCAGTGATGCCGCGGCCGCGCAGGGCGGTCTCAATATCCATGGCGATCACCGCTGTGGCCGGGCAGCCGGAGTAGGTCGGGGTTACGGTGACCACCAAAGTCTTCCCTTCCCAGGCCACATCGCGGATGATGCCCAGGTCCACCAGCGAGATCACCGGGATCTCCGGGTCCGGCACGGCGTCGAGCCAGTCCCAGACTTGGGTGATGCTTGGCTGAGTTGTCACTTGGCTCATGCGGTTACCCTCATTGGCTGTTCCGCCCGGACTTCCCAGCGGAAGCGGGCCTCACCCCCGTTTGACGCCGGGGATGCCCTCAGTTCCTTGGCCGAGGCCTTACCACTTGGCGCCGGGATAGGCGCGCTGCAGCCATTGCATCTGGGTCAGCAGGTGGCCCAGATGCTCTGTGTGCATCGCACCGGTGCGCCCGCCTTTGTGGGCAAAGCGGCTTTCGGGAATGGTCAGCGTCGCATCACCCAGGATGCGGGACACCAGTGCGTCGTATTCTTCGCGCAGGGCCGCCGGATCGGGGGCGATGCCAGCCTTCACCATTTCGGAGTCCACATCGTCGGACTGGAACATCTCGCCCACATAGGGCCAGAGGTAATCCAGCGCTTCCTGCATCCGGCGGTGGCTTTCCCCGGTGCCGTCGCCCAGGCCCACCACCGTGTCGGCAGAGCGTTCCAGGTGATAGGCCACCTCTTTCGAAGCTTTTTCGGCGATTGCTGCAACGCGTTCGTCCGACGACTTCATCAGCCGACCCAGCTGTATCGAATGCCAGGCGTCAAACAGGAACTGGCGCATCAGGGTGCGGCCGAAATCGCCGTTCGGCACCTCGCACAAGAGCACGTTGCGGAAATCCCAGGCGTCGCGCAGGAAGGCGAGGTCGTCGGCGGATTTGCCTTCGCCCTGGACTTCACCGGCGAGGCCGAGCCACATCTGGGTCTGGCCGATCATGTCCAGCGCTGTGTTGGCCAGCGCGATGTCCTCTTCCAGCACCGGCGCGTGGCCGCACCATTCGCTGACCCGGTGGCCGAGGATCAGGGTGTTGTCCCCCATCCGCAGCAGGAACTGGAAAAATGCGTCTTCGCGGGCCATTACATCGCCCCCACTTCTTCGGGGATGTCAAAGAAGGTCGGGTGTCGGTAGACCTTGCTTTCCGACGGCTCATAAAGCGGGCCCTTGTCGCTGGGCGAGGAGGCGGAAATGTGGTTCGCCTCGACCACCCAGATCGACACGCCTTCGTTGCGGCGGGTGTAGACGTCGCGGGCGTTCTTGATCGCCATTTCGGCGTCCGGCGCATGCAGCGAGCCGACGTGGCGGTGGCTCATGCCGTGCTGGCCGCGGATGAAGATTTCCCAGAGGGGCCATTCGTTTTTCATGTCTCAAATCCTCCTGGCTGAGGGGGCGCCGTCGCCGTGGCGGGCGCCGGAATGCTTGGGGTTACTCGGCGGCGTGCTGGCGCGCGGCTTTCTTCTTGGCGTGGGCAAGGAGGCCGTCGCGGACCCAGGCGCCGTCGTCCCAGGCCTTGTTGCGGGCGGCGAGGCGGTCCACGTTGCAGGGGCCGTTGCCTTTGATCACTTCAAAGAACTCGCTCCAGTCCGGGTCGGTGTAGTCGTAGTGGCCGCGTTCCTCGTTCCATTTCAGGTCGGGATCGGGGATCGTCAGGCCCAGGTATTCGGCCTGCGGCACGGTCTGGTCGACGAACTTCTGGCGCAGCTCGTCGTTGGTGTTCATCTTGATCTTCCAGGCCATCGACTGGGCGGAATGGACCGAGTCCTTGTCGGACGGGCCGAACATCATCAGCGACGGGTACCAGAGGCGGTTCAGCGCATCCTGGGCCATTTTCTTTTGCTCCGGGGTTCCTTCCGCCATCTTGCGGATGGCGTCATAGCCCTGGCGCTGGTGGAAGCTTTCTTCCTTGCAGATGCGGATCATCGCGCGGGAGTAGGGGCCGAAGGAGGTCCGCTGCAGCGGCACCTGGTTCATGATCGCCGCGCCATCCACCAGCCAGCCGACCGCGCCGATGTCGGCCCAGTTCAGCGTCGGGTAGTTGAAGATCGACGAATACTTCATGCGGCCGTCCAGCAGCATTTCGGTAATCTCGTCGCGGGAGACACCCAGGGTTTCCGCCGCGCAGTAGAGGTAGAGACCGTGGCCTGCCTCATCCTGCACCTTGGCGAGGAGGATCGCCTTGCGCTCCAGCGTCGGCGCGCGGGTGATCCAGTTGCCCTCTGGCAGCTGGCCGACGATTTCCGAATGCGCGTGCTGCCCGATCTGGCGGATCAGCGTTTTGCGGTAGCCTTCTGGCATCCAGTCCTTGGGCTCGATCTTCTCGCCCGCGTCGATGCGCGCCTGGAAGGCCGCCAGCTTTTCCGGATCGTCCTGGGTTGCTTCGGATTTGATCATCTGAGCATACATGTCTGGGACCTCACTAGAGTTCGTTACACGCGTTCGAGGATCAGGGCGGTGCCCTGTCCAACGCCGACGCACATGGTGCAGAGCGCATACCGCCCGCCGGTGCGCTGCAGTTGGTAGGCGGCGGTCAGCACCAGCCGCGCGCCTGACATGCCGAGCGGGTGGCCCAGTGCAATCGCACCGCCGTTGGGATTAACATGGGGTGCCGCGTCCGGAAGGCCAAGCTCGCGCAGGGTGGCAAGGCCCTGCGATGCGAATGCTTCGTTCAGTTCGATCACGTCCATCTGTTCGATGGTCAGGCCGGTGCGGGCCAGAACCTTGCGGGTGGCGGGCACCGGGCCGATGCCCATGATGCGCGGCTCGACCCCGGCGGAGGCCATGCCAACAATGCGGGCCATCGGTGTCAGGCCGTTCTTCGCCGCTGCCGCTTCATTCGCCATCAGGATCGCCGCAGCACCGTCATTGACGCCGGAGGCATTGCCTGCGGTCACGGTCTTGTCCGGGCCGTTGACACCCTTGAGGCCCGCCAGCTTCTCTGCCGAGGTGCCGGGGCGGGGGTGTTCATCGGTGTCCACCACCAGATCATCGCCCTTGCGCTGGGGGATGGTGACCGGCGTGATTTCGTCCTGGAAGATGCCGGCCTCATGCGCGGCGGCCCAGCGGGCCTGGCTGCGGGCGGCAAAGGCGTCCTGATCTTCGCGGGAAACGCCGTAGTCTTCGGCCACGTTGTCTGCGGTCTGCGGCATCGAGTCGGTGCCGTACATTTCCTGCATTTTCTTGTTCACGAAGCGCCAGCCGATGGTGGTGTCATAGACCGCGTTGGCGCGGGTGAAGGCAGAGGTCGCCTTGGGCATCACAAAAGGCGCGCGGCTCATGCTTTCGACGCCGCCTGCGATGGCCATGTCATAGTCGCCCGCCTTGATCCCGCGGGACGCCATACCGACCGCATCCATGCCGGAGGCGCAGAGACGGTTGATGGTGGTGCCGGGCACAGAGGTGGGCAGACCCGCCAGCAGCGCCGCCATGCGGGCCACGTTGCGGTTGCTTTCACCGGCCTGGTTGGCATCGCCAAAGATCACATCGTCGAGGGAGCCCCAGTCCACGTCCGGGTTTCGCGCGGCGAGCGCGGCAATCGGCAGGGCGGCAAGATCATCGGTACGCACCTGACTCAGCGCGCCGCCGTAGCGGCCGATCGGGGTGCGGGTGGCATCGCAGATGAAAGCATCCATGGGTGTTCGCGTCTCCAAGTCGCAGCAGTAGATAAGCCGACCATTTAGTCGGTGATACGCGCAGAAGTGATTCTGGGCAAGAGAGATGTAACCAGATCTAACAAGGTGGTGGAATTCTGTAACGTATTAATGGTTCTCTTGCTGATCCTTCATATTTCGGTCGCTCTGCGCCTTTGCGCGTATGATCCACTCAGCGTCGCAGTGGCTGTCGAAAATAGTTTACATGTTGACTAATTGCGAGTGTCCGCTCTGATTGGAGAAGCGCGAGGTATCTGTTCGCTGCGATCTTCGCGGTGACCGGAAAGGGGAGGGGTGAATGAATATTCTCTATATCATGTTTGACCAGCTGCGGTTTGACTACCTCAGCTGTGCTGGGCATCCACATCTACAGACGCCTCATTTGGATGGGCTGGCACGGCGCGGGGTCCGGTTCACCAGAGCCTATGTGCAGTCGCCCACCTGCGGTTCTTCCCGTATGTCGAGTTACACCGGGCGCTATCCCTCAAGCCACGGGGTGCAGTTCAACGGTTACCCGCTACGGGTGGGCGAATGGACAATGGGTGACCACTTGCGCAAGACCGGGATGAGTTGCCACCTGATTGGCAAGACGCATATGGTTGCCGATGCCGAGGGGCTGGAGCGTCTTGGTCTTGCCCCTGACAGCATCATCGGTGTGCGCCAGACGGAATGCGGTTTTGACCCATTTGTCCGTGATGACGGGCTGTGGGCTGAGGGGCCGGACGGTTTTTATGACAGTAAGCGAAGCCCCTATAATGAGTATCTCAAATCGCAGGGCTACCCCGGCGACAACCCCTGGAGCGATTTTGCAAACGCCGGCGTGGATGGTGACGATATCGCCTCTGGCTGGTTCATGGTCAACGCAGACAAGCCCGCCAATATCGCGGAGGAGGACAGTGAGACGCCTTGGCTCACCCGTGAAGCCATGCGGTTTATCGAAACTGCGGAGAGGGAGGGCGATCAGCCGTGGTGTGCGCATCTGAGTTACATCAAGCCGCATTGGCCATATATTGTGCCTGCGCCTTACCACGATATGTATGGTCCTGAGCATGTTCTGCCCGCAGTTCGTTCGAGCGCCGAGCGCGAGAATGCGCATCCGGTATTTGCCGGTATGATGAACAATCAGATTGGTCAGGCCTTCTCCCGTGAGGAAGTGCGTCAGAAGGTGATCCCCGCCTATATGGGGCTGATCAAACAGGCTGACGATCAGATGGGTCGGCTGTTCTCCTGGCTTGAGGCAACCGGGCGAATGAAGGATACGATGATCGTGGTGACCTCGGACCATGGCGACTACCTCGGCGATCACTGGCTGGGCGAGAAGAACCTTTTCCATGAACCGTCGATCAAGGTGCCGCTGATCATCTACGATCCGCGGCCCGAGGCCGACGCCACACGCGGCACCACCTGCGATGCATTGGTCGAGTCGATTGATCTGCTTCCGACCTTTCTGGAGGCAGCGGGCGGCGCGGCGGCACCTCATATCCTGGAAGGGCGCTCATTGATGCCCTTGTTGCGCGGCGAGACTTCAGAGTGGCGCGACTACGCGGTGGCCGAGTTTGATTATGCGACGCTCCCCCTGTCCGAAACACTTGGCCTGGCTCCGAAAGATGCGAGGCTGTTCATGATCGTGGATGCGCGCTGGAAGTTCATGCACGCTGAGGGCGGGCTTCGGCCCATGCTGTTCGATTTGCAGGAGGATCCAGATGAGCTCGTGGATCTTGCCAAAACGAAGGCGCATCAGGAGGTGATCGACCTCATGTACGATCGACTGCTCGAGTGGGGGCTGCGGATGTCGCAACGCATTACCCTTTCTGACGAGCAGATTGCCAAGCGCCGAGGGAAATCGGTGCGCAAAGGGATCCTGTTGGGCGTCTATGAGCCGTCGGAGGTGGATGCAACCCTGACCGAGGCCTATCGTCGACCGGTTCCGAAAGCTGAGAGCTGACCGTCTAGCGCCCAAATACCGCGAGACGCACCGTCACGACCCGCAGGCAAATCGTGATGCTTGGCAAGCGGCGCAGACGCGCGGCATGATATCTCTTGTCAGGTCACGAAGCCGGATTTAGGGTCGGCATCAAGTTTGCGGAATGATGTTCCGCATGGCGAAATGTGCGGGGGTGACGTCTGCGTCCTGATCCGTGCCTGCCGCAAGGCAGCTGCGTTCCCGCGGTTGGAGCCTGTCGAAGTTTTGCTCGGCATCGCTCGCAATAAGAGGAAAGATCCATGACTGAAGCCGTTGTTTATGAGCGTATTGGCGATATTGCAGTGCTGGGCGCGCAGAACCCGCCAGTGAACGCTCTTGGCGTTGACGTGCGCCGTGGGCTTCTTGCCGGGATTGAGCGCGCCGAGGAAGAAGGCGCACGTGCCGTACTGATCTACGGCGAGGGGCGAACCTATTTCGCTGGCGCCGATATCCGCGAGTTCGGCAAGCCGATGCAAGAGCCCGGATTGCCTGACCTGTGCAACCGCATCGAAGCCGCCAAGCTCATCGTGGTTTCTGCCCTCCACGGCACCGCGCTGGGCGGTGGGTTGGAAGTGGCGCTGTCGTCGCACTACCGGATTGCAGTGCCAAGCGCCAAGATGGGCTTGCCTGAGGTGCATCTCGGCATCATCCCGGGCGCTGGGGGGACGCAGCGGCTGCCGCGCGTCACCGGAACCGAGGCCGCGCTGGAGATCATCACCACCGGCCGCCATGTGTCGGCGGCAGAAGCCTTCGACAAGGGGGTCGTTGATCGTATTGCGGAGGGCAGTCCCCGCGAAGTCGGTCTGGCTTACACCCGTGAATTGCTGGACCAGGATGCGCCGCGTCGACCGGTCTGTGATATGTCGGCACCGGAACCCATCGATTTCGATGAAGCCTATGAGAGGGTGCTCGCCCGGGGCCGCGGTCAGCTGTCCCCGGCCGTCGCGGTGCGTGCCGTTCAGGCTGCATGTGAAGCCAAGAGCTTTCTTGACGGGGTGCGCCAGGAGCGAGAACTGTTTAAGAAGCTGATGGAGAGCGATCAGCGACAGGGTCTGATCCACGCATTCTTTTCGGAGCGCGCGGTCAGCAAGCTGCCAGAGCTGGCCGATGTGACCCCGCGCGACGTCGCCTCGATGGGGGTAATTGGTGGCGGCACGATGGGCGCAGGCATTGCAACCGCCGCCCTGTTGTCGGGGCTGCCCGTAGTACTGATCGAACGTGATGATGCGGCGACGGTCGCAGCTCATGAACGGATCGAAGGCAATCTGAAAGGGGCGCTTAAACGCGGCAAGATCGATCAGTCGCAGTTTGATACCATGATGAACGAGGCGCTGCAGCTGGCGACGGATTATGCAGCGCTGTCGCAGGTCGATCTGGTGGTCGAAGCAGTGTTTGAAGACATGGACGTCAAACGCGACGTTTTCTCAGCGCTGGATACGCATTGCAAACCCGGCGCAATTCTCGCCAGCAACACGTCATATCTCGATATCAATGAAATCGCTGCTGCGACGCGCCGACCGGCGGATGTGATCGGGTTGCACTTCTTCTCCCCGGCGCATGTGATGAAACTGCTTGAGGTCGTGGTTGCAGATCAGACCGCGCCTGATGTGATCGCCACCGGAATTGCCCTTGGCAAGCGGCTGAAGAAGATCTCTGTGCGTTCGGGTGTCTGCGATGGCTTCATCGGCAACCGGATCATGAACAGCTACCGCAAGGCTGCCGATTACATGGTGCTGGACGGAGCCTCACCCTACCAGATTGACAAGGTGATGACCGGGTTCGGATTTGCGATGGGGCCATTTGCGGTGGCGGATCTGGCAGGGCTTGATATCGGCTGGGCAGCCCGCAAACGGCGGGCGCCGACACGCGATCCCCGTGAGCGGATTGTGCATTTTTCCGATATGCTCTGCGAAGCTGGAGATTTCGGGCAGAAGACCGGCCGGGGTTTTTATGTCTACGAAGAGGGCAAGCGCGGCGGGACCCCAAATCCACAGGTATCCGAGTATATCGAACGCGATCAGCGGGATCAGGGCGTGACGCCGCAGGTCTTGGCCAATGACGAGGTCCTGCGGCGCTACATGTGCGCGATGGTCAATGAGGCGGCGAAGGTTGTCGGCGAGGGCATCGCCCGGCGTCCGCTGGATGTGGATATGGTATTGCTGTTCGGCTATGGCTTTCCGCGGTTTTGGGGCGGCCCGCTGAAATGGGCTGACCTGCAAGGTTTGGATAGCATCCTCAAGGACATCAAACGCTATGCCAAGGAAGATGCGTTTTTCTGGCAGCCGGCGCCCTTGCTGGAAGAGCTTGTCGCCGAGGGCCGCAGCTTTGACGATCTCAACAAGGAGGCCCGGTGAGATGAAACAGGCTGTCATCGTTTCCGCTGCCCGCACTGGGTTGGCCAAGTCTTTTCGCGGATCGTTCAACCAGACCCATGGCGCGACTTTGGGCGGCCATGCCGTAGCTGCAGCCGTCGAGCGGGCTGGCCTAGATGGTGGAGAGATCGAGGATTGCATTATCGGCTGCGGGTTCCCCGAACAGGCTACGGGTCACAATATCGGACGTCAGATTGCGCTGCGCGCGGGATTGCCGCAGACCGCAGCAGGCATGACTGTGAACCGGTTCTGCGCCTCGGGTCTTCAGACCATCGCGCTTGCGGCCCAGCAGATTACGGCCGAAGGGGCTGGCCCGATGGTTGCAGGTGGGGTCGAGAGCATCTCCATGGTGCAGCCCAATGTGAAGCAGGTGCAGGACCCCTGGCTGCAGGCGCACAAGCCAGACGTTTATATGGCCATGATCGATACCGCAGATATCGTTGCCGAGCGTTACGGGATCAGCCGGGAAGCGCAGGATGCCTACGGGCTGCGCAGCCAGCAGCGGATAGCAGCGGCGCAGGGTGCAGGGCTGTTTGACGACGAAATCGTGCCCATGCAGACCGTTATGGCTTTAAAAGATAAGGAAACCGGTGAGGTTGGCACCCGCGAGGTGACTGTGGATCGCGACGAATGTAATCGCCCGCAAACCACTTTGGACGGGCTTGCCGGATTGGACCCGGTGCGTGGCGAGGGCAAGTTCATCACCGCAGGAAACGCCAGCCAGCTTTCCGATGGTTCGGCGGCGGTCGTGATGATGGAGGCCACCGAGGCAAGCCGTCGAGGGCTGAACCCGATGGGGGCGTTTCGCGGGTTCTGCGTTGCCGGCTGTGCGCCTGACGAAATGGGCATCGGCCCGGTACATGCGGTGCCGCGCCTGCTGGAGCGGCACGGGCTGACAGTCGCGGATATCGATCTGTGGGAGCTGAATGAGGCTTTTGCCAGCCAGGCGCTCTATTGCCGTGACCAGCTCCGTATCCCAGATGAAATCTGCAACGTGAACGGCGGATCAATTGCCATCGGCCATCCCTTTGGCATGACAGGCGCACGAATGGTCGGGCATCTGCTGCGTGAGGGCCGTCGACGTGGGGCCAAGCTGGGTGTTGCAACCATGTGCATCGGCGGCGGCATGGGGGCTGCGGGCCTGTTCGAGATCTACTGACTATCTGGGTACGGCTTCGCCGGCAGGTGCGGTCCAAGTAGATCCCGGATGAGAGCAGCGGGCACTATCGAAATAGCGCGGGGAGGTACGCGGAGATGGATCTGAATTACTCGACCGAAGAGTTGGCCTTTCGCGCGGAAGTGCGCGCCTTTCTGGAGGCGAAGCTGCCTCAGGATCTGTCGGACGCTGTGCGCCTGGGGCGGGGTATCGGCAAAGAGGGGCATGATCGCTGGCACCAGATCCTGAACGATCAGGGGTGGCTGGCACCGACCTGGCCGCAGGAGTATGGCGGCTGCGGCTGGAATGCGGTCCAGCGCCACATCTTCGAAGAAGAATGTTGTCGCGCCCATGCGCCGCGCATCGTTCCGTTTGGTTTGACCATGCTTGCGCCGGTTCTGCAAAAATTCGGATCCGATGCGCAGCGCGCGTATTTCCTGCCCAAAATTCTGTCCGGTGAACACTGGTGGTGTCAGGGATATTCCGAGCCGGGCGCAGGGTCCGATTTGGCCAGCCTGAGCACGCGTGCAGTTCGCGATGGTGACCATTATATCGTCAACGGACAAAAAACTTGGACCACGCTTGGCCAATTCGCCAACTGGATTTTCTGTCTCGTCCGCACTGATCCTCAGGCCAAGCAGCAGGAGGGGATTTCCTTCCTGCTGATTGACATGGCGACACCAGGCATCGAAGTGCGGCCGATCATCCTTCTTGATGGCACCCATGAGGTCAACGAAGTCTGGTTCAATGATGTGCGCGTGCCTGCTGAAAATCTGGTTGGTGAGGAAAACAAAGGCTGGACCTATGCCAAATATCTGCTGACCCATGAACGCACCAATATTGCAGGTGTCGGGTTCAGCCAGGCAGGGCTGGAGGCGGTGAAACGTCTCGCGCGTCACCAGCTTCATCGCGGTCGCCCGCTGATCGAAAATCCACATTTCGCCGCGCGACTCGCCCGCGCGGAAATCGATCTGATGGCCATGTCCACCACCAATCTGCGCATCATCTCAGCTGCGGCCCAAGGGCAGGCGCCCGGCGTCGAAAGCTCCATGCTCAAGGTGAAAGGCACCGAAATACGTCAGGAGATCAACGATCTCGCACGCCGCGCAGCGGGGGTTTATGCCCTGCCGTTTGCGTCGGAGGCGGTAGCCGGTGACAACAACGCGCTTTCTCCACCAGAGGGGAGCGAAGCTGTCGCGGCCCAGTATTTCAACAATCGAAAACTGTCGATCTTCGGTGGATCGAACGAGATCCAGAAGAATATCATTGCCAAGGTTTCTCTGGGAGGCAGGACATGAACTTTCAGCTGACAGAAGAGCGCCAGATGCTTCAGGACAGTTTGCGCCGGTTTCTTCGCGATCGGTATTCTGTCGCCGCCCGAAACCAGGCGCTTGCCGATCCTTCGGGGTACTCTCCGGAAATTTGGGGACAGCTTGCTGACCTCGGGGTGATTGGCGCGCTGCTGCCCGAGGCCGCTGGTGGATATGGCGGGGCCGGATTCGACATTGCGACGGTGTTTGAGGAATTGGGCCGGGCCGGCGTTGTTGAACCGGTGCTTGACAGCGCCGTTCTTTGTGGCGTGCTGCTGTGTGGCTCTGGCACAGATCCGATTTCGCCGCGTGATCAGAAAATGATTGATCGGCTGATCGCTGGAGATCTGCAGCTGGCCTTTGCCCACGGCGAGCCTGCCAGCCGGTATGAGCGTACCTGGATCGAAACCAAGGCTGTCGACGAGGGGGATGACATTCTGCTCACCGGGCGGAAATCCGTGGTGGTGAATGCAGAGGCGGCCGACTTGCTGATTGTTGCCGCGCGCGAAGCGGGGTCACCCGGAGATCGTGACGGCCTGTCCCTATTTTGTGTTCGCCCCGATGCACCCGGTCTGCGAATGCGGGGTAGCGCATTGCTGGCAGGCGGCAGAGCCGCCGAGATGGAACTGGATTGTGTTCGGCTGTTGAAATCAGCGCGGATCGGCGCAGCTGGCAATGCTGCGGACCGTATCGAAGGCGCCATTGCCGCGGCGGAGGTTGCGCTCGCCGCAGAGACGCTTGGCGCGATGGAAACAGCCGTACGGCTGACGATGGATTACCTGACTACACGGCAGCAATTTGGACGTCCAATCGGCACGTTTCAGGCCTTGCAGCATCGCGTTGCAGAGATGTTGATCGAGCTCGAACAGGCGCGTTCTGCCGTGATCAATGCAGCAGGCCACCTGGAGGATCTGCCACTGGTGCGGGATCGTCATATCGCCGCCGCGCGCAATCTCATCGGGCGGACGGGGCGCCATATCGCGGAAGAGGCGATCCAGCTTCACGGAGGCATCGCGATGACTGCCGAATATGAGTTGGCCCATATCGCCAAACGCATCGTCTTGGCGGAACACCGCTTTGGTGATGCTGATACCCAGTTGGAGCGGTTCATTGACCTCACGGCGGCCTGATCCGATATCGCAGGCCACCGAGGCTGCGGCAGCACATGGGTCCGGGGGCACCAAGCGCATCATTGACGATCCAGGTTGTCAGCAGATGGTCGGGTATCGCACCGAGATCGATACGCAAACCGGGGCATGCCTTGTGATGCTGGAGCTTGCTCCACAGCACCTTAACCGCAATGGCCTCCTGCATGGGGGCATCGTTGCGACCCTGATGGATGTGGTCTGTGGCAATACGGCATCTCAGCATTTTGACGCAGCCTTGCACCCGCCGGTGGTGACCGTCTCACTGACCTTGTCCTATATCGCGGCTGCACAGTCCGGGCAGGTTGTGGCATCGGCAACGGCAACAGGCGGTGGCGCCTCCCTGGCCTATGTGGCGGGAGAGCTGGTGGATGGTCGCGGGCAGATCTTGGCCACCGCGAGCGGGGTCTTCAAAAGGATACGGGGCTGAGGCCCCCGCGGCGTAGCTTTGTCTGCGGAGGGGGGACAGATATCAACACGACCACGGGGAATCGAACATGACGCTTTGGCACGAGTATCTTGAGCAACATGCGCGCCATCGTCCGGAGTCTCCGGCCTTCAGCGACAGCGGCGGGACGAAGTGGACCTATGGTGAGCTTGCCCGCGTCTGCGACGAACTGCGATCTCATCTGGTGGCCGCTGGAGTGGGGCCGGGTGACCGGGTCATGTTACTCTGCGAGAACTGCTGCGTCGCCGTTGCAGCCCTGTTTGCTACCTCACAATTGGGCGGTGTTGCAGTTCCCGTGAATGCCCGGATGCGGGCGCCCGAGGTCGAGCGTATCCGCGCCCATGCCGAGCCGACAGTGATCCTGCTGACGGTGGCCGCTTCGCCGGATGCTGCGGCCCACGCGGCCCGATTGGGCGCACACCCGATGCCGGGCGATCTGGGCAGCTTGCAGATCGTGATTTCAGCCCCCGGAGAGGGTGTTGCGGCGGGCGATCGAGGCGATGAAACGATACCGTCCGATCTGGCCGTGCTGCTCTACACAACCGGTACGACCGGTGATCCAAAGGGGGTGATGCTCAGCCATGGAAACCTGAGTTTCGGCGGCGGTGCCTCGGCTCGCTTGCGCGATATGACCGTACGAGATGTGATCTATGGCGTTTTGCCACTTAGCCACGTGTTTGGCCTTGCGTCCGTTCTGACCGCCTCCGTGATGATCGGGGCCGAGGTTCGTCTTGAGGCGCGCTTTAGCGCGGCGCGGTTTTATCAGGCGTTGAGGAGCGGCGTCACCCTGGTTTCCGCTGTACCGCAGATGCACGCGCTGGTGATGCAATACGCTAAGGAACAGGGGTTGGCGCATCTTGATAGTCCCGATCTGCGCTATGTCTCCTCTGGCGCGGCTCCGCTCGACCCGGATTGGAAACGGCGGGCGGAAGATTTTTACGGCGTTGCCCTGCAGAACGGCTATGGGATGACCGAGGCCACGGCAGGGATCTGCGCGACCCGCAACTGCCTGGGTGACCCTGATACATCGGTTGGCCCACCGCTATCGGGGGTTGAGGTGCGTCTGGATGAAAATGTTCCGGGCGGCGGCGGCGGGCTGGGAGAGATCTGCCTGCGCGGAGACAACGTTATGCTCGGCTATTTCCGCAACCCGAACGCCACGCGGGCGGCTCTCGATCCCGAAGGTTGGCTGCGCAGCGGCGATATGGGGCGTTGGGACCAAAGCGGCAATCTGCACATCGACGGACGCGCCAAGGAGCTGATTATCCATGGCGGTTTCAATGTCTTCCCGCCGGAGGTCGAAGCAGCTCTGAATGCCCATCCGCAGGTGGTTCAATCCGCTGTTGTCGGCCGCCAGATGGACGGGGACGAACAGGTGGTCGCCTTTGTGCAGGTGGCCACTGCCGATGCGCCTCGGGTTGAGGACTTACGTCTCTTCGTGGCAGAGCGTCTGGCAGGCTATAAACGGCCCGGCCTTATTGTGCTCACAGAACAGCTACCAGCGGCACCGACAGGCAAGATCCTGAAGCATCTTCTGTTGTCGCATTTCGCAGACCGGCTGGCGTGAAGCGCCCGCGCCGCGCAACGCGCGGCGCTTGGCCCAACGGCTTCAGCGCCTTTCTTGAAAGGCGTCGCAGCGGGCGGGAGTTCCTTGTGTCCGCCCTACTGAATGCGCGCTGCTGTGATGTCGCTCGCTCAGGCCCAGACGCCAGCAGCAGCGGCTCGGATGCTGCGGATATTTTCTCCGTAAACCTCCGGCGTATCGACGGAGCCGCCCTTGAACACTGCTGATCCGGCGACCAGCACGTCCGCCCCGGCTTCTGCCACCAGCGGTGCGGTCTTGGGGTCAACGCCGCCATCAATCTCGATATGCACCGGGCGATCACCGATCATGGACCGCAGGCTGCGAATCTTGGCGGTCATATCGATGAACTTCTGCCCGCCGAACCCGGGGTTCACCGTCATGACGCAGATCAGATCGGTCAGATCCAGCAGATGGGCAACCGCCTCGGCAGGGGTGCCGGGGTTCAGGGCCACACCGGCTTTCATACCTGCCCCACGGATCGCTTGCAGGGTGCGATGAATATGCGGCCCGGCCTCGACATGTGCGGTCAGCACGTCGGCCCCGGCATCTGCATAGGCGTCGATATAGGGGTCAACCGGTGCAATCATCAGATGCACATCCATCACGGTTTTGACATGTGGGCGAAACGCCTTCACCGCCATCGGACCAAAAGTAAGGTTGGGTACAAAATGCCCGTCCATCACATCGATATGAACCCAATCGGCGCCTTGGGATTCGATGGCCTGAATCTCCTGACCAAAATTGGCAAAGTCGGCAGACAGGATCGAAGGTGCGATTTTGATGGAGCGGTCGAAAGACATGGCAGCAGTTCCTTGGTTTCGTGGGCAGCGTTTCGTCGCCGTATAGCGGCTTGTTGTCGGCGCGCCTAGGGGCGTGCTGGCTGTTGTCATGCCGGCCGTTACAAAAGCTTCACCGCGATGACACACAAGTTTTGATCTGGCAGCTTAGTCAGTCCCGCAAAGAGACGGGAGCCTCAGGTGCTGCGAATTGACAAACTGACCAAGAGATTCGGCGACAAGATCGCGGTGGATGCCGCGACGCTGGATATCGACAAGCCCTGCATGATCGGCATCATCGGCCGCTCGGGTGCGGGGAAATCCACGTTGCTGCGGATGATCAACCGGCTTGGGGACGCCAGTGAGGGGCGCATCCTTTTCGAAGGGCGCGATGTGACCCAGCTGCGCGGCAAGGAGAAACGCGCCTGGCAATCCGATTGTGCGATGATCTTTCAGCAGTTCAATCTGGTTCCGCGGATGGATGTCGTATCCAACGTGCTGCACGGCACGCTCAACCGTCGCTCGACCCTTGCAACGTTGTTCAATCTCTACCCGATGGACGACATCCATCGCGCGATTGATATCCTTGACCGGCTGGGCATCGCCGAACATGCCGCCAAGCGGGCCGAGGCGCTGTCGGGCGGCCAGCAGCAGCGGGTGGCGATTGCCCGGGCGCTGATGCAGGATCCGAAAATCATTCTGGCGGATGAGCCGATTGCCTCGCTTGATCCGATGAATGCCCAGACAGTCATGGAGGCACTGCGCCGCATCCACGAGGAGGACGGCCGCACGGTCATCGCCAATCTGCACACACTGGATACCGCACGTCGCTACTGCGACCGCGTTGTCGGCATGCGGGACGGGCGCATCGTGTTCGATGGGTTGCCGGAACAACTGACGACCGGTGTCGCCCGCGAGATCTACGGAGCAGGCGCGGACTTCTCCGAGGCCGCAACCTCTACAGAGATTGAGACATTGAACCGTACTCAGCCGCGCCGACAGCCTGTTCCGGCGGACTGACAGTTTTTTCCAAACCCGGCGGTTCGTTCGCCGACATGACCAACCAGAGAGATTGACTAATGAAAAACCTTATTGCTGCCATTCTGGCGACCACCGCGCTGACCGCACCGGTTCTTGCTGAGACCTCGGAAATTCAGGAATTCCGTATCGGTATTCTTGGTGGTGAAAACGCTCAGGATCGCCTGAACAACAACGAGTGCCTGCGTCAAAAGACCGAGGATCTTCTGGGGGTCGAAACCAAACTCTTTGCCCCGGCCGACTACAACGGGGTGATCCAGGGGCTGCTGGGCGGCACCATCGACATGGCGTGGCTGGGTGCATCCGGCTATGCCAAAACTTATCTCAGTGATCCGGCGGCGGTAGAGCCGATCCTGGTAAAGGTGAATAACGACGGTGGCTATGGCTACTATTCCATCGGTTTCACGCGTAAGGATAGCGGGATCACATCGCTCGATGACATGCAGGGCAAGACATTTGGTTTTGGTGATCCAAACTCCACCTCCGGTTTCCTGATCCCTTCGATCGAGATTCCACAGGTAACCGGCGCGACCATGACCTCCGGCGATTACTTTGGCGAGGTTAAATTCACGGGCGGGCATGAGCAGACAATCGTCGCTGTTGCGAATGGCGATGTGGACGCCGGCGTCAGCTGGGCTGACGGTCTGGGCGAATGGGAAGATGGTTTCAACTCCGGCGCGCTGCGTCGCGCGGTTGATGCAGGTCTCGTCGATATGAACGATCTGGTGCAGATCTGGCAGTCCAAGCCTATTCCCGAGGGCCCGGTTGTTCTGCGCACCGAACTGCCCGAGGACGTGAAGCTGAAGATGACTGGCCTGATGGCCTCTCTGAAGTCGATGGATGCTGAATGTTTCTATGGTGTGGCCGCCGGTGAGGCGAAAGGCTTCATGCCGATCACCCACGAGGCCTACGAGGTTATCATCGAAGCGCGGAAATTGAAGTCCAACTAATTTCAGTACCTAAGCGCGCGGGGTTCGGAGAATTCGTGCCGAACCCCGCCATTTTATCTGCCAACTGCCCTGGTTAGGCACTGACTGCGCGCAGTCTCCACCACGTGAAACATCGAAAGCCCAGCCGTTCGGCTGTTTTCGACGACACAGGATCCCATTCATGACAGATGCAACAGCCTCGGCCCCTTCGGTGTCCGACATTCAGGCCGATTACCAGGCGCTGATACAGCGCAAGCGCCTTTATGGCGGGATCCTTCTGGCCGTATTTGTGGCGATGATGGCCGCCGGTTTCAGGATCGCCGACGATCGCAACGCAGGGTCTTTCTGGAATGGGATTACCCATGTTTTTGACTACCCCTCTGAGGTGCTTTCGGAAGCAGTCGAGAAAGTGGCCCTATTGCCCGGGCATGTGTTACAGTTTTCACCGGCCCTGATCGAGACCTTGAACATCGCTGCCGCTGCCACGCTGATTGGGGCAATCTTCGGAACCATCCTGTCTTTGTTGGCAACACGGGGGCTGGCGCGCTGGCCGCGCCTTATCCCGCTGTTCCGCCGGATGCTGGATATCTTTCGTGCGATCCCGGAAATCGTCATCGCGCTGGTGCTGATCTTTCTTTTGGGTGGTGGACCGGTGCCTGCGATGATCGCGATTGCGATCCACACTGCGGGCGCTCTGGGCAAGCTGTTTTCCGAGGTGAATGAAAACGCATCGCTGAAGCCTGTCGAAGGACTGGCCTCTGTCGGGGCCGGTTGGGCGCAGCGCATGGTGCTGGGCGTTTTTCCCCAGGTCGGCCCGAACTATGTGAGCTACGCACTTCTGCGGTTCGAAATCAATATCCGCGCCTCCGCCATTCTCGGCTTCGTCGGGGCAGGCGGTATCGGCTACGAGCTGCGTAACGCCATGTCCTGGGGGCAGGGGCGGTATGATGAAGCTGCGGCGATCTTTCTTTTGCTGTTTTTTACCATCGTCCTGGTGGATCAACTGTCGGGCCTGCTGCGCGACCGGCTGACCCACGGAGCCAAACAATGACGACCTTTGACACCACTGTTCCGCCGACCTTGCGCAAACTGGACATGGAGCGCCTGTTCATCCGCAAGCGCGTCCTGAGCCTTTCTCTGCCGCTCTTGGTACTGGTCTATCTCGCCTATGTCTTCGTCGCCTTCGACGTTGCGGGACTGGCCGCGCGGATGAATCCGCAGAATGCCCGCACGCTGGTGGCAGATAGTTACAGCTACAAAACCCACGTCACGCGCGACAATCGGACAGGTGACGTTAGCGTCGCCATCGAGGGAGAGCGCAAAGGGGCCTATCCCGATGGGCAAGCGCCGGAGTGGGTTTCCCTCGCGACGACACCGTCCGACGTTACCGTGATTGACCTCGAAGATGGTCATCAGGTTCGCTTCGGCCCCGAGAGCATTGTTTTTGATATCCCCGGCTATGGTAGGATCCGCGCAACCCCAAGTCGCAGCGCTGGCGTGCAGGCCGAATTTCCGGCAGGCGATCTGCCGGATTGGATCAATGTCTCAAAGAACCGGTTGGCGGTGACGACCGATGCCGGGCGTCTGACGGTGACCCGTAACCGTGCGGAGGTGTTTCGGTATTTTGCTGGTTGGGAGCTGTTCTTCTTCACCCTCGACAGCCGTTACCACGGTCTGGGGCCCGGTGAGCTGATGACCCGGGCCGCAACCGGTGAAGCGGGCGCGATCTTCCACGATTTCTGGACCAACAAGATGTGGCGGCATCAGGATGTGGCCTGGGCCATTTTCGAAACGCTGCTGATGGCGTTCCTTGGCACGATGGGCGCGGGGCTGATTGCGCTGCCGCTCGCATTTGCTGCTACCCGGAACTTCATGCCGCTGCGCGCGGTCCGCTTTGCAACCCGTCGCCTTTTTGACTTCGTGCGCGGCGTCGACTCTCTGATCTGGACCGTGGTCCTTGCCCGGGCCTTTGGACCCGGTCCGCTGACTGGCGCTTTGGCGATCCTGGTGACCGACACTGGCACCTTTGGCAAGATTTTCTCAGAGGCGCTGGAGAATGTGGACGAGAAACAGATCGAAGGCGTTGCCTCCACAGGCGCGAAGCCGGCGCAGCGCTATCGCTTCGGTGTCATTCCGCAGATCACGCCTGTCTTGCTGAGCCAACTGCTCTATTTTCTGGAATCAAACATGCGCAGCGCAACGATCATTGGCGCCATCACCGGTGGCGGTATCGGCTTGCTGCTGACTCAGGCCATTATCACCCAGAAGGACTGGGAAGAGGTTGCCTATTACATCGTGCTGATCATTCTCATGGTGATGGTCATGGATTGGGTGTCCGGTTGGCTGCGCCGCCGCCTGATCAAGGGCGAGCCGGGCCGCAAGGCCCGCCGTCAGGGTGGCGCGATGCTGCTGCCGTGACCGTTGGCGGTGCTAAGAACCTGTCTCTTCAATATCTTCGAAAGCCACCCAATGCCCCGTCTCTCTGCCGATCAGCCGTATCTTCATTCCAACTGTTCGATCGCAAACAGCCAGTTTGGCGCCTTCGTCGAAATCGGGGCGGAAAGCCGGGTACTGAACAGCCGGTTCGGCGATTACAGCTACTGTGATCGCTACTGTGATATCGCCAATGCTGAGATCGGGAAGTTCTCGAATGTCGCCAGCGCCACGCGTATTGGCGCCACCGATCATCCGCTGCCAAAGGCCTCGCTGCATCATTTTCTCTACCGCTCGTCGGCCTATTGGGACGACATCGAAGATGACGCGGACTGGTTTCAGCATCGTGCCAGTCGGCTGGCACATATCGGCCACGACACCTGGATCGGGCATGGTGTGCTGATCAAGCCCGAGGTGACCATTGGCCACGGTGCCGTGGTGGCGGCCGGGACTGTCGTCACCAAGGACGTTGCCCCCTATACGATCGTCGGGGGAAACACGGCGCGGCTCATCCGGCGTCGGTATACCGAAGCAGTCGCTGAGGCGATGATCGCCTTGGCCTGGTGGGACTGGGACAATGCCCGGTTGAAGGCGGCGGTCCCCGATTTCCGAGCGCTAAGCGCCGAAGCTTTCTTAGAGAAATACGCCTAGCACCTGCCTGCGGATCAGCCATCAACGAGGGCGTCATGCAGGCAGGTCACCCGTCGGCCAAACCCGCGTCATCCTGATCGCTGACGGTCAGGGTCACCCGGTCCCCGGCAAACCAAGTTCGGCCAAATTCGACAGGGGTCCCGTCTGGCGCTGCGTTGATGCCGGTTGTCCGCAGGATCGGGCTGCCCTCGGAGATCCTGAGGTGCAGTGCCTGCGTGGCAGTTGCGAGTTTGGCCGTGATACGGGTCTCCACCCTCGTATAGTCGGTGACCCCGCAGATCTTCAGCGCCGCTGTTACCGATTGGGTCTCTTGCAACGCGGGGAGCAGATCAGGCAGGTCTTCGGCGGGGAACACGCTTTGGAAGAGGGCAATCGGCTGGCCATCCGCCAGTGACAACCCATCATAGACATGTACGGCTGTTCCTGATTCCAGCCCCAGCGCTTCGGCTTCTCGGCGGTCGGCAGCCCGGGTCTCCAGGCTGAGGATTTTCTTTGCTGGAATACGTCCCAGCCGAGCGACGTTCTGGTGAAAGCGGACTCTTTTGCCAATCGGGTAGTCTGTTGGCTGAGCCGCAACAAAGACACCGGCGCCCCTGCGGGCGTGAACCAGCCCCTGGTCTGCCATCTCCGACAAGGCGCGACGGACAGTGTGGCGGTTGACCCCAAATCGGCCTGCGAGCTGCACCTCTGGCGGAAGCTTGTCGCCGGTCTGATAGCGCCCCTGTGCGATGTCATCGGTGAGGCTGATGGCGATGGATTTCCAGACCGGGGTGCGGGGCATGTCACGAAACTTTCACAAGGTTGTCGTTGCGCCGCGTGGGGCGACTCAGGTAGCATTTGTCTAGTTGTATAGATAAGCTAGACAAATAGGCCAAGAGGCTTCGACAAGATGAACAGAGAAAACAGCATGACAGCGGGTGGTACCGGCAGCGGGGTGGACCGCCAAGCATGGATGAGCCTTCTTGCCTCTGCAAATGCCGCGGCATTGCAGGAGCTCTGGCAGAGCTATGGGCAGAACCCCGATCACGCATGGCTGCGCCCACCCGAAGTTGGCGGCGTGATGGTGCGGGGGCGCATGGGGGCCAGCGGAGCGGCATTCAACCTCGGGGAAATGACGGTTACCCGCTGCGCGCTGACATTGGCCGATGGCGTTGTCGGCCACGGCTATGTTCAGGGCCGTAACAAGGTACAGGCTGAGATCGCCGCCAAGATTGATGCGCTGATGCAGACCGGGGCGGCGGCTGACGTGCAGCGTCAGATCCTGGCACCGCTGCGCGAGGCAAAGCAGGCGAAAAAGGCGGCTCGGGCTGCAAAAGCCGCCGCTACGAAAGTTGATTTCTTTACAATGGTGCGGGGGGAAGACTGATGTCGACGCAAGCCCAGGCTTCTCATTTCTCTGGTGGTTTTGCTTCTCCTGCGGTGCAGTCGGCGCATGCGTTTCGCGCTGCGATGACCGCCATGGCACGTCCTGGCCAGATCATGGACATCACTGGCGCAGCGCCACCCGATGACCTGTCTGTCGCCGCTGGCTGCCTGTTGCTGACGCTGTGTGATCCCGACACGGGTCTCTACCTAGCGCCGGATGTTGACACGCTGGCGGTGCGGGAATGGGTCACCTTTCATACAGGCGCGCCGCTGGTGGCGGCTGATGTTGCAGATTTTGCGCTGGGCGGCTGGGCTGCGCTGGCACCAGTTGATGCCTATCGTATCGGCACGGCTGAATACCCGGATCGCTCGGCCACTCTGATCGTTGAAATGGACGAACTTGCACGACCCAACGCTGAATTGAGCGGCCCTGGCATTAAAGACACCGGCCAGATCCACCTGCCTGATCTGGGCGCATTTCAGGATAACTCTGCGCTCTTCCCTCTGGGGTTCGACACTTATTTCACCGTCGGCTGCCAGCTTTGCGCGCTGCCACGTTCCAGCCGGATTGCTCCGCTGTCCAAGAAGGAGGGCTAAGACATGTATGTTGCCGTAAAAGGGGGCGAACGGGCGATTGACAACGCCCATGCGTGGCTGGCCGAAGAACGCCGGGGCGATACATCGGTGGCCGAGCTGAGCCTGGCCCAGATTCGCGAACAGCTGAGCCTGGCGGTGAACCGGGTGATGGCTGAGGGCTCGCTTTACGATCCTGACCTGGCGGCGCTGGCGATCAAACAGGCGCGTGGGGATCTGATTGAAGCGATTTTTCTGATCCGCGCCTATCGCACAACGCTGCCGCGCTTCGGTGCATCTGAGCCGGTTGAAACGAGCCGTATGGCCTGTGACCGACGGATCTCTGCGACCTTTAAGGATGCGCCTGGTGGTCAGGTGCTTGGACCGACCTTCGATTACACCCATCGCTTGCTGGATTTCAAACTGGCGGCGGAGAGTGATGCCGGAGATCTGCCGGAGGCCCAGACAGCTGAGCCGCGGAGCGAAGACACGCCACATATCCTGACTTTCCTCGACGGCGAGAACATTATTGAACAGGAGCCTCAGGACGATACCGAACCGGGCGACCTGACGCGCGAGCCGATGTCATTTCCGGCGGGGCGGGCGGTGCGTCTACAGTCGCTCACGCGCGGGGACGAAGGCTTCATCCTTGGCATGGCCTATTCGACCCAGCGTGGCTATGCGCGCAACCACGCCTTTGTGGGGGAGCTGCGCATCGGCACCGTACCAGTCGAAATGGAGATCCCAGAGCTGGGTTTCGCGATTGAGATCGGAGAGGTTGAGCTGACCGAATGCGAGACCGTGAACCAGTTCAAGGGGTCGAAAACCGTGCCACCGCAGTTCACCCGCGGTTACGGTCTGGTATTTGGTCAGTCAGAGCGCAAATCCATCGCCATGGCCTTGGTTGATCGGGCGCTGCGCTGGAAGGAGCTGGGCGAGGATAACCTCGGCGCCGCGGCCCAGGACGAGGAATTTGTTCTGAGCCACGCCGACAACATTCAGGCCACAGGCTTTCTGGAGCACATCAAACTGCCACATTATGTGGATTTCCAGTCCGAGCTGGAACTGGTGCGCAAATTGCGCCGCGATGCAACCGAGCTGGCAGAAACACTTGCTGCGCAGGAGGCTGCGGAATGACGTTAGTCGCAGCCGCCATCTCCTCCCCCACATCCATGATCTCCTCCATCGTATTGCCCCTCGGCACCAGCGTAACTGCCGTTCTGTGGTCGCGACTTAAGCGGTTGAACACGGAACAGTTTGACGACCAACAGTATTGCGACCACAGCCAGAACGAGGGTCGTTACGGAAAATTCCTGCAAAACAAATGCTCCCAACTACGGGCTGTGAGGGAAAAGTCATGACCGACTACAACTTTGCATATCTCGATGAACAGACCAAGCGGATGATCCGCAGGGCGATCCTGAAGGGGCTGGCGGTACCGGGCTATCAGGTCCCCTTTGCCAGCCGTGAAATGCCAATGCCCTATGGCTGGGGTACAGGTGGCGTGCAGGTGTCGGCAGCGACGCTGACGCCGGATGATACGTTGAAAGTGATCGATCAGGGTGCCGATGACACCACCAACGCGGTCTCGATCCGGAAGTTCTTCGAAAACACCGCAGGCGTGGCAACCACCGAAGAAACCGCGAAGGCCAGTGTTATCCAGACCCGCCATCGTATCCCTGAGGCGGAGCTGAGCGAGGATCAGATCCTGGTCTATCAGGTGCCAATCCCGGAGCCCCTGCGCTTTCTCGAGCCGCGGGAGACCGAGACCCGCAAGATGCACAGCCTGCAGGAATATGGGCTGATGCACGTGAAACTTTATGAGGACATCAGCCAGCACGGCGCGATTGCGACCTCCTATGCCTATCCGGTGAAGGTCGCAGGCCGCTATGTGATGGACCCCTCGCCGATCCCGAAATTTGACAACCCAAAAATGAACATGGCGGCGATCCAGCTGTTTGGCGCAGGGCGCGAGCAACGCATCTACGCGGTGCCGCCTTATACCGAAGTGGTCTCCCTGGATTTTGAGGACTATCCGTTTGAAGCCAGCAAGGCGGATCACCCCTGCGATCTCTGCGCGGCCGAAGACAGCTATCTGGATGAGGTGATCCTCGACGACACGGGCAACCGGATGTTTGTCTGCTCGGACACGGATTATTGCCGATCCCGGCGTGACGCTGGCCATATTGGCCGCCTGAGTGAGGAGGCCGCGTGATGACACCGCTGCTGCAAGTAAAAAACCTGGCCAAGATGTATGGCGCGCGGATTGGCTGCACAGATGTCAGCTTTGATCTTTATCCGGGCGAAGTCATGGGCATTGTTGGTGAAAGCGGGTCGGGGAAATCGACTCTGTTGAACAGTATGGCGGGGCATCTGACGCCGGATCGTGGTGAAGTGATCTTCGACACCCGTGCAGACGGGCCGGTGGACACAGTCACCATGTCGGAACCGGCACGTCGTATGCTGGGGCGAACGGATTGGGCGTTTGTCCATCAGCACGCCCGCGATGGGCTGCGGATGTCTGTGTCAGCCGGTGGCAATATCGGTGAACGGTTGATGGCTGTGGGGGATCGTCACTACGGCAGCATCCGCGCCCGAGCGGCCGATTGGCTGGGCCGCGTCGAGATTGCCGAAAGCCGCATCGATGACCGGCCCACAGCTTTTTCCGGCGGGATGCAGCAGCGACTTCAGATTGCCCGCAATCTGGTCACCGGGCCGCGCCTTGTCTTCATGGACGAACCCACTGGCGGGCTTGATGTTTCGGTGCAGGCGCGGCTGTTGGATCTGTTGCGCGGGCTGGTGCGGGAAATGGGCCTGAGCGCCATTATCGTGACCCATGATCTCGCGGTGGTGCGTCTCCTGGCGGATCGGCTGATGGTCATGAAAGACGGTCATGTCGTCGAGGCTGGTCTGACCGATCAGGTGCTGGATGACCCGCAGCACGCCTATACCCAATTGCTGGTTTCCAGCGTTCTTCAGGTCTGAGGATCCGAGATGATTGAACTTCAAAACGTCAGCAAGAGCTTCACCCTGCACAATCAGGGCAGTGCGGTCATCCCGGTCATGGAAGGTGCAAGTCTAAAGGTGGCCCCCGGAGAGTGCATTGGCCTGATAGGCGCATCCGGGGCGGGAAAATCCACCCTGATGCGGGTAATCTACGGGAACTATCTGGCGGCATCTGGCAGGGTTATGGTGGGCGGCGTGGATGTGGCGAAGGCGGCTCCGCGCGAGATCTTGGCGCTGCGCCGCGAAACGCTGGGCTATGTGAGCCAGTTCCTGAGGGTGGTGCCGCGAGTACCAACGCTCGATGTCGTGGCTGAGCCGCTTCTGTCGGTGGGCGTTGATACAGCTGCGGCGCGCGACCGGGCCGCGACCCTGCTTGCGGGATTGAACATACCGGAACGCCTGTGGCAGCTCAGCCCGACCACCTTCTCGGGTGGGGAACAGCAGCGGGTGAACATTGCTCGCGGTTTCGCCCATACCTACCCGGCGATGCTCTTGGACGAACCAACGGCGAGTCTCGATGCGCAAAACCGGGCGACCGTTCTGTCTCTGATCGAAGACGCCAAGGCGCGCGGCGCCGCCATTATCGGTATCTTCCACGATGAGGCCGCACGCGAGCAGGTCTGCGATCGTTTTGTCGATGTTTCAGCCTTTACCCCAAAGGCTGCTGCATGATCCTGGAGCCTTCGATAGCCCCTGTTATCGCTGTGGTTGGCCCCTCAGGGGTTGGCAAGGATAGCCTGATGGATGCGCTGATGGCCCGTCTGCCGGGCGTGCAGAAGCAGCGGCGCGTCATCACGCGCGCGCCGGAACTGGGTGGTGAAGACTATGAGGCGGTAAGCGAGGCCCGTTTTGCAACACTCCGTGCCGAGGAGCGGTTTGCGCTCCATTGGCAGGCGCACGGCCTGCACTATGCGATTCCACGAGAGATAGACGAGGCGCGTGGGATCGCATCGGGCGTCTTGGTGAACCTTTCGAGAAAGGTGCTCCTCGAAGCGCAGGATGTTTTTGGGGTCCTGATTGTTCTGTCTGTCACAGCCACCCCAGAGGCGCTGGCGGCGCGGTTGGCCGAGCGCGGGCGCGAGGATGGCGCTGAAGTCAGCCGCAGGCTTGCCCGCGCGGCAACGCCGTTGCCGACCGGGCTCGAGCATGTAATCGACATCGACAACAGCGGTGAACTGGACGGGGCGATCAAGGCCGCAGAAGCAGCCCTGACACCCTGGCTTCAGCCAGTGAGGGCATGACGATGGATCAGCTGAAAACGACCGTCGCTGCCCTCGCCGACCAGAGCCAGATCTCCAAGAACAAAGGGCGCTGGCACCAGCGGCACGAGCCGGTCCTGCAACATGCTTTCGATGGCAGGCAGTTCCGCCTTAGGCCGTTTGCCGGTCAGCGTGATGTGGAACCGGAAGCTGTCGCCGACATAGGGGTAGCCCCAGGTGAGAAGCGCCTGTTCCTGAGCGGGCGTCAGACCTCCAGTGCGGCGCCGATCCAGTTCAGCTGCCGAAGGTGGAGAGCGGAAATCGTCCAGATCCCGCACGCAGTTAAACGCAAGGCGGTTCAGCGACAGCTGATCCCCGGTCGGACAAAGGGCAAGGAAACGGCCAAGCCGTGTGAGCGTCAGCCCGTCCAGCCGAACTGGTGCCATCTCAGTTGCGAACTGCGCAAACCGCTCTGCCAGAGCGTCCGCTGTCTTGCCCTCAGCGAGCCGAAACGGCGGCTTGATGGTCGCGTGAAGCCCGTATTTGCGCGGCACGTCAGTGATTGCAGCAACGTCCAGACCGGTGTTCGGGGGATGATCCAGCGGACGCCCTTCGCAAAGGTCCCAGCCCAGCCAACTGGATGCAAATCGGCTCCATTCCGCCTGCTTGGGCGGCACATAATAGATCGCGTATCGCGTGAATGTCACAATGGCCTCCTAGGTGTGGCCCGTTCTATAGCTCAAACCGTGTGAAACTCAGATGACAGAACCTATGATCCTTGCCAATGCCACGCTCGTTCTTCCCGGAGAAACCCGCACCGGTTCCGTCACCCTGAAAGATGGGCAGATCGTGGATATCGCCGATGGCGCATCCGTACCGAATGGGGCTATTGACCTTGAGGGAGACTTTCTGTGCCCCGGTCTGATTGAGCTGCACACCGACAACTTGGAGCGACATATTCAACCGCGACCGAAGGTCGACTGGCCCCATGCCGCGGCCATTATCGCTCATGATGCCGAGCTGGCGGGTACCGGGATTACCACAGTTTTTGATGCAATGCGCGTTGGCTCGATCAAGGCGGCTGAGTCCCGCTACGGCGCCTATGCCCGTAGTCTTGCATCTGAATTGCTTGAGCTTCGCGATCAGGCGGCGCTCAAGATCAGCCATTTTCTACATCTGCGCGCCGAGGTGTGTTCTGAAACCCTGGTACAGGAGCTGAACGAATTTGGGGAGGAGGATCGGGTCGGTCTGGTGTCCCTGATGGATCACACGCCGGGACAACGCCAGTTCCGCGACATGTCAAAGCTGGAAGCCTATGTGAAGGGCAAGCATGGCTTTGATGACGACGGCTTCCGAGCGCATGTAGCGGGACTGAAGCAAATGCGCGAGACCTATGGCGACCTGCACGAGGTCGAGGCGGTGAATGCTGCGCGCCGCTTTGGAGCGGTTCTGGCGAGCCATGATGATACAACTGCTGACCAGGTGGCGGTATCAGCCGGTCACGGCATCCATCTTGCTGAATTCCCCACCACCGTCGAGGCGGCACAGGCCTGCCATGCGCACGGCATCAAGGTGATGATGGGCGCGCCGAACCTGATCCGCGGGGGTTCGCATTCCGGCAACGTTGCGGCAAAGGAGCTTGCGGAACTAGAGCTTCTTGACGTGCTGTCCTCCGATTATGTGCCAGCGGCCCTGTTGCTGGCAGCTGCGCAGCTTGGCGATATCTGGGGTGACATGTCGCGAGGTCTCGCGACCGTCACTTCGGCACCGGCGGACGCGGTGAACCTGACGGATCGTGGACGTATCGACATCGGCAAGCGCGCAGATCTGATCCGCTTCCGAATGCGGGCAGGGGTGCCAGCGTTGTCTTCCGTCTGGTCACAAGGAAACCGCGTCGCCTAGTGCCTGCGCGGCAGGGCTGCGCCAGTCAGGCGCGATAGAACAGGTAGCGCCCCGGTGGAATATCCGCCGGGCCTTGCAACTCTTCAAATCCGACCAGCGGCTGACCTGAAACGATGACCCCGCCCGGCGTCATCACTGCCGCAATGGCCGGTGACAGAGCCGCAGCCTCGGCGATGTCCCGCTCCGGGACGCCGAAACCCAGATCATAATGGGCCAGCGCTATTGGGCTGTTCTCGCCGGCCAGCTGGTCCAGCATCGGGCGCGCCTCCCCTTGGAGGAAGTCTGCTTCTGGCGGCACGCAGGAGGGATGGCACTGCAGCACCCGGTCGATGACCCGCACCCTGCGGTCAGGCAATGTTTCGCGCAGGTGGTCATAGGTGCGGCCGTTGCCCAGCCCGATATCAAGAACATCACCGCTCAGGCCACGAATTTGGTCTGCGGCCCAGTTGAGCCCATCTCGCTGCGCGGTCAGGCGACGCAGCATGGAATCCAAGCGGCTCATTCAGTTAATCCTTTCATCAAAAACCCAAGCACGCCCCGGGCCGTCCAGCAGGCGGCGTATCACATCGTTGCAGAACGTCCATGTCACATCGTCCTGCACCAGATGATGGGTCAGGATGCCATAGGGTTCGGCGACATCGGCCTGCCCCTTGCGGCGCGCTGCGAGCTGCGTGACCAGCTGTGAAAGAAGCAACGCTGGCGGTACGAGTGAGCGCGTGCCCTTCCAGTCGATCGGGTCCAGATGCGTATTGATCTGCCATAGACCCGGGGCTGCCTTGGCCCGTCGCCGAGGAGCAAAGGTCGATAGCGCGCTATAGCCGAGTCCGGCCAGCCAGGGTTCAACTTCGGCGTCGATCCGGTTCCAGGGAGGGACGAACATCGGTCTTAGCCGATCGCCAAAAAGCTCACGCAGAAGGGTCAGGGCGTTCTCTGCATCCTCCAGCACGTCATCTATCGGTCGATGGGTGCCGAACTCGGCCTTCTTTTCACCATGCGGGGCATGGTTCTGATGCGCCCAACCATGAACCACCGGCACCAGCGTGTCGACCTGAGCCAGCCGATTGGCAAGGGAGGAGGTTGCGTCACGTCCCACAACCGCGAGATGGGCAGGTAGCGCCAGTTGCTGCGATTGTTCGATTAGCCGGTCGAGCTGTGGTGTCGCTGCAATCGCGTCGTCATCGCGCCACCACAGCGGCAGGATCAGCCCATCCTCCTGCCACCTGGCAAGCTCTCGGTCCAAATTGGTCCAATCGGGTGTCATGAACGCTCCTTTGCCATTTCGCGGGCAACCTCTACCGTTCGGGAGGCGCCGTCAAACCGGAAGCCATCTGTTGGCCGTGCGGGTGCCGCCATAACCGCGTCAACGGCCCTGCAAAGCGCCTCCGGCGTCAGATCGGCCGAGGGTATCGCCGCGATGCCATCAAGCTGCGTGAGACTGCTGGCGCGCAGGGTCTGTTCGACCTCATTGCCCGCATCGAAGGGAACGATCACTGCGGGCACCCCTGTTTGCAACAGATCGAGCGCAGTATTGTAGCCACACATGCTGACCGAAGCGGCTGCGCCTTTTAGCATCTGCCTGAAATCTGGCCGTGCGGGTTCCAGATGTGCGAGTGTTTCGCCGTGCTCCGCCACCAGCTGGGCGATTTGCTCCGCTGCGGACGGGCCGCCCACCAGAATCCGCCAGCGTAGAGCGGGACGCAGCGCAGCGGCTTTGAGCGCGATCCGGTAAAGCGTTTCACCGACGGCGCCGCCACCGGCGCTGACAAGGATCTCGCCTTTGCCGGTTCCTTCTGGGTGCGGTGCTGGCGGGGGCGGTGCGACATATCCGGTATAGTGCAGCATTGACGAGATCGCCGGTGTGACAGGCCATGAGGCCTCCAACTGCGTGGCCTGGGGATCTGAATGAACCAGTACACCATCATAGCGTGTTGTCAGAATGGCCGCGGCGTCATCGGCCTTCTTGGGTTTCGAGGGTGGTGCCAGGATATCGCGCACGGACGCCAACACGACAGGTCGTTTCGGCAGGTCGTGAGCCGCATCGAGCAGTGCCAGAAACTCCTGCCGCAAGCTGCGCCGTCCAAAGGGGAATAACTCAGTGATGACAATATCCGGCTGGATCCGTTGAACCGTGTCGCACAGCATTTCGATCCGGCTGTCGAAATAGGCATCGTCGGCCACTTCACCGGTTGGTGTCAGCAGGCGCGAGAAACTGACGCCGTCTGATCGCAAAGGAGGCAGCTGCACGAGATCAACACCGCTATGATCAAGCTGGCGCGCTGACCCGCCGCCGGAGACGACATAGGGCTGGTGTCTGGCAGCGCTGAACGCCCGGCCCAGTGTCAGGGCGCGTGACAGATGCCCAGTGCCCAACAGATGTGTGACGGCGATGAGGACTTTCATCACATGTCACGTTTGCTGAGACGCACTGGTTCAGCGACGGGTGTGAGCCTGCCGTCAGCGTGTCGCTCCACCACGAACAACCGGTTGCGCTTGATCTGAAACGGGGCTGGCGAGTCAAAGTTCCAGCCATATGCCCGCGCCAGGATCATCCGCATGATCCCGATATGGCACACGGCCACGGTGTCCTCTGTCAACTGGGCGAGCCATGGCACGATCCTCTCCCAGACCTCCTGTGGGGTTTCGCCGCCGGGCGGGCGGTAGTCCCAGCCCCACTCCTCGATGTCGCGAAATCCGCTGGTCAGGTCGGCTCTTAGATCCTTGCCGTGCTGGCCTTCCCAGTCTCCCCAGTTCATTTCGATGAGCGCCGTGCTGGTCTGGGGGGTACGGTCTGCAACCAGCTTGGCGGTCTCGGCCGCGCGTTTCAACGGGCTCGACCAAAGCGAAGCTTGATCCCAAGGGGCAGGCAGGGCCTGCACGGCGAGTTCGGCACGTGCCGTGTCGTCCAACGGGATATCGCTGCGACCTTGAATTCGGCCGGCACGGTTCCAGTCGGTGTGGCCGTGGCGCAGGAGGGCAAGCCTGATCATGATGAAATCTCCAGCAAGGGTGAGAGCGTGGCCCACAATTTTTGTGCCGCCACCGGTGCGAGGTGTCGCGTGGCAATCCGGTCGCGGGCGCGTTTGGCCTGCCGGTTCCGCAAGGCTCCATCATCCAGCGCCCGTTCGAGCGCCCGGGCGTAGCCCGCAGCGCCGCTGTCTGTCGTTGGATTAAGGTCTGGTTCCTCCCATTGGGTGACGACATCGCACAGGCCAGGGCGATCCTGCGCCACGACAGGCACACCATGGGCCTGGGCTTCAAGATAGACCATTCCAAACGCTTCGTTGACACCGGGCCAGAGAAAAAGGGAGGCCTGTTGATAGAGCGCCTCCAATGCCTCCCGGTTCAACTCACCAAGAAATCGGACATGCTCGCCGAAGGGGCGCATCAGGGTTTCGACCTCGGGGCGGGCCGGGCCGTCGCCGACGATGTCCAACCGCCAGGGCTGGGATACCCTGGCGAGCGCATCCGCGAGCAGACGATATGAGGCGAGCTTGTCGCCCGGTCGCATCATACCGACGCTCAACAGCGGGCCGGAGTGATCGCTGGCGGTTGGCAGCGTCTTCGCTGTCAAGAACGGGGGCAGGTGGACCAGCCTCTGGTCCGCGTATCTGTCGCGCAGCAAGGTCTCGTGGTCCTGTTCGGTCAGATAGAAGATGACCGCAGCCGCATCGGCCGCCTCATGGGCTGCCCTGGCGAAATCCGACCATGGACCTTCGAGCCTTTTGTTGGCGCGTGTCGATTCTACCTGAACATAGGGGATGCCGAGACGCTCCGCGACGGCAGGGCCGATCAGATCGGGGGCCTTGTAATAGTTGTGGTAGGTAAGCCAGAGCGCAGGCCGGTCGGCCTCGGGAGTGGCGCGAATCTCGGTACAGATGCGGTCGATCTCATGTGCTGCCTTGCCGCGCAGTGTGGCTTGGTGTTCGGTGTCACCGGATCTGTCATACACCCGAAGCTCGCTGGCCAGAGTGACGGTTGCCCCAGTCCCGGCGAGTAATCCCATCAGATTGCGGGCCATCTCTCGATCACCTGAAGGCACCGGGTGGCGCGGTGACTTCATCGGCGCATAAAAGGCAATCTTGTGGCCCCGGCTCATGTCTCGCGTATCATCGTCTTCAGCCGCTCCGACAGGCGGGCGATGCCGGGGTCCATGCCAAAATCATGACGCAGTCGAACGAGTGCCGCTTCTGCCATTCGGGCGGCTTGCTCGGGATTCCGGCTCAGGGTCAGGATGGCCTCTGCCAAGGCTTCGGGGGTATCTTGGCTGAGCACGCCGTGGGTGCCATTTTCGATGAACTCCGGGATCGCAGAGACCGCGGTGGACAGGATCGGCAGGCGCTGCGACGCGGCTTCCATCAGCACGTTAGGTAGCCCGTCCCGATCACCATCGCTGGCGATGCGGCTGGGCAGGACGAATATGTCACATGCGCGCATGGCCGAGATAACCTCTGGCTGATCGCAGGCGCCGCGCCAGGTGATCCGATCGACCACGCCTAGATCCTCTGCCATGCCTCGTAGCAGGTCTTTCAGGTCGCCGCCGCCGATGTGGGTCCAGTGCCAGTCAAGCGAACTGGGCAGGAGGGCGAGCGCGGCGATCAACCGGTCAAAGCCCTTCTTCTCGACCAATCGGCCGACCGACATCAGATGCAGCGGGTCGCCCGGAGCACGCCATCTGCGCTGGGGCGGAGAGGGGAAACGCGAGAGATCCAGACCGTGATAGATCAGGTCAACCCGGTCAGTTCTGTCCGAAAGCGCTTGCAGGTGTTTCGCCCCAAACCCGGTGCAAGTGGCACCAAAGGCAGCGCCATGTGTCGCGGCTGCAAGCTTTTCTTTCAGTTCCCACTCGGGGGATGTCCAGATGTCCTTGGCATGGGCGGAAAAACTCCAGGGCAGACCGCGCATGATGGCGGCATAGCGCGCCACTGAAGACGGCGTGTGCAGGAAATGAGCATAAAGCCCGAGGACCTGCTCCGGCATTTCCGCAGCCAGGACGCAAGCCTGACCAAATCGGCGGATCCGGTTACGGGAGGGATCGCGGCGCAGGTCCTGCCGCCAGATCCGATAGGCGGTCTGATAGCCGGGCATCGCCTGTGCCTGTTGCCGCGCGCTCCAGACACGATCAGGTTCCTGATAAAGATACTCCGGCAGGTAGTGGACCGCGGCGCTCAGCTTCTCATGTAAGGGGTGACGTTTGATATCCGTGGGATGACGAAGGGACCAGATTTCAAAACTATGGCCTGCGGCCTCCAGCGCGACCAGTTCCTGCGCGATGAAAGTTTCGGACAGGCGCGGCCAACCTTTGACGATCACGGCAAGAGGCGGGCGCGACGGCGTGGTCTTGCGAGAGTTCATTCGGCGGCCTTCCCGCTGGTCTTATGCAGAAGTGCATCGACCCGGTCGGTTACATAATCGAGACCGTCCAACAACCCGTCGGGGATCGCCGCCGAGGGCGGTGGTTGGTCGGCGAGCGCGCGGATCGCACGGATCATCGCCTCTGGTGTCCAGCCGTCTCGACGCTCATCCAGCATGGCCGTCAGCCCAAGTTCTTCGGCGCGGCTGGCGCGGATCCACTGCTCAAGCCTCGGGGTGGTGCGCGGTACAATGACGGCGGGTTTGTCAAAGGACAAAACCTCGCAGAACGTGTTGTAGCCGCCCATGCAGACAACGCCCTGCGCCCCGGCGAAGAGGGTTTCGATCTCGGATTCGAACCCCACTGCTGTGACGCGGCCGTTCAGAGCGGCAACACGAGTCTCGAACTCGGTTCGGGTTTCGCCCGACAGGAAGGGGCCGTAGACCAGCATGGCCCGGGGTGCCAGGTTCGGGTCGCGTTCATAGGCGGTCAGGACAAGGTCGACCATCATCGCGCCATCGCCACCGCCGCCGGGGGTGATCAGGACATATGGCTGCTCGGGAGGGGTTCCCAGCTCGCCAAGATCGCGGCGCAGATACCCGGTCCAATGCATCCGCGCCTGTGCGTCCGCGCTGAGGGGAAGCCCGGCGGTGGGATCATAGACGGAGCGGATGCCATAGACCCAGATCTCGTCATAGAATTGTTCAGTGGCGGCAACGGCATCCTTGCGGGCCCACTCGGTGGCCAGCACCTCCGGCTCATCCAGAACATCGCGCAACCCGAGGATCAGGCGTGTTTTGCCCTTGCGCTGCAGCTCTTCCAGGGTGGGCAGCAATTCGCCGCGAAACCCGGTTGGTTCCTTGTCGACGATCAGCACATCGGGGGCGTATTCCATCGCGGTAGATCGGATAAGACCTGCCCGCAGCGTGGTGGTCTCTTCAATCGACATTCCCATTGTCCGTGACGCATAGGAGCCGTCCGACCGCTTGATTACACCGGGTAGCCGCACATGGTCGACGCGTGAGGGAAAGGCGAAACGCCCGGCCACGGGAGAGCCGGTCAGGATCAGGGCCGAGGCCGACGGGTCCGCATCGGTAATCGCACCGGCCAGGGCCCTCGACCGTCGCAGATGACCCAGCCCGAAGGTATCGTGGCTGTAGAGCATGACACGGGGGCCGCGAGGGGTGCTGGAGGGTGCGTTGACTGTCATCGCTGGGCCTGCGTCTGGTACAAGGATAGGAGAGATGAAACACCGGGAAACCCAAGTCGGGAGGACGTGCAGAGATGTTCTGGACACGGGTGCCCATCCTCCGCATCAGCGGCTGTGCGTAACAGCTCGGCCAGGGTCCGCCTCAGCATAGTATCGCCTCAGGTTGCTCAGCCTGACACGCTACGGGCCAAGGCACAGATCATCGTTGCGTCAGATCCAGAACGTCGAAGGTGGCATCCTGCGCCCGTCCGCGTGGTCTGCCCTCTTGCGCTCTGTGTGGTACGCTGAATTTTCTATAACGTGCAGAGGTATAAGTTGCAATCAAGCGCTTGCGAACCGCACTTTCACCACTGAAACGCCGTGCCAAGGTGCAAAGACTTGATATTTTCACCGTTTTGCGGCCTTGGTGAAGGGATGGTTCCAAAAAATCGGGTTGTTCTCATGTGGCGAATGGTATCGCAGTATCTTGTCTGTTTGACGCTGGCGCTGGTTGTGGCTGCCTTTGGTCCGGCAGCAACATGGGCGCAATCGACGTCACCTCAGGGTGGGGATGATCTAGCCAAGGCGATTGAGCAGGCAGCTGAGAGCGGCGTCGGCGTCATCATCGTTGATGCTCGCGGCCAGCTGGTTTCGCCCTCGGATGCGCAGGGTGGAACGATACCTGTTCCCGCCACGGATCAGATGGAAGGGGCCTCGGCGCTGATGAAAGCGCAATCGGAGGTGGAGCAATTCGGGGATGCCCTGAAAAGTCGTCTGGAGGCGATGCCCTATTCGATCTTTGAGGTGCAGTACATCCTGCGACAGACGAGCCCGGATGGCCGCATTATCACCTACGTGAAGGTGCTCGGCTGGAGCTTGTTTCTGCTGTTCATCGGTCGCTGGGTCTCGGTCGAGATTTACGGCAAGCGTATCGCCAAGAAACATGTGGTGTCGCGGATCAAGGAACAGCCCGAAGGCTATCAGGATAAAATGCCGTTCCTGGTCTTCCGTTTCATTATGGGGGTCGGCGGTACAATTGTAGCCATGGCGTTTGCGTTGCTGACGTCCTATCTCATCTTCGGAACTTCCGGCAATTCATCGGTGAAATTCACCGTCACCGCGATCTACACGGCGTTTTTCTTGTCGCGGACAGTTTCGGACCTGTGGCGCATGGTGCTGTCGCCTTACCTCAGCCAATACCGCATTCCTGTGTTCTCAGACCGGGACGCTCGGCGTCTGTATTTCTGGGCCTCCGGGCTGGCGACCTACGATATCTGTTCGGTGCTTTTTGCGACTTGGGTTGGCGATTTCGGGCTCAATTACAATGTATATGCGCTTGTCTATGGCGTGTTGGCATTGGTTGGCACGTTCGGCAATCTGTTGATGGTTGTGATCAATGCGCGACCCATTTCCAACGCCATACGTGCAGGCCGCGCCCCGGAAACCTGCTCCTGGCTCGTCCGGCTTCTGTCTGTTGCCTGGGCACCTGTTCTGGTGGTCTACATCATATTTGGATGGCTGGAGCTGGCCTTCGATCTGGTGTTGGAGCGCGATATGTCGCTGCCGCTCATGGCGGGCAGCTATTCGGTGCTGACCTCTATTCTGGTTGTCTACGGCCTCATCAACTATGTGATCGAACGCTTCTTCAATCGGTCGCAGCGACGGGTGCTGGTCAACGCTGCCGATGGAAGCGACGAAGACAGTGACGCAGAGACCGACGACGATGCCGAGATGCTTCCGCAACAGCAGCGGCACCCGATAGCCACTTTCGAAGATCTCGCGCGCCGCATCGCCGGTATACTGGCCTTTACCGTCGGCTTTCTCGCCATGGTCACGATCTGGAACCCCGAAGCAGCCTGGATGGAAAACTCCCGTCTGGACCGGATGAGCGATATAATCGTGATCCTGTTCATCGGTTATATTGTCTACCACATCGCCCGGATCTGGATCGACAGCAAGATCGACGAAGAGGTTGGCGACATGCCGGTTGGCGAATTAGGGGACGAGGGCGGCGCGGGCGGTGCCAGCCGGTTGGCAACCCTGTTGCCGCTGTTCCGAGGCGCGATCTTGGCGGTTGTCGTGGTCTCCATCATCCTGATCGTTCTGCTGGAACTGGGGATCAACGTCAGCCCGTTGTTCGCCGGTGCCGGTGTAGTCGGTCTGGCGGTGGGTTTTGGGTCGCAGACCCTGGTCCGGGATATCTTTTCGGGTGCCTTCTTCCTCGTGGACGACGCCTTCCGCAAAGGCGAATACATAGATATCGGCGATGTCAAAGGCACGGTCGAACGTATTTCGGTGCGATCCTTTCAGTTGCGCCATCACCTGGGAGCGTTGCACACCATTCCCTTTGGTGAGATCCGCGTGCTGACCAATTATTCCCGCGACTGGGTCATGATGAAGCTGCCGCTACGGGTGACCTATGACACCGATGTGGAAAAGGTTCGCAAACTCATCAAGAAACTGGGGCAAGAGCTGCTGGATGATCCGGTGATCGGAGACACCTTCATACAGCCGCTGAAGTCGCAGGGTGTGATCGAGATGCAGGATTCTGCAATGATCATTCGGGTCAAATTCATGACCAAGCCTGGCGACCAATGGCTGGTGCGCAAGAAGGTGTTTCAGGAAATCCGCGATCTCTTTGCGCGCGAAGGTATCAAATTTGCCCATCGCGAGGTTACCGTGCGTTTGGCTGGGGATCAGGTCGAGCAAACCCCCAAAGAGAAGCGCGATCTGGCTGTCGGGGCTGTTCAGGCGGCCATCGATGAGGATCTGATGGATGTGAACGATGGCGACGGTGACGATCGCTAGGAGATCAGCGCGGCCAGTCCGGCGCTGCTGTTCCTGATGCCGTCGCGGGCTGGACCCACTGCATCTGCGTCTTACCAACCGCCAGCGGCGCAAGCAGCCGCTGTCCGGGTCCCCAGCTTGTCTGCTCCACTTCCGGTGAGAAGTCGTGATCGACTGCGCCCGCCAGTTCCTGGCCGGGTGCGCTGTCATCGCCATGACAGTCGGTTAGGGATGTGAGCTCATGCGCGGTGCGGGCCAGCGACAGGCGCGCATCGGCAACAGGCTCGCCTCTGCTTGCCTTGCTCAATGCCTGTAGAACTGCTGCGGCCATCAGATAACCGGTCGCGTGGTCCAGTGCCTGTACAGGGAGCGGAACCGGTTTTGCCGCGGGGTCAGATGTGGATGGAAATCCGGCGACCCATTGGCGCCCACGTTCGGCGATCCCGCTGCTCATCTGCACAAGGCTGTCAAATCCCCTGCGCTGCGCCCACGGGCCGGTCCAGCCATAGGCATTCAGGCGCACATCAATGAGGTTCGGCGCGAGTTCCTGCAGCTTTGCGGTATCATATCCCAGCCCGTCCAGCGCGCCGGGACGAAAGCCATGCACCAGAACATCGGCGTCGGCTAACAGAGTTTCAAAGCGATCACGCCCGCTGGCGGAGCGCAGATCCAATGACGCCATATGTTTGCCCAGCGAGATATCCTGAAGCACGCCGGGTTCGTCCCAGCCCGGCGGATCAATCCTGAGGACAGTAGCGCCGAAGGCGGCCAAGGTCCGGGTCGCTACGGGGCCTGCCAGCACCCGCGTGAGGTCCAGCACCCGCAGTCCCGCCAAAGGCCGAGCCCCTGTTGCCAATGGATGCTTTCGAAGGTTGATGTGACGGGGCCGCCCCCAGGCGATCAAGGGCTCGGAACCGACTGCCTGCCCCTGTTGATGGGCGTGCCAGTCGGCATGGCTGCGCATCGCTGCCGCGACACCGCCCGCACCAACGATGGCCTGTTCCAACGTATCCGCGGATCGGCTAGCAACAGCGTCGCGTACCGCCTCCGGGGTAGGTTGGCAGCCGAGGGTCGCTAGCGCCGCGTCGCGATGATGGGGAAGGTTGGTATGAAGCCGGATCCATCCGTCGGCTGTGCGATAATCGCCGGCCAAGGGGTCCCAGAGATTGGGCATCTCCCAGCCCATGGGACGGAAGCTGTAGCGAAACCAGAGCGCAGCCCGGCGCTGATCGACGGTAACGGCCAGATCTTCGGTGTCGAGGTTCATCGCGGTCATCAGTTCGGCTAGGGCGACCCCGACCGCAGCCAGCGAGCGGTTGGCCAGTTCCGAAACAGCATAGCAGCTGGGCCAGCGAGCACCTGCGATCACGGAGTAGGTTTCAGGGTCTGGTAGCGCCTGCATTGGGCTCTCCTTTCGCGGGTCAGTTGATCACCTGGGGGTTATTGCTGGTAGGGATCGAGGCTGTCGCGCAATCCGTCGCCGAGGAAATTGAATGCAAGCACAACAATGATGATCGGAAGCATGGGAATAGCGGTCCATGGGTAAATCTCGATCGAAGCAAGATTTTGCGCGTCGTTCAGCATGACGCCCCAACTAACGGCCGGGGCGCGCAAACCGAGGCCAAGGAACGAGAGCGCCGTTTCACCAAGGATCATCGCCGGGATCGACAGGGCAGCAGAGGCGATAAGATGTGACATGAAATTCGGCAGCAGGTGTTTGCGTATCACCCGCCCCGAGGACGCTCCCATCATTTCGGCAGCGCGGACGTATTCTTCTTCGCGCAGGGATAGGAACTTCGCTCTGACGGAGCGCGCCAGTCCGGGCCAGTCAAGAATGCCCAGAATGATTGAGATGACAAAGAACACCGCGACTGGCGACCAGTTGGATGGCACAGCGGCGGAGAGCGCCAGCCACAGCGGCAGTTCAGGCAGCGAGCGCAGGATTTCGATCATCCGGTTGATCATCCAGTCCAGCTTGCCGCCGAAGTATCCCGCGAGGGAGCCAAAGAATATCCCCAGCACAAAGGAGACGGTGATGCCAATCAGGCCCACGGTGAGTGACAGCTGGGCGCCATAAAGAATACGGCTGAAGACATCCCGGCCCAGCCGGTCGGATCCCCAGATAAACAGAGTTGCGCCTTCGGGGGGGCAGAACAGATGGGTGTCGGAGGGGAACAGCCCGGCAATCTTGTAGGTTGCACCCTCGCAGAAGTATCGCAGCGGTTGCGGGTTTTCCAGATCTGGCTTGAAGACCCATTGAAAGGTTTCGAGATCCGCCTCCGAGGTCATCGGATAGATAAACGGCGCGCGCAGCTTGCCCTCATGGAACAGGTTTATGGATTGAGGCGGCGAGTAGATATGCTCGCTGTCGCGCTCATTCGGGCCGTAGGGTGCTATGAAGCCGATGACAGGAAGAAGCAGGTAGCAGACCAGCAGGAAGATACCCGAGGTGAGGCCCAGTTTGTGCGTTTTGAACTTGCGCCAGATCAACACCCAATTGGGGGCGTCGAGATCCTTGCGCTCCAGCTCTTGCAGGGCCGTATTGGGATCATAGGGCGTGGTATCGACGTAGCGATTGTCGGGTTGGGTGCTCATCGCTTGCGCTCCTCATAGCGGATGCGGGGATCGAGCATCACCAGCAAGACATCGGAAATCATGGTCCCGATCAGGGTGAGCAGTGCGACGAACATCAAGACGAACCCGCTCAGGAACATATCTTGTGTTTTGAGTGCGGTGAGTAGGGTAGGCCCAATGGTCTGCAGGCCCAGAACAACGGAGACCAGAACCGAGCCGGAGATCATGGCTGGCAGTAGGTTGCCAATATCCGCAACAAAGGGGTTGAAGGCCACACGCAGCGGATATTTTGTCAACATCCGGGCCGGTGCCATCCCCTTTGCTATGGCGGTTTCCACATAGGGTTTGCCGAGTTCATCCAGCATATTGGCCCGCAACCGCTGCATCATGGCCGAGGCGCCGGAGGTTCCGATCACGAAGGTTGGCACAATCAGGTGGATCAGAATGGATTTCACCTTTTCCCATGTCATCGGCTCTCCCTCATAGGCGGGATCCATCAGGCCACCGATTGGCAGATCGAAATATTTATGCCCATAATAGAACAGGATAAGCGCCAGCAGAAAGTTCGGCGTTGCGAGCCCGAGGTATCCAACAAAGGCAGAGGTATAGTCGACCCAGGTGCGAGAGCGCGCTGCCGCCAGGACCCCCAGCGGAAGTGCAACGAGGTAGACGAACAGCACTGCTGCTACATTGACCAGAACGGTGAGCCAGAGGCTCTCGCCGACAATCTCGGCAACCGGGCGGTCAAATTCGAAAGACCAGCCAAAATTACCCTGTATCATCCCGGAGAACCCATGCGGGCCGGGCATGAACCCCATCCAGATCATGTACTGCTGCCACAGCGGGCGATCCAGCGCATATTCCTTGCGAAGGAATTCCGCCTTGTCCACGCCGGACGACTGGCCGGAGGCTCGCAGCTCCGCGATCTGGTTGGACAGGTAGTCACCGGGGGGCAGGTTGATGATGACGAAGATCAGCACTGATACCACAAGCAGCGTCAGCAACATGGTTCCAAAGCGATAGATGGCGTAGCGCAGGATCTCCATCTGGTCGTGGTCCCTCAGCCTTTGCCGTCTTCGAAGAAGAACTCATCCGGGCGGTAGATGCCAAAATGGGCGCCCGGATCCCAGGCCCAGATGCCTTTTGTCGGCACATTGCGCAGACGATTGCTGACAACAACAGGTTGCGGGGCCGCAGCAACCAGACCGATTGCATAGACTTCATCAGCGTGGATCTTCAGCATTTCCTGCCAGACCTTGGTGCGGGTTTCGTCCGTTGTTGCGGCTTCCCAGGCGTGCCAGAGTTCCATCAGTCGCTGGGCGGGTTCGAGGTCCGGTGCCTCCCCAACGTCACCTCCGGTCTGATGGTATTGGCCCCATTTCGGCCAAGACAGAAACACCTGATCGGTCGGTGCCAGATAAGCAGGCGAGGTATAGGTTTGCGGCAGCCCGTTGTCCCAGCCATACCAGACCGAGGCCATTGTGGTGCCGGAAAACACCCGGTTGCGCAGGATGTCTCGATCAAGGGGCCGCATCACCAGTTTGACGCCAACATCGCGCCAGTCATCGGAGATGATCTGTAGCGCGTTTTCTACCTCCTGACGTTCGCCGGCGGTCTCCACGACAAGTTCCATGGGGCGGCCATCGGGCAGTTTACGGATGCCATAGCTGTCACGCTCGCTCAGCCCGGCTTGGTCCAGAAGCTGGTTTGCCAGCTCGGGGTCATATTGAGCCCAGGCCTCGCGCAGGGCGGGATCAAAGAAGGGGCTGGCCTCAAGCACCGTCATCGCCCCCGGCTTTGCCAGTTTGAAATAGAGCGCCTTGTTGATGCCGGCCCGGTTGATCGCGACAGAGAGGGCCCGGCGTACACGCGTGTCGCGCAGCACCTGGCGCCATTGGTCGTCGTTTACGTTGAGATTTGGATAGATGGCGATCTGAGAAGCAGTTCCATTGCCCCAGAGATAGGTCTTGTAGGCGGCGCCATCGCTCTCTCCCTTGCGCAGGATCGGAATATCGCGAAAGCCAAGTCCGCGGGCTTGCAGGTCCGCTTCGCCGGCATTGGTCTTGGCGGCGACCAGGCCGCCTGCCACGATTTCCATCTCGACCGTGTCGATATAGGGTAGCTGCACGCCCTTGCTGTCGACACGATGGTAATAAGGATTGCGCACGAAGAGATGCCGGATCTTCTTGCCCGAGGTTGCATTGATCCAAGGCTGCAAAGTCGGCAATTCGTGGTTGTCGAACTTATACATATTGTCGAGCTTGTTGTGCAGGGCGGCCCAGCTCTTGACCCGGGCATAGTCCACTTCCTCAGCGAGCTTTTCGGGGTCGGCGTAATCGGCATGAAACTGTTTCAGATAGACCGATGGGCGATAGATGAAGGGCGGGCTGGCCTGCGCAAGACTGTGCAGGAAACTGGGATTGGGGGCAGCCCATTCGTAGATGATGGTTGTTTCATCAGGAAAACTGACGGTTGGCAGCGCCCCATCCACCCGCAGATAATCCGGGGCGCCAGTAGGGTTGAGCAGCAGGTTATTGGCGACGTCTTTCCACCAGTATTCAAAATCGGCAGAGGTGAAGGGATCACCATTTGACCAGCGGTGACCCGGACGCAGTTTCAAGGTGAAGCGGCGATTATCCTCAACCTCGAAATCCAGCAGGATGTCTGGCTGTAGCTGATAGGTCTCGTCATAGCCCGCCAGTCGGGCGTAGCCGTACACCACCATCTGCCGGATGTCCTTGGACCGCGTCACCATGGTGTTGAGCGTGCCGCCCTGGACCCCGAACTGACGGCCCTTGGCTTCCAGATCGACGATCAACGGGACCTCGGGCACTCGTTCGGCGACGGGCGGCAGGTCGCCGGATTGCACCTCCTGTTCCCAAAATCCGCTTTCGATCAGTTGTGCGGGCGTGGCGAGGGCCGTCGAGGCCATTGCCAGACTGAGGGCATGGGCCAGAACCGCGCCAGTTGCGAGGGTCTTCAGGGATGAGCGCAGATTAAACATGACAACGTACCTTATGTCCGGGCTCCACTTGTACCAAAGGCGGTGCCGTGATGCCGGAGAATTTGAAACGGTCTGGCCAGCTGTCGGGCGATCCGGCGCCCTGTGCTACCAATTTGAGATTGATCGGGCGCTTGATGCTCGGTTCCGGCTGCGCAGCAATCAGTGCCTTGGTGTATGGATGCTGAGGATTGTAAAACAGCGTTTCAGGCGGCGCCTGTTCTACCACCATACCACGGCGCATTACAGCGACCTCATCGGCGATGCGTGCCACCACAGCCAGGTCGTGGCTGATAAAGAGATAGGACAGTTGCTGCTGATCGCGGATGTCCTCCAGCAGTCGCAGGATCTGTTCCTGGACCGAGACGTCCAGGGCCGATGTCGGCTCATCGCAGACGATCAGCGATGGATCGAGCATCAGCGCGCGGGCGATCGACAGGCGTTGGCGCTGACCGCCCGAGAACGCATGTGGATAGCGAAGCAGCATTTCAGGTTGCAGGCCCACCAGCCGCAACATCTCTTCGGCGCGATCCCGGCGGCTGCTGCGATTGCCCAAACCGTGGATCTCCAGAGGTTCCGTCATGGCATCCTGAACACGCATCCGCGGCGACAGCGATGAATAGGGGTCCTGAAACACCATCTGGGCGGCTCGTTGAAACGCCGTCCGGCTGCTGCGGTCCATGTCATGAACAGAAATCGGTGCGGCATCTGCTGCGGGTCTGAACAAGACTTCCCCGCCGGGGTCGGGGGCTTCGGCGCCAAGCGCAATACGTGCGGCTGTTGTCTTTCCCGAACCACTTTCGCCGACGATTGCCAGCGTCTTGCCGCGCGGGAGCGCTAGATTCAGCTCTTTGCAGGCATGAATAAGGGTGGGCGCAGACCAGCCTTTGCCAGCCCGCAACGCGTATGTCTTGGAAATGTTGCGCAGTTCAAGGATCAGATCGTCCTGCGGCACAGGGGAGACGGGTTCTGGTGTCTCGGGGATCTGCGGGGCCGCCCTGAACAAAGCCTGAGTGTAGGGATGCGCGGGCGCGCCAAGGACAGCTTCGGCACTGCCGGATTCCATGACGCGGCCTTTGTGCATGACGACGACTTGCTCTGCCATATTGGCGACAACACCCAGATCGTGGGTCACCAGGATCATCGCCATGCCGGTATCGCGCTGGAGGTCTTTCATCAGGCCCAGTACCTGTGCCTGGGTGGTTACGTCCAGCGCCGTCGTCGGTTCGTCCGCGATCAAAAGATCAGGCTTGGCGACCATCGCCATCGCAATCATCGCGCGCTGGCGCATCCCGCCGGACAGCTCAAAAGGATAGGATTTATAGGTGCGCTCAGGATCCGGGAAGCCCACCCGTTCAAAACAGGTCAAGACCTCGCGCTTGGCGGCGCTTTCGCTCTTGCCACCATGCAGCCAGAGTACTTCGGCAACCTGATTGCCGATCCTGTGCAGTGGCGAAAGAGAGCGCATCGGCTCCTGAAAGATCATTGCGATTTCATTGCCGCGAACGTCTCGCATCTGCCGCTCGCCCAGCGTGCGCAGATCCCGTTCGCCACCGCCGTTGGCGCCACGCCACAAGATCCGGCCCTGCCTGATCTGCGCGGCCTTCGGCAGGATCCGCAGGACAGCACGACAGGTCACGGTTTTGCCCGAGCCGCTTTCTCCGACAAGCGCAACGGTTTCACCTGCGGAGACGGAAAAATTCACGTCTCTCACAACCGGGTCACCCTGGCCAAATCCGATACTGAGGTTCTCGACAGACAGCAGAGGCGTCATTTAGCCTAAGCCGCCAAGCCGTTGCGGCGCTTGCATAGCGGTTCCATATCCCCTGTTTTTTTCGCCCACTGTCGCGCGCCACTGGGGCAATAGTCAAATCCCATTTCCATACCCTAAAGATTGATGCCAAAAAATTGAGTGCGCGCGAGCAGCCCAGGTTCATGCAAAAGCGCAGAGACGCATAGCTTCCGGATGCTACACATTCGCGACGATCTCTGTCACAGCTGTCGCAACTTGCGGCCTTAGTGCTGCCACGGTCATCTAAGGGAGAATGTCATGAACGCGCAGAATACCACCACACGGCTTGATCTGTTTATCGACCGGATGGTGTCGCAGCGGGCCTGTCTGGATGCGGCTATTGCGCAGACCGCGGGCCGGACAGAGCCGGTGTTTGAACTGGGGTTAGGCAATGGCCGTACCTTTCACCACATGCGCGAACGCATTCGTGATCGTGACGTCTATGTGTTCGAGCGCGCCGTCGCCTCGCATCCTGACAGCACGCCAGCGGAACATCTGACCATCCTTGGTGACGTTCGTGAAACACTGCCTGCAGCCGCAGACCGGTTTTCGGGAGGCGCCAGCCTGATCCACGCCGACCTGGGCGGGCATGACCGCGAAAAGAACGACGCCTTCGCGAGGATGATCTCGCCTCTGGTCGAGCCGCTTCTGGCGGTGGGCGGCCTTATGGTGTCCTCAGACCGGATGTATTTCGACTCGCTGGTGGAACAGCCTTTGCCAGCGGGGGCGGTTCCGGGGCGGTGTTTCATCTATTGCCGTGTGAGCTGATCCGCGCGTGTCAGCTGCGGTTGCGACGTCGGGTTTGACTGGCGCCGCGGCCTTCCGGCGACCTAGGCTGCTTGAGACGTTCCGAAACGCAGATGAGAGGCCGCACTATGATATTTTACGATTGCAGCACCGCCCCCAACCCCAGACGAGCGCGGATGTTCATCGCAGAAAAGGGGCTGGAGATCGAGACGCGCGACATTTCGATTGCAAAGGGCGAACAATTGTCTGAGGCGTTTCGGGCGGTCAATCCGCAGGCGACGCTGCCGGTCCTGGTGACGGATGACGGGCTGACCTTGACTGAGAACCTGGGGATTGCGGCCTATCTGGAGGCGCTCCACCCGGAACCGCCGTTGATGGGGCGCACTCCGGCGGAAAAAGGGCAAGTCCTGATGTGGCATGCGATAGTAGAGGCGCAGGGCGGACTGCCGATCGCCGAAGCGCTGCGAAACAGCCACCCGGCCTTTGCCCACCGGGCCATTCCCGGCCCCGAAAATCATGCTCAGATTCCAGAGTTGGCAGAACGAGGTCTTGCCCGAACTGCGAGGTTTTTCGATCTGCTGGAGGCGCGCTTGCAGCAAAGCGTCTTTGTCGCTTTGGACGATCTGACCCTGGCCGACATTGCCGCCTTTGTTTTTGTCGACTTCGCCCGGGTCATCAAGATGCGTATCCCGGCAGACAATACTGCGACCCGCGCGTGGTACGATAGGATCGCCGAGCGCCCAAGCGCCCGATTGTGAGAACACTTGTAGGACCGGATGGACAGCCTGTACAAACAGCGGCAAGTTGTGCGGGCAGATCATCCGTGTCGTCTACGGCCCGCCCGCCGAGGTTTCAATCCAAGTATTCAGAGGTCAGCCATGGCTGAAAAACCGATCCTGCACCGCGATGATCCCGAAGCCATCCCATTGGTTGGCAACGTCAAGGTCACGCGTGCAGATTGGCTGAATGTGGCGATGGATGTGCTGATTACCGACGGGGTCGAGCAGGTCAAGGTGCTTGCGCTCGCGGAACGCATGGGGGTTTCTCGGTCTTCGTTCTATTGGTATTTCAAGTCACGGCAGGATCTGTTGGACGCGCTGCTGACCAATTGGGAACAGACCAATACGGTTGGCCTGATGGGGCAGGCTGAAGCTGCGGCAGAGACCATTACCGCCGCTGTCCTGAATGTGTTTCGCTGTACGGCGAACCCGCAGTTGTTCAACACGGCTCTTGATTTCGCGATACGGGACTGGGCGCGCAGATCCGGCCATGTGCGCAATATTCTGGACATGTCGGATGCCCGCAGGATCGATGCGTTGACCTCGATGTTTCGGCGCTATGATTACCCTGAACGCGATGCAGAAACGCGGGCCAAAGTGCTCTATTACATGCAGCTGGGCTACGACATGGCGGGCCTTAATGAGCCGTACGAGCAGCGGCTCAGCATGACGGGGGCTTATCTGGAGGTCTTTACCAGCCAGTCGGCCAGCCCCGCAGAGCTGGCCGAATTTGCGGAATACGCCAAACAGTACTGGCGCCCCTGAGACGCGGTCTCACATCGCAGTGAGCAGCTTGTCGACGTCGGCCCTGGTCTTTTCGGCGGCGGCCATGCGCACCGGTCCGTATCCACGGATATCCATCGGTGCAGTCAGCACGGACAGCCATTTGTCGTGATCCTCTGCTGTATAGCGTACGGCGGCCTGCTGGAGGATGCCCTGATACCAGCTGAGCAGATCGCGGTGCAGACGTGCCTCTTCGTGATGACCGAAGGGGTTCCAGCGATGGCCTCTCAGGCGGCGTCCCTTCGCCAGAAGGCGGAGCGCCGGACGCATCCAGCCGCCGAACTGGATTTTGCGGGGGCGGCCCCGCGCATCGGTTTTGCGGCTGATGAGCGGCGGGGCAAGGTGATAGTTCACCTGAAAGTCGCCCTCAAATTCGGTTTCGGGCTGATGCGTAAAACGATCGTCGCTCAGAAGGCGGGCCACTTCGAATTCGTCCTTGTAGGCCATCAGTTTGAACAGCGATCTTGCGGCCGCCTTGACCAGCTCTTCAGACCGATCCGCAGGAAGGGCATCGCGCAGGGTTTCCAGCTGGGCAGTATAAGATTGTGCATAGGCAACATCCTGATAGCCGGTCAGAAACGTGGCACGGCGGTCAATCAGCTCGGCCAGGGTTTCTGTGCGCGCCTCCTCTTCGGAGTAGAGATCTGACAGGCGCGCCGGATCATGAGCGAAGGCCCGCCCGATGGCCAGGGCCAGGCGGTTCTTCTCGATCGCAACACCGTTCAAGACAATAGCCTGATCAAGGGCGACGAGGCTGACCGGAACCAGTCCCTTTTGCCAGGCAAAGCCCAGCATCATGACATTGGCCAGAACGGCATCGCCAAGCAGAGTTTCTGCCGCTTCATTCGCGTTGAAGCCCGACAGGTTGTCGGCACCGATAACATCGGCGATGGATTTTTCGCGCAGAGTGGCCATCAAGTCGGCATCACGGCGCAGGACCAGATCGCCTGTGGGCATTTCGGCGCGGTTCAGCACCATTTTCGTGCCCTCGCGATAGTGGGCTGACGCTTTCGGAGCGGAACTGACCACCACGTCGCAACCGATTACCGCATCTGCCGCACTTTGGTCGATACGCACCTGATGCAGCGCGTCCGGTTCATTTGAAAGGCGGATGTAGCCGAGTACGGTGCCGAACTTCTGTGCGAAGCCGGTAAAGTCCAGGACGCTGGCGCCTTTCCCTTCCAGATGCGCGGCCATAGTGATCAGAGCACCGACCGTGACGACGCCCGTACCGCCGACACCGGTCACCAGAAGATCGAACGGATCCTCCAGCGATGGCAAAGCAGGCATAGGTAGGCCAGCGGTCAGCGTACCAATGTCCAAAGCGGCAATTTCTTTCTTGCGCCGCGTTGCACCTTCCACGGTTACGAAGCTTGGGCAGAAACCATTCAGGCAGGAGAAATCCTTGTTGCAGCTTGAAAGGTTGATCTTGCGTTTTCGGCCAAAGGGGGTCTCTTTCGGCTCGACACTCAGGCAGTTGGATTCCACCGAACAATCGCCGCAGCCCTCACAAACCAGATCATTGATAAAGGCAAACCGCTTTGGATCCTCCATTGTGCCACGCTTGCGGCGGCGGCGTTTTTCGGTGGCGCAGGTCTGTTCGTAAATCAAGACGGTAACGCCGGGGTTCTCCCGCAGCTCGCGTTGGACGGTGTCCATTTCGGCACGGTCGTGAAAACTGGTGCCCGCAGGGAAATCGGAGGAGGAGAACTTGCCGATCTCATCGGACACCAGCGCAATCCGGTCGACGCCTTCTGCGCGGCAGGTCTGGGCGATGCCTGAGACACTGACCGGTCCATCCACCGGCTGGCCGCCGGTCATCGCGACCGCATCATTATAGAGGATTTTATAAGTGATATTTGTGCCCGCAGCGACCGCCTGACGGATTGCCAGAGAGCCGGAGTGATACCAGGTGCCCTCGCCAAGGTTCTGGAACACATGCTTGCCGCCGTTGAATTTCGAGGCAACTGTCCAGGGCACCCCTTCGCCTCCCATCTGGGCATAACCGGCGGTGTCGCGGTCCATCCAGCTGGCCATGACATGGCAGCCAATTCCCGAGTTGGCCTTGCTGCCTTCAGGCAGTTTAGTGGAGGTGTTATGAGGGCAGCCCGAACAGAAATAGGGGGTGCGGGTGGCACCGGGGATATTCAGCAACTGAGGGGGCTTGGCGGTCAGGCTATCTGCCCGCTCCAACAGGTTTTCCTCTGGGAAGAACCGGTTCAGGCGTTCCGCCACGATCGGCACCAGCTGCAAAGGCGACAGCTCACCTGTCCAGGGGATCAGCGGGTTGCCCTGACTGTCATGTTTGCCGACCATCCGTTCCGGTTTGTCGCCTGGCCAGTCGTAGAAATATTCCTTGAACTGGCTCTCGATGATGCCGCGTTTTTCCTCGACTACCAGAACTTCCTGTTTGCCTTTTACAAAACGCAGCGCCTCGGTGCGCGCCAGTGGCCAAACCATCCCAACCTTGTAGATATCAATACCGAGACGTTTGCAGGCGGCCGCATCAAGTCCGAGCAGGCGCAGCGCCTCCATCAGGTCCAGATGTCCCTTGCCAGTGGTGACAAAGCCGAATTTTGCCTCCGGCAGATCGTAGATCCGCGTATCAATCGGATTTGCCTCGGCGAAGGCACGCACCGCACGCAGCTTGGCGTGGATCCGGGTCTCAATCTCCGGCGAGGGCAGGTCTGATCTGCGGATGTGCAGCCCGCCTGGATAATCGGGCAGTTCGGGGTAGGAGAAAGCGCGGTCCGGGCGCAGGTCCACGGACCGTGCGCTTTCCACGGTTTCCGAGACGGCTTTGAACCCCACCCAGGTGCCCGAATAGCGCGACAGCGCAAAGCCGTATTCGCCAAACTGCAGGAATTCCCCGACATCGGCCGGGTTCAGGACCGGCATGAACCAAGACATGAAGGCCACGTCGGACTGATGTGGCATTGAGGAGCTGACGCAACCATGGTCATCGCCTGCAACGACCAGAACGCCGCCCTTCTCGGATGAACCATAGGCGTTGCCGTGCTTCAGCGCATCGCCGGACCTGTCGACCCCCGGTCCCTTGCCATACCACATGGAGAACACGCCCTCGACCTCGCAGTGAGGGTCAAGAATGGCCTGCTGCGCGCCCAAGACGGCGGTTGCGCCCAGATCTTCGTTCACGGCGGGCATGAAGGTGATGTTATTGGCGTCCATGCGTGTGCGGCTGCGCCAGAATTCCAGATCAACGCCGCCCAGCGGAGAGCCGCGATAGCCGGATACAAAGCCTGCGGTATTCAATCCGGCCGATCTGTCGCGCCGTGCCTGATCCAGCATCACGCGCGCCAGCGCCTGGGTGCCGGTCAGGAAGACGCGGCCCGTCGTCATCTCATACCGGTCATCCAGCTGGTAACTGCGAAAATCGTGGCTGAGCTGGGTCATTGGAGTATCCCTTGCAATGATACGATCATATGCGCGAAATGATAATCCACATTGTCTGGATATTCTTGCCAGATTACCTCTGTTTTGCTCCATTCATGAATGATATTTCCGTGTGGTGTAAGAATTTGGATGATTTTACCATGGATGATGATCTCACCCTTGATGATCGGGACCGTCGGATCCTGACGCTGCTGCAACAGGATGCGCGGATGTCGAATGCGGATCTGGCAGAGGCGGTGGGGATGTCAGCTTCGGCGTTGTGGCGGCGGGTGCGCGCACTGGAGGAGGCGGGTGTCATTGAGCGCTATGGCGCGGTGGTGAACGCGGCGGCGATGGGGCTGGGATTTCACGCGATTGTCCATGTGCAGCTGACCCGTCACGACCGCGAAAAGCTGGCGGACTTCATCAAGGCGGTTGAGACCAGCCGTCTGGTTCAGGAATGCTATGCCACCACGGGGCAGTCGGATTACCACCTGCGGGTATTGGCGCCTGATCTTGACGCTTACAATCGGTTTCTTGAGGAGTTTCTGTTCCGCCTGCCTGCGGTTGCCAGTGCGCAAACAAACGTGGTGCTGCGGACCATCAAGCGCGACGAACCTGTCACGCGCTGAGCTTTGTCCCGGGCGCCGACAGCTTAGGTCGCGCTGCTTCGGCTTTCAGCCGAAACTGACATGCGCCCAGGCAGCTGCCATCGCAAGATAGGTGAGTTGGTGTAAGGCCTGGTCGGTGCCCATCGCGCGCCAGTAGACAGCCATATTCGGTGCCAGTTCCTTGCGTTTGGAATAGCAGGCCTTGCAATAGTCGATGTTGAAATGTGCCACCCATTCCAGCGCGCAGATGATCAAGATGAAGCCAACCGGAGCGCCCATGATAACAAAGGCTATAATGGATCCCATCACATGCACGCCCGCATGTTGTGCCCGTCCGGCATGCAGATATTCACCACGACCCGAGAGCATCTTGGGTGTTTGCAGGTAGAAATCCGCAAACATGTGTTTGATCTGAAGCAGGCAAAGCAATCCCAAAAGGGATGCGAGGTGGTCTGTCAAAGCAATGGCCCCGTTTTGTGTCGCGCGCTGAAAGCTTACGTATTTTTTCGAAACAGGCAAATGGCCTGTGGCACTAATCGCCACGACGCTCCGTCATCTGGATAGGCTTTGGGCAAGGTCAGCTGGATTGAGCCGGACGACACGGCGTGTGACGTCCGTCTTGCCATTGCCTGCAACTGGCAATCCGGGCTAGGCATATCGGGATCAGTTTCCGTAACATTTTCCATTTCGGAGCCGTCCCATAGAACGCACTCTTTTTCGGTTTATCTGGAACTACTCAAAGCGCGACCAACTGGTTCTGTTGGTGGTCACGGCCTGCCTGTTTCCACTTCTCTATCTTACTCTGGAACTGCCAAAACGCATCATCAACGATGCTATCGGGGCGCAGAGCTCCACGATTGACCTGCTTGGGTACGAGCTGAACCAGCTGCATTATCTCTGGCTTCTCTGCGGTGGATTTCTTCTGGCGGTTCTCGCGCATGGTCTGCTGAAAATGCGCATCAACACGATGAAGGGGGTTCTGGCCGAGCGGATGCTGCGGCGGTTTCGCTATCGGTTGATCTCGCGTGTTGTGCGATTCCCACAGCCGTATTTCGAGCGGGTAAGCCAGGGCGAACTGGTGTCTATGATCACCTCGGAAAGTGAGCCGATGGGGGGGTTGATGGGGGATGCGGTCAGCCAGCCGGTGCTACAGGCCGGTCAGATGCTGACGATCCTCTATTTTCTGTTCATGCAGAGTGTCTGGTTCGGTCTGGCGGCGGTTGCGCTAATTCCCTTGCAGGGCTGGTTGATCCCGATGTTGCAGCGGCAAATCAACCTGTTGAACAAGAAGCGTATTCATCAGATCCGCGCTTTGGCCTCCGAGATCGGCGAAAGCGCTGCTGGCGCATCTACCCTACGTCTGAACGGCGGTTGGCGTTACCGGATGGCTGTCATCACGGATCGGCTCGGATGGCTCTATGACATCCGGTTTGCGATCTATCAGAAAAAATTCTTCATGAAGTTTCTCAACAACTTCATTACCCAGCTGACACCGTTTCTGTTCTATGCAGTTGGCGGCTATCTGGTGCTTGAAGGCAAGGTCTCGCTCGGTGCACTGGTTGCAGCCCTTGCCGCCTACAAGGACTTGGCATCGCCCTGGAAGGAACTGCTGGCCTATTACAACCAGACGCAGGATATGGCGTTGCGCTGGGATGTGATCCTGGAGCGATTTGACCCGCCCGGCATGGTCGATGAGGCCTTGATGACGGGCGCTCCCGAGGATCTGAAACGGCTTCGGGGCGATATCGTCGTGGAGGGGGTCAACGTCCGCGATGCGGATGGCAATCTTGTTCTGGAAGATCTCAATGCCCGCTTCCCGGCAGGCAAGGTGATCGGGGTTGCCGCGCCCTCGGAGGAGGATCGCCGTGCGTTGGCGGGATTGTTGACCCGCGAATTGCTGCCTTCGGCGGGCAAGGTCTGTATCGATGACCAGAACATGCGTGAAATTCATCAGGCGGTGATCGCTGCCCGCATCGGTCATGCCACGTCCCGCCCGGTGCTGTTTCAAGGCTCTTTTGGCGACAATGTGATGATGCCGATCAGGCAGCGGCCGCTTGGTACCGCGCAGGACCTGCGGCGCTATGATGTGGCGCAGCGTGCGGGTAACAGCCCAGATCCACTGGACGCCTCCTGGCTGGACCCGAGCCTGGCCGGGTTCTCCAGCGAGGCGGAGCTGCGCGACTGGTGGCTGCGGTTGGTGTCGGGGATCGGGTCCGATACCGCCCTGTTCCGTCGTGGCGTCGAACAGCGTTTTGATGCCAAGAGTCATTCAGAATTGGCGCATCAGCTGGTCGAACTGCGGCCAAAGGTGCAGCAGGCGGTTACCAAGGCGGGCCTGGAACAATACGTGCACTTTCTGGCGTCAGATCGGTACAATCCGGCCCTGCCGGTGGCGGAGAACCTTCTCTATGCAACCACGCAAGCGCGGATCACCGAAGACGTCCTGAGGCAACAGAATGATTTTCTGGATCAACTCAGGGCACTCGATCTTGACGTCGATCTCGTCGCGCTCAGCCGTGACGTGGTGGAAATGCTGCGGCAGATCTTTGGCATTGACGGTACCGATCATCCGCTCTTTCGCAAGCTTGGGCTGGAGGCTTCGGCCTATGAGGGGGCGCTGGCGCTGGTCGACAAGACCCGGAACGATGGCGTCTCTACGCTGAGCCATGAAGAACTTGCGCGGTTACTTATCGTGCCTTTCAGCATCTCTGCCGAACAAATCGGTGCTGCGTTCAGCGATGAGATAGAAGAGCGCATTCTTGCGTTCCGCCAAAGCCACTCCAAGCAGTTGATGGCGACGCTGGGTGATATTTTCGAGCCGCTTGATGAGGGGGCCTTTGCTCCGGGTCTGACGGTGCTCGAGAATGCCCTGTTCGGCAAGATTTCCGATAGCGCCGGCGGGCGAGCCGAGGAGGTGCAGAAGCTGGTCTCAGAGGTTCTTGTCGAGAACGGCGTGCGTGATCGGGTTGTTGAGCTGATTTTTGATCTGCCGATTGCGATAGGCGGGCAGGGGCTTGCAGCCAGCTTTGCCGAGCCGCTTGCCTTCTCACGCGCTTCGATCAAGCGCCCGGATATCCTGATCCTAGACGCTGCAATGGCGAGCTACGATCTGGATACACGCATCGCCATTCACAAGAACCTGCGCCATCTTTTGCCAGAGACGACGCTGATCTATCTGGGCAGCAGTTTCGAAAGCCCGGATGTCTTCGACAGTTATTATGAGCTTCGCCAGGGCCGGTTGGTGAGTGACACCCCCGCTGCGGATGCGGTCAGTGATGGTGCGGGCAGTGCTGATCTTGCACGGAAACTACGGGCGCTTGAGCAAACGGAGCTGTTCTCCGAGCTCAACCGTCGCCAGCTCCGGCTTCTTGCCTTTGGGGCGCGCTGGTATACCGCCAAGGCTGGTGACACGGTGTTTCTCAAGGACGATGAAGCGAGTGACGGCGCTTATATGATTCTGGAGGGCGAAGCGGGCCTATATCTGCCGCAGGAAGGTGATGACAGCCGTCTCGTAGCCAAGGTCGGTGCCGGTCGTCTGGTTGGCGAACTGGGATTGATCCGGAAGGAACCCAGGGCGCTGAGCATGATTGCCGAAAGCGAGCTGACGTGTTTGCGGATCGGTGAGGAGGAGTTCCTTGCAGTTGTCGAAAACGATGCCGCAACGGCTTTCAAACTGTTGCAGGTGGTTGCTGGCTACGTGTCGAGCTAGCGCGGCCGAGACTTGTGGCAGGGCACGCGCAGGCCGGATGGTCAGACAGGCGGCGCGCATGCGCGACAGGTTCGAAATCCTACTGCGACGGGTAGTTCTGTTATTTGGTTTTGGGCGGCGCGCCGCCGACAAAACTGTTACCATCGGCGTAGTTGCAGGGGGCATCCTGCATATTGAGGTGCAAATCGTCTCCCTCGAATGGATCGGCGCGGGCGAGATCTTCGTCTACCTCGATACCAAGGCCGGGGGCGTCCGAGGGGATGACGAACCCAGCTTCGATCGTGATGCTCTGCTTGATCAAAGACATGTGGAACGGCGTTTCAATGGTCTCGATCATCAGAAGGTTCGGGATCGACGCCGCCAACTGGATATTGGCAGCCCACTCCACCGGACCGGCGTAGAGATGCGGTGCCATTTGGGCACCAAAAACCTCGGCGATGGCCGCAATCTTCTTGACCTCCCAGATGCCACCTGCCCGCCCCAATGCGGGTTGCAGGATTTCGGCCGCGCCAGCGCGCAGCACAGCGGCAAACTCAGCCTTGGTGGTCAGTCGTTCTCCGGTGGCAACGGGAATGCGCACCCGTTCAGCGACACGGGCCATATCCGCGACCAAATCGGGGGGGGTCGGCTCCTCGAACCACAAGGGACTATAGGGTTCAAGAGCCTGCCCCAACCGAATGGCGCCGGCGGGCGTGAACTGGCCATGGGTTCCGAACAGTAGGTCGGCACGATCTCCCACAGCCTCACGGATCGCTCGGCAGAAGGCGACGGATTTCGTGATGTCAGATTGCGCCGGCATATGCCCGCCGCGCATCGTATAGGGACCGGCGGGGTCGAATTTGATCGCTGTATATCCGTTCTCCACAGCTGCAATGGCGGATTCAGCTGCCAGCTCGGGGCTGTTCCAGAACGCATCCATCTCGTGATGGGGCTGCGGATAGAGATAAGTATAGGCGCGCAGCCGCTCGTTCATTCGCCCGCCGATGAGTGCGTGAACCGGACGATCGCGATCCTTGCCGAGAATGTCCCAACAGGCGATTTCCAGTCCTGAGAATGCGCCCATGACGCTGAGGTCGGGCCGCTGGGTGAAACCTGACGAGTACGCCCGTCGGAACATCCATTCGATGTTTTCTGGCGATTGTCCCAGCATGTGGCGGTCAAATACATCACGGATCACGTGGCTCATCGCGTCTGGGCCGATCGAGGCCGCGTAGCATTCGCCCCAGCCGATGATGCCGGTATCGGTGGTCAGTTTGACGAGGATCCAATAGCGCCCTCCCCAGCCGGGCGCGGGTGGGGCTGTGACGATGATGTCGAGGTCTTGCAGTTTCATGTCATTTCCCCGTGGCTACTGAACGGTTTATTGGTCGAAAACGATGATGTTGCGGCGCGCCGAGCCCGTCTTGGTGTCTGCGATCGCTGCATTGATCTCTTCAAGCCGCCACCGGCCGGAGATCAGCTCGTCCAGCTTCAAACGTCCTTGTTTGTAGAGGTCTACCATCCATGGAATATCGCGCTGGATAACGACGTCGCCCATTTTCGACCCGATCATGCCCTGACCGATAGCCGCCATGATCACGGGTTCGTAGCTGGCTTTCGCGCCGGAATGGGGCATGCCGATCATCACCATGCGCCCACCGACACCGAGATACCTTGTGGCCTGATCGTAGGCGGGGATCGCACCAACGGTGACCAGGACGACATCTGCACCGCGACCGCCAAGCGCTTTGTAGGCGGCCTTCCAAGGGGCATCCAGACTGCCGAGAACCGTATGGGTGGCCCCGAACTCTTCGGCAATGGCCAGCTTATCCTCGCTGAGGTCGACAGCGACGATGCGGCGGGCGCCGGCGATGCGGGCGCCCTGAATCGCATTGAGGCCGACACCGCCTGCACCAATCACCACAACATCCTGGCCTGCGCGCAGCTGGGCGGCGTTCACCGCAGCGCCGATACCGGTGATCACGCCGCAGGACAGAAGTGCGGCAACGTCTTTACCCAGATCTGCCGGAATTTTCACAATCTGGCGTTGGTCAACCACCACCCGTTCTGCAAATGCACCGCAGGCCATGGCCTGCATCAGGGGGGAACCTGCAAGGGTTTTCAGCGGGCCATTGATAGCATCATAGGGGGTCTCGCACAGCGTTGGAGCGCCCCCTGCACAGCTGGGACAGCTGCCGCAGGAGCGGATCAGGGTCACGACCACGCTGTCGCCTTCGGCGAAGCCATGAACATGCTCGCCAACGGCGCTGATCACGCCGGCAGCCTCGTGACCATAGACAGCGGGCAGGAAACCACCCCAGGCACCCTCCGCATAGGAGATATCACTGTGGCAGATCGCGACGGCATCCAGTGTGACCTCCACTTCACCGCTACGCGGCGCGGCAAGCTGGACATCCTCGATCACAAGCGGGCTGCCGAACTGATGGCATACGGCTGCTTTAACGATAGGCATGTCGCGTCTCTCCCCTTTTAGTGGTCACGGTGGACCGGGGGAAGCGAGCCCGCAAGCCCGAAACCGTCTGTGACGCGTCGTATCTTGAAGACGAATTGGCGCAGGGGGCAGGGAAACGGTTGCGCCGATCACCGCCGGGTCAGGAGGGATTTCGTCTTGCTTGCAGGGCGGTGACGCTTTTCGCAAATTGCTGTGCCTCTTCCGGGGCAGAGCCAAGTTGCCGTGCTGCGTCAAAGATCGCGGTGTGATCAAGCTCTGGATAATGCGCGACCGTGATCTCCTGCAACGACTTTCCGTCTTGGGCAGCCTTGGCACAGAGCTCCTTGACCATCGCCTGCGCCTCACCGCGCCGCATATGCTCAGCCAGAGCAAAGCTCAACGCTTCGGCATGAATGGTACCGTTGGCAGCGTTCAGATTGTGCCGCATGCGGTCGACATCCGGTGTCAGCCCCCGGGTCATGGAATTGGCAATCCGCACGGCACTGGCGGCGCAGAAAACGGTCTGCGGCAGGCTTAACCATTCGCCGAGCCAGCTTGTGCCGTCCCGTTGGTGCTGATGGCCAGCAGAATGATGCAGGGCCGAGAGCTGGGCGTTTGCCTGCGACGTCAGCGCAACCAATGCGGAGGCGCCTACCGGGTTTTGCTTCTGTGGCATCGTGGATGAGGCGCCGCGACTGCTGATCGCAATCTCATCAATACCACTCTGACGGAGGGCGAGGCAGTCAGTACCCAGTTTGCCCAATGCAACGCAGACCCGGGTAAACCAATCGGCAATACGCAAGACCGGCGTGCGGTCGGTATGCCAGCTGCGACCCGGATCGGCGAGCGACAGACCAGCGGCCAGTTCTGCGCGCAGCTCCGCAACCCGGGGGCCAAGCGCGCCAGAGGTGCCCGCGGCGCCTGAAAGTGACACCAGCAGACAGCTGTCGCGCAACCTTGGCAATTCGTCCAACAGCCCAAGCAGGGGCTGTCCCCAGGCTGCCACGACAGCGCCAAAACTTGTTGGCGTGGCCAGCTGGCCGTAGGTGCGTGCGGCCATCGGCAGGCTGGCATGGGCTTCAGCCAAATCGGAGAGCTGGGCCAGCAGCGCCATCAGATCTCCTTCCACCGCCGCAAGCGCCTGTCGCAGGCGTAGCATCAGCGCGCTGTCCATGATGTCCTGCGAGGTTGCGCCCCAATGAACATATTGTGCATGTTCCGGCGCGCTCATCTCGCTCCGCAGCGCTGCGACCAGACCTGGAACCGGCACGCCGTTCTGCCCAGCCGCGGCAGCCAGTGCCCCAGGATCAAGAGCGACCTCCATCACGGCGCGTCCGATCGCGGCGGCGCTGTCTTCGGGGATAATGCCGACTTTGCCCTGCGCCTTCGCTAGCGCACCTTCGACCAGCAGCATGGCACGGATTTCAGCACTGTCTGAAAACAGCCGGGAGACATCTCCGGCAGGAAAAAGCGCGGCATAGAGCTGACTGTCGAAAAGAGAAGCGGCCATCAGAGATCTTTCACTATGGTTGCCATCACCGTTGCCAGTTGATCGGGCGCGGCAAAGAACGGCGAATGTGACGTGTCGAGATTTTTTATCCGATCAGTGGGCCAATCCGCCACCATTTCTGCCTGATATTCTGGCGGGATGACGCGATCTTGGGTGCATCGAATATAGGCTTTTGGTGTCGCGGCCCATTGTGGACCCAGTTTCACGGGCGTGTCTTGCGGCCTGATCGGTTGCGGTGCCAGTCGCGACAGCGCATACTCCACCACTGACCTCGGGCAATCGTGGTATAGCAGATCCGGTGCGGCTTCGGGGTCGAAACAGTAGCTTTGCCCGTCTGCGGTTTTCAAAACCTTGCCGATGAGCGGTTGGCTTGGGCCGCGTTTGCGCATGTCGATCATCGACAGGCCATTCCGGGGGACATAGGCGCAAAGGTAAATCAATCCACGCAGCGGTGGGCCGATATCGGCTGCGGCTGAAATCGGGTAGCCGGCCCAGGAATGGCCCACAACGATAGTCTCTGATCGCGCGGCGTCGCGGACAGCGGCTACGGTTTCCTCCAAAGTGACAGCGACTGGATCGCACCACCGCGCGTTGCCGCCTATACGAGGGCCGGGAAGGTCGATGGTTCGTACGTTGATCCCGCGTGCTTCCAGTTGAGGCAGGACGTCGCGCCAGCACCACGAACCGTGGCAGGAGCCGTGGACCAGCAGCAGATCAGTCAATATGCCCGAGCTCCCTCAGGAAGGTCACCAAACGGTCGGCAAAGATATCGGGCTGTTCGACACAGGGAAGATGTCCGGCGCGGCGGATCAGCTCGAACCTTGATCCGGGGATTAAATCCACCGTTTCGCGAACCAGATCTGCCGGCGTTGCACCATCATCCGATCCCGCGATGCCCAAGGTTGGCAGGCGCAGGCCGCTGGTTGGGGTGTAAAAATCAGTTCCGGCGATGGCCGCGCAGCAGCCGATATAGCCTTCGACCGATTGCCCAAGCAGCTGGGCGCGCCAATGGGCCAGCTCCGGGGACCTGTAGAAGGCTGGAGCAAACCAGTTCTGCATGATCGTGTCGGCGACCGAATCAAGCCCATCCTGCTTGATCGCATCAATGCGCTGTTGCCATTTGGCGGCGGTGCCAATCTTGGCCGCCGTATTCGAGAGCACCAGTCCGCGTATCAGATCCAGCCGCTTGACGGCCAGCCCCTGCGCGATCATCCCGCCGATCGATAAGCCAACAAAAATACAGTCCCGCACCCCCAGATGATCCAGCAGACGCTCGGCATCGCGTACCAGAGCGCCCATCGAATAGGGAGCGGGCGTGGCCGACGTGCCGCCATGGCCGCGCAGGTCATAGCGAATGATGCGCAGCGACGGCGGCAAGCGCGTCACCACGTCGTCCCAGACATGCAGATCGGTGCCGAGGGAATTGGCGAACACCAGCGTCGGGCCGTCAGGCGGTCCATCCAATTGATAGTTCACCCGGATGTCACCCAGATCTGCAAGCGGCATGGAACTCCTCCTGAGCTTATTCGATGCGCTTCCCTAGCCTGCGTGTTTCAGGACGTAAACCCGATCCGAGCACCGCCATGCGGCTGGATCGCGGCTCTATTCGGCAGTCTCGAGCCGCATATGGGCCATGATTTGCCCATGGTCGGAGGCCAGCTTGTTATAAGGCGCTTCGGGGTGGCTGCCATCAGTAAGGTGGTCGTTGAAGACGCTGAAATATTGCATTTCGCCGATGGCCCCTGTCCATTCGGGATCAAAATGGCGGGACATATAGATCTGATCGATGCTCTGGTGCACGCCTCCGAATGTGGTGGTGTATACCACGTCACGGAGAGATTTCTTGAGAAACAGCTTTTCCGCCGAACGCAGGCGAACCCGGTCGATCATCTCCCTGATCTGACGGTCTTCGTCCGGATTGTAGCGATCTCCCGAGTGGCGAGCGTCATGCCGCAGCATCCAGGAGTAGTTGCGAAACGGTGTCTCGCCGCTGATGATTTCAGAGCTGACGGCATCCTCGCCATCATTGAAGTCTCCCAGGACCATGACCGGCCGGTCCTGTTCCAGCTCGTCCAGGATGGCGCGGCGCAGAACCCAGGCCTCGGCCATACGCCGCAGAGCGGCCCGCAACGCGCCCATGGCCCGCCCACTGGCATCATAAGCCGTGAGCACGGTTTCGGGCGCATAAGGCGCCCCAAGTGGTGTTATGAACTCGCCCAGTTTCGATTTCAGGTGGCAGTTGAATACGCTGATGATCTGGTCCGCGACGGGAATGCGGGCCTTCATGATCGGTCGAGACAGCCGTCGCAGCGTGTAGTAGCCTGCGTCATCCTCGCCGCCCAGGCAGGCCATCGGGATATCCAGCGGCAGCGGCAGGTCCTGAATAATCTCGACCGGTTCCACAAAACCCGTACGTGACAGAATCGCGAGACCGGGGCGACGCTTGCCCGGAGTGTCGTGGTCATTCGTATTGGCAGCATAGGCCAGCTTGGCATCGGTATAGGGCGTGTAGACGAGTTTGCGGAATATGGCCTTGCGGTGATAGCGTTTGGAGCGATCGGGCAGGGTCGCGGCGTTTACCTGTTTGCCACGCCGATCGGTTTCGGCGACCACCTCGCGCAGCGTCGCCTCATCGAAGATTTCCTGAAACCCCACGATATCGGCATCGAGCGTCAGCAGCTGATCGGCCAACCAATCGGATTTCCAAGCATATTCCTCGGGCGTGTAGCTTTGAAACCTGTAGTATTCTTGATCGGGACCGATCAGGTTCTTCACATTGAAGGAGGCGATAGTGAACTCGGTCATAGGGGCACTCCAGGGGCGAAGGGCACCGGATCGACCGGTGCGAGTGTGAAGCCTATCCGAACTTTTGTAGCGCTTCGGCAAAAATGGCGGGGTCGACATTACCACCGGTCGCAATGGCAATCGCGCTCGATCCGTTGAGGTGGTCTGCGTGAAACAATGCTGCCGCCAGCGAGACAGCACCGCCAGGCTCCAGCACGATTTTGAGCCTCGAATAGGCCAGCGCCATGGCGTGCATGGCCTCGTCTTCGCTGACAGCAATTCCGGAACCGCAGAGCCGTGCCAGGATCGGGAAGGTGATTTCGCCGGGTGCAGGCGTGAGAATAGCGTCACAGAGTGAGCCGGCCGTGGTCTCATTGCGACAGATCCGCCCGGCGGCCAGTGACCTGGCAACGTCATCGAACCCCTGCGGTTCGCAGGGGCGAACCCGCATTTTTGGCGCAGCTTGTTCCAGCGCCAGGGCAACACCCGAAGTCAAACCACCACCGCCGCAGCAGACCAGAACATCCGCCTCGGTCACGTCTTGTTCAGCAGCCTGTCGGGCGATTTCCAGACCAACTGTGCCCTGACCGGCGATGACCTCGTCGTCGTCGTAGGGCTTGATCAGGGTGAGGCCGCGAGCCTCTGCCAGCTCTGCCCCAATGGCGTCACGATTATCGGTGGCGCGATTGAACAGCACCACCTCTGCGCCGAGCGCACGGGTGTTGGCGATCTTAATTCTTGGGGCGTCCTGCGGCATCAGGATCACGGCGGGTGTGCCATGGGCGGCCGCCGCTGCGGCCACACCCTGCGCATGATTGCCACTTGAATAAGCAAGCACGCCTTTCTTGCGCTGATCCTGGCTGAGCGCAGACAGCGCGGCCCAGCCCCCCCGGAACTTGAACGATCCGGTATGTTGCAGGCACTCGGCCTTGATCAGTACCCGGCGACCCGCGATGTCGTCCAGAAAGGGGGAGGAGAGCAACGGCGTTTCGCGGGCGTGGCCCCGCAGGCGCTCCGCAGCGGCACTGATTGCGGCAAAGGATGTCATTGGGCGACCTCGAGAATTCGGTGGATAAGGGCAAGCGCCTTGGGTTCGTCCAGAAACGGGACATGGCCGCGATCCGGCACTTCCATGGCGATCAGGTCCGGCAGACGGCGCTGCATGTTCTCGTAGGTCTCAGCCGTCAGAATGTCGGAGTTCGCGCCGCGGATCACGCCGCAGGGCAGACCTTCAAGTGATTGAAACAATGGCCAGAGATCCGGCGCTGGCCCCGCTGCAGCCTGCGCCAAGAGAGCTTCACGCAACCGGGCGTCATAGCGCAGCGCCAAACCCGTCCGGGTCTGCGTGTAAAAAACCTCGGCTTCTTCGCGCCAGCGTGTCATCGGCACATCGGGAAACGCTGGCGCCATATGGGTCGCAAGCGCGGAGGCGGCTTCTTCGTGGGTTTTGGCTGCCGGACGATATCCGACATAGGCCATAATCCGGGTGATCCCATCTGCCGGAATTTCTGGCCCGACATCGTTCAGGATCACACCGGCCAATCGCTCCTTGTGTAGAGCGGCCAGTGCCATCGCCACCAACCCGCCGCGCGAGGTGCCGAGTAGCGTCACGCGATCAATGCCCAGATGGTCCATCAGCTCGATCACATCCTGCGCCTCGCGCGGGACCGAATAGCTGTGGATATCGTCTGCATATTGAGACCGGCCCCGACCCCGGGCGTCCAGGGTGATCAGGCGATGGCCATGAATATGCGGCCGCAGGTAGCGAAAGTCCTGCCCGTCGCGTGTGAGCCCTGCCAGGCACAATAGGGGTGGGCGGGAAATGGCTGTTGTCTGGGGGGCGAAGTCTGGATCGTCATAGGCCAGCTCCAGCCCGTCAGAGCTGGTAAAATATGAGAGTGCGCGTGGCGTGTTCAGCACGGGTTTATCCCCCCGCCAGGTCAGGGATACTGGCCAGATTCCTCAGCACGTGATGCGGCCTCCACGGCAGGCGATCCATAGGTTCACCACTTCGGTTCACCCAAGCCGTGGTAAACCCGTATCCCGCCGCACCGGCAGCGTCCCAGCCGTTGGAGGACACGAAAAGCACTTCATCGCGCTGGCAGCCAAAGCGTTTGCCGACAAGGTCATAGACCTGCGGGTCCGGTTTAAAGACACCAACGCTTTCGACAGAGAGCACATCGTCCAGCAGGTCGCCGACCCCTGCGGATTGAACGGCTCCGTCCAGCATCTCGGGTGATCCGTTGGAGAGGATTGCGGTCTGCAGGCCCGCAGTCTTGAGGGCGCGCAGCATCTGCGGAACCTCATCATAGGCCTGAAGCTGCCAGTAGAGATCCAGCAGGCGCTTTCGCAGCTGCGGGTCACCGCTCAGGCCGGTGGCCTCCATGGCCCAATCCAACCCGTCCTGGGTGACCTGCCAGAAATCGGCATGTGAGTTTGTGATTACACGCAGCCAAGTGTATTGTAGCTGCTTCAGCCGCCAGTGGTTGGCCAGCTCTGCCCAATGGTCGATCAGATGCGGAAATTCCGGCTCACCTGCAGCTTGCCGTGCGGCCGCTGTCACATCGAACAATGTGCCATAGGCATCAAAGATACAGGTGCTGATTGCCATGGGGCCTCCGGTTCGATGTCCTGCGGTTGTCCCAGCCTAGGCGCAAACGGGGCGCAAATTCCAGCCACAATCATTTCCCGCCGCTCTGCGGACGCCCGGGAACGGTGCGACCGGGGCTGCTTCGGATCATCGGGTTTACATCACGGTGGTGTCCTATACTGTGCGCGCCTTTGTAACGTGAAAGCAACTGGAGGTCCCATGACCGAGGTAAAAAGCGGCGATACCGTACGCATCCACTACACAGGCAAGCTGACAGACGGCAGTGTCTTTGACAGCTCTGAAGGGCGCGAGCCGCTTGAGTTCACCGTCGGCTCTGGTCAGGTTATCGAGGGTATGGACGCCGGTCTGCTCGGCATGGCCGCAGGCGAGACGAAAACGCTCAACATTCCCGCGGATCAGGCCTATGGCCCCAGCCACGACGAGGCGCGGCAGAGCATTCCGCGTGAAGGGATCCCTGATGACATCCCGCTTGAGGTTGGAACACAATTGCAGATGCAGGCTCCAACCGGCGAAGTGCTGCCGGTGACCGTGGTTGAGGTGAGCGAGGCGACTGTGACCCTTGACGCCAATCATCCCCTGGCAGGCAAAGACCTGATCTTTGATATCGAGCTGGTCTCGATCAACTGATCGCATCTGAGGCGGTGCCTCTTGCGCCGCCTCGTCAAACCGGCTCTTTTGCAGCGGGATATGCCGTGGTGAAAGAGGACGGAATGACTGATATTTCTACGTCAGCCGCATTGATGGATCGTCTGGGTATGTCCGTGCCGATTCTCCAGTCTCCCATGGCCGGCGTCAGCACGCCCCAGATGGCGGCGGCTGTCAGCAATGCCGGTGGGTTGGGCGCCCTGGGTATCGGAGCGGCAAACATCGACCAGGCTGAGGAGATGCTGCGTCAAACGGTGGCACTGACTGGCCGACCCTTTAACGTCAATGTGTTCTGCCACCGGCCAGCGCTTGAGGATCCCTCCCGCGAGGCGGCCTGGCTCAGCGCCTTGGCACCGGTGTTTCACAGCTACAATACGGCGCCGCCGGAGGCGCTGCGCGAAATCTACACCAGCTTCTGCGTTGATACCGATATGCAGGAGATGCTGATTGCGCAGCGCCCGGCAGTTGTCAGCTTCCACTTCGGTTTGCCGCCGCAGGGGGTGATCTCGGCTCTGAAGTCAGCCGGCATCATCTTGCTGGCCACAGCAACTTCACTTGCCGAGGCTGCTGTGTTGGCGAGCGCCGGGATCGACGCCATTGTTGCACAGGGGTGGGAGGCCGGAGGCCATCGGGGTATCTTTGATCCGCGCGGCGCGGATTCCAGGCTTGGAACTCTTGAACTGGTCCGCGAACTGGTCACCAACCTGAACCTGCCGGTGATCGCCGCAGGCGGGTTGATGACCGGTGCCGATATCGCAAAGGCGCTGGTAGCAGGTGCCGCTGCTGCGCAGTTGGGCACCGCGTTCATCGCCTGTCCCGAGAGCAGTGCCGGTGCGGGCTATCGGGCCGCCTTGCTGGCCGCGGATCCGAAAACAGAGATGACGACGGTAATTTCAGGGCGCCCGGCCCGCTGTCTGAGAAACCGTTTCACCGACCTTGCGCAGAAGCTCGATCCGACGATCATTCCGGATTACCCCATTGCCTATGATGCCGGGAAAGCCCTGAACACTGCGGCGAAGCAGGCTGGCGAGCCCGGATATGGCGCGCAATGGGCCGGGCAGGGCGCTGCCGGAGTTCGTGCTATGCCCGCGGCTGATCTCATGCAGCAGCTTCTTTCAGAACTGGCTGAGGAACAGTGATGTCAAGCGGAGACAGCAACAAGAAAGGGCACCCGCTGGGTGCCCTTGGTTCTTGTGACAGGGATTGGCAGCAGGTCAGAGATTGTCCTGCTGCGGCATGCCAAGGACATGAAAACCACCGTCGACGCGGATGATCTCGCCCGTCGTGCAGGCCCCTGCGTCGGAGGCGAGATAGACGGCTGTACCACCAACCGCTTCCAACGTGGCGTTATCGCGCAATGGGGCGTTCTGAGCCGTATGTTTAAACGTCTTGCGGGCACCACCGATGGCGGCCCCTGCCAGGGTTTTCATCGGGCCGGGGGAGATGGCGTTCACACGGATGCCTTCCGGGCCGAGATCATTGGCCAGGTAACGCGTGGCGCTTTCCAATGCCGCCTTTGCGACACCCATCACGTTGTAGTTGGGCACCACTCGGTTCGATCCCTGGTAGGTCAGGGTCAGCAACGTGCCGCCATTGGCCTTCATCAGCGGGTAGGCGCGGCGCGCCACCTCGACAAAGGAATAGGCAGAGATATCCATCGAATTCTTGAAGTTCTCGCGGCTGGTGTCGAGGAAGCGTCCGGTCAGCTCGGTCTTGTCCGAATAGGCGATGGCGTGCACCACGAAGTCGACGCTGTCCCAGCGTGCCGCCAATTGCTCGAATGCGGTGTCGAGCGACGCATCATCGGTGACGTCCACATCGACCATAAAGTCGCTGCCAACGCTCTGGGCCAGCGGTTCCAACCGTTTACCAAAGGCTTCACCCTGATAGGTGAATGCCAGTTCGGCCCCCGCATCGGCCATGGCCTTGGCGATGCCCCAAGCGATCGAACGGTCGTTTGCGACCCCCATGATCAGGCCACGTTTGCCCGTCAATACTCCTGACATCCGCCGTTATCCTTTGTATTTGCTCAATACCATTGAGCCATTGGTGCCGCCAAAGCCGAAGCTGTTGGTCATTACGCTGTCAAGGCCCGCGTTTTCCACCAGCTGGGTTGCGACCTCTCCCGGCTCGATGCCCTCGGCCAGCGTGTCGACGTTGATCGACGGCGTGATGAAGTCATTGTCCAGCATCAGAAGGCAGAAGATCGCCTCCAGTGCGCCCGCCGCGCCCTGCGCATGACCGGTCATTGATTTGGTCGAAGAAATCGGCGGCACGTTGCCCGCGCCGAAAACCCGGCGGGCCGCTTCGATCTCGCCGACGTCGCCGACCGGGGTCGAGGTGCCGTGGGCGTTGATATAGTCCACCTTGCGGCCGTCCGGCAGGGATTGCAGGGCCAGACGCATGGCGCGCTCGCCGCCTTCGCCGGAGGGGGCGACCATATCGTGGCCATCGGAGGTGGCGGCAAAGCCGGTCACTTCGGCGTAGATCTTGGCACCGCGCGCCAGGGCGTGATCCAGATCCTCCAGCACGACGATACCGCCGCCACCAGAGATCACGAAACCGTCACGGTCCTGATCAAACGCGCGGGAGGCTTTCTCCGGCGTGTCGTTGTATTTGGACGACATCGCGCCCATCGCATCGAACAGGCACGACAGGGTCCAGTCCAGTTCCTCGCCACCACCGGCGAACATCACATCCTGCTTACCCATCATGATCTGCTCAGCCGCATTGCCGATACAGTGCAGCGAGGTCGAGCAGGCCGAGGTGATCGAGTAGTTGATACCTTTGATTTTGAAGGCTGTGGCCAGATTTGCCGAGATCGTGGAAGACATGCACTTGGGAACGGCAAACGGCCCGATCCGCTTCGTGGCCCCGGTTTTCAGCACGGTCTGATGGGCTGCCAGCATGGCCGATGTGGACGGTCCGCCCGAACCGGCCACCAGACCGGTCCGCTCATTCACCACTTGATCTTCGGAGAGGCCGGCATCGGCAATTGCCTGGCTCATCGCTATATGAGCATAGGCCGCGCCAGCCCCCATAAAACGCAGGGTACGCTTGTCGACATGGTCAGCAACATTCAGCTTGAGCGTTCCCGCAATTTGGCTGCGAAAGCCATGCTCGACCATTTCGGGGCTGGCCTCGATGCCAGATTTTCCTGCTTTGAGAGAGGCAAGAACCTCTTCGGCATTGTTCCCGATGGACGAGACGATGCCCAGACCGGTGACGACGACGCGACGCATGATGCGTACTCCTATTTCTTGTTCAAGGGGCGGGGAGAGCTGCGGATCAGCTCTCGGAGAGGGCCACCTTCATGTCCTTGACCTGGTAGATAACTTCACCATCGGCTTCCACGATGCCGTCGGCAACCCCCATGGTCAGGCGACGGGTCTGGATCGCTTTGGTGAAATCGATCTTATAGGTCAGCATCTTGCGGTCGGGTCGCACCATTCCAGTCAGTTTCACCTCGCCTACACCCAGCGCATAGCCGCGACCCTGCCAGCCACGCCAGCCCAGGTTGAAGCCAGTGAGCTGCCAGAGGCCGTCAAGACCCAGACATCCGGGCATGATCGGGTTGCCGGGGAAATGACAGTCAAAGAACCACAGGTCAGGCGTGATATCGAACTCGGCCGTAATGTGACCCTTGCCGTGGGCGCCGCCATCGGCCGACACATCGGTGATGCGATCCATCATCAACATGGGAGGGGCGGGCAGCTGTGCGTTGCCAGGGCCGAACAGCTCGCCTCTGGCGCATTTCAGCAAATCGTCTTTGTCAAAGCTGCTGGGGTAATCGGCCATGCTGGCGCTTCTCCTGCCTATGTTATGATCGTGTATCTGGCTCCCTGTAGCACCCGTTTCGACTCTCCTGCAAGGGTTCCGGGTGCCGAGGGCACACCAGCATTCAGCCTGTGGCCTTCAGGTTTTTCAACTGTGACAGTCTACAGATACAGATCGGAGCTACGCAAATTGAATTGAATGCAAGGACCCTTTCGGCCTATAAATGCGGCCAGCAACGCTATGCAGGACCGCTACATGACGCCAACACCCGCAGATATCGCTACCAACTGGCTGGAAACAGCCGGATTGCGCCCGACCCGTCAGCGGGTGGCGCTGGCAGAGTTGTTGGTGGGCGACGGCAAGCATCGCCATGTGACCGCCGAGAGCCTGTTTGACGCGGCAAAGGACAAGGGTGCAGCTGTTTCACTTGCGACGGTCTACAACACGTTGCGCGCCTTTTGCGATGCTGGCGTCTTGCAGGAAATCACAGTCGATGGGTCCAAAAGCTATTTTGACACCAATACGCACGACCACCCCCATTTTTACTGGGAAGACGAGGGGCGTCTGTCGGATGCGCCATCCGATCAGCTGGTGATCAAGAGCCTGCCCGCGGCGCCGCAGGGCGTTGAAATCGCGTCCGTCGACGTTGTGATCCGACTGCGCAAGGTCTGATCGTAGGAACGCCGGGCGCTGCGCTCATGTGCGTGCTAGAGTATTTCCGTAACCGTTTTCGCCAGAATCTGCTGCGCGGTCTCTATCACGCTGCCTTTTGACGGCGGGCTGTGGCTGATCAGGACCAAGGGCTCCTCTGCCGATGTGTCGCTGATGGGTATCGCGACCAGTGGCTTGCCATCGTAGGAGCGTAAATCGGGGGGCCTGCTGTAGGTGATGCCGATCCCTTCGCCATGGGCGGCCAGGCTGCGCAGCAGCTCGACCGATGCCGCCCGGTGGGCAATTCGGGGCAGCGCGCCAATGGATTTGAACAGCCCAAGCATGTGGCGCACGGATAATCCTTCTTCCGACAGAATCAGGGGCTGTTCGGCCAGATCGGCCAAGGGCAGGCGGTCACGATCTGACAGTGGGTGACCATTGGGCATCAGCGCTACGGGGCCGCGCCGCAACACCTCATGCCGGACGAAGCTTGCATCCACGCCCAGGTCATAGCTGATCGCCAAGTCGATATTCCCGGCGGTCATCGAGGCCAGCAGCGGTTTAAAGTGATCCGTCCTGTAGCGGATGGCCACACCGGGCAAGCCGATCCGAAGGCGCTGCAGCGCTGGGGCCAACAGAAAGGGAGCCAGATCGGTAAAACATCCCAAGGTCAGCTGCTGGCCGTCGGTTTGATCTGCGCCCCGACGTTCCAGCCGCGCGGCCTGATCTAGGAGCGCTTGTGCACGGTCTGCGAACCTGCGGCCTTGTGGGGTCAGGATCATGCCGGCCCCGCGACGCCTCAGGAACAGGGGCTCTCCCAGCTGCGCTTCAATCCGGGCAAGCGCTGTGGACAACGCGGGCTGGCTGACATGCACGGCGGCAGCCGCCGCCGACAGGCTGCCGTGCTGAGCGATCGCGCAGACATATTCGTAGTGGCGTAGAGTTAGGTATAACATCAGTTTATTTTCTGCATACTAAGATATTATTTGAGCACGCCGCCCCGCCGGGTGCAACATCGGCCCGAAACGGGTGACTGCAACCAGATGCTGTCACCCGTACTCCCGATACCAAGGATTGATCGATGCCCCATCCCCTCATCACCCGAGACCATATTGACGATTTCCAACGCGATGGCGTTGTGTTGATCCGCGGTCTCTTCGTCGATCAGGTCGATATTCTGCGCGACGGCGTCGAGGCGAATATGGCGCAGCCCGGTCCCTATGCTTCCAACAATGAAAAACCCGGGCAGACCGGGCGGTTCTTTGATGACTATTGCAATTGGACCCGGATCCCTCAGTTTCAGCAGGCAATCGAACAATCGCCTGTGGCGGAGGTGGCCGCAGATCTGATGCAGTCCAAACGGGTGCAGATGTTCCACGACCACGTGCTGGTGAAAGAGCCGGGCACCTCCATGGCGACGCCCTGGCATCAGGATGGGCCTTATTATTTCGTCGAAGGGCAGCAGACCATCAGCTTCTGGTCGCCGCTCGATCCTGTCACGAACGCCTCGCTGCGATGCGTTGCAGGCTCGCACCGCTGGGAGAAGGAGGTGTTGCCAACGCGCTGGGTCTCCGAGGAGGGCTTCTTTGCTGATGAGGGGCAGTACATGCCGGTGCCGGATCCCGATGCCGAAGGGATGACAATCCTGGAGTGGGAGATGCAGCCAGGTGACGCCGTCGCCTTTAATTACCGGACGCTGCACGGCGCCCGCGCCAATACCAGCGAAACCCGTCGCCGCGCCTTTTCGTTGCGTCTGGTCGGGGAGGACGCACGCTATATTGAACGCCCTGGCCCAACCTCGCCGCCCTATCCGGGCCATGACATGGTGTCGGGTCAGACCCTCCGCGAGGATTGGTTTCCCGTTCTATTGCAGCGCTAAGCTATGACAGGGTCGCGCTGCATTGGCGCTCGGAGCCTAGAACCACTGTCCCGGCTCCATCAGGCCCAGATCAAGCAGCTGACGAGAATGCCAGTCAAAGGGCGCCGAGTTGTGCCATCGAAAACTGTCGATCTCAAAGGAGGATCCCGGGTTGCGTTTCAACGCCTTTGCGGTGCGAAAAGAGCAAATCGCGGCGGTCAGATTGTGGTGCCAGGGGCAGGCGTAGGTGTTGTACTCCGGTTCGTTGAACCGGTGATCCTCAAACAGCCATAGTTCCGGTTTTGCACGGAACAGCGAAATCCGGTCGATCTTTCGGCTTGCTGCGGGGATATGTTCTTCATAGCGCCAGCGTATGCCGCCGTAGAAATCCAGCTGGCGATCAAGCGGATGGCCGGTCTGTGGATCAATGCGGGCCTGTGCATAGTAGCCGGATTTATCCAGATGCGCGGTTTCCAGCGATACGCCGTTTGGTGCTGCGTCCAGATCGGCGGCATAAAGATCAATGACATAGGTCAGCATGGCCGAGCGCCGCTCTTCGCCATGAAACCCCAAGAGTTCGACAACATTGCGGCTCTCACAGAAGGGGTAGAACAGGTACTCTGCATTATAGCAGTAATAGAGCCAGCAACCCGGTGCGGCTCTCGCGATCACCTTGTTGATGGCCTCGATCACCGCTTCACGCGCGCTACAGTCAAAGGGCACACGGTGGATGCGCGTCTCCAAATCGTAGGGGATGTCGAAAGCGTCCGGCATAAAGGCCACAACTGTCGCAAAGCCGAGATCAAGATGGTGGCGCAGGGTGGTCGCTATCTCCACTTTATCCTCAACAAAGATCAGAGCGACAGGCCCTGTTGTCAGGATCTTGTCCGCGGCGTTAAGAAACCCTTCGAGCGATGAATGCATCATATCTGATTGCCTGCTGTTCTCTGCCGACTTCCCAGTCTGGCGGTTGCTGCTAAAGTCGGGTAATCCGCGCGCCATTGCAAGCAGGGCCGTTTCCGGCTATGCCACGCCGCTGTTGCGACCCTCCGGTGAAAAGGTTGTCCCCATGAGCGCTCCGAAGAAGCTGTTTATCAAGACCTATGGCTGTCAGATGAATGTCTATGACAGTGAACGCATGGCCGAGGCGCTGGGCGGCGAAGGTTACGTTGAAACCAAATCGCCGGATGACGCCGACATGATCCTGCTGAATACCTGCCATATTCGGGAAAAGGCAGCGGAGAAGGTCTATTCCGAACTGGGGCGCTTCAAGGGGCTGAAAGCGCAGAAGCCAGACCTGAAGATCGGCGTCGCGGGCTGCGTCGCCCAGGCCGAGGGCGAGGAGATCATGCGCCGTCAGCCGCTGGTCGATCTGGTGGTCGGCCCGCAGAGCTATCACCGGCTGCCGGAGATGGAAGCGAAGGCCCGCAAGGGGGAGAAGGTGCTGGACACCGATTTCCCCGAGGAAGACAAGTTTGAGAAACTGAAAAACCGCCCCAAGGCGAAACGCGGCCCGACTGCGTTCCTGACGGTGCAGGAAGGCTGCGACAAGTTCTGCGCCTTCTGCGTGGTGCCCTACACCCGCGGCGCCGAAGTGTCGCGCCCGGCGGACCGCATTCTGCGCGAGGCTCAGGAATTGGTGGAGCGTGGCGTGCGCGAAATCACGCTCCTCGGCCAGAACGTGAACGCTTATCACGGTGCTGGCGCCAACGGCGACCTGACCCTGGCCCAGCTGATCTGGGAGCTGGACAAGATCGACGGGCTGGAGCGCATTCGCTTCACCACCTCGCACCCCAATGACATGCAGGACGACCTGATCGAGGCGCATGGCACCTGTGCCAAGCTGATGCCCTATCTGCACCTGCCGGTACAGGCGGGTTCCGACAAGATCCTCAAGCGGATGAACCGCGCACATACCGCCGAGAGCTATATCCGCCTTATCGAGCGGATCCGCGCCGCGCGCCCAGACATCCTGATCTCAGGCGACTTCATTGTTGGCTTCCCGGAAGAAACCGAAGAAGATTTCCAGGCCACCATGGACCTGGTGGAAGAGGTGAAATACGGCACCGCCTATTCCTTCAAATACTCCACCCGCCCCGGCACCCCGGCGGCAGAGCGTCCTCAGGTTGACCCGGCTGCGGCTGACGACCGGCTTCAGCGCCTGCAGGCCCTGCTGACCAAGCAACAGCGCGAGGTTCAGGACAGCATGGTTGGCCGCGAGGTTGGTGTTCTGTTTGAAAAGGCGGGCCGCTTCGCGGGCCAGATGGTTGGCAAATCCGATTACCTGCATGCGGTGCATGTTGCGGATTGTGATCGCGCCATCGGTGATCTTGCCCGCGTGCGGATCCTGTCCTCTGGGGCCAACTCACTGGCCGGCGCTCTGATCGATTGATCATGGGCGAGGGGCGGTCGCGCAGCCGATTGCGCCCCCAGCGCGACATGGCGTCGTGAAACTTCTGATTTCCTTAAGCAAATGATTGCAATTTGCGTTCTATACCTGCGAATATCACGGTAACGGCCCGCACAAAGCCTGCGTGGCCGCAAGAATGACGCCTGCGAATGACTGGTGTAAGGGGGATATTGGGTGTGTTGAAACCAATGAGGAAACAACTCTGCGGACTCGTGGCCACCGTTGTCGCGACTGTCGGCTTGAATGTGGGCGCTTTGCTGGCGCAGGACGCCGGTGTGATCGGTCAGAGCTATATTCCAACCATCTGGGTTGATCCCGACGGTTGCGAGCATTGGGTGATGGACGATGGCGCCGAAGGTTTCATGACACCCCATGTCACGCGAGACGGGAAACCGGTTTGCCGTCGGGGCAATATCTGCGGCGTGATGCCCAGCGATCAGTTTTTTGCCACCAACAGGCATCACATCAGCGCCGCCGGGCAACAGCGCCTGCGCGAGTTTTTCCAGTCCGCGAATGCCCGATCCTTCATCATCACGGGCCATACCGACAGTCGCGCATCAGATGAATATAACATGCGGCTGTCTCAGCGCCGTGCCGATGCGGTCGCAAAAGTCGGCCAATCGGTTGGCGCCCGCATCCTTGAGGCGCGGGGCTATGGCGAGCGTGATCCGCGCGTGCCGAACGACTCGGCCGTGAATATGGCGCAGAACCGTCGCGTCGAAATTATCTGCCTGCGCTGAGGAGCATCGTTATGTCATTCACCAGAACAGCGCTTCTTGCGTCCTTGGCGATCGGTCTGTCTGCCTGTGGCGACAAGGTCGACAAAACCGTGGATCGTGGTTTTGACAGCAAGGATCTGTCTCAGCTGAAGGCGGGGATTTGGGTTGATCCGACCGGCTGCGATCATTGGATCATTGACGACGGGGTAGAAGGTTACCTGTCGCAACGGCTGGCGCCGGATGGCCGCCCGGTCTGTTCCGGCGTCGCTCCTCCGAATACGGCGGTTGGTCCGTTCAAATCCGGGTCCAGCATCGAGGACCCGATTTGACGGAATTTCGTTACCACTGCAAACAACTGCCTATTGGCCGTCCTTTTCGGGCGGCCATTTTGTTTCAATCGCGTGAAATTGCCGACGCGTAGCTTGCGCAGGGGCGACCGGAGAGGCACACTGAAAGAGCAACGTCAAAGACAGGAGACCGGATTGGCCATTGGCACTTTGACCCCATCGCATGAGCAGGATTCCTCACATGAGGCGCTGCTCGAATTTCCTGATAACCGACTGCTGATTGATCTGTGCGGTGAATACGACCGCAATCTCGCGACGCTCGAGCAGACGCTTGGTGTTCAGATTGTCCGGCGCGGCAATCAACTCTCAGTACTGGGAGAAGAAGCCGCCCGCGATCAGGCCGCGGCGGTTCTGGCAGCGCTATATGACCGGTTGGAAACCGGCCGCAGTGTTGAGGCCGGCGATATTGATCGTGAATTGCGGATGGGACAGGAGCAGGTGGAAAATCCCGGCAGCCAGCTGGAGATGTTCCGGGGCGGCAAGGTTGAGATCAAGACGCGTAAGAAACTCGTCGAGCCACGTACCGACGCTCAGAAAGCCTATGTCCAGTCGCTGTTCGAACATGAGCTTGCCTTTGGGATCGGTCCGGCTGGCACCGGCAAAACCTATCTTGCTGTTGCTGTTGGCGTGAGCATGTTCATTACCGGGCATGTCGACAAGATCATCCTCAGCCGCCCTGCGGTGGAGGCGGGCGAGAAGCTCGGCTATCTGCCCGGCGACATGAAAGATAAGGTCGATCCTTATATGCAGCCGCTCTATGACGCGCTGAATGATTTCCTACCCGGCAAACAGTTGGCGAAGCTGCTGGAAGAAAAACAGATCGAGATCGCGCCGCTGGCCTTTATGCGGGGGCGTACGCTATCCAATGCTTTTGTTGTTCTGGATGAGGCGCAGAATGCCACCACCATGCAGATGAAGATGTTCCTGACACGTTTGGGTGAGGGATCGCGCATGGTCATCACCGGCGACCGCAGCCAAGTTGACCTGCCGCGCGGCGTGGCGTCGGGGCTGGCGGATGCGGAACGTCTGCTAAGCAAAATCCCCAAGGTGAGCTTTAACTACTTCACATCTCGTGACGTGGTGCGACATCCGCTTGTGGCGGCCATCATCGAGGCCTATGAGGCGGATGAGAAATCCGTCTGAACCAGCATTCGGTCGCTGAACGAGGGGGATGCAAATTCATATTGGGTTGGGGCCTTCATGGAAAACCACCCAAGAAACGCTCTCCCGGACCTGTCGGAACGGGCTGCCTTGGCATTGAGACTGGACTATGACTCTCGACATCTCCATTGAAGACGCTCGCTGGCAGGACATCGGCTTGTCAGCGCATGCCGAGCAGGCCGTTGATGCGGCGCTGTCGCATTTCAATCTCGATCCGGACGACTGCGAACTATCCCTGCTGGCCTGCAATGATGCGCGGATCATGGAATTGAACACTGAGTTCCGTCAGAAGGCCAAGCCGACAAATGTGCTCAGCTGGCCAGCTGAGGAACTTGCCGCCGAGGAACCGGGGGGTGACCCGCTGCGACCCGAGGCGGATTTTACCGGCGAAATACCGCTCGGCGACATTGCGATTGCCTATGAGACCTGCGCAGGCGAGGCCGAGGCCGCTGGCAAGCCATTGGCCGACCATTTGCGTCATCTGATCGTTCACGGAGTGTTGCATCTTTTGGGTTACGATCACATTCGTGACCCGGACGCCACTTTGATGGAAGGTCTTGAGGTGGAGATACTTGGCAAAATGGGTATCGATGACCCATATACATTGGATGACAGCCCCAATCACGGGCGTATCGGATAGGAACGATGGACGATATAGACGGAAGTTCTAACGCAGCGCAGGGCGCGCTGGAGAACAAGGACAGCGCTGGCGACACCGCAGCGGCTGGACAATCGACGGGGTTTCTGGGGCGTATTTTCAGCTCCTTTACTCCGACCGAAAGCGAGGAAGACGTGGATTCCGGACCGGAAACACGCCTGGCGAACCAGCCGCACGGGATGATCAATCTGCGGCGTTTGCGGGTCGAGGACGTTGCCATTCCCGCAGCGGAAATCGTGGCAATCCCAGCCTCGACTCCGAAAGACGAACTTGTTCAGGTCTTCCGCGAAAGCGGTTTTACCCGTATCCCCGTCTACGAGGGCACGCTGGATACACCCATCGGCTTTGTCCACCTCAAGGACTTTGCCCTGATGCACGGTTTCAACGGCACCGATGCCGATTTCGCGCTGGACGCTATGGTGCGTCCTTTGCTGTTTGTCCCGCCGTCCATGACGATTGGCGTTCTGCTGACAAAAATGCAGGCAGAGCGCCGCCACATGGCGTTGGTGATTGATGAATATGGCGGCGTCGATGGTTTGCTGACCATCGAAGACCTGATCGAGCAGGTTGTTGGCGAAATTGAGGACGAGCATGACGCGGGCGAAGATCAGACCTGGTTCCGTGAGAAACAGGGCTGTTATGTCGCGCAGGCACGTACCCCGCTGGATGAGTTCGAGAATGAAATCGGTCGGTCGCTGACCAGTCACGATGACGTCGACGGCGAGGAGATCGATTCCCTTGGCGGTCTGGTCTTCATGCTGTCAGGACGCGTCCCTGCACGGGGTGAGGTCATCCAGCATCCCGACGGGCCTGAGTTCGAGGTTATGGATGCCGACCCGCGCCGGATCAAACGCCTGCGGGTGCGGTTGCCCGATTGTTCGGGATGATTGCTGCGGTCCGGCGGTATGTCGGGCTGCGGCCGGTCATTCTGCCATTGGTCACGGCGGTTGCTGCGGGTGGTCTTCTGGCCTTCGCGCTTGCACCGTTCCATATGCTCTGGCTGGCTCCGTTCTGCCTGGGCGCAGTGGGATATCAACTGCTTCAGCTTTCGACCTCCCGGCAGGGCGCACTTTTCGGCTGGCTTCTGGGGACGGCCTATCTTTCCGTCGGCATGATCTGGATCTACGAGCCGTTTCAGATTGATGCAGAACGCTACGCCTGGATGGCGCCCTTTGCCGTCGTCGGTCTTGCCGCCGGATTGGCGCTGTTTTGGGCCCTGGCGTTCGGTTTGGCTGTTCGGCTCAGGCGCGGTGGCCACCGGATCGTCCTGCTGATTGCCGCGCTGTCGCTTGCCGAGTTTGCGCGGGCCTATGTCCTCACTGGGCTGCCCTGGGCAGCGTTCGGGCAATTCTGGATTGATACGCCTGCCGCAGGGCTGCTGCCCTGGATCGGGCCACATGGTCTAGCCTTCTTCACCCTCGTTGCGACTGTACCGCTAGGGCTGATATCGCGTCGTCCGGTCGTTGCGCTGCTGCCCATGCTGCTTGTCGGTGGGGCTATCCTGCTGATGCCGCAGCAGCCCTCTGCCATGCTGACGGGTAAGATTGTTCGGCTCGTGCAGCCCAATGCGCCCCAGGACGAGAAATGGCACCCGGATCTGCGCTGGTCGTTTGTTGATCGCCAGCTGGACTATTCGCGCGCGCCAGCTCGCAGCGGACAGCCCGTCGATCTGATTGTCTGGCCTGAAACAGCCGTTCCGTTGATGCTGAATTATGCGGATGACGTGTTGAGCGAGATTGCGGATGCGGCTGGAACTACCCCAGTTCTGCTGGGCATTCAGCGCCGGGAAGAGGGCCGCTATTACAATTCAGCAATCGTACTGGATGGCGCTGGTAACGTTGGCCAGATCTACGACAAGGCGCATCTGGTTCCCTTTGGTGAGTATATTCCAGCTGGCAATCTGATGGCGCGTATTGGCGTCCATGGGTTCGCCTCTCAGGCCGGGGCAGGTTACGCATCGGGGCCGGGACCGCGGCTGTTGGATCTGCCGGTCGGCAAAGCGCTGCCACTGATCTGCTACGAAGCGGTTTTCCCACAGGATGTGAACGGGGCACCGGACCGGGCTGATCTGCTGATTCAGATCACCAATGATGCCTGGTTTGGCACCTATTCCGGTCCGTATCAGCATCTGGTCCAGGCGCGGATGCGTGCTATTGAGCAGGGGCTGCCCATGGTGCGGGTTGCCAATACCGGCATCTCGGCAATGATTGATCCACATGGCCGCGTCCTGGATGCGCTGCCTTTGGGGGAGGCCGGCTATCTGGACGCAGCGCTGCCTGCGCCGCTGCCGCCTACGCTCTATTCGCGGACCGGTGACCTGCCAGTGTTTCTCGGCTGCATCCTCCTCGGCGGGTTGGCGCTGCGACGCAGAACCACAGTTGCGCGCGGGTCATAGCTGCTTAACCTCTCGGCTTTATAGATTGACGACACACGTCTCCCCGCGTACTGCGGATCGATTACTGCCACAACGGCTTCCTGGCGTGGCAGGCTAAACCCAACGGAGCACCTTTCATGACCCGCACGAATTATACCTTCACCTCGGAATCGGTTTCCGAGGGCCATCCGGATAAGGTCTGTGACCGTATCTCGGACGCTGTTCTTGACGCCTTTCTGAGCGAAGAGCCTGAGGCCCGCGTTGCGGCCGAAACCTTTGCTACCACCAATCGCGTGGTGATCGGGGGGGAAGTGGGTTTGTCGGATCAGGACAAACTGCACGACTACATGGGCCGGATCGACGAAATCGCCCGCGCCTGTATCAAAGACATCGGCTACGAGCAGGACAAGTTTCACCACGAAACCGTCGAAATCACCAATCTGCTGCACGAGCAGTCTGCCCATATCGCACAGGGTGTTGATGCGGCCGCCGACAAGGAAGAGGGTGCCGGCGATCAAGGCATCATGTTTGGCTTTGCCACGAATGAGACCCCAGCGCTGATGCCGGCCCCGATCCAGTACAGCCATGCGATCCTGCGCCGGCTTGCGGAAGTGCGCAAGAATGGCTCCGAGCCGACGCTTGGCCCGGACGCAAAATCGCAGCTGTCGGTGGTCTATGAAAACGGCAAACCCACACGCGTCAGCTCATTGGTTCTGTCGACACAGCATCTCGATGAAACGCTGACCTCCAACGATATCCGTGCCATCGTCGAGCCTTATATCCGCGAAACCCTGCCGGATGGCTGGCTGACGGATGAGACGGTATGGCACGTCAACCCGACGGGAAAATTCGTCATCGGCGGACCGGATGGGGATGCGGGGCTGACCGGTCGCAAGATTATCGTGGACACCTACGGTGGTGCGGCGCCTCATGGCGGCGGCGCGTTTTCCGGCAAGGATCCGACCAAGGTCGACCGTTCGGCCGCCTATGCCGCGCGCTATCTGGCCAAGAACGTCGTCGCTGCGGGCCTCGCCGATAAATGTACAATCCAGTTGTCCTATGCGATCGGCGTGGCCAAGCCGCTGTCGATCTATGCGGATACCCACGGCACCGGCGATGTTGATGCGGCCCGGATCGAGGCGGCCATTGATCAGATCATGGACCTCACGCCTCGTGGCATTCGTCATCACCTCGGCTTGAACAAACCGATCTACGAGCGAACAGCGGCTTATGGGCACTTTGGCCGTGAGCCTGACACAGATGGCGGGTTCAGCTGGGAGCGCACCGATCTGGTCGACGCGCTGACAAAAGCGATCTGACGCCATTAGGCGATAAGACAAGAACGACAAAGGCGGGGAAGTCCCCGCCTTTTTTTCATCCAGCCGTAGCCGCTCATAACGGCCTTGGCAAAAGACGTGGAAGATCGGGCGCTTTGCTGGCAATATAGCTGCGAACCCGGATCTACATGGAATTGCGTTTGCCCTGTCTTCGTTATGTTCTGTTATTTTCTCAACGCGCCCCTGCCAGGGCTGCGCAATGCGGCTTGCTTGGACTTGTTGCTCTGATGTCTGTTGGCCTCACCGGGCTTGGCCCCGCCATGGCCCGCGAGACGCTGCCCGCGAAGTTCAAGATAGACGGCAATACGCTGATCTATGACACCGACGCCCAGTTTGCTGACAACGGAGATGGCACATCTCAGGAGACAGCCGGTGAGATTACGGATGATGATATCGAACCTTTCCGTGAAATCCTTGATGCGAACCCGGCCATAACACGGCTGCAGCTCAATAGCGGCGGCGGCAGCGTCTACGCAGGTGAGACGATTGCCGACATCGTTCAGGGCCACGCGCTTGATACCTGGGTGGTCGGCGAATGTATCAGCGCCTGCGTCGATATCTTCCTGGCCGGTGATCGTCGCCAGATGACGCTGGGATCAAAGATCGGCTTTCATCAGCGTGATTGGGCGCCCAAAGCGGTGCAGAGCTATTATCGCCTGTGGCGCAAGGATGAGAACTGGGCGACGCCTTTTGAGTTCGGCACCTGGATCTATCGCGACACGCAGTCGGAGGTCTTTCGGCATCTGAAGTATATGATGCAGCGCGGTGTTGATCCGGCCTTTGCGATCGAAACGTTGAAGACCGAGCCCGAGGACGTCTGGTACCCGACCCGGTTGCGGCTGATGGCGGCCGGGGTGCTGCGCGAGAAGCCTTGATAGGGCTTGCCCCGAACAGCATCTATTGCCGGCTGACTTGACCCAGACGCAAGCATGGGGCAGAGGGGCGGCCAGGTTTTGAACGCGCGATAGGAAAGTCTCCCGATGTCTGATGACAGCAAACCCACCCCGGCGCCTACTGGCGACAGCCGGCCCAATGCGGTTGACAAACATCAGAGCGGTGCGCCCTGGCGGAACTTTTACGGGCGGCTCAAAGGCAAGCAGCTGAAAGACAGCCAGCAGCGCTACATCGACGAAGATCTCGCCTCACTCAGCCCGGGCGCTGTTGGCTGGGACGTGAACCCCGATCGCTCCGATCTTGATCTGGCGGCGATGTTCGGAGGGCGCGATGTCTGGCTGGAAGTTGGTTTCGGCGGCGGCGAACATCTGGTGCATCAGGCGAAGTCGAACCCGGATGTCGGGATCATCGGCGCAGAACCCTATATCAACGGTGTCGCTATGCTCTTGGGCAAGATCCGCCGCGCGGGGGTGGACAATATAAAGGTCCATCACGGCGATGCACGCGATCTGATGGATGTTCTGCCGGAACAGTCGATCTCCCGTGCCTTTTTGCTCTACCCCGACCCCTGGCCTAAGGCCCGCCATCACCGTCGCCGTTTCGTGACCCAAGAGCATCTCGAGCCGCTGGCAAAATGCCTAAAACCGGGCGCGATCTTCCGGGTGGCAACCGATATCCCCGATTATGTCCGCCAAACCATGGAAGAGGTGCCGCAGGCCGGATTCGAGTGGCTGGCAGAGGGGCCGGATGACTGGCGCGTGGCCTGGGATGACTGGATCTCGACCCGCTATGAGCAAAAGGCTCTGCGCGAAGGCCGTACGCCCCACTATATGACCTTTCGTCGCCTCTGATCTCATTCGCGCCCGTCCGACGAACACGATATTCTGCCGGGAATGGCGGCAGCGGGAAAACACGCTGGACCGAAACCGAGCGATTGGGTAGGTCCAATTGTGAACGCTAGCATTTCGAAAGGTTCCTCATGTCCGGACACGGTACGCCCATCCCGATGACCTCGCACCGCGCCGATCCGCTGACCGGCATCGCTGAGGTTCCAGGCGACAAGTCGATTTCGCATCGCTCGCTGATCCTTGGGGCGCTGGCCGTTGGCGAGACCAAGATTTCGGGCTTGCTGGAAGGTGAGGATGTCCTGGATACAGCCAAGGCGATGCAGGCGATGGGGGCGGAGGTCATCAACCATGGTGGCGGAAACTGGTCGGTGCATGGCGTCGGCGTCGGTGGTCTGGCCGAGCCGGATCAGGTGATCGACTGCGGTAACTCCGGTACGGGCGTACGCCTGATCATGGGGGTTATGGCGACCTCTCCCATCACAGTGACATTTACCGGCGATGCCAGCCTCAACAAGCGGCCTATGGCGCGGGTGACCGATCCGCTGGCCCTGTTTGGTGCGCAGTCTGTTGGCCGCTCGGGCGGACGTCTGCCGATGACGATTGTCGGTGCCGCGGATCCAACCCCCGTGCGCTACACCGTTCCGGTGCCCTCGGCGCAGGTGAAATCCGCAGTCTTGCTGGCCGGTCTGAACGCACCCGGAAAGACGGTGGTGATCGAGAAAGAGGCGACCCGCGACCACTCTGAGCGCATGCTGGCAGGCTTCGGCGCCGAAATCACTGTCGAGGATACCGATGAGGGGCGCGTTATCACGCTGACAGGACAGCCCGAATTGAAGCCGCAGGTCATTGCGGTGCCGCGTGATCCTTCCAGCGCGGCCTTCCCGGTATGTGCTGCGTTGATCACTCCCGGATCTGATGTGCTGGTCCCCGGTATCGGCCTGAACCCGACGCGGGCAGGGCTGTTCTACACGCTTCAGGATATGGGCGCGGATCTCACCTTTGAAAACATGCGCGAAGAGGGTGGGGAGCCGGTGGCCGACCTGCGCGCACGCTATTCGCCCGAAATGATGGGGATTGATGTCCCGCCAGAACGCGCCGCCTCGATGATCGACGAATATCCGGTTCTGTCTGTGGTGGCGTCTTTTGCCACCGGCAAAACGATGATGACCGGTGTGAAGGAGCTGCGCGTCAAGGAAAGCGACAGGATCGACGCGATGGCCCGTGGCCTGCGGGCCAACGGCGTGATGGTCGAGGAGGGCGACGACTGGTGGGCGGTCTCTGGTCTCGGTCCGGAAGGTGTGCCCGGTGGCGGCACCTGCGAGAGTTTTCTCGATCACCGCATTGCAATGTCCTTCATGGTCATGGGCATGGGAGCGCAGAAACCGGTGACGGTTGACGATGGCACGCCAATTGCCACCTCCTTTCCGATTTTCACGTCCCTGATGACCGGTTTGGGGGCACGGCTAGAGACACCGTCATGAGCTTCACGGTCGCAGTTGATGGCCCCGCTGCTGCAGGTAAGGGCACGATATCGCGGGCGGTTGCGGCTCATTTCGGCTTTGGTCACCTGGACACCGGGCTGCTCTATCGTGCCGTTGGCGCGCGGATGCTCGCAGGTGATAAGCCGATTGAGGCCGCGCTTGCGCTGCTGCCTGAGGATCTTGAGCGCCCTGAACTGCGTACGGCACAGGTGGCCCAGGCCGCCTCAAAGGTTGCTGTGATCCCTGAAGTGCGCGCGGCCTTGGTCGATTTTCAACGCGCCTTTGCCCGTCGGGCTGGGGGCGCGGTGCTGGACGGGCGGGACATCGGCACCGTGATCTGCCCGCGTGCGCAGGCAAAGCTTTTCGTGACGGCAAGCGCCGAAGTGCGCGCGCAGCGACGTTTGCAGGAGCTGATGGCTGCTGGAAACCCCACCAGCTTTGCCGAGGTGCTGGAAGATGTGAAGGCCCGCGATGCACGCGACACAAACCGTTCCGAGTCGCCTCTGAAACCTGCCAGCGATGCGGTGATCCTAGACACCAGCGCGTTGAGCATTGAGGAAGCTGTGGCGATGGCCATTGCAGCCATTGAGGCACGCCGCTAGCGGCCGTTGGCAATCCCTAATCCGCAGTTTGTAGGGCAGATCAGATAGCCATGTCACGGCGATAAGCCGCTGTTGCGTCCCATGGCAGAGCGAAACCTCGCGTGCTTTTGCTCGTTCCAGCGGTTATTGTCGGTGTGCCGGCCCGTCCTTTGTGGAGATTTATGACGGTTTCCCTTGCGCCGAAGGGGGAATCCGCATACTAAGCGCGCTGTCACTATAGAGGCGGTTAACGCACGGGCGGCATTCTGAGCAGGGTCGGGGCATACCTCGGCCCTTTGTGTTTGTCTGATCAGACCGGCATGTGCTGCGCCTCATACGGACCAATCTTCAAGACCGGCGGAGACAACCGCCCGGCCAGATAAAACCGATTTGTAAAGGAAACCTGAGACCACATGGCTCAAGACACATCGATGGAGGAATTCGAAGCCCTCCTGAACGAAAGCTTCGAAATGGACACACCCGAAGAAGGGTCTGTCGTAAAAGGCAAGGTCATCGCAATCGAAGCGGGCCAGGCCATCATCGACGTCGGCTACAAAATGGAAGGCCGCGTTGAGCTTAAAGAATTCGCAAACCCTGGCGAAGCTCCCGAAATCTCTGTTGGCGACGAAGTCGAAGTCTTCCTGCGCGCTGCTGAGAACGCCCGTGGCGAAGCTGTTATCTCCCGCGAGATGGCCCGCCGCGAAGAAGCATGGGATCGCCTGGAAAAAGCATACGCAGACGACCAGCGCGTCGAAGGTGCGATCTTCGGTCGTGTCAAAGGCGGCTTCACCGTCGATCTGGGCGGCGCAGTTGCATTCCTGCCCGGTTCGCAGGTTGACGTGCGCCCCGTGCGCGACGCTGGCCCGCTGATGGGTCTGAAGCAGCCGTTCCAGATCCTGAAGATGGACCGTCGTCGTGGCAACATCGTTGTGTCCCGTCGTGCGATCCTCGAAGAGTCCCGCGCCGAGCAGCGCGCCGAAGTTATCGGCAACCTGTCCGAAGGCCAGGCAGTGGACGGTGTCGTCAAGAACATCACCGAATACGGTGCGTTTGTTGACTTGGGCGGCGTTGACGGCCTGCTGCATGTCACCGACATGGCATGGCGCCGTGTGAACCACCCCTCCGAGATCTTGTCGATCGGCGAAACCGTCAAGGTTCAGGTCATCAAGATCAACAAAGACACCCACCGCATCAGCCTCGGCATGAAGCAGCTGCAGGAAGATCCGTGGGATCTGGTTGGCGCCAAATACCCGCTGTCCTCCGTGCACAAGGGTCGCGTCACCAACATCACCGATTACGGTGCATTTGTTGAGCTGGAGCCGGGCGTCGAAGGTCTGGTTCACGTCTCCGAGATGTCCTGGACCAAGAAGAACGTCCACCCGGGCAAGATCGTCTCCACTTCTCAGGAAGTCGACGTCATGGTTCTGGAAATCGACGGTGCCAAGCGCCGCGTTTCCCTGGGCCTCAAGCAGACCATGCGCAACCCGTGGGAAGTCTTTGCTGAGACTCACCCCGAGGGCACCCAGGTCGAAGGCGAAGTCAAGAACATCACCGAATTCGGTCTGTTCATTGGCCTCGACGGCGACATCGACGGCATGGTTCACCTCTCCGACCTCAGCTGGGACGAGCGCGGCGAAGACGCGATTCAGAACTACCGCAAAGGCGACATGGTTTCGGCCGTTGTTTCCGAAGTGGATGTCGAGAAAGAGCGTATCTCGCTGTCGATCAAAGCCCTGGGCGGCGACAAGTTCGCAGAAGCCGTGGGCGGCGTGAAGCGCGGCTCCATCGTGACCGTGAACGTCACCGCCATCGAAGAAGGTGGCATCGAAGTGGAATACGAAGGCATGAAGTCCTTCATCCGCCGCTCCGATCTGTCGCGTGACCGTGCCGAACAGCGCCCCGAGCGCTTCTCGGTTGGTGACAAGGTTGATGTGCGCGTGACCAACGTGGACAGCAAGACCCGCCGTCTGGGCCTGTCGATCAAAGCACGCGAAATCGCGGAAGAAAAAGAAGCTGTCGAACAGTACGGCTCCTCGGATTCCGGCGCATCGCTGGGCGATATCCTCGGCGCAGCGCTGAAAACAGGCGACTGATTTCAGCAGCCAGCCTAGGCTGACGAGTATGAACGGTCCTGCCCTGTTGGGTGGGGCCGTTTCTTTTTGTCGCAGGCCAATCCTCTCTCCCGTGGCGGCAGGCGGGGGGAAAACACCGCCGGGCCTGACTGCGAATCACAAAATCTGTCCCGACCCTTGCAGATGAATCCGGCGTGCCCCATCTCTGCTTTGTGGGTGAAAGCCGCCTGAACGAGCCTAATGATAGGCAAACGCTGACTTATTTGCGGGGCAGGCCCGTATCCACTGTTCCCGGTTTGAGGTTTTGTACCTATAGTCGGTGGATAGAAACTGTGCCTAGCTTGGCTTGGGAGGGCCGAGAGATGATCCGCTCGGAATTGATCCAGAAGATTGCAGACGAAAACCCGCACCTGTATCAGCGTGATGTGGAGCGGATCGTGAATACCGTGTTCGAAGAGGTGACCGACGCAATGGCGCGCGGTGATCGTGTGGAGCTGCGGGGCTTTGGCGCCTTTTCGGTGAAACAGCGGGATGCGCGGGTTGGTCGCAATCCCCGTACCGGCGAAACGGTCCATGTTGAGGAAAAACACGTGCCGTTCTTCAAGACAGGTAAACTCTTGAGGGATCGCCTGAACGGAAAAGCCTGATGCGCTATATTCGCTATGCCTATCTTGGGGTGATTGCTATCGCCCTTATCTCTGTTTCTTTGGCGAATCGGGGGCTGGTTGAACTCAAACTGATGCCCACGGCTTTTGCCGAACTTCTGGGATATAATTTTCAGATCACGTTGCCGCTGTTTGTGGTGGTTCTGGGTGGCATTGCGGTTGGTTTGATCATCGGCTTCATCATCGAATGGCTGCGTGAACACAAACATCGCCGCGAAGCAGATCTGAAGGCTCGCGAGGCGAAGAAGCTCTCGCGCGAGGTCAATCGCCTGAAGAAGCAGAAACACGAGGGCAAGGACGAGGTCCTCGCTATTCTCGACGAAGCGAGCTGACGCCCCATGGACATTCGGGTCAAGATCTGTGGGCTGAAAACGCCGGGCGACATCGCGGCTGCGGCTGAGGCGGGCGCCGCCTATATTGGTTTCAACTTCTTTCCGAAATCCCCCCGGTCTGTGACCCCGCAGGAGGCGGCAGTACTTGCTGTTGAGGCGCCGATGGGCTTGTGCAAGGTCGCGTTGGTGGTCAATCCGGATGACGCCCTGCTGGATGAAATCACCAGTGTTGTACCATTGGACATGGTTCAGTTGCACGGGCAGGAAACGCCGGAGCGGGTTGCGCAGGTCAAAGCACGCTACGGCCTGCCGGTGATGAAGGTTCTAGGAGTCTCGAATGCTGAGGATATCCAGGGGATCGAAGCCTACGAATCCGTTGCGGACCAGATTCTCGTCGATGCCAAGGCGCCGAAGGGGGCCGTTCTTCCCGGCGGCAATGGGGTCATCTTTGACTGGGGTCTGCTGGCGCGCAAGAAATACTGGCGGCGGCCCTGGATGCTGGCAGGCGGCTTGACGCCTGAGAATGTCGCCGAGGCGATCCGGGTCACCGGCGCGCGCCAGGTCGATGTGGCCTCCGGTGCAGAGAGCACGGTTGGCGTGAAGGATCCGGCCCGCATTCGTGCATTCTGTGAAGCCGCCGGTGCGCCACGCCGCTGAGCGGCACCTTGGCTCCGGCGATCCAACGCCAGCGCCGCGACATTGCGCATCAGCCTCGATAATCCGCTGCACCTCTCTTTACCCGGGGCAGGCTGCGCTATACTCATATCGAGCGCCGCGAAGAAGGAAAGAACCATGGCCGAAGATCTATTCAACAGCTTCATGAACGGTCCCGACGAACAGGGACGGTTTGGTATTTTCGGGGGACGGTTTGTCAGCGAGACCCTGATGCCGCTGATCCTCAGCCTGGAAGAGGAGTATGATCGCGCCAAGGATGATCCAAGTTTCTGGGCGGAGATGGATGACCTTTGGAAGAACTATGTGGGTCGCCCCAGCCCGCTCTATTTCGCCGAGCGGCTGACGGACCATCTCGGCGGTGCCAAGGTTTATCTGAAGCGTGATGAGCTGAACCACACCGGCGCGCATAAGATCAACAATGTTCTGGGGCAGATCCTGCTCGCCCGCCGCATGGGCAAGAACCGGATCATCGCCGAGACGGGCGCCGGGCAGCATGGTGTCGCAACAGCAACGGTCTGCGCCAAGTTCGGCCTGAAATGTGTGGTCTATATGGGCGCTCATGATGTGCAGCGTCAGGCGCCCAATGTCTTCCGTATGCGGCTTCTGGGTGCTGAGGTGATCCCGGTCACCTCGGGGCGTGGAACGCTGAAAGATGCCATGAATGACGCGCTGCGCGACTGGGTGACCAACGTCCACGACACCTTTTACTGCATCGGGACGGTGGCTGGCCCACACCCCTATCCGGCGATGGTGCGCGACTTCCAGGCCGTGATCGGCAAAGAGGTCCGCTGGCAGCTCGCGGAGCAGGAGGGGGAGGGTCGCCTGCCTGACACTGTGATTGCGGCCATCGGTGGCGGATCGAACGCCATGGGCCTGTTCTACCCCTTCCTTGATGACAAATCGGTCAACATCATCGGGGTCGAGGCCGGCGGCAAGGGTGTTGACGAGAAGATGCAGCATTGCGCATCTCTAACTGGCGGTCGCCCGGGGGTGCTTCACGGCAACCGAACCTACCTGTTGCAGGACGACGACGGGCAGATCCTTGAGGGCTTTTCGATCTCTGCCGGACTGGACTACCCGGGGATCGGGCCGGAACACGCCTGGCTGAATGATATCGGCCGCGCCAACTACGTCTCCATCACCGATAAGGAGGCGCTGGAAGCGTTTCAGCTATCCTGTGCGCTGGAGGGGATCATCCCGGCGCTTGAGCCAAGCCATGCACTGGCGCATGTGATGAAGATCGCACCGGATCTGCCAAAAGACCATATCATCGTGATGAACATGTGTGGTCGTGGCGACAAGGATATCTTTACCGTCGCCCGTCACCTCGGCTTTGACATGTCTGACACCGAAGGCCGCGACAGCGACTGAACCTGCCACAATGCGCGAATAATCAAGAAAAAGGCGCCTCGCATCGCGGGCGCCTTTATTCGTGGCTCTAGGCTCGCAGGCGGTCCGCTGCGCCTAAGAGGTTTCCCCTGATGCAGCATGGTTTTTCAGCACGCTGAGCGGAACGATCTCCAAAGCACGCTTATGTGTCGCCGCAAGGTTGACCTGTGGTGCGCAACCTTCGTCAGCCGCCTGAAGGAAACGCGCGGCACAAAGGCACCAGCTGTCCCCGGCCTTCAGCCCGGCAAAGCCGAATTCGGGGCGCGGTGTGGAGAGGTCATTGCCGACGTATTTGGAATAGGCCAGAAACTCATCCGTCATCACCGCGCAGACCGTATGGCTGCCCTGATCCTGCGCGCAGGTGTTGCAATGGCCGTCACGAAAGAACCCGGTCATCGGAGCGGTGGAACAGGAGGCCAGGGCTCTCCCGAATACGTTTATGCTGTCGTCTTGGTCCATGGTCGGATCCTACAGAGATTTGGCAAGGGCCCGCAGTATTCTGACGTTTTCATCAGCGACACCGGGATCACGGAACCGCCGATCAGCGCTGGTTACCACAATCACCACCTCGCGGGCCTGATTGATATAGATATACTGCCCGTAGACCCCTCTGGCCAGAAATTCGCCCGGTACGGCATTCTTGGGGATCCACCATTGAAACCCATACCCGATACGACCGGCCTTTGTCGGCGCCGATGGCCGGGTGGAGGCGGTGATCCAGGCCTGCGGAACCACCTGCATGCCGTTGTAGCGGCCGTTCTGGGCAATCATCTGACCAAAGCGTGCATAGTCGCGCGTGGTCTGGTTGATCCCTCCCAGCACAAAGGCAACGCCCTCGCCATCCGTCAGATAATAGCCCGCCTGTTCCAGGCCGAGATGCCTCAGTATTTTCTCTGACAGGAGGTCCGGGACGGTGCGGCCCGTTGCCCCGCGGATGACCATTCCCAGCACATGGGTGTCGATGGAGACATACTGCCAGGCCTCGCCCGGGGCTCCGATTGTTTCGGTCAGGCCAGCGGCGAACTCATCCAGCGTGCCGCCAAGCGCCAGCGTGCGCCCCATACGGTTGATGTCGGAGTTATAGTCCAGATAATCCTCGTTGAACTTAACTCCGCTGGCCATATTCAACACATTGCGGATGCTGGCCCGCTCATAGGCACTGCCCTTCAGGTCGGGCGCATACTCGATGACAAGATCATCGAGCGAGCGGATCTTATCCTCCTGCAACAGAATGCCCAGCAGCGCCGAGAGGTAGCTCTTGGCCATCGACCAGGAAATCCGCAGATCACCCGGCTTTGTCCCCTGATAATAGCTTTCGTGACGAAGCTGACCGCCCTTCAGTACCAAGAGAGACGTAACCGTCCGCTCATTGATCCAGTCTTGGGCGCCGGCTGGCAGCGTCATTTCAACGCCGCGCGGCAGGGGGCTGACCGCAGTGTCGCCACGATCAAGGGGGACCGTCAGGAATGCCGCCTCCATATTTGAGAAATTAGAAACAATACGATCTGCATCAAACAGCCTGTTCACGGCCATCAGACGGCTCAGCGACTCTCGCTGCCAATAGGCAAGGGCGGCCGCGCAGATCAGTAAGGTTATGAGAAAATAGGAAAATAGCTTTAAATATCGACGCATAAAAATCCTCCTCGGGCGCGGCTGAGCCTAGCCAGCCGGAGCCTGCCCGCGCAAACAGGACGCAACGGAAACTTTGATTACTTGAACTTGTTCAGCAGCCGCTCTATGGCGGATGGCTGGGGTTGATTGCCGGTGTCAGTTCTATCGGCTTGTGAAGGCTGGGAGGGCTGCGACTTGGCCGTGTCTCCGGATTTTGCCGCTTTTTCCGAAGGTACGGCAGCTTTCTGTCCCTTTGGCGCCGGCCCGGCGCTCGAGCTGCGCGGTGGAGCCACGCGCAGGGCAACGGCATTCATGAATTTTCCGCCATCTCCCGCCGCCAAATGGGCGGCGCCGTCGGAGATACCGCGCATTAGATCATCGAGCCAGACCTCATCTGCCTTCGCGAAATCGCGTAGCACATATCCTGCAACGGCGTCCTTGTGACCCGGGTGACCGATACCGAGCCGCACGCGACCGTAATCTGCACCGATATGAGAATGGATCGAGCGCAGCCCATTATGGCCTGCATGGCCGCCGCCCTGTTTCACCCGCGCCTTCCCCGGTGCAAGGTCCAGCTCATCGTGCAGGACAATCACATCGACGGGGGCGAGTTTATAGAACCGCATAGCTTCACCGACGGACTGACCGGACAGGTTCATAAAGGTCTGCGGTTTCAGCAGCAGGACCTTGGTTTCGCCAAGCATACCTTCACTGATCTGGGCCTGGAACTTTGATTTCCAGGGCGAAAACCCGTGGTCGCTCGCAATCTGATCCAGCGCCATAAAGCCGATATTGTGCCGGTTGCCTGCATATTTCGCGCCGGGGTTTCCGAGGCCAACAAAAAGTTTCATGGACAATTCTACGATGTGTTTGGTGTGGGGCTCTATCTCATCAGGCTACATGGCGCGTTTGCGAACAAAAATCCAGCCCCTGACGCGATTCGACATCCGTTTGAAAGGTGGCGACCTGCCAAGACTGCCGCCCATATCTACAAAAAAAAGCGAGGCCAAAGATGGCCTCGCTTCGTCGTTCCGGACCTTTCGGTCGGAGCTTATTCTTCTGCGGCCACTTCGGCTTCGTCTTCAGACGCTTCGTTGTCAGCGGACTTCAGGCCCGACGGAGCGGAGATGTTGGCTACAACGAAATCGCGGTCGATGGTCGGCTTTGCGCCTTCCGGCAGTTTGATTGAGGAGATGGTGACGGTATCGCCAACATTCAGACCGTCAAGATCAACAACCAGCTTCTCGGGGATGTCGCCAGCGGTCACAACCAGCTCAACCTCGGGACGGACGGCGGTCAGAACGCCGCCACGCTTAATGCCGGGGGCTTTGTCTTCGTTGATGAACTCTACGGGAACGAAGAGATTCACCTTCGAGGTGCGACGCAGACGCATCAGGTCGAAGTGTGTCGGCAGGTCCTTGACAACGTCACGCTGAACGTCGCGGCAGATCACGCGCACGTCTTCCTGGCCTTCCACTTTCAGGTTCCACAGGGTGGACTTGAAGCGGCCGGCTTTCAGTTTTTTCAGCAGTTCGTTGAAGGGGATCTGGATCGACATCGGTTCGGCATCGCCACCGAAAACAACACCAGGAACCATGCCAGCACGACGTGCTGCACGAGCGGCGCCCTTGCCCGACCCCGTACGTTCTTGGCAAACAAGATCAGGAATCTGACCAGCCATGATAATTCTCCAATTTGATAATGGGGGTGCCTCCAAGGCTGTCACCCCGCGTGAAGCCGTGCGCATAGACCGGATTGGCTGATATTGCAAGTCGCAAACCGGAAATACGGCTGTCGCCGCGCCGTATGTTACTGCCAGCGCCCGCCGAAATCTTCGGGGATCAGCAGGTTGTGACGACCCAGATTGGCGACAGATTTCTCACCGCATAGCGCCATTGTTGTATCCAGCTCCTTGTGCAGCACCTCCAGTGCCCGGGTGACGCCGGCCTGTCCCATAGCGCCGAGCCCGTAAACAAAGGCGCGCCCGATCATGGTTCCCGTCGCGCCAAGGGCAAGTGCCTTCAGGATATCCTGGCCGGAGCGGATGCCGCTGTCCAAATGAACCTCGATCTGATCGCCTACAGCCTCCATGATTGCAGGAAGCATCTGAATGGAGCTCAGTGCGCCATCCAACTGGCGGCCACCATGATTGGAGACCACGATTGCGTCGGCACCAACTTTTGCTGCCATCCTGGCATCTTCTACATCTAGAATTCCCTTCAGGATGACCTTGCCATCCCAAAGCTCGATCAGCTTGGCAATCTTGCCCCAGTCGAGCGAGGGGTCGAATTGTTCCGCTGTCCAGGCACCCAGTGACGAGGCGTCCGAAATACCGTCCACATGGCCGACGATATTGCCGAAGTTGCGCCGCTTGGCGCCCAGCATCTGCAGGCCCCAGGTCCATTTGGTCATCAGGTTGGCGATGGTCTTTGGGGTCAGCTTCGGCGGTGCGGAAAGGCCGTTTTTCAGATCCTTGTGCCGCTGGCCAAGAATTTGGAGGTCCAGCGTGATTACCAGGGCGGAGCATTTGGCGTCTTTTGCACGCCGGATCAGACGACGGACATAATCCTCGTCCTTCATCGTATAAAGCTGAAACCAAAAGGGTTTTGTCGTAGCCTCGGCCACGTCCTCGATCGAGTTGATGGACATTGTCGACAGCGTGAACGGCACGCCGAAAGCCTCGGCGGCGCGGGCTGCTTTTATCTCGCCATCGGCATGTTGCATACCGGTCAGACCAACCGGCGCGAGGGCAACAGGCATCGACACTTCCTGCCCGATCATCCGGCTTGCGGTGCTGCGGCCAGCCATATCGACCGCCACCCGTTGGCGCAGTCGAATCTTTTCAAAATCGCTGGTGTTGTCGCGAAAGGTCTGCTCGGTCCAGCTGCCACTTTCTGCATAGTCATAGAACATGCGTGGGACACGCCGTTCATAGATGCGTTTCAGATCGTCGATATTGGTAATGACTGGCACGGTGTCATCCTCGCCCTTGTTTGGTAATAATTTATTACCAATCCATCGGGTGAGATGCAATGCAGGATGCTCGCGCGCGGATGTGAACGGCAAAAAAGCCGCACCCGATGGGATGCGGCCTGATGATTGTTGGCGGCGATCAGCTGATTGCGATCAGGCAGCGTGTGCCCCGTCAGAGAGAGACTTTACGAAACTGAGGACCTCGGCGACGGATTTGCCTGCGCCAATCTGGCCGACAATGGCAGAGCCGACCACCGCGCCATCGGCGACGGAGGCGATGGCCTTTGATTTTTCAGGCGTATTGATGCCAAAGCCGACGATAACAGGCAGATCGGTATTGGCTTTGATCCGCGCCACTTCCGGTCCGACATTGGTCGCTTCGGCTTCGGCTGCACCTGTGATCCCGGTGATCGAGACGTAATAGACGAAACCGGAGGTGTTTTGCAGGACGCGGGGCAGGCGCTTGTCGTCGGTGGTAGGAGTGGCCAGTCGAATGAAATTCAGCCCTGCCTCCTGCGCGGGGAGGCACAATTCGCTGTCTTCTTCCGGCGGCAGGTCAACCACGATCAACCCGTCGATGCCAGCTGCCTTGGCGTCTTTGAGGAACTTATCAACGCCCCGGCTATAGATAGGGTTGTAGTATCCCATCATCACGATGGGTGTGGTGTCGTCTTCGGCGCGGAACGCACGCGCCAGCTCAAGTGTGCGCTCAAGGGTCATACCGGCTTCCAGCGCGCGCTGTCCGGCCAGCTGAATGGTCGGGCCATCGGCCATCGGATCGGTAAAGGGTAGGCCCAGTTCGATCACATCGACGCCCGCCGCGGGCAGCCCCTTTACCAGTTCAAGCGAGGTGTCGAAGTCAGGGTCACCCGCCATGACATAGGCGACAAAGGCCTTTTTGCTGGCAGCTTTCAGTTCGGCGAATTTGGCATCAATGCGGGTCATGATCGGGCCTTTTGAATGTGTCCGCTTCGGTGTGCCGAATGTTGCGGCGGAAATCAATCCCGCTCGCCTTATTGCCACGCTGCTCCTCCGCCAGGCGGGCGCCTGCCTCTAGCCCTTGAAGGGGACGTGCCAGCGTAGCAGAAGCGAATTTACCCCGGGGTTGATATCGGCTGTGGATGCGTTTGATTTATGGGTCAGCGCCAGCGACAGAGATTTGCCATTTGCGAATTCCTTGCCAAGGGCGATTGCGCTGCGAATTTCAAATGTTGAGCCCAGATCGTTGAGCCGGACACTCTCGGCGTAGGCACCGGGCATTACGCTGGTTTCAATGAACCAGCCGCGCTGGAGATGCCACGTGCCGACCGCACCTGCGCCGATGAACAGATCGCCAGTGGTTTGCAAATCAAGTGCGGCACCAAAGGCTGCGTCGAAGTTGCCACGCTGCCAGAACGCATCATGCTGGTATTCCACCGAGATCAATGCGCTATCCTCTGCCCCTTCACGGGAAAAGCTTGAATATCCTGCACCAAAGATCCAGTCGGCGGCAGCCGAAGGGAGGGCGCTGGCAAGCGTCAGGGCGCAGGCGAGGGGCGTCGCGGTAACGAAGGTGCGTAATGTCATTGTCAATAGTCTCGTTTTGGTCAGCCTAGCTGAAATGAGCCGTTAAATCATAAGAATGTCCACCTTCTGGCGGGGCAAAGGGATCACATTCCGATCAAAGGAACGCGAGTGTCGCCAATTGGTTGCACCTTGTTTTGAAATTTTCCTTGCTCAGAACCTCCGCATCGGGACTAGGTCTTCACGGCTCTTTGCACCAGCCTCGACCGGGGCGCTTGGCGGAGGGGGCGGGAGATGCGCGCTTGCGTCACTTCGAAATGCTGCCTAGAAGCACCTCCCAAGTGGCATCAGGAGGCCGAAATGGGCTTTAAAATGGGAATCGTGGGTCTGCCGAACGTCGGCAAGTCGACCCTGTTCAACGCATTGACGAAAACCGCATCGGCGCAGGCGGCGAACTTTCCGTTTTGCACGATCGAACCGAATGTCGGTGAAGTCGGCGTGCCCGATGCCCGGCTGGACAAGCTGGCGGCCATTGCGGGCTCTAAACAGATCATCCCGACGCGGATGACATTTGTTGATATCGCAGGCCTGGTCAAAGGCGCTTCGCAGGGCGAGGGTCTGGGCAACCAGTTTCTCGCCAACATCCGCGAAACCGATGCCATCGCCCATGTGCTGCGCTGCTTTGAAGATGGCGATGTGACCCATGTTGAAGGGCGCGTTGACCCGGTTGCCGATGCCGAGGTGATCGAGACTGAACTGATGCTGGCCGACCTAGAAAGCATTGAAAAACGCCGCGCCAATCTGGTGCGTAAGCTGAAGGGCAACGACAAGGAAGCTCAGCAGCAGGACCGCCTTCTGGCGGCGGCACAGGCGATGTTGGAAGATGGCAAACCCGCGCGTCTGGTCGAGGTCGACGCAGAGGACGCCAAGGCCTGGAAAATGCTGCAACTGCTGACAACCAAGCCAGTGCTTTATGTCTGCAACGTCGGCGAGTCGGAATCGGTCGAGGGCAACGAGCATTCGGCCAAAGTGGCGGACATGGCTGCGGCTCAGGGCAACAGCCATGTGATCATCTCGGCCCAAATCGAAGAAGAAATCAGCCAGCTGGAGCCGGAGGAAGCAGAGATGTTCCTCTCCGAAATGGGACTTGCCGAGGCTGGTCTCGACCGGCTGATCCGTGCAGGCTACCAGCTGTTGCACCTGGAGACCTATTTCACCGTTGGCCCCAAGGAAGCACGCGCCTGGACCATCCGGTCCGGTACTGCGGCACCGCAGGCGGCGGGCGTCATCCACGGCGATTTCGAGAAAGGTTTCATCCGCGCTGAAACCATCGCCTATGACGATTTCATCGCCCATAACGGCGAACAGGGTGCCAAGGAAGCGGGCAAGATGCGCGCCGAGGGCAAAAGCTACATCGTCAAGGATGGCGATGTGCTGCACTTCCTGTTCAACACCTGATCTTTCTGCTCTCCGCGACAATATTGGTGCCCGTCTTCCAGTGAAGGCGGGCATTTTCTTGATACAGCTGTTGTCTATTCCTGAAAGTGGCAGGCTTGAGTTGCCGCTAACGGAAATGCTAAACCCGCACGATTAATTAGTCGGAAGGATAAAAATGACAAAGCTGATCATCGACACGGATCCCGGTATCGACGATGCCATGGCGATTTTCTACGCGGCCGCGGCCCCGGATATCGAGCTACTCGGGCTGACGACAATCTTTGGCAATGTGACCACCAAAACGGCCACCCGTAACGCGTTGCGTTTGCTGGAAGCTGCGGGTCTGGACCTGCCAGTCGCCCATGGCGCCGAGACCCCGCTGGTGCTGCCGCCGTTTACGCCCTCTGCCCATGTGCATGGCGCCGAAGGGTTTGGCGACATTCCGGCCAAGACGCCGAAAGGGCAAGCTCTGGAGGAGGATGCAGCTGACTTCCTGATCCGCATGGCGCGCGAGCACAAGGGTGAGCTGGTGATCTGTCCGATTGGTCCGCTGACCAATATCGCCCATGCGATTCAGCGCGACGCCGAGTTTGCAAAAAATGTGAAACGGATCGTGATCATGGGTGGCTCGCTGGAAGAGGGCGGCAATATCACCCCCCACGCCGAAGCCAACATCTATCACGACCCCCACGCGGCCGACGTCGTCTTCGGCTCCGGCGCGCAGGTCGAGATGGTCGGTCTGGATGTCACGCATCGCATTCTGTGCACCGCCGAGGATTTCTCCGCCATTGCCGCGCAATCCCCTGAGCTGGGTGGGATGTTGCAAGAAATGTCGGTCTTCTACCTGCATTTCTATGAAACCGTCGGCAAGTTTGACGGCTGCTCGCTTCATGATCCGGCCGCAGTCATTGCCTGCACGCATCCTGAGTTGTTCACGGCGCGCTCGGTTGCAATGGAGGTGTCCTGCGACGGTGAAACGTCAGGCGAAACCCGCCTTGCCACAGACAGCGACCGCAAGCCGATCGACGTCTACATGGCAGTTGACGCCGATGCGGTGAAAACTCTGTTCCTGAAGCGGCTTGCCATCCTGCCCTGAAGCGGTGCGCGACGATGGTTTCCTTCGTCCGAACAGCGTCTCACATCGCCCCGCTGCAGCACGCCTGCGGCGGGGCGATTGCTGTTTTTGTCCCCCTGGTCAAGGGCTGCAATTTTTTTGCCGAAAACAGCATTTCGCCCTTGTTCTTGGCTTGGTTGCGCTGATAGACGGGTCAGCGGAGACGTGGCCGAGTGGTCGAAGGCGCTCCCCTGCTAAGGGAGTAGGCCCGGAAGGGTCTCGTGGGTTCGAATCCCATCGTCTCCGCCATCTTCCTCAATATTGTCGTATTCTGTTTCTCTTAATGTTGGGGTGGAATAGGGCGCTCACGATGGATTTCCATCCGGCTGATGAGCCGCACATATTGGGGATCGCTCTGCCCTGAGGGCCGTGAATGTGGTCCTCTTGACCACCTTCGCTTTCGCGTCGGGCGCCGGTATCGCAGGTGCGGGCCGCGCGAAACGGTCTGGATCAGCCTGTGTCTTGGATCGAGCGGCGGGCTGCCACTATCTCGCTCAAGGCGCCATGCTCCAAGCGGACAACGTCGGCAATCGCGCCGGAATCCTCTCTGTGTCCGTGAAGCAATCCGCTTACCGGTCGCGCCTCGGCTGTAAGCACATGGCCATGGATGCAAATAGTCGTTCACCGAGGCCTTCGCCAACCGACTTGGCGGCCGGTCGCCCGATATGGTTTTGCGGCGATAAGCAAGCCGAGTAAATTCATTATGGTCACCGCGCCACGCTGAGATCGGCCTCCGCTCTGCCGCCGTCTATCGGGCTCTGTCATCTAGAGGTGCTTCAGGCCTATCAAATGACGCGCGTCAACCGCCTGTATTCCCACACAAGTGTCATATTGCGACCGTGCCGATGATACTGCGGATTCTTTAGCAGGGGCCGGTAGGGGAGCCGATGTCGGAAAGCAGGTCAAATACCGGGATGAGCTTTTGAAACGTCGCAGTGCTACGTTCGACGAGATCTGGCCCCGTGACAAAGGCTGTGTCGGTGATGTCGATCCATGCGGCAAACCCCTTGCGTCGCAGTGCAACCTCGTTCGGATGATCCTTATCAAAACCTTTGGGGACCCGTTTCAGGTCCGGCTCACCGATGCGGATACCTGAGGCACGCAGTTCGTCCGTCAATGCGATCAACTCGGCCCCTTTAGGACCCGCCATCGCCCTGCGGAAATTGGCGAGTGCTTCGTTGTCGTATTGAAACACGCCACAGCCCAGCGTCAGCTTCTCAGGCGAGAGACCGAAGAACCACATGGGCGGCTGCGCGGTTGTTCTTTCTGGTCTCAAGGCGACGTGGATATGAGCGTTGTAGGGCGTCTTGTCCTTGGAGAAGCGGACGTCGCGATGGATACGGAAGATCTTGCTGCTATGCGGTTGACCGGTCAGCGCACCAAGTGCGCTCTCCATGTGAGCCGCAAAGACCTTGGTGGGATCTTTGATGCAGTGTTCATATGTCGTTTTATGTGCCGTGAACCAGTCTTTGGTGTTGTTCGCCTTCAGATCGCGCAGGAATTGCAGCGCATCGGGGCTGTAGCTGTCGAATGTATTCATGATTGTCCCTCACTTTTTGGCGGGCAGGGCTGCTGCATGTGCCAGGCATTGCTGCAGCCAGCGCTTCATTGCGGGGTCCGGGCAATCGGCCTCATCTACCAGGATGAAGCCACCCAGCTTGCGCTTGCCGTGGATGACGACGCGGGCGGTCGGGTCTGCAAGGGCGGCCGCTTCGTTCTCCTTGCCGATACGGAACATAAACCGCCCGACACCATCTTTGTGCCGTCGCGCACCGCAAAGCATATTGCCGTTCAGGAAAAAACACACACCGCCCATCATCCGCTTTTCAGTGATCCCCACATGCGCGGCGAGTGCGCCGCGCATGTGTTGGCTAAGGCCTTCGTCATAAGGCATCAGGCAGCCCCAAATAGTTGCCACAGGATGGCGATGGCGAGCATGAACATCGCCAAGGTTGTCAGCGCGGCACCGACGGCGCGCCCTTTACTATCCGCCGATGCAAGCAGGCCAAAGTAGTGGATGAGCCGCGCCAGGATGAGCACGGCACCGCATAGGGCCACCAGCCAGGCTGCGGTTCCGGCGATTTCAGCACCGGCGAGGGCCAGAAGCGCAAGCGGCACATATTCGACAAAGTTGCCATGGGCCCGGATCCGGCGCAGCAGCACATCATCGTCACCATGCAGCAGCAGGATGCCGGTTTTGGCCCGGCGCACCCCGACCGAGATCGCCATCGGGATGCTGAGAAGGACGAAAATCGCCGTTACGGCCAGCGCGATCTGTGGTGTTTGTTCCATCTGAGCGCGTCCTTAGGCCGGGTTCTGGGCATAGGTGATCACTGCAAAGCGGGCGCCCTGCGGATCTGTGAGCGTTGCCATGCGACCGACACCGGGCATATCCATGGGGGCTTGCAGGACGGTTGCGCCTTTGGCCTTTGCGGTGGTCACGCAGCTGTCCACATCGGCAACGGTAAAGAAAATCGTCCAGCTTCCGCTCTCCTCGGGCATGGGAGAAAAACCGCCAATCGCCGTTTCGCCCACCGCAATCGCCGAGTAGCTGGACCCGTCCTGCATCGGCATATTGTTGATGGTCCAGCCTAGCACCTCCTGATAAAAGGTTTTGGCCTTCTCCTGATCCGGCCCGGAGTGCCCGATCCAGCCGGCGTTTCCAATTGCTGTCATCTCAAGAATGCTCATATGTCTTCTCCCTGTTTGCCTGCCCGAATGCAGGTCTGACCCAAGGACGCATGACCACTCCCAACCCCTACACGTCGGGCAGTTCTTTTTTGCTGAGCGCGATTTTTCCTTGAACGGCGGCGCGTTCCGGTGCTGTCGGGTTGAGTGAAAGCGCTGCTTCAAACGCCTTGATGGCCGCTGGATGATTGCCGGTGTCCTGCAACAGTCGGCCTCTCATGGCATGAAACCAGCGGTATTGCGACAGATCGTCAGCCAGCGGCTCCAACGCGGCCAACGCGTAGGCAGGGCCTTCAATCCGTGCCTCCGCTGCGATGAGGTTGAGACGCACAACGGGCGAAGGCTGCAGGGCATAGAGCGCGGCGTAATGCGCAGCGATCAGTGACCAATCGGTCTCTTCTGCGGAGGGCGCGCGGGCATGGACCGCAGCAATCGCGGCCTGAATGATGTAAACCCCCCGATGATTGATCCTCTGGGCCTTTTGTAGCAGCGCCGTCGCCTCGGCGATTTGGGAGAGATCCCATCGGCTGCGGTTCTGATCCTCCAACGGGACGAGCTGGCCATCAGCATCCATGCGTGCGTCACGCCGCGAATGTTGAAACAGCAGGAGCGACAGAAGCGCCGCCTGCTCGCCCATGGCCGGGAACAGGTTTGCCAGCAGACGAGCGAGGCGGATTGCCTCTTCGCAGACTGTGAGCTTGATCTGGGTCTCACCACCAGAAGCCGACCAGCCCTCGTTGAACATCAGGTAGACCATCAGCGAGACCTCACCCAGCCGCGCGCCCCGCTCCTGCGGGCTGGGCGTTTCAAAGGCGACGGTACCACTGGCAATTTTCTTCTTCGCGCGGGTGATCCGTTGTTCCATGGCCTTCGGTTTGATCAGGAAGCCGCGTGCAATTTCCGCAACGCTGAGCCCGGCGACGATGCGCAGCGCGATGGCAATCTGATCGCGCCGTTCCAGCTCCGGGTGGCAACAGATGAACAACAGGCGCAGGACGTCATCGCGCAGTTCATCGGGATCAGGGGGTGCCTCTGTCATGGGTTGAAACTCTGCACAGTGCCGCGCCAGGATGGCATGGTGCCGCTGGGACTTGCGCAGCGTGTCGAGCCCCGCGTTGCGGGCGGTGGCCAGCAGCCAGGCCAAAGGATCACGGGGTGCGCCGATGTCCGTCCAGACCTTGAGGGCTTTGAGACAGGCCTCTGCAAAGGCGTCCTCCGCGATGTCTATATCGCGAAAGTAGCGGGTCAGCGCGGCCAGCGCCTGCGGACGCTGTCTGGTGATTGTTGCTTCTAGCCAGTCCGACACATGCCTATTCCGATGAAATCGCACCTCCAGCCCAGGCCACGGGCCGCACTTCTAGCCGAACCACCGGGGATGAGATCATCTTGGCATGGGTTAGAGCATCGTCCAGGTTTTCAAAGTCGGCGGCGTAAAATCCCAAGAAACTCTCTTTGGTCTCGGCATAGGGCCCATCCACAATCAACGGAGGCTGATCGACCGCCGGTGCAGGGTCAAGCATCACTGCCGAGGTTGGCGGCATCAGCTTGATCGAGATGAACTCCCCTCGTTTCTTCAGCGCCTCCTGCAACGCGCCATGTCCGGCCAGCACTTCGTCCTGCCGTTCTTTGGGGAGTGTTTCAAAAAGCCCGGCTTCTCCGTAGATTGTAATTGCATAGATCATGGTTTTCTCCAGTGCACTGATCACATGCTGCAAGAACGCGCGGGCCAATGCAAATCCGACAATACCTGCGTGGATTTCTGAAAAAAGATGATTGCTGGTCGCGCGGCTGGATCGCGAACCCTTGTAATCGCCCATGACGCTGCGCTTGCGCGGCGGGTATTCTAGCAGGTCTGCGTCCTATTGGTTCTTTGCAACGCTTGAGCGTGGCATCCCCTCCCAATGCAACAGCGCAATGGAGATGAGGCATGTTGCGGGCGCACACGCATACGAGATTGGGTAATTGCCAAATGCAAAGCTGCTGCAATCTGTGTCCTCGGCTATGGTCTCTCTGAATAGGTTGTGAAGCGATCAAAAATGAACCCGTCACGACCACAGTCACACAGACCTCGTCGGAGGGTCAGTCTCCCGACACCATTTTGCCCGCTCGAATTGTCGCCGTCACTTTCAAATCCAGAAGGTTCTCTGAGGCCGCAATCGGATTGCCTGAGAGAACTGCAAGATCGGCGCATTTTCCCGGCTCTATTGATCCACGAATATCTTCCTGGAAGACCTGCCAGGCCGCGTCTATCGTTTGTGCCCGCAGGGCCGAGAGGACGCTGATTTTCTGGCTTTCCCCGAGCAGCCGCCCGCTTGATGTGGTGCGGTTGACGGCGCAATGGGCCAGATGCAGCGGCCTGGTTGGCGTTACGGAGGCGTCATTGTGCAGGGTGTAGCGGACCCCAAATCGCTCGGCCGACGCGGCGGGGGACAGGCGGCTGGCGCGCTCGGGGCCGAGAAACGTACTGTAATGGCGATCGCCCCAGAAATGGATATGGGCCGAGAAGAAGCTGACCGTGATGCCAAGCTCAGCCATACGGCTAAGCTGGTCGTCGCGCAGGGTCTGGCCGTGAATGATCGTGTGGCGGTGATCCGCGCGTGGGGTGTCGGCCAAGGCGGCGGCCACGGCATCAATGAACATGTCGGCCCCGGCATCACCGTTGCAGTGGCAATGGATCTGGTGGCCGAGGTCATGTAGTTTCCTGACTTCGCGGCGGTGTTCCTCAGCGGCCACATAGGGCATCCCGCAGGAATGTTTCGGGTCAATTGGCCGGTGATAGGGCGCAGAGAGATAGGCGGTCTGAAGCTGGAATGCCCCATCGGTAAATAGCTTGCGGGGGCCAAGGGTGAAATGCCGATTGCCGGGCCAGTCGAGAGTGTCCCAAAGCCCCGGTTCAAGCTCTCCAATGGGCAGCAGCATCAGGTCGATACCGGGATCTTTGTCTGGTCCGAGCGAGGCAAAATGCTCCAGCATTACCCGCGAGGTCCAGGCGTTCTGCGCATAGGTCACGCCATGGGCGAGGTAATCGTCGCGGCAGACCGCGAAACCCTGCCAGAATCTTTCGCGATTGATCAGGAAATCGGTATCGCCCATTTCGCCCATGGCGGACAGGCCTTCGATGAGACCTGTCAGCGCGCCGTCATCCCGGCGGCCATAGCGGCCGCCCAGTGGGTCCGGCGTATCCCGTGAGATGCCGCGCATTTCAAGGGCGGCGGAGTTCGCGACGCCATTGTGGCCCGAGGCATGAAGCACCCAGATGGGATGATCTGTGGACACGTCGTCCAGTTCAGCCCGGGTCGGCATCCGACCCTCGGCGATTGCGGTGTTGTCAAAAAGAACCCCCATAACCCATTCGCCTTTTGGGGTGTCGGCTGCCTTGGCACGCAGGCGGTTTAGCGCCGTTGCCATATCGATGCAGTCGCCACGTGGCGGTGACGCAAGATCGACACGGAAAAGCGCAATGAACCCCGGATCGGGAAAGTGCCCATGCGGGTCGATAAAGGCCGGGATAAGCGTCTGGCCCTGCAGGTCATGGAGCCGCGTGCCGCCGGGCATCTGGGCGCGCAGGACGGTTTCGTCGCCGACGGCACGGATCAATCCGCCTTCGGTCAGCACCGCCTCGGGCTGAGAGTTTTCGACGTCCATCGTCAGGATGGTGCCGTTGGAATAAAGCGTGGCTGTCATTGCGGGCTCGCTACGAGAGTGGCGCGAGGCAGCGCAGGCCATGGCCTGCGGTCACCTCCCATCTGGGTGTTTGGGTGCAAATGTCATGGGCAAAGGGGCAGCGCTCGCGGAACTCGCATCCCTTTGGCCGGTTCATCAGACTCGGCGGTTCGCCCTTCAGCGCGATGCGTTCCAGCCGGGCGTCAGGGTCAGGTTCCGGGTTCGCGCTGAGAAGGCAGCGGGTGTAGGGATGGCGCGGGCTTTCGAATATTGCTTCGGTGGTGCCTTCTTCCACCAGCCGCCCCAGATACATGATCCCCATACGGTCGGCCACATGGCGCACGACGCTGAGGTTATGGGTGATGATCACCATGGCCAGCCCCAGCCGTTCGCGCAGTTCATTGAGCAGGTTCAGCAACTCGCCCTGCACGGAGACGTCCAATCCCGCTGTCGGTTCGTCGGCCAGGATCAACCTGGGTTCCAGCGCCAGTGCGCGGGCCACCCCGACACGCCGTGCCTGACCGCCGGACAATTGATAGGGATAGCGGTCGGCGAAATGCGCAGGCAGGTTGACCATCTCCAGCAGGCGCTTCGCCTCGGCGTGCAGGTCGCGGCTCTTCATGCCCTGAATCCTGTAGGGTTCCGTGATCAGACTGCCGATGGTCAGCCGCGGAGACAGGCTTCCGACCGGATCCTGAAACATCATGGCGATGTCCTTGCGCAGGGGGCGCAGCTGCCGTTCGGGCAGGCCGCGGATTTCCCTGCCGTCGAATTTGACCGAACCGGCCTGCGCCGGGGCCAGCCCGGCAATTGCGCGAATGACGGTTGTCTTGCCCGATCCGCTTTCGCCGACAAGCGCGTAGGTTTCGCCCGGGGCCACGTCAAAGCTGACGCCAGCCAGCACATTGACCCGACCATAGCTGGTTTGAAGGTTATCAACAGACAGAAGGCTCACGCCGTCATCTCCTCATGGTTCAGCCAACAGGCAGCCAGATGACCGTCGTCTCCCAGTCGCTCAAGTGGCGGCACGTCTGCCGCGCAGCGGGCGATTGCCTGATCGCACCGGTCGCGAAAAATGCAGCCGCCGGGCAGGTTCGCCAGATCGGGAACTTCGCCCGGAATGGTCGGCAGGACACGGGCGCGGGTCTTGATGTGGCCCGGATCACATTCGATCAGGCGGCGGGTGTAGGGATGTTTCGGGTTGTGAAAGATCTCGCGTACATCGCCGCTTTCGACGACTGCGCCCGCATACATCACCACCACCCTGTCACAGAGTTCCGCAATCACGCCCAGATGATGCGAGATGAATAGGATCGCGCAGTTCATTTCGCGCTGAAGCTCCTGCAAGCGTTCGATAATCTGTACTTCAAGCGTGGCATCCAGTGCCGTTGTGGGTTCATCGGCGATCAGCAGGTCAGGCTCGGACATCAGCGCCATGGCAATGGCGATCCGCTGGCGCATCCCGCCAGAGAATTCATGCGGGAACTGGTTCAGCCGCGCGTCGGGATCGGGAATGCCCACAGCCCCCAGCATTTTCGCGGCGGTTGCGCGTTTTGCGGCCTTGGACGCGGAGGACCGGTGCTGGATATCGACCATCTGCTGACCGACGGTCAGCACCGGGTTGTGGGTCTGCATCGGGTCCTGGAAGACGATTGAGATATCGTCGCCGCGCAGGGCGCGCATCTGACGCTCGTTGGCCTGCAACAGGTCCTGCCCCTTGAACCGTACCGCGCCCTCACGGAACCGCGTGTTCGGTGCCGTCAACCGCAGGATCGACGAGATCAGCGTCGACTTTCCGCAGCCGCTTTCGCCGACGATCCCGACGATTTCCCCTTTGCGGACGTCAAAGGTGATATCGCGCAAGGCTTTCAGGTCGCCGCGTTCGGTTTTATAGTCGACGCTGAGATGGTCGATCTCCAACAAGGTTTCGGTCATCGGTTCTTTCTCAATTTCGGGTCAACCACGTCGCGCAGGGATTCGCCGAGGAAGGTGAAGCCCAGCGTTGCGATGATGATCGGCAGGCCGCCTCCGACCACCAACCACGGCGTTTGCCGGATCAGGGCATAGCCATCTTTCAACAATGCACCCCAGCTGGGTGTCGGCGGTTTTACCCCTAGACCGAGGAACGACAGACCGGCCTCAAGCGCGATCACCGTGGGGATGTCCATGGCAGCCAGAACCGCCAGGACGCCAATGATATTGGGTAGCAAATGGACACCCAGAATACGGGCCATGCTGGCCCCCATGGAGCGTTCGGCCAGTATGAACTCCGAGTTGCGCAATGTGAGCGTCTGCGTGCGCGCCACACGGCCATAGGTCGGGATCGAGGTCGCCATGACCACGAAAACCACAGTTTGCAGGCTGGGACCCACCAGCGCGACGACGGCCAGCGCGAACATCACGGTTGGGAATGACCGGATGGTGTCAAACAGAAGCATCAGCAGATTGTCGAGCCATTTTGGCCCGTAGCCCGCGATCATTCCCAGTGTCAGACCGATCACCATGGCACCAAAGACCGCAGGCAAGGCGACCTTCAGCGCCACCTGTCCGCCCATGATCACGCGGCTGAAGGTATCTCGGCCCAGCTGGTCGGTGCCCAGCCAATGGCTGGCCGATGGGCCTTGCATACGGTCCTGAATATTCATGGCAATCGGATCGTAGGGCACAATCCATGGCGCGAAGATGGCGCTGAACACGATGGCCCCGACGATGATCAGCCCCATCAGGCCCAGCGGGTTCCCGGCGACGCCTTTGAGAATAATGCCGAGTTCGGAGCGCGGTTTACCCATGGTCGAGGACGTCATGTCGAGGTCCTCGCGCGCGGGTCCAGCCAGGCGTTGACGAGGTCCGCAACGGCGGTCGAGATAACGAACAGCCCCGTTGAGATGAGCACCGAGCCCATGACGATCGGGTAGTTGCGGGTGGTGATGCTATCGATCACCAATTTGCCCAGACCGGGCCGGGCAAAGACGATCTCGGCAAAAACGGCCGCACTGAGCAGAAAGCCCATCCCGACGCCGATCACGGTGACGACCGGCAGAACGGCGATCCGCAACGCGTAGACCATGACGATCCGTCGCTCGGAGAGACCAAAGGCGCGGGCGGTCCGGATGTGGTGTTCACCAAGCACTTCCAGCATCGAGGCACGTACAAGCCGCGCGATATACCCGACCCAACTCAGCCCGATTGCAAACGCGGGCAAAACCAGATGATCCAGCCGGTCCCAGAACCCGTCACCGACACCAATCGCCGGGAACCACTGGAGCTGCACGGCAAACAGCAAAAGCGACAAAAGCGCCACGACAAATGCGGGGGCCGCGACGAAACTCACCGACAGCACCGCGACGCTTCGGTCGATCAGGGTGTTGGGATGGGCCGCGGCATAGGCGCCAAGCCCGATGCCGAGGGCGGCAGACCAGAGGATCGACGCAAAGATCAGCTCAAGCGTGAAGGGAAGCTGTTGAAAGACAATCTGGGTGACCGAGCGGCCCGAAAACACGTCGGTGCCCAGATCGCCCTGCATCATGTTGCTGTAAAAGATCACCAGTTGCCGCCAAATCGGCTGATCCAGCGCCAGTTCGGCGGTGAGCCGTGCCTGAAGCTCCGGGGTCGCTCGCGGACCAAGCATGATCTGCACCGGATCGCCGGGGACTGCACGGATCATCAGGAACATGAGTGTTACCGCAACAAAGAGGATCAGCGCCGCAAGCGCAAACCGCCTCAGAGCAAAGTTGAACATCGATCGGGCCTTTCTGGGCGGGGTAATCGCGTGCGGCCGCCCGAGGGCAGCCACACGCAGAGACGTAGGGAGGTTACGCCTTGCCGAAGTATCTGAGCAGCGAAAGCCCATCCGGGCGCAGGGCCGGAACAACACGCGAGGAATGCACGACCGGCGTTGCTTCATGGGTGATAAAGCGATAGGCGCCGCTTTCTTCCATCAGGTCCTGCGCTCGCTGATACATTGCAGCGCGTTCTGCATTGTCGGTTTCCGCAGATGCGGCGGCGTGGAGTTTGTCGAATTCGTCATTGCGGAAACGTTCCCAGTTCCAGATGCCTGCCTGTTCAGTGGTGAACCAGGCCGTTGCATAGGAGGGATCAGGCGCCATCGAGAAGCGGTTCAGCACCAGTTGAAGATCTTCGTTTTCGCCGCTCGCCCAGAACGCACCGGATTCCAGAACGTTGATTTCCAGCGTGATCCCGATTTGCGCCAGCATCGCCTGAATGACCTGAGCCATCGTCGTGTAGGTCGTCTTGTTCAGGATATCGAGCGTGAGGGAGACATTTGTCTCGCCGGATTCCGCAAGCAGTGCCATTGCCTTTTCAATGTTGGCCTGCGGCGCCACAAGACCCTGAGCACGGTTTCCTGCCAGACCCGGTGCGATGATGCCTGTCGACGGATCCGCCGCGCCAAAGTAGGAGGCCTCCAGGATTGTCGGCACGTCGATGGCATGCTGGATCGCCTGCCGCAGTTTCTGGTTCTGTAGTTTCGGGTGATCCAGATTCATCCCCAGCCAGACATAGAACAGCGAGGGGTTTTCGACGAGGGTCCCGCCGTTTGGAACGCCGCCACGGTAGCGCGCGACCGATCCTAGCGAGACGCGGGTCAGGTCCAGCTCGCCTGCCTCGAATGCGATCTCGGCGGTGTTTTCATCGTCGATCGGGTAGACTTCAATCGTATCCCAGGCCGGTGCGTCCCCTTTCCAGTTGGGGTTTCGCTGCAACACTGTCTTCTCCTTGGGGCTCCAGCTCGCGCGCAGATAGGGGCCGCTTTCGGCGACCGGGTCGGAGCCGATCCGCCCGCCAGTGGCCTCAACCGCGGCCTTGGACACGATGTTGCCGGTGATATAGGGCAAGGCAATAGACCAGAGCGGCGCGAAGGGCTCGTTCAGCACAATGGTGCCTTCGCGCTCGCCAGTGACCTCAACATGGCTGAGCGGTCCCATATCCGGCTTGTTCGGGCTTTCGGTGGCCTCGGCCACGATCCGTTCGAAGCTGAATTTGACATCCTCGGCTGTCATCGCGCCATGGCCGTTGGTAAAGCCGATGTCATCGCGCAGGGCGAATTTGATATGGGTCGGGTCCACCTGTTCGATCATCGACGCCGCATCAAGTTGCCAGCCCCATTCGGAGCCGGGCTTGTACTGGATCAGCTTGTTGTAAATTGCGGCGTGGATCTCCTCTTCCACAACGCCGACACTATGCGCGGGATCCATGTTCGGAGCGTCGCCATAGGCGCGGACGCGCAGGACGCCATCATGCTGGGCAAAAGCGGTCCCCGCCCAGCCCATAGGCATTGCGGCGGCCGCACCAAGCGCTGTCGCGCCTTTTAGGAAGTTTCGGCGTCCTGTTGGTGCCTTCATCCATTCGATCTTCATTGTGATCTCCCCGTTGGGTTGTTCAGAGAAGCCCGCGCGGAATGGTCCGCGACCATTCTTTTGACAGGACTTCGGTTTCATCGGGCCCTTCCGTGGCCCGCAAACTGCGGTGCAGGTAGAAATGCGTCTCGTCGCAGGACATGCGCGAATGCGTGTCGATCCGAACCTGCCAGTCGTCGCGGCGGAACTCGAACCGCCAGTCGGCCACCATCTTGGCGCTGGCGGGATCATCGGGATGGATGGAATAATGCGTCGCTACATGGCTGCCGCTGATAAGGCCGTGATAGGGATCGCGCGACATGCCGAAATCGTCAAATGCGTCGAGCGTTGTCCGTCCTTCATCGTCGGTTCCACGCCGTGACGTGCTCGACGGATCACGCAGGACATCCGCAGCCAATGTCGGAAATTTGTCTGGCGGTCCGGGGTTGGCAGGCTCCGGTTCACCAGCCACGCGTCGCTGAGGCAGTGTCAACTGGCTGCCCGGGCAGTCCAGCGTGATCGTCACAGGTTTGGGCGAGGGCCAGACGATCGGCCAGTAGGATGTCGACAGCGCCAGACGGAGGCGATGCCCCGCGCGCAGCCGATGGGCACAGGCGTTCAGTTCGAACTCAACCTCGTAGCGTTCGCCCGGCACCAAAGCGTCCGGGGTTTCGTGGCTTTTGTGATGGGTCAGGTTGAAGGGCCGATAGGTGATGCGTTGCGACACGCCATCCGGCGCGACATCACAGAGCCGGGCCACCACCTGGGCAACCGGTTGATCAACACGAAACGCCAGCTTCAGACGCGGGCGTCCAACGATCTCAAGCGGCGCGTCCAGCGAAATGTCAAAGCAGGTGGAGTGCCTGTCGTCCTCGACCTGATCGCCCGGCAGCTCGTTGTCGATCCGCATCCCCGGGCAGAAATAGCCGCTGGCGGACCCGACGCTGGCAGGATTGGCAATATCGACCTCCCCGGCTTTGGCCGCTGGGCACAGCGCACCATCGCCGAGAAAATAAATGCGCTCCTGAATGGTGTTCGATGGCCAGCTTTCCTCTGACACCCACCGACCCCTGCGTGGCTGGTTCTTGCCGGACGGGTTGTCATGTTCCTGCACGAATGTTCGCAAGGCAGGCAGTGTTTCAGCCCCGTTCAACTCGCCTTTCAGCCATCGGTCGAACCATCCGATGATCTCCGAATGGGCGTCTGCGGCTTCGATCTTTGAGATATGCGGATAGCGGTGCTCCCAGGGGCCGATCAGCGCTTTGGTCGGCGAAGTCAGGTTCTCAACCAGGGTAAGGGGCGTGTTGACATAAGCGTCCGCCCAGCCTGTGATTGCCAGAACCGGCACCTCGATCCGTGACCAGTCTTCGCAAACCGATCCGTGTTTCCAGAACTCATCGCTTGTGGGGTGCGCCAGCCAGTCGGCGGCAAGATCAGGCAGCAGCTCCATCCGCGCGATCCAGTCATCGCGCCAGTCGGGCCGCAGGTCGGGATCAGCAGGGCGAGACAGATAGGCAAACATCTGTGCCGCCCAATTGGCGTTATCGCTGAGCAGGCAGCCGCCCATGTAGTGAATGTCATCGGCATAGCGGTCAGCCGTCGAGGCCATGGTGACAACCGCCTTCAATTCCGGCGGTCGGCGATACGCAAGCTGCAGGCCGTTGAAGCCACCCCAGCTGATCCCGATCATTCCGACGTGGCCATCACACCAGTCCTGGCCTGCGATCCATTTCAGAGCCTCTTCGCCATCGCAGAGCTCCTGTTCGGAGTATTCATCGTCAAAACGGCCCTGGCTGTCGCCGGTCCCGGCAATGTCGACCCGCACACAGGCATAGCCATGGGCGGCAAACACCCGATGTGTGGTTTCATCACGCGCTGCCGTTCCGTCCCGCTTGCGATAGGGGAGATACTCCAGGATCGCCGGCGCAGCCCCCGGCAGAGCGGGAAGCCAGACCCGTGCCGCCAGTTTTCGCCCGTCGGGAAGAGGGATCCACTCATTCTCTAGTGTCTTGATTTCGTTTTGCACGCCGATCACCGTTTGCGACTCACAAGCGAAAATTGGAACGAAAATCAAAAACCACCTAGTAAGCAACTGTACGCAGGTTTAAGCTTTTATAAGCATTAATGCGTCTATGTGCGAAGGACTTGTCGCATGTCGGAAAACTTTTCGCGGAACCTGCGATCCCTCTGCGCTGACTACGGCAGCATTGCGCAGGTCTGCCGCGATATCGGCTTGAACCGTCAGCAATTCAATCGATACCTCAATGGCGGTGGAATGCCCTCGGCGCACAACCTTCGGCGCATCGCCCGGCATTTCAATATCAGCGAACAGGACCTCGACCTGGATCACCCGGCCTTCTTGGGCAGGATGAACAGATTGACGGCGCCCTCCCGCAAAAGCCCGGCGCGCGTGCTGTCCAGAATTTTCGAGAACCAGGCCGGTCCGCTGCGTCGGTACCTGGGGTTCTATCACGGCCATTTCACAACGCCGACCTGGGAAGGCAAGATCATGCGCACGCTGATCTGGCTGCGTGAACAGGACGGCTATATCGTTTCGCATACCTTCGAACGTGCCTTGAGCGATGATCAAAGCATCGTTCAACGGACGAAATATACCGGGCTGGCAGCCTATAAGGGCAATCGCATCTACCTGTTGGAAAGCGCAAACAGCGAGGATGGATTCTTGTCGGAGTCCATTCTGTTTCCCGCGCATCGCCAACAGGTCAGATATCTGAACGGGATGACAATGGGCGTCGCCACCAAACCGCGTATGGCCCCATACTCGTCGCCGACCGTCTGGAAACGGCTATCTGAAAGCACCTCGGTCCGGGATGCTCTGAAGCAAACAGGTATCTTTCGCTTCAACGACACAAGGATCGACGTAATCGTGCGCAACCAGCTGGCGGACGCGCAGGACTGAATAGGACTGCGATTTCACCGTGTCTCTTCCGGGTGAGGACCAACTGGCAGAGAGCCGCTAACCGGCTGTCACCTGTCGACGTTTTCGACACAAAAACTGCGGTTGGTTATCGGGTGAAACCTTAGTGGGCTGCCAGTTTCGCGCCCCCTGTGGCTGTGAGTCCAATAGGGTGGGGTGCCCGCCAGCCGCCTGCCTTGAAGAAGTCCAAGGCGCCCGTTGAGTATTTGCAGTTCATTGCGTGATAGAACGGTTGCGGCCCGCGCCCCGTAGGCTTGTTCGACAGGCATCTGATCCAATTCAGGGAGTAGGGCGTATAGTTCTAGGCGAGTTACGGCCGACATCATCTTCATAGCCATCGGCCCAGGATAGAAGCTTTCGCTCGGGATATCATTGGATATCAGCGTCGCATGTTTGTCGAGCATAAGATGGATATACGTGACGCTCTGACGACCCCGCGCAAAAGAAGCCAATGTAGTTTCTTCAGCCAGATGCTTAGCCCGCACATAGTAGGACGCATTCGTGAGCTGATCTGTCAGCAGGACGCAGTGCTGCGGCGACACCACCAGCGCACGTGCATTGCCCAGCACGCCCGGCCTGATCCGGACCGGCGTGAGGTTCTGCGGTAGAGACGCAGTTTTAACTGCGACTTCCGACAGGGCCAGCCAGCGTATCGGCATCGGGCCGTATTCAAGAGTTGTGACCAGATCGCCGGGCTTCAGCGTTTCTATCTTGGTTTCGCCGCTTGGGGTTGCGATCATCGTACCGGGCGTGAAACACGGGATGCCCATCGAATTGAGTTTCTGGGCGTTGTCCACCTGCGAACGCTGAACGCCAACCAGCGTCACCGACTCGCCGTTGACAAAGGTCAGCACCGCATCACCTGTCCCGTCGCCATTGGTGTCGCTGACGACAACATCCCAGGCATTGACCGGATTGCCATCTGCATCGACCAGATTCGAGACATCGAATTGGTCTACCGTGGTGCCATCGCCGCTGTCGGTCATGTCGAAATTCGTCACGATATCCGACCCGGCAAGATCGGACACTCCCAGGGTATCCCTGTCGCTATCGGCACCAAGGTCAATAACGTCGTCCCCGGTGCCACCCTCGATCGTGTCGGCACCGGTGCCGCCGGTGATTGTATCGGCGTCCGCGCCGCCGTCGATCACGTCATTATTGCCGCCGCCGTCGAGGGAGTCCGCGCCATCTCCGCCTTGAAGGGTATCCTGACCATCACCACCGGCGATACTATCGTTTCCATCGCCACCGGTGAGGCTGTCTTTGCCCAGACCGCCGTCGATGGTGTCATCGCCCAAGCCACCGTCTATGGTGTCATCCGATAGGTTCAGGCCTGAGTCGGTGATCACGTCGTTGCCGTCACCGCCCAGGATCAGATCGCTTTGGTTGCCGCCGTCAATCGTGTCCGCCCCAGCACCACCCGAGATAGTGTCGGCACCGAGTCCACCAAGAAGGCTGTCATTGCCCGCGCCACCGTCGATGGTATCCTCGCCATCGCCACCGTCGATTGTATCGTTCCCGGATCCGCCGGTCACGGTGTCGTTGCCGCCGCCTGCGATAATCTCGATCCCGCCTGCGTCGTTGGTGGCGTCCACCACATCGGCTGAGTCGCCCAGGATTACGCGCTCGATTTCGGAGAAGGTGAGCGTACTGGTGCCGTCGCTGATCGTGCCCGCGCCGGTACCGGTAAAGGTTACCGTGACCGGAACGGTGACGGCCGACAGATCAAGCGTGTCGTAATCCGTGCCGGTGGTGACCCCTTCGCCGCCGATGATCGTGTCCGCGCCAAAGTTGTCCTCGATGACAAACGTGTCAGCATCGTCGCCACCCGACATACTGTCGGCGCCAGTGCCACCGACCAGCCTGTCATTGTCAGCACCGCCTTCAAGCGTATCGTCGCCGTCGTTGCCTTCGAGCGTGTCATTGCCGCCGGTGGCAACGATGCTGTCATTGCCCGCACCGCCGACCAGGCTGTCATCGCCGTCGGAGTTCATCAACGTGTCATTGCCGGAGCCACCGATCAGGGTATCGTTGCCAAGGCCGGTTGTGAGGAAGTCGTCGCCATCACCGCCGTCGATCAGATCATCCCCGTCGCCGCCCGCAATCGTGTCGTTGCCGGAGCCGCCGGTCACGGTGTCATTGCCGGCCCCGGCGATAATCTCCATTCCGTCTGTGTCGCTGGTAATATCCACCACATCGGCTGAGGCGCCCAGGATCAGCCGCTCGATCTGCGAGAAGCTGAGCGTGCTTGTCCCGTCGCTTATCGTGCCCGCGCCGGAGCCGGTGAAGGTCACGGTGACCGGGTTGGTCACGGCGGAAAGGTCGATGGTGTCGTAATCCGTGCCGGTGGTGACCCCTTCGCCGCCGATGATCGTGTCCGCGCCAAAGCCGTCCTCGATCACAAATGTGTCGGCATCGTCCCCGCCCGACAGGCTATCAGCGCCAGTACCGCCCGAAATCGTGTCAGCGCCC
>NZ_JAYMWT010000018.1:0-5954 GCF_048056095.1 Phaeobacter sp. JH20_34 | reverse complement strand
GATTGAGCATTTATCCCTTCAGAGGGGTATATCTGAAGGTATTTTTTATTGTTATCGTTTAGAGTTTATGGATTTTACTAGGTTTGGCGGTGACCTACTCTCCCACGCCTTAAGACGCAGTACCATCGGCGCAACAGTGCTTAACTTCCGGGTTCGGGATGGGACCGGGTGTTTCACTTGCGCTATGACCACCAAACCGAGGAAAATCCATATTGACGATCTTTGTGAGAGATCGTCGAGATACAATCGCGATGAAGTCCAAGTTTGTTTTGCTTTTGGTTCATTGTGTCACTGCCTGTTACTGGAACAGATCAAGCCTATCGGGCGATTAGTACCGGTCAACTGAATGCATTGCTGCACTTACATCTCCGGCCTATTGACGAGGTGGTCTACCTCGGCCCTCAGGGATACCTTGTTTTGAGGGGGGCTTCCCGCTTAGATGCCTTCAGCGGTTATCCTGTCCGATCATAGCTACCCTGCACTGCTGCTGGCGCAACAACAGGTCCACCAGTGGATCGTTCACCCCGGTCCTCTCGTACTAGGGGCAACTCCTCTCAAGTATCCTACACCCACGGCAGATAGGGACCGAACTGTCTCACGACGTTCTAAACCCAGCTCACGTACCTCTTTAAACGGCGAACAGCCGTACCCTTGGGACCTGCTCCAGCCCCAGGATGAGATGAGCCGACATCGAGGTGCCAAACACTGCCGTCGATATGGACTCTTGGGCAGTATCAGCCTGTTATCCCCGGCGTACCTTTTATCCGTTGAGCGATGGCCCTCCCACTTGGGACCACCGGATCACTATGGCCGACTTTCGTCTCTGCTCGACTTGTCAGTCTCGCAGTCAGGCTGGCTTCTGCCATTGCACTCAACGAGCGATTTCCGACCGCTCTGAGCCAACCTTCGCGCGCCTCCGTTACGCTTTAGGAGGCGACCGCCCCAGTCAAACTACCCGCCACGCAGGGTCCCGGATCCGGATAACGGACCGCGGTTAGATATCAAGAGTGCGAAGGGTGGTATCTCAAGGGAGGCTCCACCGGAACTAGCGTTCCGGTTTCGATGCCTACCACCTATCCTGCACATCACAATCCTGATACCAGTGCGAAGCTGTAGTAAAGGTGCACGGGGTCTTTCCGTCTAACCGCGGGAAGCCTGCATCTTGACAGGCAATTCAATTTCGCTGAGTCGATGTTGGAGACAGCGGGGAAGTCGTTACGCCATTCGTGCAGGTCGGAACTTACCCGACAAGGAATTTCGCTACCTTAGGACCGTTATAGTTACGGCCGCCGTTTACCTGGGCTTCAATTCGGAGCTCTCACCCCTCCTTTTAACCTTCAGGCACCGGGCAGGCGTCAGACCCTATACGTCGTCTTGCGACTTCGCAGAGCCCTGTGTTTTTAATAAACAGTCGCCACCCCCTGGTTTGTGCCCCCAGCTCCAAGTTGCCTTGGAACCGGGCCTCCTTCTCGCGAACTTACGGAGGTATTTTGCCGAGTTCCTTCAACATCGTTCTCTCAAGCGCCTTGGTATTCTCTACCAGTCCACCTGTGTCGGTTTAGGGTACGGTCTCATGGAGGGCTATTTCCAGGGACTGATCAGCAGCCCATTCAATCCGATAAGGATGAACTACCTTCACAATCCGTCACATCCTCCTGGCCTAGGAATATTAACCTAGTTCCCATCGGCTACGCCTTTCGGCCTCGCCTTAGGGGCCGGCTTACCCTGCTCAGATTAGCTTTAAGCAGGAACCCTTGGACTTTCGGCGAGAGTGTCTCTCACACTCTTTGTCGCTACTCATGTCATCATTCTCGCTAGTGATCTCTCCACGGGATCGCTCACGCGCCCGCTTCATCGAAAGCTCCGTGCGTCCAACACCTTCCAGAGGAAGGTTAAAGACGCATGGAACTATGTCACACTACGCTCTGCTACCATGCACTATGTGCATCCTAAGCTTCGGCTCATGGCTTGAGCCCCGTTACATCTTCGCCGCAGGACGTCTTAATTAGACCAGTGAGCTGTTACGCTATCTTTAAAGGATGGCTGCTTCTAAGCCAACCTCCTGGTTGTTTTGGACATCCCACCTGCTTTCCCACTTAGCCATGAATTAGGGGCCTTAGCTGTAGGTCAGGGTTGTTTCCCTCTCCACTACGGACGTTAGCATCCGCAGTGTGTCTGCCATCTAGTACTCCCGGGTATTCGGAGTTTGGTTAGGATCAGTAAGCCTGTGGGGCCCCATTACCCATCCAGTGCTCTACCCCCCGGGGTATTCGGATGACGCTCTACCTAAATAGATTTCGCAGAGAACCAGCTATCTCCGAGTTTGATTGGCCTTTCACCCCTAGGCACAGCTCATCCCGATCCTTTTCAACGGATGTGGGTTCGGTCCTCCAGTGCATGTTACTGCACCTTCAACCTGGCCATGCCTAGATCACTCGGTTTCGGGTCTGATCCCACGAACTCATGCGCCCTATTAAGACTCGCTTTCGCTGCGCCTACACCTAACGGCTTAAGCTTGCTCGTGAGACCAAGTCGATGACCCATTATACAAAAGGTACGCTGTCAGCCCTCAAGGGGCCTCCAACTGATTGTAGGCGTTCGGTTTCAGGTACTGTTTCACTCCCCTCGTCGGGGTGCTTTTCACCTTTCCCTCACGGTACTGGTTCGCTATCGGTCAGTAAGGAGTACTTAGCCTTCGAAGGTGGTCCTCCGATCTTCAGACAGGATTTCACGTGTCCCGCCCTACTTAATACGTCCTATCATGCTTCATATACGGGGCTATCACCCACTATGGCTGTGCTTCCCAACACATTCTATTCACACTCAAGGCTCGGCTGGTCCCCGTTCGCTCGCCGCTACTAGGGGAGTATCATATTGATGTCCTTTCCTCCGGGTACTTAGATGTTTCAGTTCCCCGGGTTTGCTCTTAAAACCCTATGTATTCAGGTCTTAAGTACCTGATTAAGCTCATTATTGATGTCCTACCGCTTTGCTACTTGAGGACAGGCCTCTCATAGCAGACTGCAGGGTCACAATAACAAACTGTCAGGTGGGTTCCCCCATTCGGAAATTCATGGATCAAAGCCTATTCTCAGCTCCCCATGACTTATCGCAGAGTATCACGTCCTTCATCGCCTCTTACTGCCAAGGCATCCACCAAACGCCCTTCTCGCGCTTGATCTGGTCCAGAAAAAGACAGTGAACTGTCACGCCACAGAAGCTGGTAAGAAACTGTGGCCTTATTCTGAACCAAAAGCATACTTTCCCGCTCACTTCATAGAAGTGAACATTGGTTCATAAACCTTGCGGAATATGAACCGGGTTAGTGTACTTGACTTGGACAACACTGTGGTTTCAATCCGGCAGACCCTCGCGCGCCCGAGGAAAAGGGCGGATGCAAAGGCTCGCATCAGACCACATAAGTGGCCGTCAGCACCAAACTGAGGTCGATCCCTCACGCGGGTGACCAACAGTGTTGTTGATTGTATCTCTCTAAACGATGTCAATGTGATCAACCTTCCCGAAGGAACATCGATCCGGTCCGATTGGACGATCAAACACTCAAAGCAAGTGCTTGATGATCAAATCGTCTCTTGCAGAATGGTGGGTCGAGGAGGACTTGAACCTCCGACCTCACGCTTATCAGGCGTGCGCTCTAACCACCTGAGCTACCGACCCATTCTATGTGGGCCGTTCGCATGAGTGGTGGAGCCTAGGAGGATCGAACTCCTGACCTCCTGAATGCAAATCAGGCGCTCTCCCAGCTGAGCTAAGGCCCCTTGCTAGATCTCGCCCCAAGGCAAGATCATGACAGTTCTGAAGAGATATGAGGACGGCCTGGTCCTGTTTAGTGTCCTACCGCGCGGAGCGCTACTTGAGGACCTAAACGATGTGATCAGTTTTGATTACTGATCTTATGCTAAGTGTATCACGAGACAGAGCAAGCTCTGATCTAGCTAGATACATCCTTAGAAAGGAGGTGATCCAGCCGCAGGTTCCCCTACGGCTACCTTGTTACGACTTCACCCCAGTCGCTGAGCTCACCGTGGTCCGCTGCCCCCATTGCTGGTTGGCGCACGGCCTTCGGGTAAACCCAACTCCCATGGTGTGACGGGCGGTGTGTACAAGGCCCGGGAACGTATTCACCGCGTCATGCTGTTACGCGATTACTAGCGATTCCGACTTCATGGGGTCGAGTTGCAGACCCCAATCCGAACTGAGACAGTTTTTTGGGATTAACCCATTGTCACTGCCATTGTAGCACGTGTGTAGCCCAACCCGTAAGGGCCATGAGGACTTGACGTCATCCACACCTTCCTCCCGCTTATCACGGGCAGTTTCCCTAGAGTGCCCAGCCGAACTGCTGGCAACTAAGGATGTGGGTTGCGCTCGTTGCCGGACTTAACCGAACATCTCACGACACGAGCTGACGACAGCCATGCAGCACCTGTCACTCGGCCACCGAAGTGGAAACCAGATCTCTCTGGCGGTCCGAGGATGTCAAGGGTTGGTAAGGTTCTGCGCGTTGCTTCGAATTAAACCACATGCTCCACCGCTTGTGCGGGCCCCCGTCAATTCCTTTGAGTTTTAATCTTGCGACCGTACTCCCCAGGCGGAATGCTTAATCCGTTAGGTGTGTCACCAACAAGCATGCTTGCTGACGACTGGCATTCATCGTTTACGGTGTGGACTACCAGGGTATCTAATCCTGTTTGCTCCCCACACTTTCGCACCTCAGCGTCAGTATCGAGCCAGTGAGCCGCCTTCGCCACTGGTGTTCCTCCGAATATCTACGAATTTCACCTCTACACTCGGAATTCCACTCACCTCTCTCGAACTCAAGACCAGGAGTTTTGGAGGCAGTTCCAGGGTTGAGCCCTGGGATTTCACCCCCAACTTTCTGATCCGCCTACGTGCGCTTTACGCCCAGTAATTCCGAACAACGCTAACCCCCTCCGTATTACCGCGGCTGCTGGCACGGAGTTAGCCGGGGTTTCTTTACCAGATACTGTCATTATCATCTCTGGCGAAAGAGCTTTACGACCCTAAGGCCTTCATCACTCACGCGGCATGGCTGGATCAGGCTTGCGCCCATTGTCCAAGATTCCCCACTGCTGCCTCCCGTAGGAGTCTGGGCCGTGTCTCAGTCCCAGTGTTGCTGATCATCCTCTAAAACCAGCTATAGATCGTAGACTTGGTAGGCCGTTACCCCACCAACTATCTAATCTAACGCGGGCCGATCCTTCTCCGATAAATCTTTCCCCCGAAGGGCGTATAAGGTATTACTCACCGTTTCCAGTGGCTATTCCTTAGAGAAGGGCACGTTCCCACGCGTTACTAACCCGTCCGCCGCTCACCCCGAAGGGCGCGCTCGACTTGCATGTGTTAGGCCTGCCGCCAGCGTTCGTTCTGAGCCAGGATCAAACTCTCAAGTTGAAAAGCACTTACATGCTTATCCTTGACGTTCGAACCTCTGCACATCTTGATTGCACTACCGCCTATTCGGCCACTTGAGCGCGATTAGGCGTGATCCAGACCCGGCTAGGAACCCGGAATTGCAATCATGTTTCTCTGTCTGTTGTGCTTGGTTTCAAAAGAAACCGAAGCCGAACAAGACAGTGAAGCTGACACTAGATCATCGGACAAAAGCCCTACTAGCGTTGATATACAGACGTTGATCCATCGAATGAACCAAACCGCCCACATATCTCTTCAGATATCATCAATGTCAAAGAGCATACATCCAGAGACAATAACCAACAGATGCGCCAAATTCCTGACGCGCCCGCCGATCAAACCCTCATAAATGCCACCGTCTTTCCGATGCGTCCAACCGTCTCTCCGGCCCGTCCCAGCGTCTCTCCGCCGCGTTTCCCGTCCAATCCAGCGTCGCCGCCGTCCCGTCCGGTGTGTCTCAGTAGCGCCTCAGCGCCGCCGGTGAAGGGGGTTCTAAG
>NZ_JAYMWT010000017.1:0-17696 GCF_048056095.1 Phaeobacter sp. JH20_34 | reverse complement strand
AGATGTCCCATGGGAGACGATTCTAACTCAGCTGACCTTGCTCAAAGAGCCGCCCAAACTGGGTGCTGGTGTCGTTGATCCCGGCCATGCGCAACATGTGCCACGCCAGCGCCTGATTGCTGGAGATGACCGGAACTCCGATCTTCGCCTCGGCCTCAGGGATGATGTCGAGGCACCGCAGGTTCGTACAAGAGACAACCACACCGTCGCAGGGTGCCATGGCGGCGACTGCTTGGATGGCCTGAAGGATGGAGGCTTCGGTGATCCGCGCCACGACGCGATCATTGCCTTCTTCGAACGATCCAAATCCCGCGATTTCGAACCCGGCATCCTCTAACTTTTGCCGCATCTTTGCCGAGACCTCTGCGACATAGGGTGTCACGAAACCGAGCCGCCTTACGCCGAGAGATTTGCCCGCAGCGATGATCGCCGCTAGGGGGTCGGTGACCTGCGCGTTGGGGCATGCGGTCTGGACCGCCCTCGCCACATTGTCCGACCCGATCACGGTCGAGGCCGAGGTACAACCGAACCCGATCGCATCGAAGTTGAGCGATGGCGGCAGCAAACGCGCGGAGGCTGGTAGATCGTGTTCCATACGCGCCAGTGTATCGGGGCGGATTTCGGGAACCATCGCGATCCGGTTGTGATAGAGCGCGACGCCGGGAAAGGCCATCATACGGGAGAATTCCCGTTCCAGCGTCTCGTCCGTTTCAAGGACGACCACCCCGAGATTGGCCCGCGTGCCGATGCCGCTGTCTGTCTGGAAATCGAGTTTCATGTCAGGTCCTCAGATGATAGGAAGTTCGGGCGCGGCGCGCTCGGTCAAAAGTTGGGCACCTGCGGCGCGCACCACGATATCTTCTTCGTGGACCATGATGCGGCCGTTGCCATAGCTCAGTGAAGGTTCGAGCGTCAGCACCATGTTTTCAGTGATCTCGGTCGTGTCCCAAGCAGCATGTGACGGCCATTCGGTCAGTTGCATGCCAAGCCCGTGCCCAAGCCGCCCGACCTGGCCGCCCTGATCGTCAATTTCGGCAATTACGCCCTGCATCGCCAGAAAAAGATCGCGGCATGTTGCACCGGGGCGCGCTGCGGCAATCCCCGCTTCGGTTGCACGCCACAGCACATCATAGGCACGGCGCGACGCGTCATCGGCGTGCCCTACGGCCCAGTTGCGATCAAAATCGCAGTAATACCCGTCCCAGTTCGCACCGGTGTCCAGCATCAGGACATCACCCCGCGCCAACGCGCGACGTGACGGCGGAGAGATCACATCAGAATAGCCGCCAGTATCAGCACCGCCGACGAGGTAGGGAACGTCGTCAGCCCCTTGGGCAAGCCCTTCTCGGCGAAACGCGCGGAACAGGTCTTCGAGCGGCTGGCCTTCATGGGCGATCTCGGGAACCCGCGCGAAAGAGCGCGAGCCGATGGCGCAGATATGTGCGAGTTTTTTAATCTCGGCCTCGGATTTCACCATCCGCAGGTCGCGCACAAGGCCGGTCGCATCGGCGATCCGCAGTCCGCAAAGACCGGCCATTAGGCGTTCGTAGTCGCCAAGCGGCATCCGCAGGTGGGTTTCATGCCCTTTCATCAAGCCGATGGATTCGCCGCGCTTGGCAAACGGGGACAGGAATTCAGTCAACAGACTTATCCCGTCATCCTCGGGGGCGGGCGCACTCCATGTGCGGATGTCGTCGATCCAGGTGCGCCGCATGAGGTCGGCACCGATTTCAGGAATGATGGCGATAGGTTTGCCTGTTGCGGGGACGAACAGAAACCACGGGCGGGTGGGGCTTTGCCAGAACAGCGTATGGAACCCGCTGAAATAGCGTACCTCGGGTTCGGTGGTCAAAAGGAGACCAGTCATATTGGCTTTGGCCATTTTCGCTTGCGCCGCTGTCGTGCGGGCAGCGAATTCCTGTTCGGGGAAACCTCGGTCGGGAGCGGTCATTATGAATGGTCCTTTCGCAGGGGAAGCCGGTCTTGCACAAGCTTGACCCAGAAGTTTGCACCGATTGGCAGCAGGGCTTCGTTGAAATCATAGTCCGAGGCGTGGAGAGGGCGGCCATGTGGCCCAGCCTCGCCATTGCCGAGCAGCAGAAAACATCCCGGCACGGCCGCTGAGAATTGCGCAAAATCCTCGGAAAAACTCATGGGGGGGCGGTTGCGGATCAACTCGCAACCTGCGGTCTCGGCAGCGCGGTAAACGGCCTCGGTCGGTGTTTCGGCATTGATGGTCTCTGCAAACTGTGTGTCGAACGTGACCGATGCGGTAATGCCGTGCGCCGCTGCGACGCCTTCGGAAATGCGGCGCATGAAGCCTTCAATGGCCATGCGATCTTCGGGCGAGCGAGCGCGAAAATCGCCCTTGAGCGTGGCGTTGCCGGGCAGGACGTTGCGCTGGCCGTCGGTCAGGAACTCGGTCACCGAAACGACCGCCCCGGAGGCTGGTGCGACTTTGCGTGCGACCACGGTCTGCAACGCAAGAACAATCTCGGCCCCGACGGTGATGGCATCGACACTCACCTGCGGCATCGAGGCATGGCCACCCTGTCCTTTCACTGCGATCTCAAACAAGGTTTCGCTGTTGCAGATTATGCCCGCGCGGGTCGAGATCTGGCCTGTGGGCGCACCGGGCAGGTTGTGGATGGCATAGACTTCATCGACCGGAAACCGTTCAAACACGCCTTCGTCGATCATCGCGCGGGCCCCCAAACCGTGCTCTTCGTTGGGCTGGAACAGAAAAACCACGGTACCGTCAAACGCCAAAGTCTCTGCAAGCTGTTCCGCCGCGCCAAGCAGCATCGTGGTATGACCGTCATGGCCGCAAGCGTGCATCACTCCGGGCGCTTTTGATATGTAATCATGCACCGAAGTCTCTGTGATCGGTAGGGCATCCATGTCAGCGCGCAGTGCGATTGCCTTGTTGCCGCCGCCCGACCGCAGCACGCCGATAACGCCCACGCCTTCATGCACGTCGATCCCGAGCGCGCGCAGGCGTTCGGCAACAACCGCTTTGGTGCGCGTCTCCTGAAAACCCAGTTCCGGGTTTTGGTGAAGGTCTCGCCGCAGCTCTTTCAAACGTGTTTCCAAATCGCTCATATCATTATCCAGACGTGGTTTCGACCTTTGATACACGATGGTGATATGCATGCGGCATCAAGTTTCGGCCTCTTTGGGAGAAAATTTCTCATGTAAACGGCAAATCCAGATCGGTTCCGATACTCCGGGCCGCAAAAACAGGTTTTCATGGCGATCCGGTCTTCTTTCTGAACCGCCTGAACCGCCACCAGAAACCAGAGCTGCACTAAAGTGCCATTAGGGTCAGATAGGCAGTGTCAGACCGACTTTTGTGCGATCCATGGCCACTGACGTGCGGAACCGGCGCACGTTCGAGTTCTCAAAGAACAGCCGCTGGGTCAACGCCTCAAAATCCTGCATGTCGCTCGCCACACAGACGAGAATAAAATCGGCGTCACCGGTCACATAATAACACTGCTGGACCTGAGGCTCGGCTTTGGCGCGTTTTCGGAACACGTCGAGTTGCTGGAGTGACTCCCGATCAAGTTCGACGAGGACGATAAATGTCATCTTGTAGCTGAACTGCGACGGATCAAGCACGGCGACCTCTTTGAGGATCAGGCCAGAGTCCCGCAACCGCTTCAACCGCCGCTGCACCGAGGGAACTGAAAGGCTGCATTCATGGGCCAGCGGCTCAAGCCCGGTTCGGCAATCTTTCTGAAGAGTTCTCAGAATCGCCAAATCTGCGTCGTCCAGTTCAATGCCCATGAAAATTACCCGCGCTGTTGGAGGCCGACGTGAAAATCAAAATCGATATTAGGGTCTAATACGAAAAAAGGGAATGGTCGGTCGGTGCTAGAAATTCCTCTCATGACACAAGGGGACGGAAATTTCATGACATCCGCTGATAGCCTCAAATTCACGCCCGACTTTTCCCGCGCTCTGGAATTTTTTCAGGCACAGGAGGAGTACGCGGTCTCTCCGATTCGCACCCTCGAACGCTCCGACGGGCTGAGCGTTATTGCCAAGGACGAGACAGAGCGCATGGGACTGGGTGCATTCAAGGCGCTTGGGGCCCCTTACGCCGTTGCGCGAATTCTTGATGCCGCGTGGCAAGAAAAGACCGGTGAAACGCTTACGCCGTCACGCATGGGCGATGCTGACATCCAATCTTTCGCTGCGACCCACACCTTTGTTTGTGCCAGTGCTGGCAATCACGGCATGGGGGTTGCTGCTGGCGCGCGCAAGATGGGGGCCAAGGCGCGTATCTATTTGGCCAACACCGTGCCTGCGGGCTTTGCTGACCGGCTGAAGGCGCTGGGTGCCGAGGTGGTTCGCTTTGGAGCAGTTTATGAAGACAGCGTTGCCGCAGCGATTGCCGACGCTGACCGGACCGGAGCCACTCTTTTGGCTGACGGTACATGGGAAGGCTACACCGATATTCCGAAATGGGTGATGGAAGGCTATTGCGTCATCGCCGAAGAACTGCGCGTCGCCTTTGAGGCCTCGGGCCGCTGGCCGACGCATGTGTATTTGCAGGCGGGGGTCGGAGGATTGGCCGCCGCGATGGCACATATGATCCGGCTGAACTGGGCGGAACAGCCCGAATTGATTGTCGTTGAACCTGCTGCGGCCGCCTGCCTAAAGGCCAGCCATCTGGCGGGCGTTGCGACCCGTGGTGAAGGACCCGAGTCCAGCATGGGCCGTCTTGACTGCAAGGACCCATCTGTCGTGGCTTGGGGCGTGCTTGAACGCTGCGGCGTACGCTATGAAACACTGACCGAAGAACAAGGCGAGGCTGCAACCAAAGCGCTCGCCGCCCACGGTGTTGCCACGACCCCATCGGGTGCTGCTGGATACGGCGCCTTGTGCAAAGACCTTATCGAACAACCAGACCGCAAGGGCATCACCCCCCTTGTCATAATCTCAGAATGCTCCGCTTGAGCGGGCTAGAAAGAACCAGACATGAAAGATACAATGAATAAGCTTCTTTTCGCGGCACTGTTTGCTGCTGGACTGTCGACAGCTGCGGTTGCAGACACTTGGAAATTCGCCTCGGAAGAGGACAAGGGAGACGTCCAAGATATCTTTGCGCAGGCCTTTGCCGAAAGCATCAAGACGCAATCTGATGGCGACGTCAAAGTGCGCATCTACTATTACGGGCAACTTGGCACCGAGAACGACATCGTCGAGCTGACCTCAAAAGGTACGGTTCAGTTTGTGTCGGTGGGTACCGGCCATCTGGGGTCTTATGTCCCAGAAGCCCAAGTTCTGGACCTGCCATATGTTCTGGGCGGCGATACGGACGTGATCCGCAAGGTTCTGACCACCAGCCCGACCATCTATGAAGACCTGAGCGCGAAGTTCGAGAAAGTGAACCTCAAGCTTCTGACAATGATTTCGGAAGGTGAAATGGCATGGGGCGCGAACAAGGCAATTCGCAGCCCAGCAGATTTTGAAGGCCAGAAAATCCGCACCTTCACATCGACCATTCCAGTTGAGACATTCAAGGCCTTTGGTGCCAACCCGACACCACTGTCCTGGGGCGAAGTCTATGGCGCGCTCCAGCTGCAAACTGTCGATGGCATGGTGAACCCAGTCTACTTTATCTACAACGCCAAGTGGCACGAAGTTCAGGATTTCCTGATCTTCCCAGGTCAGCAGCCCTATGTAGGCACAGTTTCAACCAACTCCGAATGGTTCAATGGCTTACCTGCTGAACAGCAAGAGATGGTGAAAACCGCGATCAATGTGGCCGAAGAAGCTGCGCACAATTATCAGCTCGAAATCAACCAGACGAATATGGAAAAAATCGTTGCCGAACGCCCCGATCTCGAGGTCATCGTCCTCACCGAGGAAGAGCGCGCTGTATTTGAAGACGTGAGCGCCACGCTGCACGAGACATTCTTCGACGTTGTTGAAAATGCCTATGACGACGCCGAAAAGGCCGCTGCGCGTGACGGTGCCAAGAGTATCCTTGAAGGTCTGCTTCAGGAAGTCAGCGACGCCTCGTAAGCCACTAACAAGATTGTTGGAGGGCGCGGTATCTGGAAAAAGAACCGCGCCTTTCGTTTTGGAGCATGCCGGGAGACATGCCTAGGGAGGGAAAATCATGAAGAACCTGTTGTTGGCCCTGAGCAGGGGCACCGAATTCATCGAGAAATCCGTCATCATCGCGTCCATTCTGCTGATGATGATAAATTCGACCGCCAATGCCATCGGCCGCTATGCCTTTGGCAAAAGCCTGTTTTTTGCCGAAGAGCTGAACCAGTTCCTGATCGTTGGCGTGACCTTTGTCGGGTTTGCCTATGCCGTTCGCAAAGGGCGCAACATCCGCATGACGGCGGTTTATGACACGCTCAGCCGTCGGTGGAAAAAACGGATCCTGACGCTGATCTCGATCACCACCGCCCTGTTGCTGGCGTTTCTGGCTTATGAGTCAGTGCTTTATGTGCTTGAGATCAAGGGCCTGAACCGTCTGAGTCCGGCGTTGCAATTTCCGGTCTACATAATCTATGCGGTGATCCCGGTCGGCCTGTTCATGGCCAGCCTGCAATATCTGATCGCCTTCATCATGAATATTACCCACGCCGGCGTCTGGCACTCTTACGAGGTCGAAGACGACGAAGCGCAAGACATTGGAGTCTGACATGTCGGGTATCATCGAATTTCTGGGCGATATCGTTGCCGGTGAGCTGGACACCTATATCATCACCTTTACGCTTGTGGCGACGATGGTCGTCCTGCTCTTTCTGAGCTACCCAATGATCGTTCCGCTGGCCGTCGCGGCGCTGATCGGCCTTGTGCATTTTTCGCAGGTCGATGCCGGTGTCATCATTCAGCAGATGGTAACGGGTATTTCACCCAACGCGCTTATCGCGGTGCCGATGTTCATTCTGGCCGCCGATATCATGGCGCGCGGACATACGGCCAACAATCTTCTTGGCCTCATCGAAGCCTATGTCGGGCATCGGCGGGGCGGCTTACCGATCACCGCCTGCATCAGCTGCACGCTGTTTGGGTCGGTGTCTGGGTCAACTCAGGCAACGGTGGTATCCGTTGGGTCGATCATGCGGCCCAAGCTTTTGAAGGCGGGTTACAAGGACAGCTTTGTCATGGCGCTGATCATCAATGCCAGCGACATCGCCTTTCTTATTCCCCCCAGCATCGGGATGATCCTGTACGGCACTTTGGCCAATACCAGTGTGGGCGAGTTGTTCATCGCAGGGATCGGACCGGGCCTCGTGCTGGCGCTGCTCTTTTCGGTTTATTGCTATTTTTACAGCGTGTGGCAGGGCGATCTGATTGCCCTTGTCCCAAAGAAAACCGGAGCCGAGCGGCGCGCAGCGTTTCGCAAGGCAATCCTGCCACTGGGTTTCCCGGCCCTGATCGTCGGCGGTATCTATTCCGGTGCCGTAACCCCAACCGAAGCGGCGGCCTTTTCGGTGCTCTACGCGCTGATCGTCGAATGCCTGATCTACCGTGAGTTGAAGCTTGACGACATTCTGGACTCCGCGCTCAGCACGGGTCTGATCACGGCTGTCGTGTTCATTCTGGTGGGCGTGGGTCAGGCGTTTTCGTGGTATATCTCGTTTGAGCAAATTCCACAGGCGTTGCTGGCACCGCTCGACCTCGACGGCGCATCTGATGAATACATTCTGATCGTTATTGCGCTGTGCTTTTTCGTGGGCTGCATGTTCGTGGACTCGCTCGTCGTATTGGTCATCCTGACGCCGATCTTCGTGCCGATCGTCGACGCCTCCGGGCTTGATCCGGTTCTGGTCGGGGTCATGGTCACATTGCAGATGGCGATTGGGTCGGCGACACCGCCCTTTGGCTGCGATATCTTCACCGCCATTGCGATCTTCAAACGACCCTACCTTGAGGTAATCCGGGGCAGCTTGCCATTCTTCCTGATCCTCGCGCTGATGACAGCGCTGCTGATCTACGTCCCCGGCATCGCCTTGTTCCTCAGGGATCTCGCGGCGTTCTAACACGCAAGAAATCGGATGGCGGGCCGTCGGGCATCGCCATCCGCATCCAGTCACGGACCCCAAAGAACTTGCACTGATCAAACTTGGGTCCGAATTTGATGGTCTCGAACATTCAAATAAATGTCTGAGGTCAACTCATGCGAAGCCACTTGGCCCTCGATGAAGAGCGCAGAATTGAACGACAGTGGAGAGCCTTTTTATGCAGGTGCAGACGCACCTGACATCCGACGAAATATCACAAGCAACGCAATCGTAGAAACGGCCAGTCACAATTAAGCCGAGCAAGCGACAGTTTACCACACATTCCGACGCTTCATACATGTCGCAGCATTCAGCACTTCGGGCTCAGAATGATCTTACGCCGCATGACGGACGGACAACCGCTTCGAAACGGCGAACGGCAGGACCGTTCGCCACGGTTCGTTAGAGGTCGATGCGCTCGGCTATGCTCAAAGCATCTTCCAGTTCGACACCAAGGTAACGCACCGTGCTGTCAACTTTGGTGTGACCAAGGAGCAGTTGCACCGCGCGAAGGTTGCCAGTCTTGCGATAGATCTCGGCAGCCTTTGTTCGGCGAAGCGAGTGTGTACCATATCCACTCGGCTCCAAACCAATCGCCTTCACCCAGTTGCGGACAAGTCGACCGTACTGACGCGTTGAGATGTGTGGTCGGTTGTGAAACCGGCTAGGGAACATGAACAGGCAAGAAAGCATCTCCGAAGATCTAACCCAGGTCAGAACGGTTTCTCGCGTATTTTCCGACAGTTCAAATTGAACTGGTCGCTTGGTTTTGCTCTGGATTACTGAAACACGTTCGCGGACGCGATCGTCTTTGACAAGATCCGTAACGGCTAGCTTGACCAGATCACAGCCTCGAAGTTTGCTGTCTATGGCGACGTTGAACAAAGCAAGATCGCGTAGGTTGCCTGCAAGTTCGAGCCGCGCACGGATCGCCCACACCTGTTTTGGCAGCAGTGGACGTTTCTGCCCGATAATTCGTCCCTTGTTCCAAGCCTTGCGTTTGGGGGTGACTGCGGGAAGTTGGACTCTTGGCATGATATGCCCTCCGATCCTCCCTCCAAGCCCAATCATCAGCACCGCGCTGACCGGGCGAGTGTACAACCAGTGCTGAACGCCCGTTTGGGAAGCCAACCAAATGGGCCGTCTTCTGCGCGCGCATTGGTCTGCAAGGAGCCCAAACGAGCAGGTTCTGCACTGAGCACAAATGGGCGCAAAGCGCGTAGAATTGACACTATCAATGCCAAGTACGGTTGAGCTACTTCCAACTCGCTTCGACATTCCGTATGAAAAGCACCGGATCAAAGTTGAGCATCGTCTTAAACTGGCAGAACTCGACGGGACCCAGTGTAAGGTCTGCTCGCCCCGGAAAATGCTTGGCGAACAGGTCAGCTGCAGCATCGACAAGCCTTCCGGCATCGTTCGGTGGGATCCAGCACAGAGGGTAACCCAAGGTGACATGAAACCGATACCGAAGGAAATCGGGTCGGTGGAGTCCGGTCAAGGCTTGCAGCTTCTCCCGCATTTTCCACAGGGCCGCTGTGTGTGCCGGACCTGCCGGATTCACGAGGATTGAACAGGGATGGTAGAGGCCGACGGCTTTGACAGTGACCCTTTCGAACCCGGTAACATCGTTCAGACGGGCCATGAACGTCTCGGTGATCTCCGCAAGTTTGACCTCAGGTGAAAAGCCGTCTGGCCACCCGTCATAACCCAACGGGGAACCGCACACGCCCGGAAAGACGGTCATGTGGAAACTGGATGGCGGAAGGAAAGCAAAATACCGGGCCAGCGGGTGTGCTTTGACCCCGGCCTGGATTGCGCCCAACGCCTTAAAGAAGCGTGAATGCCGAGGGATGTGGCAGATGAACGTATTGCCCGGAAACGGCAGGGCCTGGCCGTCGGGCGTGAACTTGCCGCCGAGGCCCGGCGCTGTAATGCTTTCTGGGTAGGGCGCTGAGCGGCCGACGCCGGATAACCTTTCGGCTATCCTGTCTTTGTCCAGAACGATACCCGCGCCTACGCCTTCAGGCATGAAAAAACTCCCACGCATCATGAACGATCGTTTCGATATCGCTGCGGCAAGCAACCCAGCCGAGCAGGCGCCGCGCCGCTGACGGGTCAGCGACAAGTTCAGCGGGATCCCCTGGGCGCCTCGCTGCATCGAAAAAGGGCACTTTCGACCCCGACACGTTCTGCACCGTTCGAACGATCTGGTGCACGCTGTGACCATGACCGGACCCAAGGTTCAGCGCCCGGAAGCCGTCCATCCTGCCCTTCACCAGCATCGCAAATGCAGCGACATGGGCATCGGCAAGGTCGCTGACGTGGACATAATCTCTTATGCAGGTGCCATCGGCTGTCGGATAATCGGTGCCAAAGACCCTGATCGGGCCGCCCCTGCCCAAGGCTGCCTTGATGACGAGCGGGATAAGATGCGTTTCCGGGTCATGTCGTTCACCGCTCCGGCCCAGTGGGTCGGCACCGGCGACATTGAAATAGCGTAGCGCGATTGCCTGAAGACCATGGGCCCGCGCGCAGTCTTCCAGCACCTGTTCGACCATGGCGTTGCTGGACCCATAGGGGGCGACAGGCGCGCGGGGCAGAGCCTCGTACCGCAATCCGTTCTGTTGCTGATTTCCATAGACAGCGGCGGTCGATGAAAAGACAATCTTGGCGACCTCTGCATCTTTCATCGCTTCGAGCAGTGATATCGTGCCGGACAGGTTGTTGCAGAAAAACGCAAGCGGCTCGCGTACGGAAACACCGGCCTCGATCAGGGCCGCAAAATGCACGACCCCGGTGACGCGATAATCCCGCATCACGCTGACCAGCTTTTCGCGATCGCTGAGGCAGCCTTCGATGGTATGCGTGCCGAAAGACACGTCTTCGTGACCGGCAGAAAAGTTGTCATAGACAATGGTCCGGTACCCGGCCTCTTCCAGGGCAAGAATTGTGTGCGACCCGATGAAGCCCGCGCCGCCTGTTACCAAAACTGTCCCGCCGTTGGCCATCTCACTTCTCCCGTTCGAGATAATGACACTCGTCCTGCTCTCGCAGAATGCCGGCGGCCTGCTCAGCCGTCAGATCGCGTTGGTTTTCGGCTAAGAGCTCGAATCCGACCATGAACTTGCGAACCGAGGCAGAGCGCAGAAGTGGCGGGTAAAAATGTGCGTGCAAGCGCCAGTGCGGGGCGGACGCATCGCTTCCCGGCGCCGGATGCCAACCCATGGAGTACGGAAATTCGGTCTTGAACAGGTTGTCGTAGCGGGTGGTCAGCCGCTTCAGGGCATGGGCAAGGTCGGATCGTTCCGCGAGACCCAGATCGTTGAACCGTGCCGCCGGTCCCCGTGGCAATAGCAGCGTCTCGAATGGCCATGCCGCCCAGAACGGCACAAGACAAAGCCAGTGCTCCGTTGCAAAGACCATGCGATCGCCCGCTGTCTCTTCCGCCGCGGCAATATCGGCCAGAAGCGCGCGGTTATGCCTGCGGTAGTAGGCCTTCTGCTGGCGCTCTTCCTTCAGGATCTCGGTCGGCACAAAGCTGGTAGCCCAGACCTGCCCGTGCGGATGCGGGTTCGAACAGCCCATCGCGGCCCCCCGGTTCTCGAAGATTGAGACATAGGCATAACGTTCGGACAAATCGTCGTATTGTTCTGACCAGCACGCGATAATGTCGGATATGGCGGTCGTTGTCATGCGCGCCATCGACAGATCGTGGCGCTCGGAAAAACATATGACCCGCGCCTCGCCAGTCACGCTTTCCGACTGAAACAGGTGAGTGGTGGCGTCCGGTGCGTCGGGGCGCATCTGCCCCGGCAAGAGCGCGGGAAAGTCGTTTGGGAAGACATAGAGGCCGGTGTAAGACAGATTGGTTTTCCCCGTGGCGCGGGTGACGCCGGGGCAGAGATAGCATGTGCGGTCATGGTTCAGTCGAACGCCATCCGCGACAGCCTCGGTGGCCCCTTGCCACGGCCGGTTGTTCCGCTGCGGAGAGACCAGCACCCAATCCCCCGTCAACAGATTGAAGCGGCGGTGAGGTCGATCTGGTTGAGAGTGCTCTGGCGACAGTTTCGTCATTGCATACAGCTTCTTTGGTGACGGGTCATCGGATCCGTTCTGAAAAGGGTCGCGGGACCCGGCCCCGCGACAGTTGACAGGGAGTATTGCCGCACACCGACAGGCCGATTAGCCTTGAGATGTCAGTCACACGTCCGTGTGCGGAAGGGCCGGTTTTGCAGGCGGTGCAAGCGCCCTGCAAAACCGGTTCTTCGTCAGCGGTTGAGCAGCACCTCTTCGGTGAACTGGTCCATCATGACATTCAGAAAATCGCCATGCGCCCAGCCAATCTGCCGGTCGCGCTGATCGTTGGGCACGAGCGCCATTGAGTCGTCAGCCATCTCGTGCATCGGTGCGGTGCCGAAATCGCGGTTGAACATCGTCTGCGTTTCGGCCGATGTCAGCCAGTTCGCAAAGACCACTGCCGCCGCCGGATGAGGGGCGTTTTGCGGCACCGCGACCATATTGCCACCGCCGGCCATGCCCATTTCCGGAATGTAAAAACGGATTTCCTTGCGTGCTTCTCCGCGGTTCTGCATTCCTGCAAGATGATCTTCATAGGCCGGGGCCATCCAGAGTTCGCGATCGGATATCCGGGTAATGCTGTCGGCATTCGACGTGGTGACCACATATTGCTCGCCATGCGACTGAAGCCATTCAGTGCCCGCCGTCAGGCTGGCAACACGTTCGTCTCCAAGAGATCCATCCGCGAAATCGGCATCGCTCAGATCGCGGTAGATCGAAATCACCCATGACCGCCCGGCCCAGCCCTTGTCGGCGTTGAAGCCAAACCGCTCAGGATTGGCTTCCATAAAGGCCGCCAGAGACCCTGCATCCTGTGGCAGCGCGTCTTCCGGCACGAATTCAGGGTCATAGGCGATACCGGTCTGGTTGCCCCAATAGGGCAGAGCATAACCCTCGCCATTGATCCCAAGAACCTCTTGCCTGCGGCCATCCGTATCGGGCAAAAGCACCGTGAGCGGAGAGAACAGCCCCTCAAGGTCCCACTTCTTGACCGTATCGACGCCAAAGGCCATCACGTCGATATCGCCTGTCTCACGGTCCTTTTCGGCAAGCAACTTTTCCTGATTTGCGCCGTTTGTGCCTTCAGGGATGGTCACCTTGATACCGTACTCCTCCTCAAAGGCCGATACCGCCCCGCTTAGTTCATCACGCAAATACCAGACGTACCATGTGACCTCCCCTTCTTCCTTGGCCTGAGCCACGATCTCGCCCCAGGACATCTGCGAGAGATCCGCAGCGGCTGCCACGGAAACCGATGCTGCAAGCGCCACGGCTGTGGTCGCCATTACTTTCCTCAACATTTCAACTCCTCCTCGTTGGTTAGGCAATAAGTTCACCCCTTGCCCGAGCTGAGGGCGGGATTTGTGGATTTCAGGAGGCGCTCCAGCACGAGCATCAGAAACACGTTGGGCACGACCAGAATAAGCGACAGCACCGCCGCGTTGGGGCGAACGAAGTCTTGTCCCATGGTGGAAAAAAGCAGGGTCGGGATGGTCACGAAATTCGGCGACCCGATGATGAACGCGATCGCGAATTCCTCGATCGAATAGATGAACACGATCAGAAACGACGCCAGAATGCCGGGCTTCAACGCCGGAAGATAGGCCACGCGCCAACGCTCCAGCGCCGTCGCACCAAGATCGCGTGCAGCATCGATATGATCTTGCCGGACAGTCTCGAAACTTACTGTCATGATGCGGATCGCGTAAGGGATGTAGAGCACCACATGCCCAAGAACGATGCCGCCAAATCGCCAGTGCGATACACCGAGACGAAAAAGCAGGGCGGCAAAGAAGACGGCCGTCACGAAAGGTGGAACGACAAGCGGAACAATCGCGATGATCTTCGCCAGGCCACGGCCCGGGAACTCCAACCGCCCCAGGGCGAAGGCAGTGGGTGTTGCAAGAACCAATGCCAGCAGCGCCGCGGTCGGTGCCAGAACATAGGAATTGACCATGGCGAGTTTGAGGGACGAGTTTTCCCAAAGATAAGTCCAACGTGCGAACGACATGACCGGGGGCAAAAGCCTGTCGACGGTCCACGGCTCTGCCGGATCGACCAGTGACCACAGGACGGCCATGGTGAACGGAATGATCAACCAGATCGAACAGAGGATGATCAGCGCGTAAAGCAGCGCCTTGTTCAGGGTTGCGCGTGTCATCTTGCCTGCCCCGCCTTGACCAGAAGCCGCGCGGCAAGCGCCAGCGCACCGGCACAGATCAGCGCAACAACCATCAGCGTCACGCCCACGACCGCTGCGTCATGCCAACGCCCAAGGCCTTTGAAATACACCATGAGCTGCGCCATGGAGCGCTGGTTTGTCGGCCCCGCCAGCACCTGAAAGGAAAAGTCCGCCGCCGCCCCCATGAAGATAATGACGAGAGAGGCCTGCATCGCCGGCAAAGAAAGCGGCGCGATCACCTTGCGAAACCGGGCGAATGCCCCCGAGCCAAGATCACGCGCCGCATCAAGCAGATCGTCGCAAATCGCCTGCACGGACCCGGCCATGATGAGAAGCGCATAGGGCATGTTCTTCCACACCTGCAGGATAAGAACCCCGATCGCGCCGTCGTCGTTCTGCATCCTGCGCGGGCCATCCCACAGGCCGGTCCATTGCATGAACTGATTAAGGATACCGTGGTAGGCAATGACGTTGATGAAGAGAAATGCGGCGACCAGCCCGTGTACCAGAAGCGGTGCCTTCAGGATCGCACTGATCGCGGTCGACCCCGGAAACGGCCGCCGGAGCCAGATGGCAAGCGGATAGGCGAGCGCGACAGAAACCACGGCAGAGATAATGCCAACATAGATGGAATAGCCGACCGATCGCGCATAGATCTTACGTGCGATCATTTTCTCCCAGAACTCAGTGGAAAAGCCACCCTCGCCGGACAGAGGAAACAGGCCGAACGATTGGGCGATAGCCATATAGATCACTGTTCCCATCAGGGTGATGATCAACCCCAGCCCCGGCGTCAGCAGCAGAGTAATTGTTAGTCCCCTGCGCCACTTCATTCGACGGCCTCCAGAACAACAAGATGTTCGGGGAGTACTGAGCACGTGACCGTGTCGCCTTCGCAGAAATCATGCCCACGGGCCTGAAGCCGGATATCGATCCCCTCGATGCGCGCAAACAGATCGGTGTGGGTTCCCTGAAAGGACCGATCACGGATCGGCAATGAAATGGTGTTCGGCACGCTTCCGCCGATCTGCGCTTTTTCCGGACGCCAACAGACCTTCACCATCCCGGACGTCCGCTGCGATCCGGAAGAGCTGATCATCTCACCCAATGGAGTGTCTAGTCGTACTCCTCCGCCCGGAGCCTTGCCCAAGATCACCGCGTCCATCACATTGGCCGCGCCAATGAAATCGGCGACGAAACTGGTTTCCGGGCGATCATAGATGTCGCGCGGTGTCCCGATCTGCTCGATGCGGCCCGCATTGAGAACGACGATGCGATCCGACATTGCCAGCGCTTCGGATTGATCGTGAGTGACATATATTGCTGTCAGGTTGTTGTCGCGCTGGATGCGCCGGATCTCCAACCTGACGGCATCGCGTAACTTGGCATCGAGGTTCGACAATGGTTCGTCGAACAAAATGACGGCTGGCTGCATCACAAGCGCACGCGCCAGCGCAACGCGCTGCTGTTGCCCCCCCGAAAGCTGATTGGGCAGCTTTTGCAGCTGAGGTTCCAGATCCAGCTGTGTCGCCACCCGGTTAAGCCGCGCTTGCCTCTCTGAACGGGGTAGCCGTTTCTGCCGCATGCCGAATTCGATGTTTTCGCGAACGGTCAGATGTGGAAAAAGCGCGTAAGACTGAAAACACAAGGCTGTGTCGCGCGCCTCGGGTGAAACTGCTGTCACGTTCCGTCCCGCCATGGAAATCGTACCCTTGCTGGGGTTCAGGAACCCCGACAGCAGCTTTAGCAGTGTCGTCTTTCCACATCCGGACGGCCCAAGCAGAGTGACAAATTCCCCCTGAGCTACCGTCAGACTGACGTTTGAAAGCGCCGCAAAGCTGCCGAACCGCATCTCCAGACCGTCAATTTCGATCGCGTTCACGTCGGCTTCCTCCCAGTCGGACATCGAACAGCCAGCCGACTTGCTTTTATTACTCATAATGTGTGATAATAATGTAGAACCTGTCAATGCAGAAATTGCGAACCCGACAAGACACTGATATCAAAAAATAAATAATCGGAGCATGGACAACTTGATACCCACATATCCGCTGTCACTCGGCACGAGCGAACGACAAGTGATGCAGATCGTGAACCGCCACCAGCCGATTGCACGGTCGCGGATCACGGAACTGACATCATTGTCCCAGCAATCGGTTCACCGGCTGGTCGAAGGCTTGTGTGCCCAACGTCTGCTGACAAGCGAAAAGGCGATTGTGACAGGCCGCGGCAAACCCAGTCCGCAGATTGTCCTGGACAACATGTCCACGGCGTCGCTCGGTGTCTCGATCCGCACTGACAAGGTAGACCTTCGCGCCATGACGCTCTCCGGGCAGGAGATTGCATGCACCGTTCTGTCTTCCGCGCCGAACGAACGTGACGCAGTCCTGCGCGAAGTGCGCGAGACACTGGTGCGATGGTTTGACAATGGACCGCTCGCGGACCGGCAGGCAATTGGCATCGGCATCGCAATGCAGGGATACCGCACGACCCACCGGAACCGCTACACCGCCCCCCTGCCGATCGACAACTGGTCGCGGCTCGATATCGAGGATCTTTTCTCGACCGAACTCGACTTGCCCGCCTATTCGGAAAACAACGCCAACTGCGCCGCCCTTGCCGAACACCACTGTGGAGGCGGACGGGATTTCAACAGCTTTGCATACCTGTCTTTCAACTTCGGATTTGGCGGCGGCATCGTTCTGAACCAGAATCTGGTCACCGGGGGGTTCGGAAACGCCGGCGAGTTATCCGACCTGTTCCTGCCCGAAGAAATGCCGCACCGTCCGGCTCTTGGTGAACTCCTGAAACGTCTCGCTGAGGACGGCATTCCCATTGCCGAAATTAGCGAACTTCAACGGAAATTCGATCCCGAGTGGAAGGGTGTCGCGGAATGGCTGAGCGACATTTCCCCCTGCCTGAACCTGACGATCCGGGCGCTGCGGGCGATAGCCGACCCCGAAGCCATCTTCTTTGGGGGCGAAGCGCCTGAAACCCTGCGAAACAGCATGATCGCCTTGTGCGACAGGCCCTCAGCCAACCGCTACGGCGAGTTCACACCGTTTCCAAAGCTTCTGTTGAGCAGCTTGTCCGGGGATGTCGCAGCACTTGGGGCGGCAATTCTTCCGCTCGGCTCGATCGTCTTCTGATCGGGTCTCGCCGCGAACTACTCTTGAGCAAAACTATCAATACGGCTGCAGGAGTCACGCGGGAGCCCACGTTGATTTCTTTGTGACCTCATTGAGCCCGCTTCGGCCTGCCGTCAACTTCCGGAGACTGAGAATCCGAAAGGTTCGGTAAGACCGGGAAACCCAGGGGCAACCATACCGGGTGACGCGTGTCGCCGAACAAATAGTTGCAGCGTCAATCTCCACGCACCACCCTCAATGTTCCTACAG